>CAVQHF010000021.1:0-451169 GCA_963712205.1 uncultured Alphaproteobacteria bacterium | reverse complement strand
GAGCCGTTTCATGAATTCCGCGAAGACCATCAGCCCCTCGGGCCAGGGGCCGTGGCCCGATTCCGCGTTGAGGTGCCCCGAATTCGCCGGCATCGACGAAAAACGATCCCCAGCTCGCCGCGATATCGGACGCCTGCTCGAAATCCGAAAACGGATCGTTGCGGCTGGCGATCACGAAGGACGGAAAGGGCAGGGGATCGCGCGGATAGGGGCCGAAGGTCATCAGGTGCTTCGGCCGGATCTTCGGATTGGCGACATCCGGCGGCGCGACGAAAAATCCGCCCCTGACATTCTCCGCCCCGTCCTGGACGGCATGCACCGCCGCCGCCACGCCGAGCGAGTGCCCGACGAGGACGACGGGTTTTTGCGCCCGCGCGATCTCTTCGCTCACCCGCGCCACCCAGTCTTCGCGCACGGGCTTCGCCCACTCGGCCTGTTCGACGCGGCGCGCGGTCGCCATCTTCGCCTGCCAGCGCGTCTGCCAGTGGTTGGGGCCGGAATTGGTGTATCCCGGCACGATAAGGATTTCGGCTTCTTTGATCTTCATGCGCCGGAGGTCGGCATTCCGCCGGCGATTGTCAATCCGGCGCATGAGAACTTTTCGGCCGAAAATGTCTTACTGCGCGGCGGGCTCCGTGGCAGCCGGTGCCGCGGGCGCCGTGTCCATCGTCGCCGGCGCGGCCGGTGCCGTATCCATTGCCGCCGGAGCCGCCGGATCGCCGCTGACGCCGGTTTCCGGTGTGCCGCTCGCCAGGAAGAAGACGCTGGCGATCAGGATCGCGATGACCGCAAGCGCGATGAGCGGGCCGACATAGCCTTTCGAGCCTCTGTCGCGATAGGTCGGGATATCCGGTCGGGTTGAGAAATGATCGCGATAGTCCGTCATAATTCTTCTCCTCTATATCCGGGTTGCGGATGCGAAGAGAATCGCCGGTAAAAGTGGCGGCCGCGAAGCGGATTGCTTCACATGCCGTATCGGGACGAAACGGTTGATGCGCGAAACGTGATTTCGCGAAATATCGAAACAAAATCAGGTTATTGCCTTCACGTACAGCTTATCAAATTCCGTGTATTCTTGTTACGCGGTGCGAACGGCTGGCGCGTGCCGCAGTTAGGGCAAAGCAAGGATGGCGGGAATACATGGATCATCGCGGCATGGTGTAGCGCTGTTCGCGGCGCTGCTTGCGGCTGCGGTCTCCCTGGCGGCCGTTTCGGGCGCTGTCGCGCAGAACTTTTCCTGTACACCGCAAAAGAGCTGCAATCAGATCCGTTCCTGTACCGAAGCGGTCTATCGCCTGCGCCAATGCGGCGACCGCGCGCGCGACGGAGACAATGACGGCATTCCCTGCGAAAATCTCTGCGGCAAGACGCTGAAGCAGATGAACGACCGGCTCGAGGCGGGCCTCTAGCGTCCGAGCAGCCGCCATCCGAACATGTTGACCGCGAGGCCGAGGAATACCAGTCCCGCGCCGATCGCAGCAACCGACGTCGGGATCTCGCCGAAAACGGCCGCCGTCGACCCCATGCCAAAGACCGGAATGAGCAGCGCGAAGGGCGTCACCGTCGCGGCGGGATGGTTGCGCAGAAGGTATATCCAGCCGGCGAAGGCGAAGACCGTCGTCGGGTAGGCGAGAAAGGCGATCGACAGCATCGCCGTCGTCGACGGCACATGGTCGGGCAGGCCGAACGCCGTGCCCTCGAACAGCATCGACAGGGCAAAGAGCGGTACCGGCGCAGCGAGGCTCGACCAACCGACGAAACCAAGCATCGCATCGGGCTTTGCCGCCTTGGCGATGACGTTCGCCAGGCCCCAGGCGGCAGCCGACGCGATCACCATCAGAAACGGTATCGTCGGCGCGGCATCGGCGTTTTGGAGCCCGATCAGGCAGATGCCCGCGAGAGCGATCGCCGCCCCGGCGATCTCGCGCCGGCGCGGTTTCTCGCCGAACAGGACGAACGAGAACAAGATGGTGAAAAACACCTGCATCTGGACGACCAGGGAAGAAAGGCCGGGCGGCATGCCCAGCCGGATCGCCGTGAAGATCGTCCCGAACATGATGACGCCCTGCATGATCCCGTAGGCGACCAGCAGGCGCGGCGGCACCTTGGGGCGGGGCACGAAGAACACCAGCGGAATGGCCGCGAACAGAAAGCGGTAGCCTGTCACCAGCAATGGCGGCAACTCGGAAACCGAAAGCTTGATGGCGACGAAAGCCGTTCCGTAGACCGCGCTGACCAGGATGGCGAGAAGGATGTGGCCGACCGGCATCATCATGTTCCGATGCCGGAGCGTGCCGGCGCACTGTACAATCAGGCGTGATCGCCGGGCGTCAGGCCTCGCCGAAGACGCGCCGGAAGATCGTGTCGACGTGCTTGGTGTGATAGCCGAGATCGAATTTCTCGCGGATTTCCGCTTCCGGAAGCGCCGCGCGAACCTCCTTGTCGGCGAGCAGTTCCTCGAGGAAATCCTTGCCTTCTTCCCAAACCTTCATCGCATTGCGCTGCACCAGCCTGTAGGCGTCCTCGCGCGAAACCCCGGCCTGGGTGAGCGCCAGCAGAACGCGCTGGCTCATGACCAGGCCTTTGAACTTGTTCATGTTCTTCATCATGTTGTCGGGATAGACCACCAGCTTTTCGATGACGCCGGCCAGGCGGTTCAGGGCGAAGTCGAGCGTGACGGTCGTATCCGGCCCGATCGCGCGTTCGACGCTCGAATGGCTGATGTCGCGTTCGTGCCAAAGCGCAACGTTTTCCAGCGCCGGCGTAACGGACATGCGCACGAGGCGGGCGAGACCGGTCAGGTTTTCGGTCAGGACCGGATTGCGCTTGTGCGGCATGGCGGACGAGCCCTTCTGGCCCGGCGAGAAGAATTCTTCCGCTTCCAGCACCTCGGTGCGCTGCATGTGGCGGATTTCGATCGCGACGTTTTCGATCGAGGACGCAATGACGCCGAGCGTGGCGAAGAACATCGCGTGGCGGTCGCGCGGGATGACCTGTGTCGAGATGGGCTCGGGAACGAGGCCGAGTTTTTCGCAGACATGCTCCTCGACGAAAGGGTCGATATTGGCGAAGGTTCCGACGGCACCCGAGATCGCGCCGGTCGCGACTTCCGCGCGGGCCGCGGCGAGGCGGGCGCGGTTGCGGTTCATCTCGGCGTAGAACCGCGCGAAGGTCAGGCCCATCGTCGTCGGTTCGGCATGGATGCCGTGGCTGCGGCCGATGCGGACGGTGTTCTTGTGTTCGAAGGCGCGTGCCTTCAGCGCCGCGAGCACGCGGTCCATGTCGGCAAGCAGGATATCGCAGGCGCGGACCAGCTGGATATTGAACGTCGTGTCGAGCACGTCGGACGACGTCATGCCCTGGTGGACGAAACGGCTGTCCGGGCCGATGAATTCCGCGAGGTGGGTCAGGAAGGCGATGACGTCATGCTTGGTGACGGCCTCGATCTCGTCGATGCGGGCGACGTCGAATTCCGCCGCCCCGCCTTTTTCCCAGATGGTCTTGGCGGCTTCCTTGGGGATCACGCCGAGTTCCGCCAGCGCGTCGCAGGCGTAGGCCTCGATCTCGAACCAGATGCGGAATTTCGTTTCGGGAGACCAGATTGCGACCATGTCCGGCCGGGAATAACGGGGAATCATTGGAGAGGCGGGCCTTTGCGGGAGTTCTCGGAGCGCAAATTCTTGCGGATTGTGCGCTGCAAATAACAGACCGCCGCCGCCTGCTCAACTCGCCTTGCGGCTAAGCCACCAGCTTGTCGCCAGGAGGAAGACGGGCGCCAGCGGCCAATAGAGCCTGGAACCGATGACGAGGTACTGGTAGGTCGATCCCAGCGCGGTGAAGATTTGCTGGTAGAACCAGATTCGCGAAAAGATCGCGGCATGCCACTCCGAGTAGTAGGCCCGGTAGTCGAGGGCCAGCACGCTCGCCGTTGCCGCCAGCGTGAAGCCGGTGAGCAGGATGGCCGCAAACCCGAAGCGCTGCAACGCGGATAACCGCGCAGCCGCCCACGACACGAAGGGCCACGCCGCCACATAGGCAAGAAAACCGCCGGCAAAGTAGTACGCCACAATAAGTGCGACGTGGTAGCTCAGGCCGCGTTCCTGATCCAGGATCAGGGAGACGAACGCGCTGGCCGCCATCATGGCGCCCCAGGCCAGTGCTCCGGCAAGAATGCGCAGGGCGCCCGCGAGCCGGCCCTGGTCTTCGTCCTGATAAGTCGCCTCGGCCATCATTGTTGCTGGCTGCTCCTTCTCGTGACGGCCATCCAGCGAAAATCCGGCCCTTCGAAACCGAAGCTTTCAACGGCGATAAGGACGGCGTAGGCGGATGGTCCCTGAAACGGCATGTATGTCTGCACGCCGCCGATCCGGTATCCGGTCGGGCAGCCGCGGCTGGACGGGACGGAACTGTCTTCATGCAGCAATTCGGTGGCGCCGCCGGGGTGCGCATCGACCGATACCAGCCGGAAGCCGGTGCTCGTATCGGTCACGCCGGCGCAGCTGTCGGTTGCCGGAAAGCGGATTTCCTCCAGCCGGATTTCCAGCGGCGGATCGATCGGCGGAAAGACCGGGCGCGGATTGACCACGATCCGGAACGGGTCGGCCGACAATTCGGTCACCGCGTTGAAACCGGCCAGATAACCGGGATTGGCGGCGAGGTCGGTATCGGAAACGATTGCCTCCCCCCGCGTCTTCGCCTGCGCCCGCGCATCCTCGATGCTTGCCGTCTCGTCGTCGACACGGATGCGGATCGGCGATCCCGGCACAAAATTGTCGGAGGCCGTGTCGATGTAGAACCGGTTCGCATAGGGGAAGCCCGAGCCGTCCTGAACGCCGTATTCCTCGAATGCGAACGTTGCGCCGTCGGCGCTGAAACCGAGAACGTTGAGCGTCGCCGTGTCGCCGGCATGCGCCGGCAAGGAGAGGGTGCCCGCCGCGATCAGGGCGAGACAGGCGAGAACTGGACGGATGGTCATGCGGGTCTCCTGGCGTCATATGGCCGATTAAGCCCGGCTGGTATTTTGGAGTGCGTGCACGGTCCTGTCCACAGGCGCGGCATCCAAACCCGCAAACACGGTAAAGCGCGGATGCCTAGCTCCGCATCGACCAGACCGGCAGGACGTCACCGTCCGCCCGCGTCGCCGCATGCACGCCGCGGGCGATTGCGCGCGACATGGTCGACGCGGCGGCGGCACAGAGATCGATGAAGCCGTCCGCGCCGCCCTTCAACGCGGTCCGTCCGGTCGAAACGGCGAAGACCAGATCGCCGTCCATCGGCGTGTGGCAGGGCCAGATCGCCCGGGCAAAACCGTCATGCGCGGCGATCGCCAGCCGCTTGCATTCCGCCTTGCCGAGCTTGGCGTCGGTCGCGATGACGGCGATGGTCGTGTTGGCGCGCGGATTGGTGTCTCCGGCATCGCGGAACTTCAGCCGCAATTTCGTGGCGTCATCCGGCAGCGGTTCCGGCAGGCCGAGGCCACCGAACTCGTCGCCGATCTCGAACGGCGCCGCCCAGAAATGCCGGCTGCCGCCGATTGTCGCCGTCCCGACCGGGTTGACCGCGACCAGAGCGCCGACCGTGGCGCCGGCATGGTCCAGCACCGTCGACGCCGAACCGATACCGCCCTTCAGATCGGCGGTGAGCGCGCCCGCGCCGGCGCCGTGGCTGCCGAGCGCGAAATCCGTCGCGGCGGCCTGGATGGCGGCATAGCCGAGTTCGCGATAGGGCGGATAGCGGCCCCAGTCCTTGTCGCCGCCGTTCAGAAGATCGAACAGGATCGCCGCCGGCACGATCGGAATGCGATGCGGACCGACCGCGAAGCCGCGCCCCATTTCCACGAGCGCCGCCTGCGCGCCCGATGCCGCGTCGAGCCCGAAGGCCGATCCGCCCGAAAGCACCAGCGCGTCGACCGCCTCGACGGTGTTGTGCGGTTCCAGCAGATCGGTCTCGCGCGTGCCGGGCGCCCCGCCGAGAATTTGCACTGCCGCCGTTGCCGGTTCGTCGCAGAGAATTGCGGTCACACCCGATTTCAGACGGGAATTGTCGGCGTGGCCCACCGACAGCCCCGCGACATCGGTGATCAGGTTGCGCGGTCCGCGATCCCAGGCGGTCATCGTATGGCCCCCGTGTTGTTGCCGGAATCAACGGGCTCGAGCTTGCCGTTGCGCACGGTGAAGACCTCGTACAGGTTCCGCGACAAGATCGCCGTTCTCATCGAAGCGGACAGGGCCGAGCGCGGTATCGAACGTCTTTCCGATCAGTGGCTCGACCGCGACATGGCCTTTGTCGTCGCGTGCGGCCATGCCGGTCAGCGCGATCTCGACCGCCGCATGGGCGGGAACGACATAGCCGTCGCCGGCAACCGCGGTCTTCTCCAGTTTCTTCGCCAGTTCACGCGCCGGTTCGCGGCCGAGCCAGTCCGGCAGCGCCGCCAATACCGTTTCGTCGGCAAGCGTGCCGTCGGTCGGCGGCGCGATCAGGGCGCTGCCGCCAGCCAGCGTCAGCGGTACGTTCACCGTCTTGGCGTCTTCGCCGATGATCGCTGCGTCGAACGCGTCCCCGCCGATGAAGACATATCGCGCGCCGGCCTTCTGCAGCCGCCGCACCAGCGAAATCTGGTTCTGCAATTGCGGCCGGTAGGTATCGGTGAAAACCGGTTTCAGATTGTCGTTTTCGAGCGCGAAACGCACCGCTTCGGCCAGTTGCCGGCCGTAAAGCGTCCCGTCGTCGATGATGCCGAAATTGACCGAGCGCCAGGCCGTGGCGAGATAGCCGGCGATCGCGTCGGCCTCGTCGGAATTGCGGGGTGCGAGGCGCAGCAGCTTCCAGCCGTTTTTCTCGCGCTCTTCGGTGATGCCTTCGGCCTGCACGCCGAGAAGAATCACGGGAATGCCGGCTTCTGCGAGTTTCGGCATGGCGGCATCGAAGGCCTCGATGCAGGGAAATCCGATCGCGATCGAGACATTCGCCGCGATCATCGCGTCGGCGGTCCGTGCGCCGCCCTCGGCGTCGCATGCGTCGTCGAACACCTGAAGCGTGACGTCTCCGCCGTCATCGAGCGCCGCACGGGCGCCGGTTTCGACCTGCTCGCCGAGAATCGCGAAATAGCCGGACATCGGTGCGGAAATGCCGATTGCCGGCGTGTCCTGCGCCTGCGCGCCCGCTGGCGTCATGATGGCGGCGATCAGGCCCGCGGCTTGTGCGAGGCTCCGCCATGATTTCAATCCTGGATATGAACAGCGACCGCTCATGCGTCTGTGATGCACGGCACGGCGGGCGAGGGCAAGGCAAAAGGCGCGCGTGATGTCCCTCCCGCATCCTTTCCCAATCTCCACTTGGCGTCAGCACCCGCGCTCACTATGTTTCCATCAACAATGAAATCCCGGGAGCGAGCGAATATCCGATGCCGACGCCATTACCTGCCTCGATCGACGAAACGCTGGAGCTCCTGAACAGCCAGGACTATGTCGCCGATCGTTCGCTTGCGACCGTTCTCTATCTCAGCCTCAAGATGGGCCGTCCGCTGTTTCTCGAGGGCGAGGCGGGCGTCGGCAAGACCGAGATCGCCAAGGTGCTGGCGAAGGCGCTCGACCGGCCGCTGATCCGGCTGCAGTGCTACGAGGGTCTCGACATTTCCTCGGCGGTCTATGAGTGGAACTATCCTGCGCAGATGCTGGAGATCCGCATGTCCGAAGCGGCCGGCATCTCCGACCGCGACCGGCTCGAGCACGACATCTTCTCCGAACGTTACCTGATCCGCCGCCCGGTGCTGGAGGCTCTGTCCGGCGAGCCGGGCCGTCCGCCGGTCTTCCTGATCGACGAACTGGACCGCACCGACGAGGCCTTCGAGGCGTACCTGCTGGAAGTCCTGTCGGATTTCCAGGTGACGATTCCCGAATACGGGACGATTCAAGCCGCCGAACGGCCCGCCGTCATCATCACCACCAACCGGACGCGCGAGATCCACGACGCCCTGAAACGGCGCTGCCTCTACCATTGGGTCGACTATCCGACCGCCGAGCGCGAACTGGAGATCGTCTCCCGCAAGGCGCCGCAGGCCAACCAGCGCCTGTCGGAGGAGATCGTCCGCTACGTGCAGAAACTGCGCGAGATGGAGCTGTTCAAGGTTCCCGGCGTCGCCGAAACCATCGACTGGGCGACGGCGCTGACCGAACTCGACAAGATCGCGCTCGATCCGGCGACGATTTCCGACACGATCGGCGTCCTGCTGAAATACCAGGACGACATCGCCCGGCTGCAGGGTTCGGAGGGCAAGCGCATACTCGACGACGTGAAGGCCGAACTCGACGCGGCGTGACGATGGAAACCTATTCCTCGCAACCGGAAAAACAGATGCGGGCCCATGAGGGCCGGCTTGCCGACAATATCGTCTATTTCGCCAGGACCCTGCGCAAGGCGGGCATGAAGGTCGGACCGGCGGCGGTCAACGATGCGATCGAGGCGGTGATGGCGGCGGGCATCGGCTCGCGCGACGATTTCTACTGGACGCTGCACGCCGTCCTCGTCACGCGGCACGAGGACACCGTCATCTTCGACGAGGCGTTCCGCCTCTACTGGCGCTCGCGCGAACTGGTCGAAAAGATGCTGGCGATGTTTTCGCCCAAGGCGCCCGACACGCGCGAACGCGAGAAGAAACGGGCAGGGGAATCGCGCGTCGCCGACGCGATGTTCGAGGGCCACAAGCAACGCGAACCGGAAGAGCAACCGCCTGAAATCGAGGTCGATGCGCGCATGACTTTTTCCGGCCGCGAGGTGCTGCGCGACAAGGATTTCGCGCAGATGTCGGCCGCCGAGATCGCTCAGGCAAAGAAGGCGCTCGCCGAATTGCGCCTGCCGAACGACGAGGTGAAAACCCGCCGCTACAAAGCATCGACGCACAAGCTGCGTGTCGATCCGCGCCGCACCATGCGCTACGCCATGCGCACCGGCGGCGATCTCATCATTCCGCAGTTTCGCGAGCCGCGCGTCGTCCATCCGCCGCTGGTCGTGCTGGCCGACATTTCCGGCTCGATGAGCCAGTATTCGCGCATTTTCCTGCATTTCCTGCACGCGCTGACGGAACACCGCCGCCACGTCCACACCTTCCTGTTCGGCACCCGGCTGACCAATGTCACCCGCCAGATGCGCCACCGCGACATCGACGCCGCGATCGACGACTGCGCCGAGGCCGTGGAAGACTGGTCCGGCGGTACGCGGATCGGCGAGACGCTGGCCACCTTCAACCGGCAATGGTCGCGCCGCGTCCTGTCGCAGGGCGCAATAGTGCTGCTGATCACCGACGGGCTCGAGCGCGACGCGGTCGAAGGGCTCGACCACGAGATGGAGCGCCTGCACAAGTCCTGCCGCCGGCTGATCTGGCTCAATCCGCTGCTGCGTTTTGAGGGGTTCCAGGCCAGGGCCAAGGGCGTGCGCGTGATGCTGCCGCATGTCGACGAATTCCGGCCGGTGCATTCATTGAACTCGATTTCCGATCTCTGCCTTGCGCTCGGGACGCGTTCGTCCCCATATCGTGAGACGAAAACACCGATGGACTGGCTGCGCGAACTCGATCGCGTCGCGTGAGCCGGCAGGAGGTACGACATGTCCGAACAATTCCATGACGATCCGCTCAAGGTCGCCGAAAACTGGATGGGCGAGGGCCGCACCGTGGCGATCGCCACGGTGGTGGAAACCTGGGGCTCGGCGCCGCGTCCGGTCGGCAGCCATCTGGTCATCGATGCAGACAGCAATTTCGAGGGATCGGTCTCCGGCGGCTGCGTCGAAGGCGCGGTGATCGCCGATGCGATCGACGTCATCGAGACCGGCGAACCGAAGATGCTGGAATTCGGCGTCGCCGACGAAACCGCGTGGCGTGTCGGCCTCTCCTGCGGCGGGCGCATCCGCGTCTATGTCGAACGTCTCGGATAGGACCGGCCATGGATCCCCAGTCGCTCAAGAAACTGAATGCCGCGCGCGCGGCACGCCAGGCGATTGCGCTGGTGACCGATCTCGGCGACGGCCGGGACCGTGTAGTGCATGAAGGTGATGCCGTTGCCGGCGATCTCGGCGCGGCGCTGGACAGGGTGTTTCGAACCGGCAAGTCCGGCGTCGTCGACGTGGACGGCCGCGAGTTCTTCATCAATGTCCACCTGCCGCCGCCGCGTCTCGTTGTGATCGGCGCCGTGCATATCAGCCAGGCGATGGCGCCGATGGCAACGCTTGCCGGCTACGACATGGAGATCATCGATCCGCGCACCGCCTTTGCCACGCCGGAGCGTTTCGAGGGCGTTCGCCTCGATGCGGAATGGCCGGAAGCCGTCCTGAAGCAGCGACCGCTCGATCCCTATTGCGCGCTTTGCGCGATCACGCATGACCCGAAGATCGATGACTATCCGCTCAAGGCCGCGCTGGAGGCGAAGTGTTTCTATGTCGGCGCGCTCGGCAGCCGGAAGACCCATGCGAAACGCGTCGAGCGTCTGTTGGCGGATGGCGTGCCGCAGGAGGCGATCGACACGATCGCGTCGCCGATCGGCCTCGATATCGGCGCGTCGAGCCCCGCGGAAATCGCGGTCGCGATCCTTGCGCAGGTGATCGAGGCCTTCCGAAAACGGCAGATCGCGCCGCAGATGGCCGTCGTCTAGGCCATGTGGTTCGGCATCCGGTCCCTTGAAGAACCCGGCGATCTCGTCGGCGCGACGCTTGCCCATTCGCTGCAGCTTGCGAGCCGCAAGCGGCTGCGCAAGGGCCACGTCCTCGAGCGTCGGCGACCTCGATGCCATCAGGGACGCCGGCATAACCGAAATCACGGTCGCGCATCCCCGAAGCCGGCGACATGATGGAGGATGCCGCCGCCGCGCATATCGCCGACGTCTTCGCACTGGAAGGGTTCCGCAGGGAGGATGTCGGCACCGGTCGGGTCAATTTCCACTCCGTCGCCGACGGCGTGTTGCTCGTCAAACCGGAGCGCATCGACGCGCTCAACCGGATCGATCCCGCGATCACGCTCGCCACTCTGCCGAACCATTCCTTCGTGCGGTCGGGTCAGATGATCGCGACGGTGAAGATCATTCCCTTCGCGGTTGCCGGCGCGCTGGTCGAAAGGGCGGCGGCGGAAGTCCGGGAACCCGGCACCATTGCTCGTCCGGCCGTTCACGGAAGGAGTGCGGGTCGCCATGGTGCAGACGCGCGTCACCGGAACGAAGGCATCCGTGCTCGACAAGACGAAGCGGGTCACCGAGAGCACGGCTGCAGGAACTGCACGCACATCTCGCGAGCGAAAGCCGTGTCGCCCACACCGTTGGCGCCCTGTCGGAGGAAATCGGCTCGCTTGTCGGCGGCGTCGACATGCTGCTGGTCTTCGGCGCATCGGCGGTCACGGACCGCCGGGACGTTGTCCCGCGGGCGATCGAACAGGCGGGCGGAACGGTCCTGCATGTCGGCATGCCGGTCGATCCGGGCAATCTGCTGGTTCTCGGCCGTATTGCCGGCAAACCGGTCATCGGCGCGCCGGGTTGCGCGCGAAGCCCGAAGGAAAACGGTTTCGACTGGGTGCTGCAGCGGCTTTGCGCCGGGATCGAGGTGACGCCGGACGATATCGTCGCCATGGGCGTTGGCGGACTTCTGACCGAAATCCCGATCCGACCGCATCCGCGCGAAAAATCGAGCCCCGTCGATCGCTGAATGGTGGGCGCCGTCGACTCTCCTGCAAAAGCTGCGGCCGTCGTCCTGGCGGCGGGAAGATCGACGCGCATGGGCGCGCAAAACAAGCTGCTTCTCGAAATCGAACCCGGCGTCGCCATCGTCCGCCGCGTCGTCGAACGCGCGCGAAAAAGTGGTGCCGGCCCGGTCTATGTCGTGACCGGACATGAGGCGCAAAAGGTTCGCCAGGCGCTGGCCGGTCTCGACTGCATCTTCGTGCACAACCCGGATTTCGCCGACGGCCTGTCCGGCTCGGTCAGGGCGGGTTTTAATGCCGCGGTCAAGGCGGGTGCCGACGGCGTCATCGTCTTTCTGGGCGACATGCCGTTCGTGCCGGAGCCAGCCATCGCCGCCGTTCGCGACGCCGCATCGGCCAATCCCGGACGCATCGTCCAGGCGGTCACGGGCGGAAGACCGGCCCATCCGGTCTGGCTGCCGGCACGCCTGTCCGGGCTTGTCGATCGGCTTGAGGGCGATCGCGGCATCCGCGCCATGATTGCCGGCAGCGGCGAGGAAATGATCGCCGTCGAGGTTGGCGGGCAGGCGGCGCTCGATCTCGACACGCCGCAGGACTATGCCGCCGCGCTCAAGGCGGCAAAGCCTGCGCGCGGCGATTGATAATCGTCCGGGAACCGGAATAGGGTGCGCGCCATGTCGAGTTCCCGTCCATCGAATCCGGAACGCAGCGGGCGTGAACGGCGCCGCCTGACGCTGCTTTCCCTCCTTTGCATGTTGTTGTTGCCGGTTCTCTTCGCCGGTGCCGCGCAGGCCTTCGAACTGAAGCCCTTCAAGGATCGCCTGTTTGCCTATCCCGGCATTCTCGAAAGCCGGGACGGGGGCGCCTATATCGTTGTCGATTACAACGAGCTGCGCGATATCAATCGCCGCGACAAGGTGCCGGAACGCCGGGTGAAGCGGGCCTATGTCGATCCCATTCCGCGCCGCCGCCAGGCCGATCAGACGCTGCAGACCGACGCCGGCGAAATCCGGTTCATAGCGGCCGGTATCTCGAAGGGCGCCAGGCTGGTCACCGTCTATGTGCACGGAAGGGGCGGGGACCGCAAACAGGGCGCCAGCGACTACACGTTCGGCGGCAATTTCAACCGCATCAAGAACCTGATGCTGCGCAATTCCGGCGTCTATATCGCACCCGATGGCGGCGATCTCGGCGACGACGCGGTGAAGCGGATCCGTGCACTGATCCTCGCGGTGTTGCGCGGGTTGCCGAATGCGCGCCTCGTCCTGGCCTGCGGATCCGCCGGCGGCGCCGTCTGCCATGCGCTCGCGCAGGATGAGTCCGTCGCCATGCGGATGGCGGGCATCGCCTTGCTCGGTTCCTTCGGCAGCGACAGCTATGTCGGCTCGGCCGCCTGGCGTTACCGGGTTCCGCTCTTCATCGCGCATGGCAGCGCCGATTCGGTCATCCCGGTCGCGGCGGCGGAATCCTTTTATCAGGCCGTCCGCCAGACACCGGACTATCCCGTACGCATGGTCCGCTTCGAGACCGGCGGGCACGGGACGCCGATCCGCATGACGGACTGGCGCGACATGATCAACTGGATGTTGCGCGCGCATTGAAGCGCCGGGGTCTGCGTCCGGCGAGCATAGGCATATCTGTGATTATCGTATCGACAGGGCCGCAAAGCTCTGGCAACAAGGCGCGCCATAAGACAAGACGTAAGCCGCAATTGCGATGCCGCCGGTGAATCCCGAGCCGGGAATTGACGGGAACTCCGCGAGACGCCGCCACAATGGGACAACACCGTTGCGATACCTAAAGATAATCCTCTTCTTCATCTTCCTGCCCGTGCCGTTGTTGCTGCTCGAAGGGATATTCAAGGCAACCAACAGCGGCCTGTCGATCACGGACGGCAATGGTGTCGGCCAGGTATCGGCACTGATCGTCGTGATCGCGATGGTCACCGTTTTCAGCCGCTTCGTCGCAAGGGAAAGGCCGTTCGCTTTCTTGTACTTCTATCTCCTGAATTGGCGTTCGGCGCTTCGCGGATTCGCCATTTTCGGTGGTGTCACTCTTTTCCTTTCCGTATCGGCCTATGCGGTTTTGTGGCTTTTCGGAAAGGTGACGATTTCGCAGGATGCGGTCGCCGCTTTCAACTACAAGGTATTCGAAGACACGGTGGTGACGTTGCTGACCGCGCTGGTTGTCGCTCTTACGGAAGAGATCGTCTTTCGGACCTTTCTCATGCGCTATCTGCGCTGGAACACGACGGCGCTGGTAACGGTCGGCGCGGTCCTGTTTTCCTCTTTCATTTTCGTCGTTTCGCATCGGGTGGACGCGCCGCTCTATTGGTTCTCCGGCAACAACTGGCAGCTGTTTGTCGGCCTGTTCCTGCTCGCCGTGCTTCTGTCGGTCACCTACCTTTCCACCGCCTCGTTCCCCTGCAATGTCGGCATCCATTTCGGCCTGCTCTTCACGGAAGTCATCCGGTTCAGGACCCATATCATCGAGTTGAACAACGACAACTGGTGGTTCGGCAGTTCCTACGATGTCCGAATGGCGCCGATCCTGTGGCTTCTTTTCATCTGCGCGACCGCGGTGATTTTCCTCAGCCGCAAGACGCTGCGTGCAAACTTCGCGATTGAAAAAGAGGTCGTGAACCACGGCCTGCTCGAACGGACGTTTTAAGGTCCGGGAGACCGCTTGGAGCCCGTCGCTGTTGGCTGCCGGTGTGCCGCTGGCCCGTTATCGCTGATCGGAAGAAACGGTCACGAACAGTCGAAGAGGCGGACCGCGCTTTCGCAAAGTCGCCAGTCCAAACGCGCTGAACGTGGGGAGGGAACCTGTGGCACGCCCTAGGGGAGTCGAACCCCTCTTTCCAGAATGAAAATCTGGCGTCCTAACCGATAGACGAAGGGCGCGTGTAAGGTCTGGCGTCTATAAAAAGAATCTGTCGGGTCCGCAAGCCCGTTTACGGGCTGATTTTATGTTTTTTCAGGGGAAACCCCGATCGTGTTGTGCGCACTCCTGGCGCAATGAAAAAACCGCCCGAAATAGGCGGTCCGTCCCCTGCTTATTGCTTTTAAATCAGCAGCTTGATGCTATTTGCGGCGGCGGCAACGCCAGTTCCAGTCGCGCTGCGGGCCGATGTCGATATGGACCGATTGCGTGTAGCAGTAGGTTCCGACGCCGCCGCGCCCGGACATCGAGCGCAGATAGGAGGCAAGCTCCCATTTCGACACGCCTTCGATCTGGATGTCGGCGGCCGAACAATACATGTGCAGCGAGTTTTCCGCGCCGCGCGCCTTCTTGTTGCGCGACGGGCTCCGGTATCCCGACGTGATCACGACATTGCGTCCGTAATGGTGTTCGACCTGCTTGAGGACGCGCACCAGGGCCGGTTTGAGACAGGCGACGTCGACGCCGTCGTGCTGCTTGATCAATCCGTTCGGCGCGAGCCGGGCGAGACCGGCCGCCGACGCAAGCTGCACCGGCCGTTCTTCGAGTTCGTCCGCCGGCGCCGCCGTCTCTGTCGTATTGAGGCCGAGTGCCCGCTCCCGGTCGACGCCGGGCAATCCGGGCACGGAGGCAGCGGATGCGCTGGCGACGGTAACCGCGGGAGGCGCGGACGGGGGCGGGTTCTTAGGCGCGCTCCACAATTCGGCGGTCGCCGGTTGGTTGGCGACGGGCGCGGGCGGGATCAGCGCCTTGCGCGTGCTGTTCGAACGGCTGTTGGAAAAGAGCGAAAGCAGGCCACCTGACCGTTTTCCCATGGCGCCGATCGGCGGGCGTGGCGCGGTGACGGCGCGTGGCTGCGTGCCCGCCGCGCTATTGATGCGGGCCGTTGCGGCGTCGACAGGCGCGTGAACCCGTGCCGTCGGTCGCTTCGGATTGCATGTCCGGCTGCAACGAGGCGACGGTCGTCGCCTGGCCGTCCGGCGTGACGGTGCCGGTGGCCGCGGCGTCGACGGCGAGAGTGGCCGCGCCCTGGGCGGGATCTGTGCCCTCGAGCGCCATGACCGGGCTCTCGGCCTCGGCGGGCGCCTCGACGGCCCCGTCAGCGGATGCGATGTCTTCGGCGGGACGGGGCAGCGGCAGAGCGTTGTCTCCGGCCAGCGAAAGGCCGACCGACGGTTCGGGCGCGAATGTGGACTGCACGTCGAGCGCCGACGCCATGCAACCGGAAAGACCCGTCGCCGCGACGATCATCGCAAGGCCACGAGTAGGCGCGCGTTTAAGGAATGTCCCCGTTCGAACTGTCAATGACTTGCCTTGTGTCCCCGAACCCCTCGGCTCAACCGTCATAAGCCATTGCCGTGGTAAACAAAGACTTATGCGCAAGCCGGACAAATATAGCCATCTTCGCGCTATGTGAGAAATAGGGCCAAATCAAGGTCCCGGCGCCGGTCGCCCCGCTTCACCAGGCCCCGGTGTTCGGCATGGAAGCCCACGGTTCGCTCTTCGGCAGGGCGTCGCCCTTCTGCAGGATCTCGATCGAAATGCCGTCCGGTGAGCGCACGAAGGCCATGTGCCCGTCGCGCGGCGGCCGGTTGATCGTCACGCCGCCCTTGGCGAGGCGGTCGCAAGTCTCGTAGATGTCGTCGACCGCATAGGCGAGGTGTCCGAAGTTGCGCCCGCCCTGGTAGTCCTCGGGATCCCAGTTGTGGGTCAGTTCCACCATCGGCGCGCCGCCGGCCTTTGCGGCGTCGACGTCTTCCGGCGCGGCCAGAAAGATCAGCGTGAAGCGGCCGGCATCGCTGTCCATCCGGCGCACTTCCTCGAGGCCCAGCTTGTTGCAATAGAAATCGAGCGATTCATCGATGTCGCGGACGCGGACCATGGTGTGCAGATAACGCATGTCATTTCTCCCTTGTACGGCCGTTTTCTAGTGCGTCGCGCACGCAAAGCAAGGCGCAATCATCCGCGAGGCTTGCGCCAGGCTTGCAAGCTTTTCGAAGGACATGTGCAAAACAGAAGATCGGGCTTGTGGTGTTTCGATGTCGCAATGCTATCCTCGGGGAAGAGAATCAGGTGTGGGTTGATCGAGAAAAGCGTGGCCATGGGGGAAAAGGGCTCATCATCAGGCGATTTGGGACGCCTCCTTTCACAATCCGAGAATTCGGAGGTGATCGAGGTCTCGGGCGCGATCAAGTGGTTCGACGTCGCCAAGGGCTTCGGATTTGTCGTTCCCGACGAGGAAGGTCTCGGCGATGTCATGCTTCACGTGACGTGCCTGCGCCGCGATGGCTACCAGACCGCGCTCGAAGGCGCACGGATCGTCTGCCAGGCGCGCCAGGGTGACCGCGGCCTGCAGGCCTTCCACGTGATCTCGATGGACAATTCCACGGCCGTCCATCCCGGCGAATCCGAACAGAAGACCCATGTCCATGTGACGCCGACCAGCGGCCTGGAACGGGTGATCGTCAAATGGTTCAACCGCACCAAGGGCTTCGGCTTCGTGACGCGCGGCGAGGGGACCGAGGACATCTTTGTTCATATGGAAACGCTGCGGCGCTTCGGACTGACCGAACTGCGCGCGGGGCAGGTCGTCATCGTGCGTTTCGGGAACGGCGACAAGGGCTTGATGGCCGCCGAGATTTATCCCGACCTCGGCACACAATTGCCGTCATCCCATTAGATCGTCGAGCCGGTTGAACGGACCGGAAGCCATGGCAAGACTTGCACTCGTCCTATTCGCGCTTTTTGCGGGCGCCATATCCGTCATCGCTCCGTCGCACGGGGCGGTTGCGCAGGAAGCGCCGATGCTTCTGCCGGTCGACGCGGCGCCACTGACGATCATGCGCGACGGCAAGGAAATCGCGAAATTCGCTATCGAGGTCGCCGACGACAATGACGAACGGTCGCGCGGACTGATGTTCCGGGCCGAGTTTCCCGACGATCGCGCCATGCTGTTCGTTTTCGAGCAAACCCGCGAGGTCGCCTTCTGGATGCAGAACACGCCGCGTCCGCTCGACATGCTTTTCGTGCGCGAGGATGGCGTGGTCAGTTCGATCGCGAAGCACACGACACCGTTCTCGACGGCTGCGGTGCCGTCGGTTGAGCCGGTTCGATATGTTCTCGAAATCAATGCCGGGCTGAGCGACAGTCTCGGGATTGTGCCCGGTGATCGCTTCGTTCATCCGATTATTTCTGCGAACGCCAAATAGAGATGGTTGCCGTTGCGGGTAAGCCGTTGTATGCGACGGCTTCCGCGAGTGTCACCGTCGGAGTTCGGAGCGTAGCGCAGCCTGGTAGCGCATCTGGTTTGGGACCAGAGGGTCGCAGGTTCGAATCCTGCCGCTCCGACCAATACGGTGTTCGCGCGAAACAGTGACGTCAAAGGAGAATGCGCCCGTGTCAGCCCGCATTTACAGCCCCTCCAAGACCGCGATGCAGTCCGGGAAGGCGAAGACCGGCATCTGGATTCTCGAATTCGACCGCGCCTCCGCGCGCACCGTCGAACCGTTGATGGGATACACGTCTTCAAGCGATCCGCTGGCGCAGGTGCGGCTGAAATTCGCCACCCGCGAGGAGGCTGTCGCCTATGCCCGGAAACATGGCATTGCGTATCACCTCGACGAACCGAACCAGCCGAAGCGCCGGACCGTCTCCTATTCCGACAATTTCAAATACGACCGCAAGACTCCCTGGACCCACTGACCGCGGATTTGACGTTGCGCTTGACCGCGGCGCCGCCCGGCGACATGAAGTTCAGGTCCGGCCCCGTAGCTCAGCTGGATAGAGCACCGGCCTTCTAAGCCGATGGTCGCAGGTTCGAATCCTGCCGGGGTCGCCATCCAATCATTCGTCGGTCCTACCGCTCCCTGAAGGCGCGCTGCATGCTGTCGACGATCGGCTTCGTCAGATATTCGAAGAAGGTCCGTTTCGCCGTCTCGATCATGATTTCTGCCGGCATGCCCGGAGTTGGGCTGAAGCCGGGCACCCTCTGGATCTCGTTCGCGGAAAGGCTCACACGGGCGATATAGACCTCGCGCTGCTGCATCGGATTGGCGTCGTGCAGCGAGTCCGCGGAGACGTAGAACACCTTGCCGTTGAGCACCGGTGTCGTGCGCCGGTTCAGCGCGGTCAGCCGGATCGTGGCCGCCTGGCCAACCCGCACGCTGTCGATATCGGTGCGCGGTATCTGCGTCTCGATGATCAGCGGCACGTCGGTCGGCAGGATCTCGGCAATGCTCTTGCCGCTTTCGATCACGCCGCCCGGCGTATGGTAATGCATGCGCACGACGGTCCCCGATACCGGGGCGTTGATGGTGATCCGCTTCAACACATTCTGCGCGTTGCGCGACTGTTCGCGAACGCCGTCAAGTTCCGCATCGATGGACTGCAGTTCATCGACGGCGGCCTGCCGGTAGCTCGCCTCGGTCTGCAGGAGTTGTTCGCGGTGTTTCTTGATCTGGGCGTTGGTCTCGGAGACCTCCGAAGCGAGCCGCCCGATCTGGCCATCCGCATCCGCGATGGCCCGCCGAATGGCATTTGTCTCGGTTTTGCGTATGAAGCCGTCCTGCAGCAATTCCAGCTTTCCGACCAGCTCCTCCTTGAGAAGATCCGACTGACGCACCATGGCCAGTCGCTGGGTCTCGTAGCCCTCGGCGCGGAATTCCAGTGACTCCATGTTCGAACGCAGCAGTTGAAGGTCGCTTTCCAGCTTGCGCCGAGACGACTCGAAACTGAGCAACTGGCTGTCGAGGATGGCGGCTATTTCCGGATCGCTGCGCTGGTCGACCAGATAGGGCGGAAAATCGACGGTCTCCGTGCCGTTATATTCGGCGAGCAGGCGCGCATTGATGGCTTCGAGCCGGGCGAGACGCAGGATGAGCTGGCGTTCGTTCGCCTGCGCTGACGATTCGTCCAGCCGGATGATCGGACTCCCGCTGTCGACATGATCGCCCTCGCTGACGAGTATCTCCTTGATGATCCCGCCTTCCAGGTGCTGGATGATCTTGTTCTGGCCGGTGGCGACGAAGCTGCCTTGCGCCACGATCGCGGCGGCGAGCGGCGCGGTAAACGCCCACGCGCCGAACCCGCCGAAGGCCGCAGTGGCGAGGATGACCCCGATGATCGTGTGCCTGCGGATCGAGCGCGGAACGTCCGAATACCATTCCAGGTGTTCTATGGTCGTGACGCTGTTCATTGCCCTGCTCCCGTGTCGATCATCCGTCTAGCCCCGCCGGCCATTGGGAGCGATCTGTCCGCCATTCTGCATGTTGGCGAGCGCCTGAAGCACGTCCTGGCGGTAGCCGAACAGCGAAACCGTGCCATTGGTCAGAAGCAGGATCTTGTCGACATGCCGTAACAGCGACGGCTTTTGCGTGATCGCGATGACGGTGATCTTGTTCTCTTTCGCATGGGCGAGCGCGCGCGCCAGCGCCTGGTCGCCATTGGTGTCGAGATTGGAGTTCGGCTCGTCAAGCACCACCATGCGCGGATTGCCGAAGAATGCCCGCGCCAGGGCGATGCGCTGTTTCTGACCGCCGGACAGCGGAGAGCCGTCGGCGGAGACGGTCGTTTCATATCCCTGCGGCAGCGAGGAAATCATCTCGTGCACGTCGGCGAGCGCCGCCGCTTCGAATATCTGCGCGTCTGTCGCGTCCTCGCGCATCCGCGCGATATTGCCCTTGATCGTGCCGGGAAACAGCTGCACGTCCTGCGGCAGGTATCCGATATTCTCGCCGAATTGCCGCTGGTCCCAGTTGCGCAAATCCATCAGGTCGAGGCGCACGCTGCCCGAAGTCGGCAGGACCGATCCGACCAGCATCTTGCCGAGCGTCGTCTTGCCGGCGCCGGAATCTCCGATGATGGCAAGCGAATCGCCGGGCCGCAGGGCGAAGCTGATGCTGTTGAGCACGACGCGTTTCGTGCCCTGCGGGACGTAAAGCAGCCTTTCGACGTCGAGGCGTCCCTCCGGCTTCGGCAGGCGCAGGCGCTCGAAATTCAATGGCGACGCGGTCAGCAGCTGGGCGATGCGGCCATAGGCCGAACGCGACAGCAGGAACTGGTTCCAGCCCTCGATGACGCCCTCGATCGGCGCCAGCGCGCGGCCGGCGATGATGGAGCCCGCGATCACCATGCCGCCGGTGATCTCGCCGTGAAGCGCGAGATTGGCTCCCCAGCCCAGCAGGGCGATCTGTGTGAGCAGGCGAACGCCGCGCGAGATCGATGCGGAAATGATGTTTCGGTCCTGCGCATGAACCTGCGCGCGCAGCGAGGACGCCGTGTCGCGGCCCCATATGGCGACCGCTTCCGGGATCATCGCAAGCGCATTGATGATCTGCGAATTGCGCGACATGGAATCGAGATGCAGGTTTGCCTTGCTCTGGTATTGGGTCGCTTCGGCGAACGGGGCGGATGTCGCCCGCTGGTTGAACAGCGCGATAACCAGAAGGGCGAGGGCGGTCGCAACCACGATCAGGCCGAGATCGCCGTGAATGAGAAAGATGGCGACGATGAAAATCGGTGTGAACGGCCCGTCGAGAAAGGAAAGCAGCGTCGACGAAACGAGGAACGCCCGCAATTGCTGCAGGTCACCGAGTATCTGGTATTCGCGTCCGTTGCTGTGCAGTGCGGCGCGTGCCGCGGCGCTGAGAATCGGAGAGCCCAGCTGGGCCGCCATTTCAACGGCGGTGCGCATCAAAATGAAGCGTCTGATCGCGTCAAAGATGACCTGGAGGATGACGGCGCCAACGATGACGACGGTCAGCATGATGAGTGTGTCGGTCGATCGGCTGGTAAACACGCGGTCGGAGATCTGGAACAGATAGACCGGGATCGCCAGGACGAGGATATTCGTCGCGAGTGTGAAGAACATGACCACGGTCAGGTTGTAGCGGACCGCCTTCACTCCCGCCTTCAGGCTGCGTGAAAAATCGACCGGACCGAGCCGCTTGTGGAACTGGCCGCCACCACCGCCGCCTCCGGACCCCGAACGCCCGCCGTCCGTTGGGCCGCCGGCTCCGGCTTCCGCTTCGCGTGTTTTCACGGGCCCGTTGTCGGCGTCTATCGTGCGCGCGCCGACCGGAACATTGGTTGGCGCTTCGGCGACGCGCATTTCCTCTGGTTGCGGTGTGTCCGCGGCGCGCATTTCCTCGGGGTCGGGAGTATCCGCGGCGGGCGCTTCCTCCGGGACAGGAGTGTCCGCAGCGCGCGCTTCCTCCGGTTGAGGCGTAGCCGGATCAAGCCGTCCCGTGCTCGGAAATTGCGCGAAGTCCTGCCGGGGCACGCCTTTGCTTGCACCTGGAGACGAGCCGGAAAGGTCCGCAGCGGACTTCCGCTCGTCGGGCTCCGGGGACACCGTCTGTCCGGGTGTTTCGACAACCGGCTCGGGATCGGAAATTTCAGCAATCGCGTCCGGCCCGGCGATCTCCGCAACCGGCTCCTGTTCGGCGTCGTTTTCCACCGGATCGGGGGCAGGGCTGTCCGGGACCGGTTTTGCTTCCGCTGTTTCCGCGGCCGACGTCCGCCAGCCCGCTTCGCGCTGCAATCCGGCGGTCAATGCGTCGAGCTCGCGGATAAGGTCGTCCAGCGCATCGCCGCGCGGCTTATCGGGACCGGCCACGGGTTTTTCGTCGGCCCTCAAGGGGGCGTAGGCGCGTTTCATGAAATTGCGGACATCGTTCATTCCCGCATCCCTCAGGCAAGCATGGTTTGCATGACATCCACATGCACCTGATCGGGCGCATGCGTGCCGGCGTCGGCGTTGTCGTGGTCGCAATCGGGGTCGAGCATGTCGTCGGCAAGGAATACGACCGCCTCGCTTGCCAACTCCGCCGGCGCCCCGGTCGCGCCGAACGGGTCGTTGGAGATAAGCTCGGCCTGGTAGAGCAGGGCGTCGGAATATATCTCGCCACCCGTATAGACGGTCGAGTTGACGCCCGCCTCGGCGATGGACGCGATATTGAGGAGGTGGTTCGAACCGGTGCTGATCGTCCAGTCCGTCGGAATTCCGTCCGGCTCCTCGCCGAACATGGCGATTTGGTCGCTATCGCCGAGAATATTGGTCTGCGAGATGTATTTCAGGCTCAGAATGCTGCCGGAGATATAGAGAACGCTGAGGGAGTCGAACCCGGCAAACGCCGCGTCGCCGAGAACTCCCGCATTCAGGTCGTCGCTGCCGCTCGCGAGGCTTTGCATTGCTTCGAGATAGTGGGCGGGCATCGACTCGAACTGCATCTGGCCCGCGGCCTGGATATTGGCCTCGTTCCAGAGCAGGTTGTCGCTTGTCGACAGGCTCGCCTGGCCGGAAGTGGCGAAGTTGCCCTGCGACCACACGAAGTCGTCGTCGAGCAGGATGTTTTTCTGCTCTATGACATTGGCGTGATGGTAGCTGCCGCCGACGACGACGAGATCGTAGTAGTTGCCGAACTCGCCCAGTGAAAACGAATTGACCGCGGTATTTTCCCCGGTCAGCAGCAGCGACTGCGAGCCCGCATGCGTCAGGATCGCTGTGTCGTGATCCGTCATGAAGCTGAGTTGCTCGATCCAGTTCAGCAGCACGAGATTTCCGTCAAGCCGCGTAACGTGCCATTGCTCCGGAAACCCCGTCGGTTCCGGTTCGGCATCCGCATCGGGCGGCGGCGTCTGATCGAGCGTGACGGACGCGACGTTGAACGCCCGGGTCGCCGCGGCGTCCGGCGCCAGCCAACCGGAAAATTCGCTTCCGATCGTATCGGCGTCGGACCAGACATTGACCTGGCTGACGATGTTGACGTCGACCGCATCGCCCGCGACCGCGAAGACGGGTGCGACGATCCAGCTGTTGCCGATGAACGCCTCGTTGACGAGAAGGTTGGAGCCCGCATCGAGCGTCACGTCGCCGTGCATCTCGATCTGGCCTTCGCCGTGGGCAACGGATACCGGTTGAGGTTCCTCCGGTTCCGCGTTTTCCGGCAGGTAGTCGGATAGGAGAGGGGCGTCGTCCACCAGAACGCCGTTGGAATGAATGCCGTTGGCGTCGGCGCCCGTCGCGATATGGATTTGCGCCTCGGACGGCCCTTCCTCGTGGTCGCTCCTGACGATCCGCGCCACTTCCTCGACCAGGTCGGCAATGGCGATCTCCGAATCCGGTTGCGTCAACGCGCCGATGGGGTCGATATCCGATGCTTGTGCTGCCAGCACACCGAGCCCGGCGTCCAGATGGTCGCTGGACATCGTCTCGACCGTGGTGTCGGTCATGTTCAGGTAGTCGTTGTCGTATATGTGATTGACCTGTTGTGCGACGACGGCGATCGAGCCGGGCGGTGTCACCGTGAATTCGAAACGCGTGCCGAGGGAAATCAGGAAACCGTCAAGTCCGGGCAGCGAATTCGGGTGCGGCGTATCGGCGCCGGAAGCCGCAGGCGGAATATAGTGGCCGACCACACGGCTGTGCGCCCAGAGCGGCACGACGGATTGATCGAAGGGCTGGTAATGGAGGTCCGGCTGCACATCGAGAAGTTGATACGGAGTGTTGACGACATTGCCGACCGCGATGATCTCGCCACCGTCCATCTGCTTCGCCTTGAGGGCGCGGAATTCGTCATAGTCGAGCCGTCCACGTGCTTCCTCTACCGCCAGTTCGAAAAAACCGATGAAATGCGCGATGGCTTCGGTAATCGGATCAAGTGACACGGTCATCACCTCGTTTCGGCGTCGTCACGTCCCGCTGCACGGTTTGTTGTAGTTGTTGGGACCGCGCGGATTGCCCGCGCGGTCCGGTATGGGAGGGGACCGGGAACCCGGTCCCGCAGTCGATTACGACGAAGAATCGTCACCTCCGATGAACGAATCGTGGAAGTCACCGCCGACGACGGTCATGTCGACCGTGTTGCCGAGGATGTTGGCACCCATGACGATGCTCTGGTTGAACGCGGTGGTATCCAGGATCGCGTCGGCGCTCGCCTCGGACAGGCCGTTGATGTAGGTGTCCGCCGCATTGTGCGATCCCCACATGCCGGCGTCACCGCCGGCGCCGGCCGTTGCCGTGCCGCCCGCTCCGCCGTCGCCGCCGTCGCCGCCATTCGCTGCGCCGACGCTGGCCATGCCGCCGAGGCCGTTACCGGCCGTTGCGAGCCCACCGGTGGCTGCGCCGCCATCGCCGCCATTGCCGCCGTCCGCACGACCTGTGCCGCTGCCGGTGCCGTCATTGGCCCGGGCCGAGCCGTCGCCGTTGCCGCCACCCGCGGAGCCGCCCAAGCCACCGAGACCGCCAAGGCCACCGTAGCCGGCAGTGCCGCCACCGCCGAAGTCCGCCGGTCGCGTTTCCGCCATCGCCGGAGTCACCGCCATTGCCGCCATCGCCGCCATCGCCGGCGTTTGCCCTGCCGGCAATCGCGCCCGCAGCGGCTACAGCGAAGCCGGGTCCGCCGGCGGGACGACTGTTGCAGTGGACGTCGCGTCCGGATCGGCGTAGCCGCCAGCTCCGCCATCGCCGGAGTTGCCGTTATTGCCGCCGTTTCCGGGGTTCGCCTGGCCACCGGTACCGCCGTTCGCCAAGCCGCCTGCGCCGCCGGCACCACCGGCGCCACCGGCACCGCCGGTACCGCCGTCACCGCCGAGACCGACACCGAGAGCCAGACCGCCGAGGCCGACGCCGACACCCGTGCCGGCTCCGCCAGCCGCACCGGTGCCGCCGGTTGCTGCGCCACCGATTGCCTGACCGCCGATGCCGCCATAGGCGGTAGCGGAGCCGCCGGTTGCAGCGCCGCCATACGCGCCGTTGGCGCCATTGGCATTGGCATCGCCGCCGCTTGCGCCTTCGGCCTTGATGCCTTCGTCGGCTGTCGCGGTGCCGCCCGTTGCGTTACCGTTCTGGTTGAACGTGCCGCCTTCATTCGAAACGCTCGGATTGCTCAGAGTGTCATTGTCGACCAGATGGTTGTTCTGACTGAAAACGATCCCGGTGTCGTTGCCGGCGCCTTTGAGCGCATCATTGAGGATATCTTCGATCGAGACGTCGTCACCCGGATTGTAGTTGATCTCGCCGTCGTGATTGACGAGCAGTTGGTCGACATGCGCGCCGCCGGACAGATCGATATCGGCGAAGTCGTCATCGGTCGGAAGATAGCCGTCCATATTGAGGTTGACGTTGGCCGTCGCGGCCGCTGTGCTCGCAGAGGTGCTGGCGCTGCTGGACGTTGAATTGCTGTTCGACGTCGAGTCGGACGAATTCCAGTTGGCATTGAAATTGGCATTGCCGTTCAGGTTTCCGTTACCGTTCAGGTTGCCGTTGCCATTACCATTCAGGTTTCCGTTCCCGTTGCCGTTCAGGTTTCCGTTGCCATTGCCGTTCAGGTTCAGGCTTTCGCTGCTTTGCGATTGATCCTGGCCTTGATCCTGACCTTGATCCTGACCCTGGTCCTGGCCCTGGTCCGAACCCTGGAGTTGGCCTTGGCCCTGTCCCTGGGCTTCAAGCTGCCCCTGACCCTGTGCCTCCAGTTGACCCTGACCCTGAGCTTCGAGCTGGGCCTGAAGTTGATTTTTCTTAGGCATGGTCTTTCCTCACAATATTACGGGAAAACCTCGCCGCCATTCTTCTAAAAAGCGGCATTCAGTTTCCTGGTTTGAACTTGGACATTCACGTCCGGTTATGGCGCCACGGCCGCTTGCGCGATCGAACCGCCGACAGTCGATGTGTGAGATTTTCGGGATACCCTCCTTTGCTTTGGCGTCTCGCCGCTGCCGACACGTCGACACGCAAAAGGATCCCGTTTGCCTGGTCGCGCAGACCAAGGCATTCCCTGCACCCGTTTGCATGTGATCGCCGTCGTTTACGGCATGACGACATCGTGTCCGGGCGCACGGCGGAATTGAAGCCGTGAATTGGGTCTAGTACTTGCGGCTCTCCGGACCGATCCACTGACCGTTCAATTAGTTTTGTGTTTTCAAGGCATTGTGCCGGCAATCCGGCAACAAGACGGGCGCGCGGCAGGTTCCTCTACGTCAAATTGATTGTATTTTTCGCAGCGCGGACTAGATCGTTTCGTCCGCGGAAAGCATGCGTGGGTAGCCGCTGGCGGGAAGAGTATTTAGTCCCACCTGTGGAAAACGATTGGCCGCCAAATTGAATTATTGAATATGAAAGCCTTTTCGGCACCGACCTGATCTTTCGATGTATAGGCGAATGATCGGGTTGGTGTTAGAGTTCACTACAACGGCTGGGAACATGAGAAGGCTGAAAAAGCCCGCGTAAGATCGAGTCCGAGTTGTTTCGGGGCATCTAGTAGAGGGAGACTAGAATGCGACCGGCTTTTGACGACACTCCGAACGACGAAACGAAAACGCGGAAAGAGATCACGGCTCCAGACCAGCCGGACATCCTGTATATAGGCCCGAATCAAGCCTTTTCCGACTGTCTGATCCGTAACCTGACCTACGAATTCCCGGATATCGGATTTCGCCGTTTCGCGGATATCGAAGAAGCCAGACGATGGTGTACCGGCGCGGAAGGCGAGGTACGGCTGATAATCGTCGACGACTCGCTTTGTGACGCGCTGCTCGGCGAAGTCGATGTCTTTGGCGAGATCGCCCCTAATCCGATTATCTGCATCTCCTTCAACCATATCGAGCCGTCGGCGCGGTGCCTGAACGAGTTTTTCGGAGGCGGGGCCGTCCGGTCCTGCCTTCCGATGAATCTTCGGCTCGACATCTGGCTTTCGGCCATCCGCCTGATGCTGAACGGCGGCAATTATTGCCCGCCTGAGCTGATGGAAACCTTCATAAAACGGCTCGAAAGCGAAACGCCGGCTGCAAGACCGTCACCGCGCAAACCGTCGGGCAACAGGGGCGATCGCAGTCACCTCCGGATGCTCACGAGGCGCGAGGTGCAGGTCATGGAACTTGCCTCGCAGGGCTTTCAAAACAAGAACATCGCCGAACATCTCGACCTGTCGGAACATACCGTCAAGCTGCACATGCACAATATCATCTCCAAACTCGGCGCGACCAACCGCACCGAGGCGGCCGGTATCTTCCTCGACCATTACGCTTCGAAGAAAGCGGGCGGACCGGCGCTTAACTAGGGGAATGGGCGATGGAAACCGTTATGACCCTGAGGAATTTCGACGATGTGCTGCTGCTTCTCGGACGGATGAACTATTCCTGGGCCAACACCGAGACACTTCTGATCCACATCATTGCCGGCCTCGCGGGCGTGGACAAGGAGACAGCAATCATCATCTTCCTCACGCTCAACACGACCCGCGCCCGTTTCGACCTCGTTGACCGCCTGTCAAAACTGGAGCGGGTGTCGGATCCGATCCGCCATGAGATCCTCGCGCTGACCGGCGAGATGAAGGAGATCCTCAAGCACAAGAACCACTACAACCACAGCCTCTACTCGTTCGACGAGGACGGCGGGCACGCCAAAACGATCCTGATGCGGATTGCCGAGACGAAGCAGGGGATGAAATTCGGCAAATCGCAGGACCTCGACGACGAGGAGATCGAACGGATCAGGGGGTCCATCAAGAAGATCGAAGAACTGAACCGGGCCGCCTGGGCGATCATCCTGAAAAACCGCTTCCCGGTCTGAACGGCCCTTTATCAGGGGCGGACCTTCCCGCCTTCCCATTCCTCGACGGACTGCGTCTTGATCTCGAACTGGTCCTGCGTGCGCGCATAGCTGTGGCCGCCGAGCCGGCCGACCGCGTCCATGCCGTGCTGGTCCACATGCAGCCTTTCGTCGACGAGATCGTCGCGCACGAAAATGCCGAGCACTTCGCCGAGGATGATCTCGCGGGCGCGCCCGACCTCCAGCGTCATGGTGCGCCGGCATTCGAGCGCCGCCGGCGCTTCCAGTATGCGCGGGCTGCGCACCATCTCGCCGGGTACGGTCGACAGGCCGGCTTCGGCGATCTCGTCCACGTCCGGACCGAACTTGATGGCGCAGACCTCCATCTGCTCGACCATTGCCTGATCGGCGATGTGAACGGTGAATTCCTCGGTCTCGCGGATATTGCGCGCGGTATCCTTGAACCGCATGTCGGCGTAATTCTCGACGCCGATCGCCACGATCGCGGGATCATGCGTCAGCACGTTGAAAAAGCTGAACGGACCGGCATTGCGCCGGCCATCGGCGGAAAGTGTCGTCACCAGCGCGATCGGACGCGGGATCACCGTACCGATCAGCAGCTTGTAACGGTCGCGTTCGCCAAGCGCCGAAAAATCGAAATGCACATGCGTCGCCGTCATGCGACGCGCCCGCCGCGGTGTGAGCCCGCCCACCGGTCGGCATTGCAGGCGCGCAGCGCCTCGGCAAAGGTGATCGCGGCCGCCACGCCGTCGATGACAGGCAGCCGGAACCGGTCGGACAGCGTCAATGCGAGATCGGCCATGCCCGCGCAGCCGAGAACGATCGCATCCGGCTCGTCCTGCGCGATTGCGAGCGCGATCTCCGCCGCGATTGTGTCGCAGGCGCTGTCCTTGTCGGATTCCAGGTCGAGTACCGGGACTTCGGAAGCCCGAACCTTCCGGCAGCGCGCGGCGATGCCGTAGGCGGCGAGATTGGCCTCGATGACCGGCGTGGAGACGCCGAGTGTCGTGACGACCGAAAAGCTGTCGCCGACCAGCATGGCCGCGAGAAACGCCGCTTCACCGATGCCGATCACCGGGATCGGCGACCGCCGCTTCAGGGTCATCAGCCCGGTATCGTCGAAACAGGCGATGACGCAGGCGTCGTAGCCGCCTTTCTCCAGGACCTCGCGGTCGAACAGGGCGAACAGGCCGGGCAGGGCCGCCGCACCGTCCTCCGGCCCCTGGATTGCCGGTGGCGTATCGTCCGGATTGACGGCCGTGATCCGCGTCTTCGCGCGCGCGGCGTCGAGGGCCGCCGCCTCGATCGATCGTGTCATTGCCGCCGTCGAGTTCGGATTGATGACGAGGATGTGCATCAGACCATGCCCTTGCCGGCATCCGAACCGAGACGCGCGCGCCGGCGGTTCATCACCAGGACGGCGACGAGAAAGACCGCGATGATGATCAGCGAAAAGCCGGTCGTCAGCGTGCCGAGCGCGAAGATGACGGGCGTCGTGACATTCGTCGTCATGCCGTAAATCTCGAGCGGCAGCGTGTTGTAGCTGCCGGCGGTCAGCAATGTGCGCGCGAACTCGTCATAGGATAGCGTGAAGCCGAACAGGGCGACGCCGATCAGCATCGGCGCGATGATCGGCAGGACGACATGGCGGACCGTCTGCCATGCGGTCGCGCCCTGGTCGCGTGCCGCTTCCTCGTAGGATTTGTCGAAACGGTTGAACACCGCGAACATGATCAGGAGCCCGAAGGGCAGGGTCCATGTCAGTTGCGATCCGAAACCGGAGGTCGACCAATGCACGTCGAGGCCGGATTGCGAGAAGATCAGGCCGACGCCGAGAGAAACCAGGATCGACGGGATCACCAACGAGGTGATGATCAGGTAAAAGACGATACCCGATCCCGGAAAGCGCTTGCGGAAGGCAAGCCCGCCCATCACCGAGACCACGACGGTCGTCACCATCACCATCAGGCCAAGGACCAGGGAACGCGCGAAACTTCCCCAGATGTCGCCCACCGCCTGCTGCTGGAAAAGCTCGTGGAACCAGTTGAGCGAAACGCCGCGCATCGGAAATGTCAGCCCGCCTTGCGGCCCCTGGAATGACAGGATCGCGATGGTGATCGTCGGCCCGTAGAGGAAGACCAGGAACAGGCCGAAAATCGCGGCGAGGACATGGAAGGAGCGGGAACGTTTTTCCATGTCAGAGCTCCTTCCTTATGTCGACGAAGCGAAGCAGGATGCCGATCACGATCAGGACGGTGACGAGAAGCACCACCGCCGTCGCCGCGGCGGACGGATATTGCAGCAGGGCGATATCGTTCGAGATCAGCCGCCCGACATTGGCCTTCTGGCTGCCGGACATGAAACGCACGGTGATGAAGTCGCCCATCACCAGCGTCACGACGAAGATCGAACCGATCATGATGCCGGGCTTCGTCAGCGGAATGATGACATTGGTCAGTGTCTGGAAGCCGGTCGCGCCATTGTCGTAGGCCGCTTCGATCAGCGATTTGTCGATGCGCATCATGGTGTTGAAGATCGGCACCACCATGAACAGCGTGTAGAGATGCACGAAGGCGAGGATCACCGAGAAATCGGAAAACAGCAGCCATTCGAGCGGTTCGTCGATCACGCCCATCGACATCAGTGTCGAATTGGCGATGCCGTTGCGCCCGAGAAACGGGATCCAGGAAATCATCCGGATGATGTTCGATGTCCAGAACGGGATCGTGCAGAGCAGGAACAGCACGATCTGCCATGTCAGCGTGCGGACGTGGAAGGCGAGGAAATAGGCGATTGTGAAGCCCAGTACGAGGGTGATCGCCCAGGTGATGACCGCATATTTGATGGTGTTCAGGAACACCGAATAGGTCACCGGCGAGGTCAGCAGGAATTCGTAATTGTCGAACTGGAAGGCCGGATAGATCGAGAACTCGGTCGCGCCCCAGAAGCTGACGATGACGATCATCACGATCGGCAGAACCAGGAAGAACAGAAGAACCAGCGCCAGCGGCAGGGAAAGCAGCCAGCCGGTCGACGGCGTCGGAAAGGCCGTGGGTCGCGCGGCGGCGCCCCGGCGCGGAGGCCGTCGTCTCGAGGGGAATGGCTTGTGTCTGGTTCGACATGGATCGTCCGCCCGGTTGTTCGGTGACGACGCCCCGGAAAAAAGGAACCGGGGCGCCGCGGTCACATCACGGCGTCAGGCCGCGATGAACTCGTTCCATTTGCGAACCATGTACTGGTTCTCGTCCATGACGGCGTTCCAGCAGGCGACGTGGCCCATGCGCTCGTAGAACGAGCCGCCGTCGCGGGTGTCGCCGGCACTGGCCAGCTTGTCGCCGGTCGGGCTGGTGATGTCGCCGGTGGCTTCCTTGCCCTCGAACCAGTAGCCCCACTCGTTTTCCGACATGAACTCCTTCGAGGTTTCCGGAACGGCCGAGTAGTAGCCCTGGCGCATCAGGTAGCCGCCGACCCAGCCGGAGAGATACCAGTTGATGTATTCGTAGGCGGCCTCGAGTTCGAGCCCGGAAAGGTTCTTCGACAGGCCGATGCCGCCGCCCCACGACCGGTAGCCTTCTTTCAGCGGCTGGTAGACGCACGGAATGCCGCGAGACTTCACGGCCGTGATCGCCGGCGACCACATCGACTGGATGACGACCTCGCCGGACGCCATCAGGTTGACGCTCTCGTCGAAGGTTTTCCAGAAGGCGCGGAACTGGCCGTCTTTCTTGGCCTGGGTGAAGATCGCCATGGTCTTGTCGATCTCCTCGCGGGTCATGTTGCCCTTGTCGCCATACTGGATCTCGCCCATGGCTTCGCAGACCATGGCCGCATCCATGATGCCGATCGAGGAGATGTCGAGGATCGAGGCCTTGCCCTTGAATTCGGGGTTGAGCAGTTCCGTCCAGCTCTCGATCGGGCGGCCGATCAGGTCCGGGCGGATACCCAGCGTATCGGCGTTGTAGATGGTCGGGATGAGGGTCATCCAGCCGGTCTCTTCCTTGGCGAAGGTCTTGCCGTCCGGACCGTCGACGAAGCCGACCGTGTGCGGCGCCGTGCCCTGGGCGATCACCGAGTCCGGCGTCAGCTTGCCCGATTTGAAGATGCCGACGATCTTGTCGTAGTTCTTGATCTTCGACGTATCCATCGCCTGCAGATTGCCGGTCGGCCAGACCTTCTTGCAGATCCAGTACTCGATGTCGGCGATATCGAAGCTGCCCGGCTGGGTGGCGGCGCGCTGGGTGACGGCGTCAGAGTCGAGCGCGGTCATCTCGAGCGTGAAGCCGAGATCTTCCTTCACTTTCTGTGCCACGTCGTTGAGGTTCGACACACCGGTGCCGAACTGGCGCAGCGTCACATCCTTGATGTTCTGCGCCCAGACAGTCGGAAATCCGGTGATTGCGCCGGACCCGATTGCGGCGCCGGCGGTCGCCGCCGCGCCCTTGAGAACGGAGCGCCTGCTGACGCCCTTCTTTTCCTTCGTGGTGCTCATGGTGGGTGCTCCTTTTCCCTTCCGGTGGCTGGCCGACGGCGGGATGCCGCAAGCCTTTTGCGGTTCAGGCCGCAAGCGCGTGGGCGTCCTCCGGCTTCCATGTCAGGAAGACGGACTGGCCGATTTCAAACGGATCGGCGAAGAATGCCGTGTCGCCGACGGTGATGTTCAGTTCGCCGGTGTCCGGCGCCTCGACGGCGACATTGACGCTGGTGCCGAGATATTCGATCGCCTGCACGACCGCCGACAGCGCCTTTGTCTTGGGCTTGCCGCGCGACAGCCGGATGCGGTCGGCCCGCACGGCGAGCTTTCCGCTGTCCGCGCCGACGATGTTGTGACCGCCGATGAAACGCGCGACGAATTCCGTGCGCGGGGCGTCGAACACTGTTTGCGGCGGCCCATCCTGCTCGATGCGGCCTCCATTCATGACGATGATGTGGTCGGCGAGCGCGAGTGCCTCGTCCTGGCTGTGCGTCACGTGGATGAAGGAAATGCCGAGCTCGCGCTGCAGGCGCTTCAGCTCCGTGCGCATGCGAAGGCGCAGGAACGGATCGAGCGCTGACAGGGGTTCGTCGAGTAGCAGGATCGAAGGCTCGGTGATCAGCGCGCGCGCCAGGGCGACGCGCTGTTGCTGACCGCCGGACAGTTGCGCCGGAAGCCTGTCGCCATAGGCCGTCATGTCGACAAGGGCGAGGAGTTCATGCGCCTTTGCGTGCCGCGCTGCCTTGTCGACGCCCTTCATCTTCAGGCTGAAGGCGACATTGTCGACAACGCTGAGATGCGGAAACAGCGCGTAGCTCTGGAACATCATCGCCGTTCCGCGTTTCGCCGGCGGAAGATCTGTGACGTTCTTGCCGCCGAGGAGGATATCGCCCGATGAGGTCGTTTCGTGTCCGGCGATCATCCGCAGCGTCGAGGACTTGCCGCAGCCCGACGGGCCGAGCAGGCAGGTATAGGTCCCGCCGGGAATTTTCTGGTTGATCGTGTCGACGGCGACCGTGTCGCCATAGCGTTTCGTCAGATGGACAAGTTCGAGCGCCGACGGCTGGGACATAGTGAAGCTCCACGCGGATATGCGCAAAGCCTTGCAATCACCGTGCCAGTCTAGGGCGGTTATTCATCCAATTGATATTAAAAGGAAATCCGATTTGAAAAAATTCATCCGGAGGTTGTGCGATCAATTTTTAGGCAGTTCGGATACATGATGCACAGATTTTGTATACGATTTTGGCATTGATTGAATTGCCGACTGGGCGTATCTCAAATCGACCGGTTCATCCGGCCCGGGTCGGTTCTCGAGGATTAGATGCAAGACGTAACGGGTGACCAGAACGGATCCTACTCCCTTCCGCCCGGACGGGCCCTGGATATCTGTCACCAGCTGGAATCGGCAATTCTGCGTCACCGCATCCGCCCCGGCATGAAGCTGGCGGAAGACGAGGTCGGCGAGACATTCGGCGTCAGCCGCACCGTCGCGCGCACCGCCTTGCAGGCGCTGGCCCATGGCGGACTGGTGACGATCGAGCGCAACCGCGGCGCTTTCGTTTCTCGCCCGACGATCCGCGAGGCGCACGAGGTGTTCGAGGCGCGCGGCCTGATCGAGCCCAGAATTTCCCGCATGACGGCCAAGGCGATCACCGAAAGCCAACTCGAGACACTGCACCAGCACATCGCCGCCGAACACGAGGCGATGAAACGCGGCGACATGGGCCTCGCGCTATCGCTCTCCGGCACTTTCCACACGGCGATCGCCGAAATCGCCGATCAGAAGGTGCTGACGCAAATCCTGCACTCGCTGGTGTCGCGGTCTTCCCTGATCATCGCGCTTTACTGGCGGCGGCCGGACACGACCTGCGAAAGCCACTCGCATCACGCCCTTCTCGAAGCGTTCGCCAAACACGACGAAAACGCCGCCGAGGAGATCATGAAGAGCCACATCGTCGATCTCCATTCCGGCCTCAATCTTGTCGAGCGCCCGGAAGAGGAACCGTCACTGGCCGATGTCTTCTCCCGTCAGGATTTCGCAAGCAGCCGGCCCCGGCGGGAGCCTGCGTGACAATGCCCGTGGCCTCCCTGCCGGGGGCGCCATCCTGACCGTTATGCCCTTGACGCCGCGTCGAGCCCCCTGGCGATATCCTGCATCAGGTCGGCGGTGTCCTCCAACCCGATCTGCAGCCTGATGACGGGGCCGCCATAGTCGCGCGCCGAAACCGTCCGGTCGCCGAGACTGACATGGACCGCCAGGCTTTCGTAGCCGCCCCAAGACGCTCCCAGGCTGAAAATCTCAAGCGCGTTGAGGAAGGCGTGCGCCTGCGGCTCGCCGCCGCCGTCCATGACGAAGGAGAAAAGCCCGCTGGCGCCGCGGAAGTCACGCTTCCAGATCGCGTGGCCGGGATGGCTCTCCAGTGCCGGGTGAAGCACCGATTTCACGCCCGGCTGTTTCTCGAGCCAGCCGGCGATTTCGAGCGCCGACGCCTGGTGTTTCTCCAGTCGCACGCCCATGGTGCGCAGGCCGCGCAAGACCTGGTAGACATCATCCGGTCCGGCGCAGGTCGCCGAGCGTCAGATAGGTATCCCACAGCCGCTCCCAGCAGCGCTCATTGGCGGAAACCGTGCCCAGCAACACGTCGGAATGCCCGCCCGGATATTTCGTCGCCGCGTGGATCGAGATGTCGACGCCATGGTCCAGAGGTTTGAAATAGAGCGGCGTCGCCCAGGTGTTGTCCAGCATCGTGACGGCCCCCGCGGCGCGCGCCGCCGCGACGATGGCCGGCACGTCCTGCATTTCGAAGGTGTTGGAGCCGGGCGCTTCCATGAAGACGACCCTGGTGTTGGGCTTGATGAGACTGGCGATGTCCTCGCCCATCTCGGGCGGGTAATACTCCACCTCGACGCCGAGCCGGGTCAGCATGGAATCGGCAAACCGCCGCGTCGGGAAATAGATCGAATCGACGAACAGCGCGTGGTCGCCCGCCGACAGAAACGCCAGCAGCGGAACCGTGACCGCGGCAAGGCCCGACGGCACGGCGATCGTCCCGGCGCTGCCTTCCAGCGCGTCGACCGCCGCGCAGAGCGCGTCCGAGGTCGGCGTGCCGCGCGTGCCATAGGTGTATTTCTGGTTGCGCGTCTTCATGGTCTGCGCGTCGGGAAACAGCACGGTCGAGGCGTGGACGACCGGCGGATTGACGAAGCCGTGATAGTCCCGCGGATCGTATCCGCCATGGGCGAGTTGCGTGTTGATGCCGATTTTCTTCTTGCCCGGCGGGACGTTCATTCGGGTCACTCCTCGGTTGTTGCGTGACGCATGCCTGACCGATTTCTTGCGCAAACTCAAGGAAGGCGTTACTCGCCTCTGGCAACAGCGAGAAAACCGTTTTCGATGAATGCGCCTAACCAGATCGTACCGATGATTTCAAACGCGGCGTCCGGGATCGTTCGCTCCGTTCGGGGAACATATGGACGCGGCGCGGCGACGACGCGGCGCCTGTTTTTCCGTCTTTCGCGCCCGGTTGCCGACGGCGTGCCACCGGTGTGGACGGCGCAAATGTCGCGGATTGCCGTGGCCGCGGCGTTTCTGACCGCGTTTGCCGCCGTGTTCGATCCTTATTTCAAACCCTTCGCCGGACCGGCCCCGAATGTCGCGCTTCAGTTCCTGCGCGACGTCACCGACAGCATGAAATCGGGCTGGTACATCATCCCCGCCATCATCGTCGTCGCCATTATCGGGCTGATGGACTGGCGCGAAATCCGCACCGCATCGCGGCGCGCGCTGCTGACCGCCTATGGCCGCGCCGCGTTCATTTTCGCGTCCGTTTCGATATCCGGGATCAGTCGTCAACATCATCAAGCAATTCGTCGGCCGGGCGCGTCCCGTCATGGCGGAGCAATTCGGCGTCTACAGCTTTTCGCCCTTTGAATTTACGCACGCATTCCAGGGTTTTCCGTCGGGCCATGCCGCAACGGCAGGTGCGCTTGCCATGCTTTTGATGCTCTGGCATCCGCGCGCGAAATGGCCGCTTTTCGGCGGCATGTTCGTTCTCGCCTGCGCCCGCATTCCCGCCGGTGCGCACTATCCCTCGGATGTCGTGGCGGGTTTTTCGATCGGGGCGCTCATGACGCTCGCCATGGCGCGCTGGCTGGCCCGCCGCCGCGCGGTGTTCAGCTTCGACGGCAACGGCCTGCTTCCCCGGCTCAATCGTTAGCCTTTTCGAACGACCTGTGGTGTTCGTGTCAGGTTCCGTCGGTGTATCCGCCGTTCAAAGCGCTATGGGAGCCTTCACGGATTACGGCGCAAATGTGTCATTCGCCCTTGACGGTGCTGGCAAATTGGCTTTGTCTTGCCGTGTGGAGGGAGGCGTCGGTGGCATTTCACGTGGAAGTGCTGCTTTGCGGATGTCATTTTCATGACGCCCCGGAGCCGATGCTCATGCCCGTCTGATGTAACGTGAGCAACGAAGAGGTTGAACTCGATGAAAAAACTGATGCTGACCGGCGTTCTGGGCGCAGTGACACTGGCGATTGCCGGTTCTGCTGCTGCCTCGGCAGCGACGCTTGATGACGTGAAAGCAAAGGGATTTGTTCAGTGCGGTGTGAGCCAGGGTCTCCCCGGCTTCTCCAATCCGGATGCCAACGGCAACTGGTCCGGCATGGACGTCGATCTTTGCCGTGCGGTCGCCGCAGCGATCTTCGGCAACGGCGATGCTGTGAAGTTCACGCCGCTTTCGGCCAAGGAACGCTTTACCGCCCTGCAGTCGGGCGAAATCGATCTTCTGTCGCGCAACACCACCTGGACCATGAGCCGCGACACCCAGCTCGGCCTGAACTTCGCTGGCGTCAACTACTATGACGGCCAGGGCTTCATGATCCGCACTTCGATGAACATCAATTCGGCGCTCGAGCTCTCCGGCGCATCGATCTGCACCAACACGGGCACGACGACGGAATTGAACGTGGCCGACTATTTCCGTGCCAACAACATGGAATACGAGCTGGTTGCCTTCGAAAAGTCGGACGAGGTTGTTGCAGCCTATGATGCCGGCCGCTGCGACGTTTACACCACCGACCAGTCGGGCCTCTATGCGCAGCGCCTGAAGCTGACCAACCCGGGCGAGCACAAGGTCCTGCCGGAAATCATCTCGAAAGAGCCGCTTGGCCCGGTGGTCCGCCAGGGCGATGACCAGTGGTTCAACATCGTGAAGTGGGCCCACATCGCGACGGTCAATGCCGAGGAACTCGGCGTTACCCAGGCCAATGTCGACGAGATGGCGGCCGGTGATAATCCGAACGTGAAGCGTCTGCTCGGCACGGAAGGCGAATTCGGCGCCGGTATCGGCCTTTCCAATGACTGGGCTGCCAACATCATCAAGGCGGTCGGCAATTACGGCGAGATCTTCGACCGCAATGTCGGCCCGGATACCCCGCTCGGCATCGCGCGCGGCATCAACGCGCTGTGGTCGAAGGGCGGCCTGCAGTACGGACCGCCGGTCCGCTGAACGGTTAAGTCAACTCACCCGGCTGTATCTGCAGCCGGGTGAGTTCCTTTCCCCGTGCGGGAATGCCATTTCAGGAATATCGACCGGACCCGGGCCGGAGACCGGCCCTGAAATGACATGTCTGTCACGATGAACAGGTGAAAAGCGATATGGCTGTTACTGATGTGACACCGAATGGACCGGGAGGCGTTGACGACGGCGCGCCGAAAGTCGCTCTCCTCAACAACCCCGAAATTCGTGGCTGGCTGTTCCAGATAGTGCTCGCTGTGGTGGTCGCCTATCTGGCCTATTCCGGCTGGAAAAACATGAACGCGAACCTGCACGCCGCCGGCATCGCATCGGGTTGGGCGTTTCTCGGCAACAATGCCGGCTTTGCGATCAGCCAGTCGCTGATCGAATACAATCAGGCGTCATCGACCTATGGCCGCGTCTATCTCGTCGGTCTCATCAATACGCTCGTCGTCGCCGTTATCGGCATCATCCTGGCGACGATCATCGGCTTTCTGATTGGTGTGGCGCGACTGTCGAAGAACTGGATCGTGAGCCGGCTTGCCGCGGTCTATGTGGAAAGCCTGCGCAACATCCCGCTGCTTCTGCAGATCTTTCATCTGGTATTTCGGCGTGCTGCGGCTGCTCCCGCAACCGCGCGACGGTTTCGATTTCGGCTTTCTCGGCCTTCTGAACAATCGCGGCTATTTCGCGCCGAAACCGATCTGGGGCGATGGCGCGATCTACATGCTCTACGCCTTCATCGCGGCCTGCGTCATCGCATGGGCCATCGGCCGCTGGGCGAGGGCGCGCCAGATGGCGACCGGGTCAGATTTTCCCGGCATTCTGGGTCGGGTTCGCAGTGATTGTCCTGCTGCCGGTCATCGTCTTTCTGGCATCCGGCGCGCCGCTGACCTGGGACATCCCCGAAATGGGGGGCTTCCGACCGAAAGGCGGCATGACGATCATCCCCGAATATATCGCGATGCTGGTTGCGCTTTCGACCTACACCGCCACCTATATCGCCGAAATCGTTCGTGCCGGCATCCTGGCGGTCAGCAAGGGACAAACTGAAGCGGCCCATGCGCTCGGCCTTCGCAGCGGACCGACATTGCGCCTGGTCATCATTCCGCAGGCGCTTCGGATCATCATCCCGCCGCTGACCAACCAGTATCTGAACCTGACCAAGAATTCGTCGCTCGCAGTCGCGATTGCCTATCCGGAGCTGACCTCGGTATTTGCCGGCACGGCGCTCAACCAGACCGGACAGGCCGTCGAGATCATCTCCCTGACGATGCTGACCTATCTGACGATATCGCTGCTGACGTCGGCGTTCATGAACTGGTACAACAGCCGCGTGGCGCTGGTGGAGAGATAAGACGATGAGCGACCAGCCCCACACAGCAGATATCGCCTATGTCCGCCATGACATGCTTGCCGAACAGCCCGCTCCGTCAATGTCGAAGGGCATTGTCGCCTGGCTTCGCGAGAGCCTGTTTTCGTCGATTCCCTATACGATCCTGACGCTTCTTTGCCTGTACATCCTGTACGTGATCATACCGCCGATCGTCGAGTTCCTGTTCACCAACGCCGTGTGGAGCGGCGCCGATCGATGCCGTTTGCGCGACGCAGGCCCAGGGCGGCACGCAGCCCGAAGGATGGTTCGGGGCGTGCTGGGCCTATGTCGGCGCCTACACCAACCAGTTCATCTACGGCCGCTATCCGGACGCCGAACAGTGGCGGGTGAATATCGTCGCCGTGATGTTCTTCGGCGGACTGATCCCGCTGCTCGTTCCCGCGGCGCCGTTCAAGCGTGAGAACATCGTCTTCATGGCGATCGTCTTTCCGGTGGCGACGCTGATCCTGCTGACCGGCGGCCATTTCGCGGTCGGCGGACTTTACATACCGCTTCTCATCGCCGCCGTTCTCGTTCTCGCCGTGGTATTTGCCTTCGCCAAATTGTCGGAGTCCGATCCGATGCCGGGACTTCGATCCGCCGGCATCCTGTTCGCCGCTATCGCGGTTCTCCTGTTCGTTCTCGGTTTCGATTTCGGCCTGAGGCCGGTTGAAACCAGTGTCTGGGGCGGTCTGCTGGTGACGATGGTCATCGCGCTGACCGGCATCGTGGCGTCGCTGCCGATCGGCATCGCGCTGGCGCTCGGCCGTCGTTCCGCGCATGCCGATCGTGCGGTTCGCCTCGATCGTTTTCATCGAGTTCTGGCGCGGCGTGCCGCTGATCACCGTGCTGTTCATGTCCTCGGTGATGCTGCCGCTGTTCCTGCCCGAGGGCGTTTCGTTCGACAAGCTGCTGCGGGCGCTGATCGGCGTGGCGCTGTTCTCGTCGGCCTATATGGCGGAGGTTGTGCGCGGCGGTATCCAGGCCCTTCCGAAGGGGCAGTACGAAGGCGCGATGGCGCTTGGCCTCAACTGGACCCAGATGATGCGCATGATCATCCTGCCGCAGGCGCTGAAACTGGTGATCCCGGGCATCGTCAACTCCTTCATCGCGCTGTTCAAGGACACCACGCTCGTCCTGATCATCGGCCTGTTCGATTTCCTCGGCCAGATCCAGTCGTCCTATTCGGATCCGGCCTGGTCGTCGCCGGTGCAGTCGCTGACCGGCTATTTCTTCGCGGCATTCATCTACTTCATCTTCTGCTTCTCGCATGTCCCGCTATTCGCAATTCATGGAGCGAAAGCTCGACACCGGACACAAACGGTAAGGATCGTAAAACATGGCTTCTGAAAACGCTGTCACTGCCGAGGAAATTCGCGCCGACCGCACCAAAATGACGGTTTCCGATACCGACGTGGCGATCGAGATCATCGATATGCACAAGTGGTACGGCGACTTTCACGTCCTGCGCGACATAAACCTGAAGGTCATGCGCGGCGAACGTATCGTCATCGCCGGTCCTTCCGGGTCCGGAAAGTCGACCATGATCCGTTGCATCAACCGGCTTGAAGAGCACCAGAAGGGCAAGATTCATCGTCGACGGCATCGAACTGACGAACGATCTGAAAAAGATCGACGAGGTGCGCCGCGAAGTCGGCATGGTGTTCCAGCACTTCAATCTTTTCCCGCATCTGACGATCCTGGAAAATTGCACGCTGGCGCCGATCTGGGTGCGCAAGATGCCGAAGAAGGAAGCCGACGAGCGCGCGATGCACTTCCTCGAGCGCGTCAAGATTCCCGAGCAGGCCCTCAAATATCCCGGCCAGCTCTCCGGCGGTCAGCAGCAGCGCGTGGCCATCGCCCGCTCGCTGTGCATGAACCCGCGCATCATGCTGTTCGACGAACCGACATCGGCGCTCGATCCCGAAATGATCAAGGAAGTGCTCGACACGATGGTCGGTCTCGCCGAGGAAGGCATGACCATGATCTGCGTGACCCACGAGATGGGATTTGCGCGCCAGGTCGCCAACCGCGTCATCTTCATGGACCAGGGCCAGATCGTCGAGCAGAACGAGCCGGATGAGTTTTTCGACAATCCGCAGCACGAACGCACCAAGCTGTTCCTCAGCCAGATCCTGCACTAGGCGGCAATGTATCGTCGAAAAAGCCGGCCTCGGGGCCGGCTTTTTTATTCGGGCATCCGGTAGCCGTAGAGCCAGTCGAGATCGGCGAAGAAAGCCTCTGCCGAACGCATCGAGAAGAACATGTTTCGGGCAAGCCGTCCGGCACCGCTCTGGTGGTATGTCCAGCGGTTGAACGCCGTGCGCTTGGCGACGCGCAGGATCCTGTCGAGGCGCAGCGCCCGGTAGCGCGCGAATGCTGCGGCGGGATCGCCGGGACTGGCCGCGATGCTGAGACCGGCGCCATAGCCGTCCTCGATCGCCATGGCTGCACCCTGCGCCGCGAAAGGCTCCATCCCGTGCGCCGCGTCGCCGATCAGCATCACGCGCCCGCCATGCCAGGGGCCGGAAGGGTCTACGGTGCTGAGAGGCCATGTCGTCCAGCTCGCCTTGTCGAGCGCGCCGAGCTCGGCGACGTTGCGCGCCATTTCGAGCAGGTGTGCCAGCGCCGCCTGATCGGGATTTTGCGCCCAGTCCTCGGTTCCGAGCCGGCCATGCGTGATCGCCACGATGTTGAGTGTCTCGGAATTACGAACCGGATAGGTGACGAGGTGGCTGTCGGGAGCCATCCATGCGGAGACCTTGTTGGCGCCATTGGCCGAGGCCGGCCCGATCGCGCGCCATGCGATCCTGCCGGTCGGCTTCGGCTCGGCCGCTCCCGGAACGGATGCCCGCACCTTTGACCAGATGCCGTCCGCGCCGATCAGGATGTCGGCCGAGATCACGGATTCGCCGTTCGCGGTTTCCAGATGTGCCGTTATTGCGTTGCCGTCCTGGTCGGCTTTGACGAATCGGTGGCCGGTCAGCAGCGTGACGGAAGGATCGGCGGCCGCCGCCTGGTAGAGCACTCCGTGCAGGCTGGCGCGGTGCGCCGTCAGGTAGGGCGCGCCCATGCGGTCCAGCCAGGCCGGCGTGATCGCCATATCCAGCAGGATCCGGCCGGTCGTCGCGTCGCCGAGGCGTATGGAACTTGGCGTGACGGCTTTCTCGGCGAGTGTATCCAGCAAACCAAGCGAGCGCAGGATACGGCTGGCGTTCGGTGCGATCTGCAGGCCGGCACCGACTTCCGACGGCTCCTCGAAAGCGTCCGCGATCGTGACCGCCAGCCCCTTGCGCGCGAGCGTCAAGGCGGCGGTCAATCCGGCGATGCCCGCGCCGGCGATCAGGATATGGGTTTTATCGGTCACCGGTGTCCGGGATCCTGCGATTCAGCCGGTTCCGTCACGCAACCGAACGCGCGGCTTCGAGCAGGCAGCCCTCCGGGAGAGTGTCTTCGGAGCCCAGAGTGCCGTTGTAGACATAGAGCGTCGAGCAATAGGGGCAGACCTTTTCGTTCTCGTCGCCCATGTCGAGGAATACATGCGGGTGGTCGAACGGCGGATTGGCCCCGACGCACATGAACTCCTTCACGCCGATTTCGATGCGGGCATGTCCGGCGTCGTTCTGAAAATGGGGCGTTGCGTGGCCTGCCATTGCTAAATCCTGTTGTGATTTTCCTGTCTTGCAGCCGGGTAACCGGCCGTTTCTGCACTGCACACTAGCGTCTTGGCAACGGAATTGGTAGCCAGTCGACACCAAAATTGACCCATCTTGAGCACATCCGAAGGCCGAGCGCGCCATGCCCAGTTTCCAACATGACACATTGAACCTCGCTTATTTCGACGAGGGCGAACCCGCCGGCGTACCTGTTCTTTTGATACACGGTTTCGCCTCCAGCAAGACCGTGAACTGGATCGGCCCCGGCTGGCTGAAGACGCTAGGCGACGCCGGCTACCGCGTTATCGCGATCGACAATCGCGGCCATGGCGACAGCGACAAGCCGCATGACACGGAAGCCTATACGCCGGACAAGATGGCGGGCGACGCGGTTGCTCTTCTGGAGCATCTGGGGATACCGGATGCCCATGTGATGGGCTATTCCATGGGCGCGCGCATTTCCGCCTTCATGGCGCTGGCGGCGCCGCAGGCCGTGCGCTCGCTCGTCTTTGGCGGGCTTGGCATTGGCATGGTCGAGGGTGTTGGCGGCTGGGAGGGGATTGCCGAGGGATTGCTGGCCGATTCCCTCGATCTGGTCACCGACCAGCGCGCCCGCGCGTTCCGGATGTTCGCCGAACAGACCGGCAGCGACCGCGTCGCGCTGGCCGCCTGCATCAGGTCGTCACGCGTGAAGCTGACGCCGGACCAGGCGGCGCAAATCGATGCGCCCACGCTCATCGCTGTCGGCACCAAGGACGATATCGCCGGGTCGCCGCAGGCACTCGCGGCACTCATGCCACACGCCCGGGTGGTGGACATTCCGGGCCGGGACCACATGCTGGCTGTCGGGGACCGGGTCTTCAAGCAGGCGGTGCTCGAGTTTCTTTCAAACCGGGCTTAACCTCTGAATCAGTAATTTTGACGAAGAATTGACAGCGCTTCGTTTAAAACGGGGCGCGAATGCGCTATCTACAAGCGAACCGGATCCCGATGTTGGAGGCCAGCATGGCACAGCAACGCACTTATGCATCGCCGAAACAGATCGAAGCGCTCGATCCGATCTGGCATGCCGTCCGCGAAGACGCCGAAGCAGCCATTGCCAAGGATCGCGCGCTTGGCGCCTTCATGCTCTCGACCGTCCTGAACCAGCCGTCGCTGGAAGAGGCGATCATTCACCGCATCTCCGAACGGCTCGACCATCCGGACCTTGGCGCCGATCTTCTGCGGCAGTCGTTCCGTTCGATGCTGCAGGACGATCCTTCGTGGAGCGAGATCGTGCGTGTCGACATGCAGGCGGTCTATGACCGCGATCCGGCATGCACGCGGTTCATCGAGCCGCTGCTCTATTTCAAGGGATTTCACGCGATCCAGACCCATCGTCTGGCCCACTGGCTGCTCAAGCAGGGACGTCTCGATTTCGCGCTGTATCTGCAGAGCCGGTCGTCCGCCGTGTTCCAGACCGACATCAATCCGGTCGCGCGCATCGGCAAGGGCATCTTCCTCGACCACGCCACCGGCCTGGTCGTCGGTGAAACGGCGGTCATCGGCGACAACGTATCCATCCTTCACTCGGTGACGCTGGGCGGCACCGGCAAGGAAGGCAGCGACCGCCATCCGAAGATCGGCGATGGCGTTCTGATCGGCGCCGGCTCGAAAATCCTCGGCAATATCAAGATCGGCAATTGCAGCAAGGTTGCGGCGGGTTCCGTGGTGCTGAAGGACGTGCCGCCGTCAATGACCGTGGCAGGCGTTCCGGCGCGCGTCGTCGGCGGTTCCGGCTGCAGCGAGCCGTCTCGCGCGATGGATCAGCTGCTCGAATCCGACTGACGCGCGGCAATCATTCAAAACGATACGGAATGGCGTGGCGGGCTTGCGCTCGCGCGCCAATCATGTTTTGCCATCGCCCGCAGGGCGCAAACGATAATCGCAAACAGGGAGCCTGTCCGTGACATCCGAAGAAGTGACGAAACTTACGCGTTTTTTCCAGAAAACCTTCGGAAATGCGTCCCTTGCGGTGAAACCGCGCCCGCGGATCGCCGATTCGGTCGAACTTTATGTCGGCGATGAATTTCTCGGGCATCGTGACGCGGATCGAGGACGAGGGCGAGGTTTCCTATGACCTGTCCATGTCCATCCTGGACATCGACCTCGAAGACTAGGTCAGCCTTCCGTCTTGATCAGCAGCCCGTCGAGGAAGGCGGGCAGCGCCGCGTAGAGTTTCTGCCAATCGCCGAGAAGCCTCGCCGGGAAGCGGATCTGCGCCGTTAGCGTCTCGCCGAAATGGATGTCCGTCTCGCAAGGCGCCAGAATGACCTGTGACGTGGCCTCCGCGTCCTGGCATCGCACGACGAAACGCTTTCCGGTGCGCAAATCCGGTGCGCTGTAGACCAGGCGCTCGTTGATATATCCATGCTCCTGGGACAGCGCGATCGACTTCAGGCCACGCTCGAGATCGGTCGCCACGCCTGACATCACGTTCCTGTAGACGGGGTCGAACCGGCCGGCCATGTCCCGCGTGGTCGCGCGCGGCATGATCGACACGAAGATGATCGAATTGGTTTTTGGATCGACATCGTTGAACGCCGAGGCGAGATTGTCCCGAAATCCCGTAAACGTCGGCCAGTGCAGGTAAAGGTCGATCCGGTTTGCGGCGCCGGTGTGGCGCTGTTCCTGCTTGCGGATCGTGTTCGCCGGCACCGAAAGGGCATCGTTGCCGATGGCGATCTCGAAATGCTCGGTCGACGAGGTGTGACCGGCGCGGACCAGCGACCGGCCATAGAGCTTTCCGGCGACCAGTATCGCCACTGAAAGGAAGGCGAGTATCCCGAATCCGATGAAAAGCCGGACGGCGAGGCCGGGGAGGCCTTTCCTGATATCGAACTGTTCGTCGGCGCTTGCTGCGGCTGCTGGCATTTTTCCGTCGCACTGACCCGGATTGGCACAGATTTTCTGGCATCGAATGTGCATCACTCGATACGCGTTTGGTAAATATTTGGTAAATCGGGGATGGGTTGATGGTTGCGTTCATGGTTTTTACAACGGGAGCGGCGGTTGCGATGGCGCTGTTCCATCTCGTTCGCGCGATGATCGGCTTCACGCCGGGCTTCAACCGCGAAACCCTGGACGAGATCGGCATGGCTGCCGCCTTCGCGGTTTACTGCGGGGCGGGGCCTGTCCTGCTTGTTCGCGCTCTTGAAACGGCCGAGCGGGGCAACATGGCGCAATCATTGCGGAACACGCTCGTGTTCACGTTTCTCATCCTGGTCTGGACAGGGGCGCTCGGCGTACTCGCCGTGGAAAGCGCCAGGGCGGTCTTGTAGGACATGCGTCCGGCATGCACTTTCGACCGGTGAACCTGTCAAACCGGAATTGTAACAATATGGCACTTTATGAACTTGACGGCGCTACGCCGGAACTTGCGGGCAGGGGGCCGGCTTTCGTCGCCGCGGACGCCAGCGTCATCGGCAAGGTGACGCTGGGCGAGGACAGCGGCATCTGGTTCGGCTGCGTCTTGCGCGGCGACAATGAACGCATAACCATCGGCGCGCGCACCAATGTGCAGGAACATAGTGTCATGCACACCGACATGGGTTTTCCGCTCGAGATCGGCGAAGGCTGCACGATCGGTCACCGCGCGATGCTGCATGGCTGCACGGTCGGCGACAACAGCCTGATCGGTATCGGGGCGATCATCTTGAACGGCGCCCGCATCGGCAAAAACTGCCTCGTTGGCGCAGGCGCGCTGGTGACGGAAGGCAAGGAATTTCCCGACGGCAGTCTGATCATCGGCACGCCGGCGCGCGCCGTGCGCAGCCTCGACGACAAGGCAGTCGAGGCGCTGCGGGAATCGGCCGACCATTATGTTGAAAACGCGAAGCGATTCGCTGCCGGGCTGACTCGTCAGGCGGAGTGACCCATGCCCCAAACAGAAGAGCCGGCCATCATGGATGGCCGGCTCCTGTTTCCCGGTCGTTGGGGATGGGATGGTTTGGGGACTCGACCGGGGACCTGAATTTCTCCTGAACGCCTACCGGACCTGGGCGACGCTGTTGCGCTCGTCGATGATGTCGACCCATTTGCCGGCGTTCGTCGTCGATTGCCGCTTGAGGTAATGATATCGGGTGTCGCGCCAGTCCATGACCGCGCCGACGAGATTGTCGAGAATGAAGTCGCCGTGATCCGTCCGTACGGTCAGCACCGCATGGCCGTCGCCATTGGGCTGGAGCACGACGGTGATCAGCAGGTTGGAGGGCTTGAAACCGGCCTCGATCAGGTCGTGGCGCTTCAGCAGCACATAGTCTTCGCAGTCGCCATACTTGACCGGATAGGACCAGATCTCCTCGCGGCCCCACATCTGCATGTCGGTACGCGGCGTGATCGCGGCGTTGACCAAGGCATTGATCCGGACCATCGTCCTCCACGACGCTTCGGTCAGCTTGTCGGGTTCCACATTGTTTCCCGTCGGTCGGCACTCGGCCGGAACCTGCTGGCAGAATTCGTAATGCCCGATCGGCTGGCTTGTGTAGCGGCCGACCTTCATCGGCGTGGCGGCCGACGCGGTACCTGCCAACAAAGCCGATGCCGCCAGTCCAGCCAAAACAGAATGCGTATATTTCTTGAATTTTCGCATACCATCGTCTCCCCAATGGAGGCGATCATGGCATGCAATATTTTAGTTATAGCGAAATCCGAAGAGTAGATTTAATGCAAGAAAGAATAGAAACAATCGAAAAGACAAAACATACTTGAATCGAATTTGAATAGAAAACCTCTAAAATTTTCGACAATTTTCGATGCTCCGCGGCGCGTGATGAACCCGCTGATATCAGCGGTCCCGGTCGGACGAATGCGCAAAGAAAAAAGCGCCCCGTTTGCACAAGGCGCCTTTTCCCGAAGTTCGGAGGCTAAGTTCTAGCCGAGATACTGCTTGAGGGATTCACGCCGTTGAACGACGGCAAACTCGATTGCGATACCGTCATCGAAATGGCGCACGACCTGGCCGCGCATGTTTCCGAGCGTGACCTGTGTGCCGATGGCCGGACGAACACCGATCTCGACGGCTGCGCCGGAAAGCGAAAGGTCGATGATGCGGCAGCGGTATTGGCGGCCGTCTTCGAGTGACAGGACACCCGCCGGATTTCGCGGCGCGATGCGCTCGTGACGGCGGTCTTCCGGCAGGTCGAGTTCATGCTTGTTGGCGAGCCAGGTCAACTGCGCGGCGAGCTTGGCCTTCTTGCGCGGCGTCGTATTCAGCTCGAGCGCGAAACCTTCCGGCATGATTCGCGAGACGACACCTTCTATGCGGCCGATATGATCGACATAGGCGATGACGCGCTCGCCGATCTGCGCAGCCCCCTCGGTCGCCAGGAACGCGCTGCCCGGCGACATGTCTGTGACCTGGCAACGGTGTTCGGAACGATCGGACAACATCAACCGCCCATGAAGCAGTACCTTGACCCTCTGGTACTGGCGACGGTCGTGTTCGTAGTCTGTTTGCTGTGCGCCGAGCATCTGCGGTCAGTCCGGTTGGTCTGAAATATGCACGAAGCATAGGACTCGGCTGGTTAACGGGCGGTTATTGGTCCGCCGATTTCGCCAGCCGTATTACCGGTGCGGATTGCTGTATCGGTTACTTCTTCCCGCCGTCGAGAACGCGGAACGCGCGGAGCACCCTTTTGGGAGCGGATAATCCCAAGCCGCTCAGTACATGAAGCCCGTTCACGGTGGCGTGGCCGCCACTCCCGACGCTTTGCCGGACAGGCACGGACGGCCGGCTTTGCAGGAATACGAGGTCTGCCTTCGGGTCCATGTAGCGAATGCCGCGAAGCTCCAGTTCCGCCGCCTCTGCGCCGATCCAGTACGGCGTTGTCGCTGTTGTCGTGATTCCGAGGATCTTTGTCGAATCGTCCACGAGCGGCAGCAGCGCGACCTCCGCGGGAATGCTGCCGCCATCGCGTCGGCGCGCAGTCGCATCCAGCACCACGACGGAATCACCACGCTCGACGGCATTCAGGACTTTAATCAGAGCCGTGCGGTCTTCCGGACGGAACAGCCCCGAAAAAGGACGCCCTTTCAATTCCCTGCAACTCAAGGTGCACAGACGCGTGCCGGCCAGGCGAAAAACGACTTCTCCGCCGGCGTTGCGTTCCAGCAGCATGACCGACGGCAATAGCCGGCCCAGCGCGGCAGGCGCGATCTCCGAGCGAAGAGGGGCGTCACGATCCGCCCTGATCTCGTTCCAGTATTTATACAGTTCAATCGTGTCTTTATGGCGCATGACCCAGCCTGCCTTAATCCCCGATGTCGCCCTCCTGTGCCGGATTGGCACAGGTGAGCGGATTTCCATCGTCCACTTGAAAAAGCCGCACATTCCGGGCCAGTTGAGGCCGAGGTTCAGGGTTAAGGTTAACAAATGGTTTCCGTTGCGGGCCGTGCGCCGCTCTGCCAAGGTCTGGTCAACGGAGCTTCCGGTTCCACAGCACACAGCACAATTCGGGGGATGGGGCAGGGGACCCACCGGGCCATTCAAGCTTTTGCTTGAATGGCCTTCTTTTTTGCCGATTATCACGGCATGCGATTTAAGCCCCTCTCATGACCTCACCGTCAGACCAGACAGACCCGCAGCAAGCGCCGCGCCCTCCCGAGGGATTCGCGCAGCCCGGCCCGCCGGTTTTCAACCTTCATGGCGCGATTGTCGCGCTGTCGCTCCTCTGTATCGGCGTGCAAGTGCTAAGGGGCTTCCTGTCCAGAAGCGCCGACACCTGGCTTCTGGTCGAGACGGCCTTTTTTCCGATCCGCTACTCGCCGCAAATTCTGACGCTTGATTTTCCGACGGTCTTTTCGCCGATCACCTACGCGTTTCTGCATGGCGGCTGGGTCCATCTGACCATCAATATCGTCTGGCTCGCCGTGTTCGGCTCGCCGCTGGCCTATCGAATCGGCTGGTCTCGCAGCATTGCCTTCTGGATCGTGACCGCGGCTTTTGCGGCCTTGGCTCATCTCCTGATCTATTTCGGCGATCAGGTTCCGGTAATCGGAGCGTCGGGAGCGGTGTCGGGCTTCATGGGAGCCGCTGCCAGGTTTGGCCTGCGTGCCAACCGGCGCTATCCGCGTCGGGGTTTCGACGGCCCGTTATTGTCGATCCCGGACACGTTGCGCGCGCGCGGTGTCGTTCCGTTTCTCGCAGTCTGGATCGGCATGAACGTCGTCATCGGGTTGAACCTCTTCGGTCAGCAGGGGGCTCCGATTGCCTGGGAGGCGCATATTGGCGGTCTCCTTGCCGGCTTCTTCCTGATCCCGGCCTTCGACCGCCGGCGCTCTGCCGTGTCTGACTGAAGGTGACCCATTCTTGCAAAACTCTGCCTTGCAGAGCATGCTGTCAGATGGGGGAAGCAAGGAGGAAGCTGCGCTCATGATGGTCAAGCAAATACTCGCCGATAAGGGCACCGATGTCTTTACGCTGCCTCTGGAGTTGACCGGCATGGATGCCGTTGATGCGTTGGCAAAGCACAATATCGGCGCGCTCATCATTGCGTCGCCGGACATGGTCATCAAGGGTATTCTGTCGGAACGCGATGTCGTCCGGGCGGTCTGGAACAAGGGGCCGGATGCCCTGGACAGCCCGGTCACCGAATTGATGACGAGCAAGGTGCGCACATGTACCGAGGAATCGACGGTTCTCGAAGTGATGGAACTGATGACGGAAGGACGTTTCCGCCACTTGCCGGTGGAACGTGACGGCAAGCTCATCGGGGTCGTTTCCATTGGCGACATCGTCAAGCGGCGCATTCAGGATATCGAACGCGAAGCCGAGGAAATCCGCTCCTATATCGCGTCGGCCTGACAGAAACCGGCCGGAACTAGACCAGGGCGACCAGCCGCTGCAGGTCGTGCAGGCGGTCCATCGTGGCTTCATATCCGCGATCGATCGCTTCCGATGCGCGGTGAAAATCGGCAAGTCCGATATCGGAAAGGCGCGGGTGCAATGAGTAGTCGGGCGGGTCGCCCGCCAGCCGCGCCCGCGAGATGCGGTCCTGAATGATATTGTAGGATTCGACCATGACACCCGAAATGCCGAGCCGCACCGGGTGTGACGGCGGCTTGCGATGGGTTTGCTTGGCGCTGTCGTCGGTGGCCCGCACGTTCATTTCGGCGCGCGGCGCCCCGTGCTTGACCACACCGGAACGGCCGAAGAGGTCGTAGTTGAGATTGACCGCGACGACCCGCGGCTGTTCGTGGGCGCGGCAGACCGACACCGGGACCGGATTGACCAGCGCGCCGTCCACGAGCACCTTTCCGTTGCACTCGACCGGCTCGAAAATGCCCGGAAGTGAATAGGAGGCGCGCATTGCCGCGATGAGATCGCCATGCGTCAGCCAGATTTCATGGCCGGTCGCAATCTCCGTGGCGACCGCGACATAGGTTTTCGGCAAATCCTCGATCTGCACATCGTGCATGTGGGATTCCAACTCGCGGTTGAGACGCGTTCCGCCGAACAGGCCGCTTCCCGCGAACTGGATATCGAGCAGGCCAAGCATCCGCCGCCGGCTCAGGGAGCGCGCGAAACGCTCGAGTTCGTTCAGTTTGCCCGCGAGGTAGCAGCCGCCGACAAGCGCGCCGATCGACGTGCCGGCGATCATCTCGATCTCGATGCCGGCTTCGTCGAGTGCATAGAGGACGCCGATATGCGCCCAGCCGCGCGCCGCGCCGCCGCCAAGCGCCAGTGCGATCGCGTTCTTGCGCTCCGGCGCCGGCGCGCCGTCTGGCATTTCGGGCGGTTCCGTGGCAACCGACTTGCGCCGGGAAAATGCGGCTAACTGCATGACACGTCGACAAGCCCCCAATCGTTGAATGTACAAGTGTGGGACAGATTAGTGTCAATTCGGTGAATTCGTAAACGCTTCACCCGCCGTCGCGATAGACGGTTGCCGGATCGAAGCGCGGCTGGTCGGTCGCGTCCGGGACCAGCCGGGTCTGTCCGTCGGGACCGGTTTCGACGACCCGGTAGAAGCAGCTGTGCCGGCCGGTATGGCAATTCGCACCGTCGCCCGCTGTCTCGACCTTCAAGAGCACGCAATCCTGATCACAATCGATGCGGATCTCCCTGACCGACTGCATGTTTCCGGAGGTTTCGCCCTTTTTCCAGATCGCCTGGCGTGAGCGCGACCAGTAATGCGCGATTCCGGTTTCGATCGTCAGGCGAAGCGCCTCGGCATTCATATGCGCGACCATCACGACCGTATTGTCGCCGGCATCGACGGCGACCGCGGTCACGAGGCCGTCGGCGTTGAAGCGGGGTGTCAGCGCGTCGCCGTTTTCCAGTTCGGATTTCGAGCCGGGTGACGGAAATGATTGTGTCGAAACGTCGGTCATGAGGCGGCTCTACGCCGCCTCGGCGCGGTGATCAAGCCGCACCGCCGCCCCGGATCATGGAGATGAAACGCACCTGCTCGGCGGGATCGCTCTTGAAACTGCCGGTGAAGGTCGTCGTGATCGTCGTCGAACCCTGCTTGCGGATGCCGCGCATCGCCATGCACATGTGTTCGGCTTCCACCATTACGGCGACGCCGCGCGGCAACAGCGCATCGTTGATCGCGCCGGCGATCTGAGCGGTGATCGATTCCTGGGTCTGCAGGCGCTGGGCGAAGATATCGACGACGCGGGCGATCTTCGAAAGTCCGAGCACCCGGCCGTCCGGCAGATAGGCGACATGCGCCTTGCCGATGATCGGCACCATGTGGTGTTCGCAATGCGAATGAAAGGCGATGTCCTTGACGAGCACGATGTCGTCGTAGCCGGCGACTTCCTCGAAAGTGCGCCCGAGCACCTCATGCGGGTCCATGTCATAGCCGGAAAACATCTCGCGATAGGCCTTCGCCACGCGCTGCGGCGTCTCGATCAGTCCTTCGCGGTCCGGGTCGTCGCCGGCCCAGAGCAAGAGGGTGCGAACCGCTGCTTCGGCTTCTTCCTGCGTCGGGCGCTGGCGCTTTTCGTTCGCGCGATCGTCTTCCTGTGACTTCGGAAAAGAGCTCACAATGGCATCCATAAAGGTGTCTCCCGTAGTTCCGGTCTGATTACGCCGGAACGAGTTAAACGGACCACTGACTTTCGCATTATCGATAAATGCGGTTTTCGTCCAACGGCAGGCGGCATATGCCTTGTTCCTGCACGCTTGTAAAACATATATGGTATTCGAGGCCGGAAAACAGGTCCTGCAATCGCAAGACCGCCGCGAAACTGGTTTCGACAGGCCGACGGAACTCGGAGCGCATCGTGATCGACGATATCTATAACGCGAAAATTCTGGAGTTTGCGGGCAATATTCCGCGCACGACGCGGCTCGCCGATCCGGACGCCACCGCGAAGGCCCATTCGAAACTCTGCGGATCGACGGTCACCATCGATCTGAAGATGGATGGCGACACTGTCGCCGACTTCGGCCAGGAAGTGAAAGCCTGCGCTCTCGGGCAGGCGTCCTCGTCGATCATGGCGCAGAACATCGTCGGCGCGAACGCGCAGGAATTGCGCGACGTGCGCGAACAGATGATCGCGATGTTGAAATCCGACGGGCCGGCCCCGACCGGGCGGTTTGCCGATCTGCAATACCTGATGCCGGTTCGCGACTACCGCGCCCGTCATGCGTCGACATTGCTGGTCTTCGACGCCGTCGTCGATGCCCTCGACCAGATCGCCGAACAGCGCGCCAGCGCGGCCTGACGCCATGTGCGCGGAACACAGCCACGATCATCGAACGGCCTCGGCGCCGCGAAGCCGCAACTGGCACGGAAAATGGCCGAAAACGCCCGGCCGGCTCCTTGGCACGTCGCTGATCCGGCTCTACCAGCTAACCCTGTCCGGCTTTATCGGCAACAATTGCCGGCATATTCCGACCTGCTCGGAATACGGCTACGAGGCGATTGCCCGTCACGGCTTGATCGCGGGCAGCTGGCTGACGCTGAAACGGGTGGCGCGCTGCGGCCCCGGCGGCACCTGCGGCATCGACAACGTTCCCGACAAGCTCTGAACGTTCTCCCGTTTGCCGGGACTTCGGTCGCCTGATGCCGCCGAAAAAACCCGCACGAATGAAACTGGGGGCAATTGTATTTTCATAACAGCAGTTTAACTGTGGGGCTGCGCAGCAGGGCGATGGAGCACATCGGTGACCGAGACGCAGACATCACAGATCGAGGGGCCGAACGAGGCTTTCACCGCTGACATCTACAGCGATGACGGCTCTATCCGTGCCGATTTTCTCGACCACATCATTTCGTGCATCGCCTCGAAGGATGTGGAGACGCTGGCCCATGCGGTCGCCAATCTGCACGAATCCGAACTCGGCGATGTCATCGAGGCGCTTGATAGCGAGGACCGCCGAGAACTGGTGATTCAGCTCGGCGACCGGTTCGACTTCTCGGCCCTGACGGAGGTCGATGAAGCGATCCGGATGGACATCATCGATGCCCTGCCGAACGATCAGATCGCCAACGCCGTCCAAGCGCTCGATTCCGACGATGCGGTCTACATCCTGGAAGACCTCGAGGAGGAGGACCAGGCGGAGATCCTGGCGAAGCTTCCGTTTACCGAACGGATCAGGCTGCGCCGTTCGCTCGATTATCCCGAAGAAAGCGCCGGTCGGCGCATGCAGACGGAGTTCGTCGCCGTGCCGCCCTACTGGTCGGTCGGTCAGACGATCGACTATCTGCGCGACAGCGAGGACCTGCCGCACACATTCGCCCAGATATTCGTTATCGACCCGACCTTCCATCTCGTTGGCGCGATCGACCTCGACCAGATTCTGCGCGCGCCGCGCCCGGTCAAGGTCGAGGAGATCATGCACGAGACGCGGCATGCGATTCCGGCCGAGATGGACCAGGAGGAAGCCGCCCAGATCTTCGAACGATACGACCTTCTGTCGGCCGCCGTCGTCGACGAGAACGAACGCCTCGTCGGTGTTCTGACCATCGATGACGTCGTCGACGTCATCCAGGAAGAGGCCGCGGAAGACCTCAAGCGCCTCGGTGGTGTCGGTGACGAGGAACTGTCGGACTCCGTGGTCGAGACGACCAAGTCGCGTTTCCTCTGGCTGCTTGTCAATCTTGGCACGGCAATCCTTGCCTCACTGGTGATCGGCCTGTTCGATGCCACGATCACGCAGATGGTCGCGCTTGCGGTGCTGATGCCGATCGTCGCCTCGATGGGCGGCAATGCCGGCACACAGACAATGACGGTCGCCGTGCGCGCGCTCGCCACGCGTGACCTCGATATCTACAACGCCTCGCGCATCATTCGCCGCGAACTGACCGTCGGTTTCATCAACGGCATCGTGTTTGCCGCTGTCATCGGCATTGTCGCGTCGCTCTGGTTCTGGAACATCTCGCTTGGTCTGGTGATCGGGTCGGCGATGATCGTCAACATGGTATGCGCCGCCCTGGCGGGGATACTGATTCCCTTGCTGCTCGACCGTGTCGGTGCCGATCCGGCGATCGCGTCGGGCGTTTTCGTGACAACCGTCACCGATATCGTTGGATTCTTTGCCTTTTTGGGATTGGCAGCCTGGTGGTTTGCGATCTAGAACCACCCGAGCCGGGTGCCCTGTTGCCGGGCGAATGCTCACTTATTTGACTTTTACGTAAGAGTATCTCAATCATGTACGCCTGTTGGCGCCTGATCTTGAAAGAGCCGGTGTATGCGTGACTACTACACCATTACGGAACTGACGCGGGAGTTCGGAATTTCGACGCGAACCCTGCGTTTCTACGAGGACGAGGGTCTGATCCATCCCGTCCGCCGCGGCCGCACGCGCCTTTTCCGGCCGGCCGACCGTATTCTCGTCAGGCAGATCCTGCGCGGCAAACGGCTTGGCTTCTCGATCGCCGAGATCCGCGAGATCATCCAGATGTACAAGGCGCCGCCCGGCGAAGTCGGCCAGTTGCGCACGATCATCAACAAGGCCGCCGAAAAGCGCGAGGAGCTGCGCCAGAAGCGCAAGGATATCGAGGATACGCTCGCCGAACTCGAACAGGTCGAGGAAGCCTGCCTCGGCCGCCTTGCAGAGTTGCGCGTCACCTCCTGACGGTCCGGGTCAGATCCAGCGGTTCACGCGCTTCTTGTAGTCCCGGTAATATTTTCCGAAACGCGACTCCAGGTGCTTTTCCTCGCGCTCGATCCCGAACTTCTGCGTCGCATAGGCGGCGATGAAGGCGAGCGGAAAGTACCAGACGATTCCCGAAATCATCCCGGCGCCGATAACGAGCATGGTGTGGGCGACATAGACCGGATTGCGCGAGACGGCGAAGACGCCCTTGGTGACGAGGTGATCAGATCGTCGATGTGGCATGATCGTGGTTTTGGAGCGGTGCATTGTGGTCATCGCGGCGACGTCGATCGCAAGTGCCCCGCCGATCATCAGCACGCCAACGGCAAAGAGAATTTCCGCGGCCATGCCGCCGATCAGGGGAAGCGGCAGCAGGAGCTCGATCAGCCAGCCGGCCACCAGGGCGACCACATAGAAGACCGGCGGCCAGGGAAACCTGTTCGGTCGGTCGGAAAAGCCGTGATGTTCAGTTTCCATATATCCCCGCATCGATCGTGCACTGCTGCACGATAACAGCTACGCGCTCATCGGATTGCTGCGTGATTTCACCTTTAAACACGCTTTCGAACAACCCGTCCCGCTGAAATCGTTCCACGGCGCAGCTGCAGAAAGCTTCACAGGCCGCTTTTCCGCTTTCGGCCACGCATGCGTGGCGGCACGATCTGAGAAAAGTCTCCTCATGCGAGACCGGGCTGACCAGCGAGAACAGGTAGACGCAGGCGATCAGGACGGGCTGGTGGACCAGATAGGTGATCAGGCTGTGCCGGCCGAGAAACCGCAGACTTCTTGTCGCCGGGTCGGTATGCGGCGGACGGTCTGCCAGCCAGGTCGTCAGCTTCGTGTCGACGAGGAAGCGTCCGATGGCCATGCCGGCAAGAACGGCGGCGAACCAGGGAAAGACCGGCACGAAATCGTTCGAGTGCGGCGGGATCGGAGAAAGTCCGAGCCACAGAAGAGCCGGATGCGAAAAGAAATCCGATGCCGCCCACCACGGGACGCTGAACCACACCGCAGCGATTGCGGCGAGCGCGATCGCGGGCAGGCGCAGAAACGCGAGACCGAGCAGGCTGGCGAGCGCGATCTCGTGCAGGATTCCGAAGAACACGTAGGCGTCGGGCGTAAAGAAATAGGTGGCGACCGTGATCGCCAGGGCCGCCGCTGCGACCGTGCCGAGCCGCTTCCAGAAGCCGTTCCAGCGAATGCCGCGACCGTGCGCCAACACAAGGCTGACGCCGACGAGAATCAGGAAGCTCGATGCGATCGCCCGTGCATACCATTTCAGCGGACCGGTTCCCGCCGTGCCCGGGTCGAGATAGCCGAAAAACTCGAGATCCCAGCTGAAATGATAGGTCGCCATGGCGACGAGGGCGATCCCGCGCGCAAGGTCGATCCACTCGATCCGCCTGCGTTTTGCAGGCTCAGTCATTGCCACCGGCGGGCAGGTTTGCGACGGGTTGCATGCGTCAGCTATTGCACGGCGCGCGCCGGATGCATAGGCGGTTCGCGTCACGGATCGGGGCGCTTCGTGCTAAAAGCGCGGGCGGAAAAGGGACGCGGATTCGCGGAACGAATTTCCGCAGAAAGAAACGGTGAGGCACGATGTTCTTTCCCCTGTCGAAGATCGGTTGGCTACTCATTCAGCCGATAGGGCTTCTCGGTCTGCTGTTCGCGGCCCTGTTGGCGCTGGCGATTTGCCGGAGCGCCTGGCTCATGGCGTGGCTGACGGCAGCGGGTCTCGTTCTGGTCCTCGGCACGTCGCAAACGAATATCGGCAAGCTCGCTCTGCAGCCGCTGGAGAATCTCTACGAGCGGCCAGCGGCGATGCCCCCGGCTGGCGAGGTCGCAGGCATCATCGTGCTTGGCGGTGGTTTCGAGGGTGACGTCACACGGTTGCGTGGCGGTTTCGAACTCGGTGAAGCCGGGGATCGATTTGTGGAGGCGGTGCGTCTCGCCCGGCTTTATCCGGAGGTGCCTGTCGTCGTCAGCGGCGGTGAAGCTTCCCTCATCGGCGAGACGGAAGGCGATGCGGCGATTTCCAGACGCTTCTTCGACGCATTCGGCGTAGCGGCGGACCGCCTCGTCCTCGAGGACAGGTCCATGAATACCTACCAGAACGCCGTTTACACCAAGGCGGTCCTCCCGAAGGATGCGACCGGCAAATGGCTTCTCGTCACCTCCGCCTTTCATATGCCGCGTTCCGCCGCGGCATTTCGCAAGCAGGGGGTCGATTTCATCGCCTGGCCCGTCGATTTTCGCACGACCGGGCGCGAAAGCTTCGAAATCGGGCGCGACGACGCCATTCAGGCGTTCGCGGAAGTGAGTCTCGCAATGCGCGAATGGGTCGGCCTCGCCGTCTATGCGGCGACCGGACGGATCGACGGAATTCTCCGGAAATGAGACTCTTTCGTTGAATTTGTGAAGCGATCGCTTGCCGGTTCGCGGCTATGTACATAACACATTGAAAAAACGTCATGAATTCTCAGCGTGCTTTCAGGGGTGCCTTTTCCGCATGTCTGACATGCCGATATTAGCGATTGATTAAGGATTTCAGGCGGCGTATACGGCCGCCTCCTAAAGAGCGTGGGCAAACCGCGCCAATCCAAACCAGGGGCAATACTTGATGGATGAAAAAATCCAGAAATCCTGCTGGGGCACGACAGCCTGGGCAGTTGCGGGATTCGCATGCGTCATGGTCGTTGTGTACCTCATGGGCATGAACGACGTTGCTGAAGTGGCCGCTTCCTTGCCGAAGTAGGCTTTTCCGGACGACGCCGGAAACCGGATTTATTCCAAAGCCTTGGCCGTGTCGTAACATGGCCAAGGCGCGTCGGAACCCAATTCGCGCAATCGCCGCAATCTGCTAGCCTGTCGGATGCGCAACGGCGATTGGTTCCATGTTCCTCTCAGTCTTCGAACTCTACAAGATCGGTATCGGGCCGTCCTCCTCGCACACGATGGGGCCGATGTCCGCGGCAAACCGCTTTCTCGCCGAAATCCGCGATGGCGACTGGCCGCGTCCGGCCGGCGCCGAGGTGGCCCGGCTGTCGGTCTCGCTGCACGGATCTCTCGCCTATACCGGCGTCGGTCATGCGACCGACCGCGCGGTCATTCTGGGGCTCGCTGGTTACGAGCCGGACAAGATCGATCCCGACGATATCGACGCCATTCTGCGGCATATAAAAACGGAGAAGGCAGTCTCTCCGGCCGGTCATCCGCGCTACGATTTCGATCCGGCGGCGGATCTCGTCTTCGACCGCGCCAATCCGCTTCCCGGTCATGCCAACGGGATGACCTTCCTGGCCCATGACCGCGATGGGCGCATGCTGTTGCGCCGGGTCTACTATTCGATTGGCGGCGGCTTTGTCGTCAGCGAGGACGAACTGGCGCAGGTCAAGGCTGAGACCGGCAAGGAAAAGCCGTCAAACGTGCCGTATCCCTTCCGCAATGCCGCCGAAATGCTGCAGATGGCGAAGAAGAGCGGCCTGTCGATCTCGGCGATGAAACGGGCAAACGAGGAGGTCGGGCGTTCGGCGGAGGAACTCGACCGGGAGCTCGACGCCATCTGGTACGCGATGGACGGCTGTATCGAGCGCGGGTTGCGCGGCGAGGGCATATTGCCCGGCGGTCTGAAGGTGAAACGCCGCGCGCACCAGATCCACGAACAGCTCCTCGGCGACTGGCAGTCGAACCGCCCGAATCCGATGCTCGCCAATGACTGGCTGGCGGCTTTCGCGATGGCCGTCAACGAAGAGAACGCGGCCGGAGGCAGGGTTGTCACCGCTCCGACGAACGGTGCCGCCGGTGTCGTGCCCGCCGTCCTGAAATACATGCAGAAATTCCACGAACTGGCGAAACCCGAGGACATTCGCAATTTCCTTCTGGCGTCCGCGGCCATCGGCGGATTGATCAAGCACAACGCATCGATTTCCGGTGCCGAGGTCGGTTGCCAGGGCGAAGTCGGCAGCGCCGCCGCCATGGCCGCGGCCGGTCTCGCCGAAGTCCTCGGCGGAACGCCAGAACAGGTCGAAAACGCCGCCGAAATCGCGCTCGAACACCATCTCGGCATGACCTGTGATCCGGTTGCGGGCCTCGTCCAGGTGCCGTGTATCGAGCGCAATGCGCTGGCCGCGGTCAAGGCCGTTACGGCGGCTTCGCTTGCCCTGAAAGGCGACGGCACGCATTTCGTGCCGCTCGATGCCTGTGTCGAGACGATGCGCCAGACCGGCCTCGACATGAACGAGAAATACAAGGAAACGAGCCAGGGTGGTCTCGCGGTCAATGTGGTTGCCTGCTGACGTTTCGCCTGTGGACGATAATGCGCAAAGCTTGACCATGCGGCGCCCCGCCATAGACCATACGGCATGGCTTTGAACCTCATCAAACTGTGCGTTGGCGCCGACAGCGTCGAGGATCTGCGCGCGTGGATCGATTTCCGCCGTGACGAGATGCGTGCTGCGGGCAGGAAAGCCGAGCATATCCACACCACCCGGATGTTCCCCAAACGTGCCGACGAGATTGTCGGCGAAGGGTCTCTCTACTGGGTCATCAAGGGCCGGGTTCAATGCCGCCAGCGGATCGTCGATATCCGCCCGATTGTCGACGGAGAGGGGATATCGCGCTGCCAGATCGTCCTCGATCCGGAGGTCGTTCTGACCCAGTCTCAGCCCAAGCGCCCATTCCAGGGCTGGCGGTATTTCAAGCCGGAGGACGCGCCTTCCGATCTCGGTCGCGGGATGAGCGGTATCGAAGCCTTGCCCGCCGATATGCGTAACGAACTCGCCGATCTCGGCCTGATCTGATCGGCCCGGCCTGGCCCGGATGCCGCGCTTCGGTTGAATTGCCTTGCATGAGCCTTTGAAAATGCCACATTTCTGCAATGGCGAAACCGATTTCCACGAAGGGCAAGGACGAGGTCGCGCGGCAGGCATCACCGCGCGCCGATATCGCGGCATTCCTGAAGGCGGCGAAGTCGATCCCGAAGCACGGCGAGGGCGGCGGGCGGATCGTGCTTGCCCTCGACGCCACGATGAGCCGCCAGCCGACGTGGGATCTTGCCTGCTCCATCCAGGCCGAGATGTTCAGGAGCGTCGCCGGCATCGGCGATCTCGCCATGCAACTGGTCTATTTCCGCGGGATCGGTGAATGCCGGTCATCGAAATGGGCGTTTGACGGCAATTCGCTCGCGGCGATGATGACGCGGATCGATTGCCGGGGCGGCCACACGCAGATTCTCAAGGTCCTGAAACACGCAGCCAAGGAACATGCCCGCAACCGGATCAATGCACTTGTCTATATCGGCGACGCAATGGAGGAGAAGATCGACGATCTCGTGCAGGCGGCGGGAGAACTCGGTCTGCGCGGCGTGCCGGTCTTCATCTTTCAGGAAGGGCATGATCCTGTTGCGGAGCGGGCGTTTCGCGAGATTGCCCGGGTCACCCGTGGCGGCTGGTTCCGCTTCGACCGGTCTTCGGCAGCCGTCCTGTCCAAATTGCTGTCGGCGGTTGCGGTCTATGCGACGGGCGGGCTCAAGGCACTGGAAAAACGCGGTACACGCGAAGATCGGTTGTTGATCTCCCATATTTCCGGTGGATCGAAAGGAAGCGCCAAGTGAACAGCGTCACGCCATGAGCGTACTGATCCTGCTGGTCGCCCTGGTCGCTTTTACCGTCCTCGGCGCATTGTATTTCGCATCCGCCCCGCCCACCCAGATTGTAAGCCTGATCCGCTACGCCGGGCCGATTGCATTGGGCCTGGTCGGGCTCGTCCTCAGTCTTGCGGGCCGCTTCGTCGTTGGCGGGCCGCTGATCATGATGGCGATCGGCTGGTACGGACGCCAGCGCAGGCAGGGCAGGCTGAGCGCAATGACCGGACAGAAATCGACCGTTCGCTCCGCATGGCTCGAAATGGAGCTCGATCACGACACCGGCGACATGGACGGGATGATCCTCGCCGGGCAATTCGAGGGGCGGCGGCTGAATGATCTTAGCGAAAATGATGTGCGCGTGCTCGCGGCGGACCTGAAGGATGACCGCGAGAGCGCCGAGCTACTGGAGGCGTATCTTGACCGCCGTATGCCTGGTTGGCGTGACGACGCTGATGCGGATGCGGGCCCGCGGCATGCCGGACCGCACGACACGGGCGCCATGACACATGAGGAAGCCTACAATATCCTTGGCCTTGAACCGGGCGCGTCCGCTATGGAGATCCGAAAGGCGCATCGCCGCCTGATGCAGCGAGTACACCCCGACCTCGGCGGGAACGCTTTTCTTGCGCAACGGGTTAATGAAGCGCGAGACTTTCTCTTGCGTGATCATACTGACTGAGACCCTTGATACTCAATACACACTCAAATGGTCGCTGACGGCGCGAACAGGCCGTCAGGAATTGTCGAAAGCAAGGCAGGAATATTTGTACTTCTTCAGTGCCTTGCAGGCGGCCCATGCCTCGGACTTGGAATCGAAACCGGCAAAACGCGCCCGGTGATAGACGGTACCGCTTTTCTCGAACGTCTCGACGAACGCGGCGTGCTCGCCGAGCACCGGTGACGCGCGGTCTTGCGCGTTGCGCAGGAACTCCACCGCTTCGTCTTCGGAGGGGAGGGATGCAATCTGGATCACCCAGCCGGACCGCGCCGTGGTCGATGCGGTCTGGATGGTGTCGAGCGGCTCGGCGGGGCGCGGTGTCGGTTCGGCCGCGGCGCTGGCCACAACGGCCTCGGTGACGGCGGCATCCGCTTCGTCGACGCGGTCCGGCCGAACTGGCACGGGAATCTCGCTCGCCGGCAGTTCGGCGATCTCGACGGGTGCGTCGGCGAAGTTCGTGACGCCTTCGCGAGCGACCAGCATGCCGCGTTTGCGTTTGGAGCCCTTGTTCACCGTGTCGGCGATCAGCTGCCGCATATGCGCGTCACGCGAAGCACCGGTCTTGCCGCCCATGACGACGGCGACGATGCTGCGCCCGCCGGTGTGAACCGATGCGACCAGGTTGAAACCCGATGCCCGAGTATAGCCGGTCTTGATGCCGTCAACGCCGCGCACATTGCCGAGCAGACGGTTGTGGTTGCGGAAATGGGTGCGGCCGTATTTGAAGCTCCGGGTGGAGAAATACTCGAACTGCTTCGGGAAATGTTCCTGAAGCGCGATTCCGAGCGTCGCCATGTCGCGGGCTGTCGTCTGTTGGCGCGAATTCGGCAGGCCGGAGGCGTTGCGGAATGTCGTTTTCGACATGCCGAGCGCGTGTGCTTTCGCCGTCATCATTTTCGCGAAGTTGCTCTCGGTGCCGCCGAGATGCTCGGCGATCGCCACGGCGGCGTCGTTGGCGGATTTCGTGACCAGTGAGAGGATTGCGGTTTCGGCCGAAATGCTCTTTCCGGCGGGGACGCCGAGCTTGGTCGGCTGCATGGATGCGGCATGCCTGGAGAACACGATGCGCGTGTTCTTGGACACCTTTCCCGCTTCCATGGCCTCGAACAGCATGTAGAGCGTCATCATCTTCGTCAGCGACGCCGGATAGCGCGGCGCGTCCGCGTTGCGCGAATAGAGCGTCTTGCCCGTATTCGCGTCGATGACGAAGGATGCGTATTTCGAATTTGCCTCGGCCGTGGCGGCGAGCGCCAGAACGATAAGAAGCGACGCAAGCAGCATGAAGATTGCTTGCGCCGGGGAACGGATTGGCAGCGGCTTGCTGAAAAACACGATGGACACCTGTGACAACACTAACAACGCGTGGCCCCAACCGGGCCGTCGGGAGCTTTTGGGGGACGATATCCGGTCGGCGTTACCAAGTGGTTTATGGTGACTGGAAAGTTACTGCCGTTGCGTCAATTCATCGAAAATTTGAGAGGAAATGCTGCGCTGCAAAATTTTTGTTGAATTTTTGTGCATTGCACACTATAATTTGGGCAAGGTCGGACGATCGTCCGTTACTGACGAGAATTCACCCCCTTATTGAAACAGGTGCACCATGATGAAATCGTTCGAAGACGCCAACAAAGCCGGCAAGGAAATGATGGATCACTCCCTGAAGAGCTATGCCGCGATGACCAAGGGCATCCAGACCATCGCGTCGGAAGCCACCGACTACTCCAAGAAATCCTATGAAGACGGCGTCGCCGCTTTCGAGAAGCTTGCTGCCGCAAAGTCGATCGAAAAGGCAATGGAATTGCAGGCCGACTACATGAAAACGGCCTATGAGTTGTTTGTCGCCCAGTCGACGAAAATGAGCGAGCTCTATGCCGATCTCGCGAAGGAAGCCTACAAGCCGTACGAGACGGCCGTGACCTCGATCACGAAGTAAGTTTCGCGCATATAGCATCCATCCGGATGACTAAATCGGCCCGCATGAGAAATCATGCGGGCCGTTTGTTTGTGGTGTTGCGATTTGACGTCTTGCGCAGGGCCCGAGGGGGCTTAAAATCGCCATGTGAATCCCTAAGTAACTGGAGCAAGAGCCAGTCGGGCCAGGGCCGAACACAGGACAAAGATGAGATACAAGCCGGAATGGATGCAAGCGGACAACGGCGAGGAAGGCGGAGGCGAAGGGCGCGGGACTGCAGTCATTACCCGCACCAAACCGAAGGTTAAAAAACCCAGCCTCTACCGTGTCCTGCTTTTGAACGACGATTACACCCCGATGGAGTTCGTGGTGCACGTACTTGAGCGCTTCTTCCAGAAGAACCGTGAGCAGGCAACGCGGATCATGTTGCATGTCCACAACCACGGCGTGGGCGAGTGTGGCGTTTACACATACGAGGTAGCCGAAACCAAAGTGACGCAGGTGATGGATTTCGCCCGTCAGAACCAGCACCCTTTGCAGTGCGTGATGGAGAAAAAGTAATGCCGACATTCACCGCAAGCCTGGAGAAGTCGCTGCATCAGGCACTGACCTATGCAAACGAGCGCGAGCACGAATACGCGACACTCGAGCATCTCCTCCTCGCCCTGATCGATGATCAGGACGCCAAGGCCGTCATGGACGCGTGCAGCGTCGATACCGAAGCGCTCCGCAAGACGGTGCTCGATTATGTCGATAATGAGCTCGATAATCTCGTTACCGGCTATGATGAGGACGCCAAGCCGACCGCCGGTTTTCAGCGCGTCATTCAGCGCGCGGTCATCCATGTCCAGTCGTCCGGCCGCGAGGAAGTGACCGGCGCCAATGTGCTGGTCGCGATCTTCGCCGAACGCGAGAGCCACGCCGCCTATTTCCTGCAGGAACAGGACATGACCCGCTACGACGCGGTGAACTACATCGCTCATGGCATCGCCAAACGCCCCGGCGCGTCCGTAACCCGGCCGCCGGAAGGCGCCGAGGAGCAGGGCGGGACAGAGGGGCCGGCCGCCGAAGGCGAAGACGCCAGCAAGAAGAAGCCGCAGGACGCGCTCAGCGCCTATTGCGTGAACCTCAATCAGAAAGCGCGTGACGGCAAGATCGACCCGCTGATCGGCCGCACCGCCGAGGTCAATCGCACGATCCAGATCCTGTGCCGGCGTTCCAAGAACAATCCGCTCTATGTCGGCGATCCCGGCGTGGGCAAGACGGCGATCGCCGAAGGCCTCGCCAAGCGCATCGTCGAAGGCGATGTGCCGGAGGTTCTGGCAACCTCGACCATCTTCTCGCTCGACATGGGCGCGTTGCTCGCCGGCACGCGCTATCGCGGCGACTTCGAGGAGCGGCTGAAACAGGTCGTCAAGGAGTTGGAGGACATGCCCGGCGCGGTTCTCTTCATTGACGAGATCCACACCGTCATCGGCGCCGGCGCGACGTCGGGCGGCGCGATGGACGCGTCCAATCTCCTGAAGCCCGCGTTGTCGTCCGGGGCGATCCGCTGCATCGGTTCGACGACCTACAAGGAATACCGCCAGTTCTTCGAGAAGGATCGCGCGCTGGTGCGCCGGTTCCAGAAGATCGACGTCAACGAGCCGAACCTCGAGGACGCCATCGAGATCATGAAGGGCCTGAAGCCCTATTTCGAGGAGTTCCACAAGATCAAGTACACCGACGAAGCGATCCGTTCCGCGGTCGAATTGTCGGCGCGCTACATCAACGACCGCAAGCTCCCGGACAAGGCGATCGACGTCGTCGACGAGACCGGCGCGAGCCAGATGCTGCTGCCCGAGAACAAGCGCAGGAAATCCATCGGCGTGAAGGAAATCGAGGCGACGATCGCGACCATGGCTCGCATTCCGCCGAAGACCGTTTCCAAGGACGACGAGGAGGTTCTCGCCAATCTCGAGAAGGAGCTGAAACGCGTCGTCTACGGTCAGGATCTCGCCATCGAGTCGCTTTCGTCGGCGATCAAGCTGGCGCGCGCCGGCCTGCGGGAACCCGAAAAGCCGATCGGCTCCTACCTGTTCTCCGGTCCGACCGGCGTCGGCAAGACCGAGGTCGCGCGCCAGCTCGCCATGTCGCTCGGCGTGGAGTTGCTGCGTTTCGACATGTCGGAATACATGGAACGGCACACCGTTTCGCGCCTGATCGGCGCGCCGCCCGGCTATGTCGGCTTCGACCAGGGCGGATTGCTGACCGACGGCGTCGACCAGCATCCGCATTGCGTGCTGCTGCTCGACGAGATCGAGAAGGCCCATCCGGACCTGTTCAACATCCTGTTGCAGGTGATGGACCACGGCAAGCTGACCGACAACAATGGCAAGCAGGTCGATTTCCGCAACACGATCATCATCATGACGACCAATGCGGGCGCGTCAGAAATGGCCAAGAACGCCATCGGCTTCAGCTCCACCAAGCGCGAGGGCGACGATGTCGAGGCGATCAACAGGCTGTTCTCGCCGGAATTCCGCAACCGTCTGGACGCGATCATCCCGTTCGGTCCGCTGCCTGTTCCGGTCATCCACCGCGTCGTCGAGAAATTCGTCATGCAGTTGGAAGCACAGCTGTCCGATCGCGGTGTCATCTTCGACCTGTCGAAGGAGGCGGTCGCCTGGCTTGCGGAACGCGGTTACGACGAGAAGATGGGCGCCCGCCCGCTCGGCCGCGTGATCCAGGAGCACATCAAGAAGCCTCTGGCCGAAGAAGTGCTGTTCGGCAAGCTGAAGAAGGGCGGCACGGTCAAGGTCACGGTCGAGAAGGACGAACTCGGCGAACCGAAGCTGAAGCTCGAATCGATTGCCGACGAACCGCGCGCCAAGCCGAAGAAACAGCCGCGCAAAACGGCGGCGAAGCGCAAGCCCGCGGCCGGCAAGGCGGCGGTAAGCGCCGGCAACGCCGCGACCCCGGAAAACAAGCCGGCGCCGAAACCGAAGCCTTCCGTGCCGAAAGTGCCGCGCAAATAGGTTCGGCAGACCGGATGATGCTTTGAACGGGCGGGATTTCCCGCCCGTTTTTGTTTCGGCGCTCTCGCCAACGCGCGGGCCGCGTGCTAGCGCGGGATCATGCAATCGCTCCCCTCCGGACAGCCGAAAGACCGCACTGCGTTTCTCTGGTTCGCACGTGGGATGCGCAACATCGTATCGCTGCCCGCGCTCATTCTGGTGAGCGCCTTTATCGGCTTTGCCGGTTTCGCAAAGGAAAGCGGGATCGACCTGACGCATGCCGTCTTCATGACCGCCGTGATCTGGGCGCTGCCGGCCCAGGTCGTGCTGATCGCTGCGATACAGGCGGGCACGGCGCTGGTGCCGGCATTCATCGCTGTCACCTTGTCCTCCGTCCGGTTGATGCCGATGGTCACGACCCTCGTGCCGGATCTGCGTGCCGAAAAGACCAGGACGCTGACGCTCCTGTTCCTGTCGCATTTCGTGGCGGTGACGTCCTGGGTGATGGCGAATGAACGCATCGGTCGTGTTCCCAGGCAGCATCGCACGGCATTTTTTGCCGGTTTCGCCGTCACGCTGACGACGCTCAATATCCTGGTCGTGGCGGTGGTCTATACGTTTTCGGCCGGAATTCCCGCGATGGTTCTTGGCGCGCTGTTCTTCCTGACGCCGATCTATTTCCTGACGTCGCTTTGGGCGACCGCGCGCGATCACGTCATCAAGATCGCGATGGTTCTGGGGCTTGCGTTGGGGCCGGTATTCTATCTCGTCGCTCCGCAATTCGACCTGCTTCTCACGGGCCTTGTCGGCGGGACGCTGGCGTTTTTCATCGGGAAGAGACTTCCCGCGAAAGGGAAGGGGGACGGGCAATGAACTATCAAGCCATCGACGCCTGGTGGTGGCCGTTCCTGTTCATCCTGGTCGCAGGCTGGTTTGCGACCGATGTCTGGCGTTACACCGGCGTGCTGCTCGGGCGCCGTCTGAGCGACACCTCCCAGGTTTTCGTGCTCGTGCGCGCCGTCGCGACGGCCCTCGTTGCCGCCGTCATCGCCCGACTGGTCGTTTTTCCCTCGGGCGTGCTTGCCGAGACGGCGCTGACCCTACGCATCGGCGCGGCGGTGATCGGCTTCGTCGCGTTCCTGTTGGGAGGACAGCGCATTGCCGTCGGCGTCGGGACGGCGCTTGCCGTCCTTCTGGCCGGGATGATGATGGGGTTTTAAACCTGGTTTTCGAGCGCGGAAACCAGCTTCTTGGCATTGCCGGCCAGGATCGCCGGGTCTTCCATCTTGCCGACATGTCTGCGCAACGGAACGCCCGCGACGCACGGAATGACATGCACGTGCAGGTGAAACACCGTCTGGCCGCAGGCGGCCTCGTTGAACTGCCTGATGACCACGCCGTCGGCATTGAACGCGCGCATGGATGCTTGCGCGATCTTCTGGGTAGTCGCGAACACCTTGGCCAGCACGGCGGGATCGGCGTCCAGAATATTGCGTGACGGCGCTTTCGGGATCACCAGCGAATGACCGTCGGATTCCGGCATGACGTCCATGATCACGATGCAGTCGTCGTCCTCGTGGACCTTGTGGCTGGGAATGTCCCCGCGCAGGATCTTTGCGAAAATATTGTCCGGATCGTATTCGGCACTCATGACGGTCTCCCTTTCACCGATTTCCTAAACCGGTCCGGGATCGGCATCAATGCCGCGTTCATGCGTCAGTCGCCCTTTTTGAACGGGGCGTGATCGCTCAGCACCTGGCCGAAATGCGCAACCTCCGCGCGCTCGTGTTCGAGGTAGTCATCGATGGCCCTGCGGAAGCCCTCATGCGGAATGAAATGCGCCGAATGCGTCGTCACGGGCAGATAGCCGCGCGCCAGCTTGTGTTCGCCCTGCGCGCCGGCTTCCACATATTCGAGCCCGTTGGAAATCGCGAACTCGATCGCCTGATAGTAGCAGACCTCGAAATGCAGGCAGGGATGGTGTTCGATACAGCCCCAATGCCGGCCGAAAAGGCGGTCGCCGCCGATGAAGTTGATCGCGCCGGCGACATATCGGCCGTTTCGCCTGGCCATCACCAGCAATATGTCATCGGGCATTCGCTCGGCGATCAGCGAATAGAATGTCCGGTTCAGATAGGGCCGGCCCCACTTGCGGCTGCCGGTATCCATGTAGAATTCGTAGAATGCGTCCATGGCGCTCTCGGTCAGGTCGCTGCCGGTCAGCCAGTCGATGCTGATGCCGTTTTCGAGCGCGGTTTGCCGTTCCTTGCGGATGTTCTTGCGCTTGCGTGAGGAGAGCGTTTCCAGGAACTGGTCGAAATCGCCGAAGCCGTCATTGTGGAAGTGGAACTGCTGGTCGGTCCGGTGCAGGAAATCGGCCGTTGTCAGGGCCGCGATATCCGCTTCGGTCGCGAAGGTCACATGCGCCGAGGAAACGCCAAGCTTCGTCGTCAGCGCCTTGAGACCGCCGGCAAGCGCCTGCTTCGCCGCCCCGGCGTCGATATCGCCGGAGACCAGGAGGCGCGGCCCGGTAGCGGGCGTGAACGGCACGGAACACTGCAGTTTGGGATAATAGTGTCCGCCCGCGCGCTCATAGGCGTCAGCCCAGCTGTGATCGAAGACATACTCGCCCTGGCTGTGCGATTTCAGGTAGCAGGGCAGGGCCGCGATGATCTTGCCGCGGCTGTCCTCGAGCGTCAGGTGCTGGCCGTGCCAGCCGCTTTGTGCCGTGGCGCAGCCAGACTCCTCGAGCGCATTCAGAAATGCATGCGAGACGAAGGGATTGTAAGGCGTCTCACCGCCGGGAGCCGTGCCCGAAAGGCGATTCCATTGCGCATGATCGATGCTTGCAAACCGGTCGCGCACGCGGATCACGAATTCGTCGCCCTCGCGCGCCTGATCCTGTGCGCCGTGGCCTTGCGGTAATTCGTTCATGCACAAAGAATTATCGCATGATGCGGTGCAAACAAGCCTCTACTCAACGATCCGGATCAAATCCTTCAAAAGTCATCTGGTCGGCGTATCTGCGGGTGGCCTCGACTTCCTCGGGCGTGCGCACCGTCCAGGTGATGACGGGCAGGCCGAGATCCTTGCGCACGTGCTCGATGAAGTGGTTCGGCAGTTCCTTGACGTGGTAGGAGATGAAGGAAATGCCGAGCGGCAGGACTTTTTCGTGCATCGCGAAGGCCGGTTTGCCGGTGCCTTCCGCCGTCAGCCCGTAAGGAACGGGTGAGCCACTGTGTTTGAATTCCGAAAGCAGGTGGTGGGTGAACGACATGACCGCGACCGGCCCCGAATAGCCGACGAGGTCGCCGGCGACAGCCAGCGCGAGTTCGCGATTGCGCGGCGCGTTGTCCTTCATCTCGATCACCACCGGCACCCGGCCCGCCACCAGGGTCAGCACTTCGGCCAGCGTCGGAATGCGATCGCGGGACCCGGTGATTTCAATCGCGCCGAGTTCCAGCGCGGTGCGGTCCGCGACCAGTCCGTTTTCACCGGTGAGGCGGTCCAGCGCCGAGTCGTGAAACGCCATCGCGACACCGTCGGCCGAAAGCTGCACGTCGAGTTCGATTGCGAAATCGCGGTCGATCGCGGCCTCGAACGCCGGCAGCGAATTCTCGATCCGGCCGGCGCTTGCGTCATGCAAACCCCGATGCGCGATCGGGCGCCGCGTTAGAAAAGAGAGCGAATTCATGGTGTTGGTTCAGAACTCGATGATGGCTTCGATTTCGACCGGCGCATCGAGCGGCAGCGAGGCCATGCCGACCGCCGAACGGGCATGCCGGCCCGCTTCGCCGAGAACCTCGGCCAGGAAATCCGACGCGCCGTTTGCGACGAGGTGCTGTTCGATGAAATCGGGCGTCGAGGCGACGAACACCGAGATCTTGACGATGCGCTTGATCCTGGCGAGATCGTCCAGCGCGGCCTGGGCCTGGGCGAGGATGTTGACGGCACACCATTTCGCCGCTTCACGCCCCTGTTCGACGGTCAGATCCCGTCCGAGAAGCCCCTTGTGGATCATGGCGCCGTCTTTCAGCGGCAGTTGGCCGGATGTATAAAGCAGATTACCGCTGATCACCGCCGGAAGATAATTTGCGGCGGGCGCGGCGGCTTCCGGCACTGCGATTCCGAGCGCAGCGAGCCGTTCACTGATTGTCGATGTCATCTGGTCACCTTTGCTTCAAACGGTCGGGCGTGGCAGATGCTCTCTTGCATCTTTTGCCTCGCTTCCGCCACGAGAAATCCTATAGTCGTCGCAAAAACAGGACCCGATAATGACTCGCACATCCGCAAAGCTGATCGCCGCCGTCTTCGCTTCCGTCACGGCGGCCGCCGGCATGTTTCCCGGCACGGCTTCCGCGCAGCCGCTGGCGCCCCATCGGGCCGTTTACGACGTTGCCCTGAAGGACGCCTCCGACCGCTCCGGCATTACCGGGATGGACGGACGCATCGTCTATGAATTCCAGGGATCGGTCTGCGACGGCTACACGACGAACTTCCGTTTCGTGACGCGAATCCTTTCCCAGAGCGGCGACCGGGTCACCGATCAGCAGACATCGACCTATGAGGACGGTGCCGGCGAGAATTTCCGTTTCATCACGAAATCCTTCGTCGACGAGCGGCTCGACCGCGAACTTTCCGGAAGCGCCGTTCGCAAGGACGATACGACGACCGTCACACTGAAGAAGCCGCAGGAATCGGAGTTCGTTCTCGGGCCGGCGCTTTTCCCGACCGCCCATATCCTGGATCTGCTCCATCGCGCCGACAAGGGTGAGACTGTCTACGAGACCAAGGTCTTCGACGGCTCCGAGGATGGTGACCGCGTCATGACGACGACCGTCATCGTCGGCCAGGAAAAGACGGGAACGGAAGGCGACGGCAAGAATGCCGGTCCGCTGAAGAACGACCCCTTCCGAAATGTCTCGATTTCCTATTTCGACGAGCAGAGCGAGAATGCGGGCGAGGCGCTCCCCGACTACCAGATATCGTTCAAGCTCTACGAGAACGGCGTCACCCGCGATCTCGTCATGGATTATGGCGACTTCGTTCTGACCGGCGCGCTGACCCACCTCGACTTGTTGCCGCAGGAAAGCTGCAAGTAGGCCTTCGGGCCGTCGCCTCCCGCCGGTTTGCTGCATCGCACTTGCAAAACCGGCGCCAATAGGCTATCGCGCGCCTCATTCCACACACGAAGTTCGGGTCCGAACCGGGAGAAATCCGGCCGGGCCCACCGGTGGCGGGAAACCGCTTTTCGCTTCGTGGAGGTTAAACCGGAAAGGAAAAACGATGGCATTGCCTGATTACAGCATGCGCCAGCTGTTGGAAGCTGGTGTTCACTTTGGTCACCAGACGCACCGCTGGAACCCCAAAATGTCCCGATATATCTTCGGGGCGCGCAACAACATTCACATTCTCGATCTTTCGCAGACCGTGCCGCTGCTGCACCAGGCGCTGAAGGTCGTGTCCGACACCGTCGCCGGCGGTGGTCGCGTTCTCTTCGTTGGCACCAAGCGCCAGGCGTCCGAAATTGTCGCCGACGCAGCGGCCCGCAGCGCCCAGTATTATGTCAACGCCCGCTGGCTTGGCGGCATGATGACCAACTGGAAGACGATCTCGAACTCGATCCAGCGCCTGCGCAAGGTTGACGAAATCCTGGCGTCCGATGCTTCGGGCTTCACCAAGAAGGAACGTCTGAACCTCGAGCGTGAGCGTGAAAAGCTCAATCGCGCGCTGGGCGGCATCAAGGACATGGGCGGCACGCCGGACCTGATGTTCGTGATCGACACCAACAAGGAAGCGATCGCCATCCAGGAAGCCAAGCGTCTCGGCATCCCGGTCGTCGCGATCGTCGACTCCAACTGCGATCCGGACGTGGTCGACTATCCGATCCCCGGCAACGACGACGCTGCCCGCGCCATTTCGCTTTACTGCGATCTGATCGCGCGCGCCGCCATTGACGGCATCGCGCGCCAGCAGGGTGCATCCGGCGTCGATATCGGCGCGTCCGCCGAGGCTCCGATCGAGGAAGTCCTGGCAGAAGCCCCGGCCGAAGAAGCGCCTGCCGAGGCTCCGGCCGAAGCCGCCGAGCCGGCCGCCGAAGCCCAGGCCTGATCTGCCTTAACCGCGCCCGGCAACGCCGGGTGCGGTCATCAAACCGTTACATGAATCGGCGCAAGGCATGGATGAATGCCCAGTGCGTCACCCTTTCGGACCGCGCGTCCGAACCCGTTCGACATAAAGAGGCGAACCGATGAGTATCTCTGCATCTCTCGTTAAACAACTCCGCGACCAGACCGGCGCCGGCATGATGGACTGCAAGGCCGCACTGACCGAAACCAATGGCGACATCGAGGCCGCTATCGACTGGCTGCGCAAGAAAGGCATCGCGAAGGCCGACAAGAAGTCCGGCCGCACGGCTGCCGAAGGTCTCGTCGGCGTCGCGTCCGACGACAAAGGCGCGGTCGTTGTCGAGGTCAATTCGGAAACCGACTTCGTTGCCCGCAACGAAGCTTTCCAGGACCTCGTCCGCAACATCGCAAGTGCTGCCCTTTCGACCGACGGTTCAGTGGAAGCCGTGGCCGCTGCCGCGTATCCCGGCGGGTCCAAGTCGATCGCCGACACCGTCACGGACGCTATCGCGACCATTGGCGAGAACATGAACCTGCGCCGTTCGGCGCGTCTCGACGGCACGGTCGCGACCTATGTTCACAACTCCGTCTCCGACGGTCTCGGCAAGCTGGGCGTTCTCGTCGCCATCGAAACGACCGGCGACAAGGACGCAGCACGTGCCATCGGTCGCCAGATCGCGATGCATGTTGCCGCCACCAATCCGCTGGCGCTTGATGTCAGCGATCTCGACCAGGCCGCGGTCGATCGCGAGCGCTCGATCTTCTCCGAGCAGGCGCGTGCGTCGGGCAAGCCGGACAACATCATCGAAAAGATGGTCGAAGGCCGCCTGCGCAAATTCTACGAGGAAGTCTGCCTCGTGAAGCAGGCCTTCGTCATCAATCCCGACCTGACGGTCGAGAAGGCGCTTGCGGAAGCCGAAAAGGAAATCGGCGCTCCGGCAAAGATCGCCGGCTTCATTCGCTTCGCTCTCGGCGAAGGCGTCGAGAAGGAAGAAAGCGACTTTGCCGCCGAAGTCGCGGCCGCTGCGAAGGGCTGATCGCCGTTAGGTCACGCAATCTTCGGGATTGCGGATTTTACGATGGGGCACCGCGTGACAACGCGGTGCCCTTCATGTATCGGGAAAGCACGATTCACCCGTATTTCCGATGATATTTCATGTCCGTCTCCCCCATGTACAAGCGTGTCCTGTTAAAGGTGTCCGGAGAGGCCCTGATGGGCAATCAGGGCTTCGGTATCGATGTCGAAGTCGCTGACCGGATCGCCGGCGACATCAAGGATGCCATCGACATGGGCGTGCAGGTCGCTGTCGTGATCGGCGGCGGCAACATCTTCCGCGGCGTGGCGGTCGCCTCCAAGGGCGGAGACCGCGTCACCGGCGACCACATGGGGATGCTGGCCACCGTCATCAATTCGCTGGCGCTGCGCACGTCGCTGGTCAAGAAGGGCGTGGATGCCGTTGTCCTGTCGGCCATCGCGATGCCGCAGTTGTGCGAGAGTTTTTCCCAGCGCAAGGCGATGGCATATATCGAGCAGGGGCGGGTGGTTATATTCGCGGGCGGTACCGGCAATCCCTATTTCACGACGGATTCGGCGGCGGCTTTGCGCGCGGCCGAAATCAACGCGGACGCCCTGTTCAAGGGAACGCAGGTCGATGGTGTCTATTCCGCCGATCCGAAGCATGTCCCGGACGCCGAACGGTTCACCAGCATCACCCACGACGAGGTGATCGCCCGCGGATTGTCGGTGATGGATGTTGCCGCCGTCGCCTTGACCCGCGAAAACCGCATTCCCATTGTTGTCTTTTCAATTCATGAGTGTGGTGGTTTCTCCGATATTCTTCGCGGCGGTGGCCGGTCGACTTTGGTGACAGACAAGCGACCGCTGTAAGGCAGGAAAAGGACAAGAAAATGAGCCAGGAATTCGACATCGAGGATATCAAGCGCCGAATGGAGGGAGCGGTCTCTTCGTTCCAGGGCGATCTCGGCGGATTGCGGACCGGCCGCGCATCGCCTTCGCTTCTCGAGCCGATCACGATCGATGCCTATGGTTCGCAAATGCCCATCAACCAGGTTGCCAATATCACGGTTCCCGAACCGCGCATGCTTTCGGTCTCGGTTTGGGACAAGTCGATGGTGTCGGCCATCGAAAAGGCGATCCGCGAATTGACGCTCGGCCTCAACCCGATGACCGACGGCACGACCATTCGCGTCCCGTTGCCGGAACTGAACGAAGAGCGCCGGCGCGAACTGGCCAAGATTGCCCATCAATATGCGGAAAATGCGCGTATCGCGGTGCGTCACGTTCGCCGTGATGGTATGGAGACATTGAAGCGCCTCGAAAAAGACGGCGAGATCAGCCAGGACGACAGCCGGACGAAGTCCGACGACGTTCAAAAACAGACGGACCAGACCATTTCCAGGATCGATTCTCTTTTGGCGGAAAAAGAGACGGAAATCATGCAGGTTTAGTCCGCAGGATACGCGCAATGTCCGCATGCAGGAGTGAGACGCATCGCATTGGCCGGTGACAACGAAAATCAGGACGCCGTAATTCCCAGCCATGTCGCCATAATCATGGACGGCAACGGCCGCTGGGCGGCTGCGCGAGGCAGGCCGCGCGGTTTCGGGCACAAGGCGGGCGTCGAAGCGCTGCGCAAGACGGTACGCGCCGCCGGTGAACTCGGCATTCGTCATCTCACCCTTTACGCCTTCTCTTCGGAGAATTGGTCCAGGCCGCCGTCTGAGGTTCGCGACCTCCTCGGACTGATGAGGCTGTTCATCACCCGCGATCTTGCCGAATTGTGCGCCAATGGTGTGTGCATCCGCATTCTCGGCAATCGTGAAGGCCTGTCGCCCGATATCCTCGGTCTGATCGAGACGGCGGAAACGAAATCGCGTCACAACACGGCGCTTAATCTCAATATTGCCTTCAACTACGGCGGCCGCGACGAAATCTGCCGCGCCTTTGCCGTCGCTGGCCGCAAGATATGCCGCCGAGGGGCGCGATCCGAAAGATATCAGCGAGGCCGAAATCTCCGGAGCGCTTGATACCGCTGGCCAGCCCGATCCGGACCTCGTCATCCGGACGAGCGGCGAGATACGGCTTTCCAATTTCATGCTCTGGCAAGCGGCTTATTCCGAGTTCGTCTTCCTGCCCTGCATGTGGCCGGATTTCGACAAGTCCTGGCTGGAAAAGGCGCTCGACGAATACTCCTCACGGTCGCGCCGCTACGGCGGCGTGCTCACCGCGAAAGATGTCGCGCTGTGAGCAATCTCAGGGCGCGGGTGCTGTCTGCCCTTGTTCTGGGCGCCGTCGTATTGTTTGCGACATTGGTTGGCGGTTGGCTCTTTGCGATCGTCTCGACCGCGATCGCGATGCTTGTCTGGGCCGAATGGGTCGATGTCGTCTGTCCCAACGGGGATGACCGGATCCGGCTTCTCGGCTTCTTCTTTCTCGGTCTTGTCTTTGTCGGCGCGCTTGTCGTGCCCAATGGCGTGATGCCGCTCGTCTGGGCAGCCGCGACATTGATGTTCGCGATCGCTTCGATGGTGCTTGTCGGCGGGCTTTGGTCTGTTGCGGGGTTTCTCTATTCCGGCGGCGCACTGGTTGCGCTGATCACACTGAGAGAATCCGGACAGGGCGCGTCCGGCCTCGTGGCGGTGCTGTTCCTGTTTGCAGTGGTGTGGTCGACGGATATCGGCGCCTATTTTGCCGGGCGCCATTTCGGCGGGCCGAAGATCTGGACGGCTATCTCGCCGAACAAGACATGGTCCGGAGCGATCGGCGGGCTCGTCGCTTCGGTCGTCGCAGCCGAAGCGGTCTTCGGGTTTGCCGGGCTGCAGGCGTTTTTACAGGCAGCACTTCTTGCCCTTGTGCTTTCGGCGGTTTCGCAAGTTGGCGACTTCTTTGAATCATGGGTGAAACGCCGCGCCGGCGTGAAGGATTCGAGCCGGATCATTCCCGGCCATGGCGGCGTGATGGACCGTGTCGACGGGTTGGTGTTCGCGGCGATCGCATTGTGGATCCTTTCCATTCTCGCGTCGGGTTTCGCTCGGCCATCAGCCGCATTCTTTGCGGCGATGTGAAACAAGCGGTGCCTTGCTGACGCCCGAATTGGATGCGTTTTCGAGCGAACCGGGATCAGGGACGGATGGGTGTGATGGATTTTGTGACAGGATTGTTTTCGACGAACGGCTTTCTGATCGGCACGGTGCTTCCGTTTCTCTTTGTCTTGCTCGTCGTGGTTTTCGTCCATGAACTCGGGCATTACCTTGTCGGCCGCTGGTGCGGCATCGGCGCGAAGGTTTTTTCGGTCGGATTCGGTCCCGAAATCGCGGGATTTTATGACAAGCGCGGCACGCGCTGGCGGTTGTCGCTGATCCCGCTGGGCGGTTACGTGAAATTCGTCGGCGACATGAACGCCGCCTCGACGCCGGAAGGTTTCGACGATTCGGACCTGACGCCGCAGGAGAGGGCGGTCGCCTTTCAAAACAAGTCTGTCGGCCGTCGCGCGGCGACGGTGTTTGCCGGACCAGCCGCCAATTTCCTGCTGGCCATCGTCATCTTCACCGCGATCTTCTCGGTCTTCGGGCGCGGTGTCGCCGATCCGGTCGTTTCCGAGATTCGCCCGGGCAGCGTTGCCGAGCAGGTCGGCCTGCAGCCCGGTGATCGGTTTGTCAGCCTCGACGGAATTCCGGTGAAGCAGTTCTCGGATGTGCAGCGTTACGTGTCCGTGCGCGCCGGAACCACCATCGTCATGGTGATGGAGCGCGACGGCAAGGAATTGACGTTCGATGTCACGCCGAAACTTCTCGATATCAAGGACCGCTTCGGCAACAAGATGGAGCAGGGCGTCATTGGCGTCGTGAACGACGTCAAGACCGGCGGCCACCGCATCGAGAAATACGGGGTCGGCAAGTCATTTTCGATGGCAGTGCATGAGACCTGGTTCGTGATCGCGCGAACCGGTGGCTACATCGCGGGCATCTTTACCGGCCGCGAGAAGGCGGACCAGATCGGCGGGCCGATCCGCGTGGCGCAGATGTCGGGTCAGGTCGCCACGCTCGGGTTTGTCGCATTGCTGAATCTGGCGGCGATCCTGTCGATCTCGATCGGGCTGCTGAATCTGTTGCCCGTGCCGATTCTGGACGGCGGACATCTTGTATTCTACCTGTTTGAAGCGCTAAGGGGAAAACCGGTGCCGGAACGGGCGCAAGAGTACGGCTATCGCATCGGATTCGGTCTGATTCTCGGTCTGATGGTCTTTGCCACCTGGAACGACATTTCGACGCTGTTTGGGGGGAGCTAGGTCGAATTTTAGACAAAATGTTTACCATAGCAAAAGGTGGCGCGTGACGATTTTGCCACTCACGGCTCGATCGTAAACGGATTTTAACCTGAACCCTTGCGTGTGAGTTCAAAGCCTGTATTACGGTGAATTCAATGATTTATCTAAGTGACACCCGGTTTGGGGGCGAACACGGGAATAGGGGAAATAACCCAATGAAGCCGGCACAGAAGTTTGTTAAGCGCCGTATCGGCCGTGGCATTGGCGCTCACTCCTGCAGTGGGCGGCGGTGTGGCGCTCAACCTCATCACTGCGAAGGCGGCCCAAGCGGCTGTAGTCAGCTCGATCTCGGTTCGCGGAAACAAGCGCGTTTCGGCCTCGACGGTCGCGGATTTCGTCGGTTTCAAGGCCGGCAAGAACTATTCGGCAGCCGATGTCGACGACGCCGTCAAGCGCCTGTTTGCGACCGGCCTGTTCTCCGACGTCAATGTCTCCGTTTCCGGCTCTACGCTGGTGGTTTCGGTCTCCGAACTGTCGATCGTGAATCAGGTGCTTTTCCGCGGCAACCGCAAGCAGAAGGACGCCAACTTGCGTTCGGTCGTGCGCCTGAAGCCGCGTGGTGCTTTCGACCAGGCGACGATGGACGACGACGTCCAGGCGATCATCGATTCCTACAGCCGCATCGGTCGCAACGATGTGACCGTGAATGCGGAAGTCGTCGATCTCGGCGAAAACCGTGTGAACGTCGTTTTCAATATCCAGGAAGGCGACCGGACGAAGATCACCCAGATCAATTTCGTCGGCAACAATGCATTCAGCGACCGCCGCTTGCAGAGCGTGATTTCGACGAAGAAGTCCAATCCGCTGTCCTGGCTCACTCGCAACGATATCTATGACGATCAGCGTCTGGCCGCCGACGAAGAGCAGCTGCGCCGGTTCTACTTCAATCACGGCTATGCCGACTTCAGGGTACTGTCGTCTGCCGGCGACATCGATCCGAACACCGGCAATGTGGTGATCACGATCGAGGTGGACGAGGGCGAGCGTTATTCCTTCGGCATCGTCGATGTCGACTCCACGGTCAGCGGCGTGAGCGCGGATGATCTGCGCGGGACGATTTCCACCCGCAGTGGCTCCACCTACAGCGCCGAGGATGTCGAAAACACCCTCATCAAGATGTCCGAGCGCCTGGCTGCCGCCGGCTTCCCGTTCGCGGAAGTCACGCCGGTCGGCAATCGAAATTTCGAGACCGGCACGATCGACGTTTCCTACGTCGTGGACCAGGGCCAGCGCGCCTTCATCGAGCGGATCGAAATCGTCGGCAACGCGCGGACCCGCGACTATGTGATCCGGCGCGAATTTGATCTTTCCGAAGGCGACGCCTTCAACCAGATCCTTCTGCGCCGTGCGCAGAAGCGTCTCGAAGCGCTGAACTATTTCGAGCGTGTCGAAATCACCACGCGTCCCGGATCTGCTCCGGACCGCGTGATCATCGTCGTCAACGCGGTCGACAAGTCCACCGGCGAGTTCGGCATCGGCGCCGGCTACACGACCGGCGGCACGAGCAGCAGCGGCGGTGTGTCGGTCGAGGCAAGCATTCTGGAACGCAACTTCCTTGGCCGCGGTCAGACGATCCGCGTCGGCGTGGGCGGTGGCGTGGACAACCGCACCTACAATCTGTCTTTCACCGAGCCTTATTTCCTGGGCTATCGCCTTGCCGCGACGGCCAGCGTGTTCCGTCGTACGCAAAACTACAACACCTATGATACGGCGAACCAGGGCGGCTCGATCGGCTTCGGCTTGCCGATCACCGAAGACCTGCAGGCGGATATCGGGTATTCGTTCGAGCAGAGCGAATACTCGAACGTCAACGCCGCCAGTGCGCCGGCGTCGATCCAGAGCGATATTGCGGCCAACGGGACGACCTGGAACAAGTCTGCGGTCCGGTACGGCCTGACCTACAACACGATCGACGATGTCCAGAATCCGCACGAAGGTCTGTATCTGCGGCTTTCGCAGGAGGTGGCCGGTCTCGGTGGCGACGCCAAGCACGTGGCGACGACATTCAACGGCAGCTATTATCGTACGCTTTCCGAAGAGGCGGACCTCGTCGGTGCGGTCAAGCTCGGTGCCGGCAACATTACCGGTATCGGCCAGAATATCCGCACGATCGATCATTTCCGCCTCGGGCCGAGCCAGATCCGCGGCTTTGCCTTTAACGGCATCGGGCCGACCGAAGCCGGCGCCACCGGCGTGAACGAACATATCGGCGGCAAGAGCTTCGTGAATGCGACTGCCGAGGCCCAGTTCCCGCTGCCTCTCCTGGCGCCTGACCTCGGCTTCAAGGGCGCTGTCTTTGCGGATGCGGCCACGCTGTTCGGTCACGACAGTGCCACTGCCGCGAATACGGGCATGGAGTGGCGTGCTTCCGCCGGCTTCAGCGTGATCTGGCAATCGCCCTTCGCACCGTTGCGGTTCGACTATGCTGTGCCGATCGTGAAAGAAGCGACCGACAAGGAACAGCGGTTCAACTTCTCTGTTTCAACCGCATTCTGATGCGCTGGCCCGGCTTCCGCCGGGCCGTTTTTCCCCGTGCACAGCGACGCCCCCCAATTCCTCAAGATCAGTGAAACACTGGATGCGCGCGCCATTGCCCTGATGTGCGATGGCAGGCTGGCGGATGACGCGCTTGGCGACAATGCGGTCGAAGGCCTGTCATCGGCGAGCGATCCGCGGCCCGGAACGCTTGTCTATGTGCAGAAACTCATCGCCGGAAGCGATCTGGGCCGTCTGGCGCATACCGCCGTGGTTTTGTGCACGGAGGACAATCTCGCATCGATTCCCGAAGGGCCTGCCAAGATCGCCGTCAAGGCGCCGCAGGCCGCATTTGCCAGGGTTGGCAGGCATCTCTATCCCGACAGCATCGGTCCATCCCGCGTCACCATGTCGAAGGGTTGTCATCCGGACTTTCCCTATGCCCACGTATCCGCGCTGGCCACGGTCGAGAGCGGAGCCGTTATCGAATCCGGTGCTGTCGTCGGCGATCACGCTGCCATCGGCCGGAACACGATTGTCGGAGCGAATGCGGTTGTGGCGGATTACTGTCAGATCGGTCGCGACTGCCACATCGGCGCTGGGGCAGCCATTCAATATGCGCTGATCGGCAATGGCGTTCTCGTTCATGGCGGCGCACAGATCGGCCAGGACGGTTTCGGTTTCATTCCCGGCGCTGGCGGCCTTGAAAAAATGCCCCAGCTCGGCCGTGTAATCATCCAGGATCGCGTCGAGATCGGCGCCAACACGACGATCGATCGCGGCACGCTCGACGATACGGTGATTGGCGAAGGTACGAAAATCGACAACCTCGTACAGATTGCCCACAATGTCGTCATCGGGCGGAATTGCGTCATCGCCGGCCACGCCGGCCTGTCGGGCAGCGTAACCCTCGGCGACGGATGCATGCTCGGCGGCAGGGTCGGTATTGCCGATCACCTGACAATCGGCTCGAACGTCCAGATCGCCGCGGCGAGCGGCGTGATGCACGACATTCCCGACAACGAGCGCTGGGCCGGCATACCGGCAATGCCGTTCAAGGACTTCTTCCGGCAGACAGCCAAGTTGCGCAAACTTGCGCTCGCCGATAAGAAGCCGAAACGCGATGAATGACAGGCTGACCAATGACCGATGACAACAAGCGGGAAGCATCACTTGAGACGGCCGATCTCAAGGAAATCATGGAATTGCTGCCGCACCGCTATCCGTTCCTCCTGATTGACCGGATCGTGGACATCGATAGCGGGCGCTCGGCGGTTGGCATCAAGAACGTCACCGTAAACGAACCGCATTTCCAGGGCCATTTCCCCGGTCGTCCGATCATGCCCGGTGTCTTGCTGATCGAGGGAATGGCGCAGACCGCCGGCGCGATCGGTATTCGTGCCCTCGAGTTGGACAAGCCTGCGATCGTGTATTTCATGACGATAGACAACGCCAAGTTCCGCCGTCCGGTGGTGCCTGGCGATGTCGTCGAGTATCACGTCACGCTGGTCAAGAAACGCGGCATGATCTGCCGCTACAGTTGCGTGGCGATGGTCGGCAGCGAGAAAGTCGCGGAAGCCGAAGTCACCGCGATGCTCTCGCCCGAAGACGGGGAAAGCTGATTATCGTGACGAAGTCCCAGTCGCCTTCCATCCATCCGACGGCACTCGTAGAGACGGGCGCAGAGTTGGGAAACGGGGTCAAGATAGGCCCGTTCTGCCATGTCGGGCCGCATGTCGTGATCGGCGACGATGTCGAACTGATGAGCCATGTCGTCGTGACGGGCGATACGGCCATCGGCGCCGGCACCCGCGTCTTTCCGCATGCCGTGCTCGGTGCCGAACCGCAGAACACGGCATACAAGGGCGAACGCACGAAACTTGTGATTGGGCGCAACAACACGATCCGCGAAGGCGTGACGATGCATATCGGCACGGGAAACGCGCGTGGCGAAACGATCGTCGGCGACAACTGCATGTTCCTCGCCTATTCGCATGTCGCCCATGATTGCGTGCTCGGCGATCACGTGACCTTCTCCAACAATGTCATGATCGGTGGACATACGACGATCGGCGACCGCGTCATCATCGGCGGAGGGGCCGGCGTCCATCAGTTCTGCACCGTCGGTCACCACGCCTTTATCGGCGGCATCGCTGCCGTCGTGAACGATGTCATTCCCTATGGCATGGTCGTCGGCAGCAGGGCCTATCTGGCCGGTCTCAATCTGGTCGGCATGAAACGGTCCGGCATGTCGCGGGACAATATCAATGCCCTGCGTCATGCTTACAAGGAATTGTTCGCCGACAATGGTCGGCCGCTCCGCGACAATGCCCAGCGTCTGCTCGCCGATTATCCCGACAACGAACCGGTGCGCGATCTGGCCGAGTTCGTCCTGACCGACAGCAAACGCAAATTCATCACGCCGTTGACCGGACGCCGCGCGCGGCTGGAAGACGGTATCTGAGACATGACACCCGGCGCGCGTGACCGTACCGCACCGGGCCGCGTCGCGATCGTCGCGGGCAACGGACGGATACCGGTTTTCGTCGCAGAACGCCTCGCCGCGGCCGGCCGCGATCCCTTCATTCTCGCGATCGAGGGGGAAGCGGATAGCGAACTCCTGCGCTACGAACATGAAATGGTCTACACCACTCAAGTCGGTGTGCTTCTGTCCGCATTGCGGCGCGTAAATCCGCAGGAAGTGGTGATGGTCGGCGGTGTGAAGACGCGTCCCGATCTGTGGCGCTTGCGGCCCGACTGGACGACATTGCGCCTTGCCGCCAGAATATTGCCGAAACTGCGCCACGGTGACGACGCGCTGTTGCGCAGCGTGATATCCATGATCGAGGAGGCGGGATTTCCGGTGCGTGGCGTGCACGAGCTGGTGCCGGAATTGCTGGCGGGCAGGGGACATATTGCCGGACCGCAACCGTCGCGGCGCGACCGGGAGACAATCGCGGTTGCCGTGAAGGGCGCGATGGCGCTGGGCGCGCTCGATGCCGGTCAGGCATGCGTCGCGGTCGGAAAGCGGATCGTTGCCCTCGAAGGTGCGGAAGGTACCGACATGATGCTGCAGCGTGTGGCAGAACTCCGAGCGCTGGGACGGATAAAGGGCAAACGCGGCGGCGTCCTTGTCAAGCTGGCAAAGCCGGGGCAGGACCTGCGGGCGGATTTGCCGACGATCGGGTCTGCCACGGTCGAGAACGCGCAAAAAGCGGGTTTGAACGGCATCGCCATCCAGGCGGAACGGGCGCTCATATCGGACTTCGGGATAACCTGCGGCCGGGCGGAAAAAGCGGCTCTTTTTATCGTCGGCATCGATCCTGAGATGCCGGAGAAGGTCGGGGAAGACTGATGGCGGATTCGCGCCCGCTCGTCATCGGGATCGTTGCCGGAGAACACTCCGGCGAAAACCTCGCCGTTGATCTGGTCACGGCCATTTCGGAGCAAATCGGCAGCCGGCCACGGCTGGTCGGCGTCGGCGGAGACCGCTTGCGTGCGCTTGGCCTTGATAGCGTTTTCGATGCTTCCGAGATCGCGATCACCGGCGTTTCCGGCGTGCTCGCGACATTGCCGCGGCTGCTTGTCCGAATCCGCCAGACCGCGTCCGCACTGATCGCTGCGAAACCCGACGCGATCGTCATGATCGACAGTCCGGACTTCTCGCACCGCGTCGCAAAGCGTGTGAAAAAGGCGCTTCCGGGAACGCCGATCATCAAATATGTGGCGCCGACGGTCTGGGCGTGGAGGCCGGGGCGCGCACGCGCGATGGCGGAGCATATCGATCGCGTGCTCGCGATCCTGCCATTCGAACCGGACGTCATGGAGAAACTGGGCGGGCCCATGACCCATTATGTCGGTCATCCGCTGGCGGCCGACGGGGATCTCGCCGCGATCTGGTCGGCGCGCCGCAAGAATACCGCCGCCGGCCAAAAGGAAAGCTTCGATCTTCTCGTCCTGCCCGGATCGCGTGCTGCCGAGGTGAGGGCGCTTCTGCCCGACTTCGAAAAGACCGTCTCTGTTCTTTACGAACGCGGCCATCGATTCCGCGTCCTGATGCCGACCCTGCCACGGCTCGTCGACACGCTGAGGCGTGAAACCGCCGGATGGAGGGTTGGGCCGCTGATCACGTCCTCCCATGAGCAAAAGATCGCGGCTTTCCGGACGGCCGACGCAGCACTTGCCGCCTCGGGTACCGTGCTGCTGGAATTGGCGCTGGCCGGCATTCCGGCGATCAGCTGTTACCGTGTCGACCCGTTCATGCGGCTTGCAGCCTCGATGATCACGACGTGGTCGGCCGCGTTGCCGAACATCATTGCCGATCGGCCGATCATTCCGGAATATATAGACTATCTGATACGGCCCGGCATGCTCGCGCGCCGCGTCGAGGAACTGGTGGTGCCGAAAAGCAAGGCTGCGGCATTGCAAATCGACGGCTATCGAACGGTACGCGACCTGATGGCGGTTGAAGAGAGCCCAGGCGCGCGCGCGGCCGGGATCGTGCTGGATGCGATTTCGAACGGTTCTCGGCGCCGGGCAATAAAAAAACCGGCCATCCCGCGGGACGGCCGGTTTCGCGAGCCGGAAAATCAGCGCTTGTTGATCGGCACGTAGTCGCGTTTCGGCGCGCCGGTGTAGAGCTGGCGCGGACGGCCGATACGCTGGTGCGGATCTTCAATCATTTCCTTCCATTGCGCGATCCAGCCGACCGTGCGGGCGACCGCGAACAGAACCGTGAACATGGTGGTCGGGAATCCGAGGGCGCGCAGTGTGATGCCGGAATAGAAGTCGATATTCGGATAGAGTTTCTTCTCGACGAAGTAGTCGTCGTGCAGCGCGATTTTCTCCAACTCCATCGCGACCTCGAGCATCGGGTCGTCCTTGATGCCGAGTTCGCCCAGAACCTCGTGTGTCGTCTTCTGCATGATCTTCGCGCGCGGATCGTAGTTCTTGTAGACGCGGTGACCGAAGCCCATCAGGCGGAACGGGTCGTCCTTGTCCTTGGCCCGCGCGATATATTCCGGGATGCGGTCCACGGAGCCGATTTCCGCCAGCATGTTCAGCGCGGCTTCGTTGGCGCCGCCATGCGCCGGGCCCCAGAGGCAGGCGATACCGGCGGCAATGCAGGCAAACGGATTGGCGCCGGACGAGCCGGCAAGACGAACAGTCGAAGTCGAGGCGTTCTGCTCGTGATCGGCGTGCAGGATAAAGATGCGGTTCATGGCGCGCGCGAGCACCGGATTGACCTTGTACTCCTCGCACGGCACGGCAAAACACATGCGCAGGAAGTTCGACGCATAGTCGAGATCGTTCTGCGGATACACGAAGGGCTGGCCGATATGGTATTTGTAGGCCATGGCCGCGATCGTCGGCATCTTCGCGATCATCCGCATCGAAGCGACCATGCGCTGATGCGGATCCGAGATGTCGGTGGAGTCGTGATAGAAGGCCGACAGCGCCCCGACCGTGCCGCACATCACCGCCATCGGGTGCGCGTCGCGGCGGAAACCGGTGAAGAAGCGGTTCATCTGCTCATGCACCATCGTATGGCGCGTCACGCGGAAATCGAAGTCTTCCTTCTGCGTTTTCGTCGGCAGTTCGCCATAGAGCAGGAGATAGCAGACCTCCAGGAAATCGCCTTGTTCGGCGAGCTGCTCGATCGGATAGCCGCGATGCAGCAGGACGCCTTCGTCGCCGTCGATGAAGGTGATTTGCGAATCGCAGGAAGCTGTCGAGGTGAAGCCCGGATCGTAGGTAAAGGCGCCGGTGTCCTTGTACAGAGACGAGATATCGATCACGCTCGGCCCGATTGTGCCTTCGCGTACGGAAAACTCATGCTCTCCACCCGAAAATGACAGTTTTGCGGTATCCTTAGACATGATGTCTCCCTTCTCGGTTTAAAACTTTCACGGAAATAGCGTGAAATATTGCGATGCAACAAACCTCGGTTATCGTTCTTATGCGCGGTTTGCTACCCTAATTGCAGCGTGCTGCCAAGCCAGTCGATAGGCCAATGCTGCATTGCATTATAGGCCGTCCCGAATCCCTCCGGAAGCCGTCAGGACGCACAATCGCGTATCCGTGAAAGCGACTCTTCGCGCCCGAGAACGCCCAGTACGTCGAAGACGCCCGGCGACGTGCTGCGCCCCGTAAGCGCGGCGCGCAACGGCTGCGCGACCTTGCCGAGTTTCAGCCCTTCCGCTTCCGCGAAGGCCCGGACGACGGCGTCGAGCGCATCGGCGCTCCATTCCGTCACCGCTTCCATTTGCGGCAGGATCTTTCCGAGAACCGCCCGCGCTTCGTCGGTCAGGATGTTGGCGGCCTTTTCATCGAAATCGAGAGGGCGCTCGGCGAAAAGATAGGCCGCGCTGTCGATCAGTTCCGTCAGCGTTTTCGCCCGTTCCTTCAGCCCAGGCATCGCCGCCAGCAGTTGCGCACGATGCTCGTCGTCGAGCTTGGCGCGTATCTTTTCGGTGCCGTCCAGTTCCGGCAGCAGCGAAACGATCCGATCGACCAGATAGGCATCGTCGGCGGCGCGGATGTAGTGGCCGTTGATCGCCTCGAGCTTGGCGAAGTCGAACCGGGCCGCGCCCTTGTTGACGTCGGTGATGTCGAACCATGAAATCATGTCTTCCGTCGACATGATCTCGTCGTCGCCGTGGCTCCAGCCGAGCCGGGCGAGATAGTTGCGCAACGCTTCCGGCAGGTAGCCCATGGCGCGGTAGGCCTCGACGCCGAGCGCGCCGTGGCGCTTCGACAGTTTCGCGCCGTCCGGGCCGTGAATGAGCGGGATATGCGCCATGTTCGGCACGTCCCATTCCATTGCCTGGAAGATGATCGTCTGGCGCGCGGCATTCGTCAGGTGGTCGTCGCCGCGAATGATATGCGTGACGCCCATGTCGTGGTCGTCGACGACGACGGCATGCATGTAGGTCGGCGTTCCGTCCGAGCGCAGGATGATGAAGTCGTCGAGGTCCTTGTTGGGAAAACGGACGTCGCCCTGCACCATGTCGCGCACCAGCGTTTCGCCGTCTCTCGGCGCCTTGATGCGAATGACCGGCGACACGCCTTCAGGGGCTTCGGAGGGGTCGCGGTCGCGCCAGCGCCCGTCATAACGCGGCGGACGCCCTTCGGCGCGCGCCTTCTCGCGCATGTCGGCCAGTTCCTCCTGCGAGGCGTAGCAGTAATAGGCCTTGCCCCGATTGAGCAGGTCCAGCGCGACCTCGCGGTGCCGCTCCACGCGGGCGAACTGCGAAAACGGCTCGCCGTCCCATTCCAGCCCGAGCCAATGCAACCCGTCCAGGATCGCCTCAACCGCAGCTTGCGAGGAGCGCTCCCGGTCGGTATCCTCGATACGCAGAAGCATTTTGCCGCCGGTATGCTTGGCATAGAGCCAGTTGAAGAGGGCGGTGCGTGCGCCGCCGATATGGAGAAAACCGGTTGGGGAGGGGGCGAAACGGGTGACGACCTCGCCAGTCATGTTGTGCTCCGATTGTCTTGAGTAGCGGGCCTTTTGAGCGGCCTGGTGCGGAATTTGCTGCACGTCTAGCACACGACGCGCCGAGCGCAAGCTTGCGGCCTCTTCCCGCACGATCGTTGCCTCGCATACGCCGGGCGGCGGCCGGATGAGTGACATAAGGGAAAGAACAGACCGGCACGACGTCCGACGAGCGGGTGTTCCTTCGCCCGCCGGCGGGTGATCTTCCGCCTCCGGCTGATATCGGTGATTTGCCGGAAGCCTTGCGCCGGCGGAGACGGTTCCGATTGCCGGCATTGCCGTCCGCGCGGGCAATCCGAATGGCGGCCGGCCGGTCGTTTCAGGCGGCATTGCAGCATGAGGCGGGGCTCGGGACGGCGTTCCTTTTCCTGCCGGTCGCGCTGATCTGCGGCGTTCTCGTCTATTTCAGCCTGCCGGTCGAGCCGGCGCCGTGGAACCTCGCATCGGGCCTCGTGGTGCTTGCCGCGGTTCTGCTTGCCATGCGCGGCAATGCAGGGCGCGTGCGATACGCAGCGCTTGCCCTGTTTGTCGGTGTTATGGGGATGGCGCTGGCGCAGGCCCACACCAGGCTCGATCCGACGCCCGTGCTTGGTTCCGACGTGACGACGCGGCTGACCGGACGCATTCTCGCCATCGAGGAACGCGCAAACGGGCGAACGCGCTTTACCGTCGCCGTCATCCGGACCGAACGGCCCGAATTGCGCTATGCGCCCGACCGGGTGCGCGTCACGGCCGCCGGCGGCGCGGAGGGATTTGCGATCGGCGGCGGCATTCACGGTGTCGTCCGCCTGACCTCTCCGTCCGGACCGGCCCATCCCGGCGGCTACGATTTTGCATTTCATTCCTATTTCGACGGCCTGGGCGCGAATGGTTTCTTCCTCGGCAAGCCCAGGCCGGTGCGGCTTGCCGAACCGGTCCGTCCCCTTGGAAGGGTGACGCTGGCGCTGGAGCGGCTTCGCCAGTCGATCAGCCGGGAAATCCGCCGATCGGCGCCCGGACGCGCCGGTGCCGTTTCCACGGCGCTCGTCACCGGCAACAAGTCCGGCATTCCGGACGATGTCACCGAAGCGCTGCGCGTCGCTGGCCTCGCCCATATTCTGTCTATTTCCGGACTGCACATGGCGCTCGTCGCGGCGACGGTGATGGCGACGCTTCGGCTCGGTTTCGCCTTTGCGCCGAACTGGTCGTCGCGACATCCGGTCAAGAAATACTCCGCCGCCGGCGCGTTGGTGGCGACGGCCTTCTATCTCTTTCTCGCCGGAGCCGGCGTCGCCACGCAACGATCCTTCGTGATGCTGGCGATCATGCTGCTCGCACTCACTTTCGACCGCAACGCCGTCACCATGCGCAATCTTGCTCTGGCCGCCATTGCGGTCGTCATGGTTGCGCCGCATGAGGTTGTCGGACCCGGCTTCCAGATGTCCTTTGCCGCCACGGCGGCGCTGATCGCCGTCTATGCGGGTTGGCAGGACTGGTCGCACCGGCGCGAGCGCAGGCGTCAGGACCGTGCCGCGCAATCGCGCGTCGCCACGATAGCGGGCACCGTTTTGCGCTACGCGTTGGGGATCGCTGTGACGTCGCTGGTTGCAGGCCTCGCGACGGGCATTTTCGCCTCCTATCATTTCGGACGGATCGCGCCTTATGGCCTGCTGGCCAACCTTGCGGCGATGCCGGTCGTCACGCTTCTTGTCATGCCGCTCGCAGTCGCCGCGGTAGTCCTGATCCCGTTCGGATTGCACGTCTATCCGTTCAAGGCGATGGCCTGGGCTGCCGAACTGGTGATCGAGATCGCCGAACGGGTGGCCGCCATTTCACCCGCCGTAAAAACCGGACAGATGCCGCCGGTGGCCTTGCTCGCCTTTGCGGCCGGCCTTGTGCTGATCTGTCTTTTCTCGACCCGGTTACGATGGGTCGCCGTCCCGGTTTTCCTCGGCGCGTCGTTTGTCTGGTCCGCGCAGAAAGCCGCCGCTGGCCGTGATATCGGAAGATGCGCGACAGTTCGCGGTCATCGACGGCAATGGCAGCGGCGAAACGGCGTTGCATGTGAACCGGGACCGGCCGAACGCCTTCATTCTCGAACAGTGGGGCGACGCCTATGGGGCGTCGGATATCGTCAAGCCCGGCAAGTCATCGGTCATGACATGCGATGACGCGCTTTGCGTCGCGCATATGGGTACAAGGGATCCACCGCTCACGATCGCCTATGTCGCAGTGCCATTCGGCGAGGAGCAGGCGCCGGAATCCGGTAAGGCGCTCTCTGCCGAAACGGTGTGCGCGGATTACGACATGGTCATTTTCGCGAAGGCCCCGTCGCCGCAGAGCTGTGCGAACGGTACGCCGGTGATCTCGGCGCAGATGCTGGCGCTTCATGGTGCGGCGGAAATCCGCGAAGCGGATGGCGCAGAGGGAAACGGTTTGACTGCCCGGTTTGCCTTGCCCGGTCCGGTCCGTCCGTGGCTGGACCATCGCCGATATTCGCGCGCCGCGCGCAATCTGCCGGAGTGGCGCCGTAGCAGCGCTCAGTAGCGGCGGATGAGCCCGACGAGCCGGCCCTGAACGCGAACGCGGTCAGGCCCGAAAATGCGCGTCTCGTAGGCGGGGTTTGCAGCTTCGAGCGCGATCGATGCGCCCTTGCGGCGAAAGCGCTTCAGCGTGGCTTCCTCGTCATCGACAAGCGCAACGATGATATCGCCGGCATTCGCCGTCTCGCCCTTCTTGATGATCGCTGTATCGCCGTCGAAAATGCCGGCCTCGATCATCGAATCGCCCTCGACCTCAAGCGCATAGTGCTCGCCGTTGCCAAGCATGTCCGGCGGCAGGGAGAGCGTGCGCGTCTGGTGTTCGATCGCGGAAATCGGAACGCCCGCGGCGATCTTTCCCATCACCGGGATTGGCACGACGCCGCCGTCGGAATTGTCCGCGAACCGCGGCGCCGATTTCGGTGCCGGAGCGGGTTGAGGCTTGCCGAGGCTGCCTTCGATGACGCTCGGCGAGAAACCGCGCCGTCCACCCGATGGCGTCAGGCTTTCGGGAAGACGGATGACTTCGAGGGCTCGTGCCCGGTTCGGCAACCGGCGGATGAAGCCGCGTTCCTCCAGCGCCATGATCAGGCGATGGATGCCGGATTTCGAGGCAAGATCGAGTGCGTCCTTCATCTCGTCGAAGGAAGGCGGCACCCCGGATTCCTTCAGACGTTCATTGATGAACATCAGAAGCTCGAGTTGTTTGCGCGTCAGCATCGTCTCGCCCTCGTGGAATCAAATATAAACAAACACAGAACAGCCTATATCTGTTCCATATGTGTTCTGCAAGTGTTTAACAATCGCTTAAACAAGAGGCGAATTTAGATCGATTTCAGGACAATGACGTCGACGCTGTCGCCGGCATCAGCTGGCGGCGTTTTCGGCGCTCGCACGATCAGCGCATCCGACCGCGCGAATGTGCTGATCATGGACGAATCCTGCAATTCGAACGCCCTGGTGTGGAGCGTTCCCGACGCGTCGCGCCACGCTTCGGCGCGCATGTAGTCTTCGCGCTTGTCGTTGGCCGGCAGCGGCGCGGCGAGGATCGCTGTCTCCCGCCTCTCGGCTGAAAGGCCGGTCGCCGAGCTTTTCGATCAGCGGCTTCATGAACAGATGGCCGCAGACGAGGGACGACACCGGATTGCCGGGTAGGCCCAGGATGCGCATCCCGGCATATCGCCCGGACATCAGCGGCTTGCCGGGGCGCATGGCGATTTTCCAGAAGCCGAGTGTCATGCCCTTGGCGACGAAGACCTTCTGGACGAGGTCGTGGTCGCCGACGGAGGCCCCGCCAAGCGTGACCAGGATGTCGCAGCCCGAATTCTCCGCGCGGTCAAGCGCGTCTGCAAGCTCGTCCTCGCGATCGCGCACGATGCCGAGATCGAGCACCTCCGCACCGGCATCGCGCGCGATGGCGGCGACGCCATAGCCGTTGGAGGCGATGATCTGGCCCGGGCCGGGTTCGGAACCCGGCGGCAGCAATTCGTCGCCGGTGGCGAGGATCGCAACGCGCGGCCGGCGCACGACGGCGAGGGCAGGGTGGTTGGCCGCGGCCGCAAGGCACAGGGCGCCGGCATCGAGCACGGTTCCGGCGGCAAGCACGGTCTCGCCCTCGGTGAAGTCGAGTCCGGCCCGCCGAATGTTGCGGCCCGCCGGTTCGGCCTGGTTGGCTCGAACGCGGCCGTCATCGAGCACGGTCACGTTTTCCTGGATTGTCACGGTGTCGGCACCCGCGGGCACGACGCCGCCGGTGAAATATCCGCACGGCCTCGCCCGGGCCGACGGTACGCTCGAACGGGTGCCCAGCGGCCACCTCGCCGATTACGGTGAACTCCGACGGTGCGGTGTCGATATCGGCGGCGCGTACCGCATATCCGTCCATCGCCGATACGGACATCGGCGGTTGTGTGCGCAGCGCCTTGAGGTCACCGGCAAGAACGCGGCCGCCGGCATTGTCGATTGTGACGGTTTCGCTGTCCAGCGCCGCGGCATCCGACAGCAGCCGCGCGCGCGCTTCGGCGACGGGTATCAGCACGCCGCTCAATCCGCGCCCCGTTTCCATGTGCCGGATTTTCCGCCGGTCTTCGACAGCAGGCGGACGGGCCCGATTTCCATGCCTTTGTCGATCGCCTTGGCCATGTCGTAGATCGTCAGGCAGGCGACGGAGGCGGCCGTCAGCGCTTCCATCTCCACGCCGGTCTTGCCGCTAAGCCGGGCGAGGGCTTCGACCCGCAGTCCCGGCAGATCGGGGCGCGGTTCGATGTCGACGGACACCTTGTTGAGGAGAAGCGGATGGCAAAGCGGGATCAGTTCATGGGTTCTCTTGGCGGCCATGATGCCCGCGATGCGCGCCGCCGAGATGACATCGCCCTTCTTCGCGTTGCCGGCGAGGATCGTATCGAGCGTTTCGCGGGTCATCGTCACGAAGCCTTCGGCGACCGCCTCGCGCACCGTATCGTCCTTGCCGCCGACATCGACCATGTTGGCCGCGCCTTCGGCGCTCAGATGGGTGAGGTTGCCGGTCGACCCGGTTTTCGCGTCGGCCATGTCAGGCCGTCTTCCGATCGGCGGCCGCGTCGCCGGTCAGCAGCGCGCGCGTCGCCGACTCCACATCGTCCTGCCGCATCAGGCTTTCGCCGACAAGGAAGGTCGAGATTCCGGACCGCGCCAGGCGCAGGCAGTCGTCATGGGTGAAAACGCCGCTTTCGCCGACCAGCAGCCTGTCGTCGCCCACCATGGAAGCGAGCCGTTCGGAGGTTGCGAGATCGACCTCGAATGTGCGCAGATTGCGGTTGTTCACGCCCAGCAGCTTTGACGACAGCTTGAGCGCGCGTTCGGTTTCTTCCTCGTCATGGACCTCGATCAGCGCGTCCATCCCCAGTTCGAAGGCCGTATCCTCGAGCGCGCGCGCCTCGTCGTCGCTCAGCGACGCCATGATGATGAGGATCGCGTCGGCGCCCCAGTGCCTGGCCTCGTAGACCTGGTAGGGTTCGAACATGAAATCCTTGCGCAAAGCGGGCAGCGAACAGGCCGCGCGCGCCGCCGTCAGGAAATCGGGAGATCCCTGGAAGGAGGGCTTGTCGGTCAGGACGGAGAGACAGGCCGCCCCGCCGCGTTCATAGGCCGCCGCCAGCGCCGGCGGATCGAAATCGGCACGGATCAGCCCCTTGGACGGGCTCGCCTTCTTGATCTCGGCGATCAGGCCGAACGTACCGGCGGTCTTGCGCGCTTCGAGCGCGGAGAGAAATCCGCGCGTCGGTGCAGCGTCGGCAATCCGCGCCTTCAGCTCGGCCATCGGAAGAACCGCCTTCGCAGCGGCGATTTCCTCGCGTTTGTAAGTCTCTATTCTTTTAAGGATATCAGTCATATGTGCGGATACCTTAAACCGTTTCGCCGCGTGACAAACGCGCGGCCCTGTCGGCGACTGCCTTGGCGTGCCCCTGGTCGATCGAGTCTTCCGCCTTCCGCAGCCCCTCCGCCAGATCACTGGCGAGCCCGGCCACGATGAGCCCGGCCGCGGCGTTGAGGCAGGCGATGTCGCGATAGGCGTTCTTCGCGCCCGCGAGGACCTCGCGCAACGCTGCCGCGTTCGCCTTCGGATCACCGCCCTTGAGGTCCGCGATACCGACGCGTTTCAGGCCGACTTCCTCCGGCGTGAGCGTGAAGGTCGAGATGCCGCCGTCCTTGAGTTCCGCCACCTGCGTCGTGCCGGATGTCGTCAGCTCGTCGAGCCCGTCGCCATGCACGACCCAGACATGTTCCGATCCGAGCGCCTTGAGAACCTCGGCGAGTGGCTCCACCCATTCCGGCGAGAAGACGCCGACCACCTGGCGCGTGACGCCGGCCGGGTTGGAGAGCGGACCGAGCAGGTTGAAGATGGTGCGCGTGCCCAGTTCGACCCGGCTCGGTCCGACATGGCGCATGGCCGCGTGGTGCGCCGGCGCGAACATGAAACCGAGCCCGCCCTCGCGAATGCACCGGCCGATCGTCGCGGGTTTGGCTTCCAGATCGAACCCGAGTTCGGCGAGCGCCTCGGCGGACCCGGATTTCGAGGAAAGCGAGCGGTTGCCGTGCTTGGCGATCGTCGCGCCCGCGCCGCAAGCGACGAAGGCGGCGCAGGTCGACACGTTGTAGCTGCCGGAATTGTCGCCGCCGGTGCCGACGATGTCGATGGCGCCTGCCGGGGCGTCCACCCGCGTCATCTTCTCGCGCATGACGGTGACGGCGCCGGTGATTTCCTCGACCGTCTCGCCCCGCACCCTGAGCGCCATCAGGAAGCCGCCGATCTGGGACGGCGTGGCGTTGCCCGACATCATCACGTCGAATGCGGCGCGCGCTTCCTCTCTCGAAAGAGCTTCGCCGTTCGCCGCTTTCGCAATGAAGGGTTTGAGATCGTCCATGGGAGCCTTTTTATTGTGCGCTGATCGCGCGCTGCATCGCGTTCTGGTTCACCTGAACCGGGTAGATCGTTTGCAGTTCGGCGACCATCTGGTCAAGCAGATCGTCGGCGATGCTCTTGCGCACGCCGTCGCGAACGCCCGCGCCGAGGTTTTCGACGCCGCCGACCGCTTCCGATACGCCGGTCACCTTGAACACCTGATAGGCATTGCCGGACGGCGCCGGTGCGGTGCCGCTGTGCTGCGGGCCGCCGTCGAAGATTTCGGCGATACCGTTGGTGCCGAGATCGGCGTCGTTGCCGCCGCGCTGCAGGCCGTATTTGTTTTCGACGGTCAGGCCTTCGGATTCGGCGATCGCGGCAAGAGTTTCGCCCTTTGCCAGCCTGTCGGCGAGTGCCTTTGCCTTGTCGGCGATGCGGCGCTGGGTTTCCTCGGCCATCCAGTCGGCTTTCACCTTGTCGGCAACCTCGTCGAAGGTACGGTCGCGCGCCGGCGTCACGTCGACGACCTCGTACCAGAGGAAGCCGCTATTGGCGGCATTGATCGGCGGATTGTCGACGCCGACTTCGCTGTCGAACGCGGCAGCGATCATGTCCTTCTGTTCCGGCACGCTGGTCACCGTCTCGCCGGACGGCGAGCGCCCCTCGGCGTCGACGGCCTCGATCATCTGCATCGGAAGCTTCTGGCGGGCGGCCGCCTCCTGCATGGTGTCACCGGCGGCGCGTGCATCTTCATAGGAGTCGTGAATGTCCAGTAGCGTGTCGTTCGCGGTGACGAGCGCGAGTTCGTGGCGAATCTGGCCGCTCACCTTGTCGAGCGGTTCGACGAATGCGGGATTGATCGCAGTCACGCGCAAGATCACCGGTCCGAAGGCGCCGGCGACGACGTCGCTGACATCGCCGGGATTGGCGAGCGCGAAAGCCGCGTCGGCGATCGCCGGCTCCGGCAGGGCGGATTTCTCGAAGGTCCCGATCTGGACGTCGGCCATCGTCTTTCCGGCATCTGCGACGGCATCCTCGAAGCTCTGCCCGGCGAGAATGCGCTGATGCGCGGCCGTGGCGGCTGCCTCGTCGGGAAAGACGATCTGTTCGATCGTTCGCGTCTCCGCCTTGGTGTACTTGTCCTTGTGCGCCTCGTAGTCCGCCTTGATGTCGTCTTCCGAAATCGACGCCTCGTCGATGATCGCTTCCGGCGTCAGGCGCACAAATTCGATTTTGCGGTACTCCGGCGCACGATATGCATTCTTCTTGGTTTCGAAATACGACTTCAGCTTCGCCTCGTCCGGCGCCGTGACCGGCTCGATCGAACCTTCGCCGACGGTGATGAATTCGACGTCGCGTTTTTCGCCGCTGTGCTTGGCGAAGGCTTCCAGCATCGCCTGCGGCACCTTGATACCGTCGGAAACCGCTTCCACGATCTGCTGGCGGACGGCGACCTCCTCTCGATTGCGGATGTAATCGGCTTCGTCCATGCCGATGCTGCGCAGCGCCAGCCGGAAATTGTCGCGGCTGAACTTGCCGTTCACGCCCTGGAACGCCGGATCTTCGGCGATCAGCTTCGCGAGACGGTCCTGCGAAAGGCCGAGCTGCATCACGCGTGACTGCTCGTCGAGGACGGCGCCTGCGACCATCTGTCCGAGAACGGCGCGGTCGATGCCGAAGGCACGCGCCTGGTCGCGCGTTATCCGCTCGCCGAGCTGGCGCGAGTAGACATTGATCTGCCGGTCATAGGCGAGGCGATAGTCGAGCCCCGAAACCTTTGTCTTTCCTGCGGTTACGACGGCATCGGCGGCGACGCCGCTGAGCATCTGGCCCGATACGCCCCAAATGCCGAAACTCGCAAGCAACAGGAGGAGAAGCGCCTTGGCGACCCAGGACTGGGAGGATTTGCGGAGACCGTCGAGCATGTTTGATGGACCTGATTTCGTTTCCCGCGCTTTTTAGGAGTGCTTGGCGGGCGACGCAAGCACGTCCGGGGGCTCGCGGGTCTTTTCCTTGGCGCGCCGAGGCGTTAACAGGACGCGAGGAAATACGAAAGGGAGAGCCATGACGCCGGGCGTGACACCACTTGTTGCAGGAAACTGGAAGATGAACGGCACCGCCGCTTCGCTCGACGAGATCGGCGATGTCTGCGCGGGACTGGATGCCGAAGACACCCTTCCGCACGAAACGCTGCTTTGCCTCCCCGCGACCCTGGTCGAGCGTGCCGCCGCGGTGGCCGCCGAAAGCGCGCTGTCCATTGGCGGCGAGGACTGTCACGCAATGGAAAGCGGCGCGCACACCGGCGACATCTCCGCCGAGATGCTCGCCGACGCCGGCGCGTCCTTCATCATCGTCGGCCATTCCGAACGTCGTACCGATCACGGTGAAACCGATGCGGTTGTCGCCGCCAAGGCGGAAGCCGTCTGGCGCGCCGGCCTGACGGCGATCATCTGTGTCGGCGAAACGCGCGAGGAGCGCGAAGCCGGCAAGGCGGAGGAGGTCGTCGGCGCACAGCTTGCCGGTTCGGTTCCCGCCGCCATGACGGCCGACAACACAGTCATCGCCTACGAGCCGGTCTGGGCGATCGGTACCGGCCTCGTTCCGTCGAACGAGGATATCAGCGCCATGCACGGTTTCATCCGCAAGACGATGTCCGCGCGTTTCGGCGCGGAAGGCGAGGTGGTGCGCCTTCTTTACGGCGGCTCGGTAAAACCCGGCAATGCAGCCGAAATCTTCGCCATCGCCAATGTCGATGGCGGGCTCATCGGCGGCGCAAGCTTGAAAGCGGCGGACTTTCTCGCCATCTGTGAAGGAATTAACGCCTGACCGGCCGATAAGGCCTTCAAATTACCGGGTTGAGCGTGTAGAGACGCGCGGCGTAACGAAAGAACAAGACCAGCGAAATGCAAACCGTCCTGATAGTCATTCATCTCATGATCGTGGTCGCCCTTGTGGGCGTCGTGCTTCTGCAACGCTCCGAAGGCGGCGCACTCGGCATGGGCGGTGGCGGAAGCGGCGGCTTCATGTCGGCGCGCGGCGCGGCCGACACGCTGACCCGCACGACCGCGATACTCGCAGCGGCATTTTTCGCAACCTCGATCGGCCTCGGCCTGATCGCGCGTTACGGCGCCAACCCGACGGATATTCTCGACCGTGTTCCCGCGCAGGTGCAGCAGCAGAACGGGACGGAAGAGCCCGTTCCGAACTCCGGCGGCGTTCTCGATCTTCTTGGCGGACAGGACAAGGCTCCGGCGACCGGCGGTGAAGCGCCGGCGGCAGGCGCAGATGCACCGGCAGCGCCGGTAACCCCCGCAGCTCCAGCGGTTCCCAACAACTGATCTTGCCTCCAGTCACCGACGCCTCGTGTGGGTAAATCCACGCGAGGCGTTTTTTTCTTTGCGGAATCGTTTTCGAGGGGATATCCGTCGAGTCCCATGGCACGGTATGTATTCATCACTGGTGGCGTGGTTTCTTCCCTTGGAAAAGGTATCGCCTCCGCCGCTCTCGGCGCGCTTTTGCAGGCGCGCGGCTACAGCGTCCGGCTGAAGAAACTCGACCCCTACCTCAATGTCGATCCCGGCACGATGTCGCCGTATCAGCACGGCGAGGTCTTCGTCACCGACGATGGCGCCGAAACCGACCTCGATCTGGGGCACTACGAGCGGTTCACCGGCCGCTCGGCGAACCAGAACGACAACATCACCACCGGGCGGATCTACCAGAACATCATCGCCAAGGAACGCCGCGGTGACTATCTCGGCGCGACGGTGCAGGTCATTCCGCACGTCACCGACGAGATCAAGAACTTCGTCCTCGACGGCAACAAGGGCTACGACTTCGTCCTGTGCGAGATCGGCGGCACCGTTGGCGATATCGAGGCCATGCCCTTCATGGAAGCGATCCGCCAGCTCGGCAACGATCTGCCGCGCGGCAATGCCGTCTATGTTCACCTGACGCTGATGCCCTATATTCCGGCCGCCGGCGAACTGAAGACCAAGCCGACCCAGCATTCGGTCAAGGAACTGCGCTCCATCGGCATCGCGCCGGATATCCTGCTCGTGCGCGCCGACCGCGAAATTCCGGAAGCCGAGCGCAAGAAGCTCTCGCTGTTCTGCAACGTGCGCGAATCCGCCGTCATTCAGGCGCTCGATGTCGCCTCGATCTACGATGTGCCGAAAGCCTATCACGACGAGGGCCTCGACGAGGAAGTCCTCGCCGCCTTCGGTATCGAGCCCGCGCCGCAGCCGCGCATGGGCGTCTGGGAAGACGTCTCCGACCGCGTCCACAATCCGGAAGGCGAGGTGACCATCGCCATCGTCGGCAAGTACACCGGGCTGAAGGACGCCTATAAATCGCTGATCGAGGCGCTGCATCACGGCGGCATGGCCAACCGGGTGAAGGTCAATCTGGAATGGATCGAGTCGGAGGTCTTCGAGAGCGAGGACCCGGCGACCTATCTGGAAAACGTGCACGGAATTCTCGTGCCGGGCGGCTTCGGCGAACGCGGCGCGGAAGGCAAGATCGCCGCCGCCACCTTCGCGCGCGAACGCAAGGTTCCCTATTTCGGCATCTGTTTCGGCATGCAGATGGCCTGCATCGAGGCAGCCCGCTCGCTTGCCGGTATCGAGGGCGCGTCGTCCACCGAATTCGGCCCCGCCAAGGAGCCGGTCGTCGGCCTGATGACCGAATGGCTGAAGGGCAACATGCTCGAAAAGCGCACCCAGGCTGGCGATCTCGGCGGCACCATGCGCCTCGGCGCCTACAAGGCGACGCTGAAGGAAGGCACGAAGATCGCGGATATTTATGGTGGACTGGATATTTCGGAGCGCCACCGCCACCGATTCGAGGTCAATATCGACTATCGCGAGCGCCTGGAGGACTGTGGCCTTGTCTTCTCCGGCCTGTCGCCCGATGGCGTTCTGCCCGAGACTATCGAATATTCCGATCATCCGTGGTTCATCGGCGTGCAGTATCACCCGGAACTGAAATCGCGTCCCTTCGAACCGCATCCGCTTTTCCGCAGCTTCATCGAGGCGGCGCTGGAGCAGAGCCGGCTGGTCTGATCGGCGGCCTTGCGCCGCCCGGTCCTCCTCGCCTGCGGACCCGGCCGTCGCCGGAATAGACTTTCGCACCATCTTGCGGTCACATGACCGCAGGAACCGGGAGGAGACGGCTCCCGCGTAAAGGGCGAGTACCGGAATTCGATGACGCGCAAGATCCGCAACATCCTCTTCATCATGTATGACCAGCTTCGCTCCGACTATCTGAGCTGCGCCGGTCATCCTTTTCTCGAGACGCCGCATATGGATGCGCTGGCGGCGCGCGGCGTCCGCTTCTCGCGCGCTTACGTGCAGTCGCCGGTCTGCGGCGCCTCGCGGATGAGCTTCTATACCGGCCGCTACGTCCACAGCCACGGCGCGGCCTGGAACAACTTCCCGCTCAAGGTCGGCGAGCAGACGCTGGGCGATCACCTGCGCAAGGCCGGCATGCAGTCCTGGCTGGTCGGCAAAACCCACATGAAGGTCGACGAGGAAGGCATGACCCGCCTCGGACTGGCGCGCGACAGCGTCATCGGCGCCCGTGTCTCCGAATGCGGTTTCGACGTTTTCGTGCGCGATGACGGCCTGTGGAGCGAAGGCCCGGACGGGTTCTACGATTCCAAGCGCTCGCCCTATAACGAATACCTGAAATCGAAGGGCTATGCCGGGTCGAATCCCTGGCACGATTACGCCAATTCCGGCGTGACGGACGATGGAGAGATCGCGTCCGGCTGGTTCATGAGACATGCCGACAAACCGGCCAATATCGGGAACGACGATTCCGAGACGCCCTGGCTCACCAGCCGGATGATCGATTTCCTGCGGCAGCGCGAGCCCGAAGCGGAGCCGTGGCTCTGCCATCTCTCCTATATCAAGCCGCACTGGCCCTATATCGTGCCCGCGCCGTATCACGCCATGTATGGCCACAACCAGATCCTGCCGGCGGTCCGCCATCCGGGCGAGCGCGACGATCCGCACCCGGTTTACGGCGCTTTCATGGGCAATGCGATCGGCCAGGCCTTTTCGCGCGACGAAGTACGCGAAAAGGTGATTCCCGCCTATATGGGCCTGATCAGGCAGTGCGACGACGAACTCGGCCGCCTGATGAAATATCTGCAGGAGACCGGACGGCTGGACGACACGATGATCGTGCTCACCTCCGACCACGGCGATTATCTCGGCGACCATTGGCTGGGCGAAAAGGACCTCTTCCACGAGCAGTCTGTCAAGGTGCCGCTGATCGTCTACGATCCGTCGCCGGAAGCCGATGCCACGCGCGGTACGGTCTGCGACGAACTGGTCGAGAGCATCGATCTCGCTGCGACCTTCATCGAGGCGGCCGGCGGGAAGGTGCCGGACCACATTGTCGAGGGCCGGTCTCTGCGTCCTTTCCTGCATGGCGAAAAGCCGGAGGACTGGCGCGAATTCGCCGTTAGCGAATACGACTATTCCGCGACGCCGATGGCGGTGAAGCTCGGCATGGCGCCGCGCGATGCGCGCCTGTTCATGATCGCCGACAAAAACTGGAAGTTCATGCATGCCGAGGGCGGCCTGCGCCCCATGCTGTTCGATCTCCAGAATGATCCGGAGGAGTATTTCGATCTCGGCGCCAGCCCGGACCATCAGGGCGTCATCGGCATGATGTACGACCGGCTGGCCCGCTGGGCGCGGCGCATGGCGCAGCGCACGACGATTTCCGATGACCAGATCATCGCCGGGCGCGGAAAATCGCGCCGCAAGGGCGTGTTGCTCGGCGTCTATGACGCCGGCGAGGTGGCCTCGGAACTGACCGAGAAGTATCGAGGCCCGGCGTCCTGATCGACAGTCACAATCCTTCGAATTCGATCACCAGCGCGGCGTGGTCGCTGGCATGCGGGCGGTGGAAACCGACGCCGGGCAGGCGCGCGCCGGAATAGCGCTCCGCATCCCGGCTAAGCCCCTCGCGCAGGTAATCGGGCCGAGCATCCGGCCATGCCTGCGCCAGTGCGGGCGAGGCGAGCAGGGCGTCAGGCCGGGAATAGATGCCGCTGTCCTCGAAATGATAGGACCACCGGCGTTCCGCCGGGACGCGCTGCACGAGATCGTTCGAGAAATCCCCGAGCAGCGGCGCGATCGCGCGTTCCCCACGCGGCTCGTCCATGGGCTCGTTGAGATCGCCGAGCACCAGCCAGAGGGCATCTTCCGCGCCCTCGAACCGGCGTTCGATCAGCCGTCGGACCGCCAGCGCTTCCAGCCGGCGCGCGCTCCACGCGCTTTCCGGGTCGGGATAGGGCGCCTTGAAATGGGTGACGAAAACCGTCAGATCGCGGAATTTGGCGCTGAGACAATCGCGCCGGAAGACCGGTTCGGCGGGATCGCGGCCCGGAAGACATTCGAGGCCGAGATCGGCGGGCGTCAGCGGTGCGTGGCTGGTCACGTCCTCCGGTTCGATCCGGCTCATCAATGCGACGTCGTAGCCGCGCCCGTCATTGCCGGGGATACAGATGCGGTACGGGTAGGGCGCAGCCCCTTCTCTTACGAGATAGCGGTCGTGGAAATGGTCGAGCGTTTCCTGGTCGAAGACCTCCTGCAGAGCGACGACATCGGCATCGGCCCGTTTCAGGATTGCCGCGGTGAGAAGGCGGTCGATCGGGTCGAGAGCCCGGTCGTCCGCCATGCTCGCACCCGAATCGTCCCTGTCCTGCGCGCCGGACAGCCGTGCGCGGTCCGGCGAACCGCCAAGGCGCAGATTCTGTACATTGAAAGTGGCGATACGCATGGGCCTTAATCATTCGTTTCCGGACCGGATTCGGAGGCAGCGTAGACCGGTCGCACAGCTGTTGTCACACTTCCGGTTGGTCGCGGGGAGCACGCCGCGCATCCGTCATCGATCCGGAAAATACGCTCTGATCGAAAAATGATTTCGCTCGAAGACTGCCTTGGATCCTGCGACCTGACAGAAGAGGAAGTGCTCGCCATTGCCGAGCACGAGCACATGCCGAAATGGCCGCGATCGCCTACGGCCAATATCTCGCGCATGCCGGGCACGGCACCGGCCAAATCGGACAGATGATCGTCGACGACATTCGAGCCACCCGGCGAAAGGACGACCGCGAACACGTCAGGACGCTGCTGCACGTCCTGCATCATTTCCCGAAATCGCATCCGCAGACGGCATCAACCGGGCATCCCTGGCACGAGGTGTACTGAGCCGGGCCACGCCGGTCCGCTTGTTGCAATTAACGATAGGTGGATAGCCTTCCGCATGGGCATTCCCCTTTGGTGATTTGGGTGATATCCTAACGGCATGAAAACGCTTGTCGTTCTAGCCGGGTTGGTCATATTCGTTGTCTGGGATTTCGCCCAGAACAACGGCCATGCAACGAATGCCGTGATCGGCGAGATCATCGGCCTCGCGCGATCATTCGGCTTCTGATCGCAATCCGGGTGCCGGCCTTTCGGTTGTTTCTGTCATTCTCCGGAATTACCGCCCCTCGATAAGGGAAGGGCACCGCATTGATGACGATCTTGGTCGTAAGGTCACCGTCATGTTCGGGGGCGTCGATCATGGCCGTATCGTACGAGCGAATTCCGAAACGGGTCACTCTCACACGATACGGCAGGCCCAAGTCAACTTCAGCAGGCGGGGCAGGCTCGGCAACGTGTTGAAGGCATAATAGGTTTGGCGCTCCAGCCCGCAGTAACTCGCCTTGTGCTTGGAAAGATTTTGCACGGGATAGAAAAAACGGTTGGTCAAATAATTGGTGTACATGAAGCGGAAAGTGCGTCGCACAAGCCAGTTCTTCTCAAATTCCTTGTCCTCGATATGGTGAAATGGCGACAGGCCGAGAAAGAGTTGGGCGACGCCTTCGGCTTGGAATTTTTCGATCGCCGTTCGCACCATAAAATAGGCGGCAAGTGGATTTGATGTCGGCAACCATCGCCTTGTGGCGGAAAGATAGCCGATTATCCGTCCCTCTTCATATACCGGGTCGAAGAAGGCAAAGCCTTCCGGCTCGCCATTACGGTTCAGCAGAAGGAACTTGCGAACGCCCGGTTCGTCGGTAATCACTACCGGACGCACAAGGAAGCGCAACTCTCGATGCTTTGTGACCTTGGTGCGTCGCCAGCGGTCCGAAATCGCCCGCACAGCGGCTGGATCGAGTTCCCCCAGCGACATCTCCCGCACGACGTGACCGCTTGCGGCAAACCGGTTGGCGGCAGTCCGAAAGCTGCGTTGTTTCGGCCCGTCAAAGGAGAACGTGTTGAGGTCGACAATGCTTTCGCATCCGAACTCGTTTATCCAGAAGGAACGATGTGAAAGGATTTCGGCCGTTCTGAACGAGATTTGGCAGAAGACGACATCCGGATGCTTGGCGATGAAAGCGTCTATTAAGGCTTCGTGGCGTTCGCTGTCCGCAATCGGATCGGCAAGCACGAACGCAGTTTTTCCGACATTCCTGTATGCGAGGAATCCCTGTTCATCGCCAAAATAGCGAAGCTCGGGCTGGAAAGTCACCGAATAGGCTAGCGCGAAACTGCCGAACTGTTTCAGCAGCTTGGAGCGAACGTCTTCTGCAATGCCGTCCATATCTGTAAAAGAATTGTCCAACGGCACGAAGTTTAGCATTTCCGGTAATCCTTTGGGAATGCCAGTTCGGTTGTTTCGATGGCTGCTCTGCGGTTTCTTCCGGAGATAGCCGCGCGTCCTGTCATCCGTTGGCAATGGCAAGGAACGCATCTTCCATCGCCATCCCGCAATCGAGCGCGCGCTCGGGCCAGTCGCGGTCATGTTCGGGAGCATCTGTCATCGTGTGGCTCATATCACGATGCACAGCGGAGGTTGGCGCCAAACGGTAACGGCCAATGCGATTGTCAGCCTCGCCGAGAGCTATGGGCTTTCCATCGAAGAGCACGGGAAAACCGAAAAGGCGATCCGGCTGACAGGGTGAGAGGTTGAATAACGCCGGGGACGGTTTTGGCAGCCGATCATGCTGCCCCATTGAGCTGTGGATCGTTGCCCCCATCCCGTATTTCACAGTGACACGAATGCGACCCGGTTCGTAAGCTCCGCAATGGAAGATGACGAATTGCGGATTGAACTCGGACGTTCGCGCGAATTATAAGATTTGACAATGAGTTAAGCCAAAAATATCATTTTCCTCGTGATGAAGAACATCAGCGATTTTTCATCGCATGGCGGGGGAGGATTTCTATGAGTACTGAGTTGGAAATCGCCAGTATGCTGTATCATATCGCAACGCATCCTGAGGAATTTCAGGTCGAAGACGTAACCGAAATACTGAAGGAAGCAGCGGGCTTTATTTGCGCCCGATTTGGAATACCGATACTGGACGCCGCAGCGGAACTGGACGAGTTGGACCCAAGCGGCCACGCTTGAACCATCGCATCCTGCAATCCGTAGCGATGCGCTTGCGGCCCATAAGGTCACTGTCCAGGATGAATTGCCGCCACGTCTTGTTTGCTGACCCGGATATGCTCGGGGCTTCAGCGTCCACCCTTCTAAACGTTTACCGGCTCCCCCGGACCGCATGCAGGGTCCCGACGATATTCACTACTATTCAAGGCCAACCGACGCAGTGAATATGGCATAGAGTTCGGCGACGGCGATCAGTCCCAACAACACGCTCGAAGTCATTTTGAGCGCCGGAATATTTCTCGCTTTCAATGCCTTTCCGTAACTGGTGTTGGCCGTCTCCTCGTCCATGTCGGCGCGAAGATTGATGATATCGTCGAGCGTGGTTCCGCCGGCGAGGATGCCGTAGGCAGCAGTGGCGATTACCATTACGGTCAAAGGCGCCGAATATCCGTCGGGGCCCAGCTCAATGATCGCGCCCAGCCCGACAAACGCAAAAATGGTTGTGCGCATGATGTCGAAGTAATGCGTCAACCGCGTCATGCTGACGTAATTTCTTTGATCCTGTGTCATTGTCGCCTCCCTCCGTTCGGATTTGATCCGAACGCCGAGATTGTATCACGAACACAGTCGCGCCGAGAATGGAGGGAAAAGACGTACTGGATTACGCCGGTCTGTATCGCCGGCGGGATTCACCCCTGCACTGGCACGGCTCGTCGCGGTTGGCATTCCGCTCTTGTCAACTTTGCAGTTCACTGTCTGATTCCGGAATAATAGCAGGATGCCAGCCATCGAAAGGCAATGTCGTCGCTTTCCATGTGCTCACTATGACGTAAAGATCGTGTCGGTCTGGCAGTTAAGTATCTGATTTTGTTGGTGAGCGCGCAGGGGCTCGAACCCTGGACCTACTGATTAAAAGTCAGTTGCTCTACCAGCTGAGCTACGCGCTCCCGATCGGCTGGCGCACCTGCCGTCAAGTCGGGATGTTCATAGGGACGGCGTCCTATCCGGTCAACCCGGATTTACCGGCCGGAGGTTGAAAAAACGTGGCAATTCGACGCCACGCGCAATGGTGATTTCACCGTGAGCCGCTTATGTCCTAAGAGACGGGCGCCGGCCGCCGATTGGCCGGCGAAGACAGATACCGGACCGGAGCATACATGGCCATCGACGTTTCCTATGTCAGTGCGCTCGGCGCGGGTGCGATCTCGTTTCTTTCGCCCTGCGTCCTGCCGCTGGTGCCACCCTATCTGTGCTACATGGCGGGCGTTTCCGTCGACCAGTTTCGTGGCGCGCCGGGTCCCGATGGCGCCGCCGTGGCGGATGCGCCCGTCGCGGCGGTCAGGCTGCCCCTGATTGCCGCCGCTCTCGCCTTCATTGCCGGTTTTTCGACCGTCTTCGTCGCGCTCGGCGCCGGCGCCAGCACGATCGGCGTCTTTCTGCGCGCCTGGCAGGACTGGCTGGCGATCGTCGGCGGGCATCGTCATCATCGTCATGGGGCTGAACTTCCTCGGCGTGTTCCGCATCGCCCTGTTTTCGCGCGAGGCAAGGTTCCAGACGCGCGGCGCGCCCGCCAATCCGTTTGCGGCCTATGTCATGGGCCTTGCCTTCGCTTTCGGCTGGACGCCCTGCATCGGGCCGGTCCTCGGGCCGATCCTGACGCTGGCCGGCGCCAGGGACAGCGTCGCCGAGGGCGCCGCGCTGCTGGCGGTCTATTCCGCCGGCCTCGGTATCCCGTTCCTGCTGGCGGCGGTGTTCTCGGGCGCGTTCATGCGCTTCACGCAGTCGTTCCGCAGCCATCTGGGAACTGTCGAGAAGGTAATCGGCGGATTGCTGGTGCTTGCCGGCATCCTGTTCCTGACCGGCGGGATGCAGTCGATGTCGTTCTGGCTGCTGGAGCGCTTCCCGGTTCTCGGTACGCTCGGTTAGGCGGTTTTCGCCTTAAGCCTGCGAAGCAGGTTCGCCGGGAAGGTCGCGATGATCACGCCGGCCATGACCAGGGCGATACCCGCCGCATGGAAGGGCTGGAAGTCTTCGCCGAGAAAGACGATCGCCAGGCCGACGCCGTAGGGCGGCAAGAGATACATGAAAACGCCGGCGATCGAGGCGCCGAGCGCGCGCACGCCGAACTGGTAGGTGGAAAAGGCGAGCAGCGACGAGATGAAGACGATTCCGCCGATTGCCGCCCAGCTGTGCGGTTCCGTCGGCAGGGCGTCTGCCTGGCCGATTTCCCACAGGGCGACCGGCAGGTTGGAGAGCGCGCCGAAGATCGAGACGAGCCCGAACAGCGGCATGTTGCCGATCTGGCGGACCGGTTCGGAACGATAGAGGATCGAATAGCCGGCCCAGCTTACCGCGCCGGCGAAGACCAGCAGGTCGCCGATATTGAGCGAGAGCGACAGGGCGGTTTCGATCGATCCGCGCAGCACGATGACCGCGACCCCGGCAAAAGCGACCGCCATGCCGATGACTTCGCGCGCATGACTGCGCCGCCCGGTGAAAATACGCTCCAGCAGCAGGATCAGAACCGGCGATGTCGTGTAGATCAGCGTCGCATTGGTCGCGGTGGTGTATTTCAGCGCCAGGTAGATGCCGCCGCCGCAGATGCCCATGCCGAGGATTCCGAGCAGGACGAGGCGTCGGCCATTGGGTGCGCACCAGCGGCATGACGGATGCGCGGTGCATGACCAGAAGCGGCGACAGGATCAGCGCGACGGCGCCCCAGCGCATCGTCGCGAGAAGGAACGGCGCCACTTCGCCGGTCACATAGCGGCCGAAAATGAGATTCGAGGAGAAGAAGAGCGGCGACACCAGCATCACGAAATAGGGAAGCGGCGAGGGCGAAGGCTGGTTGGTCGACATGCGTCCGCCTTAAAGCAATTCCGGGATAAGTGGAAACCGGTTTTCCGTCCGGAATTGCGTGAAAACAAGGCGTTGGAGACGGTCATCGATTCCGTGAAACGATGGCCGTCTCTAGTCTTTCCGATGTTTGGCGGCAAGCCGGCGGACACCGAATTCCGTCGCGCCGTATGGAACTTGCGCGGGAATCCCGCTATGCGGCTCGCTGAGCTGCATGTCTTACCCGCCCGGAGGCCCAAACCCATGGCGCGCACCTGCCTAACCATCATTCTTGCCGCAGGTCAGGGGACCCGGATGAAATCCGCCCTGCCGAAAGTGTTGCATCCGGTCGCCGGCATTCCGATGGCGGCCCATGTGGCGGAGACCGCGCGGGCGGCCGGCAGCGAGGCCGTCGCCGTTGTCGTCGGGCACGGCAGCGATGATGTCCGCGACGCGCTCGCCGGCGCGCTGGAAGGCGCAAGCTTCCACGAACAGACCGAACAGCTCGGCACGGCGCATGCGGTCCTCGCGGCGCGTGACGCGATCGCCAGGGGCTATGACGACGTGCTGGTGATGTTCGGCGATACGCCGCTGGTGCGCCCGCAGGTCATGCGGGAGGCGCGCGCGAAGCTCGCCGAGGGCGCGATGATCGTCGTCGTCGGCTTCCGGCCCGAAAACCCGTTTGGCTACGGCCGGCTGATCGAATCCGGCGGGCAGTTGCTGGCGATTCGCGAGGAACGTGATGCATCGGACGAGGAAAAGCAAATAAGCTTTTGTAACGGCGGAATAATGGCGTTCTCAGGACGGCATGTTCTCGAACTCCTCGATGCCGTCGGAAACGCCAATGCCAAAGGCGAATACTACATGACCGACACGGTCGAGATCGCCCGCAGGCAGGGCCACGACGTCGTCGCCATAGAGGCGCCGGTCGAGGATGTGATCGGGGTCAACACGCGGGCCGATCTCGCGGCCGTCGAGGCGATCTGGCAGCGCCGGGCGCGCGATCGCATGCTGGCGGACGGCGTCACCATGATCGCGCCGGAGACCGTTTTCCTCAGCCATGACACGGTCCTGGAACCCGATGTCGTCATCGAACCCAATGTCGTCTTCGGATTGGGCGTCACGGTCCGGTCCGGCGCGCGCATTCACTCCTTTTGCCATTTCGAGCAGGCGACGATCGGCGAGCGCGCCGAGGTTGGTCCGTTCGCCCGCCTGCGTCCGGGCGCGGATCTGAGAGAACGTTCCAAGGTCGGCAATTTCTGCGAGGTCAAGAAATCCGTCGTCGGCGAGGGCGCCAAGGTCAACCACCTGACCTATATCGGCGACGCGGTGATCGGCCCCAAGGCGAATATCGGCGCGGGAACGGTCACCTGCAATTATGACGGTTTCGGCAAGCACCTGACCGAAATCGGCGAAAACGCCTTCATCGGCTCCAATTCCTCGCTGGTTGCCCCGGTTCGTATCGGCGACGGCGCCTATATCGCGTCGGGCAGCGTGGTCACCATGTCCGTCCCGGACGATGCCGTCGCCTTCGGGCGGGCGCGTCAGGAAAACAAGGACGGCATGGCGCTGAAGCTGCGCGCGCGGCTCAAGGCCGCCAAGGACGCGAAGAAAGCCTAGCCGGCCCGCAAAAGCCGGATCGCCTCGTCGCGTTCGAACAGGTAGAGCAGGGTGCGCAGCGCCTTGCCGCGTTCGGATTGCAGCTCCGGATCGGTTTCGATGACCAGCCGGGCGTCGTCGCGGGCGATCTCCAGCAGATCGGCGTGGTCGGCGAGCGACGCGAGCCTGTAGTTCGCGGCGCCCGATTGCCGCGTGCCGAGGATTTCGCCTTCGCCGCGCAGTTTCAGGTCCTCCTCGGCGATGCGGAACCCGTCCTCGGTTTCGCGCATGATCGCCAGGCGCGCATGCGCCACGTCGCCGAGCGGCTCCTTGTAGAGCAGCAGGCAGGTGGAATGATCGCTGCCGCGCCCGACCCGCCCGCGCAACTGGTGCAACTGGGCGAGGCCGAAGCGTTCGGCATGTTCGATCACCATGATCGTCGCGTCCGGCACGTCGACGCCGACCTCGATCACCGTGGTGGCGACGAGAAGCCGGATGTCGCCCTGCTTGAAGGCCTGCATCACGGCGTCCTTCTCGTCGCCCTTCATGCGGCCGTGGACGAGACCGATCGGCGCGTTGATGACCTTCTTCAGGGCATCGAACCGTTCCTCCGCCGAAGCCACCCGAAGGTCCTCGTTTTCCTCGACCAGCGGACAGATCCAGTAGATCTTCTGCCCCTGGGCGATCGCGTTGCGTACGCGTTCGACGACCTCGTCCAGCCGCCCGAGCGGGACGGTCACGGTCTTTACCGGCTGGCGGCCCGGCGGCTTGGTGTCGAGCTTGGAAACATCCATGTCGCCGTAAGCGGTCAGAACCAATGTCCGCGGTATCGGCGTCGCCGTCATCACCAGCATGTCGGCGTGCTGGCCCTTGGAGGAAAGCAGCAGCCGCTGATGCACGCCGAACCGGTGCTGTTCGTCGACGACCGCGAGACCAAGATCGCGAAACTGCACGCTTTCCTGGAACAGTGCGTGCGTGCCGACGAGGATGTCGATGTCGCCGGCTTTCAGCGCGGCCAGCGTTTCCGCGCGCATCTTGCCCTTTTCGCGCCCCGTCAGGATCTCGATACGCAGGCCGGCGGCTTCCGCCAGCGGACTGATGGATGCAAAGTGTTGGCGGGCGAGGATTTCCGTTGGCGCCATCATCGCCGCCTGCGCGCCCGATTCGATCACGTTCGCCATCGCGAGCAGCGCGACGATCGTCTTGCCGGAACCGACATCGCCCTGCAGCAGCCGCAGCATCCGCTCGGGTTTCTCCTGGTCGATACGGATTTCGCCAAGCGAGCGCTCCTGTGCGTCGGTCAGCGCATGGCCGAAAGCTTCGCGGATGCGCGCGGCGAGGTCGCCGCTGCCGTTGAAGACGCGGCCGGCGGTTTTCTTCAGTTTCCGGCGCACCAGGCCGAGCGCCAGCTGGCCGGCGAGCAACTCGTCATAGGCGACGCGCCGTCGCGCCGGATTCTGCAGGTCGATATCTGCCTCGTCGCGCGGCGCGTGCAATCGCGACAGGCTTTCGCGAAAGCCGGAAAACCCGTGTTTTGCAACGACATGAGGATCGATCCATTCGGGCAGGCCGGGAACGCGTTCCAGCGCCGACAGGATCGCCTTGCGCAGCACCTTGGGCGAAACGCCCGCCGTCAGCGGATAGACCGGCTCGACAAGCGGCAGGTCGGCGGCGTTCGCCTCACTGACGATATGGTCCGGATGCACCATGGTCGGACGTCCGTTGAACCATTCGACCCGGCCGGAAACGAGCATGGTCTCGCCGACCGGCAGCGCCTTTTCCAGCCAGGCCGGCTTGGAATGAAAGAAGACGAAGCCGATTTCGCCCGTCTCGTCATGGGCGAAAACCCGGTAGGGCACATTGCTGCGCCCGCGCGGCGAGGGCTGGTGGCGATCGATCCGCACCTTCAGCGTCACGATCGCGCCTTCGGGCGCAAAAGCGATCCCCGGCTGCTTGCGCCGATCGATGATCGAGTGCGGCAGGTGGAAGACAAGCCCGAGAACGCGCGGCTCCTGCATCGAACTCGGGAACCGGCAGGAGATTGCACAGAAGTTTCGCGATCCGCGGGCCGATACCGTCGACGACGCTGACGGGCGCAAACAGGGGATCGAGGACATTCGGGCGCATGCCGCCATCTTTAATCCCGGGGCAGGGCCGATCAAGGCTGACAAGTGCCAGTCCCGGCGTTATATCGCGTCCATCCTCCTCGACCGCAAAGATGCAGCCATGATCCCGTCCGGACCGGAAACCGTCACCGACCTCGATGCGCGCCGCCGCCGCGCGAAGTTCCGTGCGTGGCACCGCGGCATGAAGGAAACGGACCTGCTGCTTGGCAAATTCGCCGACGCCCGAATCGGCGACATGGCAGCCAGCGACCTGGCGGTTTTCGAAGCACTGCTTGAAGTCCTCGACCGTGACCTGTTCAAGTGGTTCACCGGCGAGGGACCCGTTCCGGCGTCGCACGACACGCCGCTGTTTCGCGCGATCTGCGAGTTCCACGGGATCGATTTGCCATGAGTGCGAAAGCCAGGAAGGGCTGGATCGATGTGCCGGACGTTCCGGCCGACGCCGGGCGCATCGTCTTTTCCGGCGTTGCCGCCGGCGCCGAACCCTTCGTCGTCAACGCCCTGTGCTCGAAGGCGGCCGCCAATGGCGGCCCGGTGATCTATGTCGCGCGCGACGGCGCGGGCCTTGCCGATTGGGAACAGGTCTTTTCCTTCGTCGCGCCCGATATCGAGGTCATCAGCTTCCCGGCCTGGGATTGCCTCCCCTATGACCGGGTGTCGCCGGGATCGGACGTCTCCGCGCGGCGTCTCGCGGCGATGACGCGTTTTGCGCAGCTGAGCGAAAAACCGGCCCCGGCAATCGTGCTGACGACGGCCAACGCCATCCTCCAGCGCATGCCGTTTCCCGGCGCGATCGCCGGGCAGATCATATCGGCGAAACCCGGACAGCATGTCCGCATGGACGACATCGTCACAACCCTTGCGACGGCCGGTTTCGAACGGGTTCCGACCGTCCGTGAAGTCGGCGAATTCGCAGTGCGTGGCGGTATCCTCGACATCTTCGCGCCGGGAACGCCGGAAGCCGTCCGGCTGGACTTCTTCGGCGACACGCTGGAAAGCGTGCGCGCCTTCGATCCGGCAACCCAGCGCACGACCGGCCAGAAGACGGAATTCGTCCTCCAGCCGGCAAGCGAAATTTCGCTGACGGCGGAAAGCGTTGCGCGGTTCCGCCAGGGCTATCTCTCGACATTCGGCGCGCCGACCCGCGATGACGCGCTCTACGCCTCGATTACGAGCCAACAGCGTTTCGCCGGCATGGAACACTGGCTGCCGCTCTTCCATGAAGAACTGACGACGCTGTTCGATTGCCTGCCGGATGCGCCGGTCGTGATGGAGAACCTGACCAGGGAGGCGCTGACCGAGCGCCGCACCATGATCGAGGATCATTACCAGGCGAGGCAGGGCCAGTCCGACGGCGCGCTCGGCGGCGACGGCATTCCCTACAAGCCATTGCCGCCGGATTCGCTCTATCTGCGGCCGCAAGAGGCGATCGAGCGTGCATCGACCCGGCTGACGATCGAACTGTCGCCCTTCGGCGTCCCGGAAACCGCCGGCGTGACCGTCTTCGACCTGGGCTATTGCCGCCGGACGCAATTTCGCGCTCGAACGGGCCGACAAGGAAGCCAACGTCTTCGACATGGCGGCACGGCACATCGCCGGCCTGAGGGCGGACGACAAGCGCGTGTTCCTGGCCGGCTGGAGCGAGGGCTCCCTGAACCGCCTGATCCAGATTCTGGAAGAACATTCGCTCGAGGGCATCGAGACGGTGTCCGGTATCGGCGTCGCGATGGCGTTCAACCGCACCCGCATTCCCGCCGCGGTCCTGTCGATCGAGCACGGCTTCGAGACACCGACCTTCGCGCTTGTCGCCGAACAGGACATTCTCGGCGACAGGCTGGTGCGTCATCGCCGGCGCAAGAAGGCGTCCGATTTCATATCCGAAGCCTCGGCTCTGGCCGAAGGCGACATCGTCGTTCATGTCGATCATGGCATTGGCCAGTTTGTCGGCCTGCGCACTATTCAAGCCGCCGGGGCGCCGCATGATTGCCTCGAGATCGTCTATGCCGGCGACGGGCGGCTGTTCCTGCCGGTCGAAAACATCGAGCTCCTGTCGCGTTACGGATCGGATGCCACGACCGCCGTGCTCGACCGGCTCGGCGGCGGCGCCTGGCAGGCGCGCAAGGCGAAGCTGAAGAAGCGCCTGCTCGACATGGCCGGGCATCTGATCAGCGATCGCCGCCGCCCGCGAAACGCGCACGGCACCGGTCCTGCGTCCGCCGGAAGGCCTTTTCGACGAGTTTTCGGCCCGCTTTCCCTATGACGAAACCGACGACCAGCTGACCGCGATCGACGCCGTGGTCGGCGACCTTGTCGCCGGCAAGCCGATGGACCGACTTGTCTGCGGCGATGTCGGCTTCGGCAAGACCGAGGTTGCGATCCGCGCCGCCTTCGTGGCGGCCCTGAACGGCGTGCAGGTGGCCGTCGTCGTACCGACCACGCTGCTGGCCCGCCAGCATTTCCGCTCCTTCTCGGAGCGCTTTCGCGGCCTGCCGGTCAACATCGCCCATGCCTCGCGCCTCGCCGGGCCGAAGGCGCTCGCCGAGGCCAAGAAGGGCATCGCCGACGGCAGCGTCGACATCGTCATCGGCACGCATGCGCTGCTCGGCCAGTCCATCAGCTTCAAGAACCTGGGTCTGGTGATCGTCGACGAGGAGCAGCATTTCGGCGTCAAGCACAAGGAACGGCTGAAGGAACTGAAATCCGACGTCCATGTGCTGACGCTGTCGGCGACGCCGATCCCGCGCACGCTGCAACTGGCGCTGACCGGAGTGCGCGAACTGTCGCTGATCTCGACGCCGCCGGTGGACCGGCTTGCCGTGCGGACATTCGTGTCGCCGTTCGATCCGCTGATCATCCGCGAGACGCTGCTGCGCGAACGCTATCGCGGCGGACAGAGCTTCTATGTCTGCCCGCGCATCTCCGACCTCAAGGACGTGAAGGCGTTCCTGGACGAGCATGTTTCGGAACTGAAGGTCGCCGTCGCCCATGGCCAGATGGCGCCCGGCGAGCTCGACGATATCATGAATGCCTTTTATGACGGGAGCTATGACGTCCTCCTGTCGACGACGATCGTCGAATCCGGACTCGACATACCGACCGCCAACACCATGATCGTCCATCGCGCCGACATGTTCGGTCTGGCGCAATTGTATCAGATCCGCGGCCGCGTCGGCCGGTCCAAGGTCCGCGCCTACGCGCTCCTGACATTGCCGGCCAACAAGATGCTGACCAAGACGGCGGAGCGGCGGCTGAAGGTGCTGCAGTCGCTCGATTCGCTGGGGGCCGGCTTCCAGCTTGCGAGCCACGATCTCGACATTCGCGGCGGCGGCAACCTGCTCGGCGAGGAGCAGTCGGGCCATATCAAGGAGGTCGGCTTCGAACTCTATCAGCAGATGCTCGAGGAAGCGGTGATGGAGATGAAGGGCGAGGCGGTCGATGACCACGGCCAGTGGTCGCCGCAGATCGCGGTCGGAACCTCCGTCATGATCCCGGAATCCTATGTCGGCGACCTGCAATTGCGCCTGTCGCTCTATCGCAGGCTCGGCGAACTGGAGGAAATCAGGGAGATCGACGCCTTCGGCGCCGAACTGACCGACCGGTTTGGGCCGATGCCGGACGACGTCGAGCATCTCCTCAAGGTCGTCTACATCAAGGCGCTGTGCCGCAAGGCCAATGTCGAGAAACTCGACGCCGGACCGAAGGGCGCCGTGATCCAGTTCCGCAACAAGGAATTCGCCGATCCGGCGGGGCTCATTGCCTTTATCGGCGAGCAGGGCTCCATGGCGAAGATCAGGCCCGACCAGTCGGTCTTCTTTTCGCGCGACTGGCCGACCCCGGCAAAACGCCTGGCGGGAAGCGCGATCCTCGCGACCAAGCTTGCGCGTCTTGCCGAGGCGGTGACCGAAAAGGCCGCATGAAAACCGCTATTCCGGAATACGAAAACGGGGCCTCGCGGCCCCGTTTTGTTTTGATTGCTGTGACAGGTACTCAGTTGCCCTGCTTGGCCTTCTGCTGTTCCTCGAGCAGCCGCTTCTGGAAATCCTCGCGGCGCTTCTCGATGGCCTGCTGCAGCTGCTGCTGGCGGCTTTCGACTTCCGACTGCTTCAGCGGCTCGCCTTCGAACGCGGCGGTGAAGCCGCTGAGCGAGACCTGGATCGGGTTCGGCTGGTTCTGGAAGTTGATCGAGGTAAGCGTCAGTTCGCCGCCCTTTTTCAGCGAAGCGACAAGCGCGTCGGTAAGCGGCGCTTCGGCGATGCAACGATCCGGCAGGCAGATCGCGTAGTTGATCTTCTGCGCCGTTCCGCCGTCGATCTGCATGCCGATGCCGGCGGGAATGACGCGGCCGGTGGGAACGGCGATCTGGAAGATGGCGCGGTTCACCTTGCCGCTGATCTGGATGAGGTTCACTGCGGTCAGCAACTGGCCGGTATTGGCGGCACGGATGAACTGGACGTTGCAGATGTCGTTGTCTTCCTGCTTCGAGCAGACCTTGAACCAGCCCTGCGGCACCTGTGGCGTGTTCTGCTGCTGTGCCGAAGCGGACGACACTGCGCCCGCCGCAGCGACGCTCGCTGACATCAGGAAGGCAATTGTCTTAATCAAATTGGCGCGCATGAAGCTGCATCCTTTATATTTGCGATATTCGGTCGAGCGGACCGGTGCTGTGTAATTAAGGCTACACCATGACGAGGCGTTTCGCGCGGTGTGATACACATGCAACGCAATCAATTCCAGCCCCGCGTGGTGATTGTGATGAATTTCCCGCCCGGTGCTGAATTCGCCCAATGCCCGTGTTAGTTTCCGAATCTGCACGATGCCAACACATGGAGAAGCGCATATGGGCTTTCGGATCAGCCGCTGGTTCGGACTTTTCGCGTTGGTCGCGGCCGTCATGGCGCCGAATGCGGGCGCCGAGCCGATGTACGGCATCGCCATGCACGGCAAGCCGGCTCTGCCCGCCGACTACACCCATTTTCCCTATGCCAATCCCGATGCGCCGAAGGGCGGATCGATCACCTACGGGGTGCGCGGCACGTTCGACAGTCTCAATCCGTTCATTCTGGCCAGCATGCGCACGACCGCGCGCGGCATCATCGACCTGGACTATGGCAATCTCGTCTATGAATCGCTGATGCAGCGGTCGCGCGACGAGCCGTTCACCATGTACGGGCTGATCGCGCAGACGATCGAGACCGATCCTGACCGCACCTGGGCCGAGTTCACGATCAATCCCGAAGGCGCGGTGGTCGGATGGCGTTGCGATCACGCCGGAAGACGTCATTTTCACCTTCGAGCTTCTGACCGAGAAGGGCAGGCCTCCCTACAGCAGCCGGATGGACAAGATCGAGAAGATCGAGAAGACCGCCGAGAACAAGGTGAAGTTTACCTTCAACGACAAGGCGGACCGCGAATTCCCGCTGATCATCGCCATGATGCCGGTCCTGCCGAAACACGCGATCGATGTCGCGACATTCGACCAGTCGACGCTGACGCCACCGGTCGGCAGCGGCCCGTATCTTGTCGACAGCGTCGAACCCGGTACGCGGATCGTCTACAGGCGAAATCCGGACTATTGGGCGAAAGACCTTCCGTCCAAGCGCGGCTTCGACAATTACGACAAGATCACGGTCGAATATTTCCGCGACCAGACGGCCCTGTTCGAAGCCTTCAAGAAGGGTCTCTACGACGTCTATCCGGAGGGCGACCCGACCCAGTGGGAGACGGCGTACGACTTTCCGGCCGTCAAGGAAGGCAAGGTGAAGAAGGCCGCCTTCGTCTCCAACAAGCCGCAAAGCATGCTCGGCTTTTTCTTCAATACGCGCCGCGAGCAGTTCGCCGACCGCAATGTCCGCCAGGCGCTCGCGATGCTGTTCGATTTCGAATGGGTCAACAGGAACCTGTTCTCCGGCCGTTACACGCGCACGGAATCGTTCTGGCAGAATTCCGACGAACTTTCCGCCATCGGCCGCCCGGCCGACGCGCGCGAAAAGGCGCTTCTGGCGCCGTTCCCCGATGCCGTGCTGCCATCGGTGATGGACGGAACCTACCATCCTGAAAAGACCAACGGGTCAGGGCGCGACCGCAATGTCCTGCGCGCGGCGCTGAAGAAGCTGATGGAAGCGGGCTATTCGATCCAGGACGGAAAATTGATGAAGGATGGCAAGCAGTTGGCCTTCGAGATCATGACGTCCGGCCTTGGCGAGGAGAAGATGGCGCTCGCCTACAAGCGGACAGCTGGGGCGCTCGGGATCGACGTGTCCGTGCGCACGGTCGACGACGCCCAGTTCCAGGCCAGACGGCAGAGCTACGACTACGACATGACGGCCGCGACCCTGTCGGCTTCGCTATCGCCTGGCGCCGAGCAGATCTGGCGCTGGGGGTCGCAGTCGCGCGATGTCGAAGGCACGTTCAACTATGCCGGCGCGTCCGATCCGGCGATCGACGCGATGATCGAGGCGCTCATCAATGCGCGCGAGCGCGAGGATTTCGCAGCCGCGGTCCGCGCCCTCGACCGCATCCTGATCTCGGGCCAATACGTCATCCCGCTCTATCACATCCGCAGAATCCTGGGTCGCTTACTGGGATCACCTGAAATTCCCGGAAAAGACGCCGCTCTACGGCTACCAGTTCCCGGTATGGTGGTCGGTACAAATGACCGGGATCCACATCGACATCATCTCCGACGTGATGTGCCCCTGGTGTTTCATCGGCAAGAAGCGGTTCGAGAAGGCGCTGGCGGCAACTCGATCCGGCGATCGCCGTCACGATCCAGTGGCGCCCCTTCCAGCTCGATCCGACGTTGCCGCCCGAAGGCAAGGATCGCGATACCTATCTGGCGGAGAAGTTCGGCGGACTGGAGCGCGCAAAGGCGCTTTACCGCAACATCGAGGAGGCGGGCGCCATGGAAGGCATCCCGTTCCGCTTCGATGCGATCGGGGTCTCGCCCAACACGCTCGACGCCCATCGCCTGATCCGCTGGGCACAGAATGCGGGCGAGGGCGTCCAGGCGCGCGTCGTCGATCGCCTGTTCGAACTGTATTTCCTGGAGGGGGCGAACATCGCCGACCACGGTGTTCTCGTCGGCGTCGCCCGCGAATGCGGAATGGACGCGTCGATCGTCGAAACGCTTCTCGCAAGTGGTGCCGACCGGGAGGCGGTTGAGCAGGAGATCGCGCTTGCTCAGTCGATGGGCGTGAGCGGGGTCCCTTGCTTCATCATCGACAACAAATATGCCGTGATGGGTGCTCAGGACCCCGAAACGATTGCCGGTGCGATATCCGAGATCGCGGCAAGGAAGGGCGAGTCAGGCGGCTGACGCGTCAGTGCTCGAGGCCGGGGCGGATCGAATAGCGCTTCGCGTCCGAAACCCATTCGAACACTTCCGGCACCTGCGGATGGCGCACCGGCTCGCCGCTTTCGTCCGGCAGAAGGTTCTGCTCGGAAACATAGGCGACATATTCCGTCTCCGCGTTTTCGGCGAAGAGGTGGTAGAAGGGCTGGTCCCTGCGCGGACGCAACTCTTCCGGGATGGCTTCATACCATTCTTCCGTATTCGCAAATTCCGGATCGACGTCGAAGATCACGCCGCGGAACGGATATAGACGGTGACGTACGATATCGCCGATCGCATAGCGCGCAGTCACGGTTATTGCTTTGTGCTTTTCCATGCTCAAGATGTGTGACAGCGCGGCACCTTTTTCAAGGGTCGGGAATTCGCGCGAGCATCGGCTTGACCGCACCGGCATCGCCTAATAGGTGCTGGAATCCTTCGCGAGGCGGCAGGGGAATCCGGGAAGGGAATCAATGGCGAATGTCATCGGACTGGTGTTGCCGTTTTTCGGCCTGATCCTGCTCGGATTCATTGCCGCCAAGATTACCCGCCAGAGGCTCGACGCGCTCGGGTGGATGAATACCTTCATCATCTACATCGCGCTGCCGGCCCTGTTCTTCAACCTGTTGTCCCGCACCCCGGTCGAACAGCTGACGCAGTGGCGTTTCGTTGTCGGCACGACCTTCAGCACCTACATCGTGTTTGCGCTGATGTTCGTGATCGCGGTGGTGCGCTCCGGCGGCGACATTCCCGAAAGCACGATCAAGGGATTGGCCGCGGCATACGGGAATATCGGCTATATGGGGCCGGGCCTGGCCCTTCTCGCATTCGGCGAGGAGGCGGTGGTGCCGGTCGCCCTGGTTTTCTGCTTCGACAACACGCTGCACTTCATCATGGCGCCGCTTATGATGGCGCTTTCCGGCAAGGATGGCACCTACGAAACGCCGTTGCACCTCGCATTCGGTGTCGTGAAGCGGGTGCTCCTGCATCCTTTCATCCTGGCGACCATCATCGGCGTAGGCGCGGCAGCCCTGTCATTCCAGCCTCCGGCAGCGGCGCAGACCTTGCTCAACTACCTCGCGAACGCGGCCGCGCCCTGCGCGCTGTTCGCCATGGGCGTGACGCTGGCGCTGCGCCCTGTGAAGCGTGTGCCGTCCGACATGGGTTTCATCGTCGCGATCAAGCTCGTGGTCCATCCGCTGATCGTCTACGTGATGCTGAGCTGGCTCGGCAATTTCCCGCCGACATGGGTCTATGCGGGCGTGCTGCTGGCCGCGCTTCCGTCGGCGACGAACGTCTTCGTCATCGCCCAGCAATATGGCGTCTGGATCGAGCGCGCATCCGCCTCGGTTATGATCACGACAGCCGGCTCGGTTGTTTCGGTCACCGCGCTTCTGTACGCGATGACGAACGGCCTGCTTCCGCCGGATCTGTTTCCCTGAGCGGCCCGCGCCGCGCGAACAGGCTGCGCAAGCCGGCGCCCGGTGCCATGCCTTCCCGCATGACGATGTTGCGCAGCGGCGGCACGGCCGCGAGGAGCCCCAATCCCGCCGCGCGCGCGAACTGCACCGGCAGGAACCCGGTCAGCAGCGACCGGTTGAGGAGGTCGACCGTGCCGGTACGCGAAGCGACGTCGGCCCGGCGCAGGCGATCGTAGCGTGCGGTCACGCCCGCGGCGCCCGGATCGGCCCCGGCCGCGCCGAGGCATTTGCCGAGATCGGCGATGTCCCGCATCGACAGGTTGAGGCCCTGCGCGCCGATCGGCGGGAAGATATGCGCGGTCTGGCCTGCCAGCATCAGGCGTTCGGCGGCGAATCGGTGCGCGATCATTCCCGACAGCGGCCAGCACTGCGGCGTGGAAACGTCGCTGACGCGCCCGAGCATGGACTGCATCCGGCGCTCGATCATGCCGGCAAGCGTTTCCGGATCGAGAGCGGCGATGCGTTCGGCCTCGGTGGGCTCGACGACCCAGACGAGGCTTGAGCGCTTGCCGCGCATCGGCACCTGCGCGAAAGGCCCTGATTCCATGTGGAATTCCGTCGACGTGAAACCGTGGTCCCGCGAATGCGCGAAGGTCAGCACGACGGCGGTTTGCGGATAGGTCCATTTTCGCGTGCCGATTCCGGCGGCCTCGCGCAGCAGCGAGTTGACCCCGTCGGCCGCAATGATGAGTTTCGTATGAAGTGTTTCGCCATTGGCGAGCACGACAGTTGCCTCGTCGGGGCCGAAAGAGGCGGAACTCGCCATGGAATCGATGCAGCGAATGGCGGGCGTCTGCCCGATCACGTGATGAAGCGCAGTGTTCAAGGTCCGGTTCACGAGATTGTAGCCGAACGCTTCCTCGCCGATTTCCGGCGCCTCGAACGTCACCGTCGGTGCGCGGATCAGCCGCTTGGTGCCGTCGACGATGCGCATGGTCCTGAGCGGCGTCGCCTCGGCCTCGAGGTCCGGCCATGCGCCGAGATCCTTCAGCATGTCGATGCCGGGCATCATCAGCGCCGTGGTGCGGTCATCGCTGTCGATGAAGGTTCCGGACGGCGCGACGAGCACGACGTCATATCCTTGCCGCGCCGCTATCAGCGCCGAGGCCATTCCTGCCGGTCCGCCGCCGACAACGACGATATCGCTTGTGTTCACGACGAAGTCCTTTCGGGCATTTCTGTCCCAACAAGTGGCGAAGACGGGCCGTTCTGTCCAGTCCTGTTCGTCGTCCGGAAGAAGGGCCAACTGACGCAGCGGCCCCTCCAGTCACTGACCAATCGGTAAAAAAACCCTGAAAATGGCAATCGATCGCGTTTTCAGGTTTGCGCGCCTCGATTGAATGCGCTTAGCTTCCTCCAGCAACAATTTGCAAGCCGGGACACGCCTCGTTGACGGACGCCGAAGTAACCACAGCCGCGCCGCAAACCCTTCTCCAGGTTCAGGGGATCACCAAGGTATTCGGCACGCTGAAGGCAAATGACGGCGTCGACTTCGATATCGTCCCCGGTGAGATCCATGCGCTCCTCGGTGAGAACGGCGCCGGCAAGTCCACCCTGGTGAAGATGCTGTTCGGCTCGTTGCAGCCGGATGGCGGCGTGATCAAGTGGCGCGGCCAGCCCGTCGCCATCGCCAATCCGATGCAAGCCCGCGCCCTCGGTATCGGTATGGTTTTCCAGCACTTTTCGCTGTTCGACTCGCTGACGGTGGCGGAAAATATCGCGCTGTCGCTCGATGATGACGTTGCCATCCGCACGATCGCGGCCAAGGCGCAGGCCTTGTCATACAGCTACGGTTTGCCGCTCGATCCCTATTCGATGGTCGGAGACCTGTCCGTCGGCGAGCGTCAGCGCATCGAGATCATCCGCTGCCTGCTTCAGACGCCGGACCTCATCATTCTCGACGAGCCGACCTCGGTGCTCACGCCGCAGGAAGCGGACAAGCTTTTCGAGACGCTGGAACGGTTGCGGGACGAAGGAAAGTCGATCCTCTACATCTCGCACCGCCTGGAAGAGGTGAAACGCATGTGCGACCGCGCGACCGTGCTGCGGCACGGCAAGGTGGTCGCCCACTGCAATCCGCGCGAGGAGACCGCCTCGTCGCTTGCGAGCATGATGGTCGGAACCGAGATCCACCAGGTCGTGCGGCAGGCGCCGGAGGGCGGCCCCGGCGAACCGCTGCTTGAAATCCGCAACCTGAGCCGGCCCGCCGCAACGCCGTTCGCCATGCCGCTGCGCGACATATCGCTCACCGTGCGCGCCGGCGAAGTCATCGGCATCGCGGGCGTGGCCGGAAACGGGCAGGGCGAGTTTTTCGAGGCCGTCTCCGGCGAAGTGTTGCAGGACACCGCTGGATCGGTCCGCCTGCGCGCCACGGATGTGGGGCGGATGGGCATATCGCAGCGTCGTCTGACCGGTGCCGCCTTCGTGCCGGAGGAACGCCTCGGCCATGGTGCCGCGCCGGCGATGGCCCTCTCTGAAAACCTGCTTCTGTCGCGCTACCGCACCGATCAGTCGGCGTTCCTTGGCCCGCTCGGTACGATCCGTTCGAGCGCTGTCGAGGCCGCTTCCAAACGGGTCATCGAGGGAATGGATGTCCGCAAGAGCGCGGAAGACCCTGAAGCGGCATCGCTTTCGGGCGGTAACCTGCAGAAATTCATCATCGGCCGCGAACTTGACCGCCAGCCGGCGATCATGGTCGTCAACCAGCCGACATGGGGCGTCGATGCCGGCGCGGCCGCGCGAATTCGCCAGGCCCTGATCGAGCTCGCGCGAAGCGGTTCCGCCGTGCTGGTAATCAGCCAGGATCTCGATGAGCTGTTCGAAATCTCCGACGCCATCGCCGTGATGCATAATGGCGAAATGTCGAAGCCGGTGCCGATTGCCGAGGCGACATACGAGAGTATCGGCCTGTTGATGGGCGGCTCCGAACCCGGCCACGTCGGTCATGATGAAAAAGAGGTCGTGTGATGCGCATCGAACTCATCAAGCGGCCGCAGCATTCCGCCTTGTTCAGCGCGCTCTCGCCTTTCATCGCGCTGTTGCTGACGCTTGTCGCCGGCGCGATCATCTTCACCGCGCTTGGCAAGCCGCCGATGGCCGCGCTCTATATCTATTTCATCGAGCCGCTGACCGAGGTCTGGCAGTTGCACGAACTGGCGATCAAGGCGGCGCCGCTGATCATGATCGCCGTCGGCCTGTCGGTCTGCTACCGCTCCAACAACTGGAACATCGGCGCCGAAGGCCAGTTCATCATGGGCGGGATCGCCGGCTCGCTGATTCCGATATTGCTGCCGGGGTTCCAGAATTTCCTGACCCTGCCGCTCATGCTGCTGTTCGGCTTCGCCGGCGGTGCCGCGATGGGGGCGGTGCCGGCATTCCTCAAGACGCGGTTCAACACCAACGAGATCCTGACCAGCCTGATGCTGGTCTATGTGGCGCAGCTGTTCCTCGACTGGCTGGCGCGCGGCGTTTTCCGCGACCCCGCCGGCAACAACTTCCCCGGCTCCATCCGCTTTCCGCCGGCGGCGCGCCTCGGCGAGATCGCGCCGTCGCAGGGCAGCGCCCATTACGGCATCGTCTTCGCGGTCGTCGCGGCCGTGCTGGTCTGGTTGATGATGCGCTACACGATCAAGGGCTTCGAGATCCGCGTGCTCGGCGAAAGCCCCCGGGCCGGCCGGTTTGCCGGATTCAGCTCGCGCAAGATGGTCTATTTCGCGTTCCTGCTTTCGGGCGGGCTGGCGGGCCTTGCCGGCATTTGCGAGGTCTCCGGCGCGATCGGCCAGCTGCGCGAGACCATTTCGCCCGGATACGGATTTACCGCGATCATCGTCGCCTTCCTCGGCCGGCTCAATCCGCTGGGCGCCGTGGCGGCCGGCTTCGTGCTGGCATTGACCTATCTCGGCGGCGAGGGCGCGCAGATGGCGCTCGGCATTTCGGACAAGGTCGCCCGCGTCTTCCAGGGCCTGCTGCTGTTCTTCGTGCTCGGCTGCGACACGCTGATCCGGTACCAGGTGCGCGTTGTCTGGCGCGGCAAGGTCAAGGCGTAGGGGGCGGCACCATGGAAATCGCACAGAATATCCTGCTGACCATCGCGACCGCCGCGACGCCGCTACTGATCGCGGCGATGGGCGAACTGGTCGTGGAACGCTCCGGCGTCCTCAATCTCGGGGTCGAGGGCATGATGGTCATCGGCGCGGTCTGCGGTTTCGCCGCCGCCGCGCTGACCGGGTCGCCGTGGATCGGGATCCTCGCAGCCATCGTCGCCGGCGCACTCCTGTCGTTGTTGTTCGCCGTGCTGACGCTGTCGCTGGCGACGAACCAGGTGGCGACCGGACTGTCCCTGACGCTGCTCGGCATCGGCCTGTCCGGCATGATCGGCGAGGGTTTTGTCGGCTCGCCCGGCGTGCGGCTGGCCAACATCCACATCCCCGGCCTGGCGGACATTCCGCTGGTCGGCCGGCTGCTGTTCGGTCAGGACCCGATATTCTACATGTCGATCGCCCTGACCGCCGGCGTGATGTGGTTCCTGTTCAGGACCCGCACCGGGCTGACGCTGCGGTCGGTGGGCGACAACCACAAGTCGGCGCACGCCCTCGGCATTTCGGTGCTCGGCTACCGCTATGCGGCGGTGCTGTTCGGCGGTGCTTGCGCCGGCCTGGCGGGGGCGCACCTGTCGCTGGTCTATACGCCGCAATGGGTGGAGAACATGACCGCGGGCCGGGGCTGGATCGCGCTTGCGCTGGTCGTCTTCGCCTCGTGGCGCCCGTGGCGCGTGCTTGGCGGCGCCTATCTGTTCGGCGCGGTGACGATCGGCCAGTTGCATGCCCAGGCGCTCGGTTTCGGCATCCCGTCGCAGCTTCTTTCCTCGCTGCCCTATCTGGCGACGATCGTCGTTCTCGTCATAATCTCCGGAAACAGAAGGTTGACGGTGATGAACACTCCCGCATCGCTTGGGCAGCCCTTCGTGCCCGATCGCTGACGGGGCGAGTAGGCGCGGCAACAATCCAAACCCGCCGGGTTGGTCCGGCAAAATCGTAGAGAGGTGTACAAATGAATAAACTCGTCCTCGGCCTTACAACGGCACTTGCCCTCACGCTCGCCAGCGGAGCGCAGGCGGCCGACAAGTACAAGGCCTGCTTCATGTATGTCGGTTCCAAGACCGACGGCGGCTGGACGCAGGCGCAAGATGTGGGCCGGCAGATGGTCGACAAGGAACTCGGCGACAAGGTCGAGACCGTCTATGTCGAAAACGTGCCGGAAGGCCCCGACGCCGAACGCGCGCTCACCCGCTTCGCGCGATCCGGCTGCGGCATCATCTTCGCCACCTCGTTCGGTTTCATGGACCAGACCGTGGCGGTCGCCGAGAAGTTCCCGGACGTCAAGTTCGAGCACGCGACCGGCTACAAGACCGCACCGAACCTGACCACCTACAATTCGCGCTTCTACGAGGGCCGCTACATCATCGGCCAGATCGCGGGCAAGATGTCGAAGACCGGTGTTGCCGGCTACATCGCCTCGTTCCCGATCCCGGAAGTGGTGATGGGCATCAACTCCTTCCTGCTCGGCGCGCGCTCCGTCAATCCGGATTTCAAGCTCAAGGTCGTCTGGGTCAACACCTGGTTTGACGCCGGCAAGGAAGCCGACGCCGCCAAGGCGCTGATCGACCAGGGCGTCGACATCATCACCCAGCACACCGACTCGACCGGCCCGATGCAGGTCGCCGAAGAGCGCGGAATCCATGCGTTCGGCCAGGCATTCGACCAGATCAAGGCCGGACCGCACGCCCAGCTGTCCGCGATCACGGATACCTGGGGTCCTTACTACGTCAAGGAAATCAAGGCGGCGATGGACGGCACCTGGAAGGGCGGCCAGCAGAGCTGGGACGGCTTGAAGGACGGCATCCTGACGATGGCGCCCTACACCAACATGCCGGACGACGTGAAGGCGATGGCCGAGGAAACCGAGGCCAAGATCAAGTCCGGCGAACTGCATCCCTTCACCGGGCCGATCAACAAGCAGGACGGAACCGTGTGGCTCAAGGACGGCGAGGTCTCCGATGACGGCACGCTGCTCGGCATGAATTTCTATGTCGAGGGCGTCGACGACACGCTGCCGCAATAATCGCCCACGCGATGCGCAAAATCGAAAGGCGCCCTTCGGGGCGCCTTTTTCATTCCGCGGCCACGGGTCCGGTACCATGGGCGCCGCGACCAGGCGGGACGGTGGCGGCAAGAAGAAACAGGAACAGCCCGGCAAGGATGAAGGGCGCGATCGCGATCATGTCAGCCATCAGCCACAACACCGCGAAGGGTGACAGGTAAACAACGGCGAGAATGGTCTTCGAGTAGGGCGGGAAACCGGCCCGCAAACCAAAGGCCGCGACAAAGGCAATCGCCGGAGCGAGCACGAAGAGGTCGTAATTGAGCCCGAACGGCGTGGCGAGAAGCGACGCCGTCAGCAGCAAGGCGCACCGCAGTTCATGAGGCACGGAGCTGCGCCGGCGCCACGCCCACACGGTCGCGCCGGCGGCGATCAGCGAAACCAGGCCCTGCAGTGCCATCGCCGGCATGTCGGCCATGCCGGAGAGCCGCAGCATCGCGTAGGTGGAAATCATCTTTTCCCAGCCGACGAGGTTCTCGCGCAGGGCGTCCATCGCGCTGCCGCCCTGGGCAACAAACAGCGACCATGTTTCGACGCCGAATAGCGCAACCGACAGCGCCGCGACGGTGATTGCCGTGACAGCGGCCGAGGCGATCGTGCGCCATTGGCCGGCGGCGATCAGCGCGAGCGGGATGAGCAGGCCGAGTTGCGGCTTGAAGGTCAGCAATCCGAACAGGATTCCGGCCAGCACGGGACGGCGCGGCAGCATGACCAGCGCACCGCCGAACAACGCCGCCGACAGAAAGGCATTCTGGCCGTGGGCGAAAGTCAGGAACGTCGCCGGAAAGGCCAGCGCCAGAAGCAGCACCTCGGGCCGTTTGCCGGCGATGGCGCGGATGACGGCCAGCGCGGCAAGAAAACTCGAGGCCGTCCATGCGATGAGTGCCGGATAATACGGAAGTGCGCCAAAGGGCAGCATGTAGGCGAGATAGTGCGGCGGATAGAAGAAGGCGTAGAAATTGCCGTCGCCGAAAATCGCGTTCTGCGCCGCCGCGAAACGGTCGGCCAGATACGGGACTTCGGGATGGCCGGAAAGCGCTTCGCGCGCCGCGACCCAGAAGCTGACGAAATCGGAGCCAAAGGGCGAACCGTTGGGAAGCGTGCCGCCGTTGGAATAAAGGACATAGCCCGTCGCCGCGACGGTGATCGCGAGGATCACCAGCGGATAGAAAAGCATCCGCTCCTTTTCCAGCCAGCTTCCCGTCCGCAGTATATCGATGATGCGCGTCATGTCCGACCCGTTCCTGGATCGGTACAGTCTAGCAATGCCGGTTTTGAGACGAGGTTAACCGGTACCGGGGCGGGCCGGTCAGGCGGCCGACAGCGTCTGGCCAGCCGCGTGTTCGTTGCCGGCATGGTCCACGGCGTCGAACAGACGGCGCTGTTCATCCGCCCATGCGCGCAAATCATATTTCCGGATCGTCGTTCGCAGCGCCTGCATGCGCTTGCGCTTTTCGTCGCGATCCATCGCGATTGCCTGGTCGATCGCCGAATCCATCGACTTGTGCGAGAACGGATTGGTAACAATCGCCGCCGACATCTCGACGGCCGCGCCGGCGAACTCCGACAGGACGAGCACGCCGTCTTCGTCCGTCCGTGCGGCGACGAATTCCTTGGCGACGAGATTCATGCCGTCGGCGAGCGGTGTGATCCAGGCGACGTCCGCGGCCCGGTAGTATGCAATGAGATGCTTGAAGGGCACCGCGGTGGAGATCAGTGCGACCGGCTGCCATTCGAGCGAACCGAACCGGCCGTTGATGCGGCCCGCGATCTGTTCGATTTCCCCCTGGATCTGGCCATAGGCGGCCATGTTGCGGTTCGCGCTGACGGAAACATGCATCAGCCGGACCTTTTCGCGCAGGTCCGGACGCCGTTCCAGAAGCCGCTCGAATGACAGCAACTGCTCGATGCCGCCTTTCGTGTAGTCCGTGCGCGACACGCTCAGGAGCAGTTTGGCTTCACCGAGTTCCTTGCGGATGATCTCGACCTTTTTCGCGGTGTCGCGGGAATTGGCGCGCTCGCTGATGAAATCGACGTCGACGCCCACGGGGCAGGCGCTGACGAGAATGCGCCGGCCTTCGAATTCGATTTCCGTCGGAACCGAGCGCTCCACCAGCGCCGTTCCGTCCGAGACGAGCTCATCCGCCACTTTTTCCCGCTTGGCGACGTCGACGTCGAACAGCGATCGCGCGACCTGGACGAAATTCGACGAATAGCGCGGAATGTGGAAGCCGACGACATCGCAGGCGAGCAGGCTTTGGACGATCTCCTTGCGCCATGGCAGGACGTTGAAGATGTCGGGCGCCGGAAACGGCGTGTGGTGGTAGAAGGAAATCCGCACGTCCGGCCGCAACTGCCGCAGATAGCCCGGGACCAGCCACAGATTGTAATCGTGGATCCAGACCACCGCATCCGGATTGGCCTCGGCGGCGGCGGCCTCGGCGAACGCCCAGTTCACTTCGCGGAATGTCGGCCAGTCGACCGGGTCGTAATTGTATTTTTCCTTGAAGGAATGCAGGATCGGCCAGAAGGCCTCCTTCGAGGTGATGTGGTAGAAGCTCGACACCTGCTTTGCGGTCAGCGGCAGCCGCGAGACCGAGTAGTTTCCGTTCGCGTCGCTGATCTCGATCGTCCGTTCGAACTCGGGATTGGCCGGATCTTCCGCTTCCTTCCACGCGATCCATGAGCCTTTTTCGACATGACCGAAGAAGCTTTTCAGGGTCGGCACGATGCCGTTCGGGCTCTTGTTCTCGCGAAGAACGGTTTTCCCGTCCTTGACCACTTCCTCATAGGGCTGGCGGTGGTAGACGATAACAAGGTCGGAGAGCATGGTTTATCCTTTCGGAACCGGATGGAGGTTGAGTGCGGCGATGGCTTCCAGGATTCCGCCTGCGCCGTGGGCCGAAGCCATGAAGACATGGTCGAGCGGGGAAACGCGTTCGACGAGAGCGTCCTCGGCGTTTCCGACCGCGACCGCCGGCAGGCCGCATTCCAGCATGGAGAGGTCGTTGAGCGTGTCGCCGGCTGCGAGCACGCGTTGCCCGTCGATCCCGAGATGGGCGACCAGGCGCTTGAGGGAAGGGCCCTTGCTGACGCCCTTGGGAAGAACGTCGAAGAACCGGTTGTCGGAAATCAGGTGATCGAGCCCGAGCGCCGCGATCTTGTCGGCGGCGTCCGGATGGTATCCGGCGGCGTCGAGGTCGTAGCTGACGCGGTAGCGGAAGGGCGTCGCCTGCAAAGTCAGGCCGGGATGGCCGTCGAGTGTCTCGCGAACCCTGTCGCCCTGGTTTCCCCAGCGCCGGGCGATATCCTCTTCAAGCGCGCCGATCGGCGCGATGGAGCCGCCCGCATCGACCCTGGCGATCGTCGTTCCGACGTCGCCGATGACGTAGTCGGGCCAGGGAACACTGGTGCCGTCGCAGATGTCGGCGATGAATTCCGGATCGCGTCCGGTCACGAAAACCAGCCCGATCGTCGCCCGGTTGTCCTCGATCCAGCCATAGAGCGTTTCGCGGTCGTCTTCGCTGCCGCCGAGAAAGGTTCCGTCGAGATCGGTCGCCAGGACGAAATCCCGTTCGTGCAGGGCGGGCGGTGTGATCGTTTGGTGCTGGTTCATGCGGCAGTCTCCGCAAATCCGCCGACAGCGGCCGGCATGACGGGGTGTTCGATGGTGATGTCGAGCGCCTTCGGTTCGGCCATGATCGGCCGCGACCAGAGCTGCGCGAATGTCGTGTCGAGATCGGCGCCGTGGTGCAGAACGCGATGGACCGCGTCGCAGATCGGCATGGCGATGCCCATCCGGTGCGCGAGGTCCATGACCGATATCGCGTTGATCTCGCCCTCGACGACGACCGGCTTGCCATCGAAACAGGCGTCGCGGGCAGTGCCTTCGCCGAGCTGGATGCCGAGCGACATGTTGCGCGATGTCCGGCTCGAGCAGGTCAGCGTCAGGTCGCCGGCGCCGGAAAGTCCGGTCACCGTCTCGCGGCGGCCGCCGAGCGCTTCGGCAAGCGTCTTCATTTCGTCCATGCCGCGCGCGATCAGCGCCGCCCGGGTGTTTTCGGCAAAGCCCGCGCCCGTCATCATCCCGCAGGCGATGGCGATCACGTTCTTGACCGCGCCGCCGATCTCGACGCCCGTCAGGTCGTCGGAGATATAGGGCCTGAAGGTCTCCGAACTCAGCGACAGCGCGAACCGGGCTGCCGTGCTCTCGCTCGGGCTGATCCTGTCCTCGTGGGTAAAATCGAACGCCACCGTCACGGCGGTCGGATAGGCCATCGCCGTCTCGTGGGCAAAGGTCGGACCGGAAATCGCGCCGATTGGATGTCCCGGAAGTTCCTCTGCCGCGGCGTCGGCGAGCAGTCGTCCGGTGCCGGCCTCGATGCCCTTTAGCGCACAGGGCGACGGGTGTTCCCGGCGCAATGTGGCGGCCGATAGTCCGGCTCATCTCCCGGATGGTATGCGACGGCGTGACCAGCATGACGGCATCGGCGCACGAAAGCGCCTCGGCCAGGTCGCTTGTCGCCGTGATGCCTTCGGGCAGGTCGATGCCGGGGAGGTAACGAGTGTTTTGCCGGTATTCATTGATCGACCGCAGGACGGCGGGATCGCGTCCCCACAGCGTCACGTCGCGTCCGGCGCGTCGCGCGACGGTTGCCAGCGCGGTCCCCCATGCGCCGGCGCCAATGACGGCGATACGTGAATATGGACGCGTCTCTGCGATGACAGATCGTCTGTCGACAAGCGGTTTGGTCATGTGTCGTCGTCCCGTTGAAAGGTCAGATCGAATAGGCCCGGCAACTGCGCGCAGCAGTGCCGGTATGCAGAAGGTTCGTGGCTGAAAACTCACGGCGAAGTTGCGCCGGAAATTCGCCGTCCAGGGTGCGTTTCGTTCGCGGCAGACGGCAGCTTGATGAAATTGTGCAGTGCACACTCATGCTCTTTGACATAAACCCCTCAGCTTGAAAATCAACCGTTTGGCCGTGAAAGGGTTCCATTTGGCTGCTAAACAAGCCGAAACCGGCATATATTTTGCCCGATATGCGGCGCCGTTGCGTTTGTCGGCCGGTCCGCATGGCCAAGTGTGGGGTAGGAGGCCCGTTGTCTGGATGCTGCGATTCGCCCTTTTGATCGTGTTCGCGTTGTCCGCGTCAGTGTCCCGCGCCGATGACGCCGCCGTGAAACGTGGCGAAGCGGTGATCGAGCAGTGGTGCCGGCTGTGCCATCTGCGCGCGACCGACAAGCCGGACCCGGTGATGGCGCCGCCCTATGAGGAAATTGTCCTCAGGGAAGGGCGCGACCGCGCCTATTTCATGAAGTTCCTGAAGGAAGACCATTTCCCGATGACGACATTCCGCCTGTTCGATAACGAGAAGGCAGACGTCGTCGAATATCTCATGGCGCTTCGCGAGGCCGAACTGAAAGACAAGTAATTCCGTAGGGGAAGGCCACTGCGGCGACAGATGCGTAAAATCGAGTTGATGTCAGTCAATGCAGTATTGGCAACGCAATGATTGTGTAGGCGCCATTGTCTTGAAAACAGGGAAGCACGCAGCGATGACCAATTCCGAAACCGTGATCTGGCTTGAAGATGCGAGCCGCAAGGATGTCCCGCAGGTGGGTGGCAAGAATGCCTCGCTCGGCGAAATGCTCAATCAGCTCGGATCGAAGGGGATCGCCGTTCCGATCGGTTTCGCGACCACATCGGAGGCCTATTGGCGCTTTCTCGACGCCAACGACCTGAAGCCGGCGATCGCCGCCGCCATGCAGGATTATGCCGACGGCCATGTGTCGCTGGCCGAGACCGGCGCGGACATCCGCAAGAAGATCCTGCGCGGCAAATTCCCGGCCGAGCTCTCCGCGGAAATCGCCGAGTTCTACAGGAACCTTTCGAAGCGTTGCGGCAGGGATGCAGTCGACGTCGCGGTGCGCTCCAGCGCGACCGCCGAGGACTTGCCGGATGCCAGCTTCGCCGGCCAGCAGGAGACCTATCTCAACATCAAGGGCGAGCGCGAGTTGCTCGACGCCTGCCGGCGTTGCTACGCCTCGCTCTTCACCGACCGCGCCATAAGCTACCGGCAGGTCAAGGGGTTCGATCACCTGAAGGTCGCGCTGTCGATCGGCGTCCAGCAAATGGTTCGTTCCGACAAGGGCGGTTCGGGCGTGATGTTTTCCATCGATACGGAGACCGGCTTCGACAAGGTCGTCGTCATCAATGCCGCTTGGGGTCTCGGAGAGAATGTCGTCCAGGGCGCGGTCGATCCGGACGAATTCGTGATCTTCAAGCCGCTGCTCAAGGATGCCTCTCTGAAGCCCATCGTCGAAAAGCTGCTCGGCGCGAAGTCGATCAAGATGATCTATACGGAAGAGGCTGAGAAGACGAAAAACGTGCCGACGTCGAAGAAGGAGCGCGCCAGCTTCGTGCTCGACGACGACGAGATCCTGACGCTTGCCCGCTGGGCCGTGATCATCGAGGAGCATTACGGCTGTCCGATGGACATGGAATGGGCCAAGGACGGCGAGACGGGCGAACTGTCGATCGTCCAGGCGCGGCCGGAAACGGTGCAGGCGCGCCGCGACCTGTCGTCGTTCAAGTCGTACACGATCAAGTCCAAGGGCGCCGTCCTGACCAAGGGCCTCTCGATCGGCGACTCGGTCATCGCCGGGCGCGTCTGCCTGATCGAGAGCCCGCACGACATCGAGTCCTTCATCGACGGTTCGATCCTCGTCACCGGCACGACCGACCCGGACTGGGTGCCGATCATGAAGCGCGCCGCCGGCATCATCACCGACCATGGCGGTCGCACCTCGCATGCCGCGATCGTCAGCCGCGAACTGGGCCTGCCCGCGATCGTCGGCACCGGTGACGCGACGCATGTGCTGCACAGCGAACAGGAGGTCACGCTCTCCTGTGCCGAGGGCGACGAGGGTTTCGTCTATGAGGGCGTCGCCGAGTTCACCGAAAAGACCGAGTCGCTCGGCGATATTCCGGCGACCGACACCCATGTCATGCTCAACATGGCCAATCCGTCGGCTGCGTTCCGCTGGTGGCAGATCCCGTCGGACGGCGTCGGGCTGGCGCGCATGGAATTCGTCATCAACAACCAGATCCAGGTCCATCCGATGGCCCTGATCCATTTCGATCAGGTCAAGGACGAGGAGGCGCGTGCCAGGATCGAGGAACTGACCCACGACTACGCCGACAAGTCGGAATATTTCGTCGACAAGCTCGCGCGCGGTTTGGCGCGCATCGCGGCGACCGTCTATCCGAAACCGGTCATCGTGCGCATGAGCGATTTCAAGACCAACGAATATGCCGGTCTTCTCGGCGGCGCCGGTTTCGAGCCGAAGGAGGAAAATCCGATGATCGGCTTCCGCGGCGCCTCGCGCTACTATTCGCCCGCCTACCGCGAGGGTTTCGCGCTGGAATGCCAGGCGATGGCGCGGCTGCGCAACGAGATGGGCTTCAAGAACGTCACCATGATGATCCCGTTCTGCCGCTCGGTCCACGAGGCGGACAAGGTGCTGGAAGTCATGGCCGAAAACGGCCTGAAGCGCGGCGAGGACGGATTGCTCGTCTACGTGATGTGCGAAATCCCGTCCAACGTCATCCTGGCGAAGCAATTCGCCGAGCGTTTCGACGGCTTCTCCATCGGCTCCAACGACCTGACGCAGCTGACGCTCGGCGTCGACCGCGACTCCGATACGCTGGCCGGCCTGTTCGACGAGCAGGACGACGCCGTCAAATGGATGATTTCCAACGTTATCCACGAAGCCCATGCTGCGGGAGCGAAGGTCGGGCTGTGCGGCCAGGCGCCGAGCGACCATCCGGAATTCGCGCAATTCCTGGTGGAAGCGGGCATCGATTCCATGTCGGTGACGCCGGACAGCTTCATCGCGGTGAAGAGGAAGGTCGCGGAAGCCGAGGCGGCGCGCAAAAGCAGCGCCGCCTGAGCGGGGGCGTCATGAATGCTCGCGATGTGATGACGGTCGATGTCGTTTCGGTCGGACCGGGACACGGCATTCGTCATGCGATCGAGCTGATGCTCGCCAACAATGTGAGCGGGCTGCCGGTTATGGACGACGGCGGCAAGCTGGTCGGTATTCTCACCGAGGGTGACTTGCTGCGTCATGCTGAACTCGGCGGAGGGCATCCGCTGACGGGCGAGGCGGACGAAACCGCGCATGACTTACGCCAGGGCCGCAAGCTGGATGGTCTCGGACGTCATGTCCGTGCGTCCGGTGACCGTCGACGAACACACGCCTGTCACGCGGATCGCCTATCTGATGCAGAAATACGGCATCAAGCGCGTGCCGGTGATGCGCGGCGAACGCATGGTCGGCCTGGTGAGCCGCGCGGACCTGATGCTTGCCATCCTCGAGGCAGCGCCCGACGACGCGGGATGGAGCGACGATGCAATTCGTCGCGCGATCGAAACGCGCATACGCGTTGCGACGGGCCTTGCGCCGGACGCGATCCGGGTTACGGTCAGGGACCGTCAGGTGACGCTCGAGGGAACCGTCGAGCATGCCGATCAGCGCGAGGCGGCGCGCGTCGCCGCCATAAGTCTGGCGAATGTGCGCAGCGTCGCCAACGAGATCGTCGTCAAGGCGCGTGCGGACACCGGAAATGAAAACGGATCGAGACTGATGGAACGCATTCTGACAATCGCCCTCAATCCGGCCATCGACGTCAGTTGTGACGCCGAACATGTGCGCCCGACCCTGAAGACGAGGACACAGAACCAGAAGCACTATGCAGGCGGCGGCGGCGCGAATGTCGCCCGGGTGATTGCCGAACTCGGCGGCGGGGTCGAACTGGTCTACCTGTCCGGCGGCATTACCGGTCCGCTCTACGACGGGCTCCTCGCACAATACGATATCGGCCGCCACCGCATTGCGATGGCCGGGTCGAACCGTATCGCGCTGATGGTCCACGAACTCGACACCAATTTCGAGTATCGCTTCGTGCCGGAAGGCCCGATTGTCGACCCGAAGGAAATCGAGCCGGTTCACGATTTCATCGAGAACTATGACGGCGATTACATCGTCGCCAGCGGAAGCCTGCCGAGTGGCGCGCCGGTCGATACCTATAGCCGCATGGCCGACGCCGCGAAAAGGAAAGGCATCCGCTTCGTCCTCGATTCGTCCGGCGACGCGCTCCGCCACACGATGGACCATGGCGGCGTCTTCCTTCTCAAGCCGAGCATGAGCGAGTTGGAAAAGCTCGTCGGCGAGCGGCTGGATGAACGTCACGCCTCCGCGGCTGCCACGGAACTCGTCAGGAAGGGGGCGGCGGAAAACATCGCCGTCTCGATGGGCAAGGCCGGTGCGATCCTCGTCAATGCGGACGGGGTGGTGCGCATGCGTTCGGTCCATGTGCGCGAAGCATCGGCAGTCGGCGCCGGCGACAGTTTCGTCGGCGCCATGGTTTGGTGGCTGCAGCAGGGCAATTCAATTCGCGAGGCATTTCGCTTCGGGATCGCCGCCGGGTCCGCCGCCGTCATGACGCCAGGCACCGTGCTGTGCCGGCGCGACGATGTCTTCGCGCTCTACGAAAACGGCGTCACCACCGCGCACGGTTAACGCGCCTGCCGGATGCTCAGACCATCGATTCCATCGGGAAGCGTTCGGACACCGCCAGTGCCGCACCGCGCAGGCCTGCATCGTTGGCCATGATCGCGTAGACCGGAACGGATGCCAGGTAGTCCGACTTGGCGCCCTTGTCGGTATAGGCTTTGCGGAACAGTTCGCTGTCCAGCACCTTGGCGATTTTCGGCGTAATTCCCCGGCCGAGATAGACGCCGCCCCGTGCGCCGTAAAGCAACGCCATGTCGCCGGCGACACGGGCGAGGATGGACGCGAAGCAATCGAGCGTGGCACGCGCCAGCGGGTCGTCGTCCTCGAACGCAAGGTTGATAATATCGGTTGCCGAAACCTTGAGCGGAGACAAACCCTCCATTCCACTCAGAACCGCATGAATAGCTTCGATGCCGTGTCCCGTGAGGACCGACTGCAACGGCGCATAGCCGTGCTCGTCGGCCACCCGGGACAGTATCGCCATTTCGCGCTCGTTGGACGCCGTAAAGGCGGCGTGGCCGGCGAGGCCTGCAACGGGAATCCGTTTCCCCGAAACGTCGATCAGAACGGCGGCGCCGAATTCGCCGCCTGTTCCGAGCAAGGCCATTGGAGCGCCTTCGACGGCGTGGCCGCCGCTGATCTGGCGGCGGTCATGAGAGTTCAGATAGGGCAGGCAGAGTGCGAGCGCTTCGAAGTTGTTGACGAAGTGGATCCTGTCCGCGCCGCATGCGGCCTGCACCTCGGCAGCGGAAAAGGACCAGGCGGAGTTCTCGATCCCCATTCGGTCGCCGGTGAGCGGATCGGCGATCGAGAAGCCGGCGATATCCGGATTGGTCGGCACCGATTCCAGATAGTGTGTTACGGCCTCCGGCAGGGAAGGGAACATCTTCGTCTCGAACACGGCAAAATGCGCCACCGATAACTCGTCGATGTCGCAAATCGCGAAACGCGCATGGGTGCCGCCGATATCGCCGATAAGCGCGGTCCGCTTGCTAACAGTCATCAGGCCCGATCCCTTTTCTTTCCTGTCGTCGAAGGCGGCAATGTGCACCATCACCGTCTTTCATCGCTTGATCGCCGTCAATGCAACCAGTGCTTTGCCGTTGGAGCATGTTCTAATCGAAAGGTATCGATAATGCGATTCCAGAACAGGCGCGATGCCGGCCGGCAACTTGCCGACGAGGCTTCCCGAGGTCGAGAAGGACAACTCGGTCGTCATCGCTCTGCCGCGCGGCGGCGTTCCTGTCGCAGACGAGATCGCCGAAGGTCTCGGCATTCCCCTCGACGTGATTCTCGTACGCAAGGTCGGCGCGCCGATGCAGCCGGAGCTCGCCGTCGCGGCGGTCACGGACGGCGAAGGGATGCAGGTGACGGTCAACGAGGATATCAAGGCGGAACTCGGCCTGACCGATGCCGACGTGGAGGAACTGGCCCGCAAGCAGTTGCCGGAAATCGAACGCCGCCGCGAGGCCTACTATGGGGCCCGCAAGCCGACGCCGCTTGCCGGCAAGACCGTCATCGTCGTCGACGACGGCGTGGCGACGGGAGCGACCGCCAATTCCGCGTTGCGCCTGATCCGCAAGCAAAAGCCTGCACGGCTGATCCTCGCCTTGCCGGTTGCGCCTGCGGACACGATCCGCCGGCTGGAACAGCATGCCGACGAGGTGGTCTGCCTGTCGACGCCGGCCCCGTTCTTCGCTGTTGGGGCGCATTATGTCGACTTTTCGCAGGTCGAGGACGCGGAAGTGATTGAAATCCTTCGCCAAAGCCACAAAGCGGATGGCCGCGGCGCGACTTGAGCGGACTTTCATAAACGCCATGTTCACGCAATTGCGCCAGGATCGCGCCATGCGAGTTCGGCGTTTCCTGATTCTTCCGGCATTCGTCCTTGCGCTGCTGGCGCAAGGCCAACCGGCGGCATTGGCTGACCAACTGATAGTTTCCATAGACCTGTCCGATCAGGTGATGGTCGTCAGCCGCGGCGGCCGCCCGCTATACGACTGGCCGGTTTCGACCGCTCGCCGGGGCTATCGCACGCCGATGGGCACATTTCATCCCTACCGGCTTGAGCGTGTCTGGTACTCGACGAAATATGATTATGCCCCGATGCCGTATTCCGTCTTCTTTCTTGGCGGTTACGCCATACACGGCACGACGGATATCGCCCATCTGGGCCGGCCGGTCTCGCATGGATGCATCCGGCTGCATCCGGACAATGCGAGGAAATTGTTCAGTCTGATCCGCAGCATCGGCATGAAGGCCACGGCCATCGTCATCAACCGTTAGCCGATCATCAGGCGGTTCAGGTCCTGTTGCATGAGGAGGGTGCGTGTAAACCCGCCGAAGATCCGCTCGCGCATCCGGCTGTGACCATAGGCGCCTGTGACGACGAGATCGGCCTGTTCGGCCCGCACCGCCTCGACGAAGTCTTGCGGACCGTTCCTGCCGGTCAGGTATTTGGCGTCGGCGTCAATTTCGTGCCGCATCAGAAACCGGACGATGTCGTTCAGACCTTCTTCGGCATCGCCGTCCTTCTCTTCCCCGATCGAGAGCACGAGAACGCGTTTCGACAACTGCAGGAACGGAAGCGCGAGGGGCACCGCCCGGCGCGCTTCCGGCATGTCCTTCCAGCCGATGACCGCACATTGCGGATGCCGGAACACCGCGCCTTCGGCGACGAACAGCACCGGCCGGCCGGCGTCGCAGACAAGATCGCCCGGATCGGCGCTGCGATAGATATCGCCCGGCGATGCGCCATGGGGAGTGCCCGAGATGACCAGATCGGCGACCCGCGCATTCGCCGCCAGCGCCCGGGTCGGCAGATCTTCCGACTGCCGCCAGGCCGAATTCGGCCCGTCTCCGGCAATGGCGAAAAATTCGGTCTTCAATTCGTCGAACCGTTTCCGGTTCCTGGCCGTCGCTTCGTCTTGATAGGTTTCATCGGTCACGACGCCCATTTCCGAGATGTGGACGGGACGGATCGCGCAAGCCGTGAAGCCGATCAGGAAAGCGTCGAGATCGCCGGCCATGTCGGTCGCGTATTGCAGTCGCGCATTCGATATCCCGTCAATTTCCATGTGGACGAGGATGCTGTTGAAGGACATGTCAGTCTCCTTTGCCCCGCAGGCCGGCGCCGGTCGTGAAGGCCGGAATTCGCGGGGCTTTTCGTCGGGCCAATCGCCGACGATTTCGGCTCCTCGCCGAAGCCTGCCGCGCTTGTTTCTCGCCTTCGGCGATAATCCGGGCCCGCGCGTGTCGCGGCATTGACGGCGATCAATCCCGGCGCCTGTCCTGCGAAATAGAAAAATTTTTCGCCAAATTGGTCCAACACGGCGAAAATACTGGCCAATCATGCATTTGACATCCGGGGCGGAGAATGGTGTCCTGCCGCCAGGCAGCATCTCGGGAGTAAATCGGCGCGAAATGAACCACATCGTGTTTTCGCCAACTTCGTGCTGGAAATGCGAAGATTGCGCCGTCAACAATCGTACCATTTGCCGCGCCGCCTCCGAAGACGCCTTGCGGGAGCTCGCGCGGCTTTCCCACCTTCGCGAATTTCAAAAGGGACAGGTGATCGTTGCCCAGGGCGACGATGCCGCGATCGTCGGCAATGTGGTGAGCGGGATCGTCAAGCTCACCAACATGTCGATGTCCGGTCAGCAGCAGATCGTCGGCCTTTTGTTCCCGTCAGATTTCTTCGGCCGCGCCTTCAGCGACAACTCGCGCTTTTCCTATGAGGCAGCGACCGATGTGAGCCTGTGCTGCATGGATCGCCATGCCTTCGAGGGGTTTGTCGAGCGGCACCCGGAAATCGAGCACGAATTGTTGCTGACCGTCCTCGACGAACTGGATGCGACCCGCGAGTGGGCGGCCATGACATCCAGCCATACGACCATGCAGCGCATTGCCGCATTCCTCTTCATCCTGTCCAGGCGATCGGCGGGCAGATATTGCGACAATGGCAACAAGCCGGAGAAGACGATCATTTCCCTTCCGATCGGGCGGCGCGATATCGCTGCCTATCTGGGCACGACTCCGGAAACCCTGAGCCGCAACATCCAGACCCTTGTCCGCAAGAACATAATCCGGCCGATCGATACCAATCATTTCGAGCTGATCGACATGGCGGCACTGGTGGAGCACTCCGGCGAAGCGCGCGACGATCTCGAATCCATGTCGGGAACCGGCCACGGAGGCCGCTAGAAATCTGCGGTTGTCGCGTTGGCGGCATCGACCAATCGATTGGCATCGGCCGGCCTCGTGCTACAACGCTCTCGTTCCGCGGATCAGAGGGTTCGATTGTGCAGGGGCTGATACCTGAAACGCCGTTACCATTGACATTGGTGCTGTTTGCGCTCGCGGCGGCGGGCGTGTGGTTCAGCGGCGGCAGGCTGGTCGCCTATGCCGACGAGATCGCCGATCGGTTGCGGATCGGCCGCGCCATGATGGGCTTGGTCTTCCTCGCCACCGCGACATCCTTGCCCGAGATCGTGACGACGGCGCTCGCCGCCGGCGGCGGGGACGCCCATCTCGCCCTCGGCAACCTGCTTGGCGGCGTGACGCTGCAATTTGCCATCCTGGCGCTCGCCGACGGTTTCGCCCGCGGCGCCGCGATCACGTCCTATCCGCGCAAGACGACGACTGTCCTGGAAGGCGTGGCGCTGGCCTTTCTTCTGGCGCTTCTCCTGGCCGTGTTGCTGATTGGTGATACCCTGACGGTCCTCAATGTCGGCATTGGCGCGACGCTGCTCGGCGTATGCTATTTCGCCACCTTCGGTTTGCTGCGCAGCCACGACGATAACGATCCCTGGACGCCGGTTCATGTGCCGGAATCGGGCAAAGCCGACGCGGAAAGCGTTTTCGTCAGCAGTTTTCCCGATCTCGGGGCAGGGGCGCTCAATCTCCGATTCGCGCTCCTGACCGCTGCCATCCTCGTTTCCGGCGCATTGACCGTGCTGATGTCGGAGCGCATCGCCCAGCAGACCGGGCTCGGAACCGGTCTTGTTGGCGTGACGCTGCTCGCGGCGGTAACCTCGCTGCCCGAATTGAGCACAACCGTCGCCGCCGTGCGCATCCGAGCCTACACGATGGCCATTTCAAACATTTTCGGCAGCAACCTGCTGATGCTCGCGCTGGTCTGGCCGGCGGATATCCTCTACCGCAAGGGCCCGATCCTGGCCGAATTCAACCCGGTCCTCGATCTGGCGCTCGTCTCCGGGCTGATCGTGACGATCATCTACATCGCCGGGCTGCTCGTGCGCAGCCGCCGGAGCATCTGGGGTTTCGGGCACGATTCGATCGCCGTTCTGGGCGTGTTCGCATTCACGCTGGTGCTTTATTGGGTGCGCAGATAGCTACCAGCCATTACGGCGCAGCCGCGTCACCGCTGCCGCAAATTCCCGGATGACGACGGGTATCAGGCTGAGCCCCGCCACCGCAAGCCAGATCCTTCCCGGAAGCGGCGCCAGGCTTAGCGCACTGGCCAGCGTCGGCTGCAAATTGGCAACCGCGAGGATGGCGATGCAAAGCGCGATCGCGAGCCAGACGTAGTAATTTCTCGTCACCTGGCTTGAGAGCAGCTTTTCGCGCCAGTTTCGCATGTTGAAGACATGCCAGAGTTGCGCCAATGCGAGCGTGTGAAAACACATCGTGGTGACGGCATCGCCCTCAAGCCGGAAATAGTACAGCGCCAGCAAGAGGGTCGCGAGCGTCACGGCGGCGATGCCGCTGCCGTGCAGGATGATCGCGGTCCATTGCGGCCGGGCCAGGATCGGTTCGGACGGCGGGCGCGGCGGGCGCGCCAGCACGTTGCGGTCCGCATCGATGGTGCCGAGTGCGAAGGCCGGAAACACGTCGGTGACGAGATTCAGGAAAAGGATCTGCAGCGGCTGAAGCGGCAGGGGCAGCCCGCTCAGCACCGCAAGTCCGACGATCAGGATCTCGCTGAGATTGCACGACAGGAGATAGGTCGTGAAACGGCGGATATTCGTGTAGATCAGCCGCCCCTCGCGCACCGCGTGGATGATCGTGGAAAAAGCGTCGTCGCGCAGCACCAGATCCGCCGCTTCCCGGGCAACCTGGGTTCCGCGCAGTCCCATCGCGATCCCGATATCGGCCTTGCGCAGCGCCGGCGCATCGTTGACGCCGTCACCGGTCATGGCGACGACTTCGCCCGCTTCCTGGTGCAGCCGGATCAACTCCAGTTTCTGTTCCGGGTCGACGCGGGCAAAGATGCGCCCGCCGCGCGCTTTGGCCTTGTCGTCCTCCGTCATGTCCTCGTAGCGCTTGAGATCGCGGCCTTCGACGGCCTTCTGCCGCACCGATGTCAGGCCCACCGCTTCGGAGATATGCTGCGCGGTCGCCGCGTGGTCGCCGGTGACCATGACGACGGAAATGCCGGCGCGCCGCGCATCCGCGATTGCGTCCGAAATGTCGGAGCGCGGCGGATCCTGGAATCCGATCACGCCGTAAAGCGTCAGGCCGTCGTAAACGGGGTCGTTGTGCCCCGGAGTCTCCTTGCCCGCGATCGCGAGGAGGCGAAGCCCTTGCAGGGCGAGCACCTCGCAAACCGTCGCCCAGTGCCGTCGCTGTTCCCGGTCGAAAGGCCGTTTTCCTGTGCCGTTCGCAACGTCGCTCACGCAATCGAGCACCGCCTCCGGCGCGCCTTTCACGGCAACCAGGCAACGACCGTCATACGAATGTACGGTCGCCATCATCCGCATATGCGTATCGAAGGCATGTTCGGCGATTTCCGGATATTGGCGCAGCAGGTCGCCGCGCTGCATGCCGCCCGCCGCCGCGACTTCCAGCAACGCGACCTCCATCGGATCTCCGGCGGAAGCCGCGCCATTCAGGCCGAGCGAGGCGTTGTTGCACAGCGCCGCGGCGCGCAGCAGGAGCCCGGCATCCTGCGTCGCGACAGGTTGGAACGGGCGTCCGTCAAGAATGAATTCGTCGGTCTGCCGGTCGAAAGTCATCTCGCCGGTCGCCGTCACGATCCTGTCTGCATGCATCCTGTTTTCGGTCAGCGTTCCCGTCTTGTCGGTGAGGATGACCGTTGTTGCCCCGAGCGTTTCGACCGCCGAGAGGCGCTCGATCAGGGCATTGTGCTTCGCCATTCGCAACATGCCCCGCGCCAGCGCCAGAGTCGCGACGATCGGAAGGCCTTCGGGTATGGCCGCCACGGCAAGCGCGACGGCGGACTCGACCATGAGCGTGATGTCCTGGCCGGCGACGACGCCGGCAACGCCGACAAGCGCCGCAATCGCCAGCGTCAGCCATATCAGATTGCGGCTGAGCAGGGCGAGCTGACGCTCGAGCGGCGAGCGTTCCGGCGCCGCTTCCTCGACCAGTTGCGTGATCCGGCCGAGCTCGGTGTTCATGCCCGTCCCTGTGACAACCGCCTCGCCGGTGCCACCGGTGATCGGACAGCCCTTGAACAGCATCGGCGTGCGGTCCGCGAGCACGGTATCGGGGGGCAGCGGAGCCAGTGACTTGGCGACCGGCAGCGACTCGCCGGTCAACGCGGACTCGTCCACCGACAGATTGGCGGAATTGATCAGCCGCATGTCCGCGGCCACGACATCGCCGGCATCGATGATGACGATATCGCCCGGCACCAGCTTTTCCGCCGATATGGTGATGATCGTGCCGTCACGGCGCACCAGTGCCGACCGGCTGGTCAGTTCGCGAAGCGCCTCCATTGAACGCACCGCCTGGATTTCGGTGACAAAGCCGATTGCGGCATTGATCGCGAGCACGGCGGCAATCGCGAAGAATTCCACGGTTTCGCCGAAGGCAAGCGCCAGCACCGCCGCGCCGATCAGGAGAAACACGATCGGGCTTTTGAACTGGTTGGCAAGGACACCGATGATGCTTGCCCGCTCGCGTTGCCTGAGCGCATTCGGGCCGCACACCGCCAGGCGACGGGCGGCCTCGTCATTGCTGAGCCCATCCGCGCCGTCCACGTCGAGGGCGCCCATCAATGCATCAGGTTGCATCGCATGGGGTTCGGGCGGGACGCTGAAGTCCTTGCCGGTTTCGTCGCGGCTCATGTCATCGACCTGTTTTGATCTGATTTCGATGCGCTTGGTTCCGGCTATTCGCCCTAATGCAGGAATATGGCGCCCGTTGCCGAATTTCACGGCCGCAGGCGCCCCTTGTACAGGTTCCCCGGTGTCAGTGCGACATCAGCACCGGGAACTTGTCATTGGCGAGCAGGTCGCGGGTCGCGCCGCCGAACAGGAATTCGCGCAGCCTGGAATGTCCGTAGGCGCCGGCCACGATCAGGTCGGCGGCGACGTCGCTCCCGTGTTGCAGCAGCGTCTCCGAAATGCTCTTGCCGGCCGATGCGAGCACGTCGACGGTGACATTGACGCCGTGGCGGGCGAGATATGTCGCGATGTCGGCGCCTGGCTCTTCGCCCTGGTCGAATTCGCCGCCTTCCGGATCGACCATGGCGACATGAACGGTTTCGGCGGCAATCAGGAGATCGAGAGCGGAATACACCGCGCCGGCCACTTCATGCGACGAATTCCATCCGATCATGACGCGCTTCGGCTTGAGCGACGGTTTCGTCCCCTTCGGGACGACAAGGAACGGACGGGCGCTCTGGTAGCAGAGCCCTTCGAGCACCTTCCTCGACAGTTGCTGGATCGAATCGGCCGCTTCGTAAACAAGCCCGAGATCGGTGTAGCGTGCGCGCGTCCCCACGATTTCGGCGATCTGTCCTTCCTCGCAGAAATAGGGCGCCACATCGCCGGAAACGCCGGCCTGTTTGAGAATGGCTTCGATGGCGTTGGCCTTTTCGGCTGCCGCGGCGCGCCCTTTCTCGCGTTCTTCCGACCAGATTTCCGCGGGCACCGCCCCGTAGGCGGTCGTGCTTGCGGGAAGCGCGATCCCGATCACGGTGACGGCAAGATGGCATCCGAATTCCTGGCAAAGCGAAATCGCCTCGCCCAGTCCATCGGTCGATTGTCCGCTGCTGACGACGGTCAGGAGTGTCTTCGGGAACATGGTGCTCGGCCTTTCTTGCCCTTGTGCGCCCGGTGATGCCGGACTTGTAAAATCTCGCTCCGGATCGCATCCGGCGAATAGCTATCTTCTGCGCAACGGCGCGCCCTTTGCAATACGCTCCGTCATGAAACGAAACCTGTTATTTGCCCGTATCATGGCGGCGCCCGCGACACTGGGGCAAGGTGGCAGAGCGGCAACGCCGCCGCTTTGACGTCAATCAATGTCGGCCACCTTCTACCGCGATGCGGCGCGGGCTGTAACTGCCTAATCTTTGGGCTTTGACGGCCGCCGGGACTGTGATTTGCTGCAGTGCAAAAATAACAACCCGTACCGTCGGGGGCAATTGAGGGGACATCAGGGCATGCGTCTCTGGATCAGGCATCCGCTGGCAATCCTGGCGGAAAACGCCGGTGGCGGACTTGTCGTCGAGAACAGCCGGATCGTCGAACTGGTTCCATCCGGCCGGGAGCCTTTGCAGCCGGTCGACGCGATCTTCGATGCAAGCCGGCATGTGGTGCTGCCGGGGTTGATCAACACCCACCACCACTTCTTCCAGACGCTGAGCCGGGCGCATCCGCAGGCCTACAACAAGGAACTGTTTCCCTGGCTGACGGCGCTCTATCCGATCTGGGGCCGGCTGAACCGCGACATGTTCCGCATCGGCGCGCGGCTCGCCATGGCCGAGTTGTTGTTGTCGGGCTGCACCACCGCGATGGACCACAACTACATGGTCTTCAAGGGGCTGGAGGACGCGACCGATATCGAGGTCGAGGAGGCGAGGGGGCTCGGCCTGCGGGCGACCATCACGCGCGGTTCGCTGTCGCTGTCCGAAAAGGACGGCGCGGTGCCGCCGGATCATATCGTCCAGGACGAGGACACGATCCTCGCCGACAGCGAACGGGTGCTTCAAAAATATCATGACACCAGCGACGGGGCGATGACGCAGATCGCGCTCGCGCCCTGCGCGCCGTTCAACGTCTCGCGCGACGTGATGCGGGCAAGCGCGGCGCTCGCAGACAAATATGATTGCGGCCTGCATACGCATCTGGCCGAGACCGAGGACGAGGAAGCGTTCTGCGTTGCCACCTTCGGTTACCGCCCGATCGACTGGCTGGAGGATTGCAACTGGCTGCGGCCGCGCGTCTGGCTGGCGCATGGCATCCACTTCACCGCCGAGGACTGCTCGAAGCTCGGCCAGCACGGCGTCGGCGTCTGCCATTGCGCCACCTCCAATGCGGTGCTGGCCTCCGGCTTCTGCCCGACGCTCGAGCTTGAGGCGGCGGGAAGCCCGGTCGGTCTCGGCGTCGACGGTTCGGCCTCAAACGACGGCTCCAACCTGATGGAAGAGGTGCGCCATGCGCTGATGGTCAACCGGCTCGGCTACAAGTCGGCCGAGCGCGTCACCCACCGCGACGCGCTGCGCTGGGCGACGAAAGGCTCGGCGCGCTGCCTCGGCCGCGACGACATCGGCGAGATCGCGCCCGGCAAGCAGGCGGACCTCGCGCTGTTCACGCTCGACGAGATGCGCTTTTCCGGCAACCACGACCCGATCGCGGCGCTCGTCCACTGCGGCGCGACGCGGGCCGACCGCGTCATGGTGGCGGGAGAATGGCGGGTGATCGACGGCGCTATCCCCGGGCTGGACGTCGCGGCGCTGATCGCCGAGCATTCCAGGGCCGCCCGCCTGTTCGACTGAGGACCTGACAACATGACCGACGCCGCCATCCCAATTATCGACCTGAAGCCGCTCCTGAGCGGCGGCGAGGCGGGCCGCAAGGCGGTCGCCGATCAGATCGGCGAAGCGTGCCGCGGCATCGGCTTCTTCTATGTCACCGGGCATGGCGTGCCGGCCGAATTGCGCGAGGACGTGTTTGCCGTGGCGGCGAAGTTCTTCGAAAGCCCCGAGGCCGACAAGCGCAAGGCGCTCTATTCCGCCGATAGCGGAAATCGCGGCTACATCCCGATGAAGGGCGAGTCGCTTGACCCGACCAAGGCGCCCGACCTGAAGGAGGCTTTCAACATCGGCCTCGATTTGGCGCCGGACGATCCCGAGATCGTCGGCAAGGCGATGTTTCGCGCCCTTAACCTGTGGCCGGAAATGTCCGGGTTCCGCGAAACCATGCTTGCCTATTTCGACGCCGTCTGGACGCTCGGGCGCGCGCTGCACGAGGCCTTCGCGACCGATCTGGGCATCGAGACGGGTTTCTTCCAGGACAAGCTCGACCGGCCGCTGGCGACGTTGCGGCTGCTGCATTACCCCGCCCGTCCGGACGATGTCGAGCAAGGGCAGCTGGGTGCCGGCGAGCACACCGACTACGGCTGCGTCACGCTGTTGGCGACAGACGACGCCGGGGGGCTGGAAGTGCGCACCCGCGACGGGCAGTGGCTCGCTGCGCCCCATGTTCCGGGCGCCTATGTCTGCAATATCGGCGACTGCCTGATGCGCTGGACCAACGACGTCTATGTCTCGACGCCGCACCGCGTCGTCAATCCGTCGGGCAGGGAACGGTATTCTGTCGCCTTTTTCCTCGATCCCAATCCTGATGCCATCGTGGAATGCCTGCCGGGCTGTGCGACGGCGGAAACCCCGGCGAAATACCCGCCCATTCGCGGCGACGACTATCTGATGAGCCGGCTGAACCCGACCTACGAGAAGGGCGGCCTGGTCTGAATGTTCGGGCGATCCCGGCTGCGTCGCGGAAGCCTGCTCCAAATTGTATGCCAAAGCCTCGAAGACGCATAAATAATATGCAATCGAAAGATCATGTCTGAAAAACAGGCAAGATTTTGTCGTGCGATTACCGATTAATCCGTGCCGAAAATCGGGCGACAACGAAAACCCCAGATAATCCAATACTCTAGCGCCAGACCATTCCGGCGCCGCGGTCTGGCATGGTGTTTGCTTTCCCTGTTTCAGGAGGCGCCGGGAGCTGCGCCGTCCGACAGGGAACGCGAAAACAGGAGCCCGAACATGTCATTCCAAGGGGTATCAAGACGTACATTGCTCAAGGCCGGGGCGGCCGGCCTCGCATCGACGGCGCTGCCATTCGGCGTGGTTCGCCAGGCCGCGGCGGCCGGCGAGGTGATTGTCGGCGTGGTCTATGTCGGGCCGCGCGACGATTTCGGCTGGAACCAGGCCCATGCGGTGTCGGTCGAGCTGCTGAAGCAGGTGCCGAACGTGACGGTTATCGAGGAAGAAAACGTCCCCGAGACCGACGCCTGCGCCAAATCGATGGAATTGATGATCAATCTCGACGGCGCCAACCTGATCCTCGGCACGTCCTTCGGCTACTTCTCGCCGTTCATGCAGGATCTCGCCAAGAAATATCCCGACGTCGAGTTCCGCCATGCGGCGCCGTTGTGGAACAAGGACAAGGATCCGATGAATCTGGGGAGCTATTTCCCCTATCTGAACCAGGCGCACTACGTGGACGGCGTCGCCGCCGGCCTGTCCACGACGACGAACAAGATCGGTTTCGTCGCCGCCAAGCCGATCCCGACCGTGCTGTCGAACATAAACTCGGTGCTGCTCGGCGCGCGCAGCGTCAATCCGGACGTGACCGTCCAGGTGATCTTCACCGGCGAATGGTCGCTGCCGGTTCGCGAGGCCGAGGCCGCCAATGCGCTGGCCGACGCGGGTTGCGACGTGCTGACCTGCCACGTGGACGGCCCGAAGGTGGTGATCGAGACCGCCGAAAGCCGCGGCATCAAGTCCTGCGGCCACAATGCCTCGCAGGCGCCGCTTGCGCCCAAGGGCTTCATCACCGGCGCCGAGTACAAGTGGGAAACCATCTACAAGATGTACGCCGATGAACTGGCGAAGGGCGAAGCCCTGCCGAATTTCATCGTCGGCGGCTACGACAACGACATGGTCAAGAACACGGCCTACGGCGCCGGCGCGACGCCGGAGGCGATCAAGGCCGCCGACGCGGCGATCGAGGGTCTGAAGGCGAAGAAGCCGATCTATGTCGGCCCGCTCAAGGACAACAAGGGCAACGTCGTCATCGACAAGACCTACGACAATTACGATCCGTATCTCGACGGGATGAACTTCCTGCTCGAAGGCGTTTCCGGATCCATCACCTGATCCCAATCCGGGGCGGCGATCGCGCCGCCCCGGTCTCCCCCTGATTTCAACGGTGGTCGGCGGATGACGGCAGTAACGACGGACATGGTGGAAAGGCGCGCGGACAGCGCGCGGTTTCGAGCGGCGGCGGAGAACGTGGTCATTCCGCTCGGCGCGCTGATCGCTTCCGGTATCCTGTTTTCGATTTTCCTGATCTTCCTGGGCAAGTCCCCGGTCGAGTTCTTCTCGCTTCTGTGGCGCGGCGGTTTCGGCACGTCGTTTTCGTTCCAGAACACGCTGCAGCGCGCCGCGCCGCTCATCCTGTGCGGCCTGGCCTTCGCCATTCCCGCCCAGATCGGCCTGACCATGATCGGCGCCGAGGGCGCGCTGGTCCTCGGCGGTTTCGCTGCCGCCGCGATTGCGATCCCGCTCGTGTCGGGCGAAGCGCCCGTCTTCCTGACGATGATTGCCATGGCGGCGGCCGCGATGCTCGCCGGCGGCGGATGGAACGCGATTGCCGGCTGGCTGCGCCATGCGCGCGGCGTCAACGAGACGATCTCGACGCTTCTGCTGACCTATATCGCCATCGCGATCATGAATTTCTTTGTCGAGGGCCTGCTGCGCGATCCGGGTTCGGCCAACAAGCCGTCGACCATGCCGATCGGCAAGGAATACATGGTCGGTTCCATTCCCGGCATGGACGTGCATTGGGGCCTTGTCGCCGGCATCGTCCTCGCCGTGATCCTGCAGTTGCTGATGTCGCGCACGACATTCGGTTTCGCCGCCCGCGTGACCGGCGGCAATGCGCGCGCCGCGCTTGCGCAGGGGCTGCCCGTCGGCAAGCTGATCGTCGCCTGCTCGGCGATCGCCGGCGCCTGTGCCGGGCTGGCCGGGTATTACGAGGTCGCCGCCATCCACGGCCAGGCGAACGCCTCGCTCGTCGCCGGCTACGGCTTCACCGGAATTCTCGTGTCCTTCCTTGCGCGCCACAATCCGGTCGTTGTCGTGCCGGTCGCTGTCATGTTTGGCTCGATCGAAGCCTCCGGCGGCCTGATCCAGCGCCGCATGGACATGCCCGACGCGACCGCGCTGGTGCTGCAGGGCATCATCTTCGTCGTCCTTCTTGCCAGCGAGACGCTGAACGGCCGCTTCGCGATCTTCCAGCCGAAACGGGAGCTCGACCGCACATGAGCGACGGTGCACTGGCCACGATCCTGATCGCGATGCTCGGCGGAGCGATCCGCGTCTCGACGCCCTTCATGTTCGTCGCGCTCGGCGAGACGCCTGACCGAAAAATCCGGCCGCATCAATCTCGGCCTCGAAGGCAATCTCGTGCTGGGTGCGATGGTCGCCTATGCGATCTCCTACCAGACCGGTTCGCCCTGGATCGGCGTCCTGGCCGCCGGCGTTTCCGGGGTCTTTCTCGGCTTGATGCACGGCGTGATTTGCAGCCTGCCGCGCGTCAACGACATCGCCGTCGGCATTGCCATGATGTCGTTCGGAACCGGCGTCGCCTTCTTTTTCGGCAAGCCATACATCCAGCCGTCGGCGCCGCGCCTCGAGTCGTTGCCGCTCGGCGGGTGGAGCGGCGATGCGGCTCTGCGCCAGGCGCTCGACATCAATCCGCTGTTCTTCGTCGGCATCCTGGTTGCCGGCCTGATGTGGTGGGCCTTCGCCAATTCGCGCTGGGGCCTGATCGTTCGCATGACCGGAGATTCCGAGCCGGCGGCACGCGCCATGGGCGTGCAGCCCTACAAGGTCCGCATCGCCGCGACCGCGATCGGCGGGTTCCTCGCCGGTGTCGGCGGCGCGTTCCTGTCGCTCTCCTATCCGGGAAGCTGGAACGAGGGCCTGTCTTCCGGCCAGGGCCTGATGGCGGTGGCGCTGGTCATCTTCGCGCGCTGGAACCCGCTGCGGTGCATCCTCGCGGCGCTGCTGTTCGGGGCGGCCGGCGCGATCGGCCCGTCGCTGCAGTCGGTCGGCATCAGCCAGGGCTATTACTTCTTCAACGCCGCGCCATACATCCTGACGCTTTTCATCATGATCGCGTCGGCGCGCTCCTCGTCGTCCGCGCGCGAGGCGCCGGGCGAATTGTCCATCACCAAGTAGACTGGAGACCAGCCCATGAGTGCTCTCGGCGGATTGAACAAGACACCGAACGGCGTGGTGATCGGTCTGGTGCAGCTTCAGCTGCCGGTGGTCGAGACCCCGGACGACCTGAAAGCGCAGACCGACAGGATCGTCGCCATGGTCGGCAAGGCCCGCCGCAACATGGCGACCATGGATCTCGTGGTGTTTCCCGAATACGCGCTGCACGGCCTGTCGATGGACACCGATCCCGCGATCATGTGTTCGCTCGACGGCCCCGAGGTCGCCGCCTTCAAAAAGGCCTGCAAGGACAACGCCATCTGGGGCTGTTTCTCCATCATGGAGCACAATCCCGGCGGCATGCCCTACAATTCCGGCCTCGTCATCGACGACCAGGGCGAACTGAAGCTCTATTACCGCAAGCTGCATCCCTGGGTGCCGGTCGAACCGTGGGAACCGGGCGATCTCGGCATTCCGGTCATCGACGGTCCGAAGGGCTGCAAGCTCGCGCTGATCATCTGCCACGACGGCATGTTCCCCGAAATGGCGCGCGAATGCGCCTACAAGGGCGCCGAGATCATGCTGCGCACGGCCGGCTACACCGCGCCGATCCGCGACAGCTGGCGCTTCACCAACCAGGCCAACGCCTTCCACAACCTGATGGTGACCGCGAATGTCTGCATGTGCGGATCGGACGGCACTTTCGATTCCATGGGCGAGGGCATGATCGTCAATTTCGACGGCGCGGTCATCGCCCATGGCACCACCGGCCGTCCCGACGAGATCATCACGGCCGAGGTGCGGCCCGACCTCGTGCGCGAGGCGCGCAGGCACTGGTCGGTCGAAAACAACATCTATCAGCTCGGCCATCGCGGCTACGTCGCCGTCAAGGGCGGCGCGCGGGACTGCCCCTACACCTTCATGCAGGACATGGTCGCCGGCAAATACCGTCTGCCGTGGGAGGACGAGGTGATCCACACCGACGGCACCTCCTGCGGATTCCCGAAACCCGATCGGCTCTACGGCGACAAGACGCGCGAGGCGGCGGAGTAGGGCGATGGACAGCATCCGCGACGAAAGAATCGAGGCGGCGCTGGTGCCGGGCGCGCGGACGGTCGATGCCGATCCCTATCCGTGGCCTTTCGACGGCGATCTGCGGCCGGAAAACACCGCCATCGTGGTCATCGACATGCAGACGGATTTCTGCGCGCCGGGCGGCTATGTCGACTCCATGGGCTACGACATCTCGCTCACCCGGGCGCCGATCGAGCCGATCGCCCGCCTGCTCGACGCGGCCCGCGCCAGGGACTTCACGGTCATTCACACCCGCGAGGGCCACAAGCCGGATCTCTCCGACCTGCCGGCCAACAAGCGCTGGCGCTCGCAACGTATCGGCGCGGGCATCGGCGACCAGGGGCCGTGCGGGCGCATCCTGGTGCGCGGCGAGCCGGGCTGGGAGATCATCCCGGAACTGCAGCCCGTCGCCGGCGAGCCGATCATCGACAAGCCCGGCAAGGGGAGTTTCCTCGCCACCGACTTCGACCTCGTGCTGCAGACGAAAGGCATCCGCAACATCGTACTGACCGGCGTGACCACCGATGTCTGCGTCCACACGACGATGCGCGATGCCAATGACCGCGGTTACGAATGCCTGCTGCTCTCCGACTGCACCGCCGCGACCAAGCTGGAAAACCATCTCGCGGCGCTCGACATGATCAAGATGCAGGGCGGCGTTTTCGGCGCGGTCGCGACCAGCGCGCAGTTTCTCGAAACAGTGGAGGCGATGTGATGGACGCGTCGACGCATATGCCATCCGCCCACGCGGGAATGCCGGCCCCGAACGCGATGCGGGCGATCGGCGTCGAAACCGTCGGCATGACCAAGACATTCGGCTCGCTGGTCGCGCTCGACGACGTTTCGATTGCGGTCGAGCCGGGCGAGTTCCATGCGCTTCTCGGCGAGAACGGCGCCGGAAAGTCGACGCTCGTCAAATGCATGATGGGCTTCTACCAGCCGACCCGCGGCCAGCTGCTGATCGATGGCCGCGAGACGCCGATCCGCCATCCGCAGGACGCGCGCGCGGCCGGCATCGGCATGGTCTACCAGCACTTCACGCTGGTGCCTTGCCTGACGGCGGCCGAGAACATGGTCATTTCGCGCGCCGACGTGCCGTGCGGTGATCGACTGGAAGAAGGAGATCGCCGCGCTCGACGAGTTCATGGACCGCATGCCGTTCCGCGTGTCGCTGACCGAGCCGGTCGCCAATCTGTCGGCGGGCGAGAAGCAGAAACTCGAAATCCTCAAGCAGCTCTATCTCGACCAGCGGTTCCTCATTCTCGACGAACCGACATCCGTGCTGACACCGGGCGAGGCCGACGAGGTGCTGGGTCTCCTGCACGACATGGCGCGCGCCGGCGACATCACGGTCATGATGATCACCCACAAGTTCCGCGAGGTGACGGCGTTTGCGGACAAGGTCTCCGTCCTGCGGCGCGGCCGCTATGCCGGCGGCGGCAAGGTCGGGGACCTCTCGACCGCCGAGATGTCGCGCATGATGATCGGCGAGGCCGAGATCCGCGAAAGCGCCGAACGCGTCCGCGACGTGAAAAGCGATGTCGAGCTCGAACTGGCCGGTCTCGTCGTCAACGACGAGGAGGAGATGCCGGCCGTCGATGGCGTCAGCCTGAGAATTCGCGGCGGCGAGATCGTCGGCATCGCCGGCGTATCCGGCAACGGCCAGTCGGAGCTTGTCGAGGCCCTGTCCGGCCAGCGTCCGATCCATGACGGCCGCGTCTTCATCAACGGCAAGCCGTTCGACTGCTCGCGTGCCGGTTACGATATCTTCAAGGTCTTCGGCCTGCCCGAGGAACCGCTGCGCAATGCCGCCGTGCCGCAGGATGAGCGTCGCCGAAAACATCGCCTTTCGCACATTCGACAAGCCGCCGGAGGCAAGCATTGGCTGGTGGCTGAAGCCCTCGGTGATGCGCGGCCGGGCCGCCGGCCTGATCGAACGCTACCGGGTCAAGACGCCCTCGACCGACACGCCGATCGAGAACCTGTCGGGCGGCAACGTTCAGCGCGCGATCCTGGCGCGTGAACTGTCGAACGATGTCCGGGTCCTGATCGTCGCCAATCCGTGTTTCGGGCTCGATTTCGCGTCCGTCGCCGAGATCCGCGCCCAGATCATCGACCAGCGCAACAACGGCGCCGCGGTGCTTCTGGTGTCGGAGGATCTCGACGAGATCCTGGAACTCTCCGACCGCGTCGCCGTCATGTCGGAGGGCAAGATCAACTATGTCGCACCGGTCGGCGAGACCGACCGCAACACCATCGGCACCCACATGGCGGGGCACTGAGATGATCGCGGTGAAGGCCCGGCCATATGACTATTCGCTGGCGCCCGGCAGCACCGCGCTGGTCGTCATCGACATGCAGCGCGATTTCATCGAGCCGGGCGGTTTCGGCGATGCGCTCGGCAACGACGTCTCGCGTCTTGAAGCGATCATCCCGGCGACCGCGCGGCTGATCGGCCTGTTTCGCGAACGCGGCTGGCCGATTGTCCATACCCGCGAGGCGCACCGTCCCGATCTGTCCGACTGCCCGCCGTCGAAAATCAGGCGCGGCAACGCTTCCGTGCGCATCGGCGAGGAAGGCCCGATGGGCCGCCTCTTGGTCACCGGTGAGCCGGGCAACCAGATCGTGCCGGAACTCGCGCCGCTGAAGGGCGAGATCGTCATCGACAAGCCCGGCAAGGGGATGTTCTGGGCGACCGGTCTGCACGAGCGCCTGCGCGGTGCGGGTATCACGCATCTGGTCTTTGCCGGCGTGACGACCGAGGTCTGTGTCCAGACCTCGATGCGCGAGGCAAATGATCGCGGTTACGAATGCCTCCTGATCGAGGAGGCCACCGAAAGCTACTTTCCCGAGTTCAAGGCGTCGACGATCGCGATGATCGTCGCGCAGGGCGGCATTGTCGGCTGGGTGGCGTCGCTCGAGGATCTCGAGACCGCCCTGACCGACGCGGAGGCCGTGGCATGAACCGCGACGAATTCGATGCCGATGCGCTGATCGACGCCATGACGGACTTCCTCGGGCTTCCGACAGAGGAGGCTTACCGTCCAGGCATCGCCGGCCATCTCAGGGTCGCGCATCGTATCGCGCGGGACGTTCTCGATTTCGAGACCCCGGACGAGGCCGAGCCGGCGCCGGTCTTCGAGGCATGAGCGCGATCACCGACATGACCGGCGCGCAAATCGCCGCGGCCGTGAAGAGCGGATCGTTGACGGCCCGCGCGGCCGTCGAGGCGTCGCTGGCGCGCACCGAAAGCCTAAATCCGCGCCTGAACGCGTTCACGGCGATAACAGCCGACCGCGCACGCGCGAAGGCGGATTCCGTCGACGAGGCCGTCGCCGCGGGCCGCGATCCCGGACCGCTGGCCGGCGTCCCTTTCGCGGTCAAGAACCTGTTCGACGTCAAGGACCTGCCGACGCTCGCCGGATCGAGGATCAATCGTGACCTGCCGCCTGCCACGGCCGACGCCACGCTCGTGACCCGCCTTGAATCGGCTGGCGCCGTGCTCACAGGCGCTCTTAACATGGGCGAATACGCTTATGATTTCACTGGGCAAAACGCTCATGACGGACCGTCGCGAAATCCGCATGCGCCGGACCACATGTCGGGCGGTTCGTCCGGCGGATCGGGAACGGCAACCGCTGCGGGCATGGTGCCGCTGACGCTCGGTTCGGACACCAACGGCTCGATCCGGGTGCCGTCGTCGCTGTGCGGCCTGTTCGGCCTGAAGCCGACCTATGGACGGCTGACGCGGGCGGGCACGTTTCCCTTCGTCGCGAGCCTCGACCATCTCGGGCCGATCGCGCGCTCCGCCGCCGATCTCGCGCTCGCCTATGACGCCATGCAGGGCCCGGACCCGCATGATCCGGCCTGCACGGATCGCGCGGCGGACCCTGTGGCGGGAACGCTGGGCACAGGCGTCGACGGGCTGCGCATCGCGAAGGCCGGCGGCTATTTCGCAAAGGGCGCGCTGCCGGAAGCCTTCGAGGCTGTCGACCGCATCGCCGGTGCCGTCAACGCGACCGCGACCGTCGAAATCCCGGATGCCGGCGCGGCCCGCGGCGCCGCCTACATCATCACCATGGCCGAAGGCGCCTCGCTGCATCTCGACCGGCTGAAGACCCGTCACGCCGACTATGATCCGGACGTGCGTGATCGCTTGATCGCCGGCGCGATGATCCCCGGCGCCTGGGTGACGAAGGCGCAGAAGCTGCGCCGGATCTATCGCGACAACGTGCTGAAGCTGTTCGAGCATGTCGACGTCATCCTCGCCCCGGCGACGCCATGCCGGGCGCCGAGGATCGGCCAGCAGACCATGGTTCTCGACGGCGTCGAGATGCCGGTCCGGCCCAATCTCGGCCTGTTCACGCAGCCGATATCCTTCATCGGCCTGCCGGTCGTGACCGTGCCCGTCTGGACGGACGGCGAGGCGCTTCCGATCGGCGTGCAGCTGATCGCCGCGCCCTGGCGCGAGGACGTCGTCCTGCGTCTGGCGCACCATCTGGAAAAGACGGGCGTCGTGTCTTCGCCCGTCGCGAAAACCACGGAGCACTGAGAATGGAGAAACAGGGGCGCTGGGCCGGGCGCAACAGCGGCAAGGACGCCGTGCGCGGCGCGGTCTGGGACGGGCTCGAAAACGGCGGCATGGCGATAGGCCCGACCTGGAGCCATATTCCGAACTTCATCGGCGCGGATATGGCCGCCTGGTTTCTCGCACGGACCGACGCCTGGAAGCGGGCGAAGGTGGTCAAGTGCAATCCCGATCCGCCGCAGATCCCGGTCCGGCTGCGCGCGCTCTACGAGGGCAAGATGCTCTACGCGCCGGTGCCCTATCTGACGAAAGACTTCCCCTATCTGCGCATCGACCCGAAGAAACTTGCGGAGAAGGGCATCTCCTTCGAACTGGCGGCCACCTCCGAAGGCTACATGATGCATGGCGAGCGGATCGGTTTCGAGGAGGTTGAGCCGATCGACTTCGCCGTCGTCGGCTCCGTCGCGGTCAGCCGCGAGGGCGGGCGCACCGGCAAGGGCGCGGGCTTTGCCGATCTGGAGACCGGCATCTTCCGCGAGCTCGGCATCATCGGCCCCGATACGCCGATGGCGACCACCGTGCATTCCTCGCAACTGGTCGATAATTCGAAGGTCTTCATGCTGGCGCACGATTCCCCACTCGATTTCGTCGCAACCGAAGAAGAGCTGATCGTCACCGGCAATACCCAGCCGCGCCCCAGGGGCGTTGCCTGGGATTTCGTCCAGGAAGACCAGTTCGAGTCGATCCCGTTCCTGAAATCGCTGCGCGACCGCATGCTCGCGCGCAACGAGGAGTGAGGACCGCATCATGATCGTCAACGATCCCGCGACGCTCGCCGAGGTCGAAGCGGTCTTTGCCCGCTACGAAAAGGCGCTCGTCGAAAACGACGTCGCGGTGCTCGACGAACTCTTCTGGCAGGACGAGCGGACGATCCGCTACGGCATCGGCGAGAACCTTCACGGCGTGTCCGAGATCCTCGCGTTCCGCAAGGCCCGCTCGCCGGCCGGCCTGCGGCGCGATCTCGATCGCACGGTCATCACCACCTACGGCACCGATTTCGCCACCGCGTCGACGCTGTTCCGGCGCGACAGCGCCAGGGGCAGGGTCGGCCGCCAGATGCAGACCTGGGTTCGCATGCCGGACGGGTGGCGCGTCGTCGCGGCGCATGTCTCGATCATTGACGAACCGGCCTGAATTGTATCCTTGGGCCCATGGACGCATCCGTGAAAAACCCGTCGACTTCCGTGGAGGCCATACGGCTCGAAATCGCACGCCGGATCGTTGCGGGAGACCTCGAGCCGGGGACGGCGCTCGACGAACGCCAGCTCGCCGCCGATTTCGGCGTCTCGCGGACGCCCGTGCGCGAGGCGTTGCGTATCCTCACCTCGTCCGGCCTGGTCGAGCAGCGCGCCCACCGCAAGGCGATCGTCACCCAGCCGGACCAGAGCGCGCTTGCCGGCATGTTCTCCGTAATGGGCTATCTGGAGGCGCTGTGCGCCGGCCTCTGCGCGTTGTCGATGCCGCCGGTGCAGCGCCGCGCGCTCGAACAGCTTCACGCCGATATGGCCGAACTGGTGCGCGAGGGAGATACCGCGGCCTATACCCAGGCCAACGAGGCCTTTCACAACGCCATCTACAACGGCACCCGGAACGCCTATCTCGCCGAAATCACGCTCAATACCCGCATTCGCCTGCAGCCTTTCCGGCGCGCCCAGTTCGGCCAGCTCGGGCGCCTGCAGGCCTCCCACGCCGAACACACGGCGGTCGTCGAGGCGGTCCTGCAGGGAGACCGCCAGGCGGCGGAGGCCGCCATGCGCGATCATATCGGCCTCGTCGAGGAGGCCTGGCACGAATTTGCCGGCGACGCTCAGGACGCTTCGGCCATGAAACTGCGCCAGGATCCGTAGGAAGAGATGTCGCGGGCGTTGTTCACCGCGACCGCCTCGACCAGGAAGCCTTTCGCCGACGTACCGTCTTCCAGCGCCAGCGTGCCGATACCGAGAGGCGAGGGGATCGCCGCGACGAAGCTCCCGAAGGCTTCCGGCGACATCGCCCACAATTCGACGGCGATCCTTTCTCCCTGCGCCCTCGTCGACGCGCAACAGGCCCGGCTTGGGCGGCACGGTGCCGTCGAGCGCGTAGAGCCTGTAGTCCGGCGCCGTCGACAGCGCGCGCAGGAAGGTCGCGTCGCGCGACGTCAGTTCGTGATTGAGCGGCATGCCGGAAAGATGCGCGCCGACAACGGCAAGCGTGACCGAACCGTCCGGCACAGTCGCTTCGCTTGCGGGCCGGGCTCCGGCCTCCAGCGCCGCCGCATAGCCGGCCAGCCGGGCGTCGCTGCCGGCCTTGCCGATCAGTGTCAGGCTCGACGGCAGACCGTCGGATCGTTCGCCGACCGGGACCGAGATCGCCGCCAGGTCCAGCAGGTTCACGAAGTTCGTATAGGTGCCGAGATTGGAATTCAGCCGCACCGGATCGGCCTCGACCTGCGCGACCGTGTAGACGGCGGGAAGCGTCGGCACCGCCAGGCAATCCAGCCCGGCAAGGATCGGCGCCACCTGGCGCTTCATCGCGGCCAGCTTGTAGATCGCGTCGAATGTGTCGACCGCGGAGATTTTCGCCGCGCCGCCGATGATCTGGCGCGTCACGGGATGCAGGATCTCCGGCCGGGTCTCGATGATCTCGCGGATCGCGTGATAGCGCTCGGCGACCCAAGGTCCTTCATAGAGCAGCCGCGCCACCGCATGCAGCGGCTCGAAATCGATCTCGCGGATGATCGCGCCGAGCGTGGCCAGCGTTTCGAGGTCCTTTTCAAAGGCCGCCTGCGACTTCACGTCGCCGAAAAACTGCCGCTGTCCGGGCAGCGGCACGCCGACGGTGAAGTGCGGCGGCAACGCGGCGACGCCGGCGGCCGGCAATTCGCGCGAAAGGAAGTCGGCGGCATCGTAGCCCTGCGCGGCCGCGGCCGCCTCGGCGGCGTCGTTCACGCTCGCCGCGAAGATCGAGATCGTGTCGAGCGTCCGGCAGGCCGGAACCATCCCCGTGGCCGACAGCATGCCGAGACTGGGTTTCAGGCCGACGATGCCGTTCATCCCGGCCGGAATCCGGCCCGAGCCGGCCGTGTCCGTCCCGAGCGAGAAGGCGACCATGCCCCTGGCGACGGCAACCGCCGAACCGGAACTTGACCCGCCCGGGATCAGCGCCGGGTCGAGCGCGTTTTTCGGAACGCCATAGGGAGACCGGACGCCGACGAGGCCTGTCGCAAACTGATCCAGATTAGTCTTGCCGATACAGATCGCACCCGCCGCCTCGAGCCTGGCGACAACGAAGGCAGACGCCTCGGCCATATAGGAAAAGTCCGGGCAGGCGGCCGTTGTCGCCATCCCGGCGGCGTCGATATTGTCCTTGGCCGCAAAGGGGAGGCCGAAAAGCGGCTTGCCGTCGCGCCCGGCCTTGTCAAGCGCTTCGGCTTCCGCAAGTGCCGCCGCTTCGTCCTTCAGGCTGATGAACAGCGCCGGGTCGTCCGCTTCGCGGATAATTTCATATGCCTGCCGGATGGCCTCGCGGGCCGATAGGATGCGCCATTCGGAAAACGGCCTGCCATTTGATCGCACAGACTTCCCCTTCGGGTTAAATATTAGGCACTTCTGGTAGAATTGTATGCCAAATCGACGTCTACCGGGTTCACGCCATGATCAGCAAGATGCATGCCAGCCGGATGTTCCGTCAGGGCGGCATGGATGCGATGGCCGGTTTTGGTCGGCAGCGCGCCGATCCGCGATGCGCGGGCATGGCCGCGTCGCCGCGAAACTGTCCGATGGCGGGAATATCGCATGGCGGAGAGGGTGGGATTCGAACCCACGGTACGATCGCTCGCACGCCGGTTTTCAAGACCGGTGCCTTAAACCGCTCGGCCACCTCTCCGGAAGCCGCGTCTTCGCATGAAACCGCAAATTCGCGCAACACCGAAAACAGTCGGCCTTAATTTGTTCCGGGATTTCGCCAATCCGTTCCGCCTCCTGTCGCGTAGCAATCCGAAATCGACGGAGAAACTGCATGATTTTCCCAGTTAAGATCGCTCGCCTCGGCAATCGCGGCAGGGCGTGGCCGTCACCCTGGCGACCGGCGCCTCGGCGGACTGGCTGCAAAACGACCAGGCGGTCCGGTCGCTGGTCGCCGGCAAGCGTGTCTATCTCTCGGTGCCGCTCGGCGGGGAATTTCCGCTGCATTATCGGCGCGGCGGCGAGGTGACCGGAGACGGCAGCGGTCTTGGCCTCGGCAGATATTTCGCGCCGAAGGAAACGGGCGAATGGTGGGTCGATGGCGGCAAGCTCTGTCAGCGTTTTCCAACCTGGTACAAGTCGCAGGTGAACTGCTTCCGCTTGCGCCCGGTCAGCGAGACGCGCCTGCAATGGCGTCGCGACGACGGCTACAGCGGCCGCGCACGGATCGAGCCGTAAAAGCGCGAAACAGGCGCGCAATTAACGGAAATATAATCAGCTGCCACATATCGTGTGCCGGTCATGCCTTCACGGGATTGGCCATAAGCCCGTTTTTGTGTAACTCGTTGCCGCCATGCGTTCCCGACAGCTATCCACGCCACCTGCCGTCTTTGCCGCTTTCGCGGTGATCAGCCTGTTTGTTTCAGGGTGTTCCATGACCACGCCGAAGCTCGGCCTCGGGTCGGAGGACGGCTACTATCTGGCGAACGGCAAGACGTCGGGACCGGAATTCTTCTCCGCCAGGACATTCGGCGTCGAGGCGAGCCCGCGCGTCGCGAAAGGCCCGCGCTTGCCGCGCGGCGGCGGTCGCGAACAGATCGGCAAACCCTATACGGTCGCCGGCAAGACCTATTATCCGACGGCCCATCCGAAGGAGGTTCAGGTCGGACGCGCCTCCTGGTATGGCGCGGCCTTTCACGGCCGGCTGACCGCCAATGGCGAAGTCTACGACATGAACCACCTGACGGCCGCCCACAAGACGATGCCGCTGCCGAGCTATGCGCGCGTCACCAATCTGGAAAACGGCCGCTCGCTGATCGTTCGCGTCAACGATCGCGGACCGTTCGCCGACGACCGCGTGATCGATCTGTCGAAACGCGCCGCCGATCTGCTCGATTACTCCCATGGCGGCACCGCCAAGGTGAAGGTCGAATATGCGGGCAGGGCGCCGCTGGACGGTCATGACGACGCTTTCCTGATGGCGTCGGTGCGGGGCGTGCCCGGCTTTCCGTCGCCGGATCGGTTCGGCCAGCCCGCGAGCGGCGTGATGATCGCGATGAATGGCCCGACGCCGACGCATGTGCCGAGCCCGGTCCGCGGCTTGCCGGCAGGCGCCGACACCGTTTCGCCGCAAGCGGCGATGGTCGTATCCGCGGCGGCCAGACCGTCCCAGGTCGTCATTCCGCAGGATATCCCGCTGCCGGGCGAGCGTCCGGATTTCTCGAGCGACGGCGTCGCGGTTTCCGCCTATGCGTCGATGCGCGTTGCCAATGCCTTCGTGATGGCATCCCTCGGCCAAACGGCGTCAGGCTGGAAGGCGCGCTGATCGCGCGCCGCTTCCTCCGGAAATAAACCTCAATTGTCTCCCCGGCGTTGCTTAACCGATGCCGGATTTGCTATTCCGGAGAAAAGCCTCTTTTTCCGGATAGTTCCATGGACGCTCGAGTTTCGCGTTTTTCCGTTCCCCGCCTTGCGCTGGCGCTGATCCTGGTCATGTGCTGGGCCGCGCCGGCGGCGGCGCAATTGTTCGAGACGCGGGCGAAGGAGGCCATCCTCGTCGATTCCGACACCGGGACCGTGCTTTTTTCCAAGAACCCCGACAAGCCCGTGCCGCCGGCCTCGCTGGCCAAGCTGATGACGATGGAAGTCGTCTTCAATGCGCTGAAAAACGGCCGGCTGACGATGGATGACGAATTCCTGGTCAGCGAGAACGCATGGCGCAAGGGCGGCGCGGTCTCCGGCGGGTCGACCATGTTCGCCGAGCTCAATTCGTCCATCCGGCTGGAGGATCTGATCAAGGGCGTGATCGTCCAGTCCGCCAATGACGGCTGCATCGTCATTGCCGAAGGCATGGCCGGATCGGAAGAGAATTTCGCCCGCGTGATGACCGCGCGGGCGCGCAAGATCGGTCTCGAACATTCCGTTTTCCGCAATTCGACCGGCCTGCCGGATCCCGACCAGAAGGTGACGATGCGCGATCTCGCCAAGCTCGCCCGTTACATCCAGCACGAGTACCCGGAATATTACAAACTCTACTCGCTGCGCGATTTCACCTGGAACAAGATCCTGCAGCGCAACCGCAATCCGCTGCTCGCCATGGATATCGGCGCCGACGGCATGAAAACCGGCTACACCGAGGAATCGGGCTACGCCATCGTCGGTTCGGTGAAGCGGGACGGACGGCGCCTGATCGCCGCGATGAGCGGTCTTCCCGACGAGCGGTCGCGCGGCGAGGAGGCCCGCAAGCTCCTCGACTGGGGCGTTCGCGCCTTCGAGCCCTACGAGATCTTCAAGAAGAACGAGATCATCGGCAATGTCCGCCTCTATGGCGGCGCGCAGATGACGGTGCCGGTGACGGTCAAGGACGATCTGGAAATCCTGCTGCCGATTACCGACCGCGACCGGATGAAGGCGAGGGTGGTCTATACCGGCCCGGTGCCGGCGCCGGTGCGGGCCGGAGACAAGATCGCCTCGCTCAAGATCTGGATCGGAGACGATCTTTCCCAGGAAACGCCGCTTTACGCGGCGCAAAGCGTCGGTATAGGCCCCATTCATCGCAGGGCGTTCGACGCATTGACGGAGCTGTTGCTTGGCTGGATCCCGCGCTGAGGCCGCGCCTCCGGCTGGCGCGCCGAGGCGAGGGCTCTTCATCACCTTCGAGGGCGGTGACGGGGCCGGAAAGTCGACGCAAATCAAACGGTTGGCCGAAAGGCTAGGCGGCGAGGGCTTCGCCGTCACCGTCTCGCGCGAGCCGGGCGGCACGCCGGGTGCGGAAGCCGTCCGTCACGTCGTGCTCGACACCAGCGCCGCCGAACCCTTCGGGCCGTATCTCGAAGCGATGCTGTTTGCGGCCGCGCGCAACGACCACGTCGAACAGAAGATCCGCCCGGCGCTTCGGCAGGGCCGTATCGTGCTCGTCGACCGGTTCATGGATTCCACGCGGGTCTATCAGGGCGCGAGCGAAAACCTCGATCCCGCCTTTGTCGAGGCACTTGAGCGGGTCGCGATCGCCGGCGTCGTTCCGGATCTGACGATCATCCTCGACCTGGCGCCTGAAGAGGGCCTGAAGCGCGCTCATGCGCGCCGTGATCCGTCCGCCCAGGTGGACCGCTACGAGAAGGAAGATATCTCCGCGCATGAACTGCGCCGCGCGGCCTTCCTGAAAATCGCCGAAAACGAGCCGGAAAGATGCCGCGTGGTGGACGCGTCCGGCGAACCGGAAGACGTCGCCAAACGCGTCTGGGATACGGTCGCCGCTGTGATAGGAACGGCAGAGCTCGCAAAGGCGGGTGAGTCTCCTCGGGCTGTCGATCCGAAGGGACGGCTCCTCGGAATGAAGGAATAGGCGGCATGACCGCGATCGATGTGCCGGAAACGCACGACGCTCTGGAAGGCATAACACCGCCGCAACTCACCGTCTCCGTGCAGGGACATCCCGGCGAACTGGAATTTCTTGCTGAATCGATCGCGCGCGACAAGCTGCATCACGCGCTGATTTTCGAGGGCGAGCGCGGCATCGGCAAGGCGACGATCGCGTTTCATATTGCCAACCGGCTGCTGGACAGCAAAAGGACGGATACCGGCGCGACCTTGGCAGCGCCCGACCCGCAATCCTCGGTCTTTCGACAGATCGCGCAGGGTGCCCATCCGGGCCTCCTCTACCTCTCCCGGCCGCGAAACGATCAGGGAACCGGTTTCAAGACGGCGATCACCGTCGACGAAATCCGCCGCCTGCAGCGCTTCTTCGCGATGACCGCCGCCGGAGCGGACAGCTATCGCGTCGTCGTCATCGACCCGGTCAACGACCTCAACCGCAATGCCGCCAACGCGCTGCTGAAACTTCTGGAGGAGCCGCCGGCGCGGTCGGTCTTCATCCTGATCGCGCACGGAACCGGAGGTCTGTTGCCGACGATCCGTTCGCGCTGCCAGATCCTCAAATTCGCGCCCCTGTCCGATGCGGACATCCGGCATGTCGTCCGCGGTCAGCTCGGCGCGGATTTCGACGAAACGACGCTCGATCGTATCGCCGCGCTCGGCGGTGGCAGCGCGCGCCGCGCCCTCGTCTTCGCGCAGTTCGGCGGGCTGGAACTGATGGAAGCGCTCGAGGCTTTTCTGAAATCGCCGCGCCCGGATGTGGCGCAGGCGCACAAGCTCGCCGAGATCGCCGGCGCCCGCAAGAACGAAGTCCACCGCGACATCCTGCGCGAGCTCGTCCTGGACCGGCTGCGCAACGAGGCGACGATGGCGGCTCGGCACGGCAATTTGCGCGCCGCCGAAAGGATCGCGACCGCCGATATGGCGATCCAGGACCACATGCGCCTTTCCGACGCGTTCAATCTGGACCGCAAGCAGGACTTCCTGTCGATGCTCGCCGATGTTCACGACCTGATTTCAGCCGTTCGCGCCGGCTGATTTTTCAACGCCTTCGCCTTTTCTTTTCCGGTTGAAATCGGATAGAGCAGGGCACCTCGCCACTCTCATTTCACTTGAGCACACATGTCCGCCAAAGAACGTTTCTACATCACGACGCCGATCTTCTACCCCAACGGGGTTCCCCATATCGGCCACGCCTACACCGCGATCGCGACCGACGTGCTGGCCCGCTTCGCTCGCTGCGACGGCAAGGACGTCTTCTTCCTGACCGGCACCGACGAGCACGGCCAGAAGATGCAGCAGACCGCCGAAAAGGAAGGCATCGCGCCGATCGAACTGGCCGACAGGAACTCCGCCGTCTTCCGCCGCATGGTCGAGGCGCTCGGCTGCTCCAACGACGATTTCATCCGCACCACCGAGGAACGCCACAAGATGTCCGTCCAGGAACTCTGGCGGCGGATGGAAGCCAATGGCGATATCTATCTCGGCAAGTATGGCGGCTGGTATTCGGTGCGCCAGGAAGCCTATTTCGACGAGAGCGAAACGACGCTCGGCGAAGACGGCGTGCGCCGCGAACCGCTCGGCTCGCCGGTCGAATGGGTCGAGGAGGAAAGCTACTATTTCCGCCTGTCCGCCTATGGCGACAGGCTGCTGGAGCTCTACGAGAAGAATCCGGACTTCGTCCTGCCGGCCGAACGGCGCAACGAGGTGGCGAGCTTCGTCAAGGGCGGCCTCAAGGACCTGTCGATTTCGCGCACCACCTTCGACTGGGGCGTTCCGGTTCCCGGCAACGACAGCCATGTCATGTATGTCTGGGTCGACGCGCTCACCAACTACCTGACCGCCGCCGGCTTTCCGGACGAGAATGCGGAGCGCTGGAGCTACTGGCCGGCGATGCACATCATCGGCAAGGACATCGTGCGCTTCCACGCGGTCTACTGGCCGGCCTTCCTGATGAGCGCGGGCGTCGAACTGCCGAAGCGCGTCTTCGCGCACGGCTTCCTGTTCAACAAGGGCGAGAAGATGTCGAAGTCGGTCGGCAATGTTGTCGATCCCTTCGCGCTGATCGACGCCTACGGCCTCGACCAGGTGCGCTACTTCTTCATGCGCGAGGTGCCGTTCGGCAATGACGGCTCCTACAGCCACGAGGCCATCGTCAACCGCATCAACGCCGATCTCGCCAACGGTCTCGGCAATCTGGCGCAGCGCTCGCTGTCGATGATCGCCAAGCATTGCGAGGGCAGGGTGCCCGAGCACGGCGCCTTCACGGCCGAAGACGAGGCGCTGCTCGCCGAGGCCGCCCCGGCGCTGGCCGCCGCGCGCGATGCCATGGACAGGCAGGCGATCCACAAGGCGATCGAGGCGACCTTCGACATCGCGGCCGCCGCCGACCGCTATATCGACGCCCAGGCTCCGTGGGCGCTGCGCAAGACCGATCCGGACCGCATGAAAACGGTGCTCTATGTCGTCGCCGAGACCGTGCGCCGCATCGCCATCCTCGCCCGGCCCTACATGCCGGAGGCGACCGGCAAGCTGCTCGATCTCGTCGCCGCGCCCGCCGATGCGCGCGATTTCGCCAGCCTGGAGACAGATGCTGGTGCCGGGCACGGAACTGCCCGCGCCGTCGGGCGTCTTCCCGCGCTATGTCGAAAAGGAAGCAGAGTCATAGGCTTATGACCGTACTCGTCGACAGTCACTGCCATCTGGATTTTCCGGATTTCGCCGAGGAGCGCGACGCGATCGTGCAGCGCGCCCGTGACAACGGCATCGTGCGCATGGTCACGATCTCGACGCGGGTGAAGAAGTTCGACGGAATCCGCGCCATTGCCGACGCCTATGAGGACGTGTTCTGCTCCGTCGGCACGCATCCGCACCAGGCCGATCAGGAACTCGACGTCACCGCCGACGATCTCGTGCGTCTCGCCGAGGGCGACAAGGTCGTGGCGATCGGCGAGGCCGGCCTCGACTATTTCTACGACAAGGCGCCGCGCGACGCGCAGGCCGAGGGCTTCCGCCGCCACATCGAGGCGGCGCGCCGCACCGGCCTGCCGCTGGTTATCCATGCCCGTGACGCCGATGACGACATGGCCGCGATCCTGACGGAGGAAACCGAAGGGAAGGGGGCCTTCCCCTTCATTCTTGCATTGTTTCTCGTCCGGCCGCGCGCTCGGCCGAAACCGGCATCGCACTTGGCGGTTACGTCTCGTTCTCCGGCATCCTGACCTTCAAGAACTCGCAAGCCATCCGCGACATCGCGAAAGACCTGCCCGCCGAACGGTTGCTGGTCGAGACCGACGCGCCGTATCTCGCGCCGCCGCCGCACCGGGGAAAACGCAACGAGCCGGCCTATGTGGTCAACACGGCGCAGGTGCTCGCCGATACGCGCGGCGTCACGCTCGACGAGATCGGCCGCGCACGACGACCGAAAATTTCTACCGCCTGTTTGCGAAGGTGCCGCGCCACGATGCCTGACACCGGCGATGCCATCATGCGCTACACGGTGCTCGGCTGCGGTTCGTCGCCGGGCACGCCGCGGCTGAACGGCGACTGGGGCAATTGCGATCCGCACAATCCGAGGAACCGCCGCCTGCGCGCCTCGCTGCTCGCCGAACGCATTCTTCCGACGGGCGAAAGGACCTGCGTCGTCATCGACACCGGGCCGGATTTCCGCCAGCAGATGCTTGCCGCCCAGGTCCGCCAGATGGACGGCGTCGTCTACACCCATCCCCATGCCGACCACATTCACGGCATCGACGATCTGCGCACCTTCGTCCTGTGGCAGAAACGTCTCATGGATATCTGGGCCGACGACGACACCTATGCGCGCCTGTTCGAGGGCTTCGGCTATTGTTTCGAAACCCCGCCGGGCAGTTCCTATCCGCCGATCCTGAAACGCCATCCGATTGACCATCAGGCGCCGTTTTCGGTCACGGGGCCGGCGGGCCCGATCGTCTTCGAACCGCTGTTGCAGCGTCACGGATCGATCCATTCGCTCGGCTTTCGTATCGGTGATTTCGCCTATTGTTCCGACGTCAGTTCCTATCCCGGCGAAACGCTTGAGCGGATGCGCAACCTCGATGTGCTGATCGTCGACGCGCTGCAATACCGCCGCCACCCGAGCCACATGTCGCTGGAAGAGGCGCTCGAGGTGATCGACGTGCTGAAGCCCAAAAGGACGTATCTGACGCACATGCACATTCCGCTGGACTACGAGACCGTGAAGCGCGAAACGCCCGATCATGTCGAACCGGCCTATGACGGCCTGGTCATCGAAACGGGAGCCTGAGAATGAGCGGAGCCGATCGTTCCCAAACCGGGATCGAGCATGGAGCGCGTGGCGCAGGACGCCGGGCGCCTGGGCCTCGAAATCGAGCTGCGGATTATGGACCAATCGACCAGGACCGCCGACGACGCGGCAGCGGCCTGCGGCTGTGAAGTCGGCCAGATCGTCAAGTCGCTGGTCTTCGAGGACGCATCCGACGGGCGCCTTGGTATTGCTGCTCGTGTCCGGCAACCACAACGCCGATCTCGATTATATTTCAAGTGAGTACGGACTGAAGTTAAAGCGTTGTGACGGCCGCCGCGTGCGTGACGAGACCGGCTTCGCCATCGGCGGCGTCGCACCGATCGGCCACAAGGCGCCAATCGCCACATATCTCGATGAAAGCCTGCTGGACTATGACACGGTCTGGGCGGCGGCCGGGCGGCCGGACAGCGTGTTCAGCGTCGACCCGAAGGCGCTGGCAGCCGCCATATCGCCCCGGATCGTCGCCGTCCGCGGAGGCCCGCCTCCGGTGCAAAGCTGACATCGCGAAGCCTGGAAATCCGAAGCGCCAGGCAGTCGAATTCAAAGTCGTGTCTGTTCCGTCTAACCCGCATGCGACTCATCTCCGACATGCATGAATTCCCGGAAAGCCGAGACGGCCGTATTTTGTTCCACGTTGGCCGCCCATGCGAGACCAACATCCATTGTCGGAATGCGGTCGGCGAGCGAAATGACCTCGACGCGGCGGCCGTCGAGCGACCATGGCCGATAGACCATGTCGGACAGGATGGTGACGCCCATGCCGTTGGCGACCATGGAGCGCACCGCTTCCACTGAAGAGGTGCGGAAGATCGTCCTCGGGCGATAGCTGGTCCGGTTCCAGTAGCGCTGCGCCGTATTGGAGGCCTCGTCGACCGTGAGCATGATATAAGGTTCGCTGGCGACATCGGAGAGGCTTACGGACGGCTGTTCGAGCAGAGGGTGTTGCGATGACAGCCATAGCCGGCGACGCGACTGCAGCAGCGTCTCGTAGGCCAGCCCCTCCTGGTCCATGATATTCGACGTCAGCATGACCGCGAGATCGAAAGTCCCCGATACCAGGCCATCCTCGATGGCGTTTCTTGGCGCCTCGGTCAGTTGCAGCGCGACGCTCGGAAAGGCGCGTGCGAAGCGTTCTATGAAGGGCGGGAGGAAATAGCCCGCGACCGTGTAGGTCATCGCCAGCCGCAAAGTTCCGCTGACATCGTCGCGCAGGCGGCGTGGCGAGCGCACGGCCTCGTCAACCGCCGCCATGATGCGCCGGGCATGGTCGAGGAAAATATTGCCTTCATAGGTCAGCGCCACGCCGCCCGCATGGCGGTTGAACAACGGCGCGCCGACGATTTCCTCCAGATGCTTGACCGCCGTCGTGACGGCCGACTGCGAGACGTTGAGCTCCATCGCCGCGCGGGAAACCTGACCCATATTGGCGACCGCAATGAAGTAGCGGATCTGTCGAATGGATGGCTCATTCATTTTTCAGATATTCCTTATTCCCTTTTCGCATACGCCATTGCAAGATTTCGCAGCACTATTGCATCGCAGCACCCGACTTTCCTCGCGTCCCTTTCGTTCTCAATCCTTATAAGGTCCGGCTCTCCAGGCGGTCTGGAGCTATCTCCTGTGTAGCGATGCCCAAAATCTGGGCGTGCAATTATTTTGCACGCGCGAAATCAAAAAAACAGAATAATTATCCCTGATATTCGTATTTTACAATTTCCTTGCCTCGTTCTTTCATCTTCTGACCGTCCTTCCGGCGGCGGTCGGCGAAGCGGGCCACGACGGTCCGCAGACATCTGGAGGCACAAACATGAAACACTTGCTCACTGCATTGAGTGCATCGGCGGCAGTCGCGCTCGCCATGTCCGGCAGCGCAACGGCCAAGGAATGGTATCCCTATCCGGTGGAAGTCTGGGATCCGCCCTTCGACATGGCGAGCCCGCGCACGTCCACGGACTACACGCCGCTCGAAAAAGCGGAAAAGAAATGGGACCTCTGCGTGTCCTTCCCGCACATGAAGGACGCCTACTGGCTCGGCGTCGACTACGGCATCACCGAAGAAGCCAAGCGCGAGGGCGTGAAGGCCAATGTGGTGGAAGCCGGCGGCTACACCGAACTCAACAACCAGATTTCGCAAATCGAGGACTGCGTTTCGGCTGGTGCGGATGCGGTGATCATCGGTGCGATCTCCTATGACGGATTGAACAACCTCGTCGCCGAACTTGCCAGCAAGAACATCCCGGTGATCGACGTCATCAACGGCATGTCGTCCGACAAGATTTCGGCCAAATCGCTGGTCTCCTTTGGCGAAATGGGCGCGAAGGCCGGCGAGTACCTGGCCAAACTGCATCCGGCGGGCGGCACACCGGCCAAGGTTGCATGGTTCCCGGGACCGGCGGGAGCCGGCTGGGTGGAGGCCGGCAACACCGGGTTCCAGGGCGCGATCGAGGGCAGCGCCATCGACCTGGTCGACACCAAATACGGCGACACAGGTAAGGAAGTCCAAGCGAAGCTCGTCGAAGATACGCTCGAAGCCTATCCCGATCTCAACTACATCGTCGGGACCGCGGTGACAGCGGAAGCGGCGGTGCCGATCCTGCGCTCGCGCGGCCTGACCGACCAGGTCAAGATCGTATCCTACTACTATACGCCCGGCGTGGATCAGGGCATCGCCCGCGGCCAGATCCTGGCGGCGCCGACGGATTCCACGGTTATCCAGGGCCGTATCGCGGTCGACCAGGCGGTGCGCATTCTGGAAGGCAAGGACTACCTGAAGCATGTCGGCCCGGCGCTCTACGTCGTCACGCAGGAAAACCACGCCGAATTCGATCCTTCCTCGACACTGGCGCCGGACGGCTTCCGCCCGGTCTTCTCGGTCGAATAATCGAAAGCGACGGCCGGGCCATGTCGGACATACACGCCAACAGCCAGGAAGAGATGCAGCCGACGGCTGCATCTCCGCTGCTGCAAACGAAAGCTGTGACCAAGGAATATCCCGGCGTCAGGGCACTCGACAGCGTGAACTTCGATCTTGCGGCCCGGCGAGGTGCATGTGCTGTTCGGCGAGAACGGCGCAGGCAAGTCGACACTGATCTCCATCCTGGCCGGCGCCAACCAGCCGAGCGCCGGCCGGATATTCTTCCGCGGCGAGCCGGTGACACTGCATTCGGTGCACGACGCGCGCGCCTATGGCATTTCGGCGGTGTTCCAGGAATTCTCGCTCATTCCGCAAATGACGGTCGAGGAAAACCTGTTCCTTGGCGCGGAACACACGCGCGGCGGTTTCGTCGACCGCTCCCGCATTCGCCGCGAGGCGCTTGAAATTCTCGACGAACTCGGCTTTGCGCTGAGACCCGAACAGCGGGTCGATCGCCTGACGCGCGCCGAACAGCAGATGGTCGAGATCGCCAAGGCATTCCGGTCCGATCTCTCGGTCCTGATACTCGACGAGCCGACGGCTTCGCTCACCAATCACGAAACCGACCATCTCTTCGACCTGATCGCCCAGTTGACGAAGCGCGGCGTCGGCATCGTCTACATCACCCACCGCATGGCCGAGATCAGGCGCATCGGCGACCGCATCACGGTGTTGCGAGACGGTCGCTACATCGACACGGTCGACGCCAAAACCAGTTCAGAAGACGATCTCGTGCGCCTGATGACGGGCAGGGTCGTCGGCGGCATCTTCCCGGTGCTTGATCTCGGCGAACCGGGAGCCCCCGTCCTCGAGATCCGCAACCTGACGACGCCCGACGAATTGGTGGTCGACGCGTCGATGAACGTGCGCGCCGGCGAGATCGTCGGCATGGCCGGGCTTGTCGGGTCCGGCAAGTCGGAACTGATGCAGGCCTGTTTCGGCGCCGGGCCGATCGCGTCGGGCAGTGTCGCGCTCAAGGGCCGCGACGTCACCGGCAACAATCCGCGCCGCAACATTCGCGCGGGCTTTCTTTACCTCCCGGCAGATCGGCGCAACGAAGGACTGATGATGATGCGTTCGGTGCGCGAGAACGTCGCGCTCGCCTCGCTCGATATCGCACCCTTCTCCAATGGCTTCGTCCTCGACCGTTCGGGCGAGACGCAGATGGTGACGGCACTTGCCGAACGTCTGAACCTGTCGCCGCCGCGCATCGAGCGCGCCGTCGATCACTTTTCCGGCGGAAACCAGCAAAAGGCGATGCTCGCGCGCAGCCTGACACGCTCCTACGATCTGATCGTATTCGACGAACCGACGGTTGGTGTCGATGTCGGTACCCGCGCCTCGATCTACGAATTCATCGTCGGGCTGGCGAAGGCCGGCACGGCGATCGTGCTGATCTCCTCCGATCTCCCCGAAATTCTTCACCTGACCACGCGCGCCTACGTGTTCTACCGCGGCCGCGTGCAAGCCGAATTGCAGGCCGACGAACTCACGGAGGAAAACGTGCTTGCCCATTTCTTCGAAAGGGAGGCCGCGTAATGGCCGGTAAGACCGCAACCGCACAGCCGTCGGGCGGCGCGACCGATGTCGTCAAGCGGCTCTTCGTCAAGCTCGGCATCCTGCCGTTCCTGCTGGTGATTGCCGTGATCGTGTTCACGCTGATGTCGGATAACTTCCTGACACCGCGTAACCTGATGAACGTCCTGCGCCAGTCGGTCTATCTGATGATCGTGTCGCTGGGGCAAATGATGGCGCTTCTGACCGGCGGCTTCGACCTGTCGGTCGGAACGATCCTGGCGCTGTCTTCCGTCGTCGGCGCGATGGCGATGGCCTCCTTCTATGCGGCGTTTCCCGACATGGTCGGGCTGGCGATCGCGCTCGGCTGCCTGGCGGGCATCGCGGCCGGCGTCTCGATCGGCGTGATGAACGGTATCGGCGTCGCTTTCTTCAACGTCTCGCCCTTCATGATGACGCTCGGAATGGCATCCGTCGGGTTCGGTATCGCGCTCTTTCTCACGGGCGGCGTTCCGGTCTACGGCATGCCGGTCGCCTTCGGAGATATCTTCGGCTTCGGCATGTTGTTCGGCATCCCGGGGCCCGTTTATGTCGCGGCGATCCTGGTGCTGGCGCTCTTCGCCTTCCTCTACTGGACGCCGCAGGGCCGCTATTTCTATGCCGTCGGCGGCAATCTGAAGGCCGCGTCCCTGTCGGGCATCAATACGACCGGCACGCTGTTCTTCACCTATGTGCTGTGCGCCTTTTTCGCCGCTGTCGCCGGCATGTTGCTGACCGCGCGTCTTGACACCGGCGAAGCCAATATCGGCGCTTCCATGCCGCTGGAATCCATCGCCGCCTGCGTCATCGCCGGCGTGAGCCTGCGCGGCGGCGTCGGACGGCTGGAAAACGTCGTGCTCGGCGCGCTTGTTCATCGGCCTCGTGCAGAACGGCATGAACCTGGCGCGCATCGAATCCTACCTGCAGACCGTGGTGCTTGGCGCCCTTCTGATCCTCGCGGTGATCGCGGACCAGATCCGTCTGCGTTACGTCGCATCGCTTAAAGATTGAGGAGAACGGATTTCATGCCTGTGGATATCAATTGCGACATGGGTGAGAGCTTCGGGCTCTACAAGATGGGCGATGATGAGGGGATCATGCCGTTCATCTCGCAGGCAAATGTCGCCTGCGGCTTTCATGGCTCGGACCCGAACCACATGCGCCGGACCGTGGACCTGGCGAAGCGGCACGGCGTCAAGGTCGGCGCGCATTTCTCCCTGCCGGACCTTCCCGGCTTCGGCCGCCGCGAGATGAAGATCGACCGCGAGGAGATGGCGAACATCATCATCTACCAGATCGGTGCCCTGAAGGGTTTTCTCGACGTCGCCGGAGTTCCGCTGGCGCATCTGAAGCCGCACGGCGCCCTCTATGGCATGGCTGCGCGCATGGAGCATATCGCCCATGCCGTCGCCGATGCGGCGGAAGTCTACAAGGTGCCGGTGCTCGGTCTTGCCGGCACGCTGCATGAGAAGATTTATGGCGAACGCGGCGTCGGCTTCCAGCGCGGAGTTCTTCGCCGACCTCGAATATGACGACAATGGCGGGCTGATCATCACGCGCGAGCATGACGCCGTCGATCCGGCATTCGCGGGCAAACGGGTCGTTGGATGCGGTCCGGGACGGAAAGATCGCCTCGATCAACGGTCAGCCCTTGCAGGTGCGCGCCGAAACCATCTGTATCCATTCCGATACTCCGAACGCCGTCGACATCGCCGAAGCGGTGCAGAAGGCGCTCGGCGAACTCGAAGCCGCCTGAGGCGGACACCCAATTACGAAGGAGAGACATCCGATGGCAAAACACGAGGTCAGATCCCCGATCCCGGGAACCTTCTATCGCAAGCCGGCGCCGGACCAGCCACCGTTCAAGGAAGTCGGCGACAGCGTCGCCAAGGGCGACACGATCGGCCTCGTCGAGGTGATGAAGACCTTTCACGAGGTCAAGGCCGATGCCGACGGAACGATCTCCGGATTTCCCATCGATGACTCCGAGCCGGTCATGGCCGGCCAGACGATCGCCGAGCTGGACTGAGGACGAACGTGGGCAAGGGCAATATCAAGAAGCTGCTGATCGCCAATCGCGGCGAAATCGCGGTCCGCATCATCCGGGCCGCGCGCGATCTCGGCATCGCGACGGTGCAGGTGCACAGCGAGGCCGACAAGGACAGCCGCGCGGTGCGCATGGCCGACGAGGCGGTCAATATCGGCCCGCCGCAGGCCGCGAAATCCTATCTCGATGTCGATGCGATCCTGAAGGCTGCGAAGGAGACCGGGGCCGATGCGATCCATCCGGGCTACGGCTTCCTCGCCGAGAACGCGGCCTTTGCGGACGCGGTCGCGAATGCCGGGCTGATTTTCGTCGGCCCGAGCGGCGACACGATCCGCCTGATGGGAGACAAGGCGGCCGCGCGCGCCGAGGCGAAAAAGGCGAACGTGCCGACCGTGCCGGGCAGCGACGGTGTCATCGAGGACATGGAAGCGGCCGCGCATCTTGCCGCGCATATCGGGTTTCCGGTGATGATCAAGGCGGCCGCGGGCGGCGGCGGGCGCGGCATCCGCATCGCCCATGACGCGGGCGAATTCCATGCGCTTGCACCGCAAGCCTCGTCGGAAGCCAAGGCCGCCTTCGGCGACGGCGGCATCTATATCGAGAAGGTCATCGAGCGCGCCCGCCATATCGAGGTGCAGGTGCTCGGCGACGGCGAGGATGTCGTCCACTTCTACGAGCGCGAATGCTCGCTGCAGCGCCGCCGGCAGAAGGTCTGGGAAGAGGCGCCGTCGGTTGTCCTGAACGAGGATGTGCGCGAGCAATTGTGCCGTTCGGCCGTCGCGCTGGCGAAGGCGGTCAATTACAAGGGCGCCGGCACGATCGAATATCTCTACGACGACGTCACCGGCGAGTTCTACTTCATCGAGATGAACACCCGCATCCAGGTCGAACATCCGGTCACGGAGATGATCTGCGGCGTCGATCTGGTCGCCGAGATGATCGCCATCGCCGGCGGGGCCAGGCTGCGCGCCGGCCAGGACGCGATCAGCCGGACGGGCCACGCCATCGAGGTGCGGCTGAACGCCGAGGACCCGGCCAACAACTTCATGCCGTTCCCCGGCATTGTCGGCGAATTGCTGACGCCGGACGGACCGGGCGTGCGCTTCGACCACATGCTCTATCCGGGCTACGCGGTACCTCCCTTCTACGACTCGCTGCTCGGCAAGCTGATCGTCTGGGCGGAAGACCGCGACAAGGCGCTGATGCGCCTCAAGCGCGCGCTCGGCGAGCTGCAGATCGAAGGACTGCCGACCACCGCGCCGTTGTTCCAGGCGCTTCTCGAGAGCGACGACGTTCGCGCCAGCGCGGTCCATACCCGCTGGCTGGAGCCGTGGCTCGAAGACAATCTCGATCTCATCAGGCAAAAAAAGGAGGCTCAGGCACATGGGTAGCCGATACACATTCGGAGGCGATGAGCACATCTTCGTCGAAGTCGACGAAGCGATGTCGCTGGAGGCATTCTTCGTCAGCCTGTCGATGACGAATGCCGTGCGCGAAGCCAATATCAGGGGCGTCACCGAGATCTGCCCGGCCAACGCCTCGTTCCAGATCAAGTTCGATCCCGACGTGATCCACCCGAACGACATGATGGCGGAGCTGAAGCGGCTGGAGGAGACGGCGGAAAGCGCCGAGCCGGTGCTCGACACCCGTATCATCGAAATCCCGGTCTACTATCAGGATCCGTGGACCCACGAGACGCTGATGCGCTTTCGCGAACGCCATCAGGATCCGAATGCCACCGATATCGAATATGCCGCGCGCATCAACGGTTATGGCAGCGTCGAGAAGTTCATCGAGGCGCATTCGGGCGCGCCGTGGTTCGTCTCGATGGTCGGCTTCGTTTCCGGCCTGCCGTTCCTCTATCAGATGGTCGACCGGCCGCGGCAGATCGAGGTGCCGAAATATCTGCGCCCGCGCACCGACACGCCGCGCCTGACGGTCGGTTACGGCGGCTGCTTCTCCTGCATCTATTCGGTGCGCGGCGCCGGCGGCTACCAGATGTTCGGCATCACGCCGATGCCGATCTACGACCCGGAACAGAAGGTCTCCTACCTCCAGGACTTCATGGTCTTCTTCAAGCCGGGCGACATCGTCAAATGGAAGCCGATCAATCGCGAGGAATATGACGCCGCCGTCGCCGAGGTGCAGGCGGGCACTTTCGCGCCCCGGATCAAGAATGTCCGCTTCTCGCTCGACGAGTACAACGCCGATATCGACGGCACCAACGCCAAGCTGATGGAGGCCCTCCATGCCGATTAACGTCATCTCCGCCGGCATCGCCACCACGATCCAGGACATGGGGCGGCCGGGTTACTATCACCTCGGCATTCCGATGGGCGGCGCGATGGACCGCCTCGCTCTGCGAACGGCCAATCTGCTGGTCGGCAATGACGAGGACGCCGCCGGGCTGGAATCCGTCTTTGTCGGTCCGGAACTGGAGTTCACCGAGGACGCCATGGTCGCGGTCTGTGGCGCCGAACTGCCGCCCAAGGTCGACGGCGAGCCGCGCGAGACCTGGACCGCCTTTCCGGTGAAGGCGGGGCAGGTGCTCTCCTTCGACTTCCTGAAGTCCGGCGCGCGCGCCTATATCGCCATTTCCGGCGGCATCAACACCGAGCCGAAGCTGGGCAGCCGTTCGACCTACGCCATCGGCGCGCTCGGCGGCATTGACGGCCGTGCCGTGCAGCCGGGCGACACGCTGCCGCTCGGCAAGGGGTCGAAATCCGTCAAGGAAGGCCTGACCGTCCCGCAGACCCTGCGCCGCGGCCCGGGCAATCCGGCGGAACTGCGCGTTCTGCCGGGCCTGTACTGGCACCGCATCACCGAACAGGCCCAGAAGGATTTCTTCGACGACACCTGGAAGGTGGCGAACGAAGCCGACCGCATGGGCTACCGGTTCCAGGGCGGGCGCAAGCTCGAATTCGTCGAGCGCCAACAGCCGTTCGGCGCCGGCGCCGATCCGTCCAACATCACCGACGCCTGCTATCCCTACGGCTCCGTTCAGGTGCCGAGCGGCACCGAGCCGATCGTGCTGCATCGCGACGCGGTATCGGGCGGCGGCTATTTCATGATCGGCACGGTGATTTCCGCCGACATGGACCTGATCGGCCAGTTGCAGCCGCATACGCCGACCCGCTTCGTGAAGGTCGACATGGATACGGCGCTTGCCGCGCGCCATGACCGCGCGAAGACCATGAATGCCATCCGCGAAGCTCTTTCCTGATCGTGAAAGGACACGTCACCATGACCACACTCGCCACCACGCACCCGACGCTTCTGAACGCCGTTCTCGGCGGCCGGCGCAGCGCGCTTCGGTCGGTCCTGCTCGCAGTCGCCGGAACGGCGCTTCTCTGGGCCTCGGCCAGGGTGCAGATCCCGTTCTTCCCCGTGCCGATGACCATGCAGACTTTCGTGGTCCTGTTCCTCGGCTTTGCGCTCGGCGCCCGCCTCGGCGCGGCGACCATATTGCTCTATCTCGCAGAAGGCGCGCTCGGCCTGCCGGTCTTCGCCGGCACACCGGAGAAGGGAATCGGGCTCGCCTATATGATGGGTCCCACGGGCGGCTTTCTCGCCGGTTTCGCCGTCGCGGCATACGTTACCGGCTGGTTCGCCGAACGCGGCTTCGACCGCCGTCTCGTGACCGCGGCGTTCGCGGCGCTTGCCGGTCTCGTGGCGGTCTACGCCCTCGGACTTGGCTGGCTCGGCATGGTGATCGGCTGGGACAAGCCGGTGCTTGAATTCGGCCTCTACCCGTTCCTCCCGGCGGAAGCGCTGAAACTCGCCCTGCTGGCGGCGGTCCTGCCGCTCGCCTGGCGTGGCGTCTCCAGGCGCTGAGCCCGTCATGTGCGGCGATGCGAAACCCGGAACGGCGCGCGGGACCGTTCTCATCGAGAATGCCCGCACGCGCGTAACCGAGTGGCGCTTCGCCGCACGCGGCGACAACACCGGCTGGCACCGCCATGAACATGATTACGTGGTGGTGCCGCTTTTCGACGGGGCGCTCGAACTGCACGAACCGGGCGGCACGAAGCGCCTCGCCGACCTTCAAAACGGCGTGCCCTATTTCCGGGAGACCGGCGTGGAGCATGACGTCATCAATGCCAATGATTTCGAGTGCGCCTTCATCGAGGTCGAGTTTCTCGACCGCTGAGGGCTGCATAGCAGACACCATATCGGCAGAACTGGGCGTCGAAGTCTCGGCTGCGGCGCCGGGAACCATCTGGAGATCTAACATGTCTGTCCTGGAGAAAGGTGTGGAAACGCCGGGCATCGCGTTTCCGTCATCCGTAGAGGAGGCGCTCGCCATTCTTGATGCGCATCCGGGCGATGCGCAGATCATCGGCGGCGGAACCTGGTTGATGCGGGCAGGCGTGCGGGGAGAAAAACTCCCGGCGATACTCGTCTCGCTGGAGCGGATCGAGGGAATTGACGCCATCGTCCGACGGGAGAACCGCTGGTCGATCGGTCCTATGGTCACTCATGAGGCGCTGGCGCGGCATTTCGGAACTGCAGGTGCACTCGAGGCGCTCGGGCAGGCGGCGGGCAACTCCGCCAACCCGGGCATAAGACGCCTCGCGACACTTGGCGGCAATGTCGCGACCGCAGGATTTGCGGCCGCTGACCTCGTGCCCGCACTGATCGCGCTCGACGCTTCGGTCAGGATCGCCGAAAAAGACGGGACAATCAGCATTCCCGTCGAGAATTATCTCGGTGGCCGGACCTCGCGCTCCGGGCTGCACATCGTCATCGGTCTTGAAATCGCCGACACCGGGAGCCTGAGCGCGCACGCCCGTCTGACGATGCGCAGGGCCGGCGAGTATCCCGTTGCCGTTGTCAGTGTTGCGGCGAAGATCTCCGAAAGGCGCCGGATCGAGGCCCTGAGGATCGCGGTTGGTTCTGTCGAGCAGAACGCGCGCCGGTGGAGGGGCCTCGAAAACGCACTTGTCGGCCAGATGCCGGACCTCGCCGAAATCGAAGCCGCTACGCGTGCGAACCTCGCGGATTTTGCGCCGCGCGAGGGAACCGATGCTCCCGCCTGGTACCGTCTGGAGGTTCTTCCGCATCTCGTGCGCACAGCCTTTGCGGATATCGCAGGCCGGAATGAGGGCTGACCGGATGACGATGAAGTTCGAACTGAACGGTGAAACCGTATGCTATCGCGGCGATCCTCGCACGCCGCTGTTGAAGGTCCTTCGCGAAACCTTCCGGCTGACGGGCGCGAAGGCTGTCTGCGAGGAGGGATTCTGCGGCTCATGCACCGTCCACATCGACGGCGAGGCGGTTCCCTCCTGCCTGCGTCCGATAGGATTGGTCGCCGGCGCTTCCGTTATCACGATCGAAGGTCTTGCCATGCCGGATGCGCCGCATGCCCTGCAAAGCGCATTCGAGGAACACGACGTCGTACAGTGTGGCATGTGTTTCCCCGGCATGGTCATGAGTTTGTCGAAATTGCTCGAGGACAACCCGTCGCCGACACGCGAGGAGGTCAAGCACGGTCTCGTCGGCAACATGTGCCGGTGTACTGGCTACGAACGCATCGTTGATGCCGTGATGTCTCTTCAGGATAACAGCGGAGCGAGGTCATGAGCGCTGCGGACACATTGGCGACGGCGGTGATGAATTATCCGCGCCGGGATGCGAAGGACAAGCTGTTCGGGCGAACGCGATATACGGTGGACCGGGCTGATGCGAGCACGCTGCATGCGGTTCTCTTCCGGTCGCAGATCGCGGCTGGCCGGATCCTTCGGTTGGATACGGACGCGGCGCGGCGTGCGCCGGGCGTCCGCGCGATCGTCACGGCGGCCGATGCACCAGGCATGTTCGGGATCGGCATTGCCGATCACACGATCTTCGCCAGCGATATTATCCGCCACCATGGCGAGCCGCTCGCGGCCATCGCCGCCGACACGCTCGAACAGGCGAGGGCGGCCGCCAGGCTGATTGAAGTCGAGGTTAAACCGCTGCCCGCCCTGCTGACGATGGAGGCTGCGCTCGACTCCGACGCCCGGTTCATCCATCCGGATTGGAAGGACTACGATATTCTGCTGGAAGGCGCGAAGCGGGGCGGCAATGTTGCCTGGGAGGCAACGGTCCAGCGCGGCGACACGGATGCGGCCTTCGCCCGCGATGACGTGACGATTGTCGAGGGATGCTATCGTGTCGGCCGCCAGAGCCACGTTCCTTTCGAACCCCGTGCTGTTGTCGCCCGTTACGAGGATGGCAGGTTTAACATCGAGACTTCCACACAGGTGCCGTGGACGGTTCGAAGCGTCACCGCGAAGGCGCTGGGTGTCCCGGAATCCTTTGTAAGGGTGACCGTGCCGGCTGTCGGTGGCGGATTTGGATTGAAATTCGACTGCACGCTTGAGCCCTATGCCGCGATCCTTGCAAAAAGAACCGGGCGCAGCGTCTCGCTGGTCAATTCACGGCGCGAGGAACAATTGAGCTGCCTGTGCAGGGAAAACGCGGAAATCCGCATTCGCTCGGCCGTGACGTCGGATGGCGAGATCGTCGGCCGGGAAGGTATCGTGCTGATGGATTGCGGTGCCTATGGCGGCGAGCAGGTCTTCCTGACGACGATGACGGCTCACACCCTTGGCGGCAACTACCGGGTGGATGCCATGAAGCTGGCGAGCCGGGCCGTCTACACCAATACGCAACCGAACGGCGCGTTCCGCGCCTGCAACGGTGTCTACAACACCTTCGCGCTGGAGCGGCACACCGACGAGATCTGCAAGGCGATCGGTATGGATCCGATCGAGTTTCGCCGCCGCAACGTCATCGGCGACGGCGATCTCGGCGCGACGGGGCAGGTCTTCGAGGGCAACGTGCTCGGGCCGATGCTGGAGCGCATGGTGGAGAAATATCCCTATGGCGTTTCGGCCGAGCCGGTGAAGGACGGCTGGCTGCGCGGAAGGGCGACGACGGTCGGCACCTGGTTCATTTTCGTCGGCCCGTCCGCGGCCACGGTGAACCTCAACGCCGACGGCAGTGCCACGCTGGTGACGTCCGGCGTGGAGATCGGCTCCGGCTCGATGATGCAGTCATTGCCGCAAATTGTCGCGTCCGAGCTCGGCATCGAACCGGATTCCGTCATCGTAAAAAGCGCAGATACGGATGCTTCCGGCCGAGATCTCGGTGTCGGCGGGGGGCGCCAGACGGTTTCGCTGGGCGCGGCCAGCACGGCGGCGTGTGCCGAGGTGCGCCGGAAGCTGCTGGCGGTCGCCGGCGAGTTGCTGCAGACGGATGCGTCGCAACTTGTGCTGAAAAAGGGACGGGTGGTGGTTGCGCATGGAGGCGGTTCCATTGCCCTTACCGATGTCATCGCGAGAGCGGAAGCGACACAAGGGCCGGTTTCCGGCAGCGGCGCCTTTACCGCGCCTGGCGTCGCTGCGATGCCGGGTTGTGCGGCGGGGCACTTCATCGATGCCATTGATATCCCGGTCTTTGCAGTCCACGACTGCGAAGTCGATATCGAAGTCGCCACGGGCCGCATCGTCGTCCGCGATTACCGTGTCATCCAGGATGTGGGCCGGGCGATCAATCCGCGCGCGATTCAGAGCCAGGTCCAGGGCGGCGTTGTTCAGGGACTGGGATACGCCCTGCATGAGGAAATCACGATCAATGACGAGGGTTTCTTCGATCAGAGCGGTTTTGAAACCTACAGGATTCCCTTGGCGGAGGACGTTGTCCCCGTCGATCTGGAGATGTTCGAGGGGGCGCCCTCGATCGGTCCGCTTGGCACGAAAGGGGCGGGCGAAGTTCCCATTCTCAACGTTGGTGCGACGATTGCTTGCGCCGTTGCCAACGCGACGGGGAAGCCGGTTTCAGAATTGCCATTGACGCCGCCGCGTGTCCTTTCCTTGCTGCGCGACCGGGCTGGTGTTATCGAGTTTGATCATGTCACTTGGCGGAGCCGTGCTCCTGGTACCTGAGCCGGTAGGTCGCCGCTTTTCCATCTCCGCCATCATGGCGGTCCCGAACGGAATACTAAAATCGTTTCGGAAAGCATTCCATCTGTTAAGACAACAAGCAGCCGGTCAGGCTTAAGGAGTTGCGCATGTTTAACGTGACTGTGGAAGAACGCCGCAAAGGCGCGATAGCGCGGGGCGTCGGAGTTCAGACGCAGATTTTCGCCGACAGGGCGGAGAACGCCGAGATCTGGGACATCGAGGGTCGTCGGTTATATCGATTTTGCCTCCGGCATCGCGGTTCTCAACACCGGCCATCGCCATCCGAAGGTGATGAAGGCCGTGCACGACCAACTGGACCGCTTTACGCACACCTGCCATCAGGTCGTGCCCTACGAGAACTACGTCGCGCTGGCTGAGCGGCTCAATAAACTGGTGCCCGGTCCGACCGAAAAGAAAACCATCTTTGTCACCACCGGCGCCGAGGCGCTGGAGAACGCCGTGAAGATTGCGCGTGCATCGACCGGCCGCAACGCCGTCGTCGCCTTTTCCGGCGGCTTCCACGGCCGCACCTTCATGGGCATGGCAATGACCGGCAAGGTGTTTCCCTACAAGGCGGGCTTCGGCGCCATGCCGGGCGACGTCTACCACGCGCCGTTCCCGGTCGAATTGCACGGCGTCAGCGAGGACGATTCCATCGCGGCGCTGGAACGGCTGTTCAAGGCCGATGTCGATCCGGCCCGCGTCGCGGCCATCGTGATCGAGCCGGTGCAGGGCGAGGGCGGTTTCTACGTCACGCCCAGGGGCTTTATGCGACGGCTACGCGAAATCTGCGACAAGAACGGCATCCTGTTGATCGTCGACGAGGTGCAGACCGGCTTCGCGCGCACCGGCACCATGCTCGCCATCGAGCAATACGGTATCGAACCGGACCTTGTGACCATGGCCAAGAGCCTCGCAGGCGGCTTTCCGCTGGCCGCCGTCACCGGCAAGGCGAGCGTCATGGACGCGCCCAGTCCCGGCGGCCTCGGCGGCACCTATGGAGGCAACCCGCTCGGCATCGCCGCCGCTCATGCCGTTCTCGACGTGATCGAGGAGGAGGGGCTTTGCGAGCGCGCCAACCGGCTCGGCGCCAGGCTGAAGCAGCGGCTGGAAGGCCTGCGCGACGACGTGCCCGAGATCAGCGACATTCGCGGTCCGGGCTTCATGAACGCCGTCGAGTTCAAGGATGCAGCGTCCGGAACGCCGAATCCCGCCTTCGCCAATCGCGTCCGCGAGATCGCGTTGTCGAAGGGGATGATCCTGCTCACCTGTGGCATCCATGCCAACGTGATCCGCTTCCTGTCGCCGATCACCATCCAGGACGAGGTGTTCTCCGAAGCGCTCGATATCCTCGAGGCATCCATCCGGGAAGCGCGGGCATGACATCGATGATCGACAACGCGCTGCTTTCGCGTCTCGCTGACCCCGAGCTCCTGCGCCCCGCCGGCCTTGTCGGTGGCGAGTGGATCGATGCGGTGGCCGGCGGCGCGACTTTCGATGTGGACAATCCGTCGACGGGCGAGATCGTCGCCCGCCTGCCGGAAATGGGCGCGGCCGAAACCCGCCGGGCGATCGATGCCGCTTATGCGGCGCAAAAGGAATGGTCCGGGTGGACCGGCAAGGAGCGCGCCGCGATCCTCAACGCGCTCTACCGGCTGATGGTCGAAAATGCCGACGATCTGGCGGCGATCCTGACAATGGAAATGGGCAAGCCGCTGGCCGAGGCGCGCGGCGAGATCCTCTACGGCGCGTCCTATGTCGAGTGGTTCGCCGAGGAGGCCAAGCGCGTCAACGGCGACGTCCTGCCGGGCCACCAGCGCGACAAGCGCATCATGGTGCTGAAGCAGCCGGTCGGCGTCGCGGGCATGATCACGCCGTGGAATTTCCCGAACGCCATGCTGGCGCGCAAGATGGCGCCGGCGCTTGCCGCGGGATGCGCTGTCGTCTCCAAACCGGCCGAACAGACACCGCTCTCGGCGATCGCGCTCGGCGTGCTCGCCGAACGTGCCGGCCTGCCCGCCGGGTTGTTCAACCTGATCGTCGGCACCGACGGGCCGTCCATCGGCAAGGAGATGTGCTCCAATCCGAAGCTGCGCAAGATCAGCTTCACCGGCTCGACCGAGGTCGGCCGCATCCTGCTGCGGCAGGGCGCCGATCAGGTCCTGAAGATGAGCATGGAACTCGGCGGCAATGCGCCCTTCATCGTCTTCGACGACGCCGATATCGATGCGGCGGTTGAAGGCGCCATGATCTCGAAATACCGCAATGCCGGCCAGACCTGCGTCTGCGCCAACCGTCTCTACGTCCAGCAAGACGTCTATGACGAGTTCGCCACGAAGCTGGCCGAGAAGGTCGCGGGGCTCAATGTCGGCGACGGCTTCGCCGAGGGTGTGACCACCGGCCCGCTGATCGACACGCAGGGTCTCGCCAAGGTTGAGCACCACATCGCCGACGCGGTCGCGAAGGGCGCCAAGGTGGCGGCAGGCGGCAAGCGCTCCAATGCCGGAGCGCTGTTCTATGAGCCGACCATCCTGACCGGCGTCACCTCGGCAATGAAGGTGGCCCGCGAGGAGACCTTCGGCCCCGTCGCGCCGCTCTTCGCCTTCGATACGGTCGAGGACGTCATCGAGCAGGCAAACGACACCGAGTTCGGCCTCGCCGCCTATTTCTACGCCCGCGACCTGTCGCGTGTCTGGCGCGTCGCGGAAGCGCTCGAATACGGCATGGTCGGCGTCAACACCGGCCTCATCTCCACCGAGATCGCGCCCTTCGGCGGCGTCAAGCAGTCCGGTCTCGGCCGCGAGGGCTCGCACTACGGCATCGAGGATTATCTGGAGGTGAAATATGTCTGTCTCGGCGGCATCTGACATCCGCCCGATTGTCGCGTTTCCGAAACCCTATGCCGAGGCGAGGGCCGTTCTCGACGCCCATCCCGGCGAAGCGCGTATCCTCGCGGCGGGACCTGGCTCATGCGCGCGCCGGCGAAGGCGAAAAGCCTCCCGCCATCCTCGTATCGCTCGCACGCATCGTGCAGGCAACTAAACTCCTGTTCTCATGAGGGTTTCTGTTAGCCACGGAATTCGCCTGACAGGACCGACGGTAGGATCGAAGTCGTTGATAACCGAGGCCAGTCGCTAAGCCGCGTACCCGCTATCGCAACATTCACCAAGCCATCTGTCAGTTCCAGATAATGCGGTTTCGGCACTGGATTGCCGGCACCCGGGGTCCTGCAAATGAGAATTGCGATTCGTGACAGAACCTGAGGCGAGGTCACTGTCCGAGTGCGCGTAGAATGGATTTCGCTGCCATCGAAGCCCCGTTTGCTTTCGTCATGTGCCGGGAAATCCGCAGCATCCGCTCTCGTAGACTTTTATCATGGAGCAATGTGAGCATCGCATCGCATAGCTGTTCTGGTGTCCATGTGTCGCGCTGCATGTGGATCCCGGTGCCGGTTTGCGCCGCCCGCAAGCCATTGTCGTGCCCGTCCCAGCAATAGGGCATGATCAGCGACGGCACGCCGTAATAGAGCGCTTCGCAAAAACTGTTGTTTCCACCGTGGTGGATGAAGAGGTCGGCCTTGGCGACGATGGAGGGCTGCGGAAACCAGCTGCCCAGATACACATTGTCGGGCACTTTCTGGTAGCTTTCGATAAAGCCTCCGACATTGACGAAGAAACGCGCGGGGAAAGCGGCGAAAACCTCGATCATGCGACCGATGAGTTCGGTGTCGATGGCCCCGAGGCTGCCGAAACTGAGATAGATAATCGGCTCGTCATTGACCGGCAGCGGCGGCGGGTCGAACTGCGCTTCCTCGCGCACGCAACCTTCGAGAAACACGAACAGGTCCTCGGGTAGCGGGTGCTGGCGCCGATACCGGACCGCCTCCGGTGCGAGCAGCAGATTGAGATGCGGCGAGGTTTCCAGAAACCGGCCCGGGGGCAGGGCGGCAAGACCGCGACGCCTGCGAAAGGCATTGTAGCGCCGGTGGGCCGGGGCGGTGGCCTCGAGATAGGCTGCCTCGAAGCGCCCGCGTTCCGGATCATCGGCCGCCATGCCCGATAGGTAGGGCGGCACGGCGGGGTCGGGGATTTCCGTTTCCGCGCAGGAGACCACCCGGGTCCATGGCACGCCGGCATTGGCGATGGCCGGGAACATGATCACGTTGTCCAGCACGAAGGCATCGGGCCTGATCCGCTTGATGAGGGATTCGAGGCCCTTTTCGGCATGGATCGCCGTGTCGACGATGGCATCCCAGGTTGGACGGACATAGGTCTGCAACTGGGTGGTCGGATCCTGGTTGAAATGCTCGAGATGGGTGTTGATGAAGGCTTGCCAGGTTTCTTCAGTGCGTTGGCTGGTTGCCTTCGGCGAAGCGGGCAGCTGGTATTCCTTGAACCCGTACTCGTCAAAGACGCCGGTAAAGCCCTGATGGCAGATGAAGACCGGCGTGGCGCCCTGACGCTGCAGCTGCTGGGCAATGCCGACGCAATTGAGAGCGGACCCGAAACTTGCTTCCGGAAAGAGGGCGATTACGGGTTTGTTCACGCCATCCCCTTCCGTGCGAGTGGCAGCAATCCGCGGTTGACGGCTTGCGGTTTGCGGATCTGCGAGCGACGCAGGTGCAGTACCATCTGGTCGGCCGCCAGCTGGTGCTGCATCCTTTCGAGGCTGTCAAGGATGTCGAGATGCTCTTCCAGCGATTGCCGGAGCCGGAAATCCGGAATGCTGTGATCCTTTTGCGTGGTCAGTCGCAGGCGTTGGTGCGCCAGAAGCGCGCCGCAGACAAAGCGGTTCCCCGAGCTTTCCGCGATCAGGCTGTGAAAGGCGCAATCGAGATGCAGAAACTCGACCGAACTCATGGTTCCGTCGCTGCGCCTGAGAAAATCCTCCATCTGCTGGCGCAGCAAGCCGGCCTTCTGGCTGTCCATCTCGAAGCCGGGCGCCATGATCGCCTGCGGTTCGAGCGCGAGCCGGAAGGAAAGGCTCTCGGCGAGCGCATTGGGGGTGTCGAGCAACGGTTGGAAGGCCCACGCCCGGCCCGGCAATTGCGCAACGACGCCGTCAATACTCAGTATTTTTAACGCATTTAATACAGCTGATCTCGGGACGTTGTAGCGACGGACGAGGGCGCTCACAGACTGCACATCGGTGATGCGTCGCTCGGCCCGGTCGGACAGGATGCGTGCGGCGAGCGAGCCCTCCATGTCGTCGAGTCGCGATATGCCGTTGATCCCGATTTCTTCCGGCGAATGATTGAGGAAATAGCCTCTCTCTTCCCGCCTTTGCACAATATCATTTGTTTCCAGCAGTTTAAGCGCTGATCGTATCGGCGTTCGGGAGACGCCGCAGGCTTCCGACAATGTCGTTTCCGGCAAGTGGTCGCCGCGGTTCATGCCGCGCTCCAGCGCGACCTCTATGATCCGCCGCGCCAGTTTCAAATGGTTCTGCCGCGTATTGCTCCGGGTCCGCATCATGCAATGCCTCCAAGGCAGGCGGCGCAACGCTTCAACTCCGGCATCCGGCGCGCCTGCTGAAAAAAGACTGCAAAAACAAATTGACGTATCTTTTGCAGCATTAATACTTGAGTAGAGGCGATCACCAAGAATCGCAAGTCAAAAGCAGCCGGGCGTCCGTGCCGGCGTCTCAACAATGACCCTGGAGGTGAATTTGATGACCAGACATTCCCCGCGCACCCGTGCCTTCTTGCGCAATGGCGTTTTCACGGCCGCAATGGTTGTGGCCCTTGGTGGCCCGGCCATGGCAGAGCCGCTGACCATTTCGAACTGGGACGGCTACATGGCCCCCGACGCGATCGAGAATTTCAATTCGCAGACCGGGAACGAAGCCGAACTTGTCCTGCACGCCACCAATGAAGAGATCATGGGCAAGCTCATCGCCTCCAAGGGCGCGGGCTATGACGTGGTCTTCGTCTCCTCGCCATTTGCCGAGGTGCTGCACAACCTCGGGCTGGCCGAAACGCTCGATCATTCGAAGATCCCCAATCTCGCCAACCTCTACAGGAGGCGACGGAACTGCCGCACGATCCCGGCAACGCTTTCTCCGTGCCCTACGCCTGGGGCACGACCGGCCTGTGCTACCGCTCCGACCTGGTCAAGGACCCGACGTCGTGGAACGATCTGCTGAAGCCCTCGGACGAGGTGGCCGGCAAGACCACGATGCTGGCAACGGACCGCTGGCTGCTCGCGGCCGGTCAGCTTGCGCTGGGATACTCGGTCAACGAAACCGACCCGGCCAAGATGGCCGAGGTCAGCGACCTGCTGATCGAGGCGAAGAAAACCCTGCTCGCCTATGACGACACCACCTTCTATGCCAAGCTCGTCTCCGGCGAAGCGGAACTGGTGCAGGCCTGGGACGGCTGGTGCAACTACGGCATCGGCGAGAACGCAGACATCAATATGTCATCCCGAAGGAAGGTTCCGACCTCTGGGTCGACACCATGGTGATCCTCAAGGCGTCCGAGCACAAGGATGCGGCCTTCGCCTTCATCAACTACATCCTCGATGCCGCCAACCACCGCTGGGCGGCGGAGAACATTCTCTACAAGGTGCCGAACGAGGCGGCGATGGCCGGTGTCGATGCGTCGCTGATCGAGACCTATCCGAACATGGGGATGAAACCTGCCGACATGCTCAAATTCGAGCAGCTGCGTGATGTCGGCGCTGCACAGCGCGACTATTCCCGCATCGTGTCGGAGATCAAGGCCGCGAACTGATATCTGCGGCATGACCCCCGGATGCCTCGGCATCCGGGGACCCAATAATGTTGAACGCCGGCCGCGCCGGTGCAGGCCCTGGTGATGACAACCGTTCGCAGACCGCTTCTCCTGATGGCCCCGGCACTCCTGTGGCTGACCGGATTGATGGTCATCCCCTGCGGGCTGATTTTGGTTTTGGCCTTCTTCCGGCGGGGCATCTACGGCGGTATCGAATACACCTTGACGCTGGAAAACATCGCCCTGGTGTTCGATCCGCTCTATTTTCGGATCTTCCTGAACTCGGCGCGCATCGCCGGGCTTTCAGCCGCAATTGCCTTCGTGCTCGGCTATGCCGCAGCCTACGCGATTGCCGCCATGCCGCGCTCCGGCAGCCGATGCTCCTGTTCTTCGCGATGCTGCCGTTCTGGTCGAACTATCTGATCCGCACCTATGCCTGGATCGTGCTTCTCAACCGGGAGGGCCTGATCATCAATCTCGCTGCTGGTTCGGATATGAAGGCGAACTGCCGATCTCTCTACACCGAGCAGTCCGTCGATCGTCGGGCTTGTCTACAACTACCTGCCCTTCGTGATCCTCGCGTTCTACGCGTCGCTGGCGCGGCTCAATCCGGAAATCCGCGAGGCCTCGCGTGATCTCGGCGCCTCGGCCTTGACGACGTTCGCCGGGTGACGCTGCCGCTGACGCTTGCCCGGCATCGCCACCGGCTTCGTCTTCGTGTTCGTGCTGTCGATCGGCAATTTCATCACGCCCGACCTGCTCGGCGGCGGCCGCTTCCAGATGGTCGGCAACCTGATCTACGACCAGTTCCTGTCGGCCCGTGACTGGCCGTTCGGGGCGGCGCTGTCGATGATGCTGATCTTCATCATGCTGGTGCTGCTGTTCTCCCAGGCGCTGGTTGCCGAGCGTGCCAGCGGCGGAAAGAGGCGGGCCGATGGCTGAGCGCGCAAAACCTCCCGGCTGATGATCCTGCATCTCGGCCTGGTCTACGTGTTCCTCTACGTGCCGATCTCGGTTCTTGTTGGCCTGTCTTTCAACCGCGGCGGCATGCCGACCGCGTGGACCGGCTTCTCGTTTAACTGGTACGGCGCGCTCATCGACACAACGATATCCTGGCCGCCCGCAACACGCTGATCGTTGCGGTCTTCTCGACCGTGCTATCGCACGCTGCTCGGTACGCTGCTCGCCCTTGGTGTCGAGATGCGCCGCACTCGAGATGGCTCGAGGCCCTGATGTTTGCGCCGATGATCATTCCCGACATCGTGCTTGCGATCGCGCTTTTGTCCTTCTTCTCGCTGCTCGAATTCACTCTGGGGCTCTATTCGATCATCCTGAGCCATGTGGTCTTCAATATCGCCTTCGTCTGCGCGGTGGTGCGCACGCGCCTGAAGCGCTTCGACTATTCGATCGTGGAGGCGTCTAGCGATCTCGGCGCATCGACCACGATCACGTTCCGCCGGTTGTCATTCCGGTGATCTTTCCGGCGTTCATCGCGGGCGCGCTGCTCGCCTTCACCCTGTCGGTCGACGAATTCATCATCGCCTATTTCACCGCCGGCGCCGGAGGTCTTCGACCACGCTGCCGATGCAGATCTTCTCGATGATCCGGTTCGGTGTGACGCCGGAGATCAACGCGATTGCGACCATCGTCATGCTGTTTCGTTCGTTGCCTGGCTCTGTCGCAGCGGCTGAACAACGGAGGGCTTCCCGGCCAATGACCACAGCCTCTTCTGAGGATTCAAACGTCGCCAAGCACTTCGGCACGGTACGGCGGTCGACGATGTTTCGCTGGAGCTCAGGGAAAACGAGTTCTTTGCGCTGCTCGGCCCTTCGGGCTGCGGCAAGACCACGCTGTTGCGGCTGCTCGCCGGGTTCGAGGACGCCCGCGGCGGCGGCATCCTGCTCGACGGCAAGCTCGATAGCGAAGCTCAAGCCGAACCGGCGGCCGGTCAACCTGATGTTCCAGTCCTACGCGCTGTTTCCCCACATGACCGTTGCGCGCAACATCGCCTACGGCCTGGAAATGGAGAAGCTGCCAAAGGACGAGATCGCGGCGCGGGTCGACGAGATTCTCAGCCATCCAGCTTTCTCGATCTCGCCGGTCGCAAGCCCGACCAGCTCTCCGGCGGTCAGAGGCAGCGCGTCGCGCTTGCCCGCGCGCTGGTGAAGCGGCCGAGGGTTCTGTTGCTCGACGAACCGCTCGGCGCGCTCGACAAGAAGCTGCGCAGCAGATGCAGCTCGAACTCAAGAGGCTGCAGCACGAGTTCGGCATCACCTTCGTCATCGTCACCCACGACCAGGAGGAGGCGCTGGTGATGGCCGACCGGATCGCGCTGATGAAGGACGGCGCATTGCTCCAGGTCGGGCCGCCCCAGGAAATCTACGAGAACCCGCGATCCCGCTTTGTTGCCGATTTCATCGGCGTGATGAACTTCCTGCCGGTCGATGCGATGGCGGTGCGTTCCATGCCCGGGACGGCAGCCAGTTGCAGCCACGCACATCAATGGGGTGCCGGTGAAGGCGCGGCGGTCGCGGCGGTGCGGCCGGAGCGGCTGTCGCGCGGGCAGGCGGGAGAGAACCGGCTCGAGGGCAGGGTGTCTGCGATCGCCTATCACGGTCTGGATCTGCACCTGCATGTCGAGTCGGTGCTTTCGGATACCCCGGTGATTGTCCGCCTGACCGCGGATGTTGCCGACAGTCACCGACCCGGAACCGGCCAACAGCTCGCGCTCAGCTGGTCTGCGCGCGACACGCACATCTTTCCGGCCTGAAGGGCCGAAGGTCAACGATCAGAGGAGACATTATGGAACAGAAAACGTTCGCATTCTTTCCCGAAGCCGCCTTTGGCCCGGCGCTCAACTCCGTCGGCATCGCCCAGGCGGTCGAGCCGCCTCGGCCACAAGGCGGTGTTCCTCTCGGACCCGGGCTTCGTCGAGGTCTACGAGGGCTACGGCTTCGAGGCCCATCCGGTGGCGCTCTCCGAGCCGATGCCGCCCGAGCAGATGGCGAAGTTCTGGGAGGACTTCATCAACGGCCACATCCCGAACTTCCGCAAAGCCCGATCGACCAGATCGACAACTACGTCAAGGACTGCTGGGAGGCGATCGTCGACAGCGCCAAATGGGCGGAGAAGGACCTGCCCGGCGTCCTGGCCAAGATCAAGCCGGACGTGATCTGCGTCGACAACGTGATCCTGTTCCCGGCGATCAAGCAGTACGGCGTGCCGTGGGTCCGCATCATCTCCTGCTCGGAAAACGAGATCGAGGACGAGGCGATCCCGCCGCATCTGTCGGGCTGTCGGAGAACGACAAGGCGTGCCACGCCGCTTTCCGTGCCCGTTTAACGAGGTCATCAAGCCGATCCACGACGACTTCAACGCGTTCCTGATCGACTGCGGCGAGACGCCCTATCCGCTCGGCCAGTTCTTCGAGGCGTCGCCCTATCTGAACCTGCTGCTCTATCCCGAGCCCGTGAAATTCGAGCGCGCCATCCGCTCGATCCGGCGCAGTTCCAGTATCTCGAGGGCTGCGTGCGCCAGGACGAGCCCTACGAGGTGCCGACCTTCAAGGCGAACAATGACAAGCCCGCTTCTCTACGTCTCGTTCGGCTCGCTTGGCGCCGGTGATACCGATCTCCTCAAGCGGATCATCGACCTGGTCGGCAATCGCGCTTCCGCGCGCTCGTCAATGTCGGCGACTACATGGAGCCTATTCGGATCTTCCCGACAATGTGATCATCGGTAGCTGGTTCCCGCAGCCCTCGGTGATCCCGCAGGTCGATGCGGTTATCCACCATGGCGGCAACAACTCGTTCACCGATGCCTCTTTTTCGGCAAGCCGGCGATCATCATGCCCTATGTCTGGGACGGCCATGACAATGCGATGCGCGTGCAGGAAACCGGCCACGGTTTCAGGTCGGACCGCTACGATTGGACCGAGGATGAGCTGTGTCCAAGATCGAAGCCTGCTGACCGATACCGCCATGGAGGAGCGACTGGCGAGCATATCCACCCTATGCAGTCCTGCGAAGGTCCGGTAAAGGCGGCAAAGCTGCTGGCGGGGTTGGCGAAATGACCAATCTTGCGTCGAGTGCGCCGCATATTCACGCAGCCTGTGACTATGACGATCTTGTGGATTGGGGCGCCCAGCCGGATGCATTGTCCGGGGCCTCCCATTCCACCGGCCGTTTGCTGGACAAGGGACCGGACAACAGTCCCGAAACCGGTATCTGGGATTGCACGCCGGGACGCTGGCGGCTGTCGGTCCCGCGCGACGAGTTCTGCCATTTCGTTAAGGGGCGCGCCACCTACCGGTCCGACGATGGCGAGGTGATCGAGGTGGTGGCCGGCACCTGCGTCCTGTTTCCCGCAGGCTGGACCGGCGAGGCCGAAATCCACGAGACGATCCGAAACATCTACATGCTCAGCTAAGGCCAGTCCGATGAAAACACCTGTTATGCGCAACCCCCTCGAGGTGACGGAAACCGTGGATTGGGGCGTCATCCCGACCATGATCGAGGGTGAGTCCCGGGTCAGCGGTGTGGTCCTGCACAAGGGCCCCGAGGGACAGTCCGAATGCGGTCTTTGGATCTGCACGCCCGGCAAATGGGAATGCCATGTCACCCGCGATGAATTCTGCCACTTCCTCGAAGGTCGATGCACCTACGTTCATGAAAGCGGCGACGTGATCGAGGTCACGCCGGACACGGCCGCATTTTTCCCGCAGGACTGGAAGGGCGTCTGTACCGTTCATGAGACCATCAAGAAGGTCTACATGATCCGATGAGCATGGCAGCAACCCTTCCACGTCTTGCACCGCCGGTTGCGGTCTTTCTGGCGCGCCACGGCCTGTCCGATGCGGGGCTTGAACCATTGCCGAGCGATGCCTCGCCGCGCAGCTACTGCCGCCTGACGGGGGAAGGCAGACTGTTGATGGAGGATCGCACCGATCCGGTCGGCTATGCCGCGTTCATACGTCTGGCGCGTCATCTGAATTCCCTGGGGTTGAGCGCGCCACGCGTCTATGGATCGGATCCGGCCGTCGGTCTGGCTCTGATCGAGGACTTTGGCGTCGACACCTACGGCAATCTTCTCGCCCAAGGACATGATGAGACCGCGCTCTACCGGCTGGCGATCGATGCGCTGGTGAAGCTGCACAGTCACCCCGAAGCATGCGCGGTGACCGTTCCGGACTATGACATGGATGTGCTGCTCGAGGAAATCTCCCGCTTTTCCCACTGGCTTGTTCCCGAGATCGCCGCTGAGCTCGATATTGGCGACTTCGATGCCGGATTCCGCGCGATCTGGAAAAGGGCGCTTGCGCCTCTGTCCGAAGCGCCTCGGGCCCTGGTTTTGCGGGACTTCCACATCGACAACCTGATGCTGCTGGAAGACCGCCCGGGCGTTGCAGCCTGCGGTCTGCTCGACTTTCAGGACGGCGTCGTGGGGGCGGCGGAATATGATCTGGCGTCGCTGTTGCAGGATGCGCGCCGGGATCTTGCACCCGGCCTGGAGCAGGCGATGCTTGAGCGATATCTGGACGCGGCGCCAGCCACTTGCGGGAAGCGCGATGACATCCTGCAGCGCTATCATTTGCTTTGCGCGCAACGGCACACAAGGCTGATGGGACAGTTCATTCGCCTGATGCGGCGCGACGGCAAACCCGCTATCTGGCCTTCATGCCCCGCGTGGCAATCCAGATGCAAAAAGCACTGACGGCGGCCGGCCTCTCCGGGATCGCGGATTATCTTGATGCCAAGCTCCCCGGATGGCGCGACGCCGGCCGGATGCTGGCCACTCTTTCCTGAAGGAATTGCCATGCTGGACATTCAAAAACCCTGTTATTTCCTGAATCCGGAGTTCCACACCTCCCTGGGACAGGGGAAGCGTGTGATCGATCCTGCGACACTTGGGGACGTCGGCTTGCGCGCCAACGTCACGCCGGACGAGATCGACATGGTTCTCGACAAGGTCAACCAGGCTCAATCGGCCTGGAAGACCGTGGACGCGAAATCCCGCGCCAAGGTGCTCCACACCCTTGCCAACCGCATTGACGCGGCTGATTTCACCGAGTGCGCCATCCTGATGAGCCGTGAGATGGGCAAACCCTATCCGGAGGCGATCGGCGAGATCGCCAATTGCGCGCCGATCTTTCGCTACTATGCGGAAATGGCCCGTGATGAAGCGGGCAAGATCGCCGGGACGACGCAGGCGGGATCACTGCAGTTCGCCAAATATGAGCCGCTCGGCGTGTCGGTGCATGTCATGCCGTTCAATTTCCCCATCCTGCTGATGTGCTGGACGGTGGCCGCCTCGCTGGCTGCCGGCAATGGTTGCGTGATCAAGCCCGCCGAGGCAACGACGCTGTCGACGCTGGCTTTCATGGAGATGTTTGCCGATCTGCCCGCAGGGCTTGTTGCCTGCCTGCCAGGCGGAGCCGAGGTCGGCAAGACCCTGGTGGAGAGCCGCAAGACCCACGCGGTCGCCTTCACCGGCTCGGTCGCCGCCGGACAGGCGGTCGCCGCGGCGGCTGCCGCCAAAATGAAACCCGCGGTGATCGAAGCCGGTGGCTCGGACCCGATGATCATCACGGCCCATGCGCCGCTAGAAGTTGCCGCTGCGGGAGCTGTGACCGGCGCCTTCCACATGTCGGGCCAGGTCTGCACCTCGACCGAGCGGCTCTATGTCGTGGACAGCGTCCATGACGCCTTTGTCGATGCCTTCAAGGCGGAAACCCTGCGCTTGCGGATAGGCAACGGGCTGGACAAGTCCGAAATCGGTCCCCTGGTCAGCCAGGCTGCCCGCGACAAGGTGGAGCGGCTGGTGACTGACGCTGTGGCCAAGGGGGCAAAGGTCGTCTGTGGCGGCCGGGTCCCGCCGGAGCATAATGTCGGCTGGTTTTATGAACCGACGATTCTGACCGGCTGCACGCCGGACATGGATATCCTGCACGAGGAGTGTTTCGGGCCGGTCGCGGCGATTGTCCGCGTTCGCGATTTCGACGCTGCGATCACCGGCGCCAATGCCTCGGAATTCGGCCTTGGCGCGAGCGTCTTCACCACCTCGCTGGAAGAGGCCCATGAAGCCCATGAACGGCTCGAAGCCGGTATGGTCTGGATCAACAATCCGATGATCGACAATGACGCATTGCCCTTTGGCGGGTGGAAGAACTCCGGCCTCGGGCGCGAGCTTGGGCGCATGGGGCTTGATGCCTTCCGCCGCTCCAAGATGGTGATCCTCGATCACAAACCCGTGCGCCAGGACTGGTGGTATCCGTATCCCGACGACTGGTTCCTCGATGCCGGCGGGCGCAAGATATCCTGAGACTGGTGACCTCCGATGCAGACAACCCGGCTTTACATCGACGGTGCATTCATTGCGCCGCAGGCAGGCGGAAGTCTTGAGGCGATCAACCCCGCCGCGGAGACCGCCTTTGCCGGCATCGCATCGGGCGTCACCGAACGTCTTGCCGAAATCACCCGCTATGACCACACGCGAAGCTGGGGCTGGTACCTCTAGCCATGATCGCGGCCCTTTCCGACACCAGCACCGAGCCTTACTGGACCAGCGCAATCGAGGCCGGAGCTGCAAGTCCCGTGCTGACTGCGGATACGCGCTGTGACCTGGCAATTGTCGGCGGTGGCTTTACCGGTCTCTGGGCTGCTCTCAAGGCCAGGGAGCAGCAGCCCGGCGCACGCATTGTGCTGCTCGAAGCCGGGCGATGCGGGCGGGAAGCCAGCGGCCGTACCGGTGGGTTTTGCGCACCGTCGATATCGCATGGCGTCTCCAATGCCCTTGCCCGGCATCCCCGCGAAGCCGAAACCCTGATCCGGCTGGGCAGGCAAAATCTCGTCGACTATGAACGCGATCTCGAAGACTACGGCATCGATGCAGGCTTCAGGCTCTCGGGCAAACTCAATGTCGCCGCCACACCGTGGCAGGTCGAAGGTCTGCAAGCGATGGCCCGAAACTACCGGCGCTTCGGGATAGAATGCACGCTGTTATCCGGCGAGGCGCTGGCGGAGAAGCTCGACAGTCCGGCCTATGTGGCAGGGTTGTTCGAACCCAATTACGCCCTGATTTACCCGGCGAAAACCGTCAGCGAGTTGCGGCGTGTCTGCCTTGCCAACGGTGTAGAGATATTTGAAAACAGCGCCGTTGCCGGGGTATCACGCAAAGGGGCGGACATCGTCTTGCAGACGCTGCAAGCCCATGTCATGGCGTCCAGGGTCGTGCTTGCGACCAACGCGGCGGTGCCATTGCTCAAAAGGCTGAATGCCGCCTTCATCCCGATCTATGATTATTCGCTTGTCACCGAGCCGCTCAGTGCGGCGCAATGGGCGAGCATCGGCTGGACCGGTGATTTCGGCATTGCCGACAGCGGCAACCAGTTTCACTATTTTCGCAAGACACCGGACGGGCGGATGCTCTGGGCCGGATATGATGCCATCTACCACTACGGCAGCCGCCGTGACACCGCCAATCTGCAACGTGATGAAAGCTTCGAGCGGCTGGCCACCCAGTTTACGGCAGCATTCCCCAGTCTCGCCGATGTTAAGTTCACCCACGCCTGGGGCGGGATCATCGATACCTCCGCCCGGACAACATTCTTTGCGGGCCGCGCATTCGGAGGACAGGTTGCCTACGCCATGGGGTTTACCGGGCAGGGAGTGTCGGCGAGCCGCTTCGCGGCGCTGACCATGTTGGATCTGCTTGCGGGCAGGGACACCGAGCGCACGCGCCTGAAAATGACGCGGCGCTGGCCGGTTCCTTTCCCGCCAGAACCTTTGCGCAGTCTCACCGTTCAACTGGCGCAGAAGGGACTGGCGCAGGAGGATTTGACCGGCCGCCGTCCGCCGTTCCTGCGTCTGCTTGATGCCTTGGGCATCGGCTTTGCTTCCTGAAAAAGATCAAATAATGGCCTTAAGTCTCGGAAAACACGACAGATTGCGCGAGTCTTTTCCGGAGTCGGTTGGCCATGAGTGCTGTACGAGAATCCGGCGTATAAGCCGCAAACCGCAGTTTTCCCGCGCGATGCGCCGCCAGGAACATGCGGTTTTGCATTCGATCGCAACACGGACCAAACAACCCGTCAGTTCCATAATCCATCTTATGCGACAAACGTACAGGGTTGTCATAAAAACCATGGCTGCGCCTACTATTCGGTTCCCTGAGCCGAATGGTCCCGCGCGATGCCGGCTCGGTCGAATTGATTGGAAGCACGATGTATCGCAAGCGCTTGGTCGCACCCCTTCTCCTTCTCGCCGCAACGTTTCAGCCATGCATGGCCGTATCGGCGGCCGGCTCTCCCATCCGCGACGTGATGGCCGACGTGATCAACGATTTCATCCGCCCGGGATATGTGCGCTTCCATTCTGCCGCGGAACAACTGAACGGACGCATCGACGCGCTGTGCGAAACGCCGTCGCGGGAAAACCTTGCGGTCGCGCGCAAGACGTTTTCCGATACCGTCGTTGCATGGGCGGGTATCGAGATGATCCGTTTCGGCCCGGTCACCGCCGAAAACCGCTTCGAGCGGGTGCTCTTCTATCCGGACCCGCGCGGCACCGGCCTGAAGCAGTTGCAGGCGATGTTTGCCGGAAGCGGCTCCTATCCGCGGACGCTCGACGATCTCCGGGCCAAAAGCGTCGCCGTACAGGGACTGGGCGCTCTCGAATTCGCCCTGTACGGCACCGGATCGGACATCCTGTCGGGCCCCGACGGCTCGGAGCGCTGCCACTATGCCGCTCTTGTCGCGCTCAATCTGGAGACGATTGGCGGCGAGCTCGATGCGGCATGGCGGAAACCGGACGGGATCGCGGAAGTCTGGATGCATCCGGGTCCGTCCAACCGCGTGCTGCACGACGAGCGCGAAGCGCTGGCGCAGATTCTCGGCGTACTGGTGCATGGCACCGAAACCGTTCTCGATATCCGGCTGCAAAGCTTCCTGCGCGAGACGCCGGAAAAGGACAAGCCGAGGCTGGCGCTTTTCTGGCGGTCGCGGAATACATTTCCGGTCATCGGCGCCTATCTGCGCGGCCTGAAGGACTTGTTCGACAACGGCAACATGGCGACGATGCTGCCCGAGGCCGACAGGCAGATCGCACGCGACATCAGGCGCGATCTGGACACCGCAATCGGGATCGCCGCCGACATTCGCGATCCGGTCGAAACCGCCCTCGCCGATCCGGCCCAGCGCGAGAAGCTGGAACGTTTCCGCGCCACGCTTTCCGACTTGAAGAATCGGTTCAGCCAGGACTATGGCGACGCGATCGGCCTGTCCGCCGGATTTTCCTTCGTCGATGGCGACTGACCGGCCGGCAGTGTTTCCTGTGGAGCCGCGCGGCAAGCGTCTCGCCGCCAAACGTGCTTTGCACTACGCATGACGCATGACCCCTTCGCGCGACATTTCCCGCCTCATTGAGATCATGGCCGCGCTGCGCGATCCCGATACCGGGTGCCCGTGGGACGTCGAACAAAACTTCGAGACCATCGCGCCCTACACGATCGAGGAAGCCTACGAGGTCGCCGACGCGATCGAGCGCGACGACATGGTCGATCTCGCCGACGAACTCGGCGACCTGTTGCTGCAGGTCGTCTATCATTCGCGCATGGCCGAGGAGCAAGGCAGCTTCGAATTCGGCGACGTGGTCGAGGCGATCACCAGGAAGATGATCCGCCGTCACCCGCATGTCTTCGGCGACGACAGCGTGCGCGGCAAGAAACTCGCCAAGGGCATGTGGGAGAAGATCAAGGCCGAGGAGAAGGCCGAGAAGGCGGCAAGGCATGAGGCTGCCCAGATCGCGGCCGGCGCCGAAGAGATCGACCGCCCGTCCCTCCTCGACGACGTGCCTCGCGCCCTGCCCGCGCTGATGCGCGCCATCAAGCTGCAGCGCAAGGCCGCGCGCGTCGGTTTCGACTGGGACACCGCGCCGCCGATCCTCGACAAGATCGAGGAGGAAATCGGCGAATTGCGCGAGGAGATGGCGTCGGGCGAGGAAGACAAGGTCAAGGAGGAATATGGCGACCTGCTGTTCGCTCTCGTCAATCTCGGCCGCCATCTCGACATCGAGCCGGAGGCGGCGCTCGAAGCCGCCAACCTGAAATTCTACACGCGCTTCCGCCATATCGAAAAGCGGCTCCAGGCGACCGGGCGCGACACGGCCGGCGCGACGCTGGAAGAGATGGAAGCGCTCTGGCAGGAAGCCAAGACGGCCGACTGAATGCCGGCAGTCGCGGATCCGGGTCGGTCTCCGACTTATCCACCGCCCGAAAAACGCCTTTACCCTTCTCCCGCCCCGAAACGTGGAGAAGAAGGCGCGTGGTAAACTGGGACAAGGCGATCGACCGCAACCGCGAGGCGCTTCTGCGCATCGTCGCGACGCTGTGCGCCTTGGCCGGGCTGGCGGATGGCGACATGGCGGCGGTTTTGCCGCGCCATCTGCGCAACCATGTCATGCGCATCCTGCGCCCCGCCGAAGCCGCTTTCCGCCGTCTTGTGATCATCGCGGCACGGGACCTCGTCGTCGAATTCGCCGATCGGCATCGCCGGCAAACGGCCAACCCGCCGGGGCGGGCGCGAAGCCCTGCCCCACCGGCTGGGTCGTCATCGGCCCTCCGGGCGGTCCCGCGGCAAACCCCGAACGCGCTACCGCGAAAGCCGCAACGGCGATCCCCGCCTTCCCGCTCCTCGATCCCCTCAAGCGCTTCGATTTCCAACGCAGGCGCTATGCCGGGACGATCCCGCGTGTCCGCTCCCTTTCCCGCGACTGGTCGGTGCCGGTCTATCTGCGCCGGCCGGAGACGCCGGCAAGACCTGCGCCCACGCCCGGCGATCCGGTCGACGCCACGGGCCTCCGCCGCCGCCTGATATCGCTGAAGCGCGCGCTGGACGATCTCGACGGCCAGGCCCGCCGCCTCGCTCATTGGAAAGCGAAGCGCGATCTCGGCCTCAACCGCTCGCCTCGCTTCAATCCGATGCGGCCGGGCCGTCCGCCCGGCCACCGCAAGCGGGCCTTTCACGAGGTCGACGACGTGCTGAGGGAATGCCATTCGCTGGTGCTTGACGCGGGACGCGGCGATACGTCTTGAGCACGCATGCCGGCTTGCCATTCATCGGGAAATCAGGCCTCCCCATCGGGCGAGGAGCCGCCGGCGCACGCCTTACCTTCGCTCGTAGGCGGCCGCGTTCTCGGTCGTCATGTCGACCTCCACGGTTACCGTGCCGTCATCGGCCGTCTCGCGGTTGCGAACCTGTCCGTGTTCGTAGAGCCAGGCGAGATCGCTGTAGCGGTCGGGCGAAATCGAGAAGCGTCGCGCGACCAGCTTTCCGGCAACGCGGTCCTCGATTTCCTTGAGCAGGCGGTCCATGCCCTCGCCCGTGATCGCGGAAACCGGAACCGACGTCTGTCCTGGCGCACCGGCGGCGCGCGCGATCAGCTCGTCCTTGGTGGCCGGATCGATCGCGTCGATCTTGTTCCAGACCTCGATCACATGCTGTTCGTCTTCCGGATCGACGTCGAGGTCGCGCAGGATCTGCGCCACGTCGGCGGCCTCTTCCTTGGCGACGTCGCTGGAAATATCGCGCACATGCAGCACCACGTCCGCCTCCTGGACTTCCTCCAGTGTCGCGCGGAAGGCGGCGACCAGATGCGTCGGCAGGTCGGAGATGAAGCCCACCGTGTCGGACAGGATCACCCAGGTTCCGCCGGGAAGCCGCACGCGCCTGAGTGTCGGATCGAGCGTCGCGAACAGCATGTCCTCGGCGACGACCGCTGCCCCCGTCAGCCGGTTGAACAGCGTCGACTTGCCGGCATTGGTATAGCCGACCAGCGACACGATCGGCAGCGGCACCTTCTTGCGCTTCGAGCGATGCAGCGTGCGTGTCCGGCGCACGGTGTCGAGTTCCCGTTCGAGCCGCTTGATCTTTTCGCGCAGGATGCGCCGGTCGGCCTCGATCTGCGTTTCGCCCGGTCCGCCCAGAAATCCGGCGCCGCCTCGCTGCCGCTCCAGGTGCGTCCAGCTTCGCACGAGCCGGCCGCGCTGATAGTTGAGATGCGCCAGTTCCACCTGCAGCGCGCCTTCCTTCGTCTGCGCGCGGCGTCCGAAGATTTCCAGGATCAGCCCGGTCCGGTCGAGGACCTTGGCATTCCATTCCTTTTCGAGATTGCGTTGCTGAACCGGCGTCAACGCATGATCGACGACGACCAGTCCTGCGTCCGTCGCGGCGACGATGCCGGCGATCTCCTCGACCTTCCCGCTGCCCAGCAGCGTTGCCGGCTGCGGCTTGGAGACGGGCACGATGGCGCTGTGGGCGATTTCGAGATCGATCGCTTCCGCGAGACCTTCGGCCTCGAGCAGTCGATTGGCCGCGCTTCGCTGCGAACGTGTCTCGCTCCCCTGCCCCTGCGCGCGAAGTTCGGGTTCAAGAACGATCGCGATTGTTGGCACGCGCTCGTGCTCTTCCGTCTTTGCCTTGCGCTGGCGGAGAGTTTCGGGATGTTTCTCGGTAGGTTCGCTCAATCGGGTTTCGCGGCTGCGTCTTCGGTCTCGAACATGTTCACCGGCTGGCCCGGCATGATCGTCGAGATGGCGTGCTTGTAGACGAGTTGCGCATGACCGTCCCGGCGCAACAATACACAGAAATTGTCGAACGAGGTGACAACGCCGGTCAGTTTTACTCCGTTCACGAGGAAAATCGTTAGAGGAATTTTTTGCTTTCGAACCGCATTAAGAAACTGGTCTTGCAAATTTTGGGAGCGCTCGGCCATGTCTTTTCCGTTTGTTCTACTCTTATGGAATTAGTCGAGTTATTGGCAAGCTTCAATGCAACCATCGTAAAAAGCTCGTAAAATTTTTTCAATCGGTAAATCAATGATCCGGCGCCGGAATTCGGGCGCGGGAATTCGCGATCACACCGGCGTTTTCTCGGCCGCGTCGAAAAAGGCGTTGCGCAAGGCAAGCGACACCGAGCCCGGATGGCCATTGGCGACGGCTGTTCCGTCGATGCGAACCACCGGCATGACGAGCGTGGTCGCGGCGGTAATGAAGGCCTCGCGGGCCTTTTTGGCCTCTTCCACGCTGAAGCCGCGCTCCTCGACTTTCAGGCCCTGCGCCGCTGCGACCTCCATGACAGTGGTCCGCGTGATTCCGCGCAGGATGCCGAAATCCGCCGGGCGGGTAACGAGAACGCCGTCCGCCGTGACGATCCACGCATTGGTCGCGGCGCCCTCTTTCACGAACCCGTCCGGATCGACGAACCAGGCCTCGGCCGCGCCCTCTTCCTTCGCCTTCTGGCGCGCGAGCACGTTCGGCAGCAATCCGACCGATTTGATGTCGACGCGTTCCCAGCGGTTTTCCGGTACGGTGATGACGGAAATCCCCTCCCCGGCGCGTGCCCGCGCAACCTGCGGATCGCTGCGCCGCGCCGTCACGACGAGAGAAGGCCGCGTATCGGCGGATGGAAACACGTGGTCGCGTCGCGCGACGCCGCGCGTCACCTGCAGATAGACGAGCCCGTCATGAACCCGGTTCCGGCGCGCGACCTCGCGCATGATCGCGACAAGCGCACCACGGTCGACCGGCCAGGCAATCTGCAATTCCGAAAGCGACCGTGCCAGCCGGTCGAGATGACGTGTCATGTCGATAATGTAGCCGCGTGCGACCTCGCAGACTTCATAGACCCCGTCCGCGAACTGATAGCCCCGGTCCTCGACATGCACCATGGCATCCCGATGGAGTTGGTACCTTCCGTTGACATAGGCGATGCGAGACACGGCGAACTCCGGAATTCAGCGGCTCAACCAGTATTTGAGATTGAGGATTGCAAAGACGGCCACGAACTCCAATCGGCCAAGCAGCATGATTATGCAACCGACAAGCCGTTCGAAAACACTGAAATCCCGGTATTCGGGCCACATTTCCGGCGATGCGCCGACAGGCACATACGCTTCGTAGAGCGCACCGGCATTCAGCACCAGCGCCATCGCCGACAGCATCGATGCTTCGAACGTCCCCTGCCCGTCGGCAAGTGCGAACACGCCAATTGCCGTCACGGCGAGAAGCAATACGAGCACCGGCCAGGTTTCGACGATTGTCCGCTCGTCGTATTCGGCATTTGCTATCCGCGTCGGCGTGATGGAACTCGGATAGATCAGCAGGCTGAGTTCCCTGAAAGACTGGACGAGCATTGCGCCGAGACGATGAACCTTCAGGCCCGAGGCCGTCGAGAAGACCGCAGCGCCGAGAAACGCGATCGAGAACACCAGCATTTCCGGCAGCAGCGCGATCACGCCCGGCCGGATCTCGTGCCCAGAAGTCGAGATCACCGATGCCGCCGCGAAAAAGCTTTCGACGACGGCCGTCGCCTGGCCGCCGGGCCCGGAGAAGCCGCCCACCGAACGAAACGCCGCGATATAGAGAACCGTAAGCCCGGCGATCAACGCGATGACCCATCGGGCCTCCTTGTTGCGCCAGATCATCCGTGCAGGATTGCCGAGGTCGTAGCGCTGCCAGAAAAGGCTTGTCGCCGACAGCGCAAGCACCAGCCCCATCACGGCGAGCGTTCCGAGGCCGTGGCGCGACTCAAGCTCCGCATCGTGCGGATTGAAGCCGCCGGTCGAGATGCTCGTCATCGTCAGATGCGCGGCGCCAAGGCTGTCCGCCCCGCTGGCGACGAATGCGAAGAACACCAGTGCCGAAGCGACGCCATAGGCAACCAGCAGCGGCAGATAGTGTTTCAGGTGATCGACCCCGTCGTCACGGTCGCTCGCAAGATCCCGATGCCAGTGGGCCGCCACTGCATGTTTCGGCAGGCCGCCGATTGCGAGCGGCGACAGGACGAGGAAAAGCGAAGCCAGTGTCAGGAAACCGCCGATCCACTCCAGCTGCAACCGCCAGAACAGGATTGACTGCGGCATGGTCTCGCGCACCGCAAATGTCGAGGCGCCAGTGGTCGTCAATCCGGAAACGCTCTCGAAAAGCGCCTGCTCGAAAGGCAATCCGGCAAGGAGTACGAAAGGCGTCGTGCCGATCAGCGCAAGCAACAGCCACACCAGCACCATGGTGAGAAGCAATCTGTTCGGCGTCAGCGCGTGCCGGTAGCCGAGCGATGCGGTCATCACGACGGTGGACGCGAAGGCGCCGATCGATGCAAGGATCGAAAGCCGAACCACCTGGTCTCCCTCGCCAAAGGCGAAACCGACGAGGATCGGCGCGGCCAGCGACCCGAAAAACAGCGCCGACGCAAAGGCGAGCAGGAAAATTATGGTCCGCACGGCGTTACTCCGCCTGAAATATTGCGGTCCTGGCGATGCATCAGAAAAATTCGAGGCTTACGCGGAACATCTGTTCGACGCGGCGGACCGCTGTGGACTGCGCGAAGATGACGACCCGGTCCCTCGCCTTGATCTTGATCGAGCCGTCCGGCTTGAGAACCTCGCCGTCCCGGTAGATCGCGCCGATGCGGATATCCTCCGGCAGTTCGAGTTCCCTGAGCGGCGTGCCCACCAGCGGCGATGTCTCCAGCGCTTCCGCCTCGATCACCTCGGCCGACCCCTTCTGTACGCTGTGGACCTGGCGGATACGGCCGCGGCGCACATGCTGGAGTACGCGCGAGATCGTCACCGCACGCGGATTGATATGCGCATCGATGCTCAGGCTTTCGGTGAAGCCCTGGTAGGAGGGATCGTTGATCAGCGCGAGGGTCGACTGGCAGCCGAGCTGTTTCGCCATCACCGACGACAGGATGTTGACCTGATCGTCATTGGTCAGCGACACCATGAGTTCGCTGTCCTCGATATCGGCCTCGACCAGAACCTGCTGATCCAGTGCGCTGCCATGCAGTACGACGGTGCGGCGCAACTGGTCGGCGACAGTGACCGCGCGCGCGTGATCCGCCTCGATGATCTTGACCTTGGCGCGCGATTGACGCGCTTCCAGCTGGGCCGCGACATAGAGGCCGATATTGCCGCCGCCGGCGATGATGATCCTGCGCGCCTCCGCCTCGTCATGGCCGAACAGGCTGAGCGTGCGCTTGACCTGCTGGCGGCTCGAAATCACGTAGACGAGGTCGCGCGCGAGCAGCTGGTCGGCGGAATGCGGCACGAAAAGGCGGTCGTTGCGCCATACCCCGACGACCGTCGCCGACAGATCGGGAAAGAGTTCCGTCAACTGGCTGAGCGGCGTGTTGATCACCGGGCAGTCGTCGCCGCACTCGATCGCCATCATCGTGACGTTGCCTTCGGCGAACTGGACGATATCCGTCGCGCCCGGCGAAGCGATCCGTCGCAACACGACATCGCCGACCTCGCGTTCCGGCGAAATGATGACGTCGATGGGAAGATGCTCGCGCGAGAACAGGTTGTTGTAATGCGCCTGGAGATAGCTCTGCGAGCGAATGCGCGCGATCTTCGTCGGCACGTCGAAAAGCGAATGCGCCACCTGGCACGCGGTCATGTTCACCTCGTCGTAGAGGGTGACCGCGATGATCATGTCCGCCTGGTCGGCACCAGCGGCTTCAAGCACGTCGGGATGGCTGCCGTGACCAACGAACCCACGTACATCGAGCGTATCGCGAATGCGCTGTACGAGCGCCGCCGACATGTCGATGACCGACACGTCGTTGGCTTCGGCGGCGAGCCGTTCGGCGATGCCATAGCCGACCTGGCCGGCGCCGCAAATAATTACCCGCATTTGGAATTCCGTCCCGGTTTGATTACGTCAGACGCCAAGCGACTTCAGCTTGCGGTGCAAAGCGGAGCGCTCCATACCAACGAATTCCGCGGTGCGCGAGATGTTTCCGCCAAATCGCGAAATCTGTGCAAGAAGATAATCGCGTTCGAAACGCTCGCGCGCCTCGCGAAGCGGCAGCGCCATGATGTGCGCGTCCTCGGCCGTCGGCGCCCGCGGCAGGTTTTCCCCGATCTCCGCCGGAAGCATGTCGACGCCGATGACGGTATCCTCCGCTTCGTCGCGAGTGAGGATCATCAGCCGTTCGATGTTGTTGCGGAGCTGGCGGATATTGCCTGGCCAGTCATGGGTCTGCAGCACCGCCATGGCGTCGTCGCCGATGAACTTCGGCCGGATACCGGTGTTGTCGCTGATCTGTTTCATGAACGACTGCACGAGGATCGGGATATCCTCGCGCCGGTCCGCAAGCGGCGGAACCTCGATCGGAACGACCGCCAGCCGGTTCATCAGGTCGCGGCGGAACCGTTTCGCCTCGATGAGTTCCTCGAGATTGAACGCCGTCGACGAAATGATGCGCACATCGACCTTGACCCGCCGCACGCCGCCGACGCGCTCGAACTCCTGCTCGACCAGGACACGCAGGATTTTCGTTTGCGTTTCCAGAGGCATGTCGGCGACCTCGTCGATATAGAGAATACCGCTATGGGCCTGCTCCAGCGCACCGACCTTGCGCTCGCCGCCATTCGGTTCCGTGCCGAACAGTTCCGTCTCCATGCGGCTCGGCGTGATCGCCGCTGCGTTGATGACGACAAAGGGGCCGGAAGCGCGACCGGACTGGGCATGGATCACCCTGGCAACGAGTTCCTTGCCGGATCCCGAAGGACCGGTGATCAGGATGCGGCTATTTGTCGGCGCTACGCGCGTGATCGTCTGGCGAAGCGAGTTGATCGCGGCCGAATTGCCGATGAGCTCGCTGGATTCGCTCGAACGCCGCTTGAGATCCTTCACCTGCATTTTCAGCGATGACGTCTCCAGGGCCCTTTCGGCAATTAGAACCAGCCTGTCCGCCTTGAAAGGCTTCTCGATATAATCATAGGCGCCGCGTTTGATGGCGGAAACAGCAGTTTCGATATTGCCGTGGCCGGAAATCATGACCACCGGCAAGCCCGGATGGATGGTCTGAATTTCGTCCAGAAGCGCCAGACCATCGAGCTTGCTTCCCTGAAGCCAGATGTCGAGGAAGATCAGCCGCGGAGCGCGATCGGCGATCGCGGCAAGCGCGCTGTCGCTGTCATGAGCCGTGCGCGCCTCATAACCCTCGTCCTCGAGAATACCGGCGACGATTTCCCGAATGTCCTGTTCGTCGTCGACAATCAGAATGTCCGCTTTCATGCTGTCCTCTCGGCTATTGGCCGGGTTTCGTCCGGTGCGTCGTCGGCTTCCGTCCGCGGCCGGGCTTCGGTTGCCGAAGCGCCGGCGTCAGGAAATACCAGCCGGACCAACGCGCCGCGTCCCTCGTAGAAATCTGCGGGCGCATCGTGGAGTTCGAGCCGCCCGTCATGGTCTTCCATGATCTTCTTGACGATCGCGAGGCCAAGCCCCGTTCCTTTCTCCCGGGTCGTCATGTAGGGCTCGAGCAGCTTGGCCCGGTTTTGGATCGGCAAACCCTTGCCGTTGTCAATCACGTCGACGGCTATCTCGCCGGGGCCGTTGTGATAGGCCCGAACGAGAATGTGACCGTCTTCGCGTTCGCCGGACGCATTGGCTGCCTGACGCGCCTCCACCGCCTCCGAAGCGTTCTTGATGATGTTTCCGATCGCCTGGCCGACGAGGCGGTCATCGAAGTTGCAGACGAGTTCCTTTTCGTCGAAATCGCGTTCGAACGTAATTCCCGTGCGGCTGACCTCTACCAGGAATGTCGCCTCGCGCAGCGTCTCGCGCAGATCCTTCTTCTCCATGACGGGCTTCGGCATTCGTGCGAAGGAGGAGAACTCGTCCACCATGCGGCCGATGTCGCCGACCTGCCGGATGATTGTGTCCGTGCACTGATCGAACACGTCGCGATCGTCCCCGACGACTTTGCCGTAACGCCGCTTCAACCGTTCCGCGGAAAGCTGGATCGGCGTCAGCGGATTCTTGATTTCGTGGGCGATCCGGCGCGCCACATCTGCCCATGCTGTCGAGCGTTGTGCTTCCACGAGATCGGAAATATCGTCAATCGTGATCACGTGCGTATGACGAATCGGCGCATCGGGTCCGGCTTCCGAAACCGAATCCTCCTCGCTCGGTCCGACTTCCCGGTCGAGGGTGATCTGGACGTTGAGCACCCGCTCGCGCCCTTCTCGATCCAGGAAGGTTACCTGTTTGCGTGCATCCGCCCGCCCGCTCTTGCGCACCTCGTTCAGCGCATCGGCGACATGCGGCGAGATGTCGGTCAGCCGCGTTCCCGGCGCAATCGAATCGCCGGTGCCCAGGATATGAGCTGCGGACAGGTTGCCGACGGTGATCCAGCCTTCGTCATCGACGCCGACAACGCCCGCGGAAACCCCGGAAAGCACCGCTTCCGAGAACCGGCGACGTTCGTCGATCACTTCGGTCGCGCGAAGGATTTCATCGCGTTGCCCCTTCAACTGACCGAGCATCGAGTTGAACGTCTCGCCGAGATATCCGACATCCCCGTCGGAGGCTCGGACCGGAACGCGAATGTCGAGATTGCCCTCCGACACCTCTTCCGCCGCGCCGATCAGCTGCCGGATTGGCCGGACAAGACGGTTCGCGACCGCTATGCCGGTCCAAATGGCCGACAACAGCATGATCAGCGTGAGGCCGAAATAGAGAATGGCGAAGGCGAGTTGCACATTCGTGCGGTTGTTCTCGAGCCCCGTATACTCGTCCCGGTTCTGCTTCATGAGCTGAACCGCGTCGAGGACTTTCGCGTCCACGGTGCGGATCGTGTAGATCATCGCGTTCGGAATTTCGCGGAGCTTGATGATCGCGCCGACGAGGTTGGTCACACCCGGCGGAATGATGACCGGGTTGCCGTCCTTGGCCGCCTCGAGCGCATCCTTGGGTGGCGCCGGCAACGGTCGCTCCACCTTGATGTCTGCGCTGTGGATCACGGTGCCGTCGGGCCGGATGACGGATGCGCCAAGCATGCCGCGACCCCGCGCCTGCTGCGTCAGGAACTGGCGGAATCCTTCCCGGTCGAGACTGTAAAGCCGACGCTGGCTGTCAACCGCGAAGGCCATGTTGATCGTGGCGTCGCGCAGGTTGATAGCGTTCTCGTTGATGTAGGATTCGGCAACCTGAAGCGATGATTCCACAATCGTTTTCGTGCGGATCTCGAACCAGCGGTCCAGACCGAGATCGAGCGTGATGCTGGCGACGACGGCGATGGCAATGGCGGGAACCGCCGCGATCAGGGCGAACAGCCCGATGATACGCACATGCAGCCGCGAAGCGGCCTTCCCCGCCTTGCGGGCCTTGAGGATCCGGCGCAATTCGGCGCTGATCAGCCACAACAACGCGAACACGAAGAAGCCGTTGATGGCAATCGCCGACAGTGTAACGTTGTTGTTCGGCTGGATCGGCGTGAGGCCGATCAGCACGGCGAACGACACGCCCGCCGTTACCAGGGCGCAGATGACGATCGCGATGCCGCGAATCTGCGACCGACGCGCATGCGCACGATCGTGAACACCAAGATCGATGGCGCCCTTGGCGCTCTGCATCAGTGGCATGGTGACTCGCTTGAGTTCCGATGGATCAGCGTAGCCAACATGCAACAGATTGTGGCGGTTTTGCAACAAACCACCACAACGCAACCGGTTTTATACGCTGCCCTTGAAGACGCTCAGGCCGTGTTCCTTGATCTTCTTGCGCAAGGTATTGCGGTTAAGCCCGAGCACCTCGGCCGCTCGAATCTGGTTTCCGCGTGTCGCGGCAAGCGTCGCAAGGATCAACGGTTGCTCGAGTTCGGCCAGCACCCGCTGGTACAGGCCCGGCGGCGGCAAGCCGTCTCCGAACGAGCGGAAATAGTCCTGCATGTTATGTTCGACGGCCTGCGAAATCGTGACGTCGCCATTCAGCAGGCCCGACGGCGCATGGTCCGCGCCTTCGCCGGCGTCGAGTTCCGCGGCGACGATCTCGGGCGTGATTTCCTCTTGCGGATAAAGCGCGCTCAGACGCCGGATGAGGTTTTCGAGTTCGCGCACATTGCCTGGCCAGTGATAGCGCGTCATCAGTTGCAGAGCTTCCGGCAAAATCCGTTTTGCCTCGAGGCCTTCGCCCTGAACCTTGGCAAGGAAGTGCGTCACCAGATCGCCAATGTCTTCCAGTCGTTCGCGCAGCGGCGGCATGCGCAGCGGCACGACGTTCAGGCGATAGTACAGGTCCTCGCGGAACAGGCCCTGATTGATCAGCGCGCGCAGATCCTTGTTGGTCGCGGCGACGATGCGGACATTGGTCTTGATCGGCGTTCTGCCGCCGACGGTCATGTATTCGCCCTGCTGCAGCACCCGCAGCAGCCGCGTCTGCGCATCCATCGGCATGTCGCCGATCTCGTCGAGAAACAGCGTGCCGTTTTCCGCCTGCTCGAACCGGCCGGTCGAGCGCGCCTGCGCGCCGGTGAACGCGCCCTTCTCGTGGCCGAAAAGTTCGGATTCGATCAGGTCGCGCGGGATCGCCGCCATGTTGATGGCGACGAACGGGCCGTTCTTGCGCTTGCCGTATTCATGCAAGGCGCGCGCGACGAGTTCCTTTCCGGTGCCCGGACTCCCCGTTGATCAGCACCGTGAGGTCGGACTGCATCATGCGCGCGAGGACGCGGTAGATGTCCTGCATCGCCGCCGACCGGCCGACGAGCGGCATGCCCTCATGTTCCTTCGGCGCGGCCACCGCCTTGCCGTCGTCGCTCTTGCGCCGGGATTCCGCCAGCGCGCGGCCGACGATCCCGGTCATCTCAACCAGATCGAACGGCTTTGGAAGATATTCGTAGGCGCCCTTCTCCGATGCCCGGATCGCCGTCATGAACGTGTTCTGCGCGCTCATCACGATGACCGGAAGTTCCGGCCTGATCTTGCGCATGCGCGGCAGCAGGTCGAACAGATTGTCGTCCGGCATGACGACGTCGCTGACGACGACATCGCCCTCGCCCGCGGTCACCCAGCGCCATAGCGTCGATGCATTCGAGGTCACGCGGACGTCGTATCCGGCCCGTGACAGGGCCTGGCTGACGACTGTGCGGATGGCGGCGTCATCATCTGCGACGAGGACGGTACCCTTCATGATTGATTATCTCCCGGCACGGTCTGGATATGGTCGATGGCAGACGCCGGCGCCGCCGGCATCAGGATGCGGAAAACGGTCTTGTTGGATTGCGAGTCGCATTCGATCACCCCGCCATGGTCGCCGACGATTTTCGCGACCAGCGCGAGCCCGAGGCCCGAACCGTTCGGCTTCGTCGTGATGAACGGGTCGAACATGTGCATCTGGATATCTTCCGGAACGCCCGTTCCGTTGTCCTCGACACTGAATTCGAGCGGCAACGCGACACGTTCATTGGCGCCCGGGATCGAGAGCCTGCACGCCGGGCCGGAACGCCGTACGCAGCCGGATCTGGGCATGCTCACGGTTTTCGCAGGCCTCGCTCGCGTTCTTCACGAGGTTGAGGAAGACCTGGATCAGCTGGTCCTTGTTGCCGAGGACGAGCGGCAGCGACGGGTCGTAGAACTTCACGAATTCGATGCCGCGTGCGAAATCCCGAGGCAGCGATCTGTTGCACCCGGTCGAGGACGACATGGATGTTCACCGGTTCGCGCTCGATTGGCCGCTCGTCGGAAAAGACTTCCATGCGGTCGACGAGCGAAACGATCCGGTCCGTCTCGTCGCGGATCAGACCTGTCAGGGCGCGGTCCTCGTCGCTGACGGCGGCCTCCAGCAACTGCGCGGCGCCGCGAATGCCCGACAGCGGATTCTTGATTTCGTGACCGAGCATCGAGGCAAGCCCCGTTACCGACCGCGCCGCCCCCCGATGCGTCATCTGCCGGTCGAACTTGTCGGCCATCGACCGTTCGCGGAAGACGATCACCATCGCGCCCGGTTCATCTGCCACCGGTGTCACATGGACATCGACGACACGGTCGGAGCCGAGTCGCGGCGACGACAGGTCGACGCGGTATTCATTGACCGGCGACTCATGTTCGCGCACTTGTTCAATAAGTGCCAGCAAGGGACTGGAAAACGGAACGAAATCCTGAATCTTGGATTTTGCCAGCTGGCCTTGTGACGAAGAAAAGAAATACTCCGCCTCCAAATTGGAGAAGGCGATGAAATCGTTCGCGTCGATCAGCACGACAGGGTCGCGCAGCGTATCGAGAACCTTCAGCGCGCGGCCGGGATCCGGCAGTTCCGCCTTTTTCCGTAAAGTGAACGCCATTACGCAGCCTCCGCCGTCAACGCGGCTTCATCGCTGGATTCGCACAGGACAACTGAAATCAAACGGATAACCTCTTCTGACCGGTTGCTTGTCATGATCTGTTTTCGGACCGCGTTGATGTCGCGCGATATCGGGGCATGCCGGTCGAGATACCAGCCAAGATGCTTGCGGGCATGGCGATTGCCTGTTTCGGCGCCATAATGGGACAACATGTCCTCGTAATGGGCGGTGATGTAATCCGCCATATCGCCGCGCCCCGGTGCGGCCATGCAACCGGCGCCGGTGAACCCCGCTTCGAGCGCGACTTCCCCGGGCAGCCAGGGTTGGCCGTATGCCGCGCGTCCAATCATCACCGCATCGGCCCCCGACAGCGCAAGCGCCCGGCGGGCATCCGCGAGGCAACCGATATCGCCATTGACCACCAGCGGAATGCTGACGGCGTCGCGAACGTCTGCGACGCGTCGCCAATCGGCCCGTCCGTTGTAGAGCTGCGCGCGAGTACGCCCGTGGACCGTGATCATTCGGACGCCTGCGTCTTCGGCGCGCCTTGCAAGCTCCGGAGCGTTGATCGTGCGCTCGTCCCAGCCAAGCCGCATCTTCAGTGTGACCGGCACGGAAACCGCTCCGACTGTCGCATCGATCAGCGCCAGCGCGTGATCGAGATCGCGCATCAGCGCCGAACCCGAATATCCGCCGGTTACCTTCTTGGCGGGGCAGCCCATGTTGATATCGATGATGTCGGCACCCTCGCCCTCGGCGATTCGCGCGGCCTCGGCCATCCATTTCGCTTCGCGTCCGGCCAGTTGCAGCATGTGGACCGGCAATCCGCCATTGCTCGCCCGCATGCGGCTTTCCGCCCGCGCCTTGCAAAGTTCCTCGCTGGCCACCATCTCGGAAACGACGAGACCGGCCCCATGCGCGTAGGCACGCTTGCGAAACGGCAGGTCGCTCACGCCCGACATGGGCGCGAGAAAAACCCGGTTCCTGACTTCGACCGGTCCGACCTTCAGAGGTACCGCAATTTTGTCCATAACGCCTGTGGCTGAATGTTAGGCAGAATTCCGCTCTGCCTAAATACTAGACACACTGCACCGGTTGTGCAATCGCCGCCGTGTGTTAAAGCAGGCCGGATTGAGGATTTTTTTCGCAAGCTGCTTTTGCCGTCACAAACGCCCAAAGAAAAGGCCAAAATGCAGGATACGCCGAGTTTTGGGGTCGTAATCGTCGCCGCCGGCCGTGGAGAACGCGCCGGCGCGCCAGGCGGCGGCCCGAAACAGTACCGCCTGCTCGGTAGCCTTACCGTTATTGCGCGCACGCTTCGGGCGTTCCGGGAGTGGGATTCCGAGTGCCCGATCATCATTGTCCGTCACGCGGACGACGGAGCGCTTCTCGACGCGGCGCTGAACGGAGATGCCACGGGCACGACCACCGTGGTGGGAGGCGCGACGCGCCAGGACTCCGTCCGTCTCGGACTGGCCGCTTTGGCCGAATCGGAAAACCCGCCGACCCATGTCCTCATCCACGATGCGGCGCGGCCCTTTGTCTCCGCCGTCCTGCTCGACGCTCTGGCGCAATCCGTCCGCGATGATCCCCGGACAGGCGCCATTCCCGCGTTACCGGTTTCCGAAACCGTCAAGGCGGCCGACGCAGACGGCATGATCGCGCGCACCGTTCCGCGACAAGGCCTCTATCGGGCGCAGACACCGCAGGTCTTTCCGCTGGAGACGATCCTCGACGTTCATCAGCGTGCGGCCAACGAGCACGATTTCGAATTTACCGACGATGCCTCGCTGTTCGAGTGGGCGTCCTTGCCGGTCCGGATCGTTCCCGGCGAAAGCGCAAACGTCAAACTCACCTTCCCGGAAGACTTCACGGAGGCGGAACGGATGCTGAAAGCAGATGAAAGCCTCCGCCCTTCCCGACGTGCGGGTCGGCCACGGCTACGACACGCACCAGCTTGTCTCCGGCGACCACATTATCCTGTGCGGCGTCGGATCGCGCATGACCGCAGGCTGTCCGGACACTCCGACGCCGATGTGGGATTTCATGCGCTGACCGATGCCCTGCTGGCCACGATTGGCGCGGGCGATATCGGCAGCCACTTCCCGCCGAGCGATCCGCAATGGAAAGGTGCGTCTTCCGACATCTTTCTCGATCACGCAGCCAGCCTCGTGCGCGATGCCGGTGGCACGATCACCCATTGCGACGTGACGCTCTTGTGCGAAACGCCGAAGATCGGTCCCCACCGCGACGCGATGCGCGCCGCGATTGCCAAGGTGGTCGGCATCGACATCGGCGCGGGTGTCGGTCAAGGCGACGACCAACGAGAAGATCGGCTTCATCGGTCGCCAGGAAGGTATCGTCGGGCTGGCGACGGCGACCGCGGTTTTCCGGAGTTGAGGGAGGCATGAGCCAATGAACGACAACAGCGACGAGCCCGTCGATGAAGTGATCGCGCATGTCAGCGCGCTTCTCGATCTGTGCAAGCAGAAGAACGTTACGGTCGCGACGGCCGAATCCTGCACGGGCGGATTGATCGCCGCGACGCTGACGGAAGTCGCCGGGTCGTCCGCCATGGTCGACCGGGGCTTCGTCACCTACTCGAACGAGGCCAAGTCCGACATGCTCGGTGTCCCGGCGGATCTGATCGAGGCCAGCGGAGCGGTATCCGGCGAAGTCGCGGCGGCCATGGCCGAAGGCGCCCTTGCCCGCGCCAATGCCGACATCACCATCGCCGTGACCGGCATCGCCGGCCCCGATGGCGGGACCGATATCAAGCCGGTCGGGCTGGTGTGGTTCGGATGCGCGGCGGGCTGGGCGCCGACTTTCGTCCACAAGACGGTCTTTCCGGACCACGGCCGCGCCTTCATCCGCCACGCCACGGTGATGACGGCGATCGAGATCCTGACGGAAACGGTGAAGCTTGCGCCTGATCCGCAGCCGGAGGCTTAGGCGGTCGCCGTGTTCCGGCGCGGATCGCCGTAGATTTCCAGGGCGCGCTTCCGGAAGGCGTTCGAGAACATGTGGAATGCCTTGTCGAACATCGCCCCCATCAACACGCCGAGCGTCCGGCTCTTGAATTCGTAGTCGATCGCGAATTTCACGTCGCTTCCTCCGTCGACCCGGTCCACGAAGTGCCAGCGGTTGTCGAGATAGCGGAACGGGCCTTCGACATAGGAAACATCGATGACGCTTTCGGCCGGCTTCAGCAGCACCTGCGAGGTGAAGGTTTCGCGCACCATCTTGTAGCCGACGGTCATGTCGGCAACCAGCAGAGTCATTTCCCCGCGCTCGCGCCTTTCGCGGATCTTCAGCGCTTCGCACATCGGCAGGAACTCGGGGTAACGCTCGATATCGGCGACGAGCGCGAACATCTGCGCGGCGCTATGCGGTACGGTGGTCGTATCCTGGAATTTCGGCATCGGATTTCGCTGTCGTTCAGGCGGCGCGCAACTTTGCCTCGCGGGCGGCTTTCAACCGTGCGAAATCATCGCCGGCATGATGCGACGAACGCGTCAGCGGGCTCGCCGAGACCATCAGGAATCCCTTGGAATAAGCGATCGTTTCCAGTGACTTGAACTCGTCCGGTGGCACGAAGCGGATAACCGGGTGATGCTTCTTCGTCGGCTGCAGATATTGGCCGACCGTCAGGAAATCGACATCGGCAGACCGCAGGTCGTCCATCAGCTGCAGCACCTCGTTCCGCTCCTCGCCGAGCCCGACCATGATGCCGGATTTGGTGAAGATGGTCGGATCGATTTCCTTGACCTGCTGCAACAGCCGCATCGAATGGAAATAGCGCGCGCCGGGCCGCACCGTGAGGTAGTTCGACGGCACGGTTTCCAGATTGTGGTTGAAGACGTCCGGCCTGGCGGCGACCACTTTTTCCAGCGCCTTTTCCTTGCGCAGGAAATCGGGCGTCAGGATTTCGACGGTCGTGCCGGGCGCCTGCTCGCGAATTGCCTGGATCACCTCGACGAAATGCTGCGCGCCGCCGTCGTCGAGATCGTCGCGGTCGACAGACGTGATGACGACATGCTTCAGGCCCATCGTCTTGACGGCATGGGCGACGTTTTCGGGTTCCTTCATATCGAGCGGCGCGGGCTTGCCGGTCGCGACATTGCAGAAAGCGCAGGCCCGCGTGCAGATTTCGCCCATGATCATGAAGGTGGCGTGTTTCTTGTCCCAGCACTCGCCGATATTGGGGCAGCCGGCCTCTTCGCACACCGTGACGAGGTTGTGGGACTTCACGATCTCCCGGGTCTCCGAATAGCCGCGCGACGTCGGTGCCTTGACCCGGATCCATTCCGGCTTGCGCATCTGGACCGGCTGGTCCGGCCGGTGCGCCTTTTCCGGATGGCGGGGTTTTTTCGCGCCCTCGATTGTATCGACCACTGTGACCATGTCGTCCTCTGATCTAGCTGCGTGACGCGAGCGCCAACGCCTTGAAAATAAGCAACCAGACGGCGCCGAACAAGGCGCCGACCGCCGCCATCATGAGCGTGACCGCCCAGACCGCGGACCATCCGGCAAAGACGAACGGTCCGATCGGCACCCCGGTCCCGTTGCGCGCCGCCGCTATCCCCGCGAGAAGCCCGAGGACCGCGAAAGCGGCGACGCTGAGCTTGAATACGCGCCGACCGACCGCTTGCCAGTAGGTCTTCGTTGCGGACAAGTGGCATTGCCTTCGCCTCACGCGTTCAAGACGCGCCCGTAGGCGTCGAGAACGCTTTCCTTCATCATTTCCGACAGGGTCGGATGCGGGAACACCGTGTGCATCAGCTCTTCCTCTGTCGTCTCCAGGTTCATTGCCACGACGAACCCCTGGATCAGTTCCGTGACCTCCGCGCCCACCATGTGCGCGCCCAGCAACTGGCCGGTCTTCTTGTCGAAGATCGTCTTGATCAGGCCCTGGTCCTCGCCAAGCGCGATCGCCTTGCCGTTTGCGACGAACTGGAAGCGGCCGACACGGATATCGTGGCCGGCTTCCTTGGCCTTCGCCTCGGTCAGGCCGACGGAGGCGACCTGCGGATGGCAATAGGTGCAGCCCGGGATCATCGACTTGTCCATGGCATGAACGCCCGGCACGCCGGCGATCTTCTCGACGCAGATGACGCCCTCATGCTCGGCCTTGTGGGCCAGCATCGGCGGGCCGGCGACATCGCCGATTGCGTAGATGCCCTCGACATTGGTCCGTCCGTAACCGTCGATGACGACGCAGCCGCGGTCGGTCTTCACGCCGAGCGCTTCCAGGCCGAGATTTTCGATATTGCCTTGCACGCCGACGGCCGAAATCAGACGGTCCGCCTCGATGGTCTGCGTCTTGCCGTCCTTTGTCTCGACATGGGCGACGACGGAGTTCGCCTTCTTGTCGACCTTGGTCACCTTGGCATCGGTGATGATCTTGAGGCCGTGTTTTTCCAGCTGCTTGCGCGCAATGCCGGAGATCTCGGCGTCTTCCACCGGCATGACCTGCGGCATCAGTTCGACGACGGTGACGTCGACTCCCATCGAGTTGTAGAAAGCTCGCGAATTCGATGCCGATCGCGCCGGAGCCCATGACGACGAGCTTCTTCGGCATCTCCTTGGGCACCATGGCCTCGAAATAGGTCCAGATCAGTTTGCCATCGGGCTCGATGCCGGGCAGCGCGCGCGGGCGCGCGCCGGTCGCGACGATGATGTGCTTGGCAGTGTATTCCCCCTCGCCCTTGGTGCCCTTGGGCACCGGGGGCTGCGGTTCCATCGGCTTTTTCGACGCCTTGCCGACGGTGATCTTGCCCTTGCCGGCAAGCTTCGCCTCGCCCCAGATGACGTCGATCTTGTTCTTTTTCATCAGGAAGCCGACGCCGCCGTTCAGCCGCTGCGACACACCGCGCGAACGATCGACCACCGCCTTCACGTCGGCGCTGATGCTACCATCGATCTTGAGGCCGTAATTCTTGGCGTGGGTGGCGAAGTCCATGACCTCGGCCGAGCGCAACAGCGCTTTGGTGGGAATGCAGCCCCAGTTGAGGCAGATGCCGCCCAGATGCTCGCGTTCGACGATAGCCGTCTTGAGCCCGAGTTGCGCGGACCGGATCGCCGCGACATAGCCGCCCGGTCCCGATCCGATGATGATGACGTCATATGCGTTCGACATGGGCGCTTCCACTCCTTGCGTTTCCTGCCGCTTGCCGCGCGATGCGCGGATGCGGCCGTGATTAGCGGGAGTGGAAGCCTGCCGATGCCGCTATTCGATATCCTCAGCGGCGGGTTCGGGCTTGACCAGCATCCCGTATATTTCGTCTTTCAGCGCCATGCGCTGTTTCCGCATTTCTTCCATGCGAAAATCGTCACAAGGCTCAACATCGGTCTCGGCGCGATGAATGGCCCGGTTCAACTCGTGATACTCATTCGAGATCCGGTGAAAATGACCATCCGTTTCACGCAAATGGTGAATTTCGGCGGCCAGGTCCGGGAATTCTTCGGCCAGTTCGTGCGGGACATGGGACATCGGGATACCTCCGGTTTTTTTACGTCGTGTACCTGACCCTAAGCCCTGAGACCAATCCCTCCTTGATCCGTATCAAATTAAAGTCCGAGCATCAGCGAAACGACCGGCGCGAGCGCCTTGCCGATGGCTTTCGTGTTCGCCGCGTCGAGATGAACTCCGTCGATTGATGTCGTCTTGCGATACGGTCGCGGCGTCGAAGAACCCGCATTCCAGATCGTCGGCGAGATCGGCATACATCGACGCCAACATGTGCGACTCCTCGATCCGGCCAGCGAACATCGCCCCGAAATCCGGATTGTCGGTCTCGCGGATCGGCGGCGGCGCGACCAACAGCACGCCGGGAACCTGCGCGCCGAGCGTCCAGTCGTGAGTGCGGACAATCGACGCCAGCCTCGCCATTCCCTGCTTGGCCGCGATCGCCTGTCCGTGCACCGCCGGCTTCAGGTCGTTCGTGCCGAGCATGATAATCACGAGATCGAGCGGCTTGTGCGTTGCCAGCAGAGTCGGCAACACCCGTGCGCCGTTCCTGTCCGCATCGCCCAGATGGTCGTCGAAGGCCGTTGTGCGTCCGTTCAGTCCCTCGGCGATCACGTCAACACGGCCGCCGAGCGCATCGGCAAGCGCAACCGGCCAGCGATTCTCCGGCGCATGGCGCCGGGGTCCGGTGGGGTCGATAACCCCAAGTCAGGGAATCGCCGAAGGCGAGCACGGTTTTCATGGCTTCGGCCGATCCTACACCAGCATGCTCATCGGGTTTTCGATATAGCCCTTGAAGGCGCCGAGGAGCTCTGCCCCGAGCGCGCCGTCGACGCAGCGGTGGTCGGTCGACAGCGTCACGGTCATCACCTGCGCGATCGCCAAAGCGCCGTCCTTGACCACCGGGCGCTGTTCGCCGGCCCCGACCGCGAGGATCGTCGCGTGCGGCGGATTGATGACCGCAGCGAAGTTCTTCACGCCCATCATGCCCATATTGGAGACCGAACGTTGTGCCGCCCTGGTATTCCTGCGGCTGCAGCTTGCGTTCCTTGGCGCGCTTGCCGAGATCCTTCATTTCGTTGGAAATCACCGAAAGCGGTTTCATCTCCGCCTGCCGGATGATCGGCGTGATCAGCCCGCCGGGGATGGAGACCGCGACGCCGACATCGGCGTGCTTGTGCTTGACCATCGCCTCGTCGGTCCAGGAGACGTTCGCATCCGGCACGTCGCGCAACGCGAGCGCCAGCGCCTTGATCACCATGTCGTTGACCGACAGCTTGTAGGCTGCGCGGTCGTCCTTGCGTGGTGCCGCGGCGTTCAGCTCGCTGCGCAGTTTCAAAAGCGCGTCCAGTTCGCAATCGATCGAAACATAGAAATGCGGAATTGTCTGTTTCGATTCCTGCAGCCGCTTTGCGATCGTCTTGCGCATGTTGTCGTGCTTGACGAGTTCGTAGGAGCCTTCCTCGAACAGCTTGAGCACGGCGTCTGTCGACGGACCGGCCGGCATGGCCGCAGGTGCAGCTGCCGGCGCCTTCTCGGCTGCCGCAGGCGCCTTCGCGCCGCCCGCAATCGCCGCCTCGACATCCCGCTTGACGATCCGTCCGTGCGGACCACTGCCGTCAACTGCCGTGATGTCGATGCCTTCCGCCTTGGCGATCCGGCGCGCCAGCGGCGAAGCGAAAACCCTTTCGCCGTCCTTTGTCGGCGCGGGGCCGGCCTTGACGTCATCCGGTACGGTCGGCGTCAGTGCGGCCTTCAGCGGCGCTGGCGCAGGTTTCGATTCATCCTTCGATGCGGCGGGCGTCTCGGCCGTGGCTTCCGGTTTGGTTTCGGCCTTCGCCGGCGACGCGCCGCCGGAAGCGGCCGCTTCGCTCACGTCCTCGCCTTCGCCGGCAAGGATCGCGATGACCGCGTTGACCTTTACGCCTTCGGTGCCCGCGGGAACGACGATTTTCGCCACCGTTCCCTCGTCCACGGCTTCGACTTCCATCGTCGCCTTGTCGGTTTCGATCTCGGCGATCACGTCACCGGAAGACACGGTATCGCCTTCCTTGACCAGCCACTTGGCAAGATTGCCCTCTTCCATCGTCGGGGAAAGGGCGGGCATCGTAATATTGATCGGCATGGTGCTCTCCCCTTAACCCGTGTAGGTGACGGCTTTGACCGCATCGACGACTTCGCCGACATTCGGAAGCGCCAGCTTTTCGAGGTTGGCGGCATATGGCATCGGTACATCCTTGCCGGCGATCGTGATCACCGGCGCGTCGAGATAGTCGAAGGCCTGGCGCTGCACCTGGTTGGCGATGTAATCGCCGATCGAGCACTGCGGGTACCCTTCCTCGACGGTGACCAGCCGTCCGGTCTTCTTGACGCTGGCGATCACCGTCGGCAGGTCCATCGGCCGCATCGTGCGCAGGTCGATCACCTCGCAATCGATCCCCGCCCCCGCAAGCTCCTCGGCCGCCTTGACGGCATAGGTCATGCCGATGCCGAAGGAGACGATCGTGCAATCGTTACCGGGCCGGTGAATACGCGCCTTGCCGATCGGCAGGACGAAATCGTCGAGCTTCGGCACGTCGAAAGTCTGGCCGTAGAGGATTTCGTTTTCGAGGAAGATCACCGGGTTCGGGTCGCGGATCGCGGCTTTGAGGAGCCCCTTGGCGTCCGCCGCCGTGTATGGCTGGATGACCTTCAGACCAGGGACGTGGCTGTACCACGCGGCGTAGTCCTGGCTGTGCTGGGCCGCCACGCGGGCCGCCGCACCGTTCGGGCCGCGGAAGACTATCGGCGCGCCCATCTGGCCGCCGGACATGTAGAGCGTCTTGGCCGCCGAATTGATGATCTGGTCCATCGCCTGCATGGCGAAGTTGAACGTCATGAATTCCACGATCGGGCGCAAGCCGCTCATCGCCGCACCGACGCCGACACCGGCGAAACCATGCTCGGTGATCGGTGTATCGACCACCCGGCGCGGACCGAATTCGTCAAGCAGTCCCTGGGTTATCTTGTAGGCGCCCTGGTATTCCGCGACCTCTTCGCCCATGACGAAGACAGCTTCGTCCTGACGCATCTCTTCGGCCATGGCGTCGCGCAGCGCTTCGCGGACAGTCGTCGGGACCATTTCGGTTCCCGCAGGGATGTCCGGGTCCGAAGCGACTGCAGGTTCGGACGGCGCGGCCGGAACCGGCGTCGCGGCAGGCGCCGTTTCATCTTTCGCGGCAGGTGCAGGCGCGGGTGCCGGCGCAGCCGCCTTGCCGATGTCGTCAGCGCTTTCGCCGTCCTGCAGCAGCACCGCGATCGGCGTGTTGACCTTCACGCCCTCGGCGCCCTCCTCGACGAGGATCTTGCCGATTACGCCCTCATCGACGGCTTCGACCTCCATGGTCGCCTTGTCGGTTTCGATCTCGGCGATCACGTCGCCCGATGCGACGCTGTCACCTTCCTTTTTCAGCCATTTGGCAAGATTGCCCTCCTCCATCGTCGGGGAGAGCGCAGGCATCAGAATATCGATTGGCATGGTGCGGTCCCCTTAAAGCAGGATGTCGGTGTAGAGCTCGGACGGATCCGGCTCGGGAGTGCTCTGGGCGAAGTCGGCCGCATCGGAGACGATTTCGCGCACCTCCTTGTCGATGGCCTTCAAGCCGGCCTCGTCGGCATGGCCTTCGTCGAGGATGCGCTTTTTGATCTGCTCGATCGGATCGTGCTCGGAGCGCATCTTCTGCACTTCGTCCTTGGAGCGGTATTTCGCGGGGTCCGACATGGAATGGCCGCGATAGCGATAGGTCTGCATCTCGAGGATCACCGGGCCGTTGCCGGAGCGGCAATAGTCGAGCGCGTAATCCGCCGCGGCCTTGACCGCGCGCACATCCATCCCGTCGGCCTGAAAACCCGGAATGGAGAAGGATGCGCCACGCTGCGAGAAGTCGGTCTGGGCGGAAGCGCGGCTGACGGACGTTCCCATCGCGTAGCGGTTGTTCTCGATCACGTAGATGACAGGCAGTTTCCATAGCGCCGCCATGTTGAAGCTTTCGTAGACCTGGCCCTGGTTGGCCGCGCCGTCGCCGAAATAGGCGCAGGCGACCGCGCCGTTGTCGCGATACTTGTTGGCGAATGCGAGCCCTGTTCCGAGCGAGACCTGGGCGCCGACGATGCCGTGCCCGCCATAGAAGTTCTTCTCCTTGGAGAACATGTGCATGGAGCCGCCCTTGCCTTTGGAGTAGCCCCCATGCCGGCCGGTCAGTTCGGCCATCACGCCACGCGATTCCATGCCGGTTGCCAGCATGTGTCCGTGATCGCGATAACCGGTTATCACCTGATCACCATCCTTGGCCGCCATCTGCATGCCTGTGACGACCGCTTCCTGACCGATATAGAGATGGCAGAACCCGCCGATGAAGCCCATGCCGTAAAGCTGGCCGGCCTTTTCCTCGAAGCGGCGAATGAGCAGCATCTCGCGATAGGCGTAAAGCTCTTCGTCCTTGTTGAAATCGGCGGGGGGCGGGGCTGTCAAAGATGTGGAAGATTTTGCCTTCGCCGATGAGGCGGAGGCCTTCTTGGCACGCGTTGCCATGCTGTCACTCCCTAGCGTTATATGTTAGGGAATAGGGTAGCGTACTCTTGTGCGTTGGCAATGCCAAAAACGGAATGGCAGTCATGCCATAAACGCTTAATATCGCGTCGAAAAACCGGAATTAACTGGATTCCGGTTAATGCTGCATTCAGTTCAAGATCACAATTTCGTTGGCGCGGGTCACGCCGAGCGATCGGCGCGCCTGTTCGTCGATCATGTCGCGCTCCAGCGAACCGTCGCGCAACATCGCCGTCTTCTTTTCAAGCCTGGCGCGCTGCTTTTCGAGGCTGTCCAGCTCCGCCTGCAGCGCGAATATGCGTGCCTCATATTCTTCTTTCGAGGCAAGTCCGAGCGTGCCGGTGAGTGCGTGATGGACGAAATAGGCCAGCACGCCGGCGGCAACGACCGGCAGGACAATATGGCGCAATGGAGAGCGACGGCGGTGGCGGGTCCACATGAAAAAGCCCCTAAATCGGATTTCCGATATTAGGGGCTTTTGGTTAAGCGCGCCTAAACGGCGGCGTGCGGCAACAGGCTTGCCGGGCGGGATTTCCCGCCACGATACCTATCCGCGCAGGATCGAGGTGCCGGCGTAACGCGCCTGCGGCCCAAGTTCTTCCTCGATGCGGATAAGCTGGTTGTATTTGGCGAGCCGGTCGGACCGCGCCAGCGAGCCCGTCTTGATCTGCCCGCAATTCGTCGCCACCGCCAGATCGGCGATCGTTGCATCCTCGGTTTCGCCGGAACGGTGCGACATCACTACCGTATAGGCCGCCTTGTGCGCGGTTTCCACGGCGTCCAGCGTCTCGGTCAGCGTACCGATCTGGTTCACCTTTACGAGGATGGAGTTGGCGACTCCCATCTTGATGCCGTCGCGCAGACGCGCCGTGTTGGTCACGAACAAATCGTCGCCGACGAGCTGACACTTGTCGCCAAGCATCTCCGTCATGATCTTCCAGCCTTCCCAATCATCCTCGTGCATCCCGTCCTCGACGGAAATGATCGGATAATCGGCGACAAGTTTCGCCAGATAGGATGCGTTTTCCTCGGCGGTCAGAGACTTGCCCTCACCCGCCATCTCGTACTTGCCGTCCTTGTAATATTCGGACGCCGCGCAATCGAGCGCCAGACGGACGTCGCCGCCCGGCGTGTAGCCGGCAGCGGAAACCGAGGACATGATGAAGTCGAGCGCCTCGGTGGTGGAGCGCAGGTTCGGCGCGAAACCGCCCTCGTCGCCAACGCTGGTGCTGTGGCCGGCCTTGTGCAGCGCCGATTTCAGCGTGTGGAAGATTTCCGTTCCCATACGCACGGCGTCTGCGATGCTTTCCGCTCCGACCGGCATGATCATGAATTCCTGGATGTCGATCGGATTGTCGGCATGCGCGCCGCCGTTGATGATGTTCATCATCGGGACCGGCAGGATGTGGGCATTGGTGCCTCCCACATAGCGATAAAGCGGCATGCCCGAATAGGTGGCGGCCGCCTTGGCGGCGGCGAGCGACACGCCGAGAATGGCGTTCGCGCCAAGACGGCTCTTGTTGGGGGTGCCGTCGAGTTCGATCATCGCCGCGTCGATCTTGGCCTGCCGCGTCGCGTCCATGCCGCCGATGGCATCGAAGATCGGCCCGTTGACCGCGTCCACGGCCTTGGTGACGCCCTTGCCCTTGTACCGCTCGCCACCGTCACGCAGCTCGACGGCTTCGTGCGCGCCGGTCGAGGCGCCGGACGGAACGGCGGCACGCCCAAGCGTGCCGTCCTCGAGGATGACGTCGACTTCCACGGTCGGATTGCCCCGGCTGTCGAAAATCTGACGGCCGATGATGTCTACGATAGCGCTCATGGCAATGATCCCTGTTGAATGGAGAATTCTACGGCGTTGCATTAGCCGAGCCGGTCACAAAGTGAAACAGCCCTGCCGCATAAATTCATTTACGGCGGCATCAAGTTGCCCGAATCACCATTCAGGATGACTTCCGGGATCTGGGGTGAACCTCTGGGAGGATGCACCTGTGACACAACTAGCCGGCATTTTGACATTCGCCATGATTGCTTTCGGCCTGCTGACGTCGTGCAATCAACCTTCCTCCACACCCGACAGCGAAAGCGTCATCATTCTGCAAAACGGCTGATCAACGCGATTTCGCCACCCTGTCGAACTGCATCAGCGTGTCGATTAGGCGCGGCATGTCGGCCAGCCGCACCATGTTGGGGCCGTCGGAAGGCGCATTGTCCGGATCCTGGTGGGTCTCGACGAAGACGCCAGCCACGCCCACCGCGACGGCGGCACGCGCCAGCGTTTCGACGAAACGCCGTTCGCCGCCCGTGGATCCGCCCTGCCCGCCGGGCTGCTGAACCGAATGGGTCGCGTCGAAGATCACCGGCGCGCCGGTTTCCGCCATGATCGGCAGCGCGCGCATGTCCGAGACCAGCGTATTGTATCCAAACGACGCGCCGCGTTCGGTCAGCAGCACATTCGGATTGCCGCCGCCGACCACCTTGGCGAGCACGTTCTTCATGTCCCAGGGCGCCAGGAACTGGCCCTTCTTGATATTGACGACACGGCCCGTGCGCGCGGCCGCCAGCAACAGGTCCGTCTGGCGGCAAAGAAATGCCGGGATCTGCAGGATGTCGATGACATCCGCGACCTCGGCACACTGCGCCTCGGTATGGACGTCGGTCAGGACAGGCAGGCCGAATTCCGATTTCAGGTCGGCAAAGACCGGCAGCGACTTGTCCAGCCCGAGGCCGCGCTTGCCCGACAGCGACGTGCGGTTGGCCTTGTCGAACGAGGATTTGTAGACGAGCCCGATACCGGCCTTGTCGCAGATTTCCTTGAGCGCCCCCGCCATGTCGAAGGCATGGCCCCGGCTTTCCATCTGGCAGGGCCCGGCGATGAGCGAAAGCGGCCCGTCATTGGCGAAGCGGACCTGTCCCGCGGCCACGGTCGAATTGGCGTTCATTTGGAAACCTGCTCCTGAAAGGCAAGGAAACAGCCCTGACCGGGCGCGGAGTCGACGATCACCCTGCCATGCATTTCGCGAAAACCGACGGAAGCAGCGGCAAGACGCTCGACGAGCGCCTCGATCGACGGAACGGACAGGATCATGCCTTCGAGACGCAAGCCCCGTTCGGCGCTGTTGCGCTCGACACCGAAATGCACGGAAAGCCCTTCCGGCGTCATTACATTGACGGAGCCGTTCGCCGCCGCGATTTCGAGACCGAAGGAATGCGCCTCGTCGTCGCGATTGTTCACAACTTCCTGCATAAGATACTGGAAATCGGTCGGATTCGGCTCCGACAGAACCACCTCGACAATCCCGGAAACGCCATTTTCGTGTTTCTGAAGGCCGGCCCGGCCCACCTTCGGAACGGCAACCCGCTCGCAGGTGAAGAACATTGCGTCGGGCGATCGCAGGTCGGCAGCGAATGCGAGCAGGAAGGCCGCCTTGTCCTTCTTGCCATTGGCACCAGTGAACTTTCGCGAGAAAGCCAGTTTTTTGCCGGCCGAAAATCCGGCCTTGCGAAACGCCTTGTGGTCGCGCCCGGCGTCTTGCGTCGCGAATGCCAGCGCCGAAAAGCCGTCCTCACCATTGCGGAACCGGAACGCCTGATCGCGCGCGGTGAAGACGTTGCCTTTCAACGCCGTCGCTTCGCAATCCTCGCGTTGCGCGACCGCAAGCGGCTCGAGGAAGGTGCCATCGGCGAAATAGATGCAGGCATTCTCCGTTCCGAACGGGTGCTGTGCGTCGGCCGCGACCGTAAACCCGAGCGCGGTCCAACGCTCCCGCGCCGTCTCGAGCTCTCCACGGGCAGTACGGCGTGATCGATGGCGCGCGCCTTGCGCGGCTGTTTTATCGGCTTCGACATGGCGCGGAGATGTGCACCATTTGACGAGGCCGTTCAAGCGCTCATTGCCGTGCCGCGACGATGACCTATGTCCCGGCAGAGGAACAGGAGGTGCCGATGTTCGCGAAAACTACAGTCTTCCTCGCCGTGTCGATGCAGATGTCTTCGGTCGGAGTTACGGCCGCGCAAAATGCTGCGGAACGCCAGGCGCAGGACATTGTCACGCGGCAACTGGAAGCTTTCCTGTCCGGGGATTTCGCTCAGGCCTATTCCTATGCATCGCCGGATATCAAACGGGTTTTTCCGACTCTCGAAAGCTTCATGTCGATGGTTCAAAACGGCTATCTGCCGGTCCTGCGGCCGGGCAATTATGCCTTTGGCCGCGTCGAACCCCTGGCGGACGGGCGGCTCGTCTGGGAGGTGCTGATCCGCGGACCGGACGGCGCAGACTATACGGCGGCCTATTACATGGAACGCCAGTCCGACGGATCGTGGAAGGTCGACGGCGTCAGCTTGCGCGAAGGCGCAGCCGGAATGACGTGACGGGCGGTCAGAGCGCGGCGATGTCGCCACGCTCCCATTCCGCTTCCGTCTCGGCGCAGAATTCGGCGTAGCGCCCGGCCTCGATCGCATCGCGGACGCCCTGCATAAGCTGCTGGTAATAATGGATGTTGCTCCACGACAACAGCATTGCGCCCAGCATTTCGTTGGAGCGCATGAGGTGATGCAGATAGGCGCGCGAATAGTCGCGGGCCGCCGGGCATGACGATTCCTCGTCGAGCGGTCGGTGATCCTCGGCATGGCGCGCATTTTTCAGGTTGATCCGGCCCCGCCTGGTGAACGCCAGACCGTGCCGTCCGGAGCGGGTCGGCATCACGCAATCGAACATGTCGATGCCATGCGCCACCGATCGGATGATGTCCTGTGGCGTGCCGACGCCCATCAGGTAGCGCGGCTTGTCGGCCGGCAACAACGGGCAGGTCGCGTCCAGCATCGCCAGCATGACATCCTGCGGTTCGCCGACCGCGAGGCCGCCAACCGCATAGCCCTTGAGATCGAGACCCGCGAGCGCCGTCGCGGACGCAGCACGCAGTTTCTCGTCGTCGCCGCCCTGCACGATCCCGAACATCGCGCGCTCCGGCTGGTCGCCGAAAGCGGTCTTGCAGCGTTCCGCCCAGCGCAGCGACAGCTCCATCGCCTTCCTGATCGTATCCTGATCGGCCGGCAGCGCGACGCATTCATCAAGCTGCATCTGGATGTCCGAACCGAGCAGCCCCTGGATCTCGATCGATCGTTCCGGGCTCATCTCGTAGCGCTGGCCGTCGATATGCGACTGGAACGTCACCCCGTCCTCGCTCATCTTCCGCAACGCCGACAGCGACATCACCTGGAAACCGCCGGAGTCGGTCAGGATCGGATAGGGCCAGCGGATGAATTCGTGCAGCCCGCCGAGCCGCGCGACGCGTTCCGCGCCCGGCCGCAGCATCAGGTGATAGGTGTTGCCGAGAATGATATCGGCACCGCAATCGCGGACCTGGTCGAGATACATCGCCTTGACGGTACCGACCGTGCCCACCGGCATGAAGGCCGGCGTGCGGATGTCGCCGCGCGCGGTATGCACGACCCCGCGCCGCGCCGCGCCGTCGGTTGCGAGAAGCTCGAAGGAAAACGGCGTCGTCATGATTGTCCCTCGATTCTGCGGGAAACAGCAGGCATGCGTCGCCATAGGAATAGAAACGGTAGCCGTTTCGATCGCATGGCGATAGGCGTTGCGCATCGTCTCCAGCCCGCTGAAGGCCGAAACCAGCATGAACAATGTCGAGCGCGGCAGGTGGAAATTGGTCATCAGCAAATCCACCGCCTTGAAGCGATAGCCCGGCGTGATGAAGATGTCGGTCGCGCCCGACCATGCCCAGCACCCGTCCGTCCGCGCCGGCGGCGCTTTCCAGCAGCCGCAGCGAGGTCGTGCCGACGGCGACGATACGCCCGCCCTTCGCGCGTGCGTCATTGAGAAATGCGGCCGTCTCTTCGCTGACATGGCCGATTTCCTCATGCATGCGGTGCTCGGTCGTATCCTCCGCCTTGACCGGCAGGAATGTCCCCGCCCCGACATGCAGCGTCACGAAAGCGCGGTGGATGCCGGCGGCGTCGAGTGTCTCGAACAGGCGCTCGGTGAAATGCAGGCCGGCCGTCGGCGCGGCGACCGCGCCTTTCTCGCGCGCATAGATCGTCTGGTAGTCCTGGCGGTCGCGCTCGTCTTCCGGCCGCTTGGTCGCGATATAGGGCGGCAAGGGTACATGGCCGACCAGCGCCAGCGCCAGATCGAGATCGCCGCCGCCCCGGTCGAACCGCAGTTCCACTTCCCCCTCGACGCCCTTGGCCGCAACCTCGGCCTTCAGGTCATGCCCGTTCGCGCCGAATTCCACGACATCGCCTGATTTCAGCTTCTTTGCGCCGCGCACGAATGCCTTCCACCGGTCTGGCGCCGTGCGCATGTGCAGTGTCGCGCCGATTTGCGCCCGCGCGCCATCCGCGCGGATGCGCACGCCTTCCAGCTGTGCCGGAATCACCTTGGTATCGTTGAAGACAAGTACGTCGCCTGCCCGGAGAAATCCCGGCAGGTCGAAGACGTGGGAATCGGTCAGGCCTTCATCCGGCCTGACCACAAGCATCCGTGCGCTGTCGCGCGGCGATGCCGGTCGGATCGCGATCCGGTCGTCCGGCAAGTCGAAATCGAAGGCGTCAACACGCATGGGTTTCGCTCGCCGGCAGATCCGAACTTAGAGGTCGGCCGCGACCTTCATCGATACGATGGAATTGGGATCGCGCACGGGTTCGCCGCGCTTGATCTTGTCGACGTTTTCCATGCCTTCGATGACCTGGCCCCAGACGGTATATTGCTTGTCGAGGAAAGAGGCGTCCTCGAAGACGATAAAGAACTGCGAATTCGCGGAGTTCGGGTTTTGCGACCGCGCCATCGAGCAGACGCCGCGCGCATGGTTCGCGTCGTTGAATTCGGCTTTCAGGTCCGGCTTCGACGAGCCGCCCATGCCTGCGCGCGACGGCTCGTAATTGTCCGAGTTCTTGTTGCCGAACCGAACATCCCCCGTCTGCGCCATGAAGCCGTCGATCACGCGGTGGAAGACCACGCCGTCATATTCACCGGCCCGCGCCAGTTCCTTGATCCGAGCGACATGGCCCGGCGCCAGGTCGGGGCGCAATTCGATGACGACCGTGCCTGTGGTCGTTTCCATGACAATGGTGTTTTCCGGGTCCTTGTTAGCCATCGCGGCGCCTTTCCAATTCTTGAATATGCTGTGGGGGATTATTGTTTGTCGGCCGCAATGACAACCTTGATCATGCGATCGGGATCGGTCACGGCGCCATTGTTGGCCTGCGTGCCCTTTTTGATGTTGTCGACATATTCCATGCCGCTCACCACCTGTCCGACGACCGTGTACTGGCCATTCAGGAAATCGCCGTCGGCGAACATGATGAAGAACTGCGAATTGGCGGAATTGGGATCCTGGGCCCGGGCCATCCCGACGGTGCCGCGGACATAGGGTTCGGACGAGAATTCCGCCGGAAGGTTGGGCAGATCGGAACCGCCGGTGCCGGCGCGGCGCGGCTGGAAGCCGTCTTCCATGTCGCCAAACTGCACGTCGCCTGTCTGCGCCATGAAGCCCGGGATCACGCGGTGAAACGCGACATTGTCATATTCGCCGTTGCGGACCAGTGTCTTGATCTGCGCGACATGTTTCGGCGCAAGGTCGGGGCGAAGGCGGATCACCACATCGCCATCCTTCAGCGTGATGACCATCGAGTTCTCGGGATCGCTGTCCTGGGCGAAGGCGCCCGGCAAGGACAGCGCCAGACCGATGGTTGCCGCACAAGCGGTAAGAAAGACGCGTTTCGTCAGATTCATGGAAATATCCTCGGTGAAACTGGAGCTTAGTCGAATTTCGCGCGCAACGCCGTGTGTACGGACGCCGGCACGAACGGGCTGGTGTCGCCGCCCATGGATGCGATTTGGCGCACCAATGTGGCGGTAATCGTGCGAACCGAAGGACTGGCCGGCAGAAACACGGTCTGCAATTCCGGCGCCATCATCTCGTTCATGCCCGCCATCTGCATTTCGTAATCGAGATCGGTACCGTCCCTGAGGCCACGCACAAGCGCCTTGGCGCCGTGTTCGCGCGCCGAATCCACCAATAGGCCATCGAAGGCGACGATATCCACGCTATCCGAGGAAAGTCCTTCATCGACAATAACTTGCCGTATCAGTTTCACGCGCTCATTGAAGTCGAAAAGACCCTTCTTTCCAGGATGCGTGCCGATCGCGACAATAACCTTGTCGAAGATCGTCAAAGTGCCCCGAAGAACGTCGAGGTGTCCGTTTGTAATGGGATCGAACGATCCCCCGTAAATCGCGATATGCTCAGACATGGCCGAAGCCTGTAGCCCAGATCGCGCCCGCGCGAAAGATGCGGCCGAAAGATACCGGCCTCTCCGAAACGATCAGCCTGTCACGGTAAGCTATGCAACCAACAGGGCGACTGCGCCGTTAACGGCATGACGGATACCCGGCAAGACGGTTTCCTTCGTTCGGCCCCGGCCATCGCGCCACAGTGTGACCCTTTGCACACCGGACGAGAGGGATTTCCGCTCAAATGGGTCTCAACAAAGGAGACACCGACATGATCGCAATTTTCGCACTGTCCATGATGATCGTTACCGCCGCATTCGCCGTCCCGGCCCTGTTGCCGAACCGCGACACGAAATAATCACCGACTAGACCGAACGCCTGGCGGCAAGCATCCACACGCCGCCGCCGATCAGACAGGAACCGGAAATGCGTTCGACCAGACGGATGTTTCGCCGGTTAAGCCAGCCGCCGGTTCTCCCGGCAGCAAAGGCATAAACGCTGTCGCAGACCGTCGCCACGATAACGAACGTCATGCCGAGAAGAACCGTCTGCAATGCCGGATTTCCCGACGACGACACGAACTGCGGAATGAAAGCCCCGAACAAAAACAGCGCCTTCGGGTTCGACCAGATCACCACGAAGCCCTGCCGGACATAGCCCCAGGGCGAACGAAGCTTGACCGCTGAATTGGCGCTGCCGAGCGAACCGTCGGAACGCCACATCTTGATTCCCAGCCATATCAGGTAGAGCGCACCGGCGACCTTCAGGAACAGGAAGGCTTCTCCGACGACTGCGACGACCGTTTTCAGCCCGACAGCGAGGATCGCGATCATCGTCATGACACCGAGTTGCGTTCCGGCCACATTGAGCAGCCCTGCCCGGCTTCCGGCACGCAGGGAATTCGCGATGACGACCGTCACGGTTGGGCCCGGCACGATGACGATCAGGAAACTGGCGACCGCAAACGCCAGCCATGCTTGGATATCGATCAACGTGTTCGCCCTCCGGATGTTGTGGCTCTGCCATGCGACTAAGCCACAACACCAGACCCGAGTCACTCGGTATCGGGCTGTTCCGTCTCGGCCTCTTCGGCCTCCTCGCCATTGTCTTCGGGCTCGCGGATGCGCTCGACCGATACCACCCGTTCGCCTTCGGCGGTGGTGAAAATCTTCACGCCCTTTGTCGCGCGCGACGCGAAACGAATGCCGTTGACAGGCACGCGGATCACTTTGCCCGAATTCGTGACAAGCATGATCTGATCGGCGTCATCGACCGGGAACGCGGCGACCAGCGTGCCGATCTCGCTTGTCTTGGACGTGTCGGTGGCTCGAATGCCCTTGCCGCCTCGCCCGGACACCCGGAAGTCGTAGGAAGACGAACGCTTGCCGGACCCGTATTCGCTCACGGTCAGCACGAATTCCTCGGCCGCCGCCATTTCGGCGAATTGTTCCTCGGAAAGGACGAATGCGCCTTCCTCGGCTTCGGTTTCCTCATTGGTCAGCGCGACGTCCTCGACCTCTTCCTCATCGGATTGGCGGCGCAGCGCCGAAGCCTGTTTCAGATAGGTGTTGCGCTGTGCCGGCGTTGCATCGCTGTGGCCGAGGATCGACATCGAGATGACGCTGTCGTCATCGCCGAGCGAAATGCCGCGCACGCCGACCGAGTTGCGCCCGGCAAAGACGCGGATATCGGTAACCGGGAAGCGGATGCACTGGCCGAACGACGTCGTCAGCAGCACGTCGTCATTCTCGGAGCATGTCGCGACATTCAGGATCTCGGCGCCGTCCTCCTCCAGTTTCATCGCGATTTTGCCGTTGCGATTGACCTGCACGAAATCCGATAGCTTGTTGCGCCGGACCGTGCCGTTCGTCGTCGCGAAAATCACGTCCAGTTCGCCCCAGCTGTCCTCGTCCTCGGGCAGCGGCATGATGGTCGTGATGCGTTCGTCCTCCTCCAGCGGCAGCATGTTGCGCAGGAACTTGCCGCGCGACTGCGGCGTCCCGATCGGCAGGCGCCACACCTTTTCCTTGTAGACGATGCCGCGCGAGGAGAAGAACAGGATCGGCGTATGCGTGTTGGCGACGAAGAGGCGGGTAACGAAATCCTCCTCCTTCGTCGACATGCCGGACCGCCCCTTGCCGCCGCGCCGCTGGGCGCGGTAGGTCTGCAGCGGAACGCGCTTGATATAGCCCTGATGACTGAAGGTGACGACCATGTCCTCGCGCGCGATCAGGTCTTCGTCGTCCATGTCCGGGCCGCCTTCGGCGAGCTCGGTGCGTCGTGGCGTACCGAACTCGTCGCGCACGGCGATCAGCTCGTCCTTGACGATCTGCTGGATGCGCGCCCGCGACGACAGGATGTCGAGATAGTCGCGGATTTCAGCGCCGATCGTGTTCAACTCGTCGGCGATCTCGTCGCGGCCGAGCGCCGTCAGGCGCTGCAGGCGAAGATCGAGGATCGCTCGCGCCTGCTCTTCCGACAACATGTAGGTGTTGTCCTCGGGATCGATGCCGTGGCGCGGATCGTCGATCAGCGCGATCAGCGGCGCGACGTCCTTTGCCGGCCAGCGCCGCGTCATCAACTGCTCGCGTGCCGTCGCCGGATCAGGCGCATGCCGGATCAGATGGATCACCTCGTCGATATTCGCGACAGCGATGGCGAGACCGACCAGGACATGCGCCCGGTCGCGCGCCTTGCGCAGCAGGAACTTCGTGCGCCGGCTGATCACCACTTCGCGGAACGACACGAAGGCGCGCAGCATGTCGAGCAGGTTCATCTGCTCGGGCTTGCCGCCATTCAGCGCAACCATGTTGGCGCCAAACGACGTCTGCAGCGGCGTATAGCGATAGAGCTGGTTCAGCACGACGTCGCCGACGGCATCGCGCTTCAGATCGACGACGACGCGATAACCCTGACGATCGGACTCGTCGCGAATGTCGGATATGCCCTCGATGCGCTTGTCGCGCACCAGTTCGGCCATTTTCTCGATCATGCCGGCCTTGTTGACCTGGTACGGCACCTCGGTGATGACGATCGACTCGCGGTCGCCGGCGCGTTGCTCGATCTCGGCGCGCCCTCGCATGACGATGGAACCGCGCCCGGTCTCGTAGGCCGACCGGATTCCCGAACGGCCAAGTACGATGCCGCCGGTGGGGAAGTCCGGCCCCGGAATGATTTCCATTATCTGCGGCAGCGTGATCGCCGGGTTGTCGATCAGCGCCATGCAGCCGTCGACGACCTCGGAGAGATTGTGCGGCGGGATATTGGTGGCCATGCCGACGGCGATGCCGCCCGATCCATTGACCAGAAGATTCGGGAACCGCGCCGGCAACACCATCGGTTCGCGGTCGGAGCCGTCGTAATTGTCCTGGAAATCGACGGTGTCCTTGTCGATGTCCTCGAGAAGCTCGTGCGCGACTTTTTCGAGCCGCGATTCCGTATAACGCATGGCCGCGGGCGGATCGCCGTCGATGGAGCCGAAATTGCCCTGGCCGTCGACGAGCGGCACGCGCAGCGACCAGTCCTGGGCCATGCGTACCATCGCATCGTAGATCGCGGCGTCGCCATGCGGGTGATATTTACCCATGACGTCGCCGACGATGCGGGACGATTTGACGTATTTGCGGTTCCAGTGGAACCCGCCCTCGTGCATCGCGTAAAGGATGCGGCGGTGGACCGGTTTCAGGCCGTCACGAACATCGGGCAACGCCCGGCTCACGATCACGCTCATGGCGTAATCGAGATAGGACCGCTGCATTTCCTCGAGAATGGAGACAGGTTCGATGCCGTTGTTTTCGCCCGAACCGTCGATAGGTGTTTCGTCGCTCAATGAAGTCTTGCTTTGTTGTTCAGAATCGGTGGCCTGAGACTAGCGGAACGGTCGCGAAAAAGCGAATGAACCCGCCAGTTTTTCCAATGTTTTAGCACGGATTTCTCGCCTTATTACGGTAACGTCGCCCTTGCCGGCTACCATGCGCCGCTGTTAGGCAGAAACATGAACACCGATATTCTCATCCAAGCCGTTGTGACGCTGATCGTCACCATCGATCCGGTTGGCCTCGCACCGCTGTTTCTCGCTGTCACGACCGGCATGAACCGAGCGGAACGTCGCCAGGTGGCGCTACGCGCCAGCGTCATCGCTTTCGGTATTTTCATTCTGTTCGCACTGGCCGGAACGGTGGTCCTGTCGCTGTTCGGCATCACGCTGCCGGCCTTCCGCGTCGCCGGCGGCCTGCTGCTTTTCTGGATCGCCTTCGAAATGGTCTTCGAACGGCGGCAGGAACGGCACGAAAACACCGCCAAGCGGGCCATTACCCAGGACGATATCCATGGCGTTTCGGTCTTTCCGCTCGCCATTCCGCTGATGGCCGGCCCCGGCGCGATCTCGGCGACCATTCTGCTCTCGGGTGAATTTTCCAGCGCAATCGACCGCGTCGCCCTGATCGGCATCATCCTGGCGATCGTCATTTTGACCTATGGCGTCTATCTGCTGGCCGAACGCGTCGAGGGACTGCTCGGCGCGACCGGCCGAACGGTGCTTACCCGGCTGCTCGGCGTCATCCTGTCAGCGCTTGCGGTGCAATTCGTCGCCGACGGCATCAAGGCGCTGATCGCCGCCTGATCCGCTAACGCAGCGCGTCGAGATCGACGGTTATTTCGGCGCCGCCAAATTCATGCAGGCTGTCATGTGCCTTGACGATGACCGTCGACACGGTGTCGGGAATGGCGATGCCGGATTGTGACCGCGTGAACGGCTGTTCGTTTTCGTGCGGATGCAACAATACCCGCTCGCCATAGACGGTGCCGTCGGGACCTGTGACGATCCAGCGGTCGGCGTAGTGATCCCAGCCTTCGTCGTCGTGGCGGACCGCCACAGCGAACCGCCATGTCCCGGCGCCCTGCTGGCGGGCATCCACGGAGACGACATCGGCCTCGCCGGCAAAGACCTGTGTCAGCGTTGCCAGGATCGCCGCGACGCAGACCACAACGATGGACAGCGCCGATACGTCCCGACCGTATCCGTTGCGTGCCAGCGCCATCGCGTAATCGCTCCCTAGAACGGAATCTCGTCGTCCATGTCGCGGACGAAATCGTCATTGCCGGACGGCGCGCCGCCGCCCTGACCACCCTGATTGCCCTGCCCGCCGCCATAACCGCCGCTTACCTGCTGGCGACCACCGCCGCCGCCGCCATAGGAGCCTTCGCCCTCGCCACGACTGTCGAGCATCTGAAGATCGCCGCGGAACCGCTGCAGCACGATTTCCGTCGTGTATTTGTCCTGGCCGTTCTGGTCGGTCCATTTGCGCGTCTGCAACTGCCCCTCGACGTAAACCTTGGCGCCCTTCTTGAGATAGTTCTCCGCCACCTTGGCGAGATTCTCGTTGAAAATGACAACGCGGTGCCATTCGGTCCGCTCGCGGCGTTCGCCCGAATTCTTGTCGCGCCAGCTTTCCGAGGTCGCAACCGAGAGATTGACGACCGCATCGCCCGAATTCATGCGCCGCACTTCCGGATCGGCGCCCAGATTGCCGACCAGAATAACCTTGTTCACACTGCCAGCCATGACGCCAACACTCCTGCATGATTTGCTTTGAATATTGGACCCCACACTATCCAAGCGCGCATGCAGGCTCCACACCGCCCTGCACTGTCCACAGGGTCTTTTTTGTTCTTGTAATGTTCTATTGTTTCGCCGATGACTTTGTCAAGATGCATGCTGTGAGTCGGGCAAAGTCAGGAGAGATCGGTTAACCTCTCTCGACAAGCCGTCAGTCATGCTTAAATGAGGGACAGTACGCGGACCGGCCGCGATAGGCATCTTTCATGAGCGATCAGAAATACATCACCATTCGCGGTGCACGCGAACACAATCTCAAGAACGTCGATCTCGATCTGCCGCGTGACCGGCTGATCGTGATGACCGGCATGTCCGGATCGGGAAAATCGTCGCTTGCCTTCGACACGATCTATGCCGAGGGGCAGCGTCGCTATGTCGAAAGCCTGTCGGCCTATGCGCGCCAGTTCCTTGAGATGATGCAGAAGCCCGATGTCGACCAGATAGACGGGCTCTCGCCGGCGATTTCAATCGAGCAGAAGACGACGTCACGCAATCCGCGTTCCACCGTCGGCACCGTCACCGAGATCTACGACTATATGCGTCTTCTGTTTGCGCGCGTCGGCGTTCCGATTTCGCCCGCGACAGGGCTGCCGATCGAAAGCCAGACCGTCAGCCAGATGGTCGACCGGCTGATGGTGCTGGACGAAGGCACCCGTCTCTACATCCTCGCGCCGATCGTGCGCGGCCGCAAAGGCGAATACCGCAAGGAATTCGCCGAATTGATGAAAAAGGGCTTCCAGCGCGTGAAGGTCGACGGTGCCTTCTACGAGATCGCCGACGTCCCTGCCCTCGACAAGAAGTACAAGCACGATATCGACGTCGTGGTGGATCGCGTCGTCATTCGCGACGATATCGCCGCCCGGCTTGCCGACAGCCTGGAGACCTGCCTGCGCCTTGCCGACGGACTTGCGGTTGCCGAATTCGCCGACAAGCCCCTGCCACCGGAGGATACCGGTGCCGACGCCGTCAACAAATCGAAGAACGACACTCACGAACGGACGGTGTTTTCCGAGAAATTCGCCTGCCCGGTCTCCGGCTTCACGATCCCGGAGATCGAACCGCGCCTGTTCTCGTTCAACAATCCCTTCGGCGCCTGCCCTGCCTGTGACGGTCTCGGCGTCCAGAAAACGATCGACCGCAACCTCGTCGTGCCCGAGAGGGACGCCAGGATGCACGAGGCGGTCGCGCCCTGGGCGAAATCCACCTCGCCCTATTACCGCCAGACGCTCGATGCGCTCGGCAAGGCCTACGGCTTCAAGATCACCGACAAATGGTCGTCCGTGCCCGAAGCCGCACAGGACGCCATCCTGCTCGGTACCGGCGATCGCGAGATCGATTTCGTCTATGACGACGGTCTGCGCTCCTACAAGACGACCAAGACCTTCGAGGGCGTGATCCCCAATCTCGAGCGCCGGTGGAAGGAAACGGATTCGTCCTGGGCGCGCGAGGAAATCGAGCGCTACATGTCGGCGACCCCCTGCGCCACGTGTCACGGCCACCGGCTGAAACCGGAGGCGCTCGCCGTCAAGATCGGCGGCAAGCACATTTCCGAGGTCACGGAATTCTCGATCCGCAACGCGGTGAAATGGTTCGACAGTGTCGAGGAGACCTTCTCGGAGAAACAGGCGGAAATCGCCTACCGCATCCTCAAGGAAATCCGCGAGCGGCTGCGGTTTCTCAATGATGTCGGCCTCGACTACCTGACCCTGTCGCGAAACTCGGGGACGCTGTCGGGCGGAGAAAGCCAGCGTATCCGTCTCGCGTCGCAGATCGGATCGGGCCTGACCGGCGTGCTTTACGTTCTGGACGAACCCTCGATCGGCCTGCACCAGCGCGACAATGCCCGCCTGCTCGACACGCTCAGGCATTTGCGCGACCTCGGCAATACGGTGATCGTCGTCGAGCATGACGAGGATGCGATCCTGACCGCCGACTATGTCGTCGACATTGGTCCAGCCGCCGGCATTCACGGTGGGCGCGTCATCGCGTCGGGCACGCCGAACGACGTCATGTCCAATCCGGCCTCGCTGACCGGCCAGTATCTTTCCGGCGAGAAAGCCATTGCCGTTCCGGCCGAGCGCCGCCAGCCGAAGAAGAAGCGCGCCATCAAGGTCTCGGGCGCGCGCGGCAACAATCTGAAAGACGTGACGGCGGAGATCCCGCTCGGCCTGTTCACCGCAGTGACCGGCGTTTCCGGCGGCGGCAAGTCGACCTTCCTGATCGAGACGCTCTACAAGGCCGCCGCGCGGCGCATCAATGGCGCGCGCGAGAATCCCGCCGAATACGACCGGATCGACGGGCTCGAACTCCTCGACAAGGTGATCGACATCGACCAGTCGCCGATCGGCCGCACGCCGCGATCCAATCCGGCGACCTATACCGGCGCCTTCACGCCCATCCGCGACTGGTTCGCGCAATTGCCCGAGGCCAAGGCGCGCGGCTACCAGCCGGGCCGGTTTTCCTTCAACGTCAAGGGCGGCCGTTGCGAGGCCTGCCAGGGCGACGGCGTCATCAAGATCGAGATGCACTTCCTGCCCGACGTCTACGTCACCTGCGACGTCTGCCACGGACACCGCTACAACCGCGAGACGCTGGAAGTGCATTTCAAGGGCAAGTCGATTGCCGACGTGCTGGAAATGACCGTCGAGGAAGGTGTCGACTTCTTCTCCGCCGTTCCCGCGGTGCGCGACAAGCTGGAGACGCTGAAACGCGTCGGCCTCGGCTACATCAAGATCGGCCAGCAGGCGACGACGCTGTCCGGCGGCGAGGCGCAACGCGTCAAGCTCGCCAAGGAACTGTCGCGCCGCGCCACCGGCCGCACGCTCTATATCCTCGACGAGCCGACGACCGGCCTGCATTTCCACGATGTCGCCAAGCTCCTCGATGTGCTGCACGAACTGGTCGACACCGGCAACACGGTCGTCGTCATCGAGCACAATCTCGAAGTCATCAAGACGGCCGACTGGATCATCGATCTCGGCCCGGAAGGCGGCGACGGCGGCGGCGAGATCGTCGCGACCGGCACGCCCGAACAGGTGATCGACGAGCCCCGCTCCTATACCGGACATTTCCTGCGCGAACTGCTCGAACGCCGGCCGCAGAAGCGGGTCGAGGCGGCGGAATAATCCGACGCCGTTCATCCATCGCAGGCCGAATTTGACGGTGATCAACGATTTTTCGCTCCACCCGCAATAGGGTCCGGCCACTCCCGGATCGGCCGGGAGCGGAAAGGAGTGAATCATGGCCGAATCCAAGAAAAGCAATGTTCCTTCCATGTGGTCTGGTGGGGTTTTCGACGATTTCCGCAAAGAGATGGATGACCTTGTCGGCAGCTTCTTCGGCGGCGAGCGCCGGTGGCCGGCTCCGGGCAAAGCCTGGGCGAACCTGCCCGCTGGCGTCGTCAATCCGGCGATCGACGTCACCGAGAACGATGACGCGATCACGCTGACGGCCGAACTCCCCGGTCTCGCCGAGGAGGATGTCGATCTCACCGTGCGTGAAGGGGTCATAACGCTGAAGGGCGAGAAGAAGCACGAGCGCGACGAGGAAAAGGACAATGTCCACGTCACCGAACGCAGCTACGGGTCCTTCCAGCGGTCGATGCCCGTACCCGACCGCGTCGACGCGGACAAGATCAGCGCCAAGTTCGACAAGGGCGTTCTGAAAGTCGTGATGCCGAAAAAGGCGGAAGCCAAATCGCCGTCGCGCAAGATCAGACATCGGAAAATAGCAGCAGATGGCAGGAGCCGGCCGGAGACACCGGCCGGCTCTTCGAAATCGGGTTGCTCTCAGTTTTCCGTTTGTTCAACCATGTGGCATGAGCAAACGTGGAATCATACGAGCGGGCATGGGCGGCTGGAACTTCCAGCCATGGGAAGGCGTCTTCTATCCGGACGATCTGCCGAAACGGCGCCAGCTCGAATATGCCAGCCGCCATGTCACTGCAATCGAGGTGAACGCGACCTATTACGGCAGCCAGAAACCCGAAACGATCGCGAAATGGGGCGCCGAGGCGCCGGACGGTTTCGTCTTTGCCATCAAGGGCAACCGCTTTGTCACAAACCGCAAGGTCCTCGCCGAAGCGGGCGGATCACTGGAGAAGTTCTTCTCGCAGCGCCTCTCCGGTCTCGGCGACAAGCTTGGCCCGATCCTCTGGCAATTCGCGCCGACAAAGAAGTTCGAACCCGCCGATTTCGAGGCTTTTCTCAAACTGTTGCCGAAGGAGGATGGCGGCATCCGTCTGCGCCATGCCCTCGAGGTGCGCCATGACAGTTTTGTCGATCCGGATTTCGTGACGCTCGCCGCCCGATACGGCGCGGCCATCGTCTATGCCGACCATTTCACCTATCCGGCCATCGCCGATGTGACAGCCGAATTCGTCTATGCGCGCCTGCAGAAGGGCGAGGATTCCATCCCCACCGCCTATCCCGAAGACCAGATGAACCACTGGGCGAAGCGCGCCTGACCTGGGCGGAAGGCGGCGTGCCCGATGATCTGCCGCTTGCCGCGCCGGACCGCAAACCGGAGAAGAAGCCGCGCGACGTGTTCGTCTTCTTCATCCATGAGGGCAAGGTCCGCGCGCCGCATGCAGCGCAGGATTTCCTGAATCGCGTCGGCAAGCCGGACTAGCTCCGCTGCCGATCCAGAAGTGGCGCCAGAGCGGCAGAGACATGGGCAACGATATCCTCGGCGACGGTGAGAGGCCCGGCCGCCCTGCCCGCCTCGCCATGAATCCATGCGGCGGCGCAGGCCGCCTCCCAGACCGGCATGCCCTGCGCCAGCAATCCGCCGATCAGCCCGGCCAGCACGTCGCCCGAACCCGCCGTCGCCAGCGCCGGCGTTGCATTCGTGTTGATGGCCGCGCGCCCGTCAGGCGCCGCGATCACCGTGTCCGGCCCCTTGTAGAGCACGACGGCATTAGCGCGCGCAGCGGCCGCACACGCCTTGTCGAGTTTCGAAAGGCTCGCGTCTCCCGCCAGATCCGGAAACAGCCGGCCGAACTCGCCTTCATGCGGCGTCAGGACAAGCGCGGGTTCTCCCGCCGCCTTGGCCGCCTCGAACAACGCAACGTGATCCCGTGCGAAGGCCGTGATCCCGTCCGCATCGAGCACGAGGCGCAATCCCGTTACTGTCGCCTGATCAAGTAGCGAGGTTGCGATCATCCGCGCCGCGGAGAGGTCGCCGAACCCGGGCCCCAATATGCAAGCCCGGCACCCCTTGAGCTCACAGAGCCGGTCATAGGCATCGTCCGGCCCGCAGGCGCGCAGCATGATCGAGGTCACGTGCGCGGCGTGAATGTCGAGTGCATCCGGGGCGCCAAGGATCGTCACCGCGCCTGCCCCCGCGCGCTGCGCCGCCAGCGCGGCCAGTCGCGCAGGCGCCGGTCGCGTGCCGACCACCGGAATAGACCGCCGCATGGCCGCGCGCATATTTGTGCCATTCCGCTCGCGCATGCGGCAGCTGGAGCGCCCAAAGCTCAGGACCATTCTCGAACACCTTCGGCGGCATCGGTTCCGAAAACTTCGGCGCGCACGCCGATGTCGGCAACGACAAGATCGCCGCACAGCGCCCGGCCGGGATAGAGCGCGTGCCCCGGTTTCTTGCGAAAGAAGGTCACCGTCGCGTCCGCCGTCGGCGCGTCACCCAAATCGGCGCCACTGTCGCCATTGACACCGCTCGGCAGATCGACGGCGACGATCCGGCACCCGGAGGCTTCCATCTTCGCGAATACCGCTCTCACATTGTCCGGCAGGCCACGCGTCAGTCCGGCACCGAAGACAGCATCAATGACGACGTCGTCTCCGCTCGGCATTAAGATCAGCGGGCGCCTGGACTGCCATCGGACAGCGCGATCGCGCAATCGCGGCATCGGAACCCGGCCGTGGCTCACCGAATGAGAACAGCGAGACCGGCATTCCCGCTTCATGCAGAATGCGAGCCGCAACATATCCGTCGCCGCCATTGTTTCCGGGGCCGCAGAGCACGAGTGCGCGGCGCGAACCGCCGAACCGTTCCAGCACGACCCGCGCGACAGCCGCGCCTGCATTTTCCATGAGCTCTGTGCCCGATGCATAGGCATGGTCCATCGTCCATGCGTCAGCCCGCCCCATTTCCGCGCATGTCAGAAGAGCATTTTGCCGGTGCCCGTCACTCTCGCTTTTCAAACATACCCCCGTCATTGTGCACACATTTTGGGCATACCGCCTAAATTCGCGCCATATTAAGCGCTCAATTTCATCGCCAGAACCCGATTACGGTCCAATTCGCGTGTAGATTGTTCGGCGATAGCGCGGTTGTCTACGGCAAAACGGCGCACTTCAAAACTGGCACGCCATCTGCTTGTGTAGGGCCAGACTTTACCGTGGAGGCTTGCCTGTACATGAAAAAGATCGAAGCGATCATCAAACCGTTTAAACTCGACGAAGTGAAGGAAGCGCTGCAGGAGGTTGGTCTCCAGGGCATTACCGTCACGGAAGCAAAGGGATTCGGGCGCCAGAAAGGACACACCGAGCTTTATCGCGGTGCGGAATATGTCGTCGATTTCCTGCCCAAGGTGAAAGTCGAAGTCGTCGTCGCCGACGAAACCGTCGAAGCTGCCATGGAAGCGATCCGCAATGCGGCGCAAACCGGCAGGATCGGCGACGGAAAGATCTTCGTTTCCAATATCGAGGAAGTCGTTCGAATTCGTACCGGCGAGACCGGCGCGGACGCGATCTGATCCCTCCTACCGTTTCCCCAACAACTTGCAGTTCAACCAAAGGGAAGAAAAATGAGTGCAAATGACATTTTGAAGAACATCAAGGACAACGAGGTCAAGTTCGTCGACCTGCGCTTTACCGACCCGCGCGGCAAGATGCAGCATGTCACGATGGAAACCTCCGTTGTCGACGAGGACATGTTCGCCGACGGCGTGATGTTCGATGGTTCTTCGATCGCCGGCTGGAAGGCGATTAACGAGTCGGACATGGTCCTGATGCCCGACACCGAGACCGCCCACATGGACCCGTTCTACGCGCAGTCCACCATGGCGATCTTCTGCGACATTCTCGACCCGATGACCGGCGAAGGCTATAACCGCGATCCGCGCATGACCGCGAAGAAAGCCGAAGCCTACGTGAAGTCCGGCGGCTTCGGCGATACCGCCTATTTCGGTCCGGAGCCGGAGTTCTTCCTGTTCGACGACGTCAAGTTCTCGACCGACATGTACAAGACCGGCTTCCAGGTCGATTCGGTGGAACTGCCGACAAACACCGATGCTGATTACGAGACCGGCAACCTCGGTCACCGTCCGCGCGTCAAGGGCGGCTACTTCCCGGTCAATCCGGTCGACTCGGCTCAGGACATCCGCTCCGAGATGCTGACTGTCCTCGGCGAAATGGGCGTGAAGATCGAGAAGCACCACCACGAAGTGGCGGCTGCGCAGCACGAACTGTCGATGCTGTTCAACACGCTGACCTTCAAGGCCGACGAAGTGCAGCTCTACAAATATGTCTGCCACAACGTCGCCCATGCCTACGGCAAGTCGGTGACCTTCATGCCGAAGCCGGTCTATGGCGACAATGGCACCGGCATGCACGTCCACCAGTCGATCTGGGGCGACGGCAAGCCGCTGATGGCCGGCGACGGTTATGCCGGCCTGTCCGAGACCTGCCTCTACTACATCGGCGGCATCATCAAGCACGCCAAGGCGCTGAACGCCTTCACCAACCCGTCGACGAACTCCTACAAGCGTCTCGTTCCGGGTTTCGAAGCACCGGTTCTGCTCGCGTACTCGGCGCGCAACCGGTCGGCGTCCTGCCGGATTCCGTTCTCGAACTCGCCGAAGGGCAAACGCGTCGAAATCCGCTTCCCGGATCCGACCGCCAACCCCTACCTCTCGTTCGCCGCCATGCTGATGGCCGGCCTCGACGGCGTGAAGAACAAGATCCATCCGGGCGACCCGATGGACAAGGACCTTTACGACCTTCCGGCAGAAGAACTGGCCGAAATCCCGACCGTCTGCGGCTCGCTGCGTGAAGCGATCGCGGCTGTGCGCGAGGACAACGACTTCCTCAAGGCTGGCGGCGTCTTCGATGACGACCAGATCGAGGCGTATCTCGAGCTCAAGGAAGAGGAAAACATCCGTTACGAGCACACGCCGCACCCGGTCGAATACGACATGTATTACTCCTGCTGATCGTCAATCGCAGGGACGGGCAAACCGGCCGGCGGCGCACAGCGCCGCCGGTTTTCTTTTGGATGCTTGTCTCCGCTGCTGTAGCACGGGTTTACACTCTGTGTCGCGCTTGTATGCTGGTGCAAATCCCGCACGGCCTGCAGCGCATGCGGACGACCATTGGACCGGCAAAAACGGCGCGGTCCAGAACCGGATCATCCCGAAAGGCATCTTATGACTGAAGCAGAGCACGGAGCCACCGTGCATATCCACTATACGGGCAAGCTCTCGGACGGCACGGTATTCGACTCCTCGGACGGCCGCGAACCATTACAGTTCGAACTTGGCGCCGGCCAGGTCATTCCCGGTCTAGACAAGGCGATGCGCGGAATGGCTGTCGGCGAGACGAAGACGGTCACGATCGTTGCCGACGAAGCTTACGGCCCGCATCATCCGGAAGGTGTGCATGTGGTCGAACGCACATCGTTACCGCCGGAAGTCGATACCCAGCCTGGCGCACGGCTGCAGGCCTCGGCGCAGGACGGCAACGTCATCTACCTCACCGTCGTTGCGGTAGATGACGACACGGTGACCCTCGACGCGAACCATCCGCTCGCTGGCAAGGATCTCGTCTTCGACGTCGAGCTCGTCGCCGTCAGCTGACGCGAAGATCCGGGTGCGGGTTGACTCTCCGCGCCCCTTGCCCCCGGCAATCCGATTTGCAACACAAGTTGCAGCGATAAATCCGGGAGACAGGCATGGCGACGCTTTCCTTCTATGGCGCAGCAGGAACCGTGACCGGCTCCTGCTCGATGCTCGAGGCCGCTGGCGCGCGGTTTCTTGTCGATTGCGGCATGTTCCAGGGCAACAAGACGATCCGCGCGCTCAACGACAAGCCCTTCCCGTTCGACCCCGCGGCCGACTTCCTGGTCCTCACTCACGCCCATATCGACCACTCCGGCCTTTTGCCCAAGCTGGTGCGGCACGGGTTCAAGGGACCGATCTACTGCACACCGCCCACGGCCGACCTCCTCAGCTTCATGCTGCTCGATTCGGCGAAGATCCAGAACTCGAACACCGAACGTCAAAATCGAAAGCGGCAGCGCAAGGGCGAGGATCCGCTCGAACCGATCTATACCGAGGAACATGCACGCGCGACGCTTGAACTGCTGCGTACCCACGATTACGGCGAATGGTTCGAGCCGGCGCCCGGCATTCATGTGCGCTATTGGAACGCCGGCCACATCCTGGGTTCGGCATCGGCGGAAATGAAGATCCCCGACACGGCGGACGGCAATACGATGCGATTGCTGTTCTCGGGCGATATCGGTCCGGAAGAAAAGGTCTTCCATCCGGAACCGGACGCGGAACAGGGTTTCGATTACGTCGTTTGCGAAAGCACCTATGGCGACCGCGAACGCGACGACTACACGCTGGAGGCGCGGCGCGAATTGTTGCGCAAGGAGCTGGTACGCGGTCTCTCCGCCGGCGGCAATGTCGTGATCCCCGCCTTCGCCGTCGAGCGCAGCCAGGAACTGTTGCATGACATCGGCGTGCTCCTTGCCAAAGGCGAGCTTCCGGAAACAACGGTGTTTCTCGATTCGCCGCTCGCCAAGGCCGTCACCGAGGTGTTCATCAAGCATGCGGGCACCCTCGACGATGTCGAACTCGATGAAGCCGCCCTCTTCCGCGATCCGCGTTTCCGCCTCGTCCAGGATGTCGAGGAAAGCAAGGCGATCAACCGGATAACCGGCGGCGCGATCATCATTTCCGCGAGCGGAATGGCCGATGCCGGCCGCATTCAGCATCACATCAAGAACAACATATGGCGCTCCAACGCCACGATCCTCTTCGTCGGCTACCAGGCGCCCGGCACGCTGGGCTATTACATCACCAGCGGCGAACCTGTCGTGCGCATCCACGGCAAGGAATTTCTCGTCAAGGCGGAGATCCGCCAACTGGGCAACTATTCGGCCCATGCGGACCAGGGCGAACTGCTGGACTGGGTAATGGAACGCAGTCCGATCGCGGGCCACCTGTTCCTCAATCACGGCGATGACGACGCCCGCGAGGAAATGGCCCGTCTGCTGGCAACCCGCGGTCTCGATCCCGAGAAGATCGTCCTGCCGCAAATGGACGAGACTTTCGAACTCGTCGCCGGCGACGCGAAATCGAAGGGACGGCTCCCCGAGCGTGTTCCGCAAACGGAACTTCTCAGCGACTGGAACAATGATTACGCGGCGCTGATCGTCGCGCTGACACAGCGCCTGCAGGAAGCCGGCAATGACGGCGAACGACGCAAGATAATCGCGGCGCTACGGCGTGCGCTATGAGGCGGTTTCGCCCGCAAGGCTGAGCGAGGCTCCGTCGCGCACCGGCACATCGGTGAAGGAATAGGGATCGATGCCCTCGATGCAGCCCACATTGAAGCCGTAGGTATCCGGTGCGCTACGTGGCCGGTGGAACGTATAGATCCCGCACACCGAGCAGAAATAGTGCTTCGCGATCTTCAGGTTCCATTGATAGAGCGTGAGCATGTCCTCGCCCTTGGTGACGACGAGCTTGTCCTCCGGAACGCTCGCCATCAGCGCGCCCTTGCGGCGGCACAGCGAGCAATTGCAGCGGCGCAGATTCTGCAAGCCGTCTTCCTCCGTATCGACGGTGAACTCGACAGCGCCGCAATGACAGCTTCCGTTCAGGATAGGCATCTCTTCAGTCCTCCATGTCCGCGTCGGACTCCTTGAAGCCGAGCAGGTTCCAGCTTTGGACCATATGCGGCGGCAGCGGCGCCGTCACATTGATCACGCCGCCGTCCGGATGCGGGATGATGATCCGGCGCGCATGCAGGTGCAGCTTCTTCTGGATACCGCCCGGGAACTCCCAGTTCGGGTCGTCTTCGAAATATTTCGGGTCGCCGACGATCGGGCAATCCATATAGGCCGCATGAACGCGCAACTGGTGCGTCCGCCCGGTGACCGGCTCCATCTCCAGCCACGACATGCGCTGCCCCGCCGATTCCACGACGCGGTAATCCGTCACCGCGTGGTCCGCCCCCGTTTCGCCGTGTCTGGCGATGCGCATCCTGTCGCCGTCCGGCGTTTGTTCCTTGACCAGCCAGGTCGAAATCCGGCCCTCGCGCTTTTTCGGCACACCCTTGACCAGCGCCCAGTAGGTTTTCTTCGTGTCGCGCTCACGAAAAGAGGTCGTCAGTTTCTGCGCCGCGCCGCGCGTCCGCGCGACGACGAGAATGCCCGACGTATCCCTGTCAATCCGGTGCACGAGCCGCGGCTTCTCGCCCTTTGTATTGCGGAATGCTTCCAGCATGCCGTCGATATGGCGCACGATGCCAGATCCGCCCTGGACCGCGAGGCCGGCCGGTTTGTTGAACACCAGCACCTTTTTGTCCTCGAACAGGATCATGCGCTTCAGCGCGTTGTCATCGGTCTCGTTGCGGATCGTCTTGGCCGTTACCGGCCCCTTGGCCGCAGCCGTTTCTGCGGCCATCGGCGGCACGCGCACGGTCTGTCCCGGTTCGAGCCGCGTGTCGGCCTTCACTCGGCCGCCGTCGACGCGCACCTGGCCGGTGCGGAGCAATTTCTGCAACGCGCCGAATGCGAGGTCCGGATAATGCGCCTTGAACCAGCGATCGACACGCATGCCCGCTTCATCGCTGTCCACATTGATTTGCTCGACGCTTGCCATCTTGGACACCCGGTTGGGTTTTTCAGGTAATCGCGCGCACCAGGGAGAGGCCTGCGAAAAGCGCGAGAATGGATAGCACCACACTGGCGCTCAGATACATGGCGCCGATCCATTGATCGCCGCGCTCCCACATCAGGGCGAAGTCAAGCGAGAACGCAGAAAACGTGGTGAACCCGCCGAGGAACCCGGTGGCGAGAAAGCTGCGCACCTCCATGCTCGTGCCGGTGCGCCGGGTCAGCGTCTCGATCAGGACGCCCATGGCGAAGGAGCCGATGATGTTCACCAGGATCGTCCCCCACGGAAAATGCGGGCCGGCGATCCGCAACGCGGCGAGGCTGGTGAGATAACGGGCTGACGCGCCAAGACCGCCGCCAAGGGCTACGAGGAGAATATGAGACATGGAGTCCTCCTACTCCATGCCTCGGCGGTTCGAAAGCCCCGGATCAGGGATCGTCAGATTTTTCCGGCGACGTCCGGCACTTGCTCCACGAAGGTGCGAACGAAAGCGTCGAGCGCGTCCCAGTCGGTGAATTCGTGGTCGAGGCTTGTATCCACCGGCCCGCCCTCCTTTTTCGCGATGCGTTTCAGCATCCAGCGCCGGAAGAAATCGTATTCCGTGTATTTCAACGCGCCGGCGGCGTGATGTATGGACACGGGCCACCAGCCGGTTTCCTTGCTGAACTTCTCGACGATATCGGCGATCTCCTCGACCTCGGACTTGTCCGAGGACGCTGCGGACAGGGACACAGAAACGAAGGCTCCGGGCCTTGCCATCAGCTTCTCCGCATTCGCCTTGACGAAACGGCGCAGCGGCGCGGGAAACGCACCGACATGGACCGGAGCCGCGATGATCACAGCGTCGAAATCATCGGCCCTCGGCGCATTCTCGCTGCTGGTTGCATCCACCTGTTGGACCGAATGGCTGTCGTCTTCCAGCATCGACCGCATGTGCTGGACTATCTTGCGGGTCTGGCCTTCGATCGTGGCGTAAGCAATGAGAATGCGCATGTCGTCCTCCGTTCAGCGCAAAGTGCAATCTTGCGGCCGGGGCCGCCTTGATACCGGTCAATTTGCTCGGCAGAGCGATACTGTCCCGCGATAGGTGCCCGAGGGGTCCAGGGACGATTCAATCACTCTCTTTTTGTCTTTCATGGCGCAAATTGGCCCAATATTCGAGCCGCTTCCTGATGTCGCGTTCGAACCCTCTTTCGACCGGATCGTAAAAACGTTTGCGCCCCATGGCCTCCGGAAAATAATCCTGTCCCGAAAAGGCGTCCGGCTCGTCATGGTCATAGCGATAGCCGGTGCCATAACCTTCCTGTGACATCAGCTTGGTCGGTGCGTTGAGGATGCGTTTCGGCGGCAGCAGCGAACCGAATTCCTTCGCCGCGCGCATTGCCGATTTGTAGGCGGTGTAAGCCGCGTTCGATTTCGGCGCCGTCGCCAGATAGATGCAGGCTTGGGCAAGCGCCAGTTCGCCTTCCGGCGAGCCGAGATAGTCGTAGGCATCCTTTGCCGCGAGGGCGATAGCCAGTGCCTGCGGATCGGCAAGCCCGATGTCCTCGCTCGCCATGCGCACGAGGCGACGCCCGAGATAGAGCGGATCTTCGCCCGCGTCGAACATTCGGCAGAGATAATAGAGGGCGGCATCGGGATCGGACCCTCGAACCGCTTTGTGCAACGCCGAGATGAGGTTGTAGTGGCCGTCCTGGCCCTTGTCATAGAGCGGCGCGCGCCGCTGCACGACGCTCCGCAGACCTTCCGCGTCGAGCGTTTCGCCGGCCTTGGCGGAGCGGTAGACTTCTTCCGCCAGCGTCAGAACGGCGCGCCCGTCGCCGTCGGCCATCGCCGTCAAGAGCCCCCTCGCCTCGTCTGTCAGCGGCAATTTCTGGCCGGTCAGGTCTTCGGCCCGTTCCAGAAGCATTTCCAGATGTTCCGGCTCCAGCCGCTTCAGCGTCAGCACCCGGGCCCGCGACAGCAGCGCCGCATTGAGTTCAAAGGAGGGATTCTCCGTGGTCGCGCCGACCAGTAGGATCGTCCCGTCCTCGACGACGGGAAGAAAGGAATCCTGCTGTGCCCGGTTGAACCGGTGGATCTCGTCGACGAACAGCAGCGTCTGTTTGCCGTTTTGCAGCCGCATCCGCGCCGATTCGAAAACCTTCTTCAAATCGGCAACACCGCTGAAGATAGCCGAGATCTGCTCGAAATGCAGATCCGCCGCCCCCGCCAACAGCCGGGCGATCGTCGTCTTGCCGGTTCCCGGCGGTCCCCAGAAGATCACATTGCCGAGGCTGCCCGACGCGATCATGCGGGTTAGCGCGCCGTCGGGTCCGGTCAGGTGATCCTGGCCGACGACATCCTCCAGCCGGCTGGGGCGAAGCCTGTCCGCGAGCGGCCTGTGCGCGGTGTCGGCCTGCGCTGAACCGCGCTCTGCGAACAGGTCAGCCATATATGACCTAGCCCCGGAAATATTGTTGTATGACGCGGCCGCCACGGTTGATGACGAAACTCCAGGATCTGCCCCCACTTTCAGCGACCGCCTTCACGTCATCTACCCTGCCGATTTCCTGGCCATTGATCCGCATCAGCACGTCACCGGGCAGGAAGCCCACGCGCATGGCCGGCGAACCGCGCTCGATTTCGGTGATGATGACGCCGTCTCCACGAAAATGGACGTTCAGCCGGTTGAGAACGCGCGGCGAAATATTGGCGATTTTTGCTCCCGAAAGCGGGTTCGATCCGGTGATGGTCGACTCATGCGCCGGAACGGTCTCCGGCGCCTGTTGCAGCAGGATATCAACTGCGACCTTGCGGCCCCGCGACAGCATCGCAAGCGTGACCTTCTTGCCTGGCCCGGCGGTCTCCAGCCGATAGTCGAGCGCATCCGGATGTTCGATCGCATGTCCATCGATGCTCAGCACGACGTCGCCGGGACGAATTCCGGCCTTTTCGGCCGGGCTTCCCGGTTCGACATCCTTGACGATCGCGCCGGTCGGACGCTGCATGCCGAGGCTTTCCGCGATTGCCGGCGTGACCGGATCGAAAGTCGCGCCGAGATAGGGTCGTTCGAAAGCATCGGCCCCGCCGCGTGCCTGGTCGATTACCGCCCGGACCATGTTCGACGGAATGGCGAAACCGATCCCGTTCGATCCGCCCGAGCGCGAGAAGATCGCCGAATTGATGCCGATAAGCCGTCCCGACATCGAGAGCAACGCACCGCCGGAGTTGCCCGGGTTGATGGCCGCATCCGTCTGGATGAAGAACCCGAAATCGGAAACACCGATGCGGCTGCGCGCGACGGCGGAAACGATCCCCGACGTCACGGTCTGGCCGACGCCGAACGGATTGCCGATCGCCAGCACGAGATCGCCAGTCTCCACCGCGTCGGAATCTTCAAGCCGCAGATAATCGAGATCGCGTTTCGCGTTGATGCGCAGCACGGCGAGATCGGAACGCTCGTCGCGTAGAACGACCTTGCTCTCGAATTCCTCGCCATCCGACAACGCGACCTTGATCTCGTCGGCATTGCCGATGACGTGATTGTTGGTGACGATCAGGCCCGAAGGATCGACAATCACGCCAGAGCCGAGCGATTGCTCCATGCGCGGCCGCGACTGGCCACCGAAGCCGGGGCCGAAGAAATATTCGAAGAAGGGATCGCCGGAAAAGGGCGACTGCCGCTGTTGGACAATGCGCGCCGCATAGACGTTGACGACGGCGGGCGCCGTCGCCTTGACGAGCGGCGCAAATGACAGCTGCATTTCGTTTCGGTCACGCGGGACCCGCCGGCCGTCTTGTTCAATCGCAATTCCCGGACTGTCGCCGCCGTTCCTGATCTTGCCCTTGCCGCCGAACAGGTCCTCGAGGAGGTTTGTTGGCGACTTCCCGCTCTCCTGCGCGAACCCTGTCGGCATGGCCGACCCGAAGAGGACAAGGGCCAAAACAAAAACGCGCGAAATCCGGGAAAAAGACATGAACCGTTCTCCTTGGAAGGTCTGGGATTCGGCTGCACCATAACGAAAAAAAGGGGCCTTAAAAGGCCCCTTTTCAGGTCGTCCTGACGGACCTGACTTAAGCTGCTTCTTCGGCAGCTTGTTCTTCTGCTTCGACGCGTGCGCGGTCGCCCGCACCTTTCGCATCGGTGTCGCGGTCGACGAACTCGATCACGGCCATCGGCGCGCTGTCGCCATGGCGAAAACCGGCCTTCATGATGCGCAGGTAGCCGCCATTGCGGTCGGCATAGCGCGTCGCGATCGTGTCGAAAAGCTTGCGAACCTGGGCTTCGTCGCGAATGGCCGAGATGGCCTGGCGGCGTGCGTGCAGGTCGCCCCGCTTGCCGAGAGTCACGAGCTTCTCGACGATCGGGCGGATTTCCTTGGCTTTGGGCAGCGTCGTCACAATCTGCTCATGCTCGATCAGCGAGGCTGCCATGTTGGCAAACATCGCCTTGCGGTGGCTGGCAGTGCGGTTCAGCTTGCGGCCCGATTTTCCGTGGCGCATGAGCCTTCTCCTTGAATGTTAGCCGGCACGCCGGCGATCAGTAGTGATCCTCGTAACGCTTTGCGAGGTCTTCGATGTTCTCCGGCGGCCATGCCGGGACTTCCATGCCGAGATGGAGGCCCATGGACGCCAGAACTTCCTTGATTTCGTTAAGCGACTTGCGGCCGAAATTCGGGGTCCGCAGCATTTCGCCTTCCGTCTTCTGGATCAGGTCGCCGATATAGACGATATTGTCGTTCTTCAGGCAGTTGGCCGAACGCACCGACAATTCGAGTTCGTCGACCTTCTTGAGAAGTGCCGGGTTGAAGGCCAGTTCCTGGACCTGTTCTTCCTGGACTTCCTTCTGCGGCTCTTCGAAGTTGACGAACACGCCGAGCTGATCCTGCAGGATGCGTGCGGCGAATGCCACGGCATCCTCGCCGGTAACGGCACCGTTGGTCTCGATCGTCATGGTCAGCTTGTCGTAGTCGAGAACCTGGCCCTCGCGGGTGTTCTCGACCTTGTAGGAGACCTTGCGAACCGGCGAATACAGGCTGTCGACCGGGATAAGGCCGATCGGCGCGTCCTCGGCGCGGTTGCGGTCGGCGGGCACATAACCCTTGCCGTTGTCCACGGTGAATTCCATGCGGATCTCGGAACCCTCGTCGAGCGTGCAGATCACGTGGTCCGGATTCAGGATTTCGACGTCGCCCACGGTCTGGATGTCGCCGGCGGTGACGACGCCCGGGCCCTGCTTGCGCACGACCATGCGCTTCGGTCCGTCGCCTTCCATCCGGATGGCGATTTCCTTGATGTTCAGCACGATGTCGGTGACATCTTCGCGCACGCCCGCAATCGAGGAGAACTCATGCAGGACGCCGTCGATCTGCACGGCGGTGACGGCCGCGCCGCGAAGCGACGACAGCAGCACGCGGCGCAGCGCGTTTCCGAGTGTCAGACCAAAGCCGCGCTCGAGCGGTTCAGCGACGAGGTTCACCTTGTTGGTGCCTCCGCTCTTGAACTCGACCTTCTTCGGCTTGATCAGTTCTTGCCAGTTCTTGTGTATCACGGCAGTTTCCCTCAGCTTCCTTGCCACCATCCAATCGTGGCAATAGACCTGAAAACGGGCGACGCAGGATCGGCGCCGCCCTCAAATCATGTTAGACGCGGCGCTTCTTGCGCGGCCGGCACCCGTTGTGCGGGATCGGCGTCACGTCACGGATCGAGGTGATCGTGAAGCCGGCAGCCTGCAGAGCGCGCAGTGCCGACTCACGGCCCGAACCGGGGCCGCAGACTTCGACTTCAAGCGAGCGCATGCCGTGTTCCTGGGCCTTCTTGGCGCAGTCTTCGGCAGCAACCTGTGCGGCGAACGGTGTCGACTTGCGCGAGCCCTTGAAGCCCTGCATGCCCGCCGACGACCAGGCAATCGTGTTGCCCTGTGCGTCGGTAATGGTGATCATCGTGTTGTTGAACGTCGAATTGACGTGGGCAACGCCCGACGAGATATTCTTGCGCTCGCGGCGGCGAACGCGGCCGGCATCCTTTGCCATGGTATTCCTTTCGATCTCTGCACCGCCGTAGTTCCAGCGGCTACACCTGGGAAGTCGGATACGATGTGAAACCGTCGGCCAGAGCGCGCCGGCACCGACTCGACAACCGACTCAATTACTTCTTCTTGCCTGCGATGGCCTTGGCCGGACCCTTGCGGGTACGCGCATTGGTATGCGTGCGCTGGCCGCGGACCGGCAGGTTGCGGCGATGACGCAGACCGCGGTAGCAGCCGAGGTCCATCAGGCGCTTGATATTCATCGAAACTTCGCGGCGAAGATCGCCCTCGACCTGATAGTCGCGGTCGATGGTTTCGCGAATTCCCATCACTTCGGCATCGGTCAGTTCGTGAACGCGACGCTCAGCGGGGATGTTGTTCTTCTCGACGATTTCCTGCGCGAACTTCGCGCCAATACCGTGAATGTACTGAAGCGCGATCACTACGCGCTTGCCTGTCGGTATGTTAACACCGGCAATACGTGCCATTTTGTTCTCCATGTATGCCGGTTTGTCCGGCGGTTCTTGGTGACCCGCGTCCGGTGGAGGCCGGCCCTTGCGGGTTTCCCGTCCGAGCGGCATCGCACCACGAGGGCACAGTCAACCATTCTTTCAAGGAAGATGCGCCGCTATAGTCCCGAGTCCGGTATGTGTCAACCGCGTGAAAGGTCTTTTTCCGGCAAATACTGCCGGAGCCATTCGAGGTCTTCGATCAGACCTTTTCCAGCACGCGATCGATGTCCGCCGCCACATCCTCGATGGACTGCAATCCGTCCACGCTCTTGAGGAGGCCCTTGGCGTAATAGTAGCCGATGAGCGGCGAGGTTTCCTTGTAATAGGCCTGCAGCCGCGTCCACACCTTGTCCGGCTGATCGTCGGAACGGCGCTTGAATTCGGTCGAGCCGCACTTGTCGCAGACGCCGTCCTTGGCCGGCTTCTTCGACGTGTCGTGATAGACCGTACCGCAGCTGGCGCAGCTGTAGCGGCCCGAGATTCGGTCGACGAGCACTTCGTCATTGACCTGCAGCTCGATCACCACGTCGAGCCCGATCCCCTTGCCTTTCAGCATCGCCTCTACGGCATCGGCCTGCACCAGCGTGCGCGGATAGCCGTCGAGGATGAAGCCATTCGCGCAATCGGCTTCGTCGATGCGTTCCGAAACGATCGCGTTGACGATATCGTCGGAGACGAGCTTGCCCGCATTCATGACGGCTTCGGCGCGCTGGCCGACTTCCGTACCGGCCTTGACGGCAGCGCGCAGCATGTCGCCCGTCGAAAGCTGGGGGATCGCGTATTTCTCTACGAGGCGCTGTGCCTGTGTTCCCTTGCCTGCTCCCGGCGGTCCTAGAAGGATAAGTCTCATCGTCCGCGTTTCCCCCCGCGCAGTTTCGATTTCTTGATCAGGCCTTCATACTGATGGGCGATCAGATGGCCCTGCACTTGCGCGACAGTATCAAGGGTCACGCTCACGACGATGAGCAGCGACGTGCCTCCGAGATAGAACGGTACGCCGGTCGAAGCTATTAGAAATTCGGGTAACATGCAGACCAGCACCAGATAAATGGCGCCGATGACCGTGATCCGGGTCAGAACGTAATCGATGTACTCGGCCGTGCGCTGCCCCGGACGGATGCCCGGAATGAAGCCGGAATGCTTCTTCAGATTGTCGGCAGTGTCTTCCGGATTGAAGACGATCGCCGTGTAGAAGAAGGCGAAGAACACGATCATGCCACCGTAGAAAAGCATGTAGAGCGGCTGACCGTGACCGAGCGCCGCGAGAATTGCGGTCGCCCACCCCGGCAAAGTCGTCGAGTTCGAGAAGCCCGCAAGCGTTGCCGGCAGCAACAGCAGCGACGATGCGAAGATCGGCGGAATGACGCCAGCCGTATTCAGCTTCAGCGGCAGGTGCGACGTGTCGCCCTGGAACATCCGGTTGCCGACCTGGCGTTTCGGATACTGGATCAATAGCCGCCGCTGCGCCCGCTCGACGAATACGATCGCCGCGATAACCACGATGGCAACGATGATGATCGCGACGATCACGCCGGACTTGATCGCCCCGGTGCGGCCGAGTTCGAGCGTGCCGGCAATCGCCGTCGGAAGTCCGGCGACAATGCCGGAGAAAATGATCAGCGAGATGCCGTTGCCGATACCGCGCGCCGTGATCTGTTCGCCGAGCCACATCAGGAACATCGTGCCGCCGACCAGCGTGACCACGGTTGAAATTCGGAAGAACCAGCCCGGATCCGCGACGATCCCGTTCGCGCTCTCGAGCCCGACCGCAATGCCGTAGGCCTGCAGCGTGGCGAGCAGCACGGTGCCGTAGCGCGTGTACTGGTTGATGACCTTGCGGCCCTGCTCGCCTTCCTTCTTCAGCTGTTCGAGCGCCGGAATCACCGACGTCATCAGCTGAATCGCAATCGAGGCGGAAATGTAGGGCATGATGCCGAGCGCGAAAATCGCCATGCGCTTGACCGCGCCGCCGGAGAACATGTTGAACATGCCCAGGATGCCGCGCGACTGGCTGGCGAACGCATTGGCAAAGGCGTTCATGTCCAGCCCGGGCAGCGGGATATAGGTCCCGAGGCGGTAGACAAGCAACGCGCCGAGCGTGAACCAGATCCGCTTCTTGAGTTCTTCGGCCTTGGCGAATGCGCCGAAATTCAGATTTGCTGCAAGCTGTTCTGCTGCGGATGCCATTGAGGAATTCTCCGGTTCGGCGGGGGCCTTCGACCAGCCGGCTTGCGCCCGGCCGGGCCAACGCACTTCAGTGCGGAGATAAGCGCCATGCCGGAGAGACGCAAGTAAAGAAAAGCGTGATGAAAAGGCGGCGGATCGCTCCGCCGCCCTTGCAGGAAATTACTCGGCCGTTGCCTTGGCCGCGAGAACCGTAACCGAACCGCCGGCCTTCTCGATCTTCTCGACCGCCGACTTCGATGCGCCCGCGACTTCGAATTTGACCTTGGCTTTCAGGTCGCCGTCAGCGAGCACGCGCACGCCGTCCTTGATGCGGCGGATGACGCCGGCAGCGGCGAGCGCCGCGGCATCGACCGTCTTCTTGCCGTCGAGCTTGCCGGCATCGATGGCGGCCTGCACCCGGGCGAGCGATACGACGTTGAAGTCTTTGGCGAAAATGTTGTTGAAGCCGCGTTTCGGGAGACGCCGATAGATCGGCATCTGGCCGCCCTCGTAGCCCTTGATGGCCACGCCGGAACGGGACTTCTGGCCCTTCACGCCGCGTCCGCCTGTCTTGCCCTTGCCGGAACCGATACCACGGCCGACGCGCTTGCGGGACGGGCGTGCGCCTTCGTTGTCGCGCAGTTCGTTCAGATTCATTGTTCTTCTCCCCGCTATCAGGCCTCGTCCACAACGCGGACGAGGTGCTGGACTTTGCGGATCATGCCACGCACGGCCGGAGTGTCTTCCAGTGTGCGGCGGCGGTGCATCTTGTTGAGGCCGAGACCGATCAGGGTTTTCTCCTGTTCAGCCGGCCGGCGGATCGGGCTGCCGATCTGTTCGACAGTGATCGTAGCGCCCTTCTTCTTGTCAGCCATCAGTCAGTTTCCTTCCAATGACCCCTGCCCTTCCGGTCGAAAGGCGACAGGAGCTCGATCAGTCTATTCTTCGGCGCCGATCAGATCGCGGCGACGCGCCTGCAGCGTGGAGTATTTGAGCCCGCGCTGTGCGGCGATGTCCTTGGGATGCATCTGGCTTTTCAGCGCATCGAAGGTCGCACGAACCATGTTGTACGGGTTCGAGGTGCCGAGCGACTTGGCGACAACGTCCTGGACGCCGAGCGTCTCGAAGACGGCGCGCATCGGGCCACCGGCGATAATCCCGGTACCAGCGGAAGCGGCACGCAGCAGAACCTTGCCGGCGCCATGGCGTCCTTCGACGTCATGATGCAGCGTGCGGCCGGAGCGCAGCGGCACGAAGATCATGTCGCGCTTGGCGGCTTCGGTTGCCTTGCGGATGGCTTCCGGCACTTCGCGCGCCTTGCCATGGCCGAAACCGACCCGGCCCTTCTGGTCGCCAACGACGACGAGCGCGGCGAAACCGAAACGGCGGCCGCCCTTCACAACTTTCGCCACGCGGTTGATGTGAACGAGTTTGTCTACGAACTCGCTCTCAGCCTCGTCGCGTGGCCCACGGTCGCGTCCGCGACCTCCACGATCTTGCTGTGCCATATCCTTTTCCTTCGTTCTTTTCCGGAAGCACTCGGGTTGAGATTAGAAATTCAGGCCGGCTTCGCGTGCCGCATCGGCAAGCGCTTTTACCCGGCCATGAAAGATGTAGGCGCCGCGATCAAACACGACGTCCTTGATGCCCGCCTTTACGGCGCGTTCCGCAACCAGCTTGCCGACGGCCGCGGCTGCGGCAATGTCGGCACCTGTCTTGAGCCCGCCCTTGAGATCGGTCTCGAGAGTCGAGGCGGCCGCAACCGTACGGCCGGCAGCATCGTCGATAACCTGCGCATAGATGTTCTTGGAAGAACGGTGCACCGACAGACGCGGGCGGCCATTGGCCACCTTCTTGATCTGACGGCGAACGCGCTGCGCACGGCGCGTGGTCGATTCTTTGGTCTTAGCCATGGCGCGCTATCCTTACTTCTTCTTGCCTTCTTTGCGGATGATCGTCTCTTCCGCATATTTCACGCCTTTGCCCTTGTAGGGCTCGGGAGACCGGAACTTGCGGATCTCCGACGCGACCTGGCCAAGCTGCTGCTTGTCGATGCCCGTGAGCACGATTTCGGTCGGCTTCGGAGTAACCGCTGTGACGCCCTCGGGCACCTGGTAGACGACTTCGTGGCTGAAACCGAGCGAGAGCTGGATGTTCTTGCCCTGCATCGCCGCACGATAGCCGACGCCGTTGATCTCGAGCTTGCGCTCGAAGCCGTCTTTCACACCGTCGACGATGTTCTGGATCATCGACCGCGACATGCCCCACTTGGAGCGCGCGTCCTTGGACTGGTCACGCGGCTGGACGCTGACGGCGCCTTCTTCCATCGCAACCAAAACCTCGTCATTGGCGACGTATTTCAGTTCGCCCTTCGGGCCCTTTGCGGTCACGGTCTGACCGTCGACGGTGGCCGTGACACCGTCCGGGATAGCTACCGGCTTTTTACCAATACGCGACATTTTTCAACCTGTCCGTTTACTGGGTTCATGCTCGATTGCTGCATCAGAAGATGCGGCAAAGAAGCTCTCCACCAACGTTCTTTTCACGTGCCTCGTGATCCGCCATCACGCCCTGCGGCGTCGAGAGGATCGAAATGCCGAGGCCGTTTGCGACATGCGGGATCGACTTCACGCCGACATATACGCGGCGGCCCGGCTTCGAGACGCGCTCGATGCTGCGGATGACCGGCGTTCCATCGAAATACTTCAGCTCGATCTCGTACTCGGACTTGCCGGAGGAATACTCGACCTGCGAGTAACCGCGGATATAGCCTTCGTTCTTCAGCACATCGAGAACGCGGCCGCGCAGCTTGGAAGCCGGCGTCGAAATACGGTCCTTCGAACGGTGCATGCCGTTGCGGATACGCGTCAGCATATCGCCAAGAGGATCTGACATGGACATCTTTGTTTCCCCTTACCAGCTGGACTTCACGATGCCCGGAACGCGGCCGAGCGAACCAAGTTCGCGAAGCGCGATACGCGACATCTTGAGTTTGCGATAATAGGCGCGCGGACGGCCCGACACTTCGCAACGGTTGCGCACGCGCACCTTCGCGGAATTGCGCGGCAGTTCCGCGAGCTTGAGCGTTGCCTTGAAGCGTTCTTCCATCGGATTGGACCGATCCATGATGATCGCTTTCAGTGCGGCGCGCTTTACGGCGTACTGATCCGCCAGCTTGCGGCGGCGGTTGTTCTTTTCGACTGCGCTGACTTTAGCCATGCGTAATTCTTCCTTTTAACGCTTGCCGTTACTGACGGAACGGGAAGTTGAAAGCCTTGAGCAGTGCCCGGGCTTCGTCGTCCGATTTCGCCGTCGTACAAACGATGACGTCCATTCCCCAGATCTGGTCGACCTTGTCGTAGTTGATCTCGGGGAACACGATGTGCTCCTTCAGGCCCATGGCGAAGTTGCCACGGCCGTCGAAGCTTTTCGGGTTCAGGCCGCGGAAGTCGCGAACGCGCGGCAGCGCGATGTTGACCAGGCGATCCATGAACTCGTACATGCGGTCGGCGCGCAGCGTTACCTTCGTGCCGATCGGCATGCCTTCACGCACCTTGAAGCCGGCAATCGAGTTGCGAGCGTGCGTGATGATGGCCTTCTGGCCGGTAATGAGCGCGAGGTCCTCGGCAGCAGACGCCGGCTTCTTGGAATCAGCCGTCGCTTCGCCGACCCCCATGTTCACGACAATCTTCGTGACGCGGGGAATTTCCATCTCGTTCTTGTAGCCGAACTGCTCGAGCATCTCTTTACGAACGGTGTCGTTGTAGTGCGTCTTGAGCCGCGGCTCGTATTTTGCGTCAGCCATCGATCACTTCTCCGGAACGTTTGGCAAAGCGGACCTTGCGTTCGCCTTCCATGCGGAAACCGACGCGGGTCGGCTTCGAGTCTTTCGGGTCCAGCAACGCCACGTTGGAAAGGTCGATCGGCGCCTCTTTCGAGATGATGCCGCCTTCCTGGTTGGCCGTCTGACGCTGGTGGCGCTTCACGACATTGATGCCGGCGACAACAGCACGGTTGTCCTTCGGCATCACCTGTACGACGGTGCCCTTGCGGCCCTTGTCCTTGCCGGTGAGCACGACGACTTCGTCGCCCTTGCGGATCTTTTGCATCGTGTCTCTCCTTACAGCACTTCCGGCGCCAGCGAGATGATCTTCATGTGGGCCTTGGCGCGGAGTTCGCGCGGCACAGGCCCGAAGATACGGGTGCCGACCGGCTCTTTCTTGTTGTCGACGATCACTGCCGCATTCTTGTCGAAGCGGATGACACTGCCATCGGCGCGGCGGATATCGGCTGCGGTGCGCACGACGACGGCTTTCATGACGTCGCCCTTCTTGACGCGGCCGCGCGGGATAGCTTCCTTCACCGAGACGACGATCACGTCACCCACGGAAGCATATTTGCGCTTCGAGCCGCCCAGCACCTTGATGCACTGAACACGACGGGCGCCGGAATTGTCGGCGACATCGAGGTTTGTTTGCATCTGAATCATGACTGGCTGCCTTTTATATTGTGTCCAGCTGGCTTCCGCGGAAGCCGCATGTATTGCGGTTTAGGTTCAGGACGCAGGCTGGTCTGTTACGACCACCCAGCACTTGTCCTTTGAAATCGGCGCACTTTCCTGGATGAAAACGGTGTCACCGATCTTGAACTGGTTGCTTTCGTCATGCGCCTTGTACTTCTTGGAGCGGCGCACGGTCTTTTTGAACAGCGGGTGCGTGAAACGGCGCTCGACCTTGACCACGACGGTCTTGTCATTTTTGTCGCTCACGACGGTGCCCTGCAGAACGCGTTTTGGCATCGTTACTTTCCTTTTGCCGCGCTTTGTGCGGCGATCGTCTTGATACGGGCGATGTCGCGACGCACTTCACGCACACGCGAGGTTTTTTCCAGCTGACCCGTTGCCTTCTGGAAGCGGAGGTTAAACTGTTCTTTTTTGAGCTTGGCCAGTTCATCGGCGAGCTGGTCGGCGCTCATGGCCTTTACGTCATCGGCTTTCATAAGCTTCACTCCTACTCGGCGATACGCTGGATAAAGCGCGTCCGCACCGAGAGCTTGGCTGCGCCGAGGCGCAACGCTTCGCGTGCAATGTCCTCGGACACGCCGTCGATTTCGAACATCACGCGGCCGGGCTTAACCTTGGCCGCCCAATAGTCGACCGAGCCCTTGCCCTTACCCATGCGCACTTCGGTCGGCTTCGAGGTGACCGGCACATCCGGGAAGATGCGGATCCACACGCGGCCGGCGCGCTTCATGTGACGGGTGATCGCGCGGCGTGCCGCCTCGATCTCGCGTGCATTAACGCGGTTCGGTTCCAGTGCCTTCAGGCCATATTCACCGAAGTTCAGAGCCGTCCCACCCTTGGCGATGCCATGGATTTTGCCCTTGAACTGCTTGCGGTACTTTGTCCGTTTAGGTTGCAACATCGGTTTCTACTCCAATCCTGTCCGCTTACGCGTGATCGCGGCGGCGGCCAGTGCCCTGGCTGTCGTTTTCGGTTGCCCGGCGCTCGGAAGCCATCGGATCGTGCTCGAGGATTTCTCCCTTGAAGATCCAGACCTTGATCCCGCAAATGCCGTAAGCCGTTTCGGCTTCGGCCGTGCCGTAGTCGACATCGGCACGCAGCGTGTGCAGCGGAACGCGGCCTTCGCGATACCATTCGGTACGCGCGATTTCGGCACCGCCGAGGCGGCCTGCGCAGTTGATGCGGATGCCCTCGGCGCCGAGACGCATCGCCGACTGAACGGCGCGCTTCATGGCACGGCGGAACGCAACGCGGCGCTCCAGCTGCTGGGCGATCGACTGGGCGACCAGGTTGGCGTCGATTTCCGGCTTGCGCACTTCAACGATGTTGAGATGCGTTTCGGCGGAGGTGAATTCCGACAGCTTGCGGCGCAGTTTCTCGATATCCGCGCCCTTCTTGCCGATGATGATGCCCGGACGCGCCGAATGGATCGTCACGCGGCACTTCTTGTGCGGACGCTCGATAACGATCTTCGAAACGGCAGCCTGCTTCAGCTCGTTCATAAGATATTCGCGGATCTTCAGATCCTCGTGCAGCAGCTGGCCGTACTCGCCGGTATTGGCATACCAGCGTGAATCCCAGGTGCGGTTGATGCCGAGGCGAAGGCCGATCGGATTAATCTTCTGACCCATTACGCGGCCTCCCCTGCTTCCTCTTTCTCACGCACGACGATGGTGAGGTGAGCGAACGGTTTCTCGATACGGCTTGCACGGCCGCGGCCGCGGGCGTGGAAGCGCTTCATGACGATCGACTTGCCGACATAAGCCTCGGCAACAACCAGTGCATCCACATCGAGATCATGGTTGTTTTCGGCATTGGCGATCGCCGATTCCAGCGTCTTCTTCACGGTCGACGCGATACGCTTGCGCGAGAAGGTCAGGTCGGCGAGAGCCGATTCGACCTTCTTGCCGCGGATCATGGCCGCAACCAGGTTGAGCTTCTGCGGGCTGACGCGGATCGTGCGCGTTACGGCACGCGCCTCGTTATCCGCCAGCCGGCGTGGAGCCTTGGGCTTGCCCATGGTTACTTCCTCTTTGCCTTCTTGTCCGCGCCGTGACCGTAATAGGTCCGCGTCGGAGCGAATTCACCGAACTTGTGGCCAACCATGTCCTCGTTGATGGAAACGGGGATATGTTTGGTGCCGTTGTAGACGCCGAAGGTAAGTCCGACGAACTGCGGCATGATCGTGGAGCGCCGGCTCCAGATCTTGATAACGTCATGACGACCGCTCTCACGGGCCTTGTCAGCCTTCTTGAGAAGATAGCCGTCGATGAACGGGCCTTTCCAAACTGAACGAGCCATAGGCTTTTCCTCTCTCGATTACTTCTTGCGCTGGTGGCGCGAGCGCATGATGAACTTGTCGGTCGACTTGTTCGAACGCGTTTTCTTGCCCTTGGTCGGCTTGCCCCACGGCGTCACCGGGTGACGGCCGCCAGACGTGCGGCCTTCACCGCCGCCATGCGGGTGGTCGACCGGGTTCATGACGACACCGCGAACATGCGGACGACGTCCGAGCCAGCGCGACCGGCCGGCCTTGCCAAGGTTGATGTTGCCGTGATCCGGGTTGGAAACGGCGCCGACGGTGGCGATGCACTTGCCGGAAACGAGCCGCTGCTCACCCGAGTTCAGGCGAAGGATCGCCATCCCCTGGTCGCGGCCGACGAGCTGTGCGTAGGTGCCGGCCGAACGGGCGATCTGGCCACCCTTGCCCGGCTTCATCTCGACATTGTGCACGATGGTGCCGACCGGCATGCGGCCGAGTTCCATCGCGTTGCCCGGCTTGACGTCGGCATACTCGCTCGACACCACGCGGTCGCCCGCCTGCAGGCGCTGCGGTGCCAGGATGTAGGACAGTTCGCCGTCATCGTATTTCAGCAGCGCGATGAACGCGGTGCGGTTCGGATCGTACTCGAGACGCTCCACCGTGGCTTCAACGTCCCGCTTGGAACGCTTGAAGTCGATGATGCGGTAGGTACGCTTATGCCCGCCGCCCATGTTGCGCGACGTCTGGCGGCCGTAGTTGTTGCGTCCGCCCGACTTCGACAGACCTTCTGTCAGCGCCTTGACCGGACCGCCCTTGTGCAGGCCGGAACGGTCAACCGTTACCAGCTGGCGCTGGCCGGGAGACGTCGGTTTGAATGTTTTCAATGCCATAACAAATTACCTCTCGGCCGACCGGTTAGAGCCCGGTCGCGATGTCGATGGACTGGCCATCAACAAGGGTCACGACCGCCTTTTTCACGTCGCTCTGCTTGCCAACGATGCCGCGGAACCGCTTCACCTTGCCCTTGCGGAGCATTGTGTTGACCGCCTTCACCTTGACGCCGAACAGCGCTTCGACCGCAGCCTTGATTTCAGGCTTGGAAGCGTCGCGGGCCACGTTGAAGATGACCTGATTGTTTTCCGACACGAAGGTCGATTTCTCGGTGATCACCGGTGAGACGATCACGTCGTAGTGGCGAATATCCGTCATTTGAACCGCTCCTCGAGGGCTTCGACCGCTGCCTTGGAAAGGACCAGCTTGTTGCGGCGCAGAATATCGTAGACGTTGATGCCCTGAACCGGCAGCACGTCGACATGCGGGATATTGGCGGCAGCGTTCTTGAAGTTGCCGTCGATTTCCGCTCCGCCGATCACCAGCGCATTCTCCAGGCCGAGGCCCGAGAACTGGCTGAGCAGCGTCTTCGTCTTGGCGTCGGTCGCCTTCAGATCATCGACGATGATCAGGTCGGACGATTTCGCCTTGGCCGAAAGCGCATGACGCAGGCCAAGCGCGCGGACCTTCTTGGGGATCGCCGTCTCGTGGCTGCGCGCAACGGGACCGTGGGCCTTGCCGCCGCCGCGGAACTGCGGTGCGCGAGCAGACGAATGGCGTGCGCGGCCGGTACCCTTCTGCTTGTACATCTTGGCGCCGGTGCGTGCGATATCCGCGCGCCCCTTCGCCTGGTGCGTGCCCTGCTGCCTTTTGGCGAGCTGCCACAGCACGACGCGCTGGATCAGATCCGCACGCGGCTCGAGGCCGAACACCGTATCGGAGAGCGAGAGCGAACCGGCCGACTTGCCGGCAAGCGTGGTCACTTTGATATCCATCATTCTGCCCCTTCAGCGCTGGGTGCTGCTTCAGCAGCTGCCCGCAGTGCGGCCGGCTTCGGCGCGTCCTTCGGCAGGCTGACCTTGACGGCGTCGCGAACCAGGATCCATGCACCCTTCGAACCGGGAACGGCGCCCTTCACGAGAATCAGGCCGCGTTCCGCGTCGGTCGAAACGACCTCGAGGTTCTGCGCCGTGACGCGGGTCGCGCCCATCTGGCCGGCCATTTTCTTGCCCTTGAAGACCTTGCCCGGATCCTGGCACATGCCCGTCGAACCGTGCGCACGGTGCGAGACCGAGTTACCGTGCGTCGCGCGGCCACCACCGAAATTGTGGCGCTTCATGACACCCTGGAAGCCCTTGCCCTGCGTGGTGCCGGTCACGTCGACCTTCTGGCCCGCCACGAAATGCTCGGCGGTCAGCTCGGCGCCGACGTCGATCATGTTGTCGGGCGAAACGCGGAACTCGGCAAGCTTGCGCTTCGGCTCGACAGATGCCTTGGCGAAATGGCCACGCATCGCCTTGGAGGTGTTCTTCACCTTCGCAAAGCCGGAACCGAGCTGCACTGCCGTGTAGCCGTTCTTGTCTTCAGTGCGCTGGGCCACGACCTGGCAATTCTCCATGCGGAGAACGGTCACCGGCAACTGCTCGCCGTCGTCGTTGTAGACGCGGGTCATGCCCAGCTTCTGTGCGATTACTCCTGAACGCATTGGTTCATCCTTCCCCAATCCGGCCCGCTCAGAGCTTGATCTCGACGTCAACGCCGGCCGCGAGGTCGAGCTTCATCAGCGCGTCCACGGTCTGCGGAGTCGGATCGACGATATCCAAGAGGCGCTTGTGCGTGCGCATCTCGAACTGCTCGCGGCTTTTCTTATCGATGTGCGGCGACCGGTTCACGGTGAATTTCTCGATCCGTGTCGGCAGCGGCACCGGCCCGCGCACGCTCGCACCGGTCCGCTTTGCCGTCGACACGATTTCACGCGTCGATGCATCGAGGACCCGGTGGTCGAACGCCTTCAGGCGAATGCGGATGTTCTGGCCGTTCATACGACTTTTCCTTATTCAAGAGGCAAAGCGCGGCAGCTGCTGCCGCGCTCCCTCAAACTCTTTTCTTCGCCTACTCGATGATTTTGGCGACGATGCCGGCGCCGACGGTACGGCCGCCTTCACGGATGGCGAAGCGCAGGCGCTCTTCCATCGCGATCGGCACGATCAGTTCGACATTCATCTCGGCATTGTCGCCCGGCATCACCATTTCGGTGCCTTCCGGAAGGCTCACCTCGCCCGTCACGTCCGTCGTGCGGAAGTAGAACTGCGGACGGTACTTGTTGAAGAACGGCGTGTGACGGCCGCCCTCTTCCTTCGTCAGGATGTAGGCCTCGGCAACGAACTTGGTGTGCGGCGTCACCGAACCCGGCTTGCACAGCACCTGGCCGCGCTCGACGCCCTCGCGGTCGACACCGCGCAGCAGCGCGCCGATATTGTCGCCGGCCATGCCCTGGTCGAGCAGCTTGCGGAACATCTCGACGCCCGTGCAGGTCGTCTTCGTCGTCGGGCGGATGCCGACGATCTCGATTTCGTCACCGACATTGATGATGCCGCGCTCGACGCGGCCGGTCACGACCGTGCCGCGGCCCGAGATCGAGAACACGTCCTCGATCGGCATCAGGAACGGCTGGTCGATCGGACGCTCCGGCGTCGGGATGTATTCGTCGACGGCGGCCATCAGTTCGCGGATCGCGTCTTCGCCGATCTTCTTGTCGGAGTCTTCCAGCGCGGCAAGCGCCGAACCCTTGACCACCGGAATGTCGTCGCCCGGATATTCGTAGGACGAAAGCAGCTCGCGCACTTCCATCTCGACCAGCTCGAGCAGTTCCTCGTCGTCGACCTGGTCGACCTTGTTGAGGAACACGACGATCGCCGGAACGCCGACCTGGCGGGCCAGAAGGATGTGCTCGCGCGTCTGCGGCATCGGGCCGTCGGCGGCCGAAACCACCAGGATCGCGCCGTCCATCTGCGCCGCGCCCGTGATCATGTTCTTCACATAGTCGGCGTGGCCCGGGCAGTCGACATGGGCGTAGTGACGCGCTTCCGTCTCGTACTCGACGTGCGCCGTCGAGATCGTGATCCCGCGTGCCTTTTCTTCCGGCGCGGCGTCGATCATGTCATACGCCTTGAACTCGCCGAAATACTTCGTGATCGCAGCCGTCAGCGACGTCTTGCCGTGGTCAACGTGACCAATCGTGCCGATGTTCACATGCGGCTTCGTGCGCTCAAACTTACCCTTCGCCATCTTTATTCTCCGTTCTTCACTGTCACGCGGACTAGAGGAAATTCGTGGCCGGCTTCCGCAGAGCGGAGCCGGCCGGCCCCCGCCTTATGCGTATTTCTTCTGGATTTCCTGGGCGACCGCCTGAGGCACAGCCTCGTAGTGGTCGAAGATCATCGTGTATTGCGCACGACCCTGGCTCATCGAGCGCAGCGTGTTCACGTAGCCGAACATGTTGGCCAGCGGCACCATTGCGGTGATGACCTGATCGATGTTGCGGGTTTCGGTGCCGGCGATCTGGCCGCGGCGCGAATTCAGGTCGCCGATGATGTCGCCCATGTAATCTTCCGGCGTCACCACTTCCACCTTCATGATCGGCTCGAGAAGCTGAGCGCCGGCTTTCTGCGCGCCTTCGCGGAACGCGGCACGGGCCGCGATTTCGAAGGCGAGGACCGAGGAGTTGACGTCATGGTAGGCGCCATCGGTCAGCGTCGCTTTCACGCCGAGCATCGGGAAGCCGGCGAGCGGACCGGAGTCCATGACCGACTGGATGCCCTTTTCGACGCCCGGGATGTATTCCTTCGGAACGTTGCCGCCGACGACGGTGCTTTCGAAAACGAAATCCTCGCCTTCCGGATTGGGTTCGAAAGTGATCTTGACGCGCGCGAACTGGCCGGAACCGCCCGACTGCTTCTTGTGCGTGTAATCGATGTCCGCGGCGCGGGTGATCGTTTCGCGATACGCAACCTGCGGAGCGCCGATATTGGCTTCCACCTTGAACTCGCGCTTCATGCGGTCGACCAGAATGTCGAGATGCAGTTCGCCCATGCCCGAGATGATGGTCTGGCCGGATTCTTCGTCCGAACGCACGCGGAAGGACGGGTCTTCGGCTGCCAGGCGGTTGAGCGCGAGGCCCATCTTTTCCTGGTCGCTCTTCGACTTCGGCTCGACGGCGATCGAGATCACCGGATCCGGGAACTCCATGCGCTCCAGGATCACCGGCTTCAGCGGATCGCAGAGCGTGTCACCCGTTGTGGTTTCCTTCAGGCCGGCGATAGCGACGATGTCGCCGGCAAAGGCTTCCTTGATGTCTTCGCGGCTGTTGGAGTGCATCTGCAGCATGCGGCCGATGCGCTCGCGCTTTTCCTTGACCGTGTTCATCAGCGAAACACCGGTCTCGACCTTGCCGGAATAGATGCGGCAGAAGGTCAGCGAACCGACGAACGGGTCGTTCATGATCTTGAACGCCAGCATCGACAGCGGCTCGTCGTCGGACGAAATGCGCTTGATTTCCTGTTCGGTCTTCGGATCGATGCCGCGAATGGCGGGAACTTCGGTCGGAGACGGCAGGAAGTCGACAACGGCGTCGAGCAGCGGCTGCACGCCCTTGTTCTTGAAGGCCGAACCACAGAAGACCGGGAAGAATTCGACAGCACAGGTACCCTTGCGGATCAACGTACGCAGCGTGTCGTTGTCCGGCATTTCGCCTTCGAGATAGGCTTCCATCGCGGCTTCATCGAACTCGACCGCCGCCTCGATCATCTTCTCACGATATTCTTCGGCACGGGCCTGCAGGTCCGCCGGGATATCGACGATGTCCCATTCGGCGCCGAGGTTTTCCGCTTTCCAGACCAGCGCCTTCATTTCGATGAGATCGACGCAGCCGGCAAAATCGTTTTCCGCACCGATCGGCAGCTGCATCACGACCGGCTTCGCGCCGAGGCGCGACTCGATCATGTCGACACAGCGGTAGAAGTCGGCGCCGATCTTGTCCATCTTGTTGACGAAGATCATCCGCGGGACATGGTACTTGTTGGCCTGGCGCCACACGGTCTCGGTCTGCGGCTCGACGCCGGCATTGGCGTCAAGCAGGGCTACCGCGCCGTCGAGAACGCGCAGCGAACGCTCGACTTCAATCGTGAAGTCGACGTGTCCGGGCGTGTCGATGATGTTGAAGCGCTTGCGCTTGCCGTCACGGCCCGGCCAGAAGGTGGTCGTCGCAGCAGACGTGATCGTGATCCCGCGCTCCTGCTCCTGCTCCATCCAGTCCATCGTCGCAGCGCCGTCATGCACTTCGCCGATCTTGTGGCTCTTGCCGGTGTAATAAAGGATGCGCTCGGTCGTCGTCGTCTTGCCGGCGTCGATGTGAGCCATGATGCCGAAATTACGGTAGTCTTCCAGCGGATATTCGCGAGCCATGGGAGGAGGCCTCTCTGAACGGGTCTTCTGTTACCAGCGATAGTGCGAGAACGCGCGGTTGGCGTCCGCCATCTTGTGGGTGTCTTCGCGCTTCTTGACTGCGGAACCGCGATTGCTGGCGGCGTCCATGAGTTCGCCGGACAGGCGATCGACCATGGTCGTCTCGTTGCGCTTGCGCGCAGCGGCAATCATCCAGCGGATGGCGAGCGCCTGACGGCGCTCCGGACGCACATCGACCGGCACCTGGTAGGTGGCGCCACCGACGCGGCGCGAACGCACTTCCACGTGCGGCGCGACATTGTCGAGCGCCTGATGGAACAGCTCGACCGGCTCCTGCTTGGTCTTGTCGGCGATGGCGTCGAAGGCACCGTATACGATGCGCTCGGCGACCGACTTTTTGCCATCAAGCATGATGGCGTTCATGAATTTCGTGACGACCATGTCCCCGAACTTCGGGTCCGGGTTGATTTCACGTTTTTCAGCTCTGTGACGACGCGACATGTCTGTATCTCACTTTTGGCGGCGGTACTCAGACCGGCCGCAAACCCCTTACTTCGGACGCTTTGCGCCGTATTTCGAACGGCGCTGCTTGCGGTTCTTGACGCCTTGCGTGTCGAGCACGCCGCGCAGAATGTGGTAGCGAACACCGGGAAGGTCCTTCACGCGGCCGCCGCGGATCATCACAACCGAGTGCTCCTGAAGGTTGTGACCTTCGCCCGGAATGTAGCCGATCACTTCGAAGCCATTCGTCAGGCGAACCTTTGCAACCTTGCGGAGAGCCGAGTTCGGCTTCTTCGGCGTCGTCGTGTAGACACGGGTGCACACGCCGCGCTTCTGCGGGTTTGCCTGCAAGGCCGGCACCTTGTTGCGCTTGACCGGAGCCACGCGGGGCTTACGGACCAACTGGTTTACTGTAGGCATCAAGCCATCCTTCGTTCGTTCATTCAGGCGCGCATGCGCAAAAAACTGTTTCACATCAACATGCAACAACGGGGCACGCGACCCCTGCAGGCCCTGCCCCAAAATCCAGAGGAAACGGCGAACCGTTTCATGAAATTGCAATGTATCAGCTTCGCTGGTCAGCCTTGTTTGAGACAAGCTTCGGGGCTCGGCGCCACCGAAAAGTCAATCTCACATTGGCTTGATGGCCGGCTTCTATACGCAAGCCCCTGTCTCGTCAAGAGAAACCGGATACTTTTTGCGCGCGCCGTTCGGTCGGCATGCATCCGCGTTTTGGACGACATATTCTTACGCCGGCTGCGCCTGCGGCGCAATTTTTCTCTCCGCTTCGCAAAACCGGCCTGCCCGCATATCGCATCGTCAGGGGAATCATGATGAATAGGGCTCGAGGAACTACGAAAAACGGACACAACCACGATGGAAGACAGCGAATCGGATGCCGGAACCGGCGTCTTCATCATCATCGGGCGAGTCTGGCCGGTCAAGGACGGGCCGGAGATCGCCATTCATATCCTCTTGCTCGCGCCCGACGACGATTCCGCGATTCGCACCGCGCTCAACGCGCTTGCCGAACGCGGATATGAGGAGGCCGAACTGGACCAGATCGGCACGATGGTCGAGGCCCCCGACGAAGAGCCGCACGCCTCCGCCTATCAGGGCGCGCTGGAAGGCGAAGTCGCCATCGTCACCTTCGCCGAGGGATTGGAAGAGGAGAGCGATCGCGGGTTCAATCCCGACGACGATGACGACGACTACGACCCCTTTGCCGTCCTCAAGGACTGGAAGCCGGACCAGTAAGAGCGGTGCGACCGTGACATATGAAACAGCGGCGGATGGAGACCGCCGGACCCTCCATGCCCTGGCCTATTGCCTGCTGGTCTTCCTGTTCAGCCGCGCAGTCCTGGACCTGATCGGCCTGGGAGCGCACGAACTGTTGCTTCCGGTAACGCGACCGCAATATCGCCAGCCGGAGTTTTCCGCTTTCGCATGGCTCGACATCTGGGCGAACCGCGACACCGGCAAGTTCCTCGGCATTATGAATCACGGCTACGCCAAAGCCCTCAAGGCCGGAGAAGTCCTGACGGGACAGGCCGGATGGCCGCTCTATCCGATGCTGTCGAAATATGTCGGGGCGCTGACCGGCCTCGATCGCTTCGCGGCGATGGTGGCCGTCTCCAATACCGCCTTTGTCCTCGCCCTGCCGATCATCTGGCACGAGGCCCGATACTACCATGGCGCGAAGGCCGCCGATCTCGCTATTCTGCTGTTTGCCTTCATGCCCGGGAGCTATGGTTTTTCGTCCGCGGATAGCGGGTCTCTTTTTCTTTTGCTAATCATGGCGACACTGACACTCGCACGCCGCGAGCGTTGGCTTTGGGCCGGATTGGCGGCGGCGCTCGCCACGCTCACGCGAAACATCGGCGTGCTCCTGACCATTCCGATCGCAGTCTATGCCTGGCAATCGCTCGGGGCATGGCGCGATCCGCATGTTCTGTCGATCCGGCGGTTCCGGATTTTCCTCGCGATGATACTGCCTGTCGCGGCGCTCGCCGGCGGTGCCGCCTATCTGTGGCGCCATACCGGCGATCCGTTCACCCTTGCGACTGTTCTCGGCGCCTGGAAGCAGGAACTGCAAAATCCGCTCGACACGCTGATCGGGCCGTTCCTGAACGGTCAAAAAATGCAGTCGCAAGTCGTTCCCGGCGTGATCATGTCCTGGATTAGCGTTGCCGCCACCCTTCTCCTGTTGACCCGGCGAAACTGGGCCCACGCCTGGTTCATGATCGCCGTCATCCCGGTCACGCTGGCAAGCGGCATCCCGGACTTTACCCAGATGATCCCGTCCGTCGCCCCGGCGATCGCGGTGATCGGGGCCTTTTTCGCGGACCGGCCGCGGGCATGGCCGGTCACGCTTGGCATTTTGGCCACCGCGAACGGGTTCATGATGGCGTGCTGGGTCCTCGGTCTCGGCATCTACTGAACGAAAAACGCCGGGCGCTGGGCCCGGCGTCAATCAATTCGCGGTGGTGTCGCTGCCTTATTCGGCCGCTTCGCCCGACTGCGACATGTCGATCAGCATCGCATCCGCACCGGCCACGTTGGACGTCTTGCGACGCTCCTCGAGGATCAGTTCGTCGCGCGCCGTGGCGATACGGCGGATCTGGTTCATCGTCCCGCCGGTACCGGCCGGGATCAGGCGGCCGACAATGACGTTTTCCTTCAGACCCTGCAGCGTGTCGATCTTTCCTGCAACCGAGGCTTCCGTCAGCACCTTGGTCGTCTCCTGGAAGGAGGCCGCCGAGATGAACGACGGGGTCTGCAGCGACGCCTTGGTGATGCCGAGCAGGACCGGGTCGCCCGTGGCGGGCGCCTTGCCTTCCTCGACCAGGCGCTCATTGACTTCTTCCAGCTCGATCCGGTCGACATTGTCGCCGGCGATATACTGGGAGTCGCCCGCATCGGTGATCTCGACCTTCTGCAGCATCTGGCGAACGATCACCTCGATGTGCTTGTCGTTGATCACCACGCCCTGCAGCCGGTAGACCTCCTGGATCTCGTTGACGAGATAGGAAGCAAGCGCTTCGACGCCCTTCACCGCAAGGATGTCGTGCGGTGCCGGATTGCCGTCGAGAACGTAGTCGCCCTTCTCGATCGAGTCACCGTCCTGCAGATGGAACGGCCGGCCCTTCGGAATGAGATATTCCGCCGGTTCCTGCGTTTCATCATGCGGCTCGATGATGATGCGGCGCTTGTTCTTGTAATCGCGGCCGTAACGGATCGTGCCGTCGATCTCGGCGATGACTGCATGGTCCTTCGGACGGCGCGCCTCGAAGAGTTCGGCCACACGCGGCAGACCGCCGGTAATGTCCTTCGTCTTCGCGCTTTCCATCGGAATACGCGCGATCACGTCGCCCGGCGCCACATGTGCGCCCGGTTCCACCGAAAGAATGGCGTCGACCGAGAGCATGAAGCGGGCATCGCCGCCCTTGGCGAGTTTCGCGACCTTGCCGCTCTTGTCGAGGACGGTGATCGCCGGCTTGAGATCCGAGCCGCGCGGCGTCGAGCGCCAGTCGATGACCATGCGCTTGGTGATGCCGGTGAACTCGTCCGCCGATTCCTGCACCGACAGGCCGTCGACGAGGTCTTCGAACAATGCCGTGCCTTCGACCTCGGTCATGATCGGACGGGTATACGGGTCCCACTCGGCAAGGCGCTGGCCGCGCTTCACCTTGTCGCCGTCGTCCACCATGATCTTCGCACCGTAGGTCACGCGCTGGGTGCCGCGCTCCTCGCCTTTCTCGTCACGAATGATGATGGCCATGTTGCGGCCCATCGCGATGAGAGCGCCTTCGGAGTTGCGAACCACGTTGCGGTTGCGGATCTCGATCGTGCCTTCGTAGGATGCTTCCAGGAAGGACTGGTCGACGACCTGCGCCGTGCCGCCCATGTGGAAGGTACGCATCGTCAGCTGCGTTCCCGGCTCGCCGATCGACTGCGCCGCGATCACGCCCACGGCCTCGCCCATGTTCACGGGTGTGCCGCGAGCAAGGTCGCGACCGTAGCAGACGCCGCATACGCCGGACTGCAGTTCGCAGGTCAGCGCGGAACGGATCTTCACGGTCTGAATTCCGGCTTCCTCGATAACGTCGACATCCTTCTCCTCGACCATCGTGCCAGCCGCCACGATGACTTCGCCGGTCGCCGGATGAACGATGTCTTCCAGCGCCGTACGGCCAAGGACACGCTGTCCGATCGAGGCGACGATCTGACCGGCATCGACGATCGGCGACATGGTCAGCCCCTTTTCGGTGCCGCAATCGCGCTGCGTGATGATGCAGTCCTGGGCGACGTCGACGAGACGGCGGGTCAGGTAACCGGAGTTCGCGGTCTTCAACGCCGTATCCGCGAGGCCCTTGCGGGCGCCGTGGGTGGAGTTGAAGTATTCGTTGACCGACAGGCCTTCCTTGAAGTTCGAGATGATCGGCGTCTCGATGATCGAACCGTCCGGCTTGGCCATCAGGCCGCGCATGCCGGCAAGCTGCTTCATCTGCCGGGTCGAACCGCGAGCGCCCGAACGCGCCATCATGTAGATGGAGTTCATCTGCTTCTGACGGCCGTTTTCCTCGAACTGGACGGCCTGAATGCCCGCCATCATTTCTTCGGTCAGCTTGTCGTCGCAACGTGCCCAGGCATCGACCACCTTGTTGTATTTCTCGCCGAAGGTGATCAGGCCGTCATTGTATTGCTGCTCGTATTCCTTGGCGATCTTGTCGGTCTCGGCGACGATCCCCGTCTTGGTGTCCGGGATGACCATGTCGTCCTTGCCGAACGAGATGCCGGCGCGGCAGGCGTGGCCGAAGCCAAGCGCCATGATGCGGTCGGCAAAGATGACCGTCTCTTTCTGGCCGCAGTGGCGATAGACGACGTCGAGCATCTTGGAGATGTTCTTCTTGGTCATCTCCGTGTTGCAGATGTCGAACGACACCTTGCCGTGACGCGGCAGAAGTTCGCCGATGATCATCCGTCCGGGCGTCGTCTCGTAGATCTTCGAGACGGGATTGCCCTCCTCGTCGACGGTCTTGAAGCGTCCCTTGATCTTGGTGTGCAGTGTGACGACTTCCGTTTTCCAGCGCATGGTGCAGTTCGCCCATGTCGGAGAAGACCATCCCCTGCCCCGGCTCGCCTTCGGCGACGATCGAGAGATAGTAGAGACCGAGCACCATGTCCTGCGACGGCACGATGATCGGCTGACCGTTCGCCGGATGCAGGATGTTGTTGGTCGACATCATCAGGACGCGCGCTTCAAGCTGCGCTTCCAGCGACAGCGGAACGTGCACGGCCATCTGGTCGCCGTCGAAGTCGGCATTGAACGCGGTGCAGACCAGCGGATGAAGCTGGATCGCCTTGCCCTCGATCAGCACCGGCTCGAAGGCCTGGATGCCGAGGCGGTGCAGCGTCGGTGCGCGGTTGAGCAGCACCGGATGCTCGCGGATAACCTCGTCGAGGATATCCCACACTTCCGGCTTTTCCTTCTCGACCAGCTTCTTGGCCTGCTTGACGGTGGACGAATAGCCCTTGGCGTCAAGCCGCGCATAGATGAACGGCTTGAACAGTTCGAGCGCCATCTTCTTCGGCAGGCCGCACTGGTGCAGCTTCAGTTCCGGACCGGTCACGATGACCGAGCGGCCGGAATAGTCGACGCGCTTGCCGAGCAGGTTCTGGCGGAAGCGGCCCTGCTTGCCCTTCAGCATGTCCGAAAGCGATTTCAGCGGACGCTTGTTGGCGCCGGTGATCACGCGGCCACGGCGGCCATTGTCGAACAGTGCGTCGACGGCTTCCTGCAGCATGCGCTTTTCGTTGCGGATGATGATGCCGGGCGCACGCAATTCCATCAGCCGCTTCAGGCGGTTGTTGCGGTTGATGACGCGGCGGTAGAGATCGTTCAGGTCCGACGTCGCGAAGCGGCCGCCATCGAGCGGCACCAGCGGACGCAGGTCCGGCGGGATCACCGGGATGACCTTCATGATCATCCATTCCGGGCGGTTCTGCGAGTCAATGAAGTTCTCGACGACCTTCAGCCGCTTCATGAGCTTCTTCTGCTTGAGGTCGGAGGTGGTCGTCTCCAGTTCCTCGCGCAGATCGGTGGCGATCTTCGGCAGATCCATCGACGCCAGGATTTCCTGGATCGCTTCGGCGCCGATCATCGCCGTGAACTGGTCCTCGCCGAACTCGTCGACGGCCAGCATGTATTCTTCCTCGGAGAGGAGCTGGTATTCCTTCAGCGAAGTCAGGCCGGGCTCGGTCACGATGTAGTTCTCGAAGTAGAGAACGCGCTCGATATCCTTGAGCGTCATGTCGAGCAGAGTGCCGATGCGCGACGGCAGCGACTTCAGGAACCAGATATGGGCAACCGGTGCTGCGAGCTCGATATGGCCCATGCGCTCGCGACGCACGCGCGACAAGCGTGACTTCAACGCCGCACTTCTCGCAGATGATGCCCTTGTACTTCATGCGCTTGTACTTGCCGCACAGGCATTCGTAGTCCTTGATCGGACCGAAGATGCGCGCGCAGAACAGACCGTCACGCTCGGGCTTGAACGTGCGGTAGTTGATCGTCTCCGGCTTCTTGATCTCGCCGTAAGACCAGGAAAGGATCTTTTCCGGGCTCGCGATCGAAATCCGGATCGCGTCAAAATTCTGGGCTGGAGCCTGAGGATTGAAAAGATTTGCAACCTCTTGGTTCATGCCGTTCTCCTTACGGGGATTTCCCCGTTCCATTGCGCGGATGGATGGTCCGCTTGTAATCCCAAAAACCGGCCAAACGGTGATCGACGCTGGCCTACGCGGTAACTCGGCCGCCGGCGTGGAAAAACCCGCCGGCGGCCTGCCGTTTACTCTGCGGCGTCAGGAAGCGCCTGCTGTTCCTCTTCCGGATGTGGCAGCCCGCGTGGATTCGAGCTCCACATTGAGGCCGAGCGAACGCATTTCCTTGACGAGAACGTTGAAGCTCTCCGGAATGCCCGCCTCGAACGTGTCGTCGCCGCGCACGATGGCCTCGTAGACCTTGGTGCGGCCCGCCACGTCGTCCGACTTGACCGTCAGCATTTCCTGCAAGGTGTAGGCCGCGCCATAGGCTTCGAGCGCCCACACCTCCATCTCGCCGAACCGCTGACCGCCGAACTGCGCCTTGCCGCCCAGCGGCTGCTGGGTAACGAGCGAGTACGGTCCGATCGAGCGTGCATGGATCTTGTCGTCGACAAGGTGATGCAGCTTCAGCATGTAGATGTAGCCGACGGTCACCTGCCGGTCGAACTCCTCGCCGGTACGGCCGTCGTAGAGCGTCGACTGGGCGGTTTCCTTCAGACCCGCCTTTCTCAGCATCTCGTTGATGTCCGCCTCGACGGCACCGTCGAAGACCGGGGTCGCGATCGAAACGCCACGCTCGAACTGCTTGGCGATCTCGATGACGCCGGCGTCGTCGAGTTTCGCAACCGGTTCGTTGCGGTCGTTTGCCGGGATCAGGTCGGTCAACGTCTTGCGGATCTCGCCTGCATCGCCATTGGCGCGATAGGCTTCCATCATCTCGCCGATCTTCCTGCCCATGCCTGCGCAGGCCCAGCCCAGATGCGTTTCGAGGATCTGTCCGACATTCATGCGGCTCGGCACGCCGAGCGGATTGAGCACGATGTCCGCATGCGTTCCGTCTTCCAGGAACGGCATGTCCTCGATCGGCAGGATCCGCGACACGACACCCTTGTTGCCGTGACGGCCGGCCATCTTGTCGCCCGGCTGGATCTTGCGCTTCACGGCCACGAAGACCTTGACCATCTTCATGACGCCCGGGGGCATCTCGTCGCCGCGCTGCACCTTTTCGACCTTGTCCATGAAGCGCTGTTCGAGACGCTTCTTGGAGTTGTCGTACTGGGTGCGAAGCTGCTCGAGATTGTCCTGCTGCTTCTCGTTGGTGACGGCAAACTGCCACCACTGCGAACGCGGATAATTCTCCAGCACTTCAGCCGAGAGCTTGGCGCCCTTCTTGAAGCCCTTCGGACCGGCGATGGACTCCTGGCCGTCGAGCATCTCGGCCAGGCGGCCGAAGGTGTTGCGGTCGAGGATCGCCTGTTCGTCGTCGCGGTCCTTTGCGAGACGCTCGATTTCCTCGCGCTCGATCGCCATTGCGCGTTCGTCCTTCTCCACGCCGTGGCGGTTGAAGACACGCACTTCGACGACGGTACCGAACGCCCCCGGCGGCATGCGCATGGAGGTGTCGCGGACGTCGGAAGCCTTCTCGCCGAAGATGGCGCGCAGGAGCTTTTCCTCAGGCGTCATCGGGCTCTCGCCCTTCGGCGTGATCTTGCCGACGAGAATGTCACCGGGGCCGACTTCGGCGCCGATATAGACGATGCCCGCCTCGTCGAGGTTCTTCAGCGCTTCTTCCGAAACGTTCGGAATGTCGCGCGTGATCTCCTCCGGTCCGAGCTTGGTGTCACGCGCCATCACCTCGAATTCCTCGAGATGGATGGAGGTGAACACGTCGTCGCGGACGATCTTCTCGGAGAGAAGGATGGAGTCCTCGTAGTTGTAGCCGTTCCACGGCATGAACGCGACCAGCACGTTGCGGCCGAGCGCCAGGTCGCCGAGATCGGTCGACGGACCGTCGGCGATGATATCGCCCTTGCCGATCACGTCACCGACGCGAACCAGCGGACGCTGGTTGATGCAGGTCGACTGGTTGGAGCGCTGGAACTTCTGCAGCCGATAGATATCGACGCCCGATTTGGAAGCGTCGAGCTCTTCGGTTGCGCGGATGACGATGCGCATCGCGTCGACCTGGTCGACAACGCCGCCACGCCGCGCGGCGATTGCCGCGCCGGAGTCGCGCGCCACGATCGGCTCCATTCCGGTACCGACGAACGGCGCTTCGGCACGCACCAGCGGCACGGCCTGACGCTGCATGTTCGAGCCCATGAGCGCGCGGTTGGCGTCGTCGTTTTCCAGGAACGGGATAAGCGCCGCAGCAACCGAAACAAGCTGCTTCGGCGACACATCCATGAGGTCGACCTGTTCGCGCGGCGTCAGCATGACGTCGCCGGCGTGGCGGCAGATGACGAATTCGCTGACGAACGAACCGTCGTCCCCGATCTCGGCATTGGCCTGCGCCACGTGGTGCTTGGCCTCTTCCATGGCGGAGAGATAGACCACGTCACTGGTGACCTTGCCATCGACGATCTTGCGATACGGGCTCTCGATGAAACCGTATTTGTTGACGCGTGCGAAGGTCGCCAGCGAGTTGATCAGACCGATGTTCGGGCCTTCCGGCGTCTCGATCGGGCAGATACGGCCATAATGCGTCGGATGGACGTCGCGCACCTCGAAGCCCGCGCGTTCACGCGTCAGACCGCCCGGCCCGAGCGCCGACAGGCGCCGTTTGTGGGTGATTTCCGACAGCGGATTCGTCTGGTCCATGAACTGCGACAGCTGCGAGGAACCGAAGAACTCGCGCACCGCGGCAGCAGCCGGCTTGGCGTTGATCAGATCCTGCGGCATGACGGTGTCGATCTCGATCGACGACATGCGTTCCTTGATCGCACGCTCCATGCGCAGCAGACCGACGCGATACTGGTTTTCCATCAGCTCGCCGACCGAACGCACACGGCGGTTGCCGAGGTTGTCGATGTCGTCGATTTCGCCCTTGCCGTCACGCAGGTCGAGCAGCGTGCGCAGGACCTCGATGATGTCTTCCTTGCGCAGCACGCGCACGGTGTCCTCGACGTCGAGGCCGAGACGCATGTTCATCTTCACGCGGCCGACAGCCGACAGGTCGTAGCGCTCGGAATCGAAGAACAGCGACTTGAACATCGCTTCCGCCGTTTCCATCGTCGGCGGCTCGCCGGGACGCATGACGCGGTAAATGTCGAACAGCGCGTCCTGGTGGCTCTCGTTCTTGTCGGCGGCAAGCGTGTTGCGGATATAGGCGCCGACATTGACGTGGTCGATGTCGAGGATCTGGAACGAGTCATGGCCGGATTCCAGCAGAACCGCCATGGTCTTCTCGTCGATCTCGTCGCCGGCCTCGAGATAGATCTCGCCGGTCTCGAAATTGACGACGTCCTCGGCCAGATACATGGTGTAGAGGTCTTCGTCGGTAGCCCGCAGCGCCTTGACGCCTTTCTCGGACATCTGACGCGCCTGGCGCGCGGTCAGCTTCTTTCCCGACTCCAGCACGACTTCGCCGGTATCGGCATCGATGAGGTCCGACGTCGCCTTGATGCCCTTCATGCGGTCAGGCGAGAACGGCACCCGCCAACCATCGCCGTCACGCTTGTATTCGATGGCGTTGTAGTAGGTCGAAAGGATTTCCTCGGCATCGAGGCCGAGCGCCATCAGGAGCGACGTGACCGGAATCTTGCGGCGCCGGTCGATGCGCGCATAGACGTTGTCCTTGGCGTCGAACTCGATGTCGAGCCAGGAGCCGCGGTACGGGATCACGCGCGCGGCAAACAGAAGCTTGCCGGATGCGTGGGTCTTGCCCTTGTCGTGGTCGAAAAAGACACCCGGCGAACGGTGCATCTGCGAAACGATCACGCGCTCGGTGCCGTTGACGATGAAGGTGCCGTTGTCGGTCATGAGCGGCATGTCGCCCATGTAGACGTCCTGCTCCTTGATGTCCTTGATCGACTTGGCGCCGGTATCCTCGTCGATATCGAACACGATCAGCCGCAGCGTCACCTTCAGCGGCGCGGAATAGGTCAGATCGCGCTGACGGCATTCCTCGACGTCGAATTTCGGCGCTTCGAATTCGTAGCGAACGAATTCCAGCATGGATGCGCCCGAGAAGTCCGAAATCGGAAATACCGATTTGAACGCCGCCTGCAGGCCTTCGTCGAGACGTCCGCCCTGCGGTTCGTCGACCATCAGGAATTGGTCATAGGATGCTTTTTGAACCTCGATCAGGTTCGGCATTTCGGCAACATCGGGGATGTGACCGAAGAATTTTCTTACTCGCCTGCGTCCGTTGAAGGATATGGACTGAGCCATTGCCGCTCCTCATAGTCTGCCCTGGCGGGCCTGCCAAATAAAGCTCCGCACGTCGCGGAGAACTCTCGAAAAGAGCGAAGACCCATGCGCCCGGCCTTCCAGCTCTTGAAACGGTAAAAACCCGTTTCCGGAAACCGCTCCGGGCGGCCTCGGGAAAAGGGTTCACGCGACGCGAATGCGGCAGGCGGAGCGTGTCCGCCCGCCGCAACACAAACTTACTTCATCGACGCTTTCGCACCGGCTTCCGTCAGCTTCTTGACGATCTCTTCGGCTTCGCCCTTGGAGATCGCTTCCTTCACGGCCTTCGGAGCGCCTTCGACCAGGTCCTTGGCTTCCTTGAGGCCGAGACCGGTGATGGAACGCACTTCCTTGATCACGTTGATCTTCTGTGCGCCGGCTTCTTCGAGAATGACATCGAATTCGGTCTTTTCTTCGGCAGCTTCAGCCGGAGCGCCACCGCCTGCGACAGCAGCAACGGCAACCGGAGCAGCGGCGGAAACGCCCCACTTCTCTTCGAGCATTTTCGACAGTTCTGCAGCTTCCAGAACGGTCAGGTTGGACAGGTCATCGACGATTTTTGCGAGATCAGCCATTTTTCGTTTTCCTTGAGTTTTTCAGGTTCGAACTTTGATTGGTTTGAGTACTGAAGACAGCCTATGCCGCCTCGTCCTTCTGGGCATATGCGTTGAAAACGCGGGCAAGATTTCCTGCCGGTGCGTTGACAACCTGTGCGATACGCGTTGCCGGCGTGACGATCATGCCAACCAGCTTTGCGCGCAATTCGTCGAGCGAAGGCAATTCGGCAAGCGCCTTTACACCTTGTGCATCGAGAATGGTCGCACCGAGTGTACCGCCGAGCAGAACGAGCTTGTCGTTCGACTTGGCGAATTCACTCGCGATTTTGGGAGCTGTGACCGGGTCGCTCGCATATGCGATGACCGTCTGGCCTGTGAACAGGTCAGACATGCCCTCAGCTTCCGTGCCCTTGAGAGCGATTTTGGCAAGGCGGTTCTTCGCGACCTTCACCGATCCGCCCGCTTCACGCATTTTGGTGCGAAGATCGCCCATCTGCGCGACGGTAAGACCGGTATAGTGGGCCACGACAACGGAACCGGCTTCATTGAAGACCGTGTTCAGCTGCGTGACGAATTCGCGTTTTTCCGCTCTATCCACTGCGTCTCTCCAATTTGCAGACAACACCGAAGTGCGGTCTGCGGTTGCCTTTGCCGCCAGGAGAGCCTTTCAGATCACCCGACGACGTTCGAGGATCCTGCCCCCTTACGCCGGATCAGCGATCGCGGCACAAGGCAATACGTTCGAACCCGCAAAACAGGCCTTTCGGCCGAAATTTCATGGGCCCTTAGCGTCTCATGCAGGCTCGTGAAAATTAAGGCGAGCCACCTGCAATCTCGGACAGGGACCGGGCTTTCACCCGGCTTTTTCGAACCGGCGGACCGGTTCGAAAACTTTTAAGGACAAGCGCTTGCAGCGATATCCTGAACTAGTGCATCAAGCCTCGACGGAGAGGCTCGACGGATCGATCTTCACGCCGGGGCCCATGGTCGAGGAAACGGCGACGCGCTTCACATAGGTACCCTTCGCGCCCGACGGCTTGGCCCTGTTGACCGCCTCGGCGAGCGCACGGATGTTTTCTTCCAGCGCCTTGGCATCGAAGGATGCCTTGCCGACACCGGCATGAACGATCCCGGCCTTTTCGACGCGGAACTCGACAGCGCCGCCCTTGGACGCCTTGACGGCTGCGGCAACGTCCGGCGTCACGGTGCCGACCTTCGGGTTCGGCATCATGCCGCGCGGACCGAGCACCTTGCCCAGACGACCGACGAGCGGCATCATGTCCGGCGTTGCGATGCAGCGATCGAAATCGATCGTGCCGCCCTGGACGATTTCGACCAGATCTTCCGCACCGACGATATCCGCGCCGGCGGCCTTGGCTTCCTCGGCCTTGTCGCCACGTGCGAACACGGCAACGCGAACGCTGCGGCCGGTGCCGTTCGGCAGGTTGACCACGCCGCGGACCATCTGGTCTGCATGGCGCGGATCGACGCCGAGATTCATCGCGACTTCAACGGTTTCGTCGAATTTCGCCTTGGCGCGGTCCTTGACCATCGTCACGGCCTCGGACAGCGCATAGAGCTTGTTGCGATCGATGCCGTCGCGGATCTGCTGGGTACGTTTGCCAGTTTTAGCCATCGCCTCAGCCCTCCACGTCCAGGCCCATCGCGCGCGCGGAGCCTTCAATCATGCGCATGGCCGCTTCGATATCGGCGGCGTTCATGTCCTTCATTTTCGCCTCGGCGATCTCGCGAATTTTGTCGCGCCCGATCTTGCCGGCAGACGACTTGCCGGGCTCCTTGGAGCCGGATTTCAGCTTTGCCGCCTTCTTCAAAAGGTAGGACGCCGGCGGCGTCTTGGTTTTGAAGGTGAAGGACTTGTCCTGGTAATAGGTGATGGTCGTCGGGATCGGGGACCCCTTCTCCATCTCCTGCGTGGCGGCATTGAACGCCTTGCAGAATTCCATGATGTTGATGCCACGCTGACCAAGCGCAGGACCGATCGGCGGCGACGGCGTAGCCGACCCTGCCGGGACCTGGAGCTTGAGCTGGCCTGCAATCTTCTTAGCCATTTTTCACTCTCTTTATTTCAACGATGCCGGTCGCCCGGCGGTTCAAAGAGTTGGTGGTGCGATCCGGCATCCGGCCAAAGATGCCTTTTCTCCCACCGCTCCTGCGGCCAAGGCCGCGACGGTCAGCCCTTTTCGACCTGACCGAATTCCAGTTCGACCGGGGTCGCCCGGCCGAAAATCGAAACTTCCACCTTGAGGCGCGACCGCTCCTCGTCGACTTCCTGCACGACGCCGTTGAACGACGCGAACGGACCGTCGGAGACACGCACCTGCTCGCCGACCTCGAAGGACACGGACGGCTTCGGCCGCTCCACGCCTTCCTGGATCTGGCCGAGGATCTGATCGGCTTCCTTGTCGCTGATCGGCATCGGCTTGTTGTCCGAACCGAGGAACCCGGTCACCTTCGGCGTGTTCTTGATCAGGTGGAACACGTCGTCCGTCAGGTTCGCGCGCACCATCACGTAGCCGGGGAAGAACTTGCGTTCCGAATCCACCTTGCGTCCGCGGCGCACCTCGATGACCTTTTCGGTCGGTACGAGTATCTGTTCGAAATGACCCCACAGGCCTTTCGCCTTCGCAGCCTCCTCAATGGATTCTGCGACCTTCTTTTCGAAGTTCGAATACGCGTGAACAATGTACCAGCGAGCAGGCATGTACTGTCAATTCCGTAAAATAATTAGCGTGTCGGACCGAAGATGAAGTCGAAACCCCATCCGTAGATCTGGTCGACCGTGAAAAAGAACAGTGAAGCAATCACGACCATTGCAAGCACCATCATCGTCGAGATCATGGTTTCGCGGCGCGAGGGCCACGTCACTTTTGCCGTTTCTGAGCGAACCTGCTGCAGAAAGGTGAAAGGATTGCTTTTTGCCATGATGTCCGATTCCATTGCACGGCTCGGGCCGTGCGGCGTTATCCATTTTCATGGTCACTGAGCTAGAGGCCAAAAAAGGGCGCTCGAAGCGCACCACGCTTCTCACACCGCTGCCAGCTTTCCATGAATGCGCACCCGTCCGACTGGACAATACCAGCGCACCGGGTCACCTAAAGCCGATTCTTGGCAAAATCAAGAGGGGGATGCGAAAAACTGGCAGGGGCAGCAGGATTCGAACCCGCGACCTACGGTTTTGGAGACCGTCGCTCTACCAACTGAGCTATACCCCTATCGTGCCGGCGCAAAGCGCGCGACGGCGCGTCTCATATTACGCCCCACCCCCCTTGTCCAGACATTCGCTGTCAAAGGCGGCGGATTTCTTCCGGCCGATTCCCCTGGTCGCCGTTCAGGTCGTCACCCACATGGCCGGCGCGGCGACGAACTCGCCTATGGGAACGTCTTCGACTGATCGGGAGAACAGCCCCCGTCAAAGCGCCGCGAGATCGGCTTGCTCGATCGCGCTCCGGTTCCGGGCGATGCGCTCGATATCCCAGTCCCACCATGCAATGGCCAGGAGCGCGGCAATCGTCTCCGCATCGAACCGCATTCGAATGAGTTTTGCCGGATTGCCGCCGACAATCGCATAGGGCGGCACATCGCCGCTAACGACCGCCCCTGCCCCGATGATCGCGCCATGACCTATCGTGACCCCCGGCAGGATGATCGCCCGGTAGCCGACCCAGACGTCATGGCCGATGATCGTGTTGCCATGCGCGGCAATCTCGTCGGTATAGGCCGTCATCGTGTCCGGATTGAAGACCGCGAACGGATAGGTCGAAAATCCGCCCATCGGATGGTTGGCGGAACTCGTGATGAAGCGCGCGCCATGGGCGACCTGGGCGAATTTGCCGATCTCCAGCCGCTCCGGTGCGCCGGGATAGAGATAGGGCGCTATGCGCGCCGCATAGTCGTCGACCGGCTCGAAATCGGAATAATAGGAATAATCGCCGATCTCGATATTCGGATGATCGATGACGCGGTTGAGATGCACCGTCCCGCGATGCGGCTCGCCGTTCGGCAATGTAATGGGATGACGCGCATTGGCGTCAAGGAATGGTCGTGCCATGGTTCTGTTCTTTCGTCTGGAACTGCGTTTGTGCGGATCAGAACAGAACTTTGGTCACGTCACCCTCCATTGCGGTCGTGAAAAACACATAAGTGCACCGATAATCCGGCGCAATAAAAAAGGCGGGCCAAAGCCCGCCTTTTCCAGTTTCGTATCGAGGTGATTACTCGATGATTTTGGCGACGATGCCGGCGCCGACGGTACGGCCGCCTTCACGGATGGCGAAGCGCAGGCGCTCTTCCATCGCGATCGGCACGATCAGTTCGACATTCATCTCGGCATTGTCGCCCGGCATCACCATTTCGGTGCCTTCCGGAAGGCTCACCTCGCCCGTCACGTCCGTCGTGCGGAAGTAGAACTGCGGACGGTACTTGTTGAAGAACGGCGTGTGACGGCCGCCCTCTTCCTTCGTCAGGATGTAGGCCTCGGCAACGAACTTGGTGTGCGGCGTCACCGAACCCGGCTTGCACAGCACCTGGCCGCGCTCGACGCCCTCGCGGTCGACACCGCGCAGCAGCGCGCCGATATTGTCGCCGGCCATGCCCTGGTCGAGCAGCTTGCGGAACATCTCGACGCCCGTGCAGGTCGTCTTCGTCGTCGGGCGGATGCCGACGATCTCGATTTCGTCACCGACATTGATGATGCCGCGCTCGACGCGGCCGGTCACGACCGTGCCGCGGCCCGAGATCGAGAACACGTCCTCGATCGGCATCAGGAACGGCTGGTCGATCGGACGCTCCGGCGTCGGGATGTATTCGTCGACGGCGGCCATCAGTTCGCGGATCGCGTCTTCGCCGATCTTCTTGTCGGAGTCTTCCAGCGCGGCAAGCGCCGAACCCTTGACCACCGGAATGTCGTCGCCCGGATATTCGTAGGACGAAAGCAGCTCGCGCACTTCCATCTCGACCAGCTCGAGCAGTTCCTCGTCGTCGACCTGGTCGACCTTGTTGAGGAACACGACGATCGCCGGAACGCCGACCTGGCGGGCCAGGAGGATGTGCTCGCGCGTCTGCGGCATCGGGCCGTCGGCGGCCGAAACCACCAGGATCGCGCCGTCCATCTGCGCCGCGCCCGTGATCATGTTCTTCACATAGTCGGCGTGGCCCGGGCAGTCGACATGGGCGTAGTGACGCGCTTCCGTCTCGTATTCGACGTGAGCCGTCGAGATCGTGATCCCGCGTGCCTTTTCTTCCGGCGCGGCGTCGATCATGTCATAGGCCTTGAACTCGCCGAAATACTTCGTGATCGCAGCCGTCAGCGACGTCTTGCCGTGGTCAACGTGACCAATCGTGCCGATGTTCACATGCGGCTTCGTGCGCTCAAACTTACCCTTCGCCATTTACCTTTTCCTGTCTGTTTGGGTGGCCGAACATGGGACCCCATGTTTGGCCGGGGGACATAAGGCTTTAAACCATCATTCGCAAGGCAAAATTGCCGCCGCGCCATTGCCCGTCCGATGTGCCGGACATGCGGTGGAGCGGGTGAAGGGAATCGAACCCTCGTCGTAAGCTTGGGAAGCTTCTGCTCTGCCATTGAGCTACACCCGCCTCGCCCGCGTTGATATCCGCCCCGCCACCGCGTTGACAACCACAATTTTCGGCCGCGCCATGCCAGTCGCTCGAATTCAAGTATTGAAATATGTAAATTCTTCGGGAAGGATACCTCCTTGCCAGCCGGTCGGGCATTCAGCGCCCGGTTCCGGCACGCATCTGGGAGGAGCGGCGATGATCGAACAATGGCGGGAGGCCGTGGTGGAATCCGCGGCGTTTTATGTTGGCTGGGGCGGGCTGCTGATCGGCCTCGTCTTCGGCTTCCTCGTCTATACAACCAATTTCTGCACCATGGGGTCCATCTCGGACATCATGTCTTTCGGCAGTTACAACCGTTTCCGGGCATGGCTGCTCGCCGGCGCTGTCGCGATACTCGGTGTGGCCGGCATCGAGGCGCTCGGCGTCGCCGACATGGCCGACTCGATGTATCTGACGCCAAATCTCGCCTGGCTCGCCAATATCGTCGGCGGGCTCATTTTTGGCTTCGGCATGGTATTCGCGGGCGGCTGCATTAGCCGCAATCTTGTGCGTGCCGGCGGCGGCGACCTGCGGTCCCTGGTGGTGCTGCTGATTACCGGCATCTTCGCCTTCATGACGATCGGCGGCCTGATCGGCCCGCTGCGCGTCGCGCTTTTCGATCCCGCTTCGATGGATCTGAGCGAAAGCGGCATGGAAACGCAGCGCATCGGCGACGCGGTTGCGGCGTTCACCGGGATGTCCGGCGACACGGCGAAGCTCCTGACCGTGCTGGTCATTGCAGGTGCGCTTCTGATCTTCTGCTTCAAGGACAGCGGTTTCCGTGCCTCGCGGCGCGACATGATCGCCGGCTTCGGGATTGGCCTGTGCGTCGTGGCCGGCTGGTTCCTGACCGGACTTGCCGCCGATGATTTCGCCGATGTGCCGGTGCAGCTGATCTCGCTGTCCTATGTCCGTCCGACGGGTGACACGCTCGACTATCTCATGCGCTTCACCGCGCTTGGCCCGCCAGGTTTCGGTGTGACGACGACGGCCGGAGCATTGATCGGCGGTTTCCTCGGCGCGACAGTCTCGGGCCGGCTCGCGCTGACGAGCTTCGCCGACGCCAGGGACTCAGTGCGCAACATGTTCGGCGCCGCGCTGATGGGTATTGGCGGCGTGCTCGCACTTGGATGCACCGTCGGCCAGGCAATGACCGGTTTCTCAACGCTGGCGATCGGTTCGGTCATCACCTTTGTATCGATCGTCATCGGCGGGATCGCCGGTGTGAAGACGATCGAGCGATTCGCCTGAACCATGGCTCATCCGGGACCGGGTTCGAACCTGGTCCCGCCGTCAAATTATTCGCGGCATGAAATAAAACGTAGACTGAAATCTGGAGCGGGTAGCGGGAATCGAACCCGCATATTCAGCTTGGAAGGCTGCTGCTCTACCATTGAGCTATACCCGCCCGCGGATTCGTCTTCCGGCCCAGTGGTGGAGGAGGTTGGATTCGAACCAACGTAGCCATAGGCAACGGATTTACAGTCCGTCCGTTTTAACCACTCACGCACTCCTCCAGAACTGGCGCCGGAGCACAACGGCCTTGCGACCGCGGTGCGCCTTATGGAGGGACGGGTATTACCTGTCAACACGCATATCCGGTTTTTCGCGTCATGCCCGCCAACATCGACATAAGATGATCGCTAAAGCGGTTCAAATCCGCTAAGGGGCGCTGATGAGCGACAACAATCCCAAAAGCAGCGGCAAGGACAGCCACTATGCGCGCCTTCGCCGAGCGCACCGCGCAGCCAACCCGCCTTCGCCCGCCGACGACCATGTCGTCATCTACGGCCTGCACTCGGTCAAGGCGGCTGTGGAAAATCCGGACCGCCGGCCGATACGCCTGCTGGCGACACGCAATGCGTTCGCCCGGCTCGATCTTGCCGATGAAATCGCGGCGCGCTGCCCGGTCGAGATCGTCGAACCGAAGGCCATCGACCGCCTGACCGGCGACGGCGCCGTGCACCAGGGAGCGGCGCTGGAGACCAGGGCGCTGAAACCGAAGCGGCTCGACGCGCTCGGCGATGCCAGTCTCGTTCTTGTGCTCGATCAGGTCACCGATCCGCACAATGTCGGCGCAATTCTGCGTTCCGCCGTTGCCTTCGATGCCGGTGCGCTCGTCACCACGGCACGCCACAGCCCCGTCGAATTGGGTGTGCTCGCGAAAGCCGCCTCGGGCGCGCTGGAGCACATCGACCATATCGAGGTTCGCAATCTCGCGGATGCCATCGAGACACTCTCCAAAAGCGGTTTCCAGACCATCGGACTCGATTCCGAAGGCCCGGAAATCCTGGAAAAGACCGTTACAGGCTCGAAAATCGCCCTTGTACTGGGTGCCGAGGGCAAGGGATTGCGCCAAAAGACGCGCGAAACCGTGGACAATCTGGCTCGCCTCGACATGCCCGGAGCGATCAAGTCGCTCAACGTGTCGAACGCCGCCGCGCTGTCGCTTTACGTGGCCCGCAACGCGATGGCGAAATCAGGGGATTCCCGACCCAATTTAGCCTGAATTGTGACTTTAGGGTCGCGCGGATGGCTGAATGGGCCAATATTGATTTATCTGTTCCGAGGGAAAGGACCTTCTCATGAAGAAGACAACAATCGCGGCGATGGCGGGGCTTCTCGTCTTCACCGCGGCATGCACGACCACCAATCCGTATACCGGCCAGCAGCAGATTTCCAAGACGGCGGGCGGAGCGGCGATCGGCGCCGGCGTCGGCGCGCTCGCGGGTCTCGCGGCCGGCGGCGACGACCGCCGCAACGCCTTGATCGGGGCAGGCATCGGCGCTCTTGCCGGCGGCGCGATCGGCAACTTCATGGACCGCCAGGAAGCGGATCTGCGCGCCCAGCTCGCCTCCACCGGCGTCAGCGTTACCCGTGTCGGCAACAACATCATTCTCAACATGCCGTCGAACATCACCTTCGCGACCGACCAGGACCAGGTGATCCCGGCCTTCTACTCGACGCTCGATTCGGTTGCCATTGTGCTGCGCAAATACAACCAGACGCTGATCGACATCTACGGCCACACCGATTCGACCGGGTCGGACAGCTACAATCAGGCGCTCTCGCAGCGCCGCGCCAATGCCGTTCTCAGCTATCTCACCACGCAGGGCGTTAACCAGCAGCGCATGGTCGCGACCGGTTTCGGCGAAAGCCGCCCGATCGCCGACAATTCAACGGAGGCCGGCCGCGCCCAGAACCGGCGCGTGGAAATCCAGATCGTCCCTCTGAGCTGATTACGACGGGACGCGAAGACTGAAAGGGCGGCCCCGGTGGCCGCCCTTCCTATTTGGCGTCCTTGTCGTCCAATTCGCCCGCTTCGCGCGCCCGCATCTCCTCGATGTCGTCCGCGATCAGGGCCAGATGCTGTTCGATCAGCGACAGATTGGCAATCAGTCCGCAGACCAGCGCCGCGACGATCAGGCCGGCCACAACGCCGAGCCCAGCCCCGAATGTCAGGTTTTCGCCACCGGATAAGCCCAGCGATAGCCGAGATAACTTCCCGTCCCCACGACAGCCACCGCGATCGCCGGATTGAGCGTTTCAAGCAACTCGGCAAGGAAACGGGAAAACCACATTGCGAACCTCGTGTCGTAAGGAAAATGGTCACGAAAGGCTTAGCCGCTGCGGCGGCGACGATGACCGCAGCCAGCCCCGGACTGACGGCTTCAAGCATTTCGGCAAGGAAACGGGAAAACCACATCTGGAAACCTCTCGTGTCGGATCAGTTTTGCGTCGGCAGGAAAAGCAGTTTGACGTAGGAGCGGAACAACAGGATCTGCCGGGCCAGCACCTTCGGATCGCTCACCGCCTTCGACATCACGATGCCGCCTTCCACGCAGTTCGATACCATATCCGCCAGATCCGCCATATTCACGGCTTCGCGCGGCGGATAGATCGCGACGATTTCCTCGAAAATTTCCAGGAACCTCTGGCGCCATCGCAGCACCGCCTGCCGGTTGATATCCCTTACATCCCGGTCGAACAGCCGCTCATTGTAACAATAGGTGGCAACGAGACACCCGGGATGGCCGTTCGGCAGATCCGCCATCATCTCCGGGAGCAGCTTCAGACCGATCAGAAAAGCATGCAATGGATCGTCATGCAGTTCGCGCGCGCGGACGAACAGGCTGTCGAGGATCTGCTCCTCGCTTGCGAGATAGCGCAGTAGAGTGGCCCGGCCGCCGTGACTATGATCGACAAGCCGGGCGACGCGCGCCCGGAAAACGTCCTCAGCTAAAGACCACGCCGTCCATCAGCTTGCGGGCCGTTCGCAGCACACCTGCGGAAGCGACCTCGCCCGTATCGTCCAGCGTGGCGACCACGGAAAACTCACCGGTCGGGTGTTCGACCGAGAGCGTCTTCGGATTGCCTTCCGGAATCACGGCGATACGGGCGGCGGGACCCGCCTTGAGCAGGCATGCCGTGCCGACGCTGACCGCGCCGAGAACGCCGATCGCCTTGTGGCAGCGATGCGGAATGAAGGTTCGCGTCGAGATGCAACCGCCCTGCGCCGCCGGGACTGACCATCGTCATCTTCGGCACGGACTTCTCGGACACATCCCCGAGGTTCATCATCGGGCCGGCCTTCAGCCGGATGCTTTCCAGCCTGGCGCGCAAATCGGCATTGGCTTCAAGCTCTTCCGGTGTTTCCCGGCCGGTAATGCCCATATCTGCCGCCGACATGACGACGCAGGGCATGCCGTTGTCGATCAGCGTCACCTCGACACCGTCGATCGTGTCAGCCTCGTTGCCGGTCGGCAGCAGCGCGCCGCAGGACGATCCGGCGGTATCCTCGAAGATGATCGGCTGCGCCGCCGAAGTCCCCGGCACGCCGTCGATGCGCGCATCGCCCGCGTAATCCACCTTGCCGCCCGGCGTATTGACCGTCGCGATGGCGAGTTGGCCTGTATTCTCCATGAAGATGCGCACGTCGGTCGTGCCGTCCTGCGCGGACACCAGACCGCGCTCGATGGCGAACGGTCCGACGCCCGCGAGGATGTTGCCGCAATTCTGCGAATCCGTGACGATCGGCTGATCGACGAACACCTGCAGGAACAGGTAGTCGACATCGGCGCCTTCGCGCTCCGACTTCTTCACGACGGCGATCTTGGACGTCAGCGGATCGGAACCGCCCATGCCGTCGATCTGGCGCGGATCGGGCGACCCCATGACCCGCAGCAGGAAGGCGTCGCGTTCGGCGGTGTCGGCGGGCAGGTCGGAGGCGAGGAAATAGCCGCCCTTCGACGTCCCTCCCCGCATCCACATGCAGCGACGCTCCGTCAGACATATTTGAGGCCCTTCTCCTGCAGCCGCTCGCGCATCTTGTAGATGTCGAGACCCAGTTCGCCCGCCTCGAAACGCGCGCGCTTCTCGGCCTCGTTCGCCTCGCGCGCCCGCGCCTTTTCCAGGACCGTCGGCCGCCTCTTCGCGGCGCACCACGCAGACGCCGTCATCGTCGGCGACGATCACGTCGCCCGGATTGACCAGTTCGCCGGCGCAGACGACCGGCACGTTGACCGAGCCCAGCGTCTCCTTGACCGTGCCCTGCGCGAAGACCGCCTTGGACCAGACCGGGAAATTCCATCTCGGTCAGGTCGCGCGTGTCGCGCACGCCGGCATCGATCACCAGGCCCTTGCAGCCGCGCACCTTGGCCGATGTCGCCAGCAGGTCGCCGAAATAGCCCGCGTCGGACGGCGAGGTCGGCGCGAGAACGAGGATGTCGCCCGCCTTGATCTGCTCGATAGCCACATGGATCATCCAGTTGTCGCAGGGCGGCGCGGAGATCGTCACCGCGGACGCCGCAAGGCGCGCGCCGGAATAGATCGGCCGCATATAGGCGGCGAGCAGGCCCTTGCGGCCCTGCGCCTCGTGCACGGTCGCCACGCCGCATTCGCCGAGACCGTCGATCACCGCCTGGTCGGCGCGCTCGATGTTCTGGACAACGACGCCCGCTTCTGTCGTCGAGCCCGCCATCACAGTTCATCCACGGTGCGCGGGAAGACCGACTGGAAGCCTTCCGCATATTTGCAGTCTCGGCCGCCGGCCTGGCCGCCGGAGTTGCGCTTGAAATGGTTGGCGCGGTTCTCGGCGACGTTTTCGTAGAAGTGCCAGAGATGCTCCTGGCCCTGCATGCACTGGATCGCCGCCCACTTCTTGTCCCAGACCTCGGTAATGTCGAGGAAGACGTCCGGCTTCCATTCCATCTGCTCGGTCTGGTGCGGCTCGAACAGGTAGAGCTGCGGCGCGCCGAGCACCTTCTGGCCGGGATTGTGCCCCCAGGCCTGGGCAATCATCCGGCAGGTCAGCGCGAAGTCGGTCGTGTACATGTGATCCGTGTTGTACGGATCCCATTTCGAATGGCTCATCATGAAGGCCGGCTGCACGGCGCGGATCACATCGACCATGCGGTCCTGCGTCTCGCGGCCGAGATCGAGCGGATAGTCGCCGACATCGAAGAACTGGATGTCGTGGACGTCGAGCGCCTTGGCCGCGTTCTCGGCTTCCTTGCGGCGCTCGGTCTTCACCTTCTCGAGCGTCATGCCTTCCTTCTTCCAGAGCTTGGCGCTCTCGCCGCGCTCGCCATAGGACAGGCAGACGACCGTGACGTCGTAGCCGCGTTTCTGATGCAATGCGATTGCACCGCCGCAGCGCCAGACGAAGTCGGCGGAGTGCGCGCTGATCACCAATGCGGTCTTGTTTGCCATTTTGGGCTCCCGTTTCCTGGTTATTGCCGGCTACCGGCGGGATCTCGTTAAAATCGAAGCGTCCGATGCCCTTCAGGCTTCGGGTCTCGCCCGTTTCGCGCCTCTTCCGCCGAGGTTCCGCAGGCGATATGGACGACGTCGTAACAGGGTTCGCTCATCTCCCGCCAAATCATTGTCATGCTGCCGCGGCGATCATGCAGGACGCGGACCGGCCGCGCGGCCTCCTCCGTTCGTCGCGCGAACAGCCTGCGACATTTAACGCGCTCTTCGGGCATCGGCCAATTCGAGAACGGCTCACCCTATAAGTTTTGCCTAGAGAAGCCGGATTGCGCATGTTTTCCGTCCGTGTCTTCCGGGCAGTCTGCTATTCAGCCTTGCCCTTGCGCGCCTTCAAAACCGTGTCGGCGATCGCCGCCAGGTCGGCGCCTTCCGGCACGCTGCAGCCGAGCTGGCCGATCTCGTCATGCAGCGAGGCGATCGCATCGGCGAGCGCGCCGCCATTGGCGAAACCGAGTTCGCGCATCGAGTTGGCAGATTCGCGCATTTCGGCGGCGCGGCGCACGCCGTGGCGCATGATGCGATCGAACTCGTACTCGCCGAACTGGGGCCAGCCGAGCATGTCGTAGGAGCCGGACAGCGAGGCATAAACCTCGTCATAGCAGCCGGCTTGCCGCGCCGCCGAGATCGCCTGCACCGTGATCGCCTCCAGCCCCTTGACGAACAGCGAGCGGATCATCTTGATCGAGGTCGCCGCGCCGACGTCCTCGCCAACGCTGCGCCAGGCAAATTCCAGCGCGTTTAGCCTGTCTGTGATGTCGGCCTGCTGGTCGCCGGCGACCAGCACCGGCGTCTTGTGGCCGCGCGGATGCACCGGCGCCATCACCGCCATGTCGACATAGCGCGCGCCCTTCGCCCGCACCAGCGCCGCCGTCTCCTGCTTGCGCTTCGCCGAAACCGAGTTGATGTCGATATAGACCTGCCGCTCGCCGAGACCGCTTGCCACCGACTGCGCCGCCTCAAGGCTCGAGGCCGCCGTCACCGCGGCGATGATCCAGTCGGCATCCGCGATCGCCGCGACCGGCCCGTCCGCAAGCGCGACACCCAACTCGGCCGCCGACGTCTCGACATCGTCGCCGGCGGACGTCCCCTGCTTGATGTCATAGGCCGTGAAGCGCTCAACGCCGAGCGGCTTCAGGCTGGACACGAAGGCGCGCGCCGCCTCGCCAAATCCGATGAAGGCTATATGCATGATATTCCGTCTCAATTTCTAAAGATCGATCTCGATGATACCGCCATCCTCGGCGGCGCGCGACTGGCAAAGAATGATCGCCGTTTCGCGCTGCTTCTTCGACAAAACGAAATCGCGATGCTCGACCTCGCCGGAAACGAGGCCGCATTTGCACACCCCGCATATGCCGTCGGAGCATTTCACGTCGATATGGATCCCGTTTTCGGTGAGAACGTCCGTCGCCGTCTTGTCCTCGGGCACGAGGAATTCGCGTCCCGATTTCGCCAGTTTCAGGGTGAAGGGGTGGTTCTCCCATTCCGGCAGCTCCGGCACCGAGAAATATTCCAGGTGCCGGGCCTCTTCCGGAAAGCCCTGCCGTTCCGCCGCTTCGATCACACCCTGCATGTAGCGGTCGGGCCCGCATGTGTAGACATGCCAGCCATCCTCATAGCCTGACAGCGCGTGATCGAGATCCGCGCGCGTCCCCTCGTCGGTGACGTGCACATAGACGCGGTCGTGCCACGGCGCTTGCGCCAGGTCGTCCAGATACCCGGCAAGCTCGCGTGACTTGACCGAGTAGTGCACGGCGAAATCCGCGCCGATCGCGTGCAACCGGTGCGCCATGGCGATCATCGGCGTGATCCCGATGCCGCCGCCCATCAGAAAGCTTCTGCTTGCCGTCTCGTCGAGCGGGAAATGGTTGATCGGCCGCGAGATGAACACCTTGCGGCCCTCGGAAAAGATGCGGTGCATCAGTTTCGAGCCGCCGCGCCCCTCATCCTCGCGCAGCACGCCGATCTGATATTTCGACCGGTCGGCCGGATCGCCCGACATCGAATATTGCCGCAGGAATTCCGGCGCGACGACGATGTCGAGATGCGCGCCGGCCTCCCATTCCGGCAGGTCCGAGCCGTCGAGCGAGCGGAATTCGTACTTGGTCACGTCGGCGGTCATCTTCTCGGCCTTCGAGACCTCCACGCGCAGCACCGGGCTTTCGCCCGCCGCCGTGTAGCGATGCACATGGCTTTCGTCACCCTTCGCCAGCCGCGCCCTGTATTCCTCGGCGGTGATCATCGCCTGATAGGCCTCGATCCCCTTCTCGCGGTCCATCGGGAACGGATAGGGCCAGGGATGCGGCGCGAGGTTGGCGGGATAGACGGCCAGCGTCTGGTCCTCGTATTTCAGATCGAGATCGCGTCTGCAGGTCGCGCCGGTTGACAGGATGCCTCGCCGGCCGGTAGCCGCCATCCTCTTCGATCTCGATATCCCACCACCATTTCTTGACATCGTTCAGCCCGCCATTGCCGACCGCGTCGTCGAGCTTCGCCAGACACGGGCGCGGCGGACGGGATGTTCGATCGCCATCCAGCGGAACGGCGCCTCGGCGAACAGCCCTTCCAGGTTCCACGGGCAGGTCTTCATGCAGCGCCCGCACATCGCGCCGCCTTCCGTGGTGATGCGGTAGGTCGCGCATTTCTGGCTGTCGGACTTCCAGATCTCGTAGCCGTTGAACATCAGCTTCGGCCCGGCGGTGATCGCCCCGGACGGACATTCGCGAGCGCATTTGTTGCAGTTCTCGCAGAAGTTCTGCAGCCCGAAATCGATCGGCCGGTCATGCGCCATCGGCATGGTCGTCGTCACGACGCCGGATTTCAGCCGCGGCCCGAGATAGGGATTGAGGATCACCTCGCCGATGCGGCTGACCTCGCCGAGCCCGGACAACAAGAGCAGCGGCGGCTGCAGGACCTCGCCGTCCAGAACCGTATGGGCTTTCGCCTTGTAGCCGAGATTGCGGATCTGCCTCGCGATCACGCCGCCCAGCAGCGAGAAGCGCAGATAGGCGCGCATCGATTGCGCGACCGAGATCCAGTCGTCGCCCGACGCGCCTTCCATCGTCTCGTAGCCCTGGTCGATGATCATCGAGATCGCCTGGTCGTGCGGCGGCTCGATCTCAGCTCCGGTGGCGTCATGCGAATACCAGGTCCAGTCGGGGCAGCGCGACAGGCCGACAGCGTCGACACCGAGGAAATAGCTCGCCGCCTTGATCGCCTCGGCATTGCGCCGCGCATCTTTCGCCGTCGCCGGAATATCCGCCGCCGGCTCCCCGTCCTGCAACAGCACGAAAGCGCCCAGCACCCTGCGTTGCCCCATCGAGGGCGCGGCCTTGCGCGCATAATGCCCGCCCTTAGCCCCGTCCTGGCAGGCCTTGCCCATGTCGCCGAATTGCGCGCGCGCGAACATGTCGGTCCGCTTCGGCACACGCGCCACGCGCGCCTCGTCGATATAGGTGGTCGGCTCGTCCACCCGCTTCAGCTTCTCGAAGGGATGCGCCCCGTCGACGAAACGCCGATTGGCGTAAGGGCTCCCGGTTGAACGCGTTCTTGGCAAAGCCCGCCCCCGCCCACCATGCCGGCCCCTTGGTCCGCAACCACGGCTGGTCGGCGAGCGGCGCGAGCGGCAGGTCGGGAGCCAGTTCCATCGCGGTCGTGATCGCCGCGACGCCGAAGCGGTTGCCGACATAGGGGTTAACCAGTTCCCCGTCCTCGATGCTCGCCAGGCCGGCGGCGACCGCCAGCCGGTTGAGGTCGACATCGCGAGGATGTCCCCGTATGCGCCTTGGCGTCGAAGCCGAGGAGCCGGATATAGTTGGCGATGACGACGGCGGTCTCGGAAGCCCGCAGGCAGGCCCGTTCGGCCTGCGCGTCGAGGATCCAGTCCGCGCCCGGCTCGTCGGGCCTCGGATCGCGCGGATATTCGTAAAGAAACACGATCGCGTGGCTGTGCCCGTCGATGGTCGAGGGCGGCGCTTCCATCGAGTCCTTGAGATCGGCCATGATCATGTCGATGCCCGACGCCAGCGTCTTGGTCTGGCGCGTGCGCAGATCGTGCTTCAGCCGCTCGATGTCCGGATTGCGGATCGGTTCTGCCAGCAGCGCCTCCGCCGGCAGAACGCAGGTGCCGATCATGCTGGCGTCGGAGAAATAGCCGAAGCCTTTGAGATGGTTCGCGCGTTCCAACGGATCGGCCGGGATTTCCGCTCTTGCCCTGTTGACCAGCCCGTCGCGGATCGCGTCCATCATTGCCTGGTATTCGCGCATCGCGTTGACCAGGCTTTCGGGCTTGTCCGGCCGCTCGAAGGAAAGCCGCCGCATCGCCGGAACGATGGAAAGATCCGGCATCGCTTTCCGGCGCTCCAGCCGCTCCAGCGGATACGGCCCCATGTGAACCGGCCGGCGCCGGTCGGAAAAGAAACGAATGCCCATGCCTCCACCCGTGAACATCCGCGCCGCAAATGGCGCATGATCGTTCACGTGTTAGGCTAATCGGATGGATTGCGCCACCGGTCGGGCGGGCGGACAGGACAAGTCGGGCCGGATCGGGCTTGATGCGATTGCGCACTCGCCTTCAATCAGCCCTACGCACGAACCGCCCCGCTTCCGCCTTCACGACCTCGTTGAGAAACCCGGTCGCCGCCCTGATGCGCGCAAGCCCGCGCAGGCTCTCGTGGTGAACGATCCAGTAGGCGCGTTGCACCGACAGTTCCGGCAGGACGGGCACCAGCTCCGGATGGCCGGCGGCGAGATAATCGTGCAGAACGCCGATGCCGGCGCCGGCCCGCACGGCCTCAAGCTGCCCGGTCGCACTCGAAATCTCTATCCGCGACTTCCAGCCGGACCAGAACGACGCCGCATAGTTGAGCGACGCCGCATAGATCAAATCTTCCACATAACCGACGAGCCGGTGGTCGCGCAGGCCGTCGGTCGATAGCGGCAGGCCATGCGTTTCGGCGTATGCACGCGAGGCGTAAAGGCCGAGCGTGTAATCCGTCAGCTTCTGTGCGATCAGGCGGCCCTGCTCCGGCCGGCCGACCATCACCGCGATATCAGCCTCGCGCTTCGACAGCGAGAAGGCTTGCGGCACGGGCACGAGCTGAACGGTGAGCTTTGGGTGACGGTTTGAGAATTCCGCCAGCCGCGGCGCGAGGAACGAAACGCCGAAGCCGTCCGGCGCACCGATCCGCACCGTGCCCGACACCTGCAAATCGGCCTCCGTCAGGGCCGACTGCGCCTGCATGAATTCGGTCTCGATGCGCTCCAGCGATACGGCAAGCGCCTCGCCGTCTTCGGTCAGTTCGCAGCCATTCGTGCGCCGGATCAGGAGACTCGCGCCCAGCGACTTCTCCAGCGACGCCATCCGCCGGCTGAGCGTCGCCTGGTTGATCCCGAGCGCCCTGGCCGCACCGAGCATCTGCCCGGCCCGCGCCACCGCGAGAAACAGCCGTCCGTCTTCCCAGTTCATCTCTTGAGCCTATGCAAATTCGCATAACGAATTTGAGAACTATCGCATCGTTATGACGAAATTACCATGAGATAACTCAACCACAGCCAAGGAGGAAATCCCGTGACCAAGCTTGCCCATTACATCGCCGGCGCCCGCACCGAAGGCTCTTCGGACCGCAGCCAGCCCGTCTTCAATCCTGCCACCGGCGAGAGCGAGAAAGCCGTCGTCCTCGCCTCCGAGCAGGACGTCAACGAAGCCGTCGCGGCCGCCAAGGCGGCATGGCCCGAATGGTCGAAGACCCCGGCGCTGCGTCGCGCCCGAATCCTGGACAAGTTCAAGACCATTCTGTGGGAGCGCGCCGGCCAGCTCGCGGAAGCGATCTCCTCCGAACACGGCAAGACCCATGACGACGCGCTCGGAGAAGTCACCCGCGGCCTCGAGGTCGTCGAGTTCGCGACCGCCGCGCCGACCCTGCTGAAGGGCGAGTTCTCCGAAAGCGTCGGCACCGGCGTCGACACACACTCGATCCGCCAGTCGCTCGGCGTCGTCGCCGGCATCACGCCGTTCAATTTCCCGGCCATGGTGCCGATGTGGATGTTCCCGGTGGCGCTCGCCTGCGGCAACACCTTCATCCTGAAGCCATCCGAGCGCGACCCGTCCGCCTCGTTGCTGATCGCCGAATGGCTGACCGAGGCCGGCGTTCCGGCCGGCGTCTTCAACGTCGTCCAGGGCGACAAGGTCGCCGTCGACGCGCTGCTGCACCACCCGGACGTCAAGGCGATCTCCTTCGTCGGCTCGACCCCGATCGCCAAATATATCCACATCACCGGCACGACGAACGGCAAGCGCGTCCAGGCTCTCGGCGGCGCCAAGAACCACATGATCGTCATGCCCGACGCCGATCTCGACATGGCCGCCAACGCCCTGATGGGCGCGGCCTTCGGTTCGGCCGGCGAGCGCTGCATGGCGATCTCGGTCGCGGTTCCCGTCACCGATGCCGTCGCCGACGCGCTGATCGAGAAGCTGGTGCCGAAGATCGAGGCGCTGAAAATCGGCCCGGCCGCCGACCGCACCTCCGAGATGGGCCCGCTGGTGACGAAACAGCACCTCGAAAAGGTCAGGGGCTACATCGATGCAGGCGAGAAGGAAGGCGCGAAGCTCGTCGTCGACGGCCGCGACTTCAAGCAGCCGATGCAGGGCTACGAAAACGGCTACTATGTCGGCGGATGCCTGTTCGACAACGTGACGCCCGACATGTCGATCTACCGCGACGAGATCTTCGGGCCCGTGCTTTCGGTCGTGCGCCGCAATTCCTACCAGGACGCCGTCGACCTGATCCATGGCCACGAATACGCCAACGGCACCGCCGTCTTCACCCGTGACGGCGACACGGCGCGCGCTTTTTCGCAGGATATCGAGGTCGGCATGGTCGGCATCAACGTGCCGATCCCGGTGCCGATGGCGTTCCACTCGTTTGGCGGCTGGAAGGCCTCGATCTTCGGCGACCACGCCATGCACGGCATGGAGGGCGTGCGCTTCTACACCCGCATCAAGACGACCACCACGCGGTGGCCGACCGGCCAGCGCACCGACCCGCAATTCACCATGCCGACGCTCGGCTGATCTCGAGCCACAAATGAAAACGGCCGCGCCGGGGTCACCGGTGCGGCCGTTTTGCGTCTATTTGGCGATAACGCCTATTTCGGCGCCATGCGGATCGCGCCATCGAGGCGGACAACCTCGCCGTTGAGATACGTGTTCTCGACCATGAAGCGGGCCATTTCGGCGAATTCGGCCGGCTTGCCGAGGCGCGACGGGTATGGAATGGCAGCCGCGAGGCTCGACTGCACCTCCTCGGGCATGCCCTGCAGCAGCGGCGTCAGGAAGATGCCCGGCGCGATCGTGTTGACACGAATGCCGAAGCGGGCCAGTTCGCGCGCCGCCGGCAACGCCATCGACACGATCCCGCCCTTCGACGCCGAATAGGCCGCCTGGCCGATCTGGCCGTCAAACGCGGCGACCGACGCGGTGTTGATGATGACGCCGCGCTCGTTGTCGTCCAGCGCATCCTGTGTGGACATCCGCGCCGCCGCAACGCGCAGCATGTTGAACGAGCCGATCAGGTTGACCCGGATCACCCTCTCGAAATCGCCGAGCGGCATCGGCCCCTCGCGGCCAACGATGCGTGACGCCGGACCGATGCCGGCGCAATTGACGAGAATGCGCAGGTTTCCGAAGCCCTCCACAGCCGCGTCGACGGCGCGGTCGGCGTCTTCCTCCTTCGAAACGTCGCCGGCAACGGCGACGCCGCCGATTTCCTGCGCCGCCTTCGCGGCCGCTTCGGCGTTGAGATCGAAGACCACCACATTGGCGCCCGCCTTGGCGAAAAGCTCCGCCACCGCGCGGCCGAGACCGGACGCGCCGCCCGTGACGATAGTGCCTGCACCTTCAAGTTTCATGCTTTTCCCCTCTGTTTTCGCGCGAGAAATACGCGCCGGTCATGATTGTTGTAGAGCGATTCCGCGAGATCGTCGCGATTGCGCAGGACAGCGCGCTGATTGATCGATCCCTTGTCGGTAAGCTCGCCGGCGTCGAACGACAGTTCGTCGCCCAGGAAGATCGCCCGGACCACCCGGGTTGCCGATCCGGTCGATTGCGCCACATGCGCCTCGAGCAGTTCCGTTATCTTTGCGCGAACGGCGTCGTGCGCGAGCACCGACGCATCGCTCAAGCCGTCCGCATCGCCGACCAGTTCGCGCAACTTGGGATAGAACGGGATCAGGATCGCGCCGAGTTCGTCGCGGTTCTCGCCGACCAGGACGACATCGCGCACATAGCCCTTGAACTGGTCGACAAGCCTGGCGCGCAAGGCGCCGACACCGACCCAGGTTCCGGTGCGCAGCTTGAAATTCTCGGTGATGCGCCCGTCGAAATAAAATCCCCTGGAGGCGTCGCCGGGCACTGCGAAGCGCAGGGCATCGCCAAGCCTGTAGAAGCCCTCCTCGTCGAAGGCTTCGGCCGTCAGCTCCGGATTGCGCCAGTATCCCGGTGTCACCGATGGTCCCTTGATCCGCACTTCGAGCTTGTCGTCATGCGGAACCAGCTTCAGCGTCAGGCCCTGGGAGGGGATGCCGACATTGCCGGCGATTTCCTGTTCCTCCATGCACATCAGCGCGAACGGCGCGGTCTCCGTCGCGCCGAGCCCGGTGCCGAGGAAGATACGGTGACCGGTCGTCTGTACCGCCAGTTCGTTCAGCCGGTCCCAGGTGTGCTGGCCCATCGACGCGGCCGCATACATCATCATCCGGAGCCGCCCGAAGAAGCTTTTCCTCAGGACATCGTCCTTCTCCATCGCGTCGACGAGCACCTCGTAGCCGGACGGCACGTTGAAATACCAGGTCGGCGACACCTCGCGAAGATTGCGAATGGTGATCTTCATGCCTTCCGGCGACGGCTTGCCGTGATCGATATGGAATGTGCCGCCGTTGAAGATGACCATGTTGAACACCTTGTTGCCGCTGGCCACATGGCTCCATGGCGCCCAGTCGACAACGACCGGCGGGTCCTCGCGCATGAAGGCGTAGCAGTCGGTCACCATCTCGATGTTCGAACACAGCATCCGGTGCGTCGTGATGACCGCCTTGGGCGAACCCGTCGTGCCCGAGGTGAACAGGAACTTGGCGACCGTGTCCGGTCCGACCTCGCGGTGCGCCTCGTCCACCGCCGGTCCGGCTTCGGTTTCGAGAACATCCGCGAAGAGATGGCAATCGCGCCCGTCATGGATCGGCTCCCTCACCACGACCGCCGGCACGTCCGGGCCGAATACCATGTCGATCGCCCGCTGGTAGGCCGAACCGTCCTGCGCAAACACCATGCCCGGCGTCAGCTGGCCGGCTATGTCGCGCAGCTTGGCGCAGTCCTCGGAGATCAGCGAATAGGCCGTCGATACCGCGGCCGAGGGAATGCCGACATGCTGCGCGCCAAGCGCCAGCAACGCATGTTCGATGGAATTGTGCGAAAGAATGAGGAGCGGGCGTTCCGGCGACAGGCCCTTTTTGAGCAGGAAGGCGGATATCGCGCGGACTTTGCCAAGCGCATCCCCATAGGTGACTTTCCGCCACGCGCCGGAATCGTCGCGTTCCGCCATCCACACCCGGTCCGGCGCGTTTTCCGCCCAATAGACCAGGCGGTCGGTAACCCTGTCCGGATAGGCGCCGAGCGGATCCTTCCTCGAGATGATCAGGGTCCCGTCGGACCGTTCATCGGTGACGATCTCGGGAGACCAGGTCTTGATCTCCCCCAATGGTGCGATGGACATCACTTCCTCCCGGATCCGTCCGTCAAGCTGTTTGTGCCTCCCGACGTCTGTTGACGCAATGGCGCAAATTCGTATAATTCAGAAAAGTATCCGAGTAAACTATTTCGGCGGCATATTTCCGGGCCGCAACCAAAGACAATCGAGCAGGGTGGGAACATGGACATGGCGGTGAACGAGAACTTCATCACCTACGAACTGGACGGCGACGTCGCGCTCATCGGGCTGAACCGGCCTGCCAAGCGCAACGCCATCAGCGACGCCTTCGTCGAAGCCATCGCCGCAGCGGTGCAGCGCGCCGAAAGCGAAGCGAAAGCCGGTGTCATTTACGGCCATGGCGACCATTTCTGCGCCGGCCTGGACCTGGCGGAACATGTCAAGAAGTCGCCGGTCGAAGGAATTCGCGGATCGCGGCGCTGGCACGCGGTCTTCGCGATGATCGAGCACGGCGCCATTCCGTGGATTGCGGCGCTGCACGGCGCCGTCGTCGGCGGCGGGCTGGAACTGGCCTCCTCGACGCATATCCGCGTCGCCGAAAAGAACGCCTTCTTCGCCCTTCCGGAAGGCCAGCGCGGGATATTCGTCGGCGGCGGCGGCTCGGTTCGCGCCGCCCGGCTGATGGGTGTCGCGCGGATGACCGACATGATGCTGACGGGACGCGTCGCCTCCGCCGAGGAAGCCGAGGCGTGGAACCTCGCGCAATATCTGGTCGAGCCGGGCGAAGCCAGGGCCAAGGCGACCGAGCTCGCGAAGAACGCGGCAAGCAACGCCGAACTCTCCAACTTCGCCGTCATCCACGCCCTGCCCCGCATCCAGGACATGGCGAAGGAAGACGGCCTCTTCGTCGAATCGATGATGGCATCGTTCACCGCGACCAGCCCCGAGGCCGAGGAGAGGCTGCAAGCCTTCCTCGACAAAAAGGCAAAGCGCCTGAACATACCGAAGAAGGACTGAGATGCAGGACCTCGACGTCAAGGATACCGTCGCCGACGAAGTCGACATGCGCGACCTTGTCGACTCGCTCGGCTTTCTCACCCGGCTTGCCCAGGTGCACACCTACGAGTTGTTCTTCGAGGATCTCGGCGACGACGGCCCGCGGCCCGGTGAGTTCTCGACCCTGCTTCTGCTCGACCGCAACCCGGGTATCCGGCAGGGCATGCTGGCGCAAAAGCTGCGCATCAAGCCGGCCCACATGACCAAGCTCGTCCGCGCCTTCGAGGATCGCGGCCTGGTCGAGCGCATCATCCCCGATCACGACCGCCGCTCGGTGGAACTCGCCCTGACCGCGCGCGGCAGGAAATTCATCGCCGAGCACAGGCCGGCTTTCCTGGAGCACGAAACCCGGAAACCGCCGACGCTCACGGCGTCCGAAATCAGGACGCTGAAACATCTGTTGCGCAAATATGTCGGCATGGCCGCGGAGGACCGATCATGAATTTCGACGCACTGACGGCGTTCGACATCCACACCCATGCCGAGGAGCCCTGCTGCGGCCCGCGCGACGACGGCTATGACGAATTCCAGGCCGGCATGGCGGCCTATTTCAAGAACCCGGCCGGCGCGAAGGGCATGCTGCCGACGGTCCAGGACACGGCCGCCTATTACCGCGAACGCAATATCGGCTGCGTGATCTTCCCGGTCGACGCGGAACGGGAAACGGGGTTCCGCCGCTATTCCAACGAGGAAGTGGCGCGTATCGCCGCCGAAAACTCCGACGTCATGATCCCCTTCGCCTCGATCGATCCGGCCAAGGGCAAGGCGGGCGCACGCGAAGCGCGCCGCCTGGTGCGCGAGTTCGGCATACGCGGCTTCAAGTTCCACCCGACGATGCAGGGCTTCTATCCGAACGACCGCAACGCCTATGTCCTCTACGAGGCCATCGAGGAGGAAGGCGCGATCACGCTGTTCCACACCGGCCAGACCGGCGTCGGCGCGGGCATGCATGGCGGCATGAGCATGCGGCTGAAATATTCCAATCCGATGTATCTCGACGATGTCGCTGTCGATTTTCCGGATCTGAAGATCATCCTCGCGCACCCGTCCTTCCCCTGGCAGGAGGAAGCGCTGTCCGTGGCGACCCACAAGCCCAACGTCTACATCGACATGTCCGGCTGGTCGCCGAAATATTTTCCGAAGATTCTGATCCAGTACGCCAACACGATCCTGAAGAAGAAGATGCTCTTCGGCTCGGACTGGCCGGCGATCACGCCGGACCGGTGGCTCAGCGACTTCGAAAAGATCGAGATCAGGGATGAGGTGCGCCCGCTCATCCTGAAAGACAACGCACGGAGATTATTCGGTTTTTAACCGGGCGATTATCGGGAGGAATATCGATGAAATTCAAGTTGAAGCTCGCGGGAGCGGCGTTGGCCGCGTCCCTTATGGCTCTCGCCAGCCAGGCCGGTGCGCAGGATTTGCGCGCCGCCCCCGCCGCGCCGCCGGTCCATCCGGCCCACTACATGTACGAACAATTTGCCAAGTATCTCGCCGAGGAATCGGGGGGCAAAATGACGGCCACCATCTACGGCCCCGAAGTCATAGCGCTGCCGCAGATGAAGGATGCGCTGCAGTCCGGGCTCGCCGATGTCGGTAACGGCCTGCCGCTCTATTTTGCCGCCGACTTCCCGCAGACGGGCGTCGCCGGCGACCTCGCCCTGATGGGCCGCAGCCCCTACGCTATGGGCTTCGCGATGACCGAGTTCGGTGTCAACTGTACGGTCTGCCAGGAGGAGTTCAAGAAATTCGGCGGCGTATTCCTTGGCGCCGGCTCCTCCGACGTCTACGTATTGCTGACCACCAAGCCGGTGCGCACCGCTGACGACCTCAAGGGCCTTCGCCTGCGCTCGGGCGGCGCGCCCTATTCGCGCTGGGCGGAGCATTTCGGCGCCACACCGGTGAACCTGCCGGTCGGCCAGACCTTCGAGGCGATGAGCCAGGGTACGATCGACGGCACCATGGCCTCGATCGTCGACATGCTGTCCTATCGCCTGGTCGACGTGGCGAAATACGTGACGATGGTGCCGTTGGGCACCTATCACGTGACCTCGAACTTCACCGTCGCGACCAGCACCTGGGCCAAGTTCGATATCGACCAGCGCAAGGCGGTCGTCGCCGCGGCCAACCGCGCCGACCCGCAGCTCACCTCACGCTGGGGCTTCCAGCTCCCCGCCGATGCGAACGCGGCGGTGGCAGCCAATAAATCGATCGAGGTGATCCAGCCCGATCCCGCCTTCCTCGAAGCTTCCAACGCCTTCGCCATGTCCGATGTGGCAGAGCGCGTCGCCGGTAACGAGCTGTCGGCGCAGTTCGCCGATCTGGTGAAGAAGTGGACGGCGATCGTCGAAGAGGTCGGCGAAGATCCCGATGCGCTCGCGGCACGCGCACAGGACGAGATCTGGTCGAAGGTCGATCTTTCCACCTACGGCATGTAACAGCCGGACTTCCCGGCCCGCATGACGCGGGCCGGGCATTTTACCGGGAACCGGACCATGCAAAGCCTCGTGAAACTGGCGACAGGCATTGCGCGCGTCATGGGTTATATCGGCGCGTTCGCCGTCGTGGCGATGATGCTGCATATTTCCCTCGACGTCTTTCTGCGCAATGTCTTCCGCTATTCGATGAATACGGTGCCGGAAGTCGTCGCCCGGTACTACATGACCGCCCTCGCCTTCCTGCCTTTGGGCTGGCTTGAATTCAGGCGGCAGATGATCTCGGTCGAGCTACTGGATTTCGCCCTCTCGCCGCTCATGCGCCGGATCTCCGATACGCTGGTGATGATTGTGGCGGCCACGGCCTATGGGCTGCTCGCCTGGACCAATTGGGACAAGGCGCTGTCCGAGACGCGCTCCGGCACGCTGGTGGAAATCGCAACCTACAAGATGGAGGTCTGGCATTCCTTCTACTTTGCTCCGGTCGGCTTTGCCCTGGCCTGTCTGTGCTGCGTGATCCTCGCCCTTGGCCAGATCAACGGCGGCCTCGGCACGCGGATCGACGAGGCCGTTCATGAGCGTTGAAATCGGCATCTATGGCGTCATCGCCCTGGCACTGCTTCTGGTGCTGCGCCTGCCGGTGGCGCTGGCGCTGATCCTTGTCTCGTTCACCGGCATCTGGACGATGATCGGTCTGCGTCCGGCACTCGGCATTCTCGAAAACACGCCTTATTCCTTCGTCGCCTCCTGGACCATGAGCGCCGTGCCCATGTTCCTTCTCATGGGCTTCGTCGCGTTTCACACCGGCATGACAAGCGGACTGTTCGAGGCCGCGAAGGTGGTGCTGGCGCGATTGCCGGGCGGCCTCGCGATCTCCTCGATCTTCGCATGTTCGGCCTTCGCCGCCATGTCGGGATCGTCCGTCGCAACGGCCGCGGCGATGGGGCGTATCGCGATCCCGGAAATGGTCAAAGCGGGTTACCGACCGTCGATCGCCTCGGGAGCGATCGCCGCCGGCGGCACGATCGGCGCGCTCATACCGCCGTCGATCCTCATGATCATCTACGGGATTATCGCCGAAACCTCGGTGACCCAGGTCTTTATCGGCGGATTCTCGATCGGCATTACCACGGCGATTTCCTATTCGCTCGTGATCCTCATCATCTCGTGGCTTCGTCCTGACATGATCCCGCCCCGCGTGTCGGTGGAGAAGGGCGAAGCGGGCCGTATCATGCTCCAGCTGCTGCCGGTTTCGGTGCTGGTTGTTGTCGTTTTCGGCGGGCTCTTTTCCGGCTTGTTCACCGCCACCGAGGCGGGAGCGGTCGGGGCGCTGGGCACGATTATCATCGCCGCCTTTACCGGCAAACTCACCCGCGACGCCGTGTCGCGCTCGCTCCTCGAGACGGTGACGACCACCGGCTCGCTGCTGATCATCGGCATCGGCGCAACCATGTTCACGCGATTTCTCGGGCTATCGGGCTTGCAGAGCTTCATTACCCAGTTCGTGAGCGGCGCCGACATCGGATATGTGCAGCTGATGTTGATCATCGTCGCCGTCTACCTTGTCCTCGGCACATTCATGGAGCCTTTTGGCGCCATGCTGATCACGCTGCCGGTGCTGCTGAGCGTGCTTCAGGCGCAGCATATCTCGCTGGTCTGGTTCGGCGTGCTGGTGGTCAAGCTTCTGGAGATCGGCATGATCACGCCGCCGGTGGGACTGAACGTTTTCGTCATCCGCAACGTGGCGGCGGAACACGTGACCACGGTGCAGGTCTTCAAGGGCGTGATCCCGTTCCTGCTGGCCGATCTGGTCGTGGTGGCCATCGCCATCGCATTTCCGGGCTTCGTCCTCTTCCTGCCGTCGCTGCTGAAATAGCCGCGTGAACGCGACAAAAAGGCCCGGACGCCTGCAGGTGTCCGGGCTTTTTCATTTTCGGGGTATCTGTCGCGCCTAGAACGGCAACCCGACATAGTTCTCCGCAAGCGAACCGAGCGCCTTCTCCGACGAGAAGAGATAGTCGAGATCGGTGTCCTGCAGTTTCTGGTCGTACGGGATGTTGTCCGGAAAGGTGTGCAGCAGCGTGGTCATCCACCACGAGAACCGCTGCGCCTTCCAGACCCGCGCCAGCGCCTTTGCCGAATAGGCCTCCAGACCGCTGTCGTCGCCGTCCTTATAGTGGTCCACCAGCGCATGGTAGAGGTAGTAGATGTCGGACGCCGCGCTGTTGAGCCCGCGCGCGCCGGTCGGCGGCACGATGTGGGCGGCATCGCCGGCCAGGAACAGATTGCCGTAGCGCATCGGTTCGGCGACGAAGGACCGCAGCGGCGCAATCGACTTCTCGATCGACGGGCCGGTTTCCATGCGCGCCGCAACGTCGTCCGGCAGGCGCCGCTTCAGTTCGGCCCAGAAGTCGTCGTCCGACCAGTCCTCGACCGTGTCCGTCAGCGGCACCTGGATGTAGTAGCGGCTCAGCACCTGCGAACGCAGCGAGCAGAGCGCGAAACCGCGCTCATGCTTGGCGTAGATCAGTTCCGGTGACACCGGCTTGGTGCGCGACAGGACGCCGAGCCAGCCGAACGGATAGACCTTCTCGTATTCCGTCAGCACGTCCCGCGGGATCGATTTGCGGCTGACGCCGTGGAAGCCGTCCGCGCCGATGATGTAGTCGCAATCGATGCGGATCACCTCGTCGCCGTCGCGATACGTCACGTAGGGAGCGTCCGACGTCATGTCGTGCGGCTTCACGTCCTCCGCATTGTGAATGACGGCGCCGTTCATCTTGTCGCGCGCCTCGTAGAGGTCGCGGGTCAGCTCCGTCTGCCCATAGACCACGACCGAGGAACCGCCGCTGTATTTGTGCAGGTCGACGCGGTCGAGGATCCCGTCATGGGCGATGAAGAAGCCATCGTGGATTTCGCCTTCGCGATCCATGCGCTCGCCGCATTGGGCCTCGCGCATCAGTTCCGCGAAACCGTGCTCCAGCACGCCGGCCCGAATGCGGCTCAGCACATATTCGCGGCTGTGCTTCTCCAGAAGGACATTGTCGATGCCTTTCAGATGCAGAAGTTGCGACAGCATCAGCCCCGACGGGCCACCGCCGATGATACAGACTTGGGTTTTCATGATGTTTCCTCCAAATGTTGGACGAAAATACCACGCAATTCGCCGCCATAAATGGACGCAGCGGGAATTCTCTTGTACAAATCGAACATGCAAGCCGCTCTCCCCGTCCTCAATTACAACCTCTTCGGCGAAGCCGGGGACCTGCCCGACGTCGTTCATTGCGAGACGATCGAAATCCGTTCGCGGCTGCATGACTGGGAATTGGCGCCGCATCGCCATGCCAGGCTGCATCAGATCCTGCTCATCGACCGCGGCGGCGGCCGGGCGGTTCTGGAAGACGAGACGACCGCGCTACACCCGCACACCATGGTGAATGTGCCGCTCGGATGCGTCCACGCCTTCTCGTTCACGCCGGGAACGCAAGGCTGGGTCGTCACCATCGCGTCGGAAATGATGGAGGAAGCGCTGGAACCGTCGCAGGGACTGCGCCAGGTCCTCTCCCGTCCCGCCGTGCTCCCCGCATGCGAACCGACCCGCGCCATCATGGAGCAGATCTTCGAGGAACATGCCGGGCGCGGTTTTGCTCGCGCGCAGATCCTGCGCGCCTTGACCGGCGTCCTGTTCGGCCATGTCGCGCGCGGACTGGCGCAAAGCGGCATTGCCGCCGGCAATCCCGGCGACAGCGAGATTTTCCGGAAGTTCGAGGCGCTGATCGAGGACAATTTCCTCGATCGATGGCCGGTCGCCGACTATGCCCGCGCGCTGGGCGTCACGCCGACGCATCTGAGCCGCATCGCGCGCGCCGCGGTCGGACAGCCGGCGACGCGCGTGATCGAAGACCGCATGATCCGCGAGGCGCGCCGCAACCTCGTTTACACGAACCTGCCGATATCGCGCATCGCCTATACGCTCGGCTACAATGACCCCGCCTATTTCAGCCGGGTGTTCAGCAATGCCACGGGCATGTCGCCGCGCGAGTTCCGCGAACGGATCAACAGCGACGGCGACGCTGCCTGAAACGCCTGCCGGCTGTCGCATTCCGCCCGCGGGCCGATAAAACGTGCGTATTCCACATTGCAACTTGGGGGACGGTTTTGCGAAGGAGTCTGGAAGCGTCCGGTCCGTCCGCACCTGGAGAACAAGGTGCCACACTGGCGGCGCTATTGAGGGCCATTGACCCTGTGCCGCCGCGCATCTCGTTCACGGGAGACACGGCATCGGCGAAACGCACAGGCCGGATATTGGCGTCGTGACCACGCAAACCGAACAGACCGGAATACGCGCCGACCGCTCAGGCGGGACCTCGCGGCGGCCGCTTGCGCCATACCTGGCGCCCCTGTTTGCGGTCCTCTTCGTCGCTGTCGCGCTTGCGGTCATTCACGAAATTACGGCTCATGTGCATCTGACCGGCACGGCGAGGAGTTTTTCAATTTCGAGGGCCTGCGCGCGTTCAAGGAAAAATCCGATCCCGTCTGGACGCCGCAATATATCGCTTGCCCGGGCGGTTTCGCATTGCCGCAGATCCTGTTCGAAATATCGACCTTGATCTCCGGCAACCCGGCATGCATGGGCCGGTTCCTCGCGTTCCTGAGATAGAAACGGCCGTGCTCCGCGGAGCGTGACATTACCGTAACATTATGTTTTGCATACAAATTTGTATGTCTGCGAACAAATCTCCGCCCCAGCGCTTCTGTCTATTTCCCTGCATCGGAAGATCTCATTGTCTTTCGGACTTTCTCAAGGAGAGCGACAAATGAAACGCATCAATGCACTCGCAGCAGCAACCGCACTGTCCCTTCTGGCCGTCTCGAGCGTGGCGCAAGCCCGCGAATGGTCCGGCGAAAACGAAAGCGATGTCAATCGCGCGGTGGAAATGCTGAAAACCAATCACTACGAGGTCAAGCGCCTGGATACGCTCGGTGCCAGCGATTTCTACCGCGTGCAATATCTCGACCATGCGGACGCACATGCCGCCAACACCGAAACACTCCAGAAGACCATCGCGGAAAACAAGAACCTGATGGATGAACTGAAGGCCAAGCACGTCGAGATCGGCAACATCGTCGCCGTCGACGAGGCCGCCAATGGCAGCTTCACCTTCTATCTCCGCTGACCGGATATCTGCGGATAACCAGGCAGTCGTCCCTGCCCCCGGAAGCCGCGAGGCCTTTCGGGGGCCTTTTTTGTTATCGGATTATTGTTCCGTGTGCGTGATGCCAGCGTCGGCGCCGCGCGAAAACAGCAGGGTCGCCCTCAGGCCGGGCCGATTGTCCTCCAGCACGAGCTTGCCGCCATGAAGTTCGGCAATGGCGTTCACGAGGCTGAGGCCAAGACCGGAGCCGGGCGTCGTCCTGCTCTTTTCCAGCCTGTAGAACCGTTCGCGCACCTTGTCGCGCTCGCCGGCGGGAATGCCGGGACCGTCATCAGCGACGATGACCGCGACAGCGCCACCGCGCGTGTCGATGGAACAGTCGATATGCGAGCCGGGCGGGCAATGACGAATTGCATTCTCGATCAGGTTTGCGAGAGCCTGCGTCACGAGTTCGCGGTCGCCCTGCACCTCGACCGCTGTGTCATCAGACGTCGCGTTGACGAGAGCATCGCCCGCATCCTCCGCGACATTCATGTAAACATCTGCAATATCGGAAAGAATCGCCCTGAGGTCGATCGTGCCGAAACGCGCCTTGCGCGCCCCCGCCTCGATTTGCGCAATTGCGAGCAGAGCGGCGAAGGTCTCGTTGATGTGATCCGATTCCGAAGCCGCTTTTTCGAGAAGTTCGGTAACGGGCTTGCCTTCCTCGTTGTGCAGGAGAGCGGTCTCGATCGTAATCCGCAGCCGGTTCAGCGGCGTCTTGAGATCATGCGCGATATCGTTGGAAACCTGGCGCATGCCCTCGACAAGATGCGACAGCCGGTCGAGCGCCGCATTGACGTTTTGCCAAAGCACGTCGACATCGTCCTTCTGGTTCCTGATCGGCAGCCGCGCGCCGAGATGACCGAGCGAAATCTCCTCGAAAGTCCGCTGCATCTGGTCGAGCCGGCGTTGCGTTTTGACCGCCAGATAGGCGCCACCCGCCAGGCTGAGCAGGATCATGCCGACCGCAGCCCATCCGAAGCTCTTGAAGATCGTTTCGCGCACGATCTCGACATCGGCGTTGCTGGAGCCGACGGCCAGTTCGAAATCGCCGACGCGGCTGTTGAGAATCCGGTAGGAGACATCGCGGTCGATGCCCAGACGCCGCGCCGGAACGTCCGAAAAGCCGGGCGGAATGTCGAAACCGTTCACATTGGTCGCGAGCACCCGGCCGTCGGGCGTTAGCAGACGGAAGACATTTTCCTTCCGGGCCGCCGCAAGAATATTGGCATGGACCGAGTCCGCAAGGGAATCCTCGCCGCCCTCGAGATAGGATTGCGCGATGGCATAGTGCAGTTCCGACACGCCGCGCGTGCGCGCCGCATCGAGGTCTGTGCGCAGGATCGTGTAGGCCAGCAAGGCGCTCGCGAGGAATGCGCCGATCGCCATCAGCGTGATGATGACGGCGATCCGGAAAGGTGTGCTGTAGATAAGCCTAGCGAGGCGCATGCAGCGAATAGCCGAGATTGCGCACGGTATGCAGAAGCGGCGCATCGAATGGCTTGTCGATCTTGGAGCGCAACCGGCTGATATGCGTTTCGACGACGCTGGTCTTCGGATCGAAATGGAAGTTCCAGACCCGCTCGAGCAGCATCGTCTTTGTCAGCACCCGCCCTTCGTGTTCCATGAGGGTTTCCAGCAGCGTGAATTCCTTCGGCTGCAGATCGATATCCTGCCCGGCCCGCGTCACGCGGCGGCGGATCAGATCCATTTCGAGATCATGCACATGCAATCGGGATTTCTCGGCGATCGCGGCGGGACGGCGTAGCAATGCGTTGACGCGCGCCAGCAATTCCGAAAACGCGAACGGCTTGACGAGATAGTCGTCTCCGCCGGCTTCCAGCCCCTCCACCCGGTCGTCGACGCCGCCGATCGAGGTCAGGAAAAGCACCGGCGTCGATACGCCGGCGGCGCGCAGGCTTTTCACCAGCGACAAGCCGTCGAGCCCCGGCAGCATGCGATCGACGACGGCGACGTCGAACTCCTCGTCCGAGGCACGCAGCATGGCTTCTCGGCCGTCCTCGACATGGTCGCACGCAAGGCCGCTTTGCGAGAAGCCATTGCGGATGTAGTCGGCGGTCTGGTGGTCGTCTTCGACAAGAAGGATGCGCATTGCGATCTCGCGCTCTCGGCTGGAATTCGGACGCCTGTCGCCCGACTTGTCCTGAGAATAGGATTTCATAGCGCGATTTTTTAGGCGCGCCGCCATACAAATCCGTAAGGCGGCGATACCGGCCCGGAAATATCAGTCCGCCGTCGTGCTTTCGTCGTCCTCCACCAGATGATCGGCGATGATCTCGACCAGACTGTCGAGGCCGCCCTTCCAGTCGAGCGCGAGCTTGCTCTCGTCCATCGTCAAACGGCAATTGGCGCAGGCGGAGACCAGCGTTTCGGCGCCGGTCTTTTCGACCTGGTCGATCTTGATCTTGAAGACCTTGTGCCGCAACTCGGCGGCGCGCCCGATCGCCTGCACGCCGCCACCGCCGCCGCAACACCAGTTCTGGTTGCCCGTCGGCGTCATCTCGCGGAAATCGGTGGCGAACCCTTCGAGCAGATAGCGCGCATCCTGCATCGCGCCGCCGCGCCGCGAGATCTGGCAGGGGTCGTGATAGGTGATGGAACCGTCGAGCGGCTTGAGCTTCAGTCTGCCCTCGCGCTTCAGCTTCGCCATGTATTCGGTGATGTGGAGGACCTCGAAGGGCAGCGGCTTGCCGAGGATATTGGCGCCGCCCCAGCGCAGCACGCCATAGGCGTGGCCGCATTCGGGAATGACGACGGTCTTCGCGCCGACCGCCACGGCGGCTTCGGCGATGCGGGTGACCATGATCTTCGCAACGTCCGCCTTGCCTGCCAGATAGCCGAAATTCGTCGCCTCGTAGCCCTTGGTGGAAAATGTGTAGTCCACCCCGGCATGGTTCATGATCTTCGCCATCGCGGAAATCGAATCGGGATATTTCATCATCTCGATCGAGGAAACGGTGAGCAGGACCTCCGCCTTGTCCTTGTCGAGCGGGATGTCGATCTCGTTTTCGTCGGCGAGCCACTCGATCCGGTCCTCCAGCTTGCCCGGGTCAAGCCCGAGCGGACTGCCGTGATCGCGCGAGAAATCGGCCGCAGCGAGCAGGTCCTCAGGCCCGAGCCCGGCAGCGACGAATGCCTGGCGCGCCTTGCCGACTATGGAGGCGATGTCGATTCCCATCGGGCAGACCGTCGTGCAACGCCCGCACATGGTGCAGGTGTCGAACAGCAGCTCCTCCCACTCCTGCAAGATCCTTTTCGGTGAATCCGCGGCGCGAGACCGAGCCAGCTCAGCGGCGATTTCTGCGACCGGTAGGCTTTTGCGATCGGAAACAGCTTGTAGGCAGGTGTGTGGCGCGGATCGCCGGAGGCTTCGTGGAAATGGCAGGCGTCCGCGCATTGGCCGCAATGCAGGCAGGCTTCCAGGTAGGCGACCAGCGGTTCCTCGACCTGTTTGAAGAACACGCTTCTGGCGGCATCGACATTGACGGGAGCGTTCATGGTCATTCCTCCGGCGCGTTCGGCCTATCGAACCTGTATCTTCATCAGTTCCTCGCCATCCGGATCGACGACGTGGACGGCGCAGGCGATGCACGGATCGAACGAGTGGATGGTGCGCTGGATCTCCAGCGGCTGTTTCGGGTCGTACAATGTGTGGCGGTCCATCAGCGCCGCCTCGTAAGGGCCCGGCTGGCCCTGCGCATCGCGCGGGCCGGCATTCCAGGTCGAGGGCACGACCGCCTGATAGTTGTCGATCTTGCCGTCCTTGATGACGACCCAGTGGGCGAGCGCGCCGCGCGGCGCCTCCATGAAGCCGACACCGCGCGCCTCTTTGGGCCAGGACGACGGCTCCCATTTGTCCTCATTGTGCACGGCCAGATCGCCGCCGCGGATATTGGCGATCAGATTGTCGTACCAGATCGACATCTGGTCGACGATGATCTTGCTTTCGAGCGTGCGCGCCGCCGTGCGCCCCATTGTCGAGAACATCGCCTCGAGCGGCAGGTCGAGTTTCGACAGGGCCATGCCGGCGAGCTCGCGCGTCGGTTCATGGCCCTTGGCATAGAGCATCAGAACCCGCGCCAGCGGTCCGACTTCCATCACGTTGCCTTTCCAGCGCGGCGATTTCAGCCAGGAATAGCTCTGCTCGACATCGAGTTGCTCGTAGGGCGGCTTCGGACCGGTATAATCCAGATTAGTCTCGCCTTGATAGGGATGCAGGCCCTGATCCTTGCCGGAGGAATAATCGTACCAGGAGTGCGACACGAATTCCTGGACCTGTTCGGGATCGTTCAGATCGACCGGATGGATGGTGTTCAGGTCGCGCCCGAGGATCGCGCCGGACGGGATGAGCCAGCTCGACGGATCGTCCATCCCCTTTTCCGGGAAGTCGCCGAAGGTGAGGAAATTGCCGACGCCCTCGCCGCGCGCGAACCAGTCCTTGTAGAACGAGGCGATCGCCAGCGTATCGGGCAGATAGACCTGCTCGACGAAGGTTTTCATCGAGTTGATCACCGTCTTGACCTGGCCGAGACCGGTCATGTTGACGGCCGTTGCCGATAGCCCGCTCGACGCCGTCGAGTCGACGCTGATCGGCGACGGCGCACCCCCGACGAGAAAGTTCGGATGCGGGTTCTTGCCGCCGAAGATCGTGTGCAGCTTGACCACTTCGCGCTGCCAGGCCAGCGCTTCGAGGTAATGCGCGACCGCCATGAGGTTGGCCTCGGGCGGCAGCTTGAAGCCAGGATTGCCCCAGAAGCCGTTGGCGAAAATGCCGAGCTGGCCCGCGTCGACGAAATTTTTCAGCTTCTTCTGCGTATCGGCGAAATAGCCCGGGCTCGATTTCGGCCAGGACGAGATCGACTGGGCGAGCTGCGATGTGGCAGCGGGATCGGCCTTCAGCGCCGAGACCACATCGACCCAGTCAAGCGCATGCAGGTGATAGAAATGCATGACGTGGTCGTGCACATATTGCGCCGCGATCATCAGGTTGCGGATCAGCTGGGCGTTCGGCGGGATCTTGTAGTCGAGCGCGTTTTCGACCGGCCCGCACCGACGCGATGCCATGCACCAGGGTACAGACACCACAGATGCGCTGCGCGAAGGCCCATGCCTCGCGCGGGTCGCGCCCCTTGAGGATGAGCTCGATACCGCGAACCATCGTGCCCGAGCTGTAGGCGCCGGTAATCGACCCGTCGCTGCCCGTTTCGGCCTCGATGCGCAGATGGCCCTCGATCCGGGTTATGGGATCGACAACGATGCGTTCGTTCATGGCGTCTACCTTCCCTGTTTATTTCTCTGATCAGATCTGGACGCCGCGCCGCCCGTAGAAGGCACCGGTCTGGCTTCTCGTCACGAAGACGAGGAAGGCATGGAAGAGCTTGCCGAACGGGAACCAGACCAGGAACACCGCAATGCTCAGGATATGGATCGCGAGAAGCGTCTCGTATTTCGCGCCGAGATGACTGACCGCGAGCAGGCCGGTGAGAACCGGCGCGGTCGTGACAAGCCAGCTCATGTAGTCGTTGAAACCGGACAGCAGCCGCAGCACCGGGCTCGTCAGCCGACGCACCAGCGCCGCCGCGAGAGCTGCAAGCGTAACCACCGCGACGACGGAAATCACTCCGGACGGCAGGTTCGGCCACGAAATGCCGGTGAGGCCGTTTATGAAAAAGATATGCGGTCCGAAGCCGAGGACGATGATCGCAAGCCCGACATGAAAGACGTAGCCATTGACCAGCGCGAATACCGTGGACTGGCCGTATGGCGGGCGCAGCCACATGTGGCGCACGAACCCCCGCGCCGCCGACACGGCCGCCGCCGGTGCGCCGGGCCGCGGGACCGAACGGTCCCTCGCGCGCGGCAGGAGGAGCAGCGACACGATCCGCCACAAAATACCGAACAGGAAGACGGCGAATGCGTATTCGAGCGCGGGCCCGCGCGCAAAATCCAGAAGGCTCATGATCCCTTCTCCCCTGAAGCTGACGCCTTGCGCCTGCGGGCGAGCAAAGCGCTGGCCGCGCCCACGACCGCCCCGGCGGCCGCCGCACCGCCGATGATCGCCGCGTTTCCGCCCGTCCACGACGACAGCGGCTTGTAAAATCCGCCGCGGTCCCAGAAATCCGGCTCCGAACAGCCGAGACAACCGTGGCCCGACTGGATCGGGAAGGACACGCCGCCGTTCCATTTCAGCGTCGCGCAGGCATTGTAGGTGACCGGTCCCTTGCAGCCGACCTCGTAAAGGCACCAGCCGTTGCGCGCGCCCTCGTCGTCGAAACTCTTCGCGAACAGGCCCTTGTCGTAGAACGGCCGACGATAGCAGCGGTCATGGATCGTATCGCCGAAAAACGCCTTCGGCCGGCCGAGATGATCGAGTTCCGGGATTTTTCCGAAGGTGACCAGATAGGCGACGGTGCCGGCAATCGCCTCGGCGATCGGCGGGCAGCCGGGGATATTGATGATCGGTTTGTCGGTAATGATGTCGGAAACCGGAACCGCGCCCGTCGGATTGGGCTTGGCGTGCGGGATGCCGCCGAAAGCGGCGCAGGTGCCGACCGAGATCAGCGCCAGCGCATCCTTGGCCGTTTCCTGCAACGTCTCCAGATTGGTCTTGCCGGCATTGGCGGAATAGACGCCGCCGTCCCTGGTCGAGACCGAGCCGTCGACGACGACGACATATTTGCCCTTGTTCTCCTGCATCGCCTGGCGTGCGCGCTTCCTCGGCCGCATAGCCCGAAACCGCCTGCAGCGTCTCGTGATAGTCGAGCGAAATGAGGTCGAAGATCATGTCCTCGATCGTCGGACTGAAGGAACGCGTCAGCGATTCCGTGCAACCCGTGCATTCCTGGAAGGAAAGCCAGATGACGGACTGGCGCCGTGCATTGGCGAGTGCCTGTGCCATCGCGGTCGATGAAGTCGGCGGCAGCGCCATCACACTTGCCAGATAACCCGCATATTTCAGCAGCGCCCGCCTCGAAATCCCGCGCTTGGCGAGTAGCTCGCCGATGGTTTCCTGCTCAGACATGTGCGCTTTCCTCCTGCGGGATCGGTTCGTTTGCTTGCGCCAGTTCATCGGACAGGCGCCGCGCCGCTGCCGCCATGTCGAGGCGGTGGGCGCTCAGGATCTCCGGCACCGCAACGATTTCGATGCGTTCGGACGCGACCCGTTCGCCCTCGCCGAAATGGCGGATCCACCAGACGCCGGAATATTGCGTCTCCCAGAGACGGCTCGCACCCGCGACATCCAGCGTAACCTCGACTTCACCGCGCCCGAGCATGGCTTCGAGCTCATCGCGGTCACGTTTCGACATCGGGATGCCCAGGAGATCGATGGCATGCGGCTCGCCGCCTTCCGCCAGAACGCCGAGCCGTTCCGCGATCTCCTGCATCAGGCTCATCGCCATGCCGGTCGAGATGTCGTGCAGGGCGGGCGTCGCGCCGTCAGCGGTCATTCCATTCCTCCAGTAATGTGCGGATTGCCGCGCAGGCCTGCGGAATCGCGGCGCCGACCTCCGGCCCCGGCGCCATGCCCCATGACGTCGACCCCGGTTGAACGGCGACCAGCGCGCGCCGGCCGGGTTCGCAACCGGACAAACGCGCCGCCGACATCAGATCCGCGAGAGCGACCTCGTGCGCCGTCTTTTTCTTGCCGCCAAGCTGGGAGTCCATCTCGGCGCCGACGAACAGGCGCAAAGACCCCGGCACGTCGCCGAGTTCCATCGCATCGACCACGATCAGCGAACCCGAATCCTCGATTTCCGTGAGAAGCGAGAGGCCGATCGTCCCGCCGTCGCGAACCGACACGTGGCCACCCAGATCGTCTGCATCCTGCAGCGTCTGGACGACGTGCACGCCGAACCCGTCATCCGTAAGCAGGACATTACCCAGCCCCAGAACAAGAGTTGAAGCGGAGGAACCGCTCATCGGCATGCCAGCCTCCCTTTCGCCATACGGCGCGATCCGGCAATTCACGTAATCATGCGCGCATCTTTTCGCGTCAGCAACATCCCTGCAGTGACATATGTCAATTTGGGCGGATAAGTTTTGAGTTATTGAACGATGATCGTCATTGGAGGCGGACATGTGTCTCGGAGTGCCCATGCGGGTGATCGAATGCGACGGCTTCGTCGCCCGCTGCGAAGCGAAAGGCATCGAGCGCGAGGTCAGCCTGTTCCTGCTTCAGCACGAGACGATTTCCCCCGGCGACCACCTGATGGTTCATATCGGCCAGGCAATCCGCAAGATGACCGAGGTCGAGGCCAAAAGCACGTGGGAGCTGTTTGACGAGATATTCGCGCGCGAAAGCCGACAGGACGGGCTGGCACCGTCCGAATAGCCGTCACACATTAAGTTACATCGGCATATATCTGATATCATTGTTATTAATAGAGTTTCTGACAAGCCAGTTCGACCTCATTCGGTCGCGCACCTATAATTAGGTGAAAAGGATATCAAATTGATATTAATAGGCTTTCCGATTTTGCCGCATTCTCTACCCTCTCCTTTCCGCATCACGCACGGTTAAAGATCGGTTGTTTTGAATATTAGAAAATTCGCGGGACCCTTAACCGTTCATCGAAAGACTGACCTTACGGTATCTTTCTGCAAATCCCGCGCGCAAGAAAGATCCCGCCATGACGAAATCATACCGCATGACCACAATCGCAGTGCTCTCCTGCTCCGCATTCATGCTGACTGCGGTCGGAGATTTTTCGCGGTTTTCCGATCATGGCCCGAATTTCGTCTCATCCGCCTATGCGAAAAACGGAAACGGCGGCAGCAACGGCAATGGTGGCGGGAACGGCAATGCCGGAGGCAACGGGAATGGCAGTGGCAAAGGCAACGCTGGCGGAAACGGCAAGAGTGCCTCGGCAGGAAACAGCGGCAAGAGCAAGGGATTTGGATTCGCATCCGCGTCGACACGCTCCGGCTCGAAATCCGGCAACTCGAACAAGGGTATCAGGGGTTTCTTCAACGATGTTTTCGGCAAGGACCACAAAAAAACCAAGACCGCGTCCACAAAGCAGAAACAATCCGCCAAACTGAAGGACCTCGCTTCCCTGCCCGTTCCCGAGGCGCGCGCCAAGGCGCTCGGCAAGCAGAAGGACAAGAACTTCCACGCGAAGCTGGCTGGCCTGAATTCGCTGAACCGCAACTTCCACGCCTATCTGAACGCGCAGGATCCGCGAATGGCGGCGATCCGCGATTACGTCATGGCGAATGTCGAATTGGATAATCTGAATCAGGATATCGCCGCGGCCCAGGCCGTTCTGGACGACGCAATCGCGGCATTCGCCACGGATCCCGAGGTTGCGGGTCTGCTTGGCGCAATCGACCCGGTCGAACTCGATGGCGTGGCATTCGATTATACGGGCATCAGCTATGCCGAGCTGGCCGATCGCCAAGCTGCCCTGCAAGAGGCCTATGATACAGCCGTCGCCGCGGGCGATGACGCGACCGCGACCGCCATCGGGAGCGAGCTCGGCGTTATCGACGCGGCACTCGGCACCCAGGCGGGAACGGACGTCGCGACCGCTGAGGCTACGGTTGACCCGCTTCAGGAGCAAATCGACGCGCTTGCAGGCCAGGTGACTGACGAGGCGTTGACAGAAGCCCTTCTCGCTGCGGCGAACGACAATCGCGTCGCGGAATACGGTCCGGAGGACTACGTTGACCAGGACATGCTCGACTGGGCGAAAGACCTACTCGGCGTCGACGACGCATACGGCAAGATCGACCAGGTTCGCGACTATCTCGACTCCCAGGCCGAAGCCGACACGACAACCGCGCCGGAGACAGAGGACGTCCCGACCCCCGATCCCGACGCGAGCTGAGGCTCGGAGACTGACAGCCGCGTTCCGGCGCGGCCTATAGGTTTCTCGCCCGTTTGAAAATCATGCCGCTGAAGACCATCGTGTCGAATTCGGGCGCGTACATTGTCCGCATGCGCGCGTCGTCGCATGAAAAGACCGGCACATTTCGCACCTCATATCCGTGAGCGGCGCGCAGCCGCGGCTATTCTCCCCGGATTTCCACCGGCTGCGTGGCATTGGCCCAATGCAGGATCGCCTCAGGCGACGGCTCTATGGACTGCCCCATCCCGGCCGCAAAATCCTGAAAGGCCCGCATGTTCAAAGCGTTCACCGCGACGAGAACCGGGATGTCCTGCATCAGCGCGCGGCCGATCAGCGGGCGAAACCCCCGCCCCTCGATCTCCTGCTTGCCGAACTTGTTGACGATCAGTAGCCGTGGCCGCGCACCGCCTGCGCCATCGAGCACCTGTTCGACCAGGCCTGCCGCCTGTTCGAGGCCAACGGGGTCCAGCCGGCAGCCCTGCGCCATCGCGCCGAGATTCTGGCTGATTCGGATCCTGTGGTCGGTCGCCAGCACATGCAGGTCCATGTCGCATGGCCCGCCCGAAGCTCTTTCGAGGTTTTCCTGGACCACACCGGCCAGCAGCCACCCCTGTTCGGAGAGCACGCGTGCGACCTCCGACAACAGCCGATCGACCGTTCCGCGTTCTTCGCTTGTCACATATCCCAGCATTGCGGCCCGGCGATCTCCGCCCCTTGAATTTGCACAGTCCGGACTACAAGATGCCGTGCCAGAAGAAAAGCGCATCATGATCCCCGCCCCGCCATTCCCTGTTGCCTGGCCGTTTGACTCGGTGCTCACACCTCGCCTTGCAGCCATCGCGGCAGGCGGTGAGCTGCATCGAACGGAGGCCCGCAATCGCTAAGACCCCGGGTGTGATTTTGGCCGGAGGCCGCGCCACGCGCATGGGGGGCGGCGACAAGGGCCTGCTCGAACTTGGCGGTCGGCGGCTGATCGACCACGTGATCGCCCGCCTTTCTCCCCAATGCGCCCCTCTCGCGCTGAATGCCAACGGCGATCCGTCGCGCTTCGCCGATCTCGGCATACCGGTCTTGCCGGACAGCATCGGCGGCCATCAGGGGCCGCTTGCGGGCATTCTTGTCGGGCTCGACTGGGCGGCCGCGCTCGGTGCCGAGGCAGTCGTGACCGTAGCCGCCGACACGCCTTTCTTTCCCCTCGATCTGGCGGAAAGGCTGCAGGCGGCGGCTGGACCATCCGGCTTGGCGATTGCGGCATCCCCCGACGAGGCGGGCCGGTTGCGGCGCCATCCGACCTTCGGGCTGTGGCCGGTTGCCCTGCGCGAGGATCTGCGCAGGGATCTTACCGGCGGTCTGCGCAAGGTGATGCTCTGGGCCGAGCGGCACGATGCCGAAACAGCCCCCTTCGCTTCGGAGCCTTTCGATCCCTTCTTCAACATCAACGCGCCGGAGGATATTGTCGTGGCGGAGGATATCCTGTGTCGCAGATAAAAATTTACGGCATCACCGGATGGAAGAATTCCGGCAAGACCGGCCTGATGGAACGGCTGGTATCCGAGATTTGCGGGCGCGGCCTGCGCGTCTCCACGATCAAGCACGCCCATCACGCGACCGATATCGATCAGCCGGGCCGCGACAGCTACCGACATCGCGAGGCCGGCGCGCGCGAGGTTATCGTCGCTTCGCCCGCCCGCTGGGCGCTCATGCATGAACTGCGCGGCGATCCCGAGCCGCCGCTGGAAGACCTTGTCGCGCGCCTGACACCCGTCGATCTGGTGCTGGTCGAAGGCTACAAGCGCGCGCCGCACCCCAAGATCGAGGCGCATCGCATCGAGACGGGCCAACCCTTGCTGGCGGGCGACAACCCGACGGTCCGCGCGGTCGCCTCCAACGGCGCCCCCGAAGGGCTGTCCGTCCCGGTCTTCGATCTCGACGACACGGCCGCGATCGCCAATTTCATCCTGCGCGAAGTCGGTCTGTGACTTCCCGCCGCTAGGTCCGTCCCATGGTGAAAAACTCCTCATTCGGACGCATGTTGGTGAAATTCGCGATCCGGTTCGACATTCCGAAAAAGGCCGCGATGGCGGCGATGTCCCAAGCGTCCTCCGGATCGAAACCGTGATCCGCCAAAACCGCGAAATCCTCGTCTCCGACCGCATAGGCCTCGAACGACACCTTCATGGCGAAATCCAGCATCGCTTTCTGTCGGTCCGTGATGTCGGCCTTGCGGTAGTTGATCGCCACCTGATCGGCGATCAGCGGATCCTTGGCCCTGATGCGCAGGATCGCCCCATGCGCGACGACGCAGTACTGGCACTGGTTGGCGTTGCTGGTTGCGACCACGATCATCTCGCGCTCGGCCTTGGTGAGGTTGCCTGGCTTCTCCATCAGGGCGTCATGATAGGCCATGAAGGCACGGAACTCGTCCGGCCGGTGCGCGAGCCCCAGAAAGACGTTCGGAATGAACCCGGCTTTTTCCTGAACAGCGAGCATGCGCTCGCGAATATCGTCGGGAACGTCCTGCAGATTGGGAACCGGAAAACGGCTGATTGGCGGCTTCGTCGTGGTGTTCATTGGGCATTCCCTCGTCGTTTTTTCGCGGCATCATAGAGAAACGGAACGATTACGGAAGCACCCTTGCCGGCACCACCGTGCCTTGTCGTGCATGGCCGAACTGGCGTATCGAAGAGCCATGAAGAATGTTGAACCGAACGATCTGCCGTTCATGCCGGGCAACGCGCGCCGGCAAAGCGATTTGTCGTCCTCCGGATCGCTGGAACGATTCACGGAGTGGATGGTCTCCGGCCTGAACCTGCTGGAACAGGGGATCACGATCTTCGACGCCAATCTGCGGCTGGTTCACACCAATCGCACGTTTCTGCGTCTTTACGACCTGCCGGACAGGTTTTCGGCGACCGGATCGACCTTCGAGGAAATCACCCGTTTTCTTGCCGAAAAAGGCGATTTCGGCCCCGGCGATGTTGACGAACTGGTGCGCGAACGGGTCACGCGCGCGCAGGCTTTCGAGGATCATTATCTCGAACGCGTGCGACCGAACGGTATGGTCATCGCGGTGGAAGGTCATGCGCTGGCCGATGGCGGCTGGGTCGCCGTCTATACCGACATCACGTCCAAGAAGAAGTCGGAAGTACTCCTGCGCGAACGCGCGGACCAGCTGTCGCACAGCCTACTCGAACGATCCGAGCAACTGGAAGCGACCAACCGCGAACTCAACGCCGCCAACCGGGCGCTGGAAGAAGTCAGCCGCAGGCTGACGGAGTCCGAGAACCGCCTGCGCATGATCACCCATTCGGTGCCGGCGCATATCGCCTATATCGACCGTGAGCGCGTCTACCTCTTTTCCAACAACAAGCTCGCCGACATGCTGGGGTTCGACGACATCCACCTTCAGGGCAGACGGGTCGACGAGGTGTTCGAACCTGACGTGGTCGAGGTGTTGCTGCCGGCGATCGAAGGCGCGCTCGCAGGCAGGCCCTGTTCCGTCGATTTCCATCCCGTGGACGCGAGCGGCACGCGGCATCACATCAGGACGTCGCTCGTGCCCGACACGGGCACCCATGGCGAGGTTGTCGGCGCCTATATCCTCTCGCTCGACGTGACCGAGGAAAAGCGCGCCATGGACCTCATCGTCCATTCGAAACGGATGGAGGCGGCCATCGCGCTGACCTCCGGTGTGGTGCATGATTTCTCCAATATCATGACCATCATCATGGGGAATTTGAACCGTCTCTCGGACCCGGCATTGATCGGCGAGGAACGCGGGCGCATCTTGCAGGCGACGCGACGCGCCGTCGAACGCGGCGGGCGCGTGACGGATCAGCTCATGAGCTTTTCGCGCAACGAGGACCTTGTGCCGACATTGTGCAATGTGAACCGTATTGCCGAAGACCTCGTTCACCTCTTTTCGGCGTCGCTTGATCCGAGCGTCTCGATCGCCGTCACCGATAGCGGCAAAACGCTCCCGGTGCTGATGGACGAACGGGCATTCCAGGACGCGCTGCTCAATCTCCTCCTGAACGCGCGCGACGCGATCGGCCAGACGGGCTCGATCGCCGTCGAGATCGCGGAGGCGGCGGCAAGTGGAGGAAACACCGTGACGATCACCGTGCGTGACGACGGTTGCGGCTTTTCCGAAGGCACGATCGATAAGGCCTGCGACGCCTTCTTCTCGACCAAGCAGGCGGGACGCGGACGCGGTCTCGGTCTGTCCATGGTCCGCCGCTTCCTGCGCCGTTCCGGCGGCAGCCTCGAGATCGTCAGCGAACCTGGCAAGGGAGCGGCAATCACCATGGTGCTGCCGCTTGCGGTGGGTGTCACGCCTGACCAGTTCCCCGAACGCGATACCCGCAGACGCAGCGCGCGCCCCGGCGGTCTGGCGATCGTCCTCGACGACGAAGCGGAAATCCGCGAACTGGTGCGCGGTTACCTGCTCAAATCGGGATTCCAGGTCATCGAAGCCTCGACCGGAGACGAGGCGCTGGAACTGCTCGCCAACCTGCCGAAGGTGGCCCTGTTGGTCAGCGACATCATGATGACGGGACCGATGACCGGGATCGACGTCGGCCGGGCGGCAAGGGACATCCGGCCCGAGACGCCCTGCCTGCTGATCAGCGGACTGGCCAGCACTCACCCGGCCCTCGACGAGGCGGAAAGCGAATTCCACCTGCTCAAGAAACCCTTCGGCGAGGAGGCCTTCGTCACCGCCATCGACAACCTCTTCGCCGATGTGCCCGCCCTGGCGACAACCGCATGACCGAACCCGCACACTATATCGCAATCGTCGAAGACGACCGCGATATCGCCGACATCCTCGCGGCGGCGCTTGGCCGCGCGGGTTACGAAACCGAAAGTTTCGACAGCGGTTCTTCCTTCATCCGGTCGCTGGCGCGGCGCGAACCGGATCTGTGCCTGATCGATCTGTCCCTGCCTGACCGCGACGGGCTGTCGATCGTCGCCGAACTGCGCAGCCGGCCTCGCATCGCCTCGATCATCGTCAGCGGCCGCCAGGAACTCGACACCAAGCTGGTCGGCCTCGAACTGGGCGCGGACGATTACATCGTCAAGCCGTTCGAGGACAAGGAGATCGTCGCGCGGGTGCGCTCCGTGCTGCGCCGCCGCGACGGCGTGTCTGGCCAGGAAGCGAAACGCCGGGTCGCCAGCTTTGCCGGCTGGATGGCGGATTTCGGCGTATTCGAACTCGTTTCGCCGTCTGGCGAACGAAGCAGCCTGTCCGGCGGCGAAGCGAGCGTGCTGCGGATTTTCCTCGAATCGGCCAATCGGCTCTTGACCCGCGCCGACCTGATGGACCGGCTCGGCATCGACGCCGACACCAATTTCGACCGCTCCATCGACGTGCGGATTTCGCGATTGCGCGCGAAGCTGGAAGAAGATCCGCGCAATCCCCGGTTCATCAAGACGGTCTACGGCGCCGGATACCTGATGGCCGCCCAGGTTGAATGGTCCTGACGCGGCATTCGTTCCGCAGCGCAGCAATTCTGAAACAATTCGTAACAATCGGGAAAAACTCCCGCAAATATCTGCTGCTAGCTAAAGTCGCGGTTGAACAAGGCCATGCTTTGGACTTGACTGCTGCCGGTCAGCGGATGCGCGTTGAGGAGCGCGATCCATTCGCCAGCCGGTTCCCGGACACAGGAGGATAGTGTCCGGGGTAAGGGAGGATAGAAGTCATATGCCGTCTTCGGACCGGACGGGGGCGCACGCCCCTGCGACCTTTCCGCAATATCTGCTACTCAATGCGGATCGTTTCGCGACCCGCACTGCCATGCGGCACAAGGACCATGGCATCTGGAAAAGCTGGACTTGGGCGGATCTCGCCGACGAAATTCGCGCCTTCTCGATGGGGCTCAAGGCGATCGGCCTGAAGGCCGGCGACAAGGTCGCCATCGTCGGCCAGAACCGGCCTCGTCTCTATTGGTCGTTCGCCGCCGTTCAGGCGCTCGGAGGCATTCCCGTTCCCGTTTACGCGGATTCGGTCGCCGAAGAGATGGTCTATGTGCTCAACCATGCCGGCGTCCGTTTCGCGGTGTGCCAGGACCAGGAACAGGTCGACAAGGTCCTGTCGATGACCGACGACCTGAAGGACCTGCACAAGATCGTCTATGACGAGCCGCGCGGCATGCGCGACTACGATCACGTCAACCTGCATTCCATCGACGCGATCCAGAGCGCGGGCCGTGACCTGCTCGCCGCCGAGGGCGAGACCGAGTGGAACGGAAACATCGCCGCCGGCAAGGGCGACGATATCGCGGTCATGCTCTACACCTCCGGCACGACCGGCAAGCCCAAGGGCGTGATGCTGTCCTACGACAATCTCGTGATCTCGGCGCGCAACGGCAATTCCTTCGATCACCTGACCGAAAACGACACCATTCTCGCCTATCTGCCGCTTGCCTGGGTCGGCGACCACGTATTCACCTATGCGCAGGCCTATGTCGCCGGCTTCTCCGTCTGCTGTCCGGAAAGCCCGGAAACGGTCAACAGCGACCGCCGCGAGATCGCGCCATCCTATTTCTTCGCCCCGCCGCGAGTCTTCGAGACCATGCTGACCGCCGTGATCGTGCGGATGGAGGATGCGAGCCCGCTCAAGAAGCGCATGTTCGACTATTTCATGGAGCATGCGCGCCGCGTCGGCGAACCGATCCTCAACGGCGAAAAGGTCGCGCTTTGGGACCGGATCAAATACTGGCTTGGCGAATTGCTGGTCTACGGGCCGCTGAAAAACCGCATGGGTTTCTCGCGCATGCGCGTCGGCTACACCGCCGGAGAGGCCATCGGACCTGAAATTTTCCGCTTCTACCGTTCGCTCGGCCTGAACCTGAAACAGCTTTACGGCCAGACCGAAGCCTCCGTCTATATCAGCGCCCAGCCCGATGGCGAAATTCGCGCCGATACCGTCGGACGCCCCTCGCCCGGCGTCGAGATCCGCATCGAGGAGAACGGCGAGGTCATGTACCGCTCGCCGGGCGTCTTCGTCGGCTACTACCTCAACGACGAGGCGACTCGCTCGACCAAGACCAACGACAACTGGGTGCATACGGGTGACGCCGGTTTCTTCGACCACGAAGGCCATCTGAAGATCATCGACCGCGCCAAGGACGTCGGCAAGCTGAACGACGGCAGCCTGTTCGCGCCGAAATATATCGAGAACAAGCTCAAGTTCTTCCCCAACATCAAGGAGGCGGTGGCATTCGGCGACGGCCGCGACTTCTGCGCCGTGTTCCTGAATATCGACCTGACCGCACTCGGCAACTGGGCCGAAAGAAACAACATCTCCTACGCGTCCTACCAGGAGTTGGCGCAGCATCCGCGCGTTTACGCAATGATGGAGGAGCATGTCGCGCAGGTGAATCGCGATCTTGCCAGCGAGGAAATGGTGGCCGGTTCGCAAATCGCCCGCTTCCTTGTGCTGCACAAGGAACTCGACGCCGACGACGGCGAACTGACGCGCACCCAGAAGGTGCGCCGGTCCTTCATCGCCGAGCGCTACGCGCCGCTGATCGAGGCGCTCTATGACGGCTCGACGGAGAAATATGTCGAGACCGAAGTCACCTTCGAGGACGGCCGCAAGGGCAAGATCACGGCTACCGTGGAGATCCGCGACATGGAACTTGTGCCGGTGAATTCCGCACACAGGGAGGCCGCCGAATGAACGTGCATATCCGCGAAGACATGTCGCGGCACACGCTGCGCGCCGACGACGGTATCGCGACGGGCGGCGACCTGCTCAAGGTCGACAACATCTCGCTGTCCTTCGGCGGCGTGAAGGCGATCAGCGACATCTCGTTCGATATCAAGAAGGGCGAAATCCGGGCGATCATCGGGCCGAACGGCGCCGGCAAGACCTCGATGCTGAACGTCATCAACGGCTTCTATCACCCGCAGCAAGGCGTCATCACGTTTCGCGGCGAGACGCGCAGCCGCATGCGTCCCTACGAAGCCGCGCGGCAGGGCATCGCGCGCACCTTCCAGAACATCGCGCTGTTCAAGGGCATGTCGACGCTCGACAACATCATGACCGGCCGCATCACGCTGCAGAAGCGCAACATGTTCTGGCACGGCCTGTGGGCGCGGTCCCGCCGAACGCGAGGAGATCGAGCACCGCGAGGCGGTCGAGCGGATCATCGACTTCCTCGAAATCGAGCACATCCGCAAGACGCCGGTCGGCAGCCTGCCCTATGGCCTGCAGAAACGCGTCGAACTCGGCCGCGCGCTCGCCGCGGAACCGGCGCTGCTGCTGCTCGACGAGCCGATGGCCGGCATGAACCTCGAGGAAAAGGAGGACATGAGCCGCTTCATCCTCGACGTGAACCAGCAATTCGGCACGACGATTGCCCTGATCGAGCACGACATGGGCGTCGTCATGGACCTGTCCGACCGTGTCGTGGTGCTCGACTACGGCCGCAAGATCGGCGACGGCGCGCCCGACGAGGTCCGCAACAACCAGGACGTCATCGACGCCTATCTGGGGGTGCCGCATGAATAGCAAGCAAGCGCCTGCCCTTTCATTGACCTGACGGGAGTAAGACGCCGTGAGCCCGGAATTCCTCAATTTCATCGAGACCTTCCTCAACGGCCTGATGGCCGGCGTGATGTACTCGCTTGTGGCGCTCGGTTTCGTGCTGATCTTCAAGGCATCCGGCATCTTCAACTTCGCGCAAGGGGTGATGGCGCTTTTCGCCGCGCTCACGCTCGTCGGCTTCCAGACCGGACAGGTGCCGTTCGCACATCTCATAAGAGCGATCTTCGGTGTCGAGATACTGCACTGGGGCGCCGGCATGCCAACCATACTGGCGTTGATCCTGACGATGGGCGTCATGATGGCGCTGGCGTTCCTGATCGAGAGGCTGGTGCTCAAGCATCTCGTGAACCAGGCGCCGATCATCCTGTTCATGGCGACGATCGGCCTTGCCTAGTTCCTCGAGGGCCTCGGCGACCTGATGTGGGGCGCCGATATCAAGCCGATGGATGTCGGCCTGCCGTCCGGCGGTTCGTTCTGGTGGGAAGACCTCACCGCGGCATGGGCGGCGCAGGGAAGCGACTACTACGGCATGTATATCGACACGCTCGACGTGTCGGCAGCGATCATCGCGGTGGCGCTGGTCGTGGCGCTGTCGCTGTTCTCGCAATACACCGCCACGGGCCGCGCCCTGCGCGCGGTGGCCGATGACCACCAGGCCGCCCTCTCGGTCGGCATTTCGCTGCGCCGGATATGGGTCATCGTCTGGTCGCTGGCCGGCTTCGTCGCGCTTGTGGCGGGCATCTTGTGGGGCGCCAAGTCGGGCGTGCAGTTCTCGCTCTCCCTGATCGCGCTGAAAGCCCTGCCCGTGCTGATCCTCGGCGGCTTCACCTCCATCCCCGGCGCCATCATCGGCGGCCTCATCATCGGCGTCGGCGAGAAAATCGCGGAAGCCTATATCGGCCCGCTGGTCGGCGGCGCGATCGAAAACTGGTTCGCCTACATGCTGGCGCTCGCCTTCCTGCTGTTCCGTCCGCAGGGTCTTTACGGCGAAAAGATCATCGAGAGGATTTGACGTCCATGCTTTACCGCGAGGCCGGTGATTTCAAGACGACCTACCGGGAAGACAACCAGACCTTTCCGATCAAGTCGGAACGCATCCTGTTTTGGGCGGCAATGGCGTTCGCCTTCCTTGTCGTGCCCTTCTTCATTGATTCCTATTGGGAAAAATCCGTTCTCGTGCCCCTGCTGGTCTGGGCGCTGGTGGCGCTCGGCCTTAATATCCTGACCGGGTATTGCGGCCAGGTCTCGCTCGGCACGGGCGGTTTCATGGCGGTGGGCGCATTCGCCTGCTACAAGCTGATGACCGCCTTCCCGGATCTCAACATCTTCTTCGTCGTGCTGCTGTCGGGCGGCGTGACCGCGCTGGTCGGCATGATCTTCGGTCTGCCGTCGCTGCGCATCAAGGGTTTCTACCTTGCCGTTGCGACACTCGCCGCGCAGTTCTTCCTGGTCTGGGTCTTCAACAAGTTCGCGTGGTTCTACAATTATTCCGCCTCGGGGCAGATCACCGCGCCCGAACGCGCCGTTTTCGGCATCGTCGTCACCGGCCCGACCGCCCCACCATGGGCGACCTATCTGTTCTGCCTGACCATCCTGTTCATCTTCGCCTGGCTGGCGCGCAACCTGACGCGCGGACGCGTCGGCCGGTCCTGGATGGCGATCCGCGACATGGACATCGCCGCCGAAATCATCGGCGTCGAACCGTTCAGAACAAAGCTGTCGGCCTTTGCGGTCTCGTCCTTCTACATCGGCGTCGCCGGCGCCCTGTTCTTTTCGGTCTATCTCGGCGCGGCGGAAGTGACCGAGGCCTTCGGGATCGACAAGTCCTTCCTGGCGCTGTTCATGGTCATCATCGGCGGGCTGGGCTCGATCCTCGGCTCGTTTCTCGGCGCCGCCTTCCTGGTGTTGCTGCCGGTCCTGCTCAAGAACCTGTTCGTCGGATCGCTCGGCTGGCCGACCGATGTCGCCGCCCACATCCAGATCATGCTGATCGGCGGACTGATCGTGTTTTTCCTGATCGTCGAACCGCACGGGCTCGCGCAGCTCTGGCGGCTGGCGAAGGAGAAATTGCGCCTGTGGCCCTTCCCCTACTGATGGGCGGGCAACAACGCGCAAACCCTTTTTCGAAAGGGAGGAGCCCGGTTTTCCGGGAAATATGTCGACTAATCGGAGGAGGAACGACATGAAACTGACGAAAATTGCAATGGCCGCAGCCGTCGCTGCCGTCGTGAGCGCCGGGCCGGCCATGGCCGATCTGGTGTTCCCGTCGCTCAGCTACCGTACCGGCCCCTATGCGCCAAACGGCATCCCGTTCGCCGACGGTTATGCCGACTATCTGACGCTGATCAACGAGCGCGACGGCGGCGTTGGCGGCGTGAAGATCGACAATCCGGAATGCGAAACCGGCTACAACACGGAAAAAGGCGTCGAGTGCTACGAGTCGACCAAGGGCATCGGCAGCGGCGCATTGATCTACCAGCCGCTGTCGACCGGCATCACCTATCAGCTGATCCCCAAGGCAACCGCCGACGGCATTCCGGTTCATTCGATGGGTTATGGCCGGACTTCGGCGGCAAACGGCAAGATCTTCAAGTGGATATTCAACTATCCCGCCACCTACTGGGACGGCGCGTCGATCGCCATCAACCATATCATGGACCAGGAAGGCGGCGATATTTCCGGCAAGAAGATAACGCTCGTCTATCACAACTCCGCCTACGGCAAGGAGCCGATCCGGACGCTTGAGGAATTGTCCAAGAAGCACGGCTTCACCTTCAACGCCATTCCGGTCGACCATCCGGGTCAGGAGCAGAAATCGCAGTGGCTGCAGATTCGCCGCGAACGTCCGGACTATGTCCTGATGTGGGGCTGGGGCGTGATGAACTCGGTCGCCATTCAGGAAGCGGCCAATATCCGCTTTCCGATGGATCATTTCATCGGAATCTGGTGGTCCGGTTCGGAAAACGACGTGCTTCCGGCCGGCGACGGCGCGAATGGCTACAAGGCCCTGGCGCTTGCCAACCCGGGCGACCACTACCCGATCTACGATGACCTGAAGAAGTATGTCTACGATACCGGCAAAGCCGCGGGCGACGGCACCCATGCAGGCGAAGTTCTCTACAATCGCGGCATGTATGCGGCGCTCCTCGCCGTCGAGGCGGCCAAGAAGGCGCAGGAACTGTCGGGCCACAAGGACATCACGGCAGCGGAAATGCGTGACGGAATGGAAGCCCTGAACATCACGGCCGACCTGATGTCCTCGCTCGGCCTGCCGGACTTCGGACCGGAATTCACGGTCAGCTGCGCAAATCACGGTGGCTCCGGCGTCGGCAAGGTCCAGCAATGGGACGCGTCGGCCAAGAAGTGGAACATAGTCACGGACTGGATCGCCGCCGATCGCGACGTGATCGATCCGCTGATCGCCGAGGATTCGGAAGCTTTCGCCAAGGAAAACAACATCACCCCGCGCGAGTGCAAGTAATCCGCGCGTGACAAAACCGGGCCCGGCGGTTCGCCGCCGGGTCTCTCCAACAAGGCTCAACAGCAAGGCCGGAATACCGACATGCTCCAGAAGGTCGACGACACCGCACCGCTTCTCACGGTCAACAATATCGAGGTGATCTACAATCACGTGATCCTCGTGCTGAAGGGCGTGTCGCTCAGCGTGGCCCAGGGCGGCATCGTCGCGATCCTCGGCGCAAACGGCGCCGGCAAGACCACGACCCTGAAAGCGATATCCAACCTGCTGCGCGCCGAGCGTGGCGAGGTGACGAAGGGAACGATCACCTTCGAAGGCGCCGAAATCCAGAATCTCTCGCCATCGGAGCTGGTGAAGCGGGGCTGCATCCAGGTGATGGAAGGCCGTCACTGCTTCGGCCACCTCACGATCGAGGAAAACCTGATGACCGGCGCCTTTACCCGGACGGACGGACGCGCCGCGATCAACCGCGACCTCGAGAAGGTCTACACCTATTTCCCGCGGCTGAAAGAACGCCGCAAGAGCCAGGCCGGCTACACGTCGGGCGGCGAACAGCAGATGTGCGCGATCGGGCGCGCGCTGATGTCGCGGCCGACGACGATCCTGCTCGACGAACCGTCGATGGGGCTTGCGCCGCAGCTGGTCGAGGAGATCTTCGAGATCGTGCGCGATCTCAACGACCAGGAGGGCGTCACCTTTCTGCTCGCCGAGCAGAACACCAATATCGCGCTGCGCTACGCCACCTATGGATACATCCTGGAATCGGGCCGCGTGGTGATGGATGGCGACGCGAAGGAATTGCGCGAGAACGAAGACGTGAAGGAGTTCTATCTCGGCATCGGCGGCGAAGGCCGGAAGTCGTTCCGGGACGTCAAACACTACAAGCGCCGCAAGCGCTGGCTGGCATGACAAACAAGATATCTCAGCGACGGACAAGACGATGAGCGAGCATTTCGACGAACTGGAAACGCGCGATCCCGCCGCTCGGGAGAAGGCGCTGTTCGCGCGGCTCCCGGACTTCCTCGCCGGCGCGATCTTGGCAGCGCCCGGATGGCGCAAACGGCTGGCCGGTGTCGATCCTGGCACCGTCGCGTCGCGCGAGGCGCTTGCCGCGTTGCCGGTCCTGCGCAAACCGGAACTGATGGAGGCGCAGTCCGCCGAACCGCCCTTCGGCGGCTTTGCCGATCCGGCGAGCCTCGACGGCAGCCGTGTGTTCATGTCGCCCGGCCCGGTATGGGAGCCGCAGCCGCCCGGCATCGATCCCTGGCATGGCGCGCGGGCGTTTTTCGCCGCCGGCATTCGCAAGGGCGACCTCGTTCACAATTCGCTCGCCTATCACATGACGCCCGGCGGCTTCATCCTGGACGAAGGCGCACGGGCCGCCGGCGCGCGCGTCTTTCCGGCCGGCGTCGGCAATACCGAACAGCAGGTCGACGCGGCGGCGTTTCTGAAGCCGGATGCCTATGCCGGCACGCCGGACTTCCTGAAGGTGATGCTCGACAAGGCGGCCGAGATGGGCCGCGACCTGTCGTCGATCAGGAAAGCGATCGTATCGGGCGGCGCGCTGTTCCCGTCGATGCGCGCCGAATATGCCGAGCGCGGCGTCGCCGTGATGCAGGCCTATGCCACCGCAGATCTCGGCGTCATCGCCTATGAAAGCGCCGACGGCGGCGCGATCCTGCCCGGCATGATCGTCAGCGAGAACATGATCGTGGAAATCGTCCGTCCGGGGACCGGCGATCCGGTGCCCGCGGGCGAGGTCGGCGAACTGGTCGTCACCTCGTTCAACACGGCCTATCCGCTGATCCGCTTCGGCACCGGCGATCTTTCCGCCGTGCTCGACGAACCGTCGCCATGCGGGCGCACCAACATGCGCATCAAGGGCTGGATGGGCCGCGCCGACCAGCGCACAAAGGTCAAGGGCATGTTCGTCGATCCCAAGCAGGTCGACGCCATCGTCAAGTCGGTGCCCGGTATCGCGCGCGCCCGGCTCGTCGTCGATCGCGCCGGCGACAACGATGCGATGACACTGATGGTCGAACCGTCGGATGGTGCAACGCCGGACGCGACAGCACTCGGCGCGGCCCTTGTCGCCCACACCAAACTGAAGGGCGCGGTGGAAGTTTCGTCATCCCTGCCCAACGACGGCAAGGTGATCGACGACAGGCGGGATTATTCCAAATAGGGCTCAGGAAGACCAAGCCATTTCCGAAGAACCAGGGCATGGCCACTGCGGAGCGCGCGACGTGGCGGGAAACTACTGGGTCAATCGCGCGGTCGGCCGAACCGGTTCCTCGGCCTGTGTTTCATTGCTGCCGATTTCCGCAAACGAGACGCGGATGATGTCGCCACGCTCCAGCTTCGCGAAACTGTCGACGGAACTGGACGCGTAGTCGGCCCCCTTGTGCCGGATCAGGGTGTAGATCGGATTGCGCCCAAGCGCGTTCTGGGCCCCGTTCGCGGTTGTTTCGAACTGCGCAAGACGTTTCTTCGCGGATGCCAGCGCGATCTTGTTCTGCTCAAGCGCAACCTCGGCCTCGCGCAGCTTTTCCACGTTTTGCATGTCGAGAAGGATCTTTGCTTCGGAGAAATCCCGATCGGCGGTGATGCGGTTTTGCCGGGCGCGGAAGAGTGCGGTCTGGAACTCCAGTGAATCGCGCCGCGCGGCGGTCAGCTGTCGCTTCAATTCGGTCAGGGTGGAATTCGCCGCGAATCCCTTGTCAGCCAAAGTTTTGCGTGCGTCCAGTTGCTCTTCGAGCAGACCCACTTCCTCGTCATGCAATTCGATGCCCTTCCCGACCGAGACGATTTCCTGGTCATAGCCCTTTTTCTGCGCCTCGTAGGTGCTCTGCCGGGCCTCCCAGGCCCGTTTGTGAACATCGAAAATCGACGCTTCGGCCGCCACGATGCTGTCGGCTCCCGGCAGCGGCGCATCGGCGAATACAGCGGGATCGAATTCCTTGCCGTTCAGTTCCGCCGTGAGCCGCGCTTTCTGCACGCCAAGCGAAAACCTGGTCAGTTCGAGCGACTTCGTCTCCTGCATCAGCGACAGCCGGACGCTTTCCGACGCCTCCTGGCGCGAAACGCCGCCCGCCCGCAGAAGAAGATCGAAGACGGTCATGTCCGGCTCGTAGGAAAACGGCCCCGTCGTGACAGCCTCGCCCATCAGGTAGACCGGCGCGAACTCGGCGATCGTGACCGAGGACAGATTGACGGGAAGCTGGCCCTCGAGGCGTTTTTCCAGAATATCGCCGATCTCGATCGCGTTTTTACCCGAGACGTCGATCTTGCCGAGCAACGGATAATAGATCGTGCCATCCTGCTCGACGGGGAACCGCCCCGACAACGCGTTCGACACGTTCTCCTCGCCGAATACGGCTATCTGGAGCTGGTCTCCCGGGCCGACCGGGGCCGTCCGGTTGCCGGCGGCATAGGCAGCGGACGCACAGACCAGCGCGGTAACCGCGCCGCACGCGATCACGCCAGTAACAGCCAGCATTCGCCATGATGGATTTGGCAGGGCCATCCGCAAAGAACGGGACATGTCTCTCCCCCAGATCGCGTCCATCGTGCCAGCCGTGACCAGCACCGGCAATCCGGGAAAAGGTTGAGCGGGCCGGAGGAGCGCACCGCTTTTGTGCGAGGCCTACGCCTTATGGCATATCATACGCGGCCAACGGCATCCGGATACGCGAGAGAACGCCGACATGAGACGACCGGCATCGCAATTCGGTCCCTGTCGATGCCTACGCCTATTCGTCATTTTGCGATTGCGCCGAAAATCGTTCAATTTCCTCGGGTTGACGGACGATGACGGAGCGCGAGTTTTGCGCGGCATCGCCTGGAACGAACCAGATTGAAGGCAACGCGATGAATCTCTTCACGAATTTCAGGGTGCGAAACCGCCTGCGCGACCGCAACACCGACGAGGCGCGTTTCGACCGGCTCCTGGAACTGATCAGGGAGCTCGCGGCTGAGGCCGAAAGCGAAATGCAGGGACTGCAAACGCGCTACGAACAGGCCGGAGCCGATGCCGCCTTCGCATGCCAGGCAGAGGAAAACGAAGGGCCGAGCGACAATTCGTCCAACCGGATCAACGAACTGACGGAAGCCATCATGCGCTACTCCGAGCGAAAGGATTTGCTCGAAGCACAGACCGCGTGGTTCAGGCAGCTCGAAAAGGAGACTTCCGAGGCCGCGGCGGGCATCGTACAACCCCTCGCAAAGGAAAAGCGCCTGTCGGAGCATTGATGCCGGACAATCTGGACTGCGTTGTCATCGGCGCCGGCGTGACCGGTCTGGCGATCGCGCGCGCGCTCGCCATCTCCGGGCGCGACGTCATCGTGCTCGAAGCCGGATCGGCCATCGGCAGCGAAACCTCGAGCCGAAACAGCGAAGTCATCCACGCAGGGCTCTATTATGCGCCGGGAAGCGCCAAGGCCCGCTTCTGCGAAGCCGGCCGCCGCCTTCTCTATGACTATTGCGCCGAGCGGGATGTGCCCCACCGCAGGATCGGCAAACTGGTTGTGGCGACCAGCGACCGCGAGCGCGGCGTCCTCGAGGAGATCGCCCGGCGCGCCGAAACAAACGGGGCGGACGATCTCGAATTTCTCGACGCGTGCTCCGTCCACAGGCTGGAACCGGCGCTGACGGCAACCGCGGCGCTTCTGTCGCCAAGCACGGGCATCCTGGATTCGCACAGCTACATGGTCTCGTTGCAGGCGGACGCCGAGGCGCACGGCGCGCTGTTCGCATTCCATACCCCGGTCGCCGGCGGTGAAATCGACGAAAAAGGCGTGACACTGCACATTGGCGGCGCCGATCCGGTGACGGTTCATGCCCGCCATGTCGTCAATGCCGGCGGTCTCTATGCGCATAAAATCGCGGCATCGATCGACGGCATGGATCCTGGCGCCCTGCCGACCATCCGCTACGCGAAGGGCAACTACTTCGGACTGGCAGGCAAGGCGCCGTTTTCGCGGTTGATCTATCCCGTTCCCGAACATGGCGGTCTCGGCGTGCACCTGACCTACGATCTTGCCGGGCGCGCCCGCTTCGGCCCCGATGTGGAATGGGTTGACGAGATCGACTACGCCGTCGACGAAACCCGCGCGGAGCCGTTCTACGCCGCGGTCCGGCGCTATTGGCCCGACCTGCCGGATGGTTCACTTCATCCGGATTATTCCGGCATTCGGACCAAAATCACCGGTCCCGATCCGTCCGACTTCGTGATCGACACGTCGACGCCGGGCCTGGTCAATCTCTTCGGTATCGAGTCACCGGGGCTGACGTCGTCGCTGGCGATCGCGAACCACGTGCGGGCACTTGTCGACTAGGCAATCTGCGGATTGATCAGGCGGGCTCGAGGTGCCGTTGTGCGCTTTCGCTGCTCACGGCTTCCGGTTTTCCGGCAAGCGCTTCGACGCCGAGGACGACCTTCCTGATCGTAAACGCTTCCGCATAGCGGTCCGGCGCTCGGCACTCCATTCCGCGCAGTCGCGCGAGCCCGCGAAACGTCTCGGGATCGAACCAGTCCTTGGACCGCTGGCTGCCGAAATTGCGGTCGAGAAGCTCGAGCTTCTGCTCCATCGCGGTCTCGGAGACCGGATAGTAGAAATTCGGACGATCCATGTCGCCGTCCCATTTCGGTATCTCGTATTCGAGAATGAGATGGTCGCGGAAGACGTTCCAGGTCAGCGAGTTGACCTCGCGGTGATCCTGGTGGGCGTCGGTCCGGCTATGGGTGAAGATCAGGTCGGGTGAAAACCTGTTCCTGACATCGAGCAACCATTCCTTGATCTGGCGGCTCTGGCCCGGAAAGTAGGTATCCTCGAACTTGCCAAGCAGAATCTGCCGCTCGCAGCCGCCACGCAGAAAATCCTTCGCCGACCGCTCCGCCTCGATCTCGCGCTGGCCGATGGCGCTCAGGACGCACCACCAGATGCTGCGCACCGCATTCGCCTCGAGCATGCTGAGGATGGTGCCGCCAAGGCCGATCTCGATGTCGTCGGAATGAGCGCCGAGGCACAGGATATCGAGCCCCGCGCCGCCATTGCTGAGCTTGAGCGGATTCACACGATCGCCCTCACCTTTTCGAGCCGCGCGCGTTCCGCGGTTTCGCGCAGGTTCCACGGCATCTCGCCCTTCTCGACCATTTCCTGCAACATCTGCCAGTCGCGCAACGTATCCATCGACCGCCAGAATCCGTCATGCTTGTAGGCCATCAGCTGGTCGTCGGCGATCAGGCGTTCGAACGGCTCCAGAACGAATTCCTCGCCTTCGCGCATGTAGTCGAAGACTTCCGGCCGCAGCACGAAATAGCCGCCATTGATCCAGATATCGGACCGGTCGGAACTCCTGAATTCACGCACCTGTCCGTCTTCCGCCATGTCGACGATGTGGTAGGTCAAGGGCGGCCGCACCGCCAGGAAACAGGCCAGCTTGCCGCTTTCCTCGAATTTGCGAACCATGTCATCCAGGTCGACATTCGTCAGGCCGTCACTGTAATTGGCGAGAAACATCTTCTCGTCCTTGACATAGTCCTTCGCCGCCCACAGCCGCTCGCCGATGTTCCGCCAGATGCCGGTGTCGATCAGCGTCACCGTCCAGTCATCCGCGGTCGCCTCGTTCAGCAACTCGACATCGCGCCCTCCATTGGAGATCACGCAATCGGCGAAGGTCTGCGGTTTCGAGTTCAGGAAGAACTCCTTGATGACATTCGCCTTGTAACCGAGGCACAGGACGAAATCATTGTGCCCGTAATCGCTGTAATACTGCATCACGTGACGCATGATCGGCTGGTGGCCGACCGGTATCATCGGCTTGGGGATCGTTTCGGAATAGTCCCGGATACGGGTGCCGAGACCACCGCAGAAAAGAACGACTTTCATGCTTCAATCTCCGCTGGGTCAATGACGGTGAGGGAGGGAATGGGCACGACGAATTTCGCGCCCCAGTCTTTGGCATGCCGCATCTGCTGCATGATCTCATCCTTCAGGTTCCATGGCAGGATCAGGATGTAGTCGGGCCTTGCCATGTCGATCGCTTCGACGGGCAGGATCGGGATATGCATGCCAGGGGTCACGCGGCCGTGCTTGTAGGGATTGCGATCGACTGTGAAGTCGAGAAAGTCCGGTCCGATCGCGCAATAGTTGAGAAGCGTGTTGCCCTTGCCCGGTGCGCCGTAGCCGCAGACTTTCTTGCCCTCGTTCTTGGCCTCGATCAGGAAGGCCAGCAAGTCCCGCTTGACCCGTTTCGCCTTCTCTCCGAACGACAGATACGACTGGATGTCGTTCAGGCCGCCGTCGCGTTCGCGTTTCAGAAGCTGGCCGACCTGCATGCTGACCGGATGATGCGCGTCACGATGGGAAAGATAGACCCGCAGCGATCCGCCATGGGTGGGCAGCTCATCCACGTCGATGACCTTGAGCTCGTGCCGTCTCGCGATCTCGACGACGGTCAGCAGCGAGAAATACGAGAAGTGTTCGTGATAGATCGTGTCGAACTGGTTTTCCGCCATCAGCTTTTCGATATGCGGGAATTCCAGCGTGATGACGCCGTCCGGCTTGAGCAGGATCTTCATCCCGGCGACGAAGTCGTTCAGATCCGGAACCTGCGCCAGGACGTTGTTGCCGACGATCAGGTCTGCGCGCTGGCCGTTTGCGGCCATTTGCTTCGCCAGCCGGACGCCGAAGAAATCGACGATCGACGGCACGCCCTTCTCGATTGCCGCATGCGCGACGTTTGCCGCGGGCTCGACGCCCAGAACCGGCACGTCCATCGCGACGAAATGCTGGAGCAGATAACCGTCATTGCTCGCCAGTTCGACCACCAGGCTGTCCGCGTCGAGATCGAGACGCTCGGCGATCCCCTCGCAATAGCGGCGCGCATGCTCGACCCAACTCGTCGAATAGGAGGAGAAATAGGCGTATTCGGTGAAAATCTCTTCCGGGCTGACATATTCGTTCAGCTGTACCAGGAAGCACTGTTCGCAGGTGCGCACATGAAGCGGGTAGTAGTACTCGACCTGGTCCACCTGATCCCGCTTGAGGAAATTTTCGCAGGGCGGCGACATGCCGAGGTCGACGAAAGTGTGACGCAAATTGCTACCGCAGAGCCTGCAGGTGGCCTTGCTGTCGAGCTCCTGGGTTAAGTGGGTCCAATTGTTGGAATCTGCGCCCATTCTGATCTCCCGTCACCGGCAACAAACAATGCCCTCGCGGCGACGATAGGAAGGAACGGTCTGACTTCCGACCTGCCAATCCGTTCGAGATGGTCATCCTATTGGCGCAAGCCCCGGAACCGTATTCGCGTGGCCGTGCGCCGCATGTGGCATTCGGCCTAAACCAGCAGTCCAAAGGAGATGGTTTCCGGCCCCGCTTACCACTTTTGGCAAGGTATGAGTGACGCCGCCGGCTGCGCTAACCGTAATAAGCGGCGACGGGCATACGGCCCGGCCGGCGCACCGTCTATCGAGGAACGAGACCATGGAATTTACCGAAACGAGCCTGCCCGGTGTCTGGCTTGTCGACCCGGTCCCGTTCAAGGACGAACGTGGATCGTTCGCCCGTCTCTTTTGCGCAAGGGAATTCGAGGCGCACGGACTGGAAACCCGCTTCGTGCAACATAGTCAGTCCCATTCGGTAGAGCGGGGAACGCTGCGCGGAATGCATTTCCAGGCGGCGCCCCATGAAGAGGTGAAGCTCGTTCGCTGCGTGGCCGGCGCCATGTGGGATGTCGTCGTCGACAACCGGCCGGATTCCCCCACCTATCTGCAATGGGCCGGCTTCGTGCTGACGCCCGAAAATCAGCGTGAAGTCCTAATCCCCAAGGGATTTGCGCATGGGTTCCAGACGCTGGAGGACAACACCCTGACGCATTACCTAATCTCGGAATTCTACGAGCCCTCGGCCGCGCGGGGCCTGCGATATGACGACCCGGAAATCGGGATCAAATGGCCCCTGCCCCCGGCCACCATGTCGCAGAAGGATCTGTCCTGGCCGATGCTTTCCGACAGCTGATGCCGGATTTCACGTCAGCAGATCGTGGTCGCGCAACAGCCGCGCAGCGCGCCGCACTTCGTCGAATGGAAGTTTCGATCGCTCCGCCATGTCTAGCAGCGAATGCTCGCCATCCGCCAGATTGAGCACCCACAACAGCGACATCACGTTCGCGACGGCGCCGGAATTGCCACCGATCGACGAATAGAGCCCGCGACGGCCAAGTTGCGGTTCCCCTTTCGGCGAGAGGTTGACCGGGGTCCAGTCCCCTTCGACGATCTCGATCACCTTCATGACGATATCGAACGACGCCTTCAGATGTTCGGGCGCGATGAAATCCAGATTGTCCGCTGAGGTGTGGTATTGCGGGAACGTGCCGAACGCGCTCCGCTGGAACAGGCCCACCGGCAGGTTGAAGCCCGGCGAGCAATATTGCCGCTCGTCATAGCCATAGGGCGAAAAGTCGAGCAGGACCGGATCGAGGCCGCTGTGTTCCAGCACATGCTGCATGGCCCTGTCGATGAAGGCATCCCCTCTGCGGCTGCGTTTGTAGGTCGGGCCGCCGCCATCGCCGACGCAGGAAACCACGAGGCCGTGATCGATCGCGAGCCTGTCCTCGTTTGCCGCCAGCCAGGAAAGCGCGCCGAGCGTGCCGGGCGCAAACAGGAAGCGATAGCTGTAGCGCGTTTTCCGGGACCGCAACGCGCATGCCAGCATCGTCAGCAGCGCCAGCCCCGAGCAATTGTCGTTCGCCAGCGACGGATGACAAATATGCGCGCTCAGCAGAAACTCGCGCGAGGTCTCCCCTTCATGCAGATACTCGCCATAGGTCAGGCTGCCTTCGGACAGATCGGAATCGATGAAAACCTCGTATGATCCCTCGGGCAATGCCGATAGTTGCCTGTCGGTCATGCAGAAGCCCCAGCGTTCCGCGTGGTAGGATGTCCTGTAGGGGATCAGGTCGGGCTGGTCCGGCAGGGAGAAGCACTGCTCCTTCAGCTCCGCCAGCGTCACGGTCTTGTGGACCGGGACGCTGTAGTTGAGCACATGCAGGTTGCATGCCTTGAAATCGACGATCTTGCGCCCCGTCGGGTCCTTTACCCAGGCATCGCGAATGTTCCATTCCTTGGGCGCGTTCCAGTCGAACAGTTGCGTCCCCGTCGGAACTTCGACCTGCTGCAGCGGAATATGCCGCGCCAGAATGTCCAGCGTTTCGCGCACGCCGTTGCCGGTGATGCTGCGGCATATCGGATAGAGTTCACTGGCAAGCGCATAGCATGCGCCCCCGATGTCGCCGTCCGACAGAAGGTCGGCGACGGGGCGTGGGTGAAAGGGTGCGTTCAAGAAATCCTCGCCGATCAGTGCGCCATCGCGACCTGGCGCGGCGCTTCATGCACATCCATGTGGCGCAGTTGCCGGTCGATGATTTCCTCGCCGATCAGGTACTGGATATGCGCGATGCGCTGGTAACGCGGTCCCTCGAACTCCTCCGCCGTCAGGCCGGAATTGCGATAGGCTTCATAGAGCTGTTTCGCACCGGCGCGGGCATCCCAGCGCGGAATGGCGTCCGGAAGGACCCGGGCCAGCTTTTCGAAGCTGACGCGATAGGACCGCTTGTCCGGACCAGCATCGGCCGCAAGGCTCAATTTGCAGCCTGGCACGACATCCGCGACGATCTCGGCGATCTCGCGGATCTGGTAGTTGTGCTCCGTGTGACCGACATTGAACGCCTCGTTCCAAACGGCATCCTTCGGCGCGACGAGGCCGGCCATGAACGCACGCGTAATATCCTCGATATGAACGATCGGCCGCCACGGCGTGCCATCCGATTTCATCAGAATGCAGCCCGAGGTCACCGCCCACGCGACGAGATTGTTGAGCACGATATCGAAGCGCAACCGCGGTGAGACGCCATAAGCTGTCGCCGGCCGGAAATAGGTCGGGCAGAAGCGATGATCGGCAAGTTCCGCGATGGTGCGTTCCGACATCACCTTGGACCGGCCATACGCCGTGACCGGTTTCAATTCACCGGTCTCGTCGATCATGTCCTCGCCCGACAAGCCGTAATTGCTGCAGGAGGACGCGAACAGGAAGCGCTCCACGCCGGCTTCCTTGGCGGCCTTGGCCATGGCGACGCTGCCACGGTAGTTGATTGAATCGGTGAGTTCCGCATCGAGATCCCCCAAAGGATCGTTCGACAGCGCGGCCAGATGGATGACCGCGTCGAATCCCTCGAGGTCGTTAGGCGTCACGTCACGCACGTCCTTGCGGATAGAAGGAACGGGAACGATTTGCCCGCCACCGTCATAGGTGCAGCGCTCATAGAGATCGCTGTCATAGCCGCAGACTTCGTGACCTGCCCCGATCAGCATCGGCACCATGACGGAACCGATATAGCCCTGATGCCCGGTGACGAGAACTTTCATGATTCAATCTCCATACGCTTGCTACTGGCTTCGGCGGACAGCTTCCGAATTCCGGTTCGTGTTGGCGAGACGGCAGATCGGTCACCCGCGCGACATTGGGTGCATCGTCCGGTACCGAATACCGGCTAGTGACCGACTTATGGATGACCCGGGAGTAGGCCCATGCACGCCGTCGGTCGCATCCGGTTGCCGCGAACAGGTCATTGCTGGGCCGTGTTGTATTTCCGGTAGACGATTTCCGACGGGCGCCCGACAAGGTACCGCTCCGCGCCGTCCGACATCGCCCTCGCGTAAACCGCCAGGGCTCCGTCCACCGCGTCCACGGTCCGGTCGATGTCGTCGTCCGTGTGCGCGTAGCTGACCACCAGCGACGGCATCAGCACGCCGCGCCTGATCGTCTCCTGCAGAAAAAGGCTGCGATACGCCTGCGACGGCTTTCCGTCCGGATCGAGCGTCATATAGGCAAGACAGCTATCGCGGCCGGTCACCCTCACATGCGACGACAGGCCATGGTTCTCGATCGCCTCGCTTATCCCGAGCCGCAACCTTTTGCCCTGTCGCTCCAGATGCTCGACGACCGGCTCCGACTGGTAGACGCGCATTGTCGCCGTCGCCGCTGCAAGCGCATGGGTTTCGGCGCCATGCGTGGTCGACAGCAGGAAGACCCGCGGCCGGTCCGTATGGTCCAGTCCGCCCAGCCGCATATATTCGCGCTTGCCCGCGAGCGCCGAGACAGAGAACCCGTTGGCCATCGCCTTGCCGAAGGACGAAAGGTCGGGAACGATCCCGTAGAGTTGCTGCGCGCCGCCCGCGTGCCAGCGGAAGCCGGTGATCATTTCATCGAGAATGAGGAGCGCGCCATTGTCGTGGCAGAGCTTTTGCAGCGCCTGCAGATATCCCGGCGGCGGATCGTCCGCCCGCGCCGGCTCGAGAATGAACGCCGCGATCTTTCCGGGATGGCGTGCAAACAGGGCGGCAGCGGCCGAGAGGTCGCCGTAGGGAAACTGCAACGTGAGTTCCTTGATCAACCTCCGGGATGCCCGCATCCACCGGCGTCGTGCCGATGAACCAGTCGTCGGTGGAGAAGAACGGATGATCGGCGCAGCGCGCGATCAGATCCCGACCGGTATGGGCCCGCGCAAGCCGGACCGCGCCAGACGTCGCATCGGAGCCGTCGCTGCAGAACTTGACCATTTCGGCGCCGGTAATCGACTCCAGGAACGTCTCCGCGCACTCGACCTCGACTCGCGCCGGCCGCGTGAAGTTCGATCCCTTTTCCATCGCCTCCCGCGCCGCGGCGAGAACCGGTTCATAGCCATGGCCGAGACCGACGGCGCGGTTGCCCATGCCGTATTCGATGAACTCGTTTCCATCGACGTCCCAGACCCGGCACCCCTGGCCGCGCTCGATGAAGCCGGGCGACAGCACGGGATACTGGTCGTCGCCTTTCGCATAGGTATGGCTGCCGCCGGGAATGATCGCATGGGCGCGTTTGCGCAACTGGTTGGACCTGCTGAACATGTCAAACGGTAGGTTCACTGGTGTGTCCGCCTGTGGCTGTGGTTCGGCGTATCGTCCGAAACTCCGGGATAAGGACACCGGCCTGTCCGCGGGACACGGGCCCGGCACATGCCGATCCGTAAACGCTAGCTTGCGATCCAGACGGTGTAAAAGCCCGAGAAATCGGTACGCCATTCTCCGAAAGGGGGCGGTCAGGCGTGTTCGCGCACCTGGATGGAGGGGTGGCAGGCCTCGGCAATATCATGCTCGTCAGGCCGGCACGAAACAGCGAAGGCACGCCGCATGTTTCCATGCGGCGTGCCTACCATCTGTCTGATGCCGGTCGCGGGCTATTGCAGCGCGCTGTTTTCTTCCGTCATCAGCTTGTTGATCTTGAATGCCACTTCCGTGCGATTGGTCGCCTTCAGCTTCTTCATGATATTGCGGATGTGCACCTTGACGGTGCTTTCGCGCAGGTTGAGTTCATAGGCGATGATCTTGTTTGCCTTCCCCCGCCGCAAGGCCTGCGCGACTTCGGCCTGGCGTTGAGTGAAAAGACCGATCATCGGACTTTCTTCTTCGGTCCGCGACCTGAACTTGTCGCGGTTCATCATCACGGCACTCGCGGGCACAAACGTCCCGCCAACCATCGCCAGGCGAATGGCTTCCGCGCAAACGGCCATCCCGAGCGATGTCGGGATGTAACCCCGGGACCCGCAATCCAGCACTTGCAATATGCAGGAAAGGTCATCGCTGTCCGACAGGACGATGACAGGCGTGTCTTTCAGTTCGGTCGCTATTTTGCGGAGTTCCTCGTGGAAGTTGCCACTTCCCACCTGACTTCCGCCGACACAGACAAGGACGGCACCCGCCGGCGGGTGAGTTTCCTTGACCTTGTTCCAGTCTTCAAGGGACTCGAATGCAACCAAATCCAGTTCGAGTCCGTAGTCGTTAAGAACCTGGACGAAACACTCCCTGTTCAGGGCGCGTTTGTCGAGGATTACGAGCGAACGCTTCTGATGCGTGGTCGCTCGCTTGGTAGCACCATTTGCGATGCCCTGTGGTTTGTTGATGTCTAGGTTATTCGTTTCATCAATACACGCGGTACCCATAGCCCTATTCTCCAGCCCTTTAACCAATCGGTGCACAACACACCGACAATAATAAAGGATGCCCAAAGGTGCCCCTTGTCCCTCGTCTGACCGGTTGCCCACCCGGTCCGCACCACTTCCGCTAAACGGATGCGACGGTGATCTCCTGCCGCTTCCGTAGAGGTAGATTAATCCAGAGTTAAGTAATTCAGGCTAATTTAAATTAGCATCCCGCAACAAATTGATTCGCCATCGGTGCGTCGGCCCGGGATTGGTGGCCTGCGCCGCGATACACTATGGGAAAAGGTGCAGTTTCGATCGCATTTTTGGCGAAGTCCTCATCCGAAGGAGGTACCTCCGGCTGATCCTCTTCGGTCGAACTTATACCGAATACGCCCCGGGCAATATCGAATGAAAAAAGGTGAATGCCACCATCACCACTGACGCCCGGTTAAGCCGGACGGACGGCTCGACACCTGTTCGTATGCTCCCTTAGTTTTGCGTTGATGCGACCCGGAGGAAAATGTCGCCCGTCTACGGAGACGAAAAGAGCCGCACGGCCGGACAGTCTCAGGGGCATGCGTTTCCCTATATCGGCAGCAGGTAATATTGAAGTCCAACGCGTCAGCTCTCGGGAAAGACAATGGTACCGGTCGAACTCGTAAAAATGCTTCGCAAGAAAGCGGATCACGCCGCAAGGATATCACGGGACATCTCTCACTCGATCGAGTGGATATCTCCGGAAATGGCTCTCCACACGTCCCGCTACCTCGAAGCCCAGGCCGAAGAAATGCGGAATATCCTCATGGGTCTGGCCACTGCCGATTGCGAAACGCCGTTGCGTGATTCAGCCAGCAAGCTGGTTTCCAAATATTCCGACATGGCGCTGTTGGCATCCAGAGAGACCTGTCTGCGGCGCGGATGCAGCCCCGCGCCGAGCACGGAGGCCTGAAGCATCCGAAACCGTCTTTTGACACACTGCACCGGCCATCTCCGCCGCGGTTCCGCTTTCTGCGGCGTTTGCTTCTTTCTGGCAACAATCCGCATCCCGACCCGGGATCAGCCGGAAACACCCCTCCGGGGTGACCAATTCCGGCCCATCCGGATTACCGGCTAAGCCGATTGGCGAGCTATTCCTGTCCTGTCGCGGCATCTACTCTTGTCCATGAAATGTCATTCGCCATTGTGGTGCAGGAGTTTCGGCGCACGGCCGATCCCCGACCAGCACACAGCGGCAGGCAAGATCGAAGACGGACCCGGGATGCCTTGTTTCCAATCAACCGCCTGCTCAAATCCGTTCCGCATCACCCGCCTGCCCGCACCCTCCTGGTTTCGGCCAGCTGCAAAAACCCGTTTTTCGAACAGCCAACGGCCGGCACCCTGTTTTGAGTCCGGTTCGACAACCGGTTTGATTTGATCATGAACACCGTACGCATCATTCCCGAACAGATCGAATCCCAGGCGGATGGCGCCTTCACGGACTTTATCGACCTCGCCAGCGTCATTGATTTCCTGAAACGCTACTCTGTCTCGATATCAATCTGGATCATCCTGGGTATTCTGGCGGCGGCGATCTATGCCGTCACGTCGGAAAAGCTGTATTCCGCCAAGACCGAGATCATAATCGAGCCGAAGATTCCACAACTCCAGCAACAGGCTTCGGATATCAACCTGTCGCTCGACACGCCACAGATCGAGAGCCAGATGGCGATGCTCAGGTCGGAAAGAATCGCCGACATGGTCGTCGACCAGCTCCACCTGACCGAGAACGAGGACTTCCTTCGTTCCGCCAAGACATCTCTTGTCGCAAGAGCGCAGAAACTGGCCAAGCTTTTACGCGGATCCGATCCAGCGCCGGTGGAAACGACAGGCGATGAAATGACAGCGACGCCACCCGCAGATGGCGAAGCGCCGCCTGCCGCGGATATGATTACCCCCGAAGACGATGCGGCGGCACCCGCAGCCGATACAACGGCACCGGAAGATGGCGCGACGCCCCTCCGCCGCTGACACGATCGCCGCCGACGATCTAAAAAAAGCATCCGATTATGAGCGCTATCGTTCGACGATCGAATTGCTCGAACGCCGCCTCGCGGTCCGCCGTGAAGGTGTCTCATACGCCATCGAGATCTCCTATAGCGCGCATAGTCCGGAATTGGCGGCCGACATCGTGAACGCCTTCGCCCAGTCCTATGTCCGCGAGCAGATCGAGAACAAGTCGCGCGCCGCCAAGGAAGGCAGCCGCTGGCTCGAGACGCGGCTGCAGGAACTGCGCAGTCAGATGAACCTGGCGACACAGGCCGCACAGGCATTCCGGGCGAAGCACGACTACCGCATCGGCGTCGATCCAAACACGATCGACGCCATTCCCGGCAAAAGTCTAACCACCGGCGGCGGAAAGGATTTGAGCGCAATCCTGCAAGACCGGCTGAAAGGCCCGACACTCGAGGAACTGGAAGTCACGGCAGACACCTATCGGAAGATCTACGAAAGCGTGTTGCAGGCCTATATGAGCTCTGTCAGCCAGCAATCATACCCTTCCGCCGATGCGCGCGTTATCACGCCAGCTTCACCGCCGATTTATTCGAGCCATCCGAGAACGAAGCTGCTGCTGGCCTTCGGGGCCATCGCCGGCATGATGCTTGGAGTTGCGGCCGCATTTACCCGGCAGATGCTCGACGATCGCCTGAGAACGCCGCAACAACTCTGGAACGAGGTCGGACTGAACTGCCTCGGCGAACTGCCGCGGCCGCCGCGCCAATGGCCGGGCAAGCCGCGCTTCGACGTCGTGACGCGTTTCGCCAAGTCGGACTACGTCAGGGCCTTGATGTCGTTCGGCACGACGCTGAGATTGCTGGAGGGTAACAAACCGCTGCGATGCATTGGAATTACCTCCAGCGAGCCGGACGCCCACAAGGGCGAATTCGCCTGCCATCTCGCGGCGATGTACGAACGCAAGGGCGTCAGCACGCTAATCGTGAATGCCGACCCCAGCAATTCCGTGCTTACAAACGGCCTCCCCACGTCATTCGTCGTCAAACTGGCATGGGATGAAAGGAAGAAGAGCAAACCGACTTCCGGCGACATACGGGCCGTGGCCGGTCAGTCATTCGATTTCCTGCCGAGCGGCACGGCGCTCTACAAGCAATTGCTGGATTCCGAAGACCATGGGCCGGCATTCGAGCAGTTGCAGAACTACAGGATGGTTATCGTGGAACTGCCGTCGGTCGGCCCCGGGATCGATGCGTTCCCGATGGAATCCATGCTGGACGGCGTCGTGCTGTACACCGAATACGGCCGCAGCCGCATCGCAACACTGACCGACATTCTCAATTCGCTGATGGCGATCCAGGTGCCCATTCTGGGTGCCGTTATCTCGAATGTCCGCGTCAGGACGAGAAAAGGCTACAACCGTCTTCCCGTCTCCGTCTCACAGCAATTGCGCTGAAATCGATTTCTGCCGGGCATGTTCCGTTTCCGGACGATCCTGGCGCTTGGAATTTTGAGCACGGAAGTTTGAACAGGCTTCGATACGCCGGAAGACGCGTCACATGGTCAGCCGCACGACCGTGCGCCCGGACGTGTCGATGATCGAAATCCGGAATTGGGACACGATATCCTGATATAGCGGGGCCCGGCGGTATTCGGTCAGCACCTCGATCAGGGCGGACAGCACTTCGCATTCATCCGAAGCACAGCAGCCGATGTCATCGAAATACCGGTCGTCGCCATTTTCCATATCCAAAAAGAAACGTGGCATCCGTAAGCCTTCAAATGGCACCGCCGGAGCAATTCGATCCGGGACGACGCATGGCATGTCGGCGAAATTCCGTTACGAGCCGACACCTACCCCATGTTCCTATTGGAACTTCGCAACTTCTTGTAGTTGCCGAATAGTGCAATTCCCCGTGCGGATCGATCTCCCTACTAGGCGGTATCCCCACCCTCAATGAGAGTATGAAATACGGTCACTCATCGCGTTTTCGGTGGTCTCGGGTATGCGGTGATATCGGCCGCGGACTTTGCCGCCTCCTTATGCGGGGTCTCGCGCTCTCCGACATACGCCTTTTGCGGTTCTTGCGAGCCTTAACAGGCATTGCAACAATTTGGTCCGCAAGCCCCGATCAACCATGCGAATTCATGAGACAAAACGTGTCAAACACTACCGACTTCGCAAGGAACCCGGAATGGGCGCGCCCCGCGCGCAACGACGAAGGTGCGGCAAACACGATACCCGCCAAGCTGCCGGTTTTTCAGATCGCAAAATCGTCTGCCAGCAACTACGCCGTCTACGACAAGACCGCGGAACGTGCCGGGAGCTTGCACACGCCGTCAAAGCCGCTCGGCGGCTCATTGAAAAGAATGCTGGACATCATTGTCTCGGTTTCAGCGCTCTGCATGGCAATGCCATTGATGCTGGTCGTCGCTGCCATGTTGAAATTCTCCGGCGGCCCGGTTTTCTTCGTGCATGACAGGATCGGCTTCGGAGGCAGGATCTTCGGCTGCCTGAAATTCCGGACAATGGTTCAAAACCCGGACAAGACATTGCAGGATCACCTTGCCGCCAATCCCGACGCGATGGCCGAATGGCAAGAAACCCAAAAACTGAAGAATGATCCCAGGATCACGTTCCTCGGACATATGCTGCGCCGATCGAGCATCGACGAGTTGCCGCAGCTGATCAATATCATCCGCGGCCAGATGAGCTGCGTCGGTCCGCGACCTGTCATGGCGGACGAACTGGAGCGTTACGGTGACGATGCGGCGCTTTATCTGCAGACGCGTCCGGGGCTTACGGGGCTTTGGCAAATAAGCGGGCGGAACCGGATCAGCTACGAGGAGCGCGTTGCCCTTGATTGCGACTATGTCAGGAGGTGGTCGCTCGGCCGTGATATCGCGATCCTGTTTCGCACCATCTTCGCCGTGATGCGTACGGACGAGACCTCGTGAGGCATTGGCCGCACATCGGCGGGCCGAAAACAGCCTACCGGTTTCCGGCGCGCGCGCGCGACCACAGGGAGGTGGCCAGAAGCGTCGACAGATATGCCGCCTGCAACACACCGGCATGGAGGATCACGGAAACAAGCATCTCCGCGAAAGAATAGTGATCGGTAAACGACACTGTTACGGCAAACACGACCGCGATCGCAGTAGCGAACAACACCGCGGGAACCCGCAGAAAGAGCCCCCCAAGGACACCCGCCGCGCCAACAACAATCAGGCTCGATAGCACCAACGCCTCCGGCAGTGACCGCATGATTCGCGGATACATTGTAGATGCAGACGCCAGCAGGTGTCCAATGAACGTTCGTGAACGCCATTATTGTGGGCGCAAGGCGCTTTTGTGACCCGGCGCGGTAACTAGTCGCGCAATCAAGCGCGCGCCGATGCCGCCAGCGATCCGCGCAACGACACGAACAAAGCCGGGCATGTAGGTCATCCTATTGGGGCGATTGACGTTTCGACGCTTTCTGGAAGATGCTGATAGCGAGATGTGAGTGCCATAGCGCGGAAACGCAGATCATAAAAACCGGCGGCGAACGACGCTCCTAATTCGTGGGTCAGGGATATTCCGGCAAAGCAAGGAGGTCTGAACCAACACATGCTGTTTTCCATTGCGGGAGTGGCTGTATCAGGCTGCGCTGATGATCATGATGCTCGGTTCCTGCGGGTCGGGCTTTGTGACCGGGCTTGCTCGGTTCGCTCGGCATTCGGCGCCACGGCTATCGCCACCCATCGGTTCCCTGGGCGGCGCGTCGCCGCTCGATCTACGTCTTATTCACGATTGCCTTCATCGCGGTTTCCTTTTTCCGCCGGGACGTCTTCAGGAAACTGGGCGCCATATTCCTCAGTATCAGGACCGCATGGATCGTCCTCGCCTTCATGGTCTACGCGGCCCTCAGTGCGGTGGTTTTTCCTCGCCTCTTCGCCGGCAACACGAACGTCTTCGTGGCCTCCCGCGTCAAGGGCGGTGTATTCGAGACGCCGCTCGCTCCGGTACCGGGCAACATCTCACAAGCGGGATATCTCGTCTTCAGTTGTCTTACCTTTTTCGCCGTTTGCCTCCTGCTGACGCGCCGGTTCAGGCTGCGTGACATAACGCGCGGCTTTTTCCTCTGGGCATGGATGAATGCCATCCTGGGAATGATCGATTTCATCGGCAAATACAGCGGCCTTGGAGATGTGCTGGCGCCGATCCGGTCAGCCAACTACGCGATGCTGACAGATGTCCAAGTGGCCGACTTCACCCGCCTGACCGGTGGATTTTCTGAAGCGTCCGCATTCGGCGGCGTATCGCTCGCATGCCTGGCTTTCTCTTATACCTATTGGCGCAGACGGCACACGAGACAGTCGTTCTGGCTCGCAGCCATCACGTTTTTCCTGTTGCTCGCATCAACATCCTCGACCGCCTATGCGGGACTGGCGGTGCTCTGCATCCCGGTCGCATTTTTCATGCTGCGGCAGCTGGCTTCCCGACATACGAAGAAGACGGACCTGTTCGTCATTTCGGTCTTTCTCGTTTGTGTTACCGGGCTGATGACAACGGCTGTGGTGAAACCGCAAATTCTCGCGCCGGCCATAGGCCTGGTAGATAGCGTCATCATCAACAAGACCGGATCGGAATCCGGCCAGGAAAGAGCCTACTGGAACGCCAAGAGCCTGCAGTCGGTCGCAGATACGAGCGGGCTCGGCGTCGGCTTGGGAAGCTCGCGCGCTTCGAGTTGGCCGGTCGCGGTTGTCTCGCAATTGGGAATTGTCGGCTTCATTTTGGTCTCGCTGCAGGTGGGAGTCCTCGTCCGAGGTATGCAGGGCCTTCCGGGGCGGCTGGAACCCGAATCGCGACGCTACCGTGGCAAGCGTGCGAGCGAGTGCGCTGGCTGGTATCGTCTCGGCATCCCTGATCAGCGGCACCGCGGATCCAGGCATCGTGTTCTTCATTGCGCTTGCGGTGATCGCGGCCAGTCGCGTCTATGTGGCTGAAAACCTCTCCAGAGGTATCTCGGCTAAGGCATATCAGCCCGGCTGGGCTGGCGCGAAGCTGAAGAACGCCTGAAAGTCGCATGCTAGCGCGATATCAGAGATAATCTGCCTCGAAATGCGCGAAGCTCGGCCGTGGCTTTCCAGTTGGGAAAGTTCACCTTGCCGTTGCGAAAGCTGAGCAGGTTGGACTGTCGCAATTCCCGGAGCATGCGGTTGACGTGAATTGCGGTCAGCCCCAGCGCATCGGCCAGATCGTGCTGGGTGAGAGGGCAGTCATAGCCGTCCGAATCCGCCAGCCCGGCATTTTCCAGCCGGGTCCCCAGTTCCAGCAGCAGGTGCGCAAGCCGAACGGCCGCGCTTCTGCGTCCGATATTCACCAGATGCTCGCCGCGTATCGCCGAGTTCCGGGCAAGCGCGAAGAGAAAACGGACAGCGAGGTTCGGCGCCGCGCTGAGGACCTGGTTCAGTCCCTTCGTCGGTAGCTCAAGAACCTCCATTTCGGAGATCGCGTGAAAGGATTCCTCCCAGTTCACGCCATCGGCCCGCAATCCGATAATGTCGCCCTTGAGCTGAAAGTCCGCAATTTGGCGACTGCCGTCCGGAAGGTCCAGATAGGTGCATCCCCATCCGGAGTTGACCACATATGTCGTATCGCTTTGGTCCCCTTGGGCGTTGATCACCGTGCGCGGTGCGTATCGTCCGATCTTGGGACCGATCTCACGGATAACAACCGTTTCGTCTTTGCCGAGCTTTTGCTGCGGCGCCATAATTCCCAAGAGATGTTCAAGGCCGCTTTGCGTCAGAACGCCGTTGGCAAAGCCCTGGGTCTTGTTTTCTTGGATCATGATGTGGCCGACCGCCCTAAGGAACTATTATTCACTAAAATTTAGTTACCAAAAGAAAAATTGATAAGTCAAATCACCTACGTTCCCTTGGTAAATGCTATCCGAAATTGACGCAAGTGTTTCATAATGAGACAGTTATATTGAATATTAGTTGTTTCAATTTGGCACAACTAGGTGGTATACTCATACAGATTTCATAAGATTTTAGTAAAACTGGAACTAGGTCTGCAACAGCGGCTCCTTTCGCGCCAAGATTGACACGGGAGGCACTACGTAAGTGTGCTGTACGCCACATTGAAAACGGAGAGGTTTCTGTTGCGGAGCAATAAATCGCGCCACCGGCCGCCGTAAAGCTCGGCCGTACCTTTGTCTCGGGTCTTACGGTTCTGTTCGGGTCCGGCTGTCAGCGGCCGTGGGAGAGGAAAACTTCACGCTCCGCCGGATCTGCACGGCGCACCGAGGCGGGGAGAATGTCGAGCATCCGCAACAACATCGCGTCCTGTTCGCGCAACTGCTCGAGGAACTCCGCGGCGCGCGTGCGCAAGACCGCCGCATTCTCGGACCGTCGGGCGGCAAAGCTTTCGAACTGGCTTTTCAGGCGCTCGACGTCGAAACTTTCCATGTGCTGGCTCAGACCTCCGAGGCCGACTTGTTCAAGAAGCGCTTCGTTCTTTGCAGCGTATCCCAACGACATGACGGGTACGGCCATCTTGATGGCGCAGACGATGTTGTGAAAGCGGCTCACCACGGCGACATCGGTCCTGGACAACTGCTCCATAACATCACGCAGCGAATAAGACGGTTCTGCGACCACCCTTCCCCTCATGTCATCCGGTCGTCGTTCGCGCAAGCCGCGCAGCACATCGTCGATCGCGACCTGATCGTTCAGTTCTCCGGTTAGAAGCCGGACATCATAACCGCCGTCGAGCAGCCAGACGACGAACTCGGTCATATTTGCGATGTAACGGTCGTAGATTGCTTTTCCGCCGCGGTCATAGTTATACCAGCCGCCATAATTCATGACGCCGATGCCGACGGTCACTCTACCGTCGGCATTTGCAGATTCTCGAACCGGCGCCGGCACGGGTAGGCCGAACGCGACATCCGGGAACAGCCCGTCATGCGCGGTATCGACACCGCCGCGCGTCATGAAGTCTTTCGAGACGGCGTCGCGATATGACCGGTAATGAGCGAGACGGGCCGATTGCAGCATCAGGAACCGGCTGTATCTGTTTCGGATCGGCCCCGCACCGATACTTATGAACGCGACCTTGGCGCCCATGAGGCGAGCCGCAAGCGTCCAGATGAAGATCGAAAGCGGCATGCCATAGGGCCGTTCCCCAAAATCATCCAGGATCCCGGTTCCCGGAATGATCATGGCATCGGACTTCCGCATAACGAAGAATGCGCGGGCGAAATCGGCCAATTTGCTCGGTAGCTTCAAAAGCAGTTTGTCCAGCATTCGAAGCACCGGCCCGAGATAGCGCGACCGGCCGATCGGGACCGTGTCTATATCGAGCCTTTTCCGGACGATATCGGTATCGTAGCAAACAGCCGACAAATCCGCTTCGGGCATCAGCCGGCGAAGCCGCTGGACAACCGCCTCAAGCGACCCGTCATTGCCTAGATTTCCGCATCCGAACAAACCGAACAGCACAATTCTCACGGGCGTGTTCCCTGCCGTCTTCATAAGGCGTTTCCGGCTTTCACCTTCCGCATCCAGAGGCAAAATAGCCGGTAACCACAGCTTCGCGAAGCCACACATATTGATGACCGGAAGAATTCCCTACCCCTTTAGACGAGCACTGACCGACGATTGTGGATAGTGACGGACACCAAGATTTCCGGGACAACAAGATGAGGATCGGCTCGGCGCCGTCGCCGGAAATCCGCTGACTGGCCGATGCTCGGAGAGGTTATGGCCATCGTAAAACGCGCACTGCTGCTCAGCACCGGAGAACGCTATCTGACAATCATCACGAATTTCGTGATGCTCGCCATTGTATCCCGAATTCTCACTCCGGCGGAGATCGGCGTGTCGGTGATCGGGATGTCGATTATCGGGGTCGCACTGGCACTGCGGGAGTTCGCCAGTTCGACCTTCCTTATCCAACAGCCCGACCTTTCTCGCGAGGATATCCGCGCCGCGTTCAGCGTCATCCTGATACTCACGCTGATTATCACTGCCACACTGGGCATGATCGCACCCCTGCTGGCGACGATCTTCAAGGTCTCCGGGCTTGCGACCTACATCAGGGTGATATCCGTCTGCATTCTGATCGACACTTTCGCCACGCATGTCATATCCCTCTTGCGCCGCGAAATGGCGTTCGGCCGCGTCGCACTCATAAACACAACCAGCATCATGAGCGGAGCGGTGCTTACAATAATCCTGGCGCTGGCTGGTTTCAGCTACTTGAGCTTCGCACTCGGGTGGCTTCTGTCCGCGATCGTTTCGAGCACACTCGCCATCTGGTTTCGCCCGTATCTCTGGATGTTCACGCCGTCTCTCAAACGCGCCCCTGCAATGATCAAGTTCGGCGGTTATAACGGCGCCACCTTTCTGCTGACGACAATGATCGACCAGCTGCCGTATTTCCTGCTCGGCAGGGTCGCCTCACTGGAAGCCGCGGCCATGTACAATCGCGGCCTGATGCTGAGCCAGATTCCCGAAAAGATCTTCATCGGCGGTGCGGTGCCAGTCCTCCTGCCAGCCTTCGCGGCGGAAGCGAGAGAGGGAAGAAGCGTCAAGAAGGCCTATCTTCATGCAGTTGAAATCGTTACGGCACTGCAGTGGCCGGCGCTACTCGTCCTGGCGATACTAGCCTACACAGTCGTCAACGTCATGCTCGGCCAACAATGGGAAGCCTCCATACCGCTGGTAAGAATCCTCGCGATCGCCGCATTGTTCTCGTTCAGCTTCGCATTGAACGATCCGGCCCTCATGGCGATCGGCGCAGTCCGCGATGTCTTCCTGCGCGCTGCGATCGTTTTTCCGGTAGCCGCGGCCGTGATCACGGCCGCGGCCATATATGGCGGCATGGAAGCGACCGCCTGGGCCATGATGATCGTGATCCCCTTCCGCGCTTATGTCTCGATGCGTTTCGCCTGCCGGCGCATGGAGATCCGCTGGATGGAGATATTCATCGCCATGCGTCGCAGCGCTGCTACTGCCGTCGCGACTGCAGTCGGACCACTTGCCGTTGCAATATCTGCCGATACTCCCTTTCAACTCGGACTGGACAAGGCCCTCCTCGCGTCGCTTCTCGCGGCGATCGGCTGGCTCGCCGGATTGTGGATCACCAGGCATCCACTGCGCCGGGAACTGGCCAGCGCGTTGGCCGTTGCCGGCGCAATGCTGTCGAGGCCGGGTTTGCGGGCACATTCCGCCAGACAGGCGATTTCCGGCCAGGATCCATCATAACTTTTCGGCCGCGAGTAGCTCATGTCTTCCAACAGCAAAACTCATTTCTTCGGATTGGACATCATCCGCATCGTTGCGGCGTTGATGGTCGTGATGAATCATTTCGCGCAATTCAGCAAAGTCGAGACGATATGGTCTCCGCCTGTCGGCGACGCCGCGTTTCCATTCCTCGGCTTCTTGGCCGGAGTGGGCGCCGTCGGCGTCGAGATATTCTTTGTGATTTCGGGTTTCGTAATCGCCATGAGCCTGGCCTCGACCGCGCCAGTCGATTTTCTCAAACACCGCGTGCTGAGGATTCTGCCGGCGCTGTGGATTTGCAGCCTGATCGCCCTCGCAGTACGCGCCGCGAATGGCGACGCCATGGCAGAGCTCGCCACTGCGTTTCTCCGCTCCGCGGTGCTGTTCCCAATGGGGCCTTATATTGATGGGGTTGCATGGTCGCTGGTTGTCGAAGCGGTCTTCTACGGACTCATTTTTGCGGTCATGTTTTTCAAACCACCCCAGTCGTTGGAAAGCGTTGCGAAAGGACTGGGCACTATCAGCATAGCCTATTTGGCAATCTTCGCCGTGGCCGCCTTTTTCCGGCAGGATCCGCTGCTCGGCCAAGTCTTTCACCTATTTGAACGGTTTCCGTTCAAGGTATTCCTGCTGCGTCACGGCGTGTTTTTCGCTCTCGGTATCCTCCTCTATCTCAGGTTCATCGAGAATTCTGCCTGCAGCTGGAAAGCGCTACCCCCGCTTTTAATATGTTTCGGAATTGTCGAGATAGCACTCACCGCGCAAATCGAAGGCGGAAGCACTTTCGGCGCAATCGCGCTATGGCTCGCTGGCCTGGCGGCCATCGTGACAAGCGTGGTTTCTGGAAGCCGACAAAAAATGCGCCCATCCGGCAGCCTTTACCGATTAATCCGAAAGCTCGGTCTCGTGAGCTACCCTCTTTACCTCACCCATTTCGCCATTGGATTGGTAATCGTTCCGAGCCTGTTCTCGCTTGGCCTCGGGAGAATCCCGGCATTGCTCATCGCCTTGACGATCATATTTTCGATGAGCTGGCTGATTATGGAAGGACCGGAAGCGGCACTGCGTGACTTCCTGCGCCAGTACCTTTTTCGCCCCAGTATTAAGACCCAACCCCAAGGACCGAATATCACCTGAGGATGTCAGTTTGCGGATCCAAATGGCTTATGCGGCTAACCTGCTCCCTGTTTTGTCCCCGTCTAAGAGTTGGCTCTGTTCATGTTGTGCACCGTCGTGGACCGGCCCGCGACGAAGTAGGGGTTATTTCGAATCGACGGCAGACCTGTAAAGAACGAGGAGACCCTCAATCCATGACTCTGGAGTGGAAGAAAGCGGAACCTCGTTACGGTATGCCCGCTCGCTAATTTCCCGTATTTGCGACTGAGACATGTCACGCACACGCGCGAGTACACCTGCGAACTGTTCCCTGTTTCGCGGTTCGCAGGAAAATCCGATTCCGGAAGCCTCGATTTCCTCGCTGAGGAAAGCCGTATTCGAGACAACGAGCGGAAGTCCGCTCAGTGATGCTTCCGCGGCAACAAGCCCAAAAGGTTCGGGATAACGCGAAGGCATGACCACGGCCCGTGCTTCGGACAGGCAATTGGATATTTCGCCCGGCGATTTCCATCCCATGAACTCCACGTGAGGATATCGCTGCGAAAGGTTTGGGCGAAGCGCGCCATCCCCAATTACTTTCAGCGGAACACCGGCAATCTCAGCGGCATCAATTAGTTCCTCGATACCTTTTTCAGGCTCAATGCGTCCGATGAAAAAGAAAACATTGTTCAGTTCAGCGGCAATCCGTCCAGGCGAGAAGGGTAATGCAGGATTGCGAAGGTGAATAATCAGTCGCTTCGGGAACCCGGCCTTTTCCAGGTAAGGCGCCATCTTCTCGTGGATGGCCAATATGCCCGCCCATTGACCTTCCCTGTAAATCCCGGCCCACAGTGCGGCCTCGCGCACTACACGCCATAGCTTTTGTGGATAGGAACGCCTGTCGCAGTTGGCCAACATGCAATCCACGCCGAGCGGGGTGCGCTCGCATGGTTCGTTCCTGCGATAGTCCATGAACCCGCCATTCGGACAAGCAAGGAAGAAATCATGAGCATGGATATACGACCGACGTCGCACCCTGGATAGGGCCGGAAATATGGATGGTGATAATATCTTCGACCATCCATGCACATGATAAATGGTGTTTTCGTTATCGTTTCGGTCAATCCAATCGCTTAACAAACGCGCTGACTTGATGTTGTAGATCCCGCTTATGAACGATTTTACAATATTATCTTGTAAAAGTTGCCGGCCAGCGAGTGGAACAACATCAATCCCCAACTCCTTGAGTTCATGGTTTCCTCCTTCGTCTCCGGCGATGAATGTGACGGCTATTCCACGCTCCCTCAGCAAGCGCGCGGACTGGACAGCCAAAGCGGTGGCACCGCCGCGTACGATGCTGAAATCTTCGATTATGACGACGCGCTCTAACATGAACTCTCCGGTTCGGTCGAAAGCAATTGTTGGCTGGACCTTGCCGCCAAGCAAACTCCCCAGTGGGAGGCAGCCACCCGAGTGCGCTGCCATCGGCCTTTATTTTGCGCATGGGCCAAGTGGACGAAAGCGCTTTTCCGGTTCATGCGATGGAGACGCCTTTTCGAGTTGCTAACTTTTAAAACCACAAGCGATGCAGCTATCTGGCAATGTCAGAATTTATTTGGCAAGGAGTATTTCGGTATCCAATTTGCTGCTCCCAGCGCGTGCGAATACGGGGCGTATGCCATTTTCGAAACCGCTCCGTAACGTCATCGGCCTGCCGGGACACGTTGGGTTCCGGTCATGGCCATTCGCGAAGTGGCCGATAAGGTGTTTTCCCGCTGAAGGCGCTGTGGGCCTGGCGAAGTTGCAAAGCAGCCCTCTTCACCTGGCACCAGCGAATGTAATTCATGCGACGCGTCATGAATTGGGAACGTTGGGCCAGTGGGGATTCACTTATTGCCCGACCGGTGAAATCGCGATCACAAATGGATGGTTGCTGAGCGTGAGTTGGAGAGAACTGGCATCGGCCAGCGTCTGAACCGGCTCAACGCCGGTTGTTGGGTCATAAACTATTGCGGAAGCATGCTTGACGCCAAAATGAACCGTCACGCGGTCCTCGCCACTCAAGCGCTCACCCCATATGATCAGTTGGAACGTGCCGTCACTGCGCTGCAGAAGCAGATCGTGAACGGTTGAGGGGCGATTTAGGATTGAGAAGTCGAGTTGACCCGGTGCGGTACCGGCGCCTTCATCAGCAAGGATGGTCGTAAGGTTGTGGAGGTAAATTGCGGCCTTGCGAGGCGAATAGTCGGGCCGGTAAAATCCGAAAGACTGATTGCCGGCTTCGTCGGTGCGATCTCGCAGCAGATAAACCGACGTGTGGGCATAACCGCGCTTGAACTGCGCAAGGTACAAGTTCATCAGATGCAGGCCCTGCATTTCTTCCGTGACCGGACCGGCGATTGCGGCACCGGTCTCGGTGGTGACACGCGGAAGCGTATCTAACTCTTCTTGAGTGTAGCCCTCAAACCGTTTCGCCCATGTCACGCCGAAGTTGCCGAATAGTCCATCCACTCTGGATGCGGCAGATGGATCTGCGGCATCCCATGTCTTGTTATCCGCCGGATCAGGGGAATGCGGATGATAGAGATAGTTATGCAGGTTGGCGTAGTCGGCATATCGTGTGCCATCGGGCATCAAGGTTTGGGCGCCGTGTGGAATCGTAAGGAATTGAAGACCGACGTTGTCTCGTTCGGCGCCAGGTTCCGAGATAGACCAGACGGGATAATTCGCGAGCGCCGGATCATTCTTGACGGCCTTGTAAAGATCGCGTTGCAACTTTGCGACCGCCATCCAGGATGGCTCATCGCCGCCGCCTTTTTCACCTTTGTAGTCTACGCCCCAGTTGTTCGGCTCGTTGTTGCCCTCAAATGCGAGCAGCGCACCGGCCTCGGCGAGGACTCTCCCCGTTTCCACCAGCTTCTCCACGTCAGTGCCGCCACTGCCTAATCCCCAACTTAGCCGAACGCCCGTCTCGCGATGTAGCTTTAAAAAGGTCTGGATGTTTGTAGGACCGTCATCGCTTAACCCTTCTATTCCCGCCCTCACCCATCGAATCCCGCAATAGCGGACCATCTCGATTGTCTTGGCCAAAGGTTGGCCTCTATCAGGGAATGTACTAACGACGCCGATGCTATTGAGAAATTCATCCGTCGCAATCGCCGTGTTGGGTGCTGCCAGAGAAAGCCCGGGCCAAATAGACAGTGCTACAGCAAGCGGAGAGCAGAAGCCGACGATGGAGCGAAATGCCCTGAAAAACGAGCTCAACCGACGAGAACTCATGTGACAGCTGCGTTTATCATGCATTCGTAATTATCCTTGCGACGAAGATACGCACGTTGTTGTCCGGCTTGGTCGGTCGAACGCCGGTATTGAAAGCGCATAAAATGCGCCACAGCAAGGAATGTGCCCCGCCCACAGACTCAATTCAGTCGGCATACCCAGAAATGTGACGTCCACCGGTGTCTCGCACTTATCCATGGCTATCGGGATAATCCATCCTCTCGCAATTGGGGATTACTGGTCATGTCCCGTAAGGGAATAAATATCCGCACATTTGGATTCGGATGAAACGCGCCCGCAACCCTGAATACAGATCGGGGGAGCCGGTTCAGGGGCTCCGATTGAACGCGACGCTGACAGCACCGGTTCGTGAGTTCAACCGATTGCCGCGACCTCCGCATGAACACTAACTTCGTAGAAAAACAAGGTCGAATCTGCCCTGAGAAAGGCTTGGTTGCCAGAATGGATACCGTGCAATTTTGTTCCCGGACATTTCCAATGTTAACAAGCCGGCAGGCTGATATTGTCACTCCCGGGTATTGTTCAATGGCCCGCCGGTCGGCTGCCTAGAGGATTCGAAGACTCGGCCATCACGTCCCGAATTCGGCCGAACGGCCGGTCCATCTTCGCAAGCCACCGTAACGGCGGCACAAGCAGAGCCTTCGGGCGGCGCTCGTGCGAGAACCGTAAAAGCCCGTTTGCGATCTTCCATTTCCGGCGCACCGCATGCGATACGGCTGACCAATAAGCGTGTTCGCCCCAGTCCCCGCCGCGCTTCCGTCATGAGTCGGTCTTTTCGCAAAGGACCGATCCCTCATGGGCGAAGAAACTCTCGAAAGCCCGTTCGCGCTCGTGGAAATCGCGAACCTGCACCGACTGATAGTGTGATGACATGCGCGTCGCATGATAGCGGCGCGTCGCCTGCACAGCGTTCAGTCTCGCGACCTTGCCGACGGTGGCGAGCCGGAGCCACATCTCGAGATCGTCGGTGTAGGGAAGCGACGTGTTATAGTAACCAATCCGCTTTTGCAGCGAAGTGCGGCGCACGACGGTGTTTGCGCCGATCCTGTTGATCGGCGTGCCGCACAGATCGGCAATGAATTGCAGCCCGGTTATGATCGAACATTCCGGCTCGCCGGGCTCCAGCCCATACGCATGTACCGCGCCATCGGCCTCGAGCCGCGCTTCGACTCCATGGACGAAACTTATTTCCACGTCCTCGTCCATGACCGCGCAAGCCCTCGCCAGAGCACCCGGGACGAGAAAATCGTCGGCGTCGACGATAAGGAAATAGTCGGACGAAGCCCAATCTATTCCTTCATTGTAGCTGGCTGTGGCTCCGAGATTGACCGTTCGCGTGATCACCTCGATCCGGCCGTCCCTTGCGGCCAGTTCCCGTGCAATTTCAAGGCTGTCGTCTTCGGACGCGTTGTCGACGACTAGGATACGCAGATCGACGCCCTCCTGGCTCGTGATACTTGTCACACACTCCCTTAAAAAGCGCCCGTAATTGTAGCATGGCACAACGACGTCTATGCTCGCCACCGGCAACTCCTTTTTTTCGCTCGACGGTTCTTTGCGCATGGAGGGCAACAGCGTCACACCTTTGACACGGACCTTGGCGCAGCGGCCAGTTCCTCCGGCATTGCAGCCGCACATTAGCATCGAAGGCGTCCGGGCCACTCGTCATTCCTTTGAAGTAAAGCGGCGCTTTTCCTGTCCTTGCACGACCGGCGAATGGGGGATGACAGGGAGCAGCTGTTTCAAAAGTCGTAGCGCTGTCGCTGTTGGTCCAACCTCTCCGGCCGTTCCGCGCATGCTATAAAATCCTGCAATGAATTTACTGCGCGACGGCCATTCCGCCCGTCAGTCAATTTCGATGGATATTCAATGGGACGATATTGGGCGATCAACGGCAGATTCCTGGGCCAACCGACGAGCGGCGTCCAACGCTATGCCCGCGAAGTTATTCAGGCACTGGACAGCCTGTTGAGCGAACAGCCGGCGCCGTATGACGATCTCGTGGTCGAGTTGCTGGCGCCGCCGAACACATGCAGCGAACTCCCCCTGAAAGCCATCCATACGCGCACCGTCGGCATATCAAGCGGCCATGGTTGGGAACAGTTCGTCCTTCCGTTCTATACCCGCGGCGGCCTCATCAGCCTGTGCAATACCGGCCCGCTGGCCAAGAAGAAGCAGATCGTCTGCATCCATGACGTCAATACGCGGAACTATCCGCACAGCTATTCCTTCGCCTTCCGGAGCTTCTATCACCTGCTGCTGCCGGCCCTGGGCAGTACCGCGCAGGCGATCGCCACCGTCTCGAACCATTCCGCCGGCGATCTCGACCGCTACGGGATCTGCAAGCGTGGCAAGGTGCTCGTCGCCCCGAACGGGCACGAACATGCCCTCAACTGGCAGCCAGCGCATTCCGAAGCGACAAGGGCGGCGGCCGGGCCGGATACGATCGTGCTGATGGGCAGCAACATCCCGCACAAGAATGTCGGCCTGATCCTCGGCATGGCCCAGAAGCTGGGCGGCGCCGGTTTCAGGATCGCCGTCATCGGCAACATCGACAAGCATGTCTACAACAACAGCGATCTGAACACCGGGGCAGCCAATGTGACCTGGCTCGGCAGGGTCACTGACGACGAGTTTGCCGCGCTGCTGCGCGATTCACTGTGCCTTGCTTTCCCATCGTTCGTCGAAGGTTTCGGATTGCCGCCTCTGGAAGCAATGGCGATCGGATGTCCCGTGGTCGTCTCCGATACCGCGAGCATGCCGGAAGTCTGCGGTGACGCCGCCCTGTATGCCTCCCCTTACAATCCGGAGGAATGGCTTGAGCATTTCATGCGCCTGCGCCGGGAAACCGGCCTGCGCGAACAGATGATCATGCGGGGATGGGCGAGGACGCGCCGCTACAGATGGGGCGCGACGGCACGCCAATATCTCGATCTGATGGCACAGATGGATGGCGTCGAGAGGGTCCTGGTCGAGAAGAGCGACGCAGCTAACCCGGTCCAGCCTAGTAATCGGCAAACGAAGCTTGAACAGACCCGGCGCTTCTCAGAATAGCCTGGTCGAAGCGCTCCTCGGAAAAGCGGGCGGCATTAGCGCTGCACGCTTCCGGTTTGATCAGGTCACTGTCGCGCTCGAACAATTCGACGGCGTCCCTGACAGCTTCGACCGATTGGCGGCCGAACAGGATACCTGTGGGTTCGTCGGCATCGCCAAGCGGGCGGACGATGTCGCGGGCGCCACCGCGTTTGAACGCGAGCAGCGGCGTCCCGCCAGCCTGCGCTTCGGCCATGGAAATTCCGAAATCCTCACAACCGGCGAACACCATTGCTCGCGCATGTGAGAGCGCGCGGATGTAATCGCTGCGCGACAAATGGCCGGCGAACACGATATTGGGGCCGGCGATGGCACGAAGCTCCTTCGCTTGCGGGCCGCCGCCGATGACGACCAGTTTCTTGTCGGGCATTGCGTTGAATGCCCGGACCACCAGGTCGGTGCGCTTGTAGGGCGCCAGGAAACAGGCCGACACGTAATAGTCGTCCTTGTCGGTCACGCATTCGAATTCGCCGCAGGCAACCGGCGGATGAATGACTTCGGCGTTGCGGCCATAGATGTTCCTGATGCGCGAACGGACGAAATTCGAGTTCGCGATCATCATGTCGGGACCGTGAGCGGTCCGGGTGTCCCACATCCGCATATTGTGCAGCATGTAGCGGAACAACATGCCCTTCGGGCCAAAGCCGAGCCGCGCCTGGTGCAGGTAGGAAAACTGCTCGTCCCAGGCGTAGCGGACCGGGCTGTGCACGTAACACAAATGCGGCTGGTCGGGGCGTGTCAGGACGCCGCGCGAAAAGGCCGCGGACGACGAAATCACGAAGTCGTAGTCAGTGACGTCGAACTGCTCGATCAGGAAAGGACCGAGGAAAAACAGCGACCTGTAGTACTTCCGCACAAGGGGAAGCCGGTTGGCGAAGGAGGTGTGGAACGCCACATCCTTGAAGAACTCTTCCTTGATCTCTTCGGGCAGGAAATCGAAGATCGTGAAGATCTCCGCGTTCGGAAACAAGGCGCTGATGCGCGCCAGCACCCGTTCGCCGCCCCGAAAGTCCGGGCACCAGTCGTGAACGATCGCCACCTTCGCCGAACGGTCGGGAAGATGCAGCGTGCGGGGGTCCGCCACCGGCGCGACCTGAAGCTTGTTGGGAACGGTATTGAGCACAGTGCCTCCGCATTCCACCCCGGGTTTCTGTCAAAACAAGGTGCTTATGAACGGGCCGCGGTCGCAAGAGCGCTTTCAGGGGTAGTTGGAGCGTGTGACCGCGGGAGGCTACGCCTTCCTGCGGAGACGATTACGCCCACCGGCTTCGTCTCTACATCCTCAATCGTAGAAGAGCCGTTCGACCCGGTCATATTGCTAGGCTGCAAGGCGGCGGGCAGGTGTTAGTCTTGGCCGATGGTGGAACGCCGGCAACGGCCGGCAACGTGCTGCACCTCGTGGCTGGTGGACGACTGCAGAATGAAGATTGTTGTTGTTATCGCAACATTGGGACGCAAGGAACAAATCGTCCCTCTCCTCTCACATCTGGATGCACAGAGCCGGCTGCCCGATGAAGTCGTCATTTCTGCGCCTGATTCCTCCCATATCGGCGATCTCGGCACGTTCGGCTTTCCGGTGACGACGCTGTTCGGCGCTGTCGGCCTCACGGTCCAGCGCAATGCCGGCCTCGACTATGTCGGCGACCGCTTCGATGTCATTACCTTTTTCGACGACGATTTCATTCCGGCGAACAACTACCTGCAGCGCGTGGCGGAAGGATTCGCGGCCAATCCGGACTGGGCCGTGATAACGGGACGGGTACTCAAGGACGGCGCGACGACCGAGGGGCTGACCTGGTGGCAGGGCCTGCAGGCGCTGCACGCCGCGCCTGACCGGGATCCTCCCGGCGGCCTCGTCGAAGACCGTGTCGGTGCGTACGGATGCAACATGTCGCTGCGTTCCAGCATGGTGGAAATGCTTCGGTTCGACGAGCGGCTTGTCTTGTATGGCTGGCAGGAAGACACCGATTTCACCAGCCGGCTTCGCCGCCGCGGCCGCGTCGTTCGGGTCAACAACATTGTCGGCGTTCATCTTGGTGTGAAGTTCGGCCGCGTCAGCGGCGAGCGGTTCGGCTACTCTCAAATCATCAATCCGGTCTACCTGATCAAAAAGGGATCCGTTCCGGCTAACTACCTCTTGCCGTTGATCGCCCGAAACCTGATTGCGAATATCGTACGCAGTCTCAGGCCCGAAAGTTATGTCGACCGGCGCGGACGTCTGCGCGGCAATCTTCTCGCCCTGCTGCACCTGGCGAGGGGCCGGATAACGCCCGAATACATTTTCGAACTTTAACTGGAGAAGGCACATGTTGCGGCAATCGATTCAGAGCCGCCGGCACCGCCGGCCGCCGATCCAGACATCACGCACCCGCCTCGCGCCGGTTCTCATTCATGCCTTCTCGGTCCTTCTCTTCCTGGCGCTCGCGGCCATATGTGTTGCGTCCGCCGCCAGAGCCGAGGAATATGTTCTCGGCCCCCAGGACAAGATCCGCCTGAAAATCTACGAATGGCGCGCGAGCCGCGACCAGATCTTCGAGTGGACCGCGCTGAACGATGATTTTTCGGTCAGCGCCGACGGAACCTTGTCCCTTCCCTTCGCAGGCAAGATCCTCGCCGACGGCCTGTCTCCGACCGAACTGGCCCAGAAGGTAAGCAACGCCCTGATGCAGCGAATGGGACTGGGGCGCGCGCCGGACGTATCTGCCGAAATAGTCCAGTACAGGCCCTTCTACATCGCCGGAGATGTCGAGAAACCCGGCGAATATCCGTATCGGCCCGGTCTCAGCGTCCTGCAGGCCGTCAGTATCGCCGGCGGCATCAAAAGAGGCGATCAGGCGCTGAGGCTGGAACGCGAGGTCATATCCGGACGCGGAGAACTGGCGGTTCAGCATGTCTCCCGCGCAAGTCTGCTGGCCAGGAAAGCGCGGCTGGAAACCGAAATGAAGGGCGCCGACACGATCACATTCCCGCCTGAACTCGCAAACAGAGCCGACGACCGTTCCATTGCGGTCCTGATGAATCAGGAAAGGGCGATATTCGATGCGCGCCGGGAGGGATTGGAGACCCAGATCAGGGCTCTCGAAGAACTCAAGGACTTCCTTGGCAAGTCGGCCGCATCGCTGGAGGCGCATCTGGAATTCCAGGACCGCCAGGTGGCGCTTTCGCAAAAGGAAATGGAAAATGTCGCAGCCCTCGTGAAAAAGGGGTTCGCCGCCGAAACACGCAAGATGGAGGTCGAGCGTTCGCTCGTGAGTGCCCAGAGCGACCGATTGGCCGCCGAAACCAGCCTGATGCGGGCGCGGCAGGAAAAAAGCCGCACGGAGATATCGATCATTGAATTGAACATCGACCGCAAGAATGAGGTCAGGGCGCAACTTCGCGACACGCAGACGCAGCTCGAGGAACTAGCGCAGAAATCCGCGACGACGATGCAGCTGTTGAACGATTCCGAGCAACTGGCCCCCGCGGCGGCGGCCCGGCTGGATTCCGGCGAAAAGATGGATCCCGTTTACACGATCGTGCGTTCAGGCAGCAGCGGCGCGCCACAAAAGTTCAAGGCCGGCGAAGCCGAACCGGTTCGCCCCGGCGACGTGGTCGAAGTCGAGATCCCACGCCAAACGAATAGTCCCGGCCTTCCAACGGCCGGAAGGACGCCGGGCAGCGCGACCTGACTTCTGACTTCGTTAGTGCACACGCTGATGCGGCAAGGCAGCCTCAGTTGAGGTTCCGTTTATCCTTCTGCTTTGATCGGGGAAAGCAGCCACCGTCCGGCGGAGAACGTCCCGCTTCACGGTAAATGCATGACGATCCTTGTTCCATGAAAAACGGCCGCGGGTGAATTCCCACGGCCGTTAACGCATTGCCCCTTGGGCATGAAATCCGGAGACGGACTTTGCCATCGTCCCCGGAAACCGGTGCATATCGCATGCCGGCAATTAGTCATCTTCCAGCGCGGAACTTGCGCTTAAAACCGCTGTCCGGCCCCTTCCCGCGGTGAATGCCAATACGTAAATCCACCGCTTGGCCGGTCGTAAATCTCAGTTGGCCAGGCTCTCCAGCACCGAGGAAAGTTCCGACTCGTCGCCGGGAGCGCTCACGGCCACATCCGAATCCGCCGTGGAGGTCTGGTCGCCCGTCGAGTCCTGCAGCGCATCGATAAGAGCCGTCGAGTTGTTGACGATGATACAGGTGTAATTGCCGGTCGCGGTGGACGTGCCGCCGCCGCCGCAGGCGTTGGCCGAACCGGTTCCGCGCCGCATTTGATCCGTCCATCTGTCCATTGTCGACCTGGTAGATCAGGGACGCGATGGCGGCGCGGTTGGTCTGGTTCTTGAAGTCCCAGGCCTTTTCGCTCATTTGCGCGCTGGCCGGTGCGGCAAAGCCGAAGACACCGAGGCAGGCGATCACGGTTTTAGATATGGTGTTCATGACAGTCGTCTCCGGTTTCGGTATGGGGAGGCGGGATGGGGCCGCCTCCCCAATGAGGGCTTGCAACTCAAGCATCTGCAAGAACTGCGTCAGTCCACTGCTGGGAGCGCTGACCTTGATGCTCAGGTTGTTGCCCACTGCTGTTGCAGTGTTGCTGACGATCGGACCTTCAACTGCTGCCAGATTGGCGTAGCCATTGATCTGAACAGCCGGATCGAGGCATTCGCCGTAGCACGAATCCAGCAACGCGGTTGCGTTCACGTTCGCGTAACCCCACTGCGTGATGTCCGCGATCATCGTCGCATCACCCGGATTTGCCGCCGCGATCTCGACCGCCATGTTGTTCGTGACGGCGGTGGCCGAGTTGTCGACGGTTGCGTTCAGGATGTTATAGACGGTGGCGTTGGCACGTAATCTCCGCCGGCTCGAGGAAGCCGGTCGCCGCACCGAGCGTGGCGAGCGCCGCCAGCGTGGTGTGGACATTCGTGCCATCGAGTTCACCATCGACGCCGGCAATCAAGATCGGCGCCGTACAGGAACGAATCACGGATCGGTGCCGTCACCATTCGTTGTGGTGTTGAATCCTCCGGCCGCGATCTGCGCGTCATGCAGCATGACGGCCGATTCGCTGTAGATGTCCTGGTTGTTCGCGACCGCTGTCGCGGCGTTTTCAACCGAGGGAAGATCTACCGCATCCTTCACGCCGTCCAATTGATCGAGCGGTATTTCACCGGTGATGCGAACCGAGAAGTCGACATTTGCGCCGTCTTCATTGACGTTGCCGTAGGAAGCCTTCGACCGGCTCCAACGACTACCGATAGTTGGTTGTCGGCAGGCGGGGTGAATTCATTGGGTCCGACGATCGGATTGATCGCAACCGCCATCAGACGGGCTGTAGTCGCAGGCTCGCCTGGTGAACTTCGTCGATCGTGTACGATGACCGTCTCCATTCGCATCACCCGGAGCGTTGTTCGTCACCCCGTCGATTGTCGACGTAGCGGTGATGTTGCCGAAATGCGCCTGCAGTTTTTCGACTTCGACAATGCCAGTCGGGATCGATCGTGTCATTGATGATCGACATCGATATCCACAGTTCTCATCGACCAGCTTGTGCCAGTCCCAGTCGACGACGTCGAACGCGAAGGCCGCGGTCGGTGGCATCGTCATCAGAGCGGCCGCGGCCGTAGCCGCCAAGAGCCCTGTTTTCCTGATACTCATGATTGCTCTCCTTTAGGTTTTTCGAGCTTGCTCAGTTGTGACGCCTGGTGATCGGTCTCCACGAGTTTGCAGTGATCTGTTTTGGGGAGACCGAGGAAGTCCGTCATGATCTGGTAAACGGCCATTTCAGCGACGGAACGCACGCCGAGTTGGAGCGGTTCATTGCGAATCGCGCCGGCGTCGAGCTCGACGAGCGTATTCCCGAAGAATTTGAAGACGTTGGCTTCGACCTCGTAGCCGAGGATCTGCTTTTGCAGGCTGGTTACGTAGCGGATCGCGAAGTTGCGCGCGTCGATGACGCGCAGATCCATCGCGACATTGATGATGACCGAGCGCGCGCCGCCGCCGATGCCCTGCACGAAGACACGGGCGCCGCCCGAGACGATATTGTAGTTGAGCTCGGTCAGGGCGCCGACGACGATGAAATCGCTGGCCGGCAGCTTTCCGTACTGCTGTGAACTCCGCGACAGGCGCTTCTGCTCCGCCAGCTTGACTTCGGCAAGCGGGATGCGCAGGTCGAGGCGCTCGACGAGATGCGCCTTGCCCGTCTTGTAGAACGCGCTCATGACCATTTCGGAAGCGCCCTGGCTGAGCGCATGGCCGTTATTGTCCGGGTCCCACTGGCCGGTCTTGTCGGCGATTTCCCCGACCGAAAACACCGGTTTCTTTTCGACCTGGAAGCGGTTCAGCTCCTCCAGGCACTGGCTATAGGGGGTCTCGTTGTTGGTAACGGCGTAGCTGGTCAGAGCCTTGACGCCAGCCGAACTGTAGTCCGGCGGTACGGACGCGCACCCGCCAATCATCATGGCGGCAAGCGCAGTCCCTGCTAGAGATACGTAGCGCATGATCCCATCCTTCGCTACTCGATTCAGGTATCCGCCGAACCAATTGGCTCGCGGTTTGAAATACTTTTGCTTTTCTTTTGCAGGGAAATCATACCGCTGGGATTTCGCGGATGTGTCACTATTCTGTATATATTTTGGATATTAAGGGTAGTAATAACCAATCGTTGTTATCGATTAATGGGTATCCGAGGCTTTCGAGTTATAAAATGAACATTCGGATTACTCCGTAATATCTACGATTTTAGATGCCTTGGTTATCTGCATCGCGCACCGGAACGCATATCATCTGTTTCGTTCAACCACGGATGTGATTGGCCGATTCCGGACAATCGGAATACGAAGGTGCAGGGCATGGCTATCGATGAGGTACAGAGCGACTCAACCGACCAGAAGCTGATCGGAATGGCGGTTGAGGATGACAGCCTGGTCCACGAGATCGGCCGGACCCTGAGTTCGAGCTCCTACGCCCTGATCCGGTTCACGAAGCTGCAAAACGAAACCGGCCACTGGCCGCGCGGCAACTATTATTGCGTGCTCGCAGATTCGGATCGGTTCCATAATTACCGTTGCCAGCTGCGGCCCGAGATGTCGCCACGCATTCCCGTCGTCCTCATTCTCGACTATGACGAGCTGCCGGTGCAGCGCCAGAGCCTTATGGCGGCCGACACTTTTGCCGTCGCCGACAGAAACCTCCACCGGCTGCCCAGCATCATCAAACTCAGCCGGTACCGGCTCGGACTGATCGTCAATTCCGCCGATCTGGGCCATGTCCGCGTCAACGAGAAGCTGTCGATCCTGAACGATCTCCAGGACCGGGAGCGCATGGTTCTGGTCGAATTGAGCCGCGGCAGCGCCAACAGCCAGATCGCCAGCCGGCTGAATCTGACGGTTTCAAGCGTCAAGGAACGCGTCCGCCAGATCATGGATCACTTCGGATTCCGCAACAGAACCGACGCCGGATTGTTCGCGGCGGCCTTCCTGGCGGACGATCCGGCACTGGATACCCCTTTCGACGGGCCAACACGCAAGGAGAGTTAATCGGGCAGATTAGTCACACGAACCGGGTCATTTGTGGTACGAAAACGATGCTACCCTTTGGTGGTAACACTATCGTTTTGTCTGCAAAAAGGCCCTTTCCATGACCGGTAAGACTTTCAAAGCCTGCCTGCTTCTGAGTGCCGTTTTCCTGATGCCCGGCGCCGCTTCGGCGCAGATGAGCAACAAGCCGTATTCTTTCGGCTCGCCCGGCCAGGGGGCCGGTATGAGCGTCGCGGGCAAACAGGCGATCATGAATCAGAAGCTGTTCGGATCGACGCCGGACGTACTCCTCAAGAGCCCGGACGGCCGCCTTCTGGGCGTTTCGAAAGCGCCCGGAGAACTGGCGATCGTGACGACGCCGGGCGGCGAAATTGTTCCGAGTTATCGCGGCAGGAGCATCACCGCCGACACGGGGTGGCAAGCCGGAGCCTTCAATCCCTATTTCTTCGGTTCCCGTGACAACGGCGTTTCGTTCGACGTAAGCGTCAGTTCGACCGATACCGTGAGCGCCTGGACCAACCAGGTCCTCGGCGGTTCTTCTGCCAGTTCCAGAAGCTCGGTCGATGTATGGACCGATATGGTCTATTGGTGAGCTGCGGCCCGTCCGCACTCACTGAAACCTGACGAGTTGCGGCAGTGCAGCCACGCCCTTGTTGAGGGCCCAGATGGCAGCCTGTGTTCGATTGGTTACGCCCAGCTTCTTCAGGATGCTTTTCAGGTGAACCTTCACCGTCGCCTCCGAGATATCCAGTTCTCTGGCGATGAGCTTGTTCGACATGCCGCCTGCCAGGCGCTGCACCACATCCAGTTCGCGCCGCGACAGCAAGTCGTCGTCGATGAGCGACAGAGATTGGGCCTGGCTCGGAGCTGCGGCATGCGACGCGCCCGAGAGCATGGCGGCCAGACGGCTTGGAAAGACTTTCTCCCCAAGCATCACGAGAGTCAGCGACTCCAGTAGCGCTTCGCTGGAAATTTCCTCGAGCAGATATCCGTCCGTACCGGCGGCGAAGCTGATTGCCATCTGCTCGGTGGCGAGGCTCCCCGCGAGCACGACCGTCCGGCAATCCCTCAGCCTCTGCTTCAACTGCACGATTTCGGGTTCGATGGTTCTTATGTCCGGCGGCTTGCGTACCAACACAAGCGTTTCGCAGGCATCGTCACCATTTCTGCAAATCTCGTCGAAATCCAGCTCGGACAACGAGCCTGCTTCAAAGGCAACATCGAATTCGGATCCCGCCAGTATGTGTTTAAGACCGGCTCGGAAAAGATTGCTCTCGCTTACAAGGCATGTCCTGGTCACGTCACGTCCCCACCCTCAGCTCTGTGCCCCAAGCCTGTGATCGGATATTTCTTTAGCTCTCTCCGACTGATATTTGCCCCACTTTAGGGACTTGTCAGCCTAGTATGGAGAGATTGGATTTCCTATCGGCGAATGAGAAAGACATCGCCTTACAAAGAGTTTGTTGCCAATCGGCAACATATCTGTGGATAAGTATTTTTTGAATAAGAATAGAGCGACAGAAGAACCCCGTTTGCACCGTTTCCTCTCTTAGAGAATACGCAAACAGAAGAATAATATTTGACGGGAATTACACCCAGCTTATTTGGGCCTGATCCTGTTCCCCCACTTGAATAAAAGCCGACCCCGCGTTGCGCGCCCTCACTGGCAGCTCCGCGTGAAAAATCATGAGATTTGATGGTCTGACTTCCTCTACGTCAAACTGCCAAAATTCGCCAGCACGCGCAATGATAAAATTTGAACTAAATCGCCGCATTTATGGCGCTTCTCGTCTAAGTCTCGAATGCAGATGGCTTTTTCCGCAACCTACCGCTTTTGGTGGTCTCCGCGGCTTCGACGCTTCGGAAAAATACTTGTGACGCGTACGGGCAAAGACGGCCCGGAAATGAAATCAGCTTTCCACTGCCTTCAGGTGCCGGGAGAAATCCGGCGTCGCCATCAGCGCCTTGCAACGCGCGAAGCGCCCGTCGGCATAGGCGCGGAAATCGTCGGCGGGATTGCCGTTGGCTAGTTGGATCAGCCCCCACAGCGTCCATAAAAGGTCGCACATCGCCTTGTAGATCACCATCCGGCCGCGATCCTTCGCGGACGCTTCGCCGCCGAAATAGGCGGTCAGCATTTCCTCGTCCTGGGCAGCGTCGAAACCGCCCTCGACCGAAAGATCGCCGAGATCCCACATCGGATCGTTCATGCCGGAATATTCCCAGTCGACGATCCACATGCGTTCGTCGGTATCGAGGAAATTCTCGCACAAGGGATCGCAATGGCAGGCGGCGAGCGCGACGGGGTCGGCGGCAAGCGCCTTGCGAACGGCCGAGGCTTCCCTGACCACGTCGTGATAGCCCTCCGGCAAGGTGACGTTCTTGGTCGAAAGGATGCCGAGATAATCGTCGATCATCGAGAACAGTTCGAAGTGGAACGGAAACTGCGCACCCGAAAGATGCAACCGGCGGAATGCCTCGCCCGCCCGCGCCGGCGCGCCTTCTCGCTCCATGAAGCCCTCCGCCGTCATCGTCGCAGCACCATCGATGAAGCGCGTGACCATCACACCGGTCTTCGGATCGAAATGCAGCATCTCCGGACTGACGCCGGCCCTGGCCGCTTCTTTGGCCGCGACCGCCTCGTTGGCGCGGTCGATATATTCCTCCGTGCCCTTGCCCGGAATACGCAGGCAGTAGTCACCGATCCGGAACACGAGGTTGGTCAGCCCGCCGAGCCGCTGCGGCTCTCCCGCATCCGCGAGAAGCGGGATGCCCGCGATGACTTTCCTTGCCTCGTCCAGTCCGTCCGTCATGCCTTCAGCCTCTCCATTTTCGCGTCGTACAGGCAGCGCGGGCCGCGTACCGCGTCATAAGCCCGGCCGAATGCCTCGATCGTGAACCCGTCGGCGCCCGCGATCTCGACCGGCAGATAGCCGAAACCGATCGTCTTGCCGAGGTGATGGCCGTATCCCGCGCTCGACAGCGATCCGACCGGCTTGCCGTCGAGCAGCACCGTTTCGCCGCCAAGGAACGGCGCGAAGCCATCCGCGGTGAACGTGACGAGCTTGCGCCTTGCCCCGTCCGCCTTCGCCCTGACGAGCGCATCGCGACCGATGAAATCGCCCTTGTCGAGCGCCACCGCGAACCCCAGGCCGGCCTCGAACGGCGTCGTCTCCGGCGTGACGTCGGCCGACCAGTAGAGATAGCCCTTCTCCAGCCGGCAGCTTTCGATCGACCGATAGCCGGCATCGGCGATGCCGTGCGGCTCCCCCGCTGCCTTCAGTGTTTCATAGACATGGGCGGCATATTCCTGCGGAATGTAAAGTTCCCAGCCCAGTTCACCGACATAACCGACGCGCACCGCCAGCGCTTTCGCCAGCCCGACTTCGATCTCGCGCGCGGCAAGAAAGGGAAACGCCGCGCTGGAGAGATCGTCCGGCGAAACCGACTGCAGAACCTCGCGCGCCTTCGGCCCGCAGATGTTCAACACGGCGTAGCTGTTCGTCACCTCGCGCATTGCGACGTCGTCGGGCATATGCCTGCGCACCCATGCCGAGTCACGCACGCCGAAGCCGGAGCCGGTTACCAGCATGAAGCTGTCGGGACTAACATGGATTAGTGTAACGTCAGCCTCGACACCGCCCTTCTCGTTGCAGAGCTGTGTGTAGACCGCCCGGCCCGGCTCGCCGGAGAGATCGCCGGCAGCAATCCGATTCAGCGCATCCCGCGCCCCGGCGCCCGAAATCTCGAATTTCGAAAACGAGGTCTGGTCGATCAGCGCGACCCGTTCGCGGATCGCCTTCGCCTCCGCGCCGACGGCATCGAACCAGCCGGGCTTGCCCTCAAAGCTTGGCGTCTCGATCGAAGCCGTTCCCGAAACCGCGAACCAGTTCGGCCGCTCCCAGCCGAATTTCGAGCCGAATTGCGCGCCGTTCGCCGCCAGCAGCCCGTGCAGCGGCGTGCGCCGCAATCCCCTGCCGGCATGCGGCTCCTCGCCCGGCCAGTGGATCTTGTAATAGGCGCCATAGGCTTCGATCGCGCGTTCCTGCAGATAGTGCGCCTGGGAATGCGGCGCGCCGAAACGCCGCACATCGAACGGCCAGAGATCGAGCCCCGGATCGCCATGCATGATCCAGTTGGCCATCGCCTCGCCGGCTCCGCCGGATGCGGCAATACCGGCCGTGAAGCCGCAGGCGACGAAGAAATTGTCGAGCTCCGGCGCCTGGCCCATGATCGGTTCGCCGTCAGCGGAGACCGGAATCGGTCCGTTGATCACGGTGCGGATACCGATCTCGTTCAGCACCGGCAGACGCTCGGCGGCCGGCAGCGCGAACAGTTCCAGCCGGTCCATATTGGCCGGGAAGAGCTGGCGGCCGAAATCGAACGGCGCGCGCTGCTCCCAGCAGCCTTCGGTGCCGTCTTCCCAGCCGCCGATGGCGAATGCCCCGCCAACATCCGGCTTCAGGTAAAAATTCTTGTCCGGATCACGCAACGTCGGCAGGTCGTCGGGATATTCCAGCCCCTTCTCGGTGACGAAATACTGATGCTCGACGACGCCAGCGGCGAGCGCCACACCGGCCATCTCGCCGATCCGTTTTGCCCAAAGCCCGGCGCAGTTGACGAGGATGTCGCAGCCGATCGTGCCATGATCCGTCACGACGCCGACGGCCCGGCGGTTCTCGATGACGATATCCTCGACGCACACGCCCTCCTCGATCTTCGCGCCGTTCTGCCGCGCCGCATAGGCAAACGCCTGCGTCACCGCATAGGGATCGATATAACCGTCAGACGGAATGAAAGCCGCGCCGACGACGCCATGCGGGATCGATGAAGGGAAACTTGTCGCGTGCTTCGGCCGCGCTCAGGCTGTGACACTCGAAACCGAAGCTCTTGGCAAGCTGCATGGATCGGCGGATTTCGCTCCACCGGTCCTCGCTCGAGGCCAGCCGCAGGGAGCCGACCTTCTTCCAGTCCGTCGCCTGGCCAGTCTCGCCCTCCAGCCGGTCGAACACGGCGACCGAGTTCTGCATCAGTTGCGTCAGCGATTTCTTGCCGCGCAACTGGCCGACAAGACCAGCGGCATGCCACGTGCAGCCATGCGTGATCTGTGCCTTTTCAAGCACCAGCACATCCTTTTCGCCGGCGCGGGCGAGATGGTAGGCGAGCGAGCAGCCGATCGCGCCTGCCCCGATGATGACGATGCGCGCATGGCGGTCGGCGGCGAATGTCATGATCAGGCCTTCACCCGGGAATTGGAGGGATCGAAAAAGGGCTCCATGCCGATTTTCGCCGGAACCCGCTCATTGGCGACGACGAGTTCGTAGGAGCCGGAGACGAGGAAGTCGTCGCTGACGCCGTCGGAATTGCGGACATAGCCGTAGCCGACGCTCTTGCCGATCGTGTAGCCGTAACCGCCGGAGGTCAGGTAACCGACGGTCTCGCCGTCGCGCAGGATCGTCTCGCGGCCGACCAGCACCACGTCCGGATCGTCCAGCGTGAAGCCCGCGAGCCGCTTGGACAGCGGCTTCCCGGCCTTTGCCTCCAGCGCCTTGCGGCCCATGAAATCGGTGTTCTTCCTCAGCTTGACCGCCCATCCGAGTCCCGCCTCGAACGGCGTGTCGTTCGGCGTGATGTCGGACGACCATGCACGGTAGCCCTTCTCCAGCCGCAGGCTTTCCAGCGCCCGGTAACCGATCGGACGGATGCCCTCCGCCCTGCCCGCCTGCATCAGCGCGTCGAAAATCTCGCCGGTCGCGCCGATCGGCACATGCAGTTCCCAACCGAGTTCGCCAACATAGGTGACGCGCAGCGCCCGCACCGTATGCCCGGCGATCTCGATCTCGCGGACATGGCCGAACGGAAAACCTGCATTGGAGACGTCCGCGTCCGTCACCTTTGCCAGCACGTCGCGCGCCTTCGGCCCCATCAGCGACAACGTGCCCCAATCCTCGGTGATATCCGTGAGCGTCGCATCGCAGCCGTCCGGAATGTGGTCGGCGATCCAGGCAAGATCGTGCGTACGGAAGCCGGTACCGGTGACGATGTAGAACCGGTCCTCGGCGATCCGGGCCACCGTCAGGTCGGCCTCGATGCCGCCGCGGCTGTTCAGCAATTGCGTGTAGGTCAGCCGCCCGGCCGGCTTCGAGACGTCGTTGGCGCAAATCCAGTCGAGCGCCTTCATGGCGTCGGGACCGGTCAGTTCGTATTTGGCGAAGGAGGACTGGTCGAAGATGCCGACCTTCTCGCGCACATGCACGTGTTCCGCGCCGACCGGACCGAACCAGTTCTGCCGGCCCATGGAATAGACGTCCTTCGCCTCCATGCCCTCGGGCGCGAACCAGTTCGGCCGCTCCCAGCCGAGCTTCGACCCGAACACCGCGCGATGCGCCTTCAGGCGCTCGTAGAGCGGCGAGACGATGCGCGGACGGCCGCTCTCGTATTCCTCGTGCGGAAAGCCGATCGTGTAGTGCTTGCCATAGGCTTCCAGCGTCCGGTCGCAGACCCATTGCCGGTCACGATGCATCTCCGAGAAACGGCGGATGTCGACCACCCAGAGGTCGAGCGGCGCCTCGCCCGAGATGGTCCACTCGGCGAGCACCCAGCCTGCCCCGCCGCCCGCCGCGATGCCGAATGCGTTGAAACCTGCGCCGACATACATGTTCGAGCATTCCGGCGCGGTGCCGAGAATGAAATTGCCGTCCGGCGTGAAGCTCTCCGGCCCGTTGATCATCTGCTTGACGCCGGCCTCGGCAAGCGCGGGAATGCGCGCCATCGCCTGTTCCATGTGCTGCTCGAAATGATCGAAATCGTCGTCGAACAGCCGGAACTCCCAGTCATTGGGGACGTCGCCCGTCGTCCAGGGCTGCGGGTTCGGCTCGTACCCGCCCATGACGAGGCCACCGACTTCCTCCTTGAAATAGGTTCGCCGGTCGGGATCGCGGATCGTCGGCGCGTCGGCGGAAAGCCCGGGGATCTTCTCGGTGATGATGTACTGGTGCTTGACCGGCTGCAGCGGCACGTTGATGCCGACCATGTCGCCGACCTGGCGCGCCCACTGTCCGGCGCAGTTGACGACCTTCTCGCAGGCGATGTCGCCCTGGTTCGGTCTTCACGCTCACGATCCGGTTGCCGTCCATCACGAAACCGGTGACGCGCACATTCTCGTGGATTTTCGCGCCATGCATGCGCGCGCCCTTCGCAAGCGACTGCGTGATGTCGGACGGGCTCGCCTGCCCGTCGGTCGGCAGCCAGCTCGCACCGACGAGATCGGACGTGTCCATCAGCGGCCACATCGCCTTCACCTCGTCCGGCGAAAGCAGGTGCATTTCCATGCCGAAGCTGCGCGCCGTCGTCGCAAGCCTGCGGTATTCGGTCCAGCGGTCTTCGTTTGTGGCCAGCCGCAGGCAGCCGGTCATCTTCCAGCCGGTCGCCAGTTCGGTCTCCGCTTCGAGCCCCTTGTAGAGATCGACGGAGTATTTCAGCACGCGGGTGATCGAGGCCGACGAGCGCAACTGCCCGACGAGGCCGGCCGCATGCCAGGTCGAACCGGAGGTAAGCTGCCCCTGCTCCAGCAGCACCACATCGGCCTTGTGATCCTTCGCCAGATGATAGGCTGTCGAGCACCCGATGATGCCGCCGCCGATGACGACGATCTGAGCCTGTTGGGGAAGCGTCATGATGCGGTCTTTCCGTGTTTGGAGTGATAGCGGTCGAGCGCGGCGGAGAGCCGCGCGAGGTTTTCGCGCGTATAGGCGGCGTAATCGACGCCCGGCGCGCTGAGATAGAGGTCGGAGACCATCGCCCACATCGCCTCGCGCAGCAGCGAGGCGCATTGCATGGCGTCGAAGGAGCGTTTCAGCGCCTCGTTCGACGCCTTGCCGAAATAGGTGGCGAGCAGCCGTTCCGCCGCCTCGTCGTCCATGCCGGAATTCGACGCCGCGCCGGCGAGATCGAACATCGCGGTGGAAAATCCGGCATATTCGAAGTCGATCAGCCACAGGCGCTTGCCGTCATCGAGGAAATTGCCGGGCAGGAGATCCTGATGGCCGAAGACGATCGGCAGCGGCACCTGCGCCGCCTCCAGTTCTTCCGCCAGCGCCAGATAGCGCGGCAGGTCCGCCGCATGGTCGCTGCCGCCCGCTTTTAGCGTGCGCGCATAGTCGCGGATGACATGGAAGACCCAGAACATGAAACCGGGACCGGACACTTCCGCCGGCATCTTGTGATGGAAATCGAAGAGCAGCCGGGCGATGCGCTCCGGCTCGGCGCGCATGTCCTCTTCCGTCCAGGTCCGCGCATCGAGGAAGGCGGAAACCATCACCCCCGGCTCGGCATATTCGACCGCCGGCGAAAAACCCGCCGCATGGGCGGCACGGGCGACCATGATCTCGCGCTCGCGAATGACATGGTGGAACGGATAATCCTTGCCGAAGCGCACCACATGCCTTCCCGCGCCGTCGGTAACCAGCCAGCTTTCGTTCGACAGCCCGCCCGTGAGCGGCTCCATGTCGATGCCGCCCGTCCAGCAGGGCAACGCTGCGATCCGGTCGACGGCGTTCATCGCGCTTCCTCCGCAAGCCCGAGCCGGGCGCGGGTGCGGGCCGCGCCAGCCGAGATCAGCCGGTCGGAGACGATCGCGATGAAGGCGACGGCGAGACCGGCGACGAGACCCCGGCCCGGATCGGCCTTGGTCAACGCGATATAGACTTCCTGGCCAAGATCGCGCGTGCCGACCAGCGCGGTGATCACCAGCATCGACAGCGCGAACATGATCGTCTGGTTCAGCCCGAGCATGATCTCCGGCATGGCGAGCTTGAGCTTGATGCGCGTCAGCAGCTGCCATTCCGTGCACCCCATCGCCTTTCCCGCCTCGACGAGACGCGGATCGACGCGCTGGATGCCGAGCACGGAATAACGGATTGCCGGGACGATCGAATAGGCAACGACCGCGATCATCGCGGTGAAGTCGCCGACGCGGAACAACATCACCGCCGGCATCAGGTAGACGAAGGAGGGCAGCGTCTGCAGCGTGTCGATGGCGACCTGCACAACGCGCCACAGCCGGTCTTTTTCCGCTGCGGCAATCCCGATCGGAACGCCGATCAGCGAGGCGAACAGCACGGAAATCCCGCACAGATAGGTCGTGATCATCGCCTTTTCCCACTGGCCGGTGGCGGCGATGAGGAAAGTCAGTCCGGCGACAAGCAGCGCCAGGCCGGGTCCGCGCAGCACCCAGCCGGCAACCGCGAGAAACGCGACCACGCCAGCCCAGGGCAGTCCGAGCAGGAACCGCTTGAAGGGTATCAGCACGTTGAGCAGCAACGCGTTCTTGAACGCTTCCAGCGCATCGAAGAAATTGACGTTGATCCATTCGACGACGCGCGACCAGAATGTCCCGGTCGATAGCTGCAAGCCTTCCGGATAGGCCTGGATCGCGGGAAAGAAAAGGCCGGCGACGCCCGTTATGACCACGAAGACGAGCGCCGCCAGCAGGTAGGGATGGCGCGCGACGAAGCCGCGCGGTTTCGTTTCCGGCACCGGTTTTGCGGTGCGGTTGGCAAAGGCCTGGCTCAGCCGGTCGAGCGCGATGGCAAGCGCGACGATGGCGAAGCCCGACTCCAGCCCGGCGCCGAAATCGAGCCGGCGCAATGCGGCGAGAACGTCGAAACCCAGGCCGCCCGCGCCGATCATCGAGGCGATGATGACCATGTTCAGCGACAACATGATCACCTGGTTCATGCCGACCAGCAGGCTTTCCTTGGCCGAGGGCACCAGCACGCGCCAGGTCATCTGGTGGCGGGTGCAGCCGATCATGGCGCCGAGATCGCGTACGTCCGGCGGCACCTGGCGCAGCGCCAGCATGGTCACGCGCGTCATCGGCGGCATGGCATAGATCAGCGTCGCCACCACGGCGGCGGTAGCCCCGAAGCCGAACAGGAACAGGATCGGCACGAGATAGGCGAAGACCGGGATCGTCTGCATCAGGTCGAGAATCGGCAGCAGCGCCCGCTCAAGCCAGCGCCAGCGATAGGCGCCGATGCCAAGCAGCAGACCGCCGGTCACGCCCAGCGGCACCGCGACGAGGATCGAGGCTAGCGTAACCATCGCGCTTGACCATTGCCCGAACACCGCAAGAAACAGGAAACAGAACGCCGCGATCAGCGCCAGCCGCCGCCCGCCGGCATAAAGCCCCATAAGCGTGACGATGGCGGTCACCGCGATCCACGAGACTGGCGGCAGATACTGTACCGCGTTTGATCCCCGACCGGACATGACGCCGGTCTCCAGCAGGCTGAGCACAATCTGATAAGGAAAGTTGATGACGGCCGCGATGAAGCGGGTCAGGTCGGTAAAGGTGAACAGGCCGAACGTCGCGTCGTTGATCAGCCATTTCGTGAACTGGGTGATCCAGCGTGCCGCCGGAACGGTCTGCGCCTTCGGATATTCGAACGCCCAGGGCGCGAGGTCCCCGCCGAATTTCCAGAAGAGAATGAAGACGGCCAGAGCGACGCCAAGCGCCACCGCACCGTGCCGCATGATCGAGGCGGGCGGTTTTTCAACACTGGCTGCGGGCACATCCGTCATCGCTCAGCCCTGCAATACGAGATCGATCACATCGGCGCGGCGCAATTCACCGAGCGTCTCGCCATCCGCTCCCGTCACCCGCAGCCGTTCCGCCCCCTGGAGGAACAGGGGCGCCGCCTCGGCGATGGTCGCATGGGCGGATACCGCGGCCGCAGGTGCATCACCCTCGACCGGCTGCATCGCCGATCGAACGCGCACGACCTTGGCCCGCGGCACGGCGCGGGTGAACTCCTGCACATAGTCGGTGGCCGGATTGAGCACGATGTCCTCGGGCGTTCCGGCCTGGACGATCTCTCCGTCCTTCATGATGGCGATCCTGTCGGCCAGGCGGATCGCTTCGTCGAAATCGTGGGTGATGAAGACGATGGTCTTCTTCAAGACCGATTGCAGGCGAATGAATTCGTCCTGCATCTCGCGCCGGATCAGCGGATCGAGGGCCGAGAACGGTTCGTCGAGGAACCAGAGTTCCGGTTCGACGGCGAGCGACCGGGCGATGCCGACACGCTGTTGCTGACCGCCCGACAATTGCCGGGGATAGGCTTCCTCGCGGCCGTTCAGCCCGACGAGCGAAATCATCTGCCGGGCGCGCTCCTCGCGCTCGGCGCGGCCGGCGCCCTGCACTTCCAGCGGAAACGCGACATTGGCGAGCACCGTCATGTGCGGCAGCAGCGCGAAATGCTGAAACACCATGCCCATCTTGTGGCGGCGGATCTCGATCATCTTGGCATCGCTTGCCGCCAGCAGGTTCTCGCCGTGAAACAGGATCTCGCCCGCCGTCGGCTCGATAAGTCGCGACAGACACCGCACCAGCGTCGACTTGCCGGATCCGGACAATCCCATGATGACGAAGATCTCGCCCTCATGCACGCTCAGGTCGACGCTGCGCACCGCGCTGACAAGGCCCGCGTCGGATACCTGTTCGAATGTCGGATTGCCGCCGGACTTCGCCAGAAACTCCTGGGCACCATGCCCGAACAGTTTCCAGATATTGCGGCAGACAAGTTTGGCTTCCGGCGGCGACATCAAAGCCTCGGCAGATGGGATCGTATCAGGGAAAAGACGCCGCTGTCGCCCAAAGGCCGACAGCGGCGCAACCGGCTTTCGCTCGGGGCGTTGCTACTTGCCGATCCACTTCATCCAGCGGTCTTCGTTGGCGGCCATCCAGGCGTCGGTCACCTGATCCACGGTCTTGCCGTTCAGGTCGACGTCGGTGATCATCTTGCCCATCTCGTCATTGTTGATGGTGAACGCCTTGATCGCCGCGTAGGCACCCGGCCACTTGTCCTTCACGCCGGCCCAGCCGACCTTCCAGATCTCGCCATGCGGCTTGCCGCAGTCATAGGCCATGTCCGGATTGATCCCCCAGGACGGGTCGTTGTAGCACTCGGGCGTATATTCGGGGAATTCGACCCACTCGCCCTCGTATTTCGCTGGCGCCCAGTGCGGCGCGTAGATCCACAGCAGGATCGGCGCCTTGCGCTGATAGGCGCTTTCCAGTTCCGCGAACAGCGCCGCGTCGGTACCCGCATGGATGACCTCGAATGGCAGGTCGAGCGCCTCGACGCGTTCGTCGTCAAAGCCGCCCCATGTTACGGGACCGCCGAGATAACGACCCTTCGGTGCGGTCTCGGCCGTCGAGAAGGCTTCGGCGCAGGCCGGATCCTTCAACGCTTCCCAGTTCGGCAGGCCCGGGCATTTTTCCTTCATGTAGGAGGGATACCACCACTCTTCCTTGGCTTTCATGCCGGTCGGACCGAAGTTCTCGACCTTTCCGGTGGCGGTCGCCGCATCCATCGCCTCGCGGCCGGTGGTCTCCCACATTTCCATGGCGACATCCAGGTCACCGGTCTCGAGCCCCGCGAACTGGGCGAGATAGTCGGCCTGGACATACTCGATATTGTAGCCGGCCTTCTGCAGCACATCGCCCATGATCTGCGTCGTGATCAACTGGCCGGTCCAGTCATGCAGCGTCAGCTTTATGGGGTCCTGCGATTCCTGCGCCGTCGCCGAAAACGAGCTGGCCATTACCGCGATAGCCGACACCGCGAGGCTTGCGGCGACCGTCCTTGTCCTGAATCCGATTGCTTTCATGTCGAGCTCCCTGTGCACCCTGTTCCGGGACCCGTGCTGATCGCAATTCGCAGGCCTTTTCAGGTCGGCCAATGCTCCACACCCTAGTCCTGACCGAAATTAACGCGTGAGAACTCATGCCCTGTCAATCAAGTTTTGTGGTTTTTTGTGTTTTTTATGACCGAATTTGTGGATTTGATTGTAAATGCAGCAGGCAGCGCCTATCGATTGAGCAACATCCGGAGCAAAGCGCCATGCTTTCCAAGCGCCATGCGGAAATCCTGCGTATCCTGAACGAGGAAGGAAGCGTCACCATTTCGGCGCTCGCTTCCCGGCTCGGCGTATCGCTCGAAACCGTACGCCGCGACGTCAAGCCGCTGACCGAAAGCGGCAGCGTCCTTAAAATTCACGGCGCGGTCGGCCTCGCCGGCCAGATCGGCGAAGCGCCGTTCCAGCGCCGCATGCGCGAGAACGCGAGCGCCAAGCAGCTGATCGCCCGCCATCTCGCCTCGACGATCCGCAACGGCGATTCCGTCATGCTCGATACCGGCACGACGACGAGCTTCGTCGCGCGCGAACTGATGGGCCACCGCCGCCTGACCGTGGTGACCAATTCATCCGACGTTGCCCGCACGCTCGCAACCGTCAACGGCAACCGCGTCTACATGGCGGGCGGCGAGTTGCGCAGCAACTCCGGCGCGGCCTTCGGCGCCTCCGCGGTCGAGTTCATCAGCCGCTTCACCGTTGCCCACGCGGTGATCTCAACCGGCGCGGTCGGGGAAAACGGCGTCATGGATTTCGATCTGGAGGAAGCGGAATTCGCCCGAATGGTGCTGTCCTGCGGCGAGCGCAAGGTCGTCGTCACCGACCACACGAAATTCGGCCGCCGCGGCCTCGTCACCGTCTGCGGATTCGACGCCATTGATGAACTCATCACCAATGGCGCTCCGCCGAAGGAAATCGTCGAGGCATTGAAACGCGCTGAAACCGCACTGACGATTGTCCCGGAAGCCGGTCGATCCGACACGCCGGAGAATTAACGGCAGTCCGGCCAATTGACAGGAATGTCGACCATACCGTCGGTTAGACGACCTGATTTTTCTCCTCGCTCGACTGACTTTCTGCTTCGAGCCGAAAGTCGCAGTCGGGGCGGCCGTCGAAATTTCCGTCGATCACATAGGTGAAGCCGGCCCCCGGATCGGTCGCGCGCGCGGTATCGGAATAACCCTGCCAGGCGGATGTCACGAGCAAGCGGTCGAGGTTCGCGCCAGCGAAACAAGGACAGCTCGTCTGCGCGGTGGGCACTTCGAATGTCCGGGTCAGCGCGCCGTCCGGCGCAAAACCGGAGACGGACCCGCCGCCCCAGGCCGCGTTCCACATCACGCCGCTGGCATCGGTGACGGAGCCGTCGAAATAACCACCGAGCGGAAGGTCTTTGCCGGTCAGGAAGCGTTCCGGCTCACCCGCCGGCAATCCCGTCGCGGCGTCGAGCGCCACCCGCCAGACCGTGTTGACGGCCGTGTCGGCGAAATAGCCGGTCCTGCCATCCGGCGAAAAGCAGATCGAATTCGGAATGGAAACCTTGCGAAAAAGCGTGCGCACCGTACCGCCATCGAACCAATAGATGGCGCCGGCCTCCCGCTCGGCCTTCTTGCCCATGGTGCCGATCCACAACCTGCCGGAGGGGTGCACGCGGCCGTCATTCGATCGCGTCGCCGGATTGTCCGCTTCGAGCGGCGCCAACAATGCCAGCGCGCCGTCCGCTTTCTTGCGCAGGTATAGTCCGTCCTCCATGCCGAGAAGCTGGCGATCATCGTCGATGCGCGCCACGACGGAGCCCATGCGTGGAAGGCCGTGCACACACGTCTCGCCCGCGGCAAAACGATGCTCGAGGAGCTTCTGACCGACGATGTCGAACCACCAGGCCGTGTCGTCAGCCCGGTCGTAATGCGGCCCTTCGCCCAACTCGCAGCGAGCGGCCGGCAGTCGTTGCGTGTTTGCCTTGGCCATCGTCACGAATGTCGCTCCTCGTCTGCCGGACGTTACTTGCCCCACTGAAGCGCGAGCACGTCCAGCTCGCGCGCGAGTTCCAGGAGGCGGCCCCTCGTGCGTGCCGACATCGGCTTCAGGGGATGGCGGACGAAATCGCTGCGGATCACGCCACCCTCCATGAAAATGGTCTTGGCCGCCCGCAATCCGCATTGACGGTTCTCATGATTGATCAGCGGCAGGCACGACTTCCAATGCGCCAGCGCCGCATCGGTATTGCCGGCGCGATATTCGGTCACGATGGGGCGTATCTTTTCCGGGAACATCGCCGAGGTCATGGTTCCGGTGGCGCCCGCGTCGAGATCGGCAAGCAGCGTGACCGCCTCTTCGCCATCGAACGGGCCGGCAATATGCTCGCCCGCCGCCTCGATCAGCGCCGCAAGCTTGTCGGCGGCAAACGGGCATTCGATCTTGAAATAGCTGACATTTTCCAGTTCGCGCGCCATCCGCGCCAGGAGATCGACTGAAAGCGGCACACCCGACAGCGGCGCGTCCTGCACCATGACGGGAATCGAGATCGCCGCGTTGACGGCCTCGAAATGCTCGTAGATCCCCTGCGGCGCGGGATAGAGGCCCGACCCGTGATAGGGCGGCATCATCATCACCATCGACGCGCCCATCGCCTCGGCATCCATGGCGCGGCGCACGACGATATCGGTCGAGAAATGGCTGATCGTGACGATGACCGGTACGCGGCCCGCCGCATGCTCGAGGCTGAGACGCATCAGCAGAGCCCGCTCCTCGTCCGACAGCAGGAACTGCTCGGAGTAATTCGCAAGAATGCAGATGGCGTCGACGCCCTGGTCGATCATGCAGTCAATGACGCGGCGCATGCCCTCCTCGTCGACACGGCCGTCGGCATGGAACGGCGTCGGCGCCACGGGCAGGATGCCGGCGAGTTTGTCTTTCATCTCATGTCCTTTCGCTCAATCGTCTCGACAGGCGCTGCGGCGTGTCCCGCAGCATCGTCCGGCTCATCGGGCCGCGCACTTGCGCGAGGCCGGCAAGAGTGAGTGCCTCCGCGTCTTCCTGCACCGGTTTCGCGCCAGCCGATTCCAGCGCGATCGAATAGGCCGCGGTAAGCGATCCGGCGCCAACGAGGTGAACCGCCCGGCGCTCCCACTGCGCCCGCGAGGCGGCAAGCTCCGCGCCGATCAGCAGGCCGGACAGGCGCGATCGGGCAGCGGCGCCGTCCAGCCCGGCCAGAAGTGCGCCCGCGCGGATCGAAAACAGCGCACCGGTCAGACCTCCGGGATCATCCAGCATTTCGCTGACAGCACCGAGATAAGCCTCCCTGTCCTCTCCCTGCGCGGCGATGGTCTTGCGCAGGATGGAATGGGCGGCGATGACCGCAAACAGTTCGCCGGTCATGAAGGTCGCAAACGAAGCGACCTGGCCCGCTTCCAGCCGTACCCATTTGCTGTGCGTTCCCGGCATGCAGACGGTCGCGTCGACGGCGCCAAGCCGCGACACGAGCCCCGCAAGCTGGGTTTCCTCGCCGCGCATGACATTGGCCGGCTTCGTCTGGCAAAGGCCGGGCACGATCGAGACCGAAAGCCGCGGATCGCGCGTCGGCACTTGCGTCATCTGCCCTTCGGCGACCGGTTTGCAGGGGACCGCGCGATAGGCTGCTTCCGTCCAGCCCTGCTTCGCGCCCGCCATGCCGCAGACGATCACCGGCACGGGCTTTTCCGGATTCTTCGGCAGAAAACTTCCCGCGAGTTTCAGCAGCGCGGGTTCATAACCATCGGACGCGAGCGTTCCCATTCCGTCCTGCGACACGGCCTTGGCGAGAACCGCGCCGTCCCGCCCCATGGCCCACACGCGAAGCGAACTGGTGCCCCAATCGACGGCGATCCAGTCCGTATCCGCAATGGGCCCGTATGCAGTCACCGCCACCTCACTCGTCGAAAGGATCGACAGTGACGCGCTTGCCAAGCAGGAAAGCGTCCGCGACATGGGTCATCGGCGACAGGTCCATGTCGATGTCGCCGGAGCGCACCAGCGCGGCCATTCTGGAGTAGAGCCGCGGATACTCGCCATTCAGCGGATTGCCGTCATCATGCGTTTCCGCCTGCCAATGGCCGTCGATGGCGAGTTTCGCCCCGCCGTCGGCGAGAAGCAGGCTGCCGCCATCCGTATCCGCCTCGATGGTCCAGATCTGGTCGCCGTCCTGCCGCCAGTCGAAAACCGCCGAGACATCGCCGCCATGCGGGTGAAAAAAGCTCAGCGAGGCCGCAATCGGCGTCTCGCGGTTTTCGGGAAACTCCAGCACGGCTCCGGTGAGGTGGACAGGGTCCGGCAGGATTTCGGTCACGATGGACAATGCGTTGATGCCGGGATCGAATACGCCGAGCCCTCCCGCCTGCCAGATCCAGGCCTGCCCCGGATGCCAGCGGCGCACGTCTTCCTTCCAGGTGACCTTGAAGCTGCGCAGGCGCTTGCCTTTCAGCCATGCCTTCGCCGCGGCGACCTGCGCCGCCTCGCGCGAATGCCATGTTGCGTAGATCGAGACACCCGCCTCACGCGCCATCGCTTCGAGCGCGTGGCATTCCGACAGCGTCGCGCCCGGCGGCTTTTCCAGCATCACATGCCGGCCGGCTTTCAATGCCGCGGCCGCGTAATCGAACCGTGGCACCGGCGGCAGGCAGAGCGATACGACCTTGATATCCGGGCGCGCCGCCAGAAACGCCGCGAAATCGTCGAATGCCTCCACGCCATCCACGGTCCCGTGGCGCGAGACGGTCGCGGCGAGGTCCCAGTCGGCCGACGCATTGATCGACGGGACATGCTGGTCGCGCGCGATCTTGCCGATCCCGGCAAGTGCGATTTTCATGCTCATCAGTGTGAATCCCGTCCAACCGGCGCGCCGCGACAGCCTTTGAGGAAATCGAGGTCGGCACCCGTGTCGGCGCCCTGTACATGGGTCTGGTGCAGCCACGCATAGCCGGATGCCGGCTGCTCGATCGGCGGCGCCCATTCTGCAAGCCGGGCCGCGAGTTCCTCGTCCGTAATGTCGATATGCAGGCGTCGCGCCGGAACGTCGAGCTCGATCATGTCGCCGTCGCGAACCACCGCCAGCGGGCCGCCTGTCGCCGCTTCGGGAGACGTATGCAGCACGACGGTTCCGTAGGCGGTGCCGGACATGCGCGCATCCGAAATCCGGACCATGTCGGTTATGCCCTTCTTCAGGATCTTGGGCGGCAGGCCCATATTGCCGACCTCGGCCATGCCCGGATACCCCTTCGGTCCGCAGTTCTTGAGCACCAAGCACGCAGGTCTCGTCGATATCCAGCGCGTCGTCATTGATCTTTGCCTTGTAGTCGTCGATGTCCTCGAAGACGACAGCGCGGCCGCGATGCTTCATCAGTTGCGGCGAAGCCGCGGACGGCTTGATCACAGCACCGCTTGGCGCGAGATTGCCCTTCAGAACAGCGATGCCGCCTTGCGCGGTGAGCGCCTTTTCGACGGGCAGGATCACGTCCTCGTTGTGGTTCACGACATCCTTGACCTGGTCCCAGATCGGTTCGCCGGCAACCGTCAACGCATCCTTGTGCAGCAATCCGGCCTCGCCGAGCCGCTTCAACACGACCGGCAGGCCGCCGGCATAGAAGAATTCCTCCATCAGATATTCGCCCGACGGCATCAGGTTGACGATCGTCGCGACGTCGCGCCCGCAGCGGTCCCAGTCGTCGAGCGTCAGGTCGACGCCGACTCGGCCGGCGATCGCGAGCAGATGGATCACGGCATTGGTCGAGCCGCCGATCGCGCCATTGGTGCGGATCGCGTTTTCGAAAGCCGGCTTGGTCATCACGTCGGAGGGTTTCAGATCGTCCTTGACCATCTGCACGATGCGCCGGCCGGACAGCTGCGCCATCACGCGGCGGCGGCTGTCGACGGCCGGGATCGCGGCATTGCCGGACAGCGCCATGCCCAGCGCCTCGGCCATGGAGGCCATGGTCGAGGCCGTTCCCATCGTGTTGCAGGATCCGGGCGAGCGCGACATCGAAGCCTCGGCCTCGAGGAATTCGTCCGCCGTCATCTCGCCGGCTTTCACGGCTTCCGAGAACTTCCACAGATGCGTGCCGGAGCCGACGCGCTCGTTGCGGTAATACCCGTTCAGCATCGGCCCGCCCGTCACCACGATCGACGGCAGGTCTGTCGACGCCGCGCCCATCAGGAGGCTCGGCGTGGTCTTGTCGCAGCCGACGAGAAGCACCGCGCCGTCCATCGGCTGGCCGCGCATCGCCTCCTCGACAGCGAGTGCGGCGAGGTTGCGGAACATCATCGCCGTCGGACGGAAGGAGCTTTCCGCCGTCGAGAAGACCGGCACCTCGACCGGGAAGCCGCCCGCCTCGTAGACGCCGTTCTTCACCCGCTCGGCGAGATCGCGCAGATGCGCGTTGCACGGCGTCAGTTCCGACCAGGTATTCAAAATGCCGATCACTGGCCGGCCGTCGAACATGTCGTGCGGGAAGCCCTGGTTCTTCATCCAGCCGCGATGATAGATCTGGTCACGGCCGGTTCCGCCGAACCATTCCTGGGACCGCAGTTTGCGCGGCCACTTAGCGGGCGTGAAACTCATTTGACTACCTCGAAGGGACAACGGCTCAACAGCGCGCCATCAGCCCTGTTTTTGCTTGTTGTAGACGTCGAAAACCACGGCCGCGAGCAGCACCAGCCCCTTGATGACCTGCTGGTAGTCGATGCCGATACCCATGATGGACATGCCGTTGTTCATGACGCCCATGATGAAGGCCCCCACGACCGCGCCGACAATCTTGCCGACACCACCGGACATCGAGGCTCCGCCGATGAAGACAGCCGCGATCACGTCCAGTTCCACCGCGAATCCGGCCTTCGGCGTCGCGGTATTGAGACGCGCGGCGAAGATCAGGCCGGCAAGCGCGGCAAGCATCCCCATATTGACGAAGGCCAGGAAGGTCAGCCGTTCCGTCTTGATACCGGAGAGCTTCGCCGCCTTCTCGTTGCCGCCGAGCGCATAGATGCGCCGGCCAAGCGTCGTGTTCTCGGTGATGAAGGCATAGATGACTGTCAGCACCACCATCGAGATCAGGACGTTCGGCAGTCCGCGAAACGTCGACAGCTTGTAGGCGACGAACAGCAGCGCGCCGGCCACGATGATGTTGCGGCCGTAGAAGAAGGCCGCGGGTTCCCCCTCGATGCCGTATTTGCGGTTGTGCGCGCGGTCACGCAGCCCCACCCAGATGATGAGTGCCACCGCGACGAGCCCGGCCGCGATCGCCGTACCGTTTGGCCGTCCGATACCGAAATAGTCGGGAATGAAGCCGGTCGACAAAACCTGGAAGCCCTTCGGAAACGGGCCGACGGACTGGCCTTCCAGCAGCCAGAGCGACAGTCCGCGAAACACCAGCATGCCGGCCAGGGTCACGATGAAGGAGGGTATTTTCCAGTAGGCGACCCAATAGCCCTGAGCGGCGCCGATGCCGATGCCGACGAGCAGACAGGCCGGGATCGCAAGGTATACCGACCAGTCCCAGTGGACGATCATCACCGCAGCCAGGGCGCCGATGAACCCCATGACCGAGCCCACCGACAGGTCGATGTTGCCCGACACGATGACGACCAGCATGCCGAGCGCCATGATGATGATGTAGCTGTTCTGCAGGAACAGATTGGTGATGTTCACGGGGCGCAACAGCGTGCCGTCGGTCACGATCTGGAAAAACACCATGATCGCGATGAGCGCGAACAGCAGCCCGTATTCGCGCATGTGCTTGGCGAGATATGCGCCAATCCCGTTCATCGTCCCGGTCCGGCCCGTGCTGGTCTGTGCCACTTCCATTTGTTTTTCCTCCGCCCCCTAATCCGTGACGATGAGCGACATGATGCGCTCCTGGCTGGCTTCCGCCGCGGTGAGTTCACCGACGAGCACGCCTTCGTTCATGACGTAGATACGATCGCACATGCCGAGCATTTCCGGCATCTCGGACGAGATCATGATGACCCCTTTGCCCTCCGCCGACAGTTCGTTGATGATGCCGTAGATCTCGAACTTCGCGCCGACGTCGATGCCGCGCGTCGGCTCGTCCAGGATCAGGACTTCCGGCCCGGCAAAGAGCCACTTCGACAGCACGACCTTCTGCTGGTTGCCGCCCGACAGGTTGACGGCCTTCTGGAAAACCGATGGCGTGCGGATATTCATCGCCGCGCGGTATTTTTCCGCCACGCCGGTCTCCCGGGCCTCGCTGATGACCCCGCGTGAGGATACCGCCGGCAGATTGGCCAGCGTGATGTTGCGCTCGACGGTATCGTCGAGGATCAGGCCAAGCGTCTTGCGGTCTTCCGTGACATAGGCCAGCCCGGCGGCAATCGCCCGGTCGACGCGCGACACGTCGACCGGCACGCCATGCATCAGCACCTCGCCGGAGATGTTGCGGCCGTAGCTGCGCCCGAAAATGCTCATCGCCAGCTCGGTGCGCCCGGCGCCCATGAGCCCGGCAATGCCGACGACCTCGCCGGCGCGAACCGTCAGGTTGGCGTCATGGATCACCTGGCGCTCGGAATGTTCCGGATGCCAGACGTTCCAGTTGCGCACTTCCATCAGCATTTCACCGGCGTGCCGTTCGCGCGCCGGATAGCGATGCGCCATGTCGCGCCCGACCATGTCACGCACGATCCGGTCTTCCGTGATCTCTTCGATGCGCGCATCCATGCTGGAAATCGTCGCGCCGTCCCGGATGACGGTCACCCGGTCGGCGATCCGGCGCACCTCGTTGAGCTTGTGACTGATGATGATCGAGGTGACGCCCTGCGCCTTGAGTTCCAGCAGCAGGTCGAGCAGCGCCTGGCTGTCGCTTTCCGACAGGGCCGCCGTGGGTTCGTCGAGGATCAGCAGGCGCACGTCCTTCGACAGCGCCTTGGCGATCTCGACCAGCTGCTGCTTGCCGACGCCGAGGCGGTCGACCAGCACCGACGGCGCTTCCGAAAGCCCGACTTTCTTCAGCAGCCCCTCGGTGCGCTGAAAGGTTTCGCGCCAGTTGACGACGCCGCCCTTGGCGCATTCATTGCCAAGGAACAGGTTCTCGGCGATCGACAGGAGCGGCACCAGCGCCAGTTCCTGGTGAATGATGATGATGCCGACGGCCTCGCTGTCGCTGATCCCGCCAAAGGAGGCGACATTGCCGTCATAGTGGATTTCGCCATCGTAGCTGCCGGCCGGATAGACGCCGGACAGGACCTTCATCAGCGTCGACTTGCCGGCGCCGTTCTCGCCGACAAGCGCGTGAATCTCGCCTTCCATGACGGTGAGGTTCACCGCGTCGAGCGCCTTGACGCCCGGAAAGGTCTTCGTGATGGAGCGCATCTCCAGCAAAGGTGTCATTGCCGTGCCTCGATATGCCGTGAATCGCGCGGTTGGTGAACTATCCCGCCCGCGCACGATCGGCGCGGACGGGGATGTCACGAAGCAGGCAGCTTACTTGATCTGGTCCATCGAGTAGTAGCCGGAACCGATCAGCACGTCTTCCCAGTTCGACTTGTCGACCGAGACCGGCTCGAGCAGGTAGGACGGGACGACCTTGACGCCGTTGTCATAGGTCTTGGTGTCGTTGATCTCCGGCTCGCCGCCCTGCAGCAGGGCGTCGACCATGCCGACGGTCACGCGCGCCAGTTCGCGGGTGTCCTTGAAGACGGTCGAGTACTGTTCGCCCGCAAGGATCGACTTGACCGACGGGATTTCGGCGTCCTGACCGGTCACGATCGGCATCTTCAGATCGCCGGAGCCGTAGCCGACGCCCTTGAGCGAGGACAGGATGCCGATGGACAGCCCGTCATAGGGCGAAAGCACGCCATTGACCTGCTTGTCCGTGTAGTGGGCGGACAGAAGGTTATCCATGCGCGACTGGGCAACCGCACCGTCCCAGCGCAGCGTGCCGACGGTGTCCATGCCCATCTGGCCGGACTGGATGACGACCGTGCCGTCGTCGATCAGCGGCTGCAGCACGCTCATCGCGCCGTTGTAGAAGAAGTAGGCATTGTTGTCGTCCGGCGAACCGCCGAACAGCTCGACATTGTACGGCCCGTCGCCGAAACGTTCCTTCAGGCCGTTGACCAGCGAGGTCGCCTGCTGCACGCCGACCTTGAAGTTGTCGAACGTGGCGTAATAGTCGACATTGCCGCTGTCGCGGATCAGCCGGTCGTAGGCGATGACCTTGATGTCGGACGCGGCGGCGTTTTCAAGCGCGTTGGAAAGCGTCGTGCCGTCGATGGCGGCGATCACGAGGACGTTCACGCCCTTGGTGATCATGTTCTCGATCTGCGCGAGCTGGTTGGGAATGTCGTCCTCGGCATATTGCAGATCGGTGGCGTAACCCGCCTTTTCGAACTGCTCGACCATCGAATTGCCATCGGAGATCCAGCGTGCCGATGACTTGGTCGGCATCGCGATGCCGACGGTACCCTTGTCCTGGGCCAATGCAGGTGCGGCCAAAAGCCCCGCGCCGAGCGCGAACGAGGCCAGTACGGAAATCAGTTTCCTCATAAATTCCTCCCGAAAGGTAGATGCGCTGCCGCCGCCTCCGTTTAAGGCGAGCAACACGCGTGACGGATCCTCCTGATCCTGCCTCCACGATATGAAAGTCGTAGATTGCAATTCAAATGATTAAATCGACAAACTGCATATCAGAAATGATAATGCATCTTATGATCGATCTCACCGACCGCCTTCAGCTCAGGAATTTTCGGCTGATCCAGGCTATCGACGAAACCGGGCAATTGGCCCTGGCGGCCGAATGCCTGGCAATGACGCCACCAGCGCCGACTTTCATGTCCACGGTGCGCCGAGCGGCGCGCTCATCGGCGGCCTCGTCCGCGGCGACGCCGGCGAAGCTGGCCGGAACACCGGCAGCGAAACCTCTCGGTATATGGAGACACCCGTTAGGCCGCAGCGGTATCAGGCCGCATCGCGCGTTTGCCTCCGGTCGGTAATCGACTGCAGCGCCCACTGTGCGACCGCGTCCGCATCGGCAGGCAGAAAGGCTCCCATACCGCCGGTGAACTCCATCCATGCCGGTTCGTAGGTTTGGCGAACGGCGGTCAGCACAGGCATACCGAAACCGCAGGCGGTCTCGATCACGCTGCGGAATCCGTGACCGTCCGACTCGCCCTTTCCGAAGCGGTTCAGGACAACGAGGTCCGTGCCGGCCCCGATTGCCGAAAGCAGGCGGCCGGACACATCGGCAAGCGCTCGCGGATCGAGACGGCATCCCCTCGACCCAGCGCCCAGCGCCTGCGAGATGCGCACCTGCTCGCCACTCGAGATGTCTTCCAGATGCATGATCGAACAGCAGCCGGGACCGTCGGGCGTTTCGCGCTGCAAATATCCGGCGACCGCATGGCCGCGCGACTGGACGGCACGCACCACCGTTTCAAGCAAATCGTCGATCCTGTCGCCGTCGCCAAAACGCACTGCGGCGACCGCCAAGTCGTGAACCGTCATCTGAAGTCTCCTTGCGAGGGCCCGGCCATGTCCGGACAGAAGGCGAGGAAGCCAAGCGGGTCGCCAGGCTCGATTTGAGAAAGATCCGCCGGGATCACGGCAAGACCATCGGCCTGTCCCAGCGCTTGAAGCGTCCCGGAACTGCCATTTCCGAGCTTTTCGAGAACGGGAACGCCTTCCGGCAAATACGCCGCGATCCGGGCGGGCACGAACTCGGTCCGGCCGGTCTTGCGACTGGTCGAGAAACCGGCGACCGCCCGCACCGAACTGTCCTTCGAACGATCTGCGCCGCCAAGCCGCAAAACCTGTTCGCGGCCGAACAGTTCGAAGCCGACGAAGGCCGCAAGCGGATTGCCCGGCAGGCCGAGATAGGCGGTGCGGCCGAGCATTCCGAACAGCACCGGCTTGCCGGGTTTCAGCGCTACCTTCCAGGCATGGATAACACCGCCCGCCTCCGCAAAGGCCGGCCGTATAAAGTCGCGCCCTCCCGCCGACACCGCCCCGGAGGAAAGCAGCAGGTCGAATTCGTTCGCGTGACGTTCGAAAAACCGGAGCGTCGCGGCCGGATCGTCATCAACGATACCCAAATCGGCGACCTCCGCGCCGGCGCTTTCGGCCAGCGCGATCAGCATCGGCCGGTTCGCATCGAAGATGCGGCCATCTTCCGGCGCCCCTTGCGACAGCAGTTCGCTCCCGGTCGAGAACACCCCGACACGCGGACGCCGGAACACATCCAACATCGTGAACCCATTCGAAGCGATCAATCCGACATGGCGCGGCGCGATCCGCGTGCCGGCGGCGACCAGCAGCGCATCACGCTCGATATCGCTGCCGCTCGGGCGGATATTCTCGCCTGAACGCGGCGAGCGGCCGATGGTGACGAATCCGCCCTCGTCCTTGCAATCCTCGATCATGACGACGGCATCGGCGCCCGCAGGAACCGGCGCTCCGGTATAGATCCGTTTCGCCGTCCCTTCATGGAGCGTCTCGCCGGATGCGCGATCGCCCGCCGCGACCGTTCCCGAGACGGGCAAACGGCAAGGTTCCTCTCCTGCGAGATCGTTACTCCGTATTGCGAACCCGTCCATCGCCGACTGGTCGAAGAACGGCATCGGCCGGGGCGCTTGGATGTCGCGCGCGGCGACGCGCCCGACAGCTTGGCGCAGTTCCACGAGCTCGATCCCGCATACGGGTCTGATCGTCGCCGACGAAATCGCGGCCGCTTCCTCGACCGTCAGCATCCCTTCGAGATGACGCGGTTCATCGCAGCCGCAGCGAACTGTTTCGGCCGCATTATGGATGGTCATGGATATTCTCCCCATGGTGGCCGGAACAACCGCATTCGAGGTCGCGGATCAGCCCGTCATTCAGGCCGTAGACCCAGCCATGGATTGCCAGGTCCTTGCCGCGCTTCCAGGCCGACTGGATGATCGGCGTGCGCGACAGCCCCTCGACCTGCGCGGCGATCGTCATTTCGCACAGGCGGTTCAGGCGCGTATCCTGATCGAGAACCGCGGCAAGTTGCGCGTCATGCGCGTCGGCGACATCGCGGACGGGCTGCAGCCAGTGATCGATGATACCGTGGCGATGACCGTCCATCGCGGCGCGGATGCCGCCGCAGCCGTAATGACCGCAGACGATGATATGCTTGACCTCCAGCGTCTCAACCGCGAATTCCAGCACCGACAACAGGTTGAGATCGCCGCGATGAACCAGATTGGCGACGTTGCGATGAACGAAGACCTCGCCCGGTTCGAGGCCGGTGATGACATTGGCCGGCACGCGGCTGTCGGAACAGCCGATCCACAGATACTCCGGCCGTTGCAGCGCCGACAGGCGCCGGAAATAGTCGGGATCGTCCCGGACCTTGCCCGTCGCCCAGCGGATATTGTGGTCAAGCAGGTCTGACAGCATCGGATACCCCCGGATAGTCGATGCCACGGCGCGCCGCCATGCGGCGGCCGAGATTGCGCAAATCATCCTGCGTCAGCCGCGCCCGTGCGAGCGGCAACACGATGGCGTTTTCCACGACAAGATGCCGTCTTTCATTTGCCGCGAAACGGTGCAGGAGCTTGCGGAATGCTTTCGTGCGCCGGCGCTTGCCGCTCCCGTCGGACAAGCCCTCCATTATGGCCAGCGCATCCACTTTGTCGGCGGCATGTTCCTGGCTGAGTTCGCCGAGGACTTCCTCGACCCTGTCATCCGGTTCGGCCCGTCGCCGCAGAAGCGGAAAAAGGTCCTCTTCCTCGTCGAGCACATGCGGCCCGAAATCGTCGCGAAGAAAGCGGACGACCGCGGCGACGCATTCGTCGTCGCATTCCCGCGCATCGGCGATGCGGTCGATTATCTGGCATAGCGTACGCTGACGGAAATGGTCGGCAAACAGGTAGTCGATCGGCGAAGCGAGTTGCGCATCGGGAGGCGGCGTCGCGAGCGCGGACAGCGCCAATTCACGGATCTCGACATCCCTGTTCATCGCCACCTCCCTACTGCACGAGCGGTCCGTCCGCCCCGTTCAGCGCGACGCCGCGGATTTCCGCACTTGCAGCCAGAACGGCGATATACTGCGAGACAGCCCTGGACCATGCGGACGCTTCCAGCCAAGCGGCGATCCGGCCGGCGACCATCTCGTAAGGCAATTCCCTGCCCTCGATCCGGCGGTCGAGCGCGATGACATGGAAACCGAAACGGCTCTCGACGGGGACCGCGGAGATCTCGCCTTCCTGCATTTCCCGCAACGCCCGCTCGAACTCGGCGACCGTGCTGCCGCGCGTCAGCTGGCCGAGATTTCCGCCCTGGTCGCGCGACGGGCAGGCGGAATACTCCTTCGCGAGCGCGGAAAAGCGTCCGGGCCGCTCGCCAAGAACATTGCACAGGTCGACCGCGATTTCGCCGGCCGAGGCGCGCGCATCCTGATCGGATTCCGGCGCCGCGAGAAGGATATGGCGCGCTTCGAAGAGGGGTTCTGTGCGGAATTTTTCCGGATGGCGGTCATAATAGCGCCTGCACTCCTCTTCGGTGGCGGACGGCGCCTGCGCTTCCCGGTCAATCAGGGTACGGATCGCCGCATCGCGTTCCGTTTCGGTTCGTCCGTTTTCATCGTGATCCGGCGCAACCCCGATCTCCAGCCGCCGGGCCTCCTGCCACAGCAACTCGCGAATCACCAGCGCCTCTGCCGCAGCGCGAAGCGCTCCTCCGGGGTTTTCCGCCGGATGATTTTGGGCCTCGGCCAGGATATCGGCCTCCGGGATCGCGATTCCGTTGACGGAGATTTCCCTGATCACCGGCGCGGCCTTGGGCGGAACCCGTGTGTCCGGCTCCTGGTAGGTCGAGTAACTCTCCCCCTGAGACACCGCTGCCGGAGGATTCAGCGACGGATTTTGATAGATCGTCGCCATGGTTCACTCCGCCGGAACGCGGGTCTGCGCCGCGCGGTGATTGCGTTCGCGCACGACCTGGTATCCCGGCCGCCACATGTAGCGCACCGGCACGCTCAGCATGTGCACGAGGCGCGTGAACGGGAACAACAGCAGGATCGTCAGGCCGAGGAACAGGTGCAGCTTGAAGATGATCGACGCACCGGCGACATAGCTCGATGCCGCCGCATTGAAGGTGAAGATGCCCTGCGCCCAGGTCATGAACCTGACCATCTCGTGGCCGTCGAGATGCTGCAGCGACACCGGGATCGTCAACAGGCCGAGCGCAAGCTGCACCCAGAGCAGCACGATGATCAGCGTGTCGGAGGCGCTCGACGTGGCGCGCACGCGGGCGTCGAACAGGCGGCGGTGAACGAGCAACGTCGCGCCGACGATCGCCATGATCCCGGCGATGCCGCCGGCCACGATCGCCAGCAACTGCTTCGCGCCATGGCTGACGCCGAGCGCGTCGAAGATCGCGATCGGGGTCAAGCAGACCGATCAGATGGCCGAAGAAGATCACCAGCACGCCGACATGGAACAGAACCGAGCCCCAGATGAGCTGCTTGCGGCGCAGCAGCTGCGACGAGCCGGACCGCCATGTGTAGGGCTCGCGGTCGTAGCGCACGATCGTGCCGAGGATCAGCACGACGAGCGCGATATAGGGATAGATCCCGTAGAGAAGCGTGTTCAGGAAGTCAGCCATGGTCTCGGTCCTCTCAGGCGTTCGGGGCTTGCGCCACATCGGCGGGCTTGCGGTTGGAGGCGCGGATCTGGCGCTGCAGGCGGTCCGGGCCGCAGGCGTTTTCCCCCGCGTTTCCGCCGAAGGTGACGGCCTCCTCCTCCCAGACGCGGTCGAGCGCCTCGAGATCGGCCGGATCGTCCTCGGGGGTTTCGAGAAGCTCACGCAGGAGGTTTGCGTCCGGCTTTCCCGACGCCAGCGCTTCCAGCACGGCGAAGGCGTTGACATAGACGGACTTGCGCTTCTTCAGCCGCTCGCGCAGCGCGGCGAGAATATGCGCCGTCTGGCCGAGCAGTTCGCCCGCTTCCGCTGCCGGCTTGACCGACAGGTATTCGAGGAACATCGGCAGGTAGTCCGGCAATTCCTTCGCGTCGATTTCGAAACCGTCGGCCTCATACATCTGCATCAGATCGACCATCGCCTGGCCGCGGTCGCGGCTTTCGCCGTGCACGTGCTCGAAAAGATGCAGCGACAGCGAGCGTGTCCGGTCGAACAGGAGCACATAGCGTTCCTGCGCGTCGTAGAGATCGAGGCTGGCGATGTCGTCGGCGAGACGCATCAGTGCCTCCGTCTCGCGCTCGCCGATGCCGGCGCCGTCAAGCGCCGCTTTCAACTCGGGGATCGCCACCCGGATATCCTCGGACGGATAGGACAGCAAAAGCGAAATGACCTTGAGAGCCGTATTCATCACACCCGCTCCTTGAAAATATCGGTCGGCGTCTGCACGGTTCGCGTGCGTTTTGCCCCGAACAGGTTGGTTTCGGTCTCGCCGCCCGAGCAGCCATTGCCGAAGGTGAAGCCGCAGGAACCGCGCACGTCATAGGCGTCCTCGGATATCTCGCGATGCGTTGTCGGGATGACGAAACGGTCCTCGTAATTGGCGATCGCCATCACGTGATACATCTCTTCGATCATCTGGCCGGTCATGCCGACCTTTTCGGCGACCACTTCGTCGATGACGCCGTCGATCGTCTTGGCGCGCATGTAGGCGCGCATGGCGAGCATGCGTTCCAGCGCGGAGACGACCGGGGCTTCCTTGCCCGCCGTGAGCAGGTTCGCGAGGTAACGAACCGGGATCCGGAGAGACCGGACGTCCGGCATGGCGCCGTCCATTCCGATCTTCCCGGACTCGGCCGCCGCCTGCAAAGGGGACAACGGCGGGATGTACCAGACCATGGGGAGGGTCCGGTATTCGGGGTGCAGCGGGAACGCGACCTTCCAGTCCATCGCCATCTTGTAGACCGGCGACTTCTTCGCGGCTTCCAGCCAGGCGTCCGGCACGCCGTCCTTGCGCGCCTGTTCGATCACCGCCGGATCGTTCGGATCGAGGAAGACCTTGAGCTGTTCCTCGTAGAGGTCCTTTTCGTCAACCGTCGAGGCGGCCTCGGAGATGCGGTCGGCGTCGTAGAGCACCACGCCGAGATAGCGGATCCGGCCGACGCAGGTTTCCGAGCAGACGGTAGGCTGGCCGGATTCGATGCGCGGATAGCAGAAGGTGCATTTCTCGGATTTGCCCGAAGACCAGTTGTAATAGATCTTCTTGTAAGGACAGCCCGAGACGCACATGCGCCAGCCGCGGCACTTCTCCTGGTCGATCAGGACGATGCCGTCATCCTCGCGCTTGTAGATCGCGCCCGACGGGCACGCGGCCACGCAGGTCGGGTTGAGGCAGTGCTCGCACAGCCTCGGCAGATACATCATGAAAGTATTTTCGTACTCGCCGTAGATTTCCTTCTCGATGCCCTCGAAATTGGAATCCACCGACCGCTTGGAGAACTCGCCGCCGAGGATTTCCTCCCAGTTCGGGCCCCATTCGATCTTTTGCATGCGCTCGCCGGTGATCTGCGAACGCGGCCGCGCGGTAGGCGACGTCTGGCTTTCACGGGCGGTCTGCAGGTGGCCGTAGTCGAAATCGAACGGCTCGTAATAGTCGTCGATTTCCGGCAGGTCCGGATTGGCGAAGATCTTGGCGAGGATGCGCCACTTGGCGCCCATCTTCGGCTCGATCTTGCCGTTGGACTTGCGCGTCCAGCCGCCGTTCCACTTCTTCTGGTTCTCCCACTCCTTGGGATAACCGATGCCGGGCTTGGTCTCGACATTGTTGAACCAGGCGTATTCGACGCCCTCGCGGTTCGTCCAGACGTTCTTGCAGGTCACCGAGCAGGTGTGGCACCCGATGCACTTGTCGAGGTTCAGCACCATGCCGATTTGAGCGCGGATTTTCATTCTGCCGCCTCCTTCTGTGCGGGCGTTTCGCGATACGGGCCTTCCATCCAGTCGACCTTGTCCATCTTGTGGATGACGACGAACTCGTCGCGGTTCGAACCGACCGTGCCGTAATAGTTGAAGCCGTAGGATTGCTGGGCGTAGCCGCCGATCATGTGCGTCGGCTTGGTGATCGCGCGCGTGACGGAGTTGTGGATGCCGCCGCGCTGGCCGGTGATCTGCGATCCCGGCGTGTTCACGATCTTCTCCTGCGCATGATACATGAAGATCGTGCCTTCCTTCATGCGCTGGGAGACGACCACGCGGGCGACGATCGCGCCGTTGGCGTTGAACACCTCGACCCAGTCATTGTCGACGAGTCCGGCCTTTGCCGCGTCCGTCTCCGAAATCCAGACGACCGGCCCGCCGCGATTGAGCGTCAGCATCATCAGATTGTCCGAATAGGTGGAGTGGATGCCCCACTTCTGGTGCGGCGTGATGAAGTTCAGCACGACCTGCGGCTTGCCGTTCGATTTCGCCTCGATGACCGGATTGATCGACTTGGTGTCGATCGGCGGTCGGTAGACGCAGAACGCCTCGCCGAAGGCCCGCATCCACAAATGGTCCTGATAGAGCTGCTGGCGGCCGGAAAGCGTCCGCCACGGGATCAGTTCGTGGACGTTGGTGTAGCCGGCATTGTAGCAGACCTTGTCCGACTCGATGCCCGACCATGTCGGCGACGAGATGATCTTGCGCGGCTGGGCGACCACGTCGCGGAAGCGGATCTTCTCGTCCTCCTTCGGGATCGCCAGATGGGTGTGGTCGCGGCCTGTGAACTTCGACAGCGCCTCCCACGCCTTGACCGCGACCTCGCCATTGGTTTCCGGCGCCAGCGAAAGGATCACCTCGGTCGCGTCGATGTCGCTCTCGATCTTCGGACGCCCCTTGGTGGCGCCCTCCTCCGTGACGACGCCATTCAGACGTCCAAGCAACTCGACCTCGTCCTCGGTGTTCCAGCGAGATGCCCTTGCCGCCGTTTCCGAGCTTGTCCATCAGCGGCCCGAGCGCCGTGAAGCGCTTGTAGAGGTTCGGGTAGTCGCGCTCGACGACGGCGACCGTCGGCATGGTCTTGCCGGGCATCGGATCCGTCTCGCCCTTCTTCCAGTCCTCGACGTCGAAGGGCTGGGCGAGTTCGCCCGCCGTGTCGTGCAGGATCGGAACGAGGACGACGTCCTTCTCGACGCCGAGCACTTCCGGCGCGACCTCGGAGAATTTCTTCGCGATCCCCTTGAAGATGTCCCAGTCGCTCCGTGCTTCCCAGGCCGGGTCCGCCGCGCTTGTCAGCGGGTGGATGAAGGGATGCATGTCGGAGGTGTTGAGGTCGTTCTTCTCGTACCAGGTCGCCGTCGGCAGGACGATGTCGGAATAGACGCAGGTGGTCGACATGCGGAAGTCGAGCGTGACCAGCAGGTCGAGCTTTCCTTCCGGCGCCTCCTCGTGCCAGACGGCCTCCTTCGATTCCAGCCGCCCCTCCTCGCCCATGTCCTTGCCGAGCAGGCCGTGCGACGTGCCGAGCAGATGCTTGAGGAAATATTCGTGCCCCTTGCCGGACGATCCGAGCAGGTTGGAGCGCCAGACGAACATGTTGCGCGGCCAGTTGGCCTCGTTGTCCGGGTCCTCGCAGGCCATCTTCAGCTTGCCGGCCTTCAGTTGCGCCGCGACATAGTCCTTCGGCTCCTTCTTGGCCTTCGCCGCCGCCGCCGCGATGTCGAGCGGATTGACCTGCAATTGCGGCGCGGACGGCAGCCATCCCATCCGTTCGGCGCGGATGTTGTAGTCGATCAGCGTGCCGTCCCACGGCCCTTCCGGCGCCGTCGGCGACAGGATTTCGTCGACCTTCAGCGTCTCGTAGCGCCACTGGTCGGTATGCGCGTAGAAGAACGAGGTCGAGTTCATCTGCCGGGGCGGACGGCTCCAGTCGAGCCCGAAGGCAAGCGGCAGCCAGCCGGTCTGCGGGCGCAGCTTCTCCTGGCCGACATAGTGGCTCCAGCCGCCGCCGGACTGGCCGACGCAGCCGCACATGACCAGGAGATTGATGATCCCCCGGTAGTTCATGTCCATGTGGTACCAGTGGTTCAGGCCGGCCCCGAGGATAACCATCGAGCGGCCCTTGGTCTTTTCGGCATTGGCGGCGAATTCGCGGGCGACCGTGATGATGTTCTCGCGCGGCACGCCGGTGATCTTCTCCGCCCAGGCCGGCGTGTAGGGCTGGTTGTCGTCGTAGGACGCCGCGCAGCTGCCGTCCTTCAAGCCGCGGTCGAGGCCGTAATTGGCGACGAACAGGTCGAAGACCGTGGCGACCAGCGCGTCGCCGTCGGCGAGCTTGACCTTTTTCGCCGGAACCGAGCGCAGCAGCACGCTGTCGTGATCCGTTCCCTCGAAATGATCGTGCTCGCGATTGCCGAAATAGGGAAAGGCGACGGAGGCGACCTGGTCGTGGTCCTCGTCCATGATCAGGCTCATGTCGAGTTCGACATCCCTGCCCTTGCCGTCCTTGGCCTCGAGGTTCCACTTGCCCTGTTCGCCCCAGCGGAAGCCGATCGACCCGCCGGGCACGACGACTTTCTTCGTCTTGCCGTCGATTGCGACGGTCTTCCAGTCCGGATTGTTCTTCTCGCCGAGACCGTCCTTGAAGTCGGACGCGCGCAGCTGGCGTTCCGGAACATAGTGGCCGTCCTTCTTCACCAGGCGCACCAGCATCGGCATGTCGGTGTAGCGGCGGCAATAATCCTCGAAATACTCGGCCTGCCGGTCGAGATGGAATTCGCGCAGGATGACGTGCCCCAGCGCCATGGCGAGCGCCGCATCCGTGCCCTGCTTGGGATGCAGCCACATGTCGGAGAACTTCGCCGCTTCCGAATAGTCCGGCGACACGACGACGGACTTGGCGCCCTTGTAGCGGACCTCGGTGTAGAAATGGGCGTCGGGCGTGCGCGTCTGCGGCACGTTCGAGCCCCACAGCATCAGGAAGCCGGCATTGTACCAGTCGGCCGATTCCGGCACGTCGGTCTGCTCGCCCCAGGTCATCGGCGAGGCCGGCGGCAGGTCGCAATACCAGTCGTAGAACGACATGCAGACGCCGCCGAGCAGCGACAGGTAGCGCGAGCCCGCCGCGTAGGAGACCATCGACATGGCGGGGATCGGCGAGAAACCGATCACCCGGTCCGGGCCCCATTTCTTCGCGGTATAGGCGTTGGCCGCGGCGATGATCTCGTTGGCCTCGTCCCACGTCGCCCGCACGAACCCGCCATGGCCGCGAACCTTGATGTAGTCGCCGCGCTTGGCCGGATCCTCCTGGATCGCGGTCCATGCGCCGATCGGCGTCTTGACCGCCCGTTCCTTGCGCCAGAGCTTCAGCAGGCGCGAGCGGATCAGCGGGTATTTCACCCGGTTCGCCGAATACATGTACCAGCTGTAGCTCGCCCCGCGCGAACAGCCGCGCGGCTCGTGATTGGGGAGGTCCGGCCGCGTGCGCGGATAGTCCGTCTGCTGGGTTTCCCAGGTGACGATCCCGCCCTTGACGTAGATCTTCCAGGAGCAGGAGCCCGTGCAGTTGGCGCCGTGGGTGGATCGCACGATCTTGTCGTGCTGCCAGCGCTTGCGGTAGGCGTCCTCCCAGTCCCGGTTCTCGTTGGTCGTGACCCCGTGCCCCTTGGAGAAGGTGCCGGTGTTTTTGCGCGCCAGAAAATTGAGGCGGTCAAGAAGATGTGACATCTCATGTGTCCTTTCGTTTCAACCGTTCAGCAAGGCACCGGCGCGCTCTTGCGCGAGTAGTAGACCCAGGTGATCACGACGCAGACCGCGTAGAAGGCGCCGAAGAGCCACAACGCCGCTGCCGGACCCCCGGTCATCGCGATCGAGGTGCCGTAGGCTTTCGGGATGAAGAAGGCGCCATAAGCTGCGATCGCCGAGGTGAAGGCGATGATCGCGGAGCTTTCGCGCTCCGACTGCTTCAGGCTTGCCGCCTCGTCGAGCTGAGGCATCAGGCGCGGCACTTCCTGGCGCATGATCGAGGGGATCATTTGGAAGGTCGAGGCGTTGCCGACGCCGGTCAGGAAGAACAGCGCCATGAAGCAGGCGAAGAAGCCCCAGAACGCGCCCGGCTGTTCCTTGATACCGAGGAAGAACAGGACACCGCCGACCGCGATGATCATGCCGAGGAAGGTCCAGAAAGTGACCTTGCCCCCGCCGAACTTGTCGGAGACCCAACCCGTTCCGGCCCGGCTCAGCGCGCCGACGAGCGGACCGAGAAAGGCGTAGTTCAGCGCTTCGACAGCCGGGAACTGCGTTTTCATCAGCAGCGGGAAGCCCGCCGAGTAACCGATGAAAGACCCGAATGTGCCGGTGTAGAGGATGCACATGATCCAGTTGTGCTTGCGCGAGAAGATGACCGACTGCTCCTTGAAGCTGGCCTGCGCGGAGGCGATGTCGTTCATGCCGAACCACGCTGCAATCGCGCTGACAGCGATGAAGGGCACCCAGATGTAACCCGCGTTCTGGATCCACAGCTGCGATCCGTCGGTCAGCGTCTGCGGCTCGCCGCCGATGGCGCCGAAGACACCCATGGTGATGACGACGGGAACGACGAACTGCATGACCGAGACGCCGAGATTGCCGAGGCCGGCGTTCAGCGCGAGGGCGTTGCCCTTGGTCTTCTTGGGATAGAAATAGGCGATGTTGGCCATCGAGGAGGCGAAATTGCCGCCACCGAAACCGCACAGCAGCGCCAGGATCAGGAAGGTCATGTAGGACGTGTCCGGATTCTGCACCGCAAGCCCGATGCCGATGGCCGGCAGCAGCAGCGACACGCTCGACAGCGCGGTCCATTTCCTGCCGCCGAAGATCGGGATCATGAAGGAGTAGAAGATGCGCAGCGTCGCGCCGGACAGGCCGGGCAAGGCGGCGAGCCAGAAGCGTTCACCGACCGAGAAATCGAAGCCGATGGCCGGCATCTTTGCGACGACCACGGACCAGACCATCCAGACCGAGAACGCCAGAAGCAGGTTGGGGATCGATATCCAGAGATTTCGGGTCGCGATCGACTTGCCGGCCTTTTCCCAGAACTGGGCGTCTTCGGGCCGCCAGTCGGTCAGCACCGGGCCCTTCGCCACGGCTGCGGTTGAATGTGCCATTTGATGCACTCCTGAATTCGGTTGGGTTGCGGGAGGCGGCCAGCCGCCTCCCCGGGATCGTTATTCGGCGGGACGGAGCCGCTCGCCCTTGCCGGCCGGCGCCGATTGCGCACCGGGTTTGGCCAGGGGCGCCTCGGGCACGTCGGAGAGAAAGACTTCCTCTCCGAGCACGGGATGACGGCGCTTTTCCATGCGGCGGATGGCGACGTGCATCCAGATCGTCGAAACGGCGACGAGGACGAACATCAGCATGTAGGGAGCCGTCCAGACGCCGGTGAAATCGAGCAGGATGCCGAAGCCGATCGGCAGGAAGAAGCCGCCGAGGCCGCCAATCATGCCGACCAGGCCGCCGACAGCGCCGACGTGATGCGGGTAATAGACCGGGATGTGCTTGTAGACTGCGGCCTTGCCGAGGCTCATCACGAAGCCCAGAACGACCGTCAGCGCGACGAACAGGGTGACGCTGGTGCCCATGTGGAAAGCGATCGGCCCGTGGATCCCGGCGACCGTGTAGCTGGTCTGCGGATAGCTCATGACGAACAGGCAAAGCAGCGACACGAAGAAGGTCAGATACATGACGGCGCGCGCGCCCCACTTGTCCGACATCCAGCCGCCGAGCGCGCGAAACACCGAACCCGGCAACGAATAGAGGCCCGCGAACACGCCCGCCGTCGTCAGTTCCAGCCCATAGGCGCCGACATAGTAGCGCGGCAGGAACGAGGCGAGCGCGACGAAGCCGCCGAAGACGAAGAAGTAGTAGGTCGCAAAGCGCCAGACCTGGATATTCTTCAACGGCGCGAGCTGCTCGGCGGCCGATACCGGGCGGGCGCCGGTCCGCCTGCGGGCGGCTTGCGCCGGGTCGTCCTTGCTGAGCAGGTAGAACAGGACGGCTGTGGCGGCGAGAACGATGGCATAGACACGCGCCGTGCCCTCCCAGCCGAGCGCCACCACCAGGAAGGGTGCGGCGAAATTGGTGACGGCCGCGCCGACATTGCCGGCGCCGAAAATGCCGAGAGCCGTCCCCTGGCGTTCCTTTTCGAACCATTGCGACACATAGGCGACGCCGACGATGAACGACCCGCCGGCGAGCCCGAGACCGAGCGCGGCGAGCAGGAAGATCTCGTAGGTATGCACGGATGTCAGCAGCCAGACGGCGACGGACGTGATCAGCATCTGCAACGGAAACATGATCCGGCCGCCGAACTGCTCGGTCCATACGCCGAGGAAAATGCGGCTGACCGACCCTGTCAGGACAGGTGTGGCGACAAGCAGGCCGAACTCGGTATCGCTCAGCCCGAGTTCACCTTTGATTTTCACGCCGATGATGGAAAAAATCGTCCACACGGCAAAGCAGACCGTGAAGGCGAATGTGCTGAGACCCAGCGCCCTGTACTGGTCCGGGCGGGTTACTCCCTCAAGCGAATGCATCGTTACGACCCCCTTCTTGCAGGCGGGTTCTCCCGCCATTTGCGAAACTGATGCGGGGCAGTAGCGGTTCGGAAGGGGCCTCCCGAGTTGATCCAGATCAACGGTCGGGGCCGGCGCAGGAGAAACAAGCTTCCCCAGCGGAATCGGCAAGGAAACGGGCTGGCGGGATCAAGAGCCGCTGTTGAAACGGAAATACGCGCCTGCTAACAGGGTCAAACGAAGTCTTGATAATTATCAAGGAATGGGATCGTGCGCACAACAGATTTTCCCCAGGTACGGTCTCTCCGGCTTTTCGAGAGCATGAGCGAATCGAATTTCGAAACGCTCATGCAGGCGGCCTATCTGCAGACTTTCCCGTCCCAGCTCGAACTCATCCACGAAGGCGACCCCGCCGACTTCCTCTACATCGTGATCGAGGGATGCGTCGAACTCTACGCCCGCTCGAACGGACGGGAGTCGACCATGGGAATGGTCCGGCCCGTCGGAACGTTCATCCTTGCGGCGGTCCTGAAGGACGCCGTCTATCTGATGTCGGCGCGCACCTGCCAGAAATCGAAGATCCTGCTGATCCCTTCGGAGAATGTCCGGGAAGCATTCGAGAAGGACGAGGCCTTCGCCCGCGCCATCGTGCTCGAACTGGCGAGCTGCTATCGCGGCGTGGTCAAGGAGCACAAGGATATCAAGCTGCGCACGGCGGTGGAGCGGCTGGCGAACCGCCTGCTGCGCTACCATGCCGATCAGGGCGGGAACGGCTCGCTCGAACTGCCCTATGACAAACGCACCATCGCGTCTCTGCTCGGCATGACGCCCGAAAACCTGTCGCGTGCCTTCAACACGCTGAAGCCCTATGGCGTGGATGTCGACGGCGCCACGGTGCGGCTGAGCGATCTGAAGGCACTGGAAACCCTCGCGAAGCCGAATCCCTTGATCGACGGCCGCGGGACATAGCCACGCATCGTGTATGCCGGCAAGGCCGCGCGGTTTCATTCTTCCACAGGTTGTGGATAATGTGCGCCAAGCGCACCATATGAGTCGGGAGAAGTGGCGTTTGTGGAGACCGTTCGCCATCATATTTTGACGCGTCGATCATGGCCCGTCATAAAGATGAATTCTCGAGGTCGAAATGGGCCGCAGGCGTGCTGTGATGGGGTTAAAAACCTGCGGCCCATGGAAGGAATGAGCAAACGGCTTTGAATTCTCTTCCCCCGCGTAAATTGCTAATCGAAGCGGAGTTTACGTAACGCAAAGTGCGGACCGGCAATTCGATCCATCTTGCCGACGCAAATCCCCAACAGATACAGAACGAGCGCGCGGTCTCCAGAAAGCGATGGAGATGCTTTATAGGCTCGAAGCCTACATGATCGCAGGCGTGAACATGCATTTGACTTCCTTGTTTCCAAATGTGTCGAAGCCGATGCAAATGCGCGCCCTGTCGTCGGGGGACTCGCCTAGATAGATATTGCGCGACAAAGGAACGAATTCGCCATTTTGTCTAATACCGGTTCGCCTGGTGCGGCCCGAAGCTATCCCGTATTCCATCGCTCCGGTTGCAATCTCGCAGCTATTTGGACAGCACCGAGCAGGAATGTTGTCAGCGGCGAGGGTGGACGCTGAAATAGTCCCGGCGAGGGTCAACGCATAAACTGGAACCAAACGCTCCATCGGATCACCTGCCGATGCCGATTTTCGTCCGTTGGCTCTTCGATGCTAGGCACTTTGCGCAACGCATCCCGGCGCGCAATCGCACGGAACGGACTCTCGAAAACAGTATCACAGAGACGACGCCCGAACTCTGGTCACCAACTGGTTTCGCATTCATGGCATCCGCGTCAAAATGATACTCCTGATAGCCTGAATCTACAAACACATTCAAAGACGCGCCACTTCATAGCCCGCAGATGCTTTGCGATCAGTTCGGCTCGTGAATGATACGGGTACTGAAATCTTGCTCCGCCCCAGCGCGGCACGCGAGCGATCAATCATTTACGCCGCGTAAAGCGACCTCAAGAGAAGCGTGGCGGCCTATTACGTTAAAGCGCTTGGCTGTCCGGCAAGCCCGCAATAGCCATGCTTTTCAATGGGCGAATTGCCGTGTGAATAGCTGATTCTGTATTCGCGCCATGCCATGCAGTTGCTTGCGATACAGCGGTTTTGAGATGTGCTGTCTGAACGACCGCCATTTTCTGAACGGACCATCGGACACCACTTGCTCCGTGCTTGTTCTTCGGTCAGTTGCATGGTCGTTACCCTTTCTTCGTCCGCCATTAGATACCCATGCCCTATTGGCCAAATTCTTACAATTTGGTGCAGGCGGATCATCGCCTTCATCATCCCGCGCTTTGCCAGCCGTCCAGGCGGTCGCAGGGGATGCGCGAACAATGTGCTCGCAGTCAAATCGCGGTCTTCCGGATTTCTTGCGGCGCGCCGGCCGCTCCGCCTTTCCCTCGGGCGGGGCGGTGCGCTGAACATGCCCCGCTCCAGTGCGGCACGCTAGCTATCAATCATTGAAGAGGCGTAAATCTGCTGCTGCGGAAGCCGCCGGGCCTAGGGAGGGGGGGACATACCCGGCGGTTCCTTGGGCTGGGAAAGGGGGGCTTTCCTGCAATTCACCTAGTGCAGTCAGCGCGATTTTCAACCCGGAAGGCGTTGAAAGCCCGATCGCGAATGTCGCTAAACCTCTACAGGATATGCACTATCGCGAACCCGCTTTCGCGGGCGGCTTGCTCGATCAAATCGTAGCTCATTCGGTTCCGTTCCGTCTCGGGATCAAATTTGACTTCTCGCCAATCGTCACCTTCGTAGCGTTGGAACTTCTCAAGATTGGTCACAAACGCCATTGACCTGGGCTCTGGCCCATTGCTTGCGGTGGATACGAATTTTCTGATCTCAATGGGTGCCCCTCCCAGCGGAAGCCCCATAGCATATTTGTAGGCTTTTTTTGACTCGCTTATGGCGGCATGTCGATTGCCGTTCAGCTATTGCGCACGTAGCGTAACGGGATGTGCAACCTCTACAACGTCACCAAGGGACCATCAGCCATTCTGGAGTTTACCCGCGCGATGCGAAACGCTGCGGGGAACCTTGAGCTGGGCAAGATCTATCCCGACTACGCTGCTCCGATTGTGCGGACTGGTGAAGACGGCAAACGGGAACTGGTGCGCGCCCGTTGGGGTATGCCATCGCCGCAATTTGTCCTGAAAGGCAGAAAAGTCGACAAAGGCGTGACCAACGTCCGCAACACAGCCTCGCCGCACTGGCGGCGTTGGCTTGGCGTTGAGCATCGTTGTGTTGTGCCGGCGACCGAATTCGCTGAGCCGTCGCCGAAGCCGGACCCAGAAACCGGCCGAAAGGGCAATCACTGGTTCGCCACTGATGAAGACAGATCGCTGTTTGTCTTCGCTGGGATCTGGACCAATTGGACAAGCACACGAAAGCTGAAAGAGGGCGAGGTTACCGCAGACCTCTACGGCTTCCTCACATGTGAGCCAAACAGCGTCGTCGCGCCGATCCATCCAAAGGCGATGCCGGTGATCCTAACCGAAGCGGACGAAATCGAGGCCTGGCTTACCGCACCTTGGGATGAAACAAAGCAACTACAGCGGCCGTTGCGCGATCAAATTTTGGTAGAAGTTGAGGGCTCATAGCCGCTTCAATACCAATTCAGGACCGCGCGACAGACATTGCGCGAGGGGAAAATGGCCAAGCGTAAGCGCAGGAAGCTCTCGAAATCGCAACTCAGTGGTTTGATGGTAGCGGAGGCGATGATGCTGTTCTTCGCCTTTGTGCCGGTGTCGCGGTATGGGCGAGAACTCGACCATAAACTGTTTGCCCGGCTGTTGGTTGACGAGCCGAGCTACATATTTTCGTCGCTGATCAATTTCGTCGTAATCAACCTGCTCACGTTCGGCGTCTTGGCAATCGCGTACTCGCTCTCGAAATCTCACGGGAAGAAGCGAAGGTAATTGCTGGAGCGCCGTTTCGCCTTTCCGGCTGCCTGACACCCGCCGGCGCCAAACGCGCGTCCTGAGAGTCCTGTGGGCGATTGGGCTCTCCCATGATCCGGTTCTTAGGTAGCCATAAATCGAGAAGCCGATGATACCAATCCCGACAAGTAGTAGACCGATCCCAACTAGGGCGATCGCACCGCGGACAAAGCTATCGTCGTCCATCGGGTTCCTCCAATGTTGTCTAAATCCGCACCTTTAAGTGCGGGGGATACGATCTTTCTGTCAATTCAACGGCATGTCACCACACGCGGCCAATGCTCCAATCTGTTACCCGTTTCGTTACCCGAAACCCGAATCCAAGATGAATTACGCCTGAGAATTCACGCTAACGTGTTGAAAATAATGGTGCCCCCGCACGGACTTCGAACCGCGGACCCTCTGATTACAAATCAGATGCTCTACCAACTGAGCTACAAGGGCATGCGCTGCCGGATAGCATATACACATAAGCTGTAAAGAGACTATTTCACAGCGCTGTGCTAAGCGCATCGCGAAAAAATGAACGGAAGCCATTTCGCCAGATGATTACCGACTCTCTCGCCTTCTTCTCGTCCGACACGCCCGAGTCCCGTGAATCGGCGGCGCTGCTGTCGGCTCTCTATGGTCAGGAGGCCATCGAGGAGGCCGAAACCATCGTCGCTTTGGGCGGCGACGGCTTCATGCTGCAAACGCTGCACCGCTTCATGAACACCGGCAAGCGCATCTACGGCATGAATCGCGGCTCGGTCGGCTTCCTGATGAACGATTTCCGCGAGGAAGGCCTGCGCGAACGCATCGCCGCGGCCATCCCCGAAACCATCCGGCCGCTGCGCATGCGCACCGAGGACATGGACGGCGAAGTCACCGAGGCCTTCGCCATCAACGAGGTGTCGCTGTTCCGCCAGTCCTACCAGGCGGCCAAGATCGCCATCCATGTCGACGGCAAGGAACGCCTCGCCGAACTGATCTGCGACGGCATCATGCTGGCGACGCCGGCCGGCTCGACCGCCTACAACCTGTCGGCGCAGGGCCCGATCATCCCCATTGACGCGCCGCTCCTGGCGCTCACGCCAGTGAGCCCGTTCCGGCCGAGACGCTGGCGCGGCGCGCTGCTGCCGAACCAGGTCTCGGTGACATTCACCGTGCTGGAGCCGGCAAAACGGCCGGTCAACGCCGTCGCCGACCACTCGGAAGTCAAATCGGTGCGCCGGGTGGAAATCAGCGAGGCGCGCGACGCGACCGCGACGATCCTCTTCGACGCCAGCCATTCCTGGGATGAACGCATCCTCGCCGAGCAGTTCCGCTACTGACGAAAAAACCCGGCGGATTGCTCCGCCGGGTCTTGTAAGGGCGTTGCCGTCAGCCGTCAGAGCACGCCTTCCGGCACGATCACCTTGTCGATGACATGAATGACGCCGTTCGACGTCTCGATATCGGCCGTCGTGATCTTGGCATCGTTGACCATCGCGCCATTGTCCAGGTCGATCTTCACCTCCTGGCCTTCCACCGTCGCGACCATGGCGTCGTCCGTGAGATCCGACGACATCACCTTGCCGGGCACGACATGGTAGGTCAGCACCGCAACGAGCTTGTCCTTGTTTTCGGGCTTGAGGAGTTCGTCGACGGTTCCGCCGAGCGCGGCGAAAGCCTCGTCGGTCGGCGCGAAGACCGTGAACGGGCCCTCGCCCTTCAGCGTATCGACCAGCCCGGCCGCCTGCACGGCGGCGACCAGCGTCTCGAAATCGGCGTTACCCGCCGCCGTGTCGACGATATCCTTTTCCATCGCCTGCGACATGCCGGCCGACATCGCCAGAATGGCTGCGGATGCGAATGCGGACTTTACGAAGTTCATGCTTGTCTCCTTGTTTTCGATGCCTCGTGACATCACATGTCGTTACGAAGCGAACCCGCGCCCGGTTTGCCGATCGCGGGAAAGACAGACGGCCCGCCTTTTCCTCCGATGCGGTTGGAAGTCACAATTCGGGCGCTAAACGCGGGAATTCCGGGCTTTCTGTTGACTTTGAGGCCGCAACGGCCTACGCCCGGCTCGAGTGTGCGATCGTAATCGCGCATAAATCCGTTTTCGACATGCGAAGCGTGGAAATCCTTTGACATTATTTTCTGATCTCGGACTTTCCGAAAAAGTCCTGAAGGCCGTTGAGGCGGCCGGTTACACCGAACCAACCCCGATCCAGGAGCAGGCGATTCCTCACGCGCTTGCCGGCAAGGACGTGCTCGGCATCGCCCAGACCGGAACCGGCAAGACGGCCGGCTTCGTGCTGCCGATGATCACGCGCCTCGAGCGCGGACGCGCCCGCGCGCGTATGCCGCGCACCCTGATCCTCGAGCCGACGCGCGAACTGGCCGCACAGGTCGAGGAAAATTTCAACAAATACGGCGTCAACCACAAGCTGACCGTGGCCCTGCTGATCGGCGGCGTCTCCTTCGAGGAGCAGGATCGCAAGCTGCAGCGCGGCGTCGACGTGCTGATCGCCACGCCCGGCCGCCTGCTCGATCACTCCGAGCGCGGCAAGCTGCTGCTGACCGGCGTCGAGGTTCTCGTCATCGACGAGGCCGACCGCATGCTCGACATGGGTTTCATCCCGGATATCGAGCGGATCGTGAAACTGATTCCGTTCACCCGCCAGACGCTTTTCTTCTCGGCGACCATGCCGCCGGAAATCACCCGGCTCGCCGACCAGTTCCTGCATTCGCCGGTGCGCGTGGAAGTATCCCGCGCCGCCTCGACGGCAACGACTGTCACGCAGCGCCTCGTCGGCGTGTCGAAAAAGGATTTCGAGAAGCGCGCCGCCCTGCGCGACCTGATCCGCAGCCAGGAAAACCTGAAGAACGGCATCATCTTCTGCAACCGCAAGCGCGACGTCGCCGAGCTGTTCCGCTCGCTCGACCGGCACGGCTTCTCGGTCGGCGCGCTGCATGGCGACATGGACCAGCGCTCGCGCACCAACATGCTGGCCGGTTTCAAGGACAACCAGATCCAGTTGCTCGTCGCTTCGGATGTCGCGGCGCGCGGCCTCGACATCCCCGATGTCAGCCACGTGTTCAACTTCGATGTCCCGATCCATGCGGAAGACTATGTCCACCGCATCGGCCGGACCGGCCGTGCCGGCCGCGAAGGCGCCGCCTTCACACTGGTTTCGAAGCCCGAGATGAAGCATCTCGAAGCCATCGAGAAGCTGATCACGAACGAAATCGAATGGCTGTCTCCGATCCCGGAAAACGGCGCTGCCGAGGAAGATAGCAGCGATACGAGGCGCCGCCGCAGGGACAAGGGCGAGAAGCGCCCGAGGCGCGGCAGGGACCGCGACGAGAAGCGTGAAGCAAAGGCGGACACGCCCGCCGTGCCCGAGGCCGAAGAGGCTCCGATCGAAACCGCTCCGCAGGAACGCAAGCGCCGCGAAAAACCCGAACAGATAAACGAAGCGAAAACCGAACCGAGGCGCGATCGCAAGGACGACAGGGATCGCAAGCGCCGCGGCGAGGACGGTTCGAGGCCGGTCGGTTTCGGCGAGGACATCCCCGCCTTCATGCAGAACGGGCAATAACCGCTTCAGCCGAAAAACAAAAAGCGCGCGGGAAACCGCGCGCTTTTTTCGTTGGTGCCTGTAAAGTTTGCGGCTAAAGCGCGCCGCGCGCCTCGGCCAGTTCCTTGAGGTCGGCGGGTTTCAGCTCCACCGATTCGCCACAGCCGCAGGCCGAAGACTGGTTCGGGTTGTTGAAGACGAAACCGGTGCGCAGCTTCGTCACCTCGAAATCCATCTGCGTGCCCAGCAGGTAAAGCATCGCCGCCGGATCGATCCACAGGTTCGCGCCGTCATGCTCGATGTGATCGTCCTTCGCATCCGGCTCTGTGACGAGGTCGACGGTATATTCCATCCCCGCGCAACCGCCCTTCTTGATGCCGACGCGCACGCCCTTGGCGCCGTCGCGAGCAGCGACGATCTCCTTGACGCGGTCGGCCGCGGTATCTGTCATGGTCATGATGGCAAATGGCATGGATCTGAATCCTTGTCTGCTTTCACCTGAATCTAGTGACCTGAGGTCACGACTGCAACCGGCGGCCGGTCAGTACCAGCCGACGGCGATCTGCGCTTCCTCGGACATGCGGTCCGGCGTCCATGGCGGATCGAAGACCATCGACACCTCGACATCCATCACGCCCTCGACGGTACGCACCGCGTTTTCCACCCAGCCCGGCATTTCCCCGGCGACCGGGCAGCCCGGCGCGGTCAGCGTCATGTCGATCTTCACCGTGCGGTCGTCCTCGATATCGACCTTGTAGATCAGGCCGAGTTCGTAGATGTCGGCCGGGATCTCCGGGTCGTAGACGGTCTTCAGCGCCGCGACGATGTCGTCGGTCATGCGCGCCAGTTCCTCGCGCGGAAGCGACGATTCCGCCGCCGCGTCGTCCGCCGGCAGGCGTTTCCGTCACCGTTTCGGCCTGTTGATCCGGATTGTGCTGGTCGTCGGTCATGTGATCCTCGTTAGCCGAAGAAGGTCCGCGCCTTTTCAAGCGCCTCGGCAAGGCTGTCGACTTCGCCCCGCGTATTATACATGGCGAAGGATGCCCGGCATGTCGATGTCACGCCGAACCGTTGCAACAGCGGCTGCGCGCAATGGGTTCCGGCCCGAACCGCCACGCCGGCACGGTCGATCAGCATCGAGACGTCATGCGCGTGAATGCCTTCCATCTCGAACGACACGATCGCGCCCTTGCCCGGCGCGTCGCCGATAATGCGCAGCGAATTGATCCGGCCCAGTTGCTCGTGGGCATAGGCCGTAAGATCCGCCTCGTGCGCGGCGATCGCCTCGCGGCCGATCTTGTCCATGTAGTCGAGCGCATGGCCGAGCCCGATCGCCTGCACGATCGGCGGCGTGCCGGCCTCGAAGCGGTGCGGCGGCTCGTTATAGGTGACGTTGTCCATCGTCACCTCCTCGATCATCTCGCCGCCGCCCTGGAACGGGCGCATCGCGTCGAGCATCGCTCGATCTTGCCGTAGAGCACGCCGATGCCCGTCGGGCCGTAGACCTTGTGCCCGGTGAAGACATACCAGTCGCAGTCGATGTCCTGCACGTCGACCGGCATGTGCACGGCGCCCTGGCTGCCGTCGACCAGCACCGGGAATGCCGCGCGCATGCGCGATCCGGCAGATCTCCTTCATCGGCACCACCGTGCCGAGCACGTTCGACATATGCGTGATGGCGACGAGTTTGGTGCGCTCCGTCAGGCACGCCTCGAAGGCGTCGAGATCGAAGGCCCCGTCGTCGCCGACCGGCGCCCAGACCAGCTTCGCGCCCTGGCGTTCCCGGATGAAATGCCACGGCACGATATTGGAGTGGTGCTCCATGATCGAGACGACGATCTCGTCGCCCTCGCCGATATTCGGCATGCCGTAGCCATAGGCGACCGTGTTGATCGCTTCCGTCGCCGACTTGGTGAAGACGATCTCGTCGACCGATCCGGCATTCAGGAAACGGCGGACCTTCTCGCGCGCATTCTCGTAGGCGTCCGTCGCCGCATTGGAGAGAAAATGCAGGCCGCGATGCACATTGGCGTATTCGTTCTCATAGGCGTATTTCACCGCGTCGATGACCTGGCGCGGCTTCTGCGCCGAGGCGCCATTGTCGAGATAGACCAGCGGCTTGCCGTGAACCTGCCGCGACAGGATCGGGAAATCCGCGCGGATCGCTTCGATATCGTAGCCTGGTGTCTTCACATCCATGATCAGCCGTGCGCCTCGAGCCAGGCGTCGATGCGCGTTTCCAGCGCCTCGACAAGCTTTTCATTGTCCAGTTCTTCCACGATCTCGGCAACGAAGGCCTTGATCAGCAGACCGCGCGCGGTCTTCTCGCTGATGCCGCGCGCCATCAGGTAGAACAGGTGATTGTGGTCGATTTCCGTAACCGTCGCGCCATGCGCGCAGATCACGTCGTCGGCGAAGATTTCGAGTTCCGGCTTGGTCGAAAAGCCCGCATCGTCGGACAGCAGCAGCGTGTTGCACGCCATCTGCGCGTCGGTCTTCTGGGCGATCCGGTCGACGCTGATCTGGCCCTGGAAGACGCCCTGCGCCTTGCCGGTCACGACGCTGCGCACGGTCTCCGTCGATGTCGTGTGCGGCACCAGATGGCCGAGCGACAGCGTGACGTCGCAATGGGTATCGCCGCCGAGCAGGTTGACCGCCCGGAACGTCAGCTCCGCGCCCTCGCCCAGCACGTCGGCATTGATTTCCTGGCGCACCAGCTTGCCGGACAGGTTGGCGATGAAGAGCGTCAGCTTGGCGCCTTCGTCCATCGTCACGTTCATCTGGCCGAGATGGGTGGCGTCTGCGCCGTCCTCCTGGACCGTGATCCAGGTGACCTGCGCGTCCTTGCGCAGTTTCAGTTCGGTGACATTGGTCGTAAGCGCCGGATTGTCGTTGCCGGCGTGGCGGTCGATGACCGTCAGCTTCGCACCGGCATCGATCGTGACGACGTTGCGCGTATGCACCTGGCCGCCGCCATGCAGCGACTGCAGTTCCACCGGCCGCGCGATTTCCGCGCCCTCTTGCGCCGTGATGACGAAACCGTCGGTTACGAAGGCGGCGTTGATCAGTCCGGTGGCGTCATGCGCGCCGTGATCGCCCAGCGACACGCCGGAAACGTCCGCGCGCAGCGCACTCGCCAGCGAACCGGCGGAAATCCCCTCGACCGAGCCTTCCTCGGCGATCTTCCCGTTCTTCAGGACGAACCGTGTTGCGCTGTCGACAAGGCTGTCGAGATCGTCGACGACCGCGACCGGGTCGTGGGCCGGAACGTTCGACAGGAGCCGGCGCAGGTCGGTGTAGTGCCATGCCTCGACGCGGCGCGTCGGCAGCCCGTTCACCTTGATCGCCTCCACCGCGCGGTCGCGATGCGTGACGACGTCGGCATTGCCGGGCAGCGAACTGAACTGCTGCCCGAACTGCTCGACAAGCGCGGTTTCCGCTGCCGTCAGCGGCAGTTTCGACTGGACATTCATGTCTTCGTCTCCTTCTGCGCGTCTCAGGCGGCCTCGTTGATGATGTCGGCATAGCCGTGGGCTTCAAGCTCATGCGCCAGCGACTTGTCGCCGGTCTTGACGATACGGCCCTTCGACAGGACGTGGACCGTGTCCGGAACGATATAGTCGAGCAGGCGCTGATAGTGCGTGATGACGATGGTCGCGCGGTCCGGTGACCGCAGCGAATTGACGCCGTCTGCGACGATCTTGAGCGCGTCGATGTCGAGGCCGGAATCGGTCTCGTCGAGGACGCAGAGCTTCGGCGCCAGCAGTTTCATCTGCAGGATTTCGGCACGCTTCTTCTCGCCGCCGGAAAAACCGACATTGAGCGGACGCTTCAGCATCTCCATCGAGATTTCGAGGCTGCCGGCGGCTTCCTTGACGAGGCGGATGAAGTCCGGCGTCGTCAGTTCGGCTTCGCCGCGCGCCTTGCGCTGCTCGTTCATCGCGACCTTCAGGAACTGCATCGTCGCGACGCCCGGGAATTTCCATCGGGTACTGGAAGGCGAGGAAGAGACCTGCCGCGGCGCGTTCGGCCGGATCCATCTCCAGAATGCTCTCGCCATTGTAGAGAATGTCGCCCTCGGTGACCTCGTAGTCGTCACGCCCGGCGAGGATATAGGACAGCGTCGATTTGCCCGAGCCGTTCGGCCCCATGATCGCGGCGACTTCGCCGGCCTTCACGGTCAGGTCGAGGCCGCGGATGATTTCGGTGCCGTCCTCGGCGATGCGTGCATGCAGGTTCTTGATTTCCAGCATTTTTCTGTCCCGTTTCAGTCTTTCGGCGCCAGTCGGATTGCCTGAAGCGCATGTCGATCATGTTTCTTGTTTTCAGGGCCCGAGCCGGAACGCGGTCGCGGACCCGATCGTCGTCAGCCGACGCTGCCTTCGAGCGAGATGCCGATCAGCTTCTGCGCCTCGACGGCGAATTCCATCGGCAGTTCCTGGATGACTTCCTTGACGAAGCCGTTGACGATCAGCGCGATCGCCTCCTCTTCCGGAATGCCGCGCTGCATGCAGTAGAACAGCTGGTCCTCGGAGATCTTCGACGTCGTCGCCTCGTGCTCGAACTGCGCCGTCGCGTTGTTCGCCTCGATATAGGGCACGGTATGCGCGCCGCAGTCGTTGCCGATCAGCAGCGAGTCGCACTGCGTGAAATTGCGCGCGTTCTCCGCCTTGCGGTGCGCCGAGACGCGGCCGCGATAGGTGTTGTTCGAGCGGCCCGCCGAAATGCCCTTGGAGATGACGCGGCTCGACGTGTTCTTGCCGAGATGGATCATCTTGGTGCCGCTGTCGATCTGCTGCGCGCCGTTCGACACCGCGATCGAGTAGAACTCGCCGCGCGAATTGTCGCCGCGCAGGATGCAGGACGGATATTTCCAGGTGATCGCCGAACCGGTCTCGACCTGCGTCCAGGAGATCTTGGAATTCTTGCCCCGGCAGTCGCCGCGCTTGGTGACGAAATTGTAGATGCCGCCCTTGCCTTCGGCGTCGCCCGGATACCAGTTCTGCACCGTCGAGTACTTGATCTCGGCATCGTCCAGCGCGACCAGTTCGACCACGGCGGCATGAAGCTGGTTCTCGTCGCGCTGCGGCGCCGTGCAGCCTTCCAGATAGGAGACGTAGGCGCCTTCCTCGGCGATGATCAGCGTGCGCTCGAACTGGCCGGTATTCTTCTCGTTGATGCGGAAATAGGTCGACAGTTCCATCGGGCAGCGAACGCCCTTCGGCACATAGACGAAGGAGCCGTCGGTGAAGACCGCGCAATTCAGCGCCGCATAGTAGTTGTCGGAAACCGGAACCACCGAGGCGAGATATTTCTTCACCAGATCGGGATATTCGCGGATCGCCTCGGAGATCGACATGAAGATGACGCCGGCCTTCGACAGTTCCGCCTTGAAGGTCGTGACGACCGAGACGGAATCGAACACCGCGTCGACGGCGACCCTGCGTTCCTTGACGCCGGCGAGGATTTCCTGCTCGGCGAGCGGAATGCCGAGTTTCTCGTAGGTCCGCAGCAATTCCGGATCGACCTCGTCGATCGTGCGCGGGCCGCTCGTGTTTTTCGGCGCCGAATAGTAATAGATGTCGTTGAAATCGATCTTCGGATATTCGACGCGCGCCCAGGTCGGCTCTTCCATCGTCAGCCAGCGGCGATAGGCGTCGAGACGCCATTCCAGCATCCAGTCCGGCTCGCTCTTTTTCGCCGAGATGAACCGGATGATGTCTTCGCTCAGGCCCTTGGGCGCCTTGTCGGATTCGATGACGGTTTCGAAGCCGTATTTGTACTGGTCGACGTCAATCTTTCGAACCTGATCAATCGTTTCCTGTACAGCGGGCATAACCGTCTCCGTTCTTCCGTCGTCTGTCCGGCCTCCGCCGGATCGTCCGTCCTATCAACTGAAATAGGTGATAAGCCAGTTTTGAAAAGTTCTAAAGAGAAAAAATATGACTTTCTGACATATGTTTTATCAGAGCCGGTTTCTCAAGCCTTTTCGAGACGTTTTTTCGGCCTTGCCCGCGCGACGATTTTTTCCAGTTCCGCCCGGAACCGGTCTGTCGCGGAAATTCCCGTCTCCAGGGCCGAAGGATACGCGGATCGCGCCCTCCTCCGCCTTGGCGCCCATCGCGGTGAGGACATGGCTCTTGCCGACCTTGCCCGACGAGCAGGCCGAACCCGACGACACGGCGATCCCGGCGAGGTCGAAGGCGATCTGCGCCGTCTCGGCCTTTACGCCGGGGATCGTGAAGAACAGCGTGTTGGCAAGCCGTTCCACATCGCTGCCGTGGATGATTGCATCCGGCGCGACGTCGAGAATGGCGCTCTCGAAGGCTTTGCGCACAGCCGCGCACTCGCCGAACCGCGCAAGATTGCGCGAAGCCGCTTCGGCCGCCGCGCCGAAACCGGCGATATTCGCCACCGCCTCGGTGCCGCCGCGATGCCCGCGTTCCTGCCCCCCGCCGGAAATCAGCGGCATCGGCATCATCAGGTCGGAGTGGGCGACAAAGGCCCCGGCGCCCTTCGGCCCACCGATCTTGTGCGACGAAAAAATGAAGAAATCACCGCAATTATCTGAAATATCTACAGGAATACGCCCGAGGGCTTGCACGGCATCGACAACCAGCACGCCGCCCTGCTTCTTGACCAGAGCCGCAATGTCGCGGATCGGCTGGATCACCCCGGTCTCGTTGTTGGCCCAGTGCACCGCGACAAGCGGCAGCCCGGCGCCCTTGTCATGACCGGCCAGCGCCTTCTCCAAGGCAGCGGAATCGAGCAGTCCCGGAGCCGGTTACCGGCAGGACGGACGACATCGTCCGGCCGCAAACCGCCCGCCAGCCAGCACGCAGGGATGGTCGGCGGCGCAGACATAAAGCTTCGAAAAGGTCAGCGGCGAACGGCCGAAGGAATAATGCGGCGTCAACAAGGTCGCCGCCGCTTCCGAAGCGCCGGACGTGAAGACGACATGCTCCGGTTTCGTGTTGACCAGCGCGGCGACGGAACGGCGCGCCTTCTGCACGATCGCCTTTGCGGCACGGCCCGCCTGGTGCACCGAGGATGGATTGGCGTCGATGTCGAGAGCGGCCAGCATAGCAGCCCGCGCCTCGTCAAGAAGCGGCGCCGAGGCGTTATAATCCAGGTATATGGCCTGTCTTCCAGTCACCATGATCCAAAAAGGCGATCAATTTCCTTGAATTCTCGGGTCCAAACGCCTTATGACAGCGGCCTTGCGATACAAGTCGCAACGAGTTTTGAACCATTCAACATTGTCATAGTGATGCCGTTCTCCACCGTCAACCGACCCGAAATGCGCGCCGCTCGCGTCCGGGCTGCGCGGCTCACGCTACTACGGAGCACACATGCCTGAGGTGATTTTTACCGGCCCCGCTGGCCGGCTCGAGGGCCGCTACCAGCCGTCGACGGAGAAGAACGCGCCGATCGCGATGGTTCTTCATCCCCATCCGCAGTTCGGCGGCACGATGAACAACCAGATCGTCTACAACCTGTTTTACATGTTCCAGAAGCGCGGCTTTACGACCCTGCGGTTCAATTTCCGCAGCATCGGCCGCAGCCAGGGCGAATTCGACCATGGCGCCGGCGAATTGTCCGATGCCGCCGCCGCGCTCGACTGGGTGCAGTCGCTGCATCCCGATTCCAAGTCATGCTGGATCGCCGGCTATTCCTTCGGCGCCTGGATCGGCATGCAGCTCCTGATGCGCCGCCCGGAAATCGAGGGCTTCATCTCGATCGCGCCGCAGCCCAACACCTACGACTTCTCTTTCCTGGCGCCCTGCCCGTCCTCCGGACTGATCATCCACGGTTCCGAAGACAAGGTCGCGCCGCCGAAAGACGTCCAGGGCCTTGTCGACAAGCTGCACACGCAGAAAGGCATCCTGATCACGCAAAAGACGCTCGAGGGCGCCAATCACTTCTTCACCGACCACATGGAAACCCTGATGGCCGAGTGCTCCGACTATCTCGACGCGCGTCTGCGCGGCGAACTCGTTCCCGAGACGGTCAAAAGAATCCGGTAGGCGCCGGAGGCCTGCGCCCATGTATCAGCCGCCGCATTTCCGCGAGACCCGCGCCGGGGTCATGCATGCGCTGATCCGCGCGCATCCGCTTGGCCTGCTCATCTGCAACGGCGACGACGGCCCGCTGGCCAATCCGATACCCTTCCTGCTGGATTCGCCCGAGGGAGAGACGGCTGTGCTGCGCGGGCATCTGTCCAGGGCAAACCCCGCATGGCGCGTCATCGAACGGCAGCCCGACAGTCCCGTCCTCGTCGTGTTCCAGGGACCGCAGGCCTATGTGACGCCGTCCTGGTACGAGACCAAGAAACAGACCGGCAAGGTCGTGCCGACCTGGAACTATGCCATCGTGCAGGCGAGAGGCAGGGCCAGTATCGTAGACGATCCCGAATGGCTGCGCTCCCAGATCGGCGAATTGACAGACCGGCAAGAGGCGGGCCGTACCGACAAATGGAAGGTGGATGACGCGCCGGACGAGTTCGTACAAGCGCAGATCCGGGGCATCGTCGGATTGCGCATCGAAATCGCCGAACTGGAAGGCAAGTGGAAGGTCAGCCAGAACCGCCCTGCCGCCGACCGCGCGGGCGTTGCCGCCGGCTATCGCGCGGACGGGAACGCCAGCATGGAAGCGCTTGTGCGCGCCTATGGCGACCTCGGCGAGCCCTAGGCCGTAGGCAGCGCCAGAACGCCTCCGCTGACGGGCTTGTCGCATCCCGTTGTCGTCGGAAAGGTAAGCGGCAGGCCTTTCATTGACCGCACGGCCAGATAGGCCCACGCCTCCGCCTCCATCATGTCGGCGTCAAAGCCTGCCTCGCCGGCGGTGACGACCCTGCTTTGGCCGCCGACAGCCCGGCGGATCGCATCCATGATCGCGTCATTGCGGGCGCCGCCACCCGAGATGATCCAGAGGCCGGGCGCCGCCGGAATTTTCTCGGCCGCCTTGACGATTGCCGCCGCCGTCAGCGCAGAGAGCGTCGCCGCCCCGTCCGACAGATCCATGCCCTCGACGAATTCGAGCGTGAAATCGCCGCGGTCGAGCGATTTCGGCCCGTTCCTGGCGAAGAACGGATTGGCCAGGTAACGCGAAACCACGGCCAGGTCAGCGGTTCCCTCGCTCGCGATCCGGCCGCCGTCATCGAACGGGATACCGGCGTTTGCCCCCACCCACTGGTCGATCAGCGCGTTGCCCGGACCGCTGTCGAAGGCGACCGGCGGCCTGCCGGCCGCCACGAAGGTGACGTTCGAAATCCCGCCGATATTGACGAAGGCGACCGGGTCGAAGCCCGGTTCCAGCGCCGCCGGCAGATCTGTCGCGAGCGCCGCATGGTATGCCGGCACCAGTGGCGCGCCCTGCCCGCCATGCACCATGTCGTTGGCGCGCATGTCGGAGACGACGGCGATGCCCGTCTCGCGCGCCAGCAGCGCGCCGTCGCCGATCTGCACCGTCAGCGCCTGTTCCGGCCGATGCAGAACGGTCTGGCCGTGAAATCCGATCACGTCGATGCTTGTCCCTGCGATATCGTATTCGTCGAGAAACATCCTCACAGCGTCGCGGTGGCGCAGTGTCAGTTCCCGTTCGAGACCGGCAAGCCCGCCCGGACGCTCGCGACGATCCCTGATCGTTTTCGCGTCCTTCAGCCCGGCCTCGATCTGCCGCCGGAAAGCCGGATCGTAGGATACGGAAAGCCGGGGTCCGCGCGCGGCAACACGGATGCCGTCGGTTTCGACAAGCGCCACGTCGATCCCGTCCATCGAGGTTCCGCTCATCAGGCCGATCGCCCGCATCAGTTCCATCGCCGCCTTCTCCTTGTCGATGCTCGCCAAATAGTGTTAAAGCCGCGCGGCCCCGAAAACCATGGGCGCTTTCTCCCAAGCATGCAGGCAAGATCATGTCCGGTTACAAGTCCGATTTTCTCAACGTTCTCGATGAACGCGGTTTCATCCACCAGTGCTCCGATTTCGAAGGTCTCGACGCACTCGCCGCCAGGAACGAGGTGATCGCCTATGTCGGATATGACTGCACGGCGCGGTCGCTGCATATCGGCAACTACCTGACGATGATGATGCTCTACTGGCTGCAGCAGTCGGGCAACAAGCCGATCACCCTGATGGGCGGCGGCACCACGATGGTCGGCGACCCGTCCGGCAAGGACGAGACGCGCGCCATGCGCACGATCGAGGAGATCGAGGCCAACAAGGCGTCGATCAAGGGCGTCTTTTCCAAGGTGCTGAAATTCGGCGACGGCGCCAATGACGCCATGATGGTCGACAATGCCGATTGGCTCCTCAAGCTCGGCTATATCGAGATGCTGCGCGAGGTCGGCCGCCACTTCTCGGTCAACCGCATGCTGACGATGGACTCCGTCAAGCTGCGCCTCGAGCGCGAGCAGGAAATGAGCTTCATCGAGTTCAACTACATGGTCTGCCAGTCCTACGACTATGTCGAACTGGCGCGTCGCTACGGCTGCAACCTGCAGATGGGCGGCTCCGACCAGTGGGGCAACATCGTCAACGGCGTCGATCTCGGCCGCCGCATGGGCACGCACCAGCTCTACGCACTGACGACGCCGTTGCTGACGACGGCATCCGGCGCCAAGATGGGCAAGACGGCGCAGGGCGCGGTCTGGCTCAATGCCGAGCAGTTCAGCCCGTGGGATTTCTGGCAGTACTGGCGCAACACCGAGGATGCCGACGTCGTCCGCTTCCTGAAGCTGTTCACCATCCTGCCGATGGACGAGATCCGCAGGCTCGAAAAGCTCGAAGGCTCCGAGATCAACGAGGCCAAGAAGGTTCTCGCCAACGAGGCGACGGCGCTTCTGCACGGCCGCGAAGCGGCGGAACGGGCCGCCGAAACCGCCCGCAAGACATTCGAGGAAGGCGCGCTCGCCGAAACCCTGCCGACGATCGAGGTTCCAGCCTCCGAACTCGGTGCGGGCATCGGCGTGCTGGCGCTCTTCGTCTCCGCCGGCCTTGCCGCTTCCAACGGCGAGATGCGCCGCCACGTGAAGGGCGGCGCGGTGCGTGTGAACGACGAACCCGTGACCGACGACCGCATGACGCTCGATCCGTCGAACCTGCGCGACGGCGTCATCAAGCTGTCGCTCGGCAAGAAGAAACACGCCCTCGTCCGGCCGGTCTGACACCGGCCGGCCGTCACCGGAACTCGAAGATCGAGCGGAAAACGCCGGGTGCGATCGCCGACAGCGGATTGACCGTGATGTCGGGCTTTTTGGGATCGCCTTCGAGCAGGAAGGTCACGCCGATCAGGCCGCGGTCGCGCCCGTTGCCGAGCACCAGCCCGATAACCGGGATATCGGCCAAGCAGGCTGTTGACCGCATAGGCCGGCATGAACGTGCCCGACAGGCGCATGCGGTTGTTCTTGTCGTAGACCGTTCCCTGGAACGTCGCCCCGACGACCGGTCCGCGAAAGACGGCATTGGTGACACGCAGCGCCGACGGCGTAAAATCGAGTATCGCCGATGCCCGGTCGAACTTCACCTCGCTGGTATCGATATCGCGCTTGATCACCTCTTTCAGGCTGGCCGAATTGGCGGCTTTCGTCGACACCAGCGCATTCAGCCGCGGTTCGTTGAAAATGCGGAAATCGCTGAGATCGACCTTGCCCGTCAGGCTGTTCGCGCCGCTGCCGGCGAGCGACAGGTTGAGAACGCCGCCGCGCACCTGGCCGTAGATATCCAGAAAACGCAGGACTTCGCCGCCGTCGAGCGCCTCCAGGTGCACCGTCCGTTGCGCGCCCGCCCCTTCAAGACGGAATGTGACCGGAAACCCCGCCGCCGACATCGCCGTTGCCGTCAATTCCGTGACGTTCGTGCCGTCGTGGCGCATGTGCAGGACGAGGTTTTTCAGCGACTCGTCGCCGAAGCCGGTCACCTTGGCGACCTTCACATCCAGATCGACCGGCACGCCCCCGCCCTCGCCGCCGGAAGACATTTCCTTGCGCACGTGTCGAATGAGTGCGCGCGCATCGAAGGATTGGCCGGTCACCGCGATCGCGAATCCCTTGCCCTTGCGATCGATCGACACGGAGATGTCGTCGGATTCGTTCAGCCTGACCTTGCCGAACCGGGCACGCTGCAGTCCCGCCTTCGATACGGTGATATCGCCGCTGGCCGAAAACGAACCGCCTTCGAGCTTGAAATTGCTGATCTTCGTTTCCCTGTCGGCGAGCACTAGGTCGAAGACGGTCTTGGCGGCGATACCGCTGCCTTTCGCCCAGCCGATCCACGGCAATGCCAGTTCCGCCGCTGACAGGTCGGCGCTGACCGCCATCGCGCCATCCCCGTTTTGCGTCGACACCTTGACCGGCGTGATGCCCGAAACCAGCCCCTCCAGCCCCGGCGCGATCTTTTCGCGGTCCTTGTCGGCCAGCTTCAGCACGATGTCGCGCGAAGCCTTGTACGGCACATCGCCAAACGGCTGCACCATGGCGATATCCGCCGGCAGGCCATCGATCATGCCGCTGACGTCGATGTCGGCATGCTGGCGGTCGATCGCGATCCGGCCGGTCAGATCCGAAAGCATCCGCCCCTCGAACGGCGTCGACACCGCCGCGTTCTTCACATCGAGCGCGACATGCCAGTCGGGCGCCGGCGCATCGTCACGTCGATTGAGCACGAAACGCATCTTCACCCGCGCATCGACGTCGCCCGACAGTTCCTCCGGTTCGTAATCGCGGAATCGCCGCGCATCGATCGGACGGAAGGAGATCAGTTCGCCGAGCGCATCGGCCTTCCCGGCGACCTTCACATCGAGATCGGTGAAGATCAGCCCCGCATCGTCCTCGCGATGGATGACCAGCTTGCCATCCGAGGCCGCCGCCGTTCGCCCGCTCGGCAGATAGGCGGTCCCGCTGTCGAGGCTGATCGTGGTCTCGCCATCCTTGAAATCGACCTTGCCATTGGCGTCGCGCACCGGCGGGATTTCCCCGGTCACGTCGAAGCGAACACCCTCGACATTGAGCGAGAGCTCGGTATCGCCCTCCAGCGGCTTGTCCGACCCCGGAATTCGCCGCCGCAGCGGCTCGGCGATCAGGAACCGGCCCTCGCTGACGCGTCCGCCCGCAAGGTTGGAGAGGACCCAGCGCCGTGCCCCGCGCGCCACGGACGCCGGCCAGAACTGTTTCACGCCGGCCAACGCGAAATTTTCGACCGAAATCGCGAACACCGCCGTCGGCACATCGGTTCCGAAGTCGAGCGTTCCCGCGCCTTCCGCTTTGCCCGCTTCGGATTCGAGCTCGATGCGCGAGAACTCCGCCTGGCTTTTCTGTTGCGACCAGATCCCTTGCGCGCGTGCGGCGAACTTGACCGGCAACTCCGGCGAATCGAGCGGATTGCTGATGCCTTTGTTCGCAATCAGCTCGAACTGGTAGTTCCGCCCGGGCGTATCCGCCGTGCCCGCCGGCGCGTCGCGCAAACCGCCGGAAAGGACGGCCGACTGCCGTCCGATAACGACCCGCGAACCGTTCAGGGAAAGTACCCGCCCTTTCGGCTCCCAGACGAAATTGAAACGGCCGGAAAGCGGGATGAAATCGCTTTTGTCGAGCTTGAGCGACAGATCGGTCGGCTCGACATTGAAACTCAGTTTGTCCGGCACATCGCCAGGCCTCCGGCGCGCGGAAATGCCGATGCGGACAAGAACCGGCTCCCGATGCGCGTCGGGCAGATGATCCGCCTCGACCGCCGACAGGATCGTCCGGATGCGGCCGATCGGCAGCGGCACATCCTCGGCCGTCAGCGAGACGGACAGGGAATTGCCGTCGTCCCGGCGCAGCATTCCGGAGATTTTCACCGTTTGGCCTGAAACCACGACCTCCGCTTCGAGCGCGCGCCGTCCCTTGCGGGCAAGCACCACCGCGTCCTTGACGAGAATCCCGCCTTCCGGTCCGCCCGGACCGGACAGCTTCATGTCCTTGATCTCGACATTCACGCCGGTGCCGGTGATCGTCGTCCGGTCGAAAAGGCGGTTGGCCGCGTCGAACAGGGCCGAAAGGCTCGATTCGATCGAAGCGATCGCGGGAAGGCCCGCTTCCCCGGTTCCAAGCTTCGGGACATGCAGATCGACACCGGAAAGCGAAATCTTCTGGATTTGCGGCTTGCCGCGCAAGGCGGACAGGGTCCGAACGCCGATTCGCGTGCGCTTGACGCGCAGGATCTCCTCGCCTGTTTCCTTGTCGGTGAGCGCGAAGTGGTCCAGCGACACGCCGATCCCGCCGATTCCGTTCACGCCGACGCTGGCTTCGCCGATATCGGCGCCAAGATTGGCGGGCAATATGCGCTCAAGCGACGCTACCGCCTCGTTTTCGATGACCGGCGCGAACAGCCCGGACTTCAACAGTCCGAGCAGGATGAGCGGAATCAGCACGACGACGAACAGCGCAACGAGCAGGAAACGCCGCCGCTTTCCGCGTCGCGGCCGGGAAAACATCGGAGCGTGAACGGGTGGAGAGGGTTGTGCCACGGTCGACGGAAGTCCGCGCAGGCAGCGCTTGGCCGCAGCCCCGAACCTCTTCTTGTGAATGCGTTGCATGTTCAATGCTGTCGTTCCGCTCCTCCCCCGCACCGCCGGCCGCATGTTTTTTGCGACGCACCGGCATGGACAGAGTCATTTTGCATCATATATCGCTGACTGTCCTGTCAAACGCTTTAAATTCCGAAGGAAATTGCCATGAGCCAGATTGTCGAAGGAACGCCCGCTCCGGATTTCGCATTGCCCGCCGATGGCGGTTCGACCCTCAGTTTGTCTGCCCTGAACGGCAAGATCGTAGTCCTCTATTTTTACCCGAAGGACGACACCAGCGGCTGCACGGCGGAAGCAATTGACTTCTCCCGCCTCAAGCCCGACTTCGAGGCGCTCGATGCCGTTGTTGTCGGCATGTCGCCCGACAGCGCGGCCAAGCACGACAAGTTCAAGGCCAAACACGATTTGTCGGTAACTCTCGTCGCCGACGAAGAATTGAAAACGCTCCAGGACTACGGCGTCTGGGTCGAAAAGAGCATGTATGGCCGCAAATACATGGGCGTCGAACGCGCGACCTTCCTGATTGGCAAAGACGGCAAAATTGCGAAGATCTGGCGCAAGGTGAAAGTTCCCGGCCATGCGGAGGCCGTCCTCGACGCCGTCAGGGCGCTCGGTTAGGCGCGAAACAAGGGTTTCCGGCCAATGGCAAACACGTTGCGCGCGGCGTCCGTCGGCGCCCTGTTGTCAGCTGATCTTGACGCCAAGGTCGCGACCACGCGCCGGGCCGCGGCACAGTGGCGCAACCGCACCCTGTCTCTTCGCGGCCCCGGCGATACGCCCGTTCCCGATCGGCCGGGACGCCCGCAAAAACCGGAACTCGTCGCACCGCGCCTCCTGAGAAAACGGTCGCTGAATTCCCTCAGGGGGCGAATCGCGCTGATCCACGCGCTCGCCCATATCGAACTCAACGCCATCGACCTCGCGCTCGATATCGTCGCCCGTTTCGCCGCGAGACAGATCCCGCTCAGCTTTTTCGACAACTGGATGCAAGTCGCCGACGACGAGGCGCGCCATTTCACCCTCCTGCGCAATCGCCTGCGTTCGCTGGGCTCCGATTACGGCGAACTTCCCGCCCATGACGGCCTCTGGCAGGCGGCGACGGACACACGCGGCGATCTGCACGCGCGCCTCGCCATCGTTCCGCTCGTTCTGGAAGCGCGCGGTCTCGATGTCACGCCCGGCCTTGCCGCGAGCCTGCGCGCGTCCGGTGACGATGAAACCGCCGCGATCCTCGACATCATCTACGATGACGAGAAGACCCACGTCGCCGTCGGGGCGAAATGGTTCCGCTTCTTCTGCGCGCGGGACGGCGTCAACGCGGCAGACAGGTTTCGCACACTCGTACGCGATCACTTCCACGGCCAGGTCAAGCCGCCCTTCAATGACCGGGCGCGATCCGCCGCGGGCCTCACGCCGTTGTTTTACCGCGCGCTTTCCTCTGCATCGATGTCACGCTGAGTGCAATCTCCGGGCGCGTCGAAGGGCTTTGTTAACCCTAATAAAGTGTAATCGGGCAACGCCAGAATTCTTGTCGCCAGCGGTGGATTGCCTTGAGTAGCACAGCGGTTTTCGGAAAACGCAAAGAGCCCCATACGATCATCATCGCGCAGGGCGATCGCATCAGCCATTTCACGGTCCGGCCCTGGGTGGTCGCGCTTGCCGCCTCCCTCTTGGCGGCGGCCGCCGTCGGGTATCTGCTTGCGACCAGCTATCTCATGCTGCGCGACGACATCCTGAATGCCGCCATAGCCCGCCAGGCGCGCATGCAATACGCCTACGAGGACCGGATCGCCGCGCTGCGCTCGCAGGTCGACCGGATCACCTCGTACCGCCTTCTCGACCAGCAAATCATGGAATCGAAAGTCGCCGAGCTGTTGACCCGGCAGTCGGTTCTGGCCAAGCGCAGCGGCCGTCTCGCCCCGCTCCTGAAGGAAGCCGCCAACAGCGGCCTGACGCCGCAAACGGACCGGCTCGATCCCGCCAGCGTCCCGGTGCCCGAAATCGGCGACACCTCCGCCGCGTCGAAGCGAACCCTGTTCCGGCTGCAGGAGCCGGTAGAAGCAGGCCTCCAACAGGCGGCCGTGAAACCGCCCGATAGCCCGAAGCACGACGAAACCGAGCCCGTCCTGGCGCTGTCGCGGCTCGGAACCGCCCTCAACCATCTGGAGAAAAACCAGATCGACCAGATCAGCGCGCTCGCGTCATCGGCCCGCTCGATGCGTCGGCAGATCGTCGCCGATGCGCACAGCGCCGGACTGCCGCTCAAGGCGCCGGAAGTCGAAACCACCGGCACCGGTGGTCCGTTCATTCCCGCCAGGCCCGGCGCCAATGCCGAGGCTTTCGACGCCGAACTCGACAATCTCAATCGCGAACTCGACGCCCTCGACACCGTGCGCGGCAAGATCCGCGCCTTTCCCGATCGCCAATCCGGCACCCGGGCACAGGATCACCAGCGGCTTTGGTAACCGCCGCGACCCGATAATCGGCAGATCCGCATTCCATGCCGGTATCGACTTTTCCGTCGTGAGCGGAACGCCTATTCACGCGACCGCCGCCGGTACGGTTGTCAGGGCCGGGCGCAATGGCGGCTATGGCAACATGATCGAGATTCGCCATGTCGGCGGCCTGACCACGCGCTATGCGCATCTGAGCCGTATCCTCGTCAAGAAGGGCCAGAAGGTCGCCGCTGGGGCCAAAATCGGATTGTCGGGCAGCACCGGCCGTTCGACGGGACCGCACCTTCATTACGAGGTTCGCGAGGACAACAAGGCCGTCAATCCGATGAATTTTCTGAAAGCCGGAAAACGCCTCGAACAGTATCTCTGAAAGTCAGACCGGCTCCGCCGCATCGACGATCCGCATCTGCGGCGTTTGCCTGCCGTTCCAGTGATTGATCGACAGCGTGCCCGCGACATGGACCGGTGCGCCGTTTCGCCGCGACAGGAACTGTCCGAGTTCGGTGTCCGCCGCGCGAAACGCGATCGCGTCGAGTTGCGACCGGTCCTCGGCCATCAGCCGCAGCTTCAGATGCCCGTTGCCGACCACTGCCGAATGCGCGATGCGGTGGCTCGGCAGGACGAAGACCGGCTCCGGATTGCCCGAGCCGTAGGGACCCGCCTTCTCGATCTCTCCGATCAGATTGGCCGACGCGCCGCGCGCGGTGAGCGCGCCGTCTATTGCCTGCGTCTCGTTGTCCAGGATTGAGGTCACCGCAGACGCCGCCTTCTCCTCGAAGAAGCCGCGCAAATCCCCGAGCTTGGAACGCTCGACCGTGATGCCCGCCGCCATGGCGTGTCCGCCGCCCTTGACGAGCAGTCCCTCATCGACCGCCGCCCGTACCAGCTTGCCGAGATCGAACCCCGGGATCGAGCGCCCGGAACCGGTCCCCTTGCCCGACCCGTCAAGCGCGATCGCGAAGGCGGGCCGGCGCGTATGCTCCTTCAGCCGCGCCGCGATCAGCCCGACGATGCCCGGATGCCAGTCTTCGCTTGACGTCACGATGACGGCAGGCGGCACGCTCGATTGCATGTCCTTTTCGGCTTCCGCGCGTGCTTCCGCGACCATCTCGGTCTCGATCGCCTGGCGTTCGCGATTGAGCCGGTCGAGTTCGGTCGCGATCTCCGCCGCCCGGTTCGAATCCTCTTCGCACAGCAGCATCGAACCCAGCGCCGCGTTGCCGATCCGCCCGCCGGCATTGATCCGCGGCCCGATCAGGAAACCGAAGTGAAACGGATTGAGCGGTTCGCCGATCGACGAAACCCGCGCCAGCGCGCTGAGCCCCGGATTGCCGAGATGGCGCGCCGCGACCAGCCCCTTGGTCACGAATGCGCGGTTCAGCCCGACGAGCGGGACGACGTCGCAGACCGTGCCGAGCGCGACGAGGTCGAGCATCGAAAGCAGGTCCGGCATCCTGGCCATGCCATGCGCGCGCAACTGGCGCGAGACGTCGACCAGCGTCATGAAGACGACGCCCACCGCGCACAAATGCCCGAGGCCGGACAGATCGTCGTCGCGGTTCGGATTGACCACCGCCGCGACATCGGGCAGCGGTCCGCCGACCTGGTGATGATCGAGCACGACGATGTCGGTGCCCTGGCCCGCGACCGCGCCGAACGCCTCGGCGCTGTTCGTGCCGCAATCGACCGTGACGATCAGCGAGGCGCGCGAGGCGAGTTCCCCCATCGCCGCCGGATTGGGCCCGTAACCCTCGAAGATACGGTCCGGGATATAGATTTCGGCCTCGACGCCGAAGAAGCGCAGATAGCGCGCGAGCAGGGCCGATGACGACGCCCCGTCGACATCGTAGTCGCCGAAGATCGCGACCCGTTCGCCCTTGCGGATCGCATCGGCGATGCGCGCCGCCGCCGCCTCCAGGTCGGTGACCGAGCGCGGATCGGGCATCAGCGCCTTGAGTGTCGGATCGAGGAATTCCAGTGCATCGCCCGCCGCGATCCCGCGCCCGGCGAGCACCCGCGCCAGGATGTCGGGCACGCCGTGGCGCTGGGCGATGTCGAGTGCGATCTGCGCCTGCGCCGGCGACATCCTGTCGACCCAGCGCCGGCCTTTCAGCGAGCGTTCGATTCCCAGGAATGTGGAAGCTTGGACCATGCCGGTATGTGAGCCCCGGGCCGGGCGGCGTCAAGCCGCCCAACCGGGAGAGCGGTCAGAACTTGTCCATGTCCTGATGGCGCGCCTTGATTTCGCGCACGGTCTGCGACGACGAGCGCATGACGATCGTTTCCGTCTGGATGTAGTTGCGCAGGAACCGCACGCCGCCGAGCATGTTGCCGTCGGTGACGCCGGTGGCCGCGAACATCACTTCGCCATGCGCCATTTCGAGATGCGTGTAGATCTTTTTCGGATCGGCGACGCCCATGCGCGCGGCGCGCGCCACCTTTTCTTCCGAGTCGAGGATCAGGCGCCCCTGCATCTGCCCGCCGACGCAACGCAACGCCGAAGCCGCAAGCACGCCTTCCGGCGCGCCGCCGGTGCCCATGTAGATGTCGATCCCGGTTTCTTCCGGCGCCGTCGTGTCGATCACCCCGGCGACGTCGCCGTCGCCGATCAGCCGGATCGCCGCGCCCGTCTTGCGCACGGCTTCGATCAGCGCCGCATGGCGCGGACGGTCGAGAATGCAGGCCGCGACCTCCGTCACCGGCACGCCCTTCGCCTTGGCGAGCGAATGGATATTGTCTTCCGGCGACGCGTCGATATCGATGACGCCGGCCGCATAGCCGGGTCCGATCGCGATCTTGTCCATGTAGACGTCCGGCGCGTTCAGTAGCGCGCCCTTGGTCGCGATCGCGATGACCGCGAGCGAGTTGGGCAGGTTCTTGGCGCAGATGGTCGTGCCTTCGAGCGGATCGAGCGCGATATCGACCTCCGGTCCCGTTCCCGCGCCGACTTCCTCGCCGATATACAGCATCGGCGCTTCGTCGCGCTCACCCTCGCCGATGACCACCGTTCCGCGAATGGCAAGCCGGTTGAGTTCCGAGCGCATCGCGTCGACGGCGGCCTGGTCGGCGGCCTTCTCGTCGCCGCGCCCGCGCAGCCGCGCAGCCGCAACCGCGGCGCGTTCGGTCACACGCGCCAGTTCCAGCGAGAGTTCACGCGTCAGACCGGCCTTGCGGTTCGCCGGATTTTGTCATGGCATTCATGCGGTTATCCTCGCTGAGTTCTTTTTGCAGATCGTTTAGACGCAGACGCACCGCTTGCGCAACTGGCAGGCCGTGCGCTTTTGGGGAGCAAATGCGATCTAATCGATTTTGATGACAGAAGCCCTGTCAGCCCGCCGGTTCAATGCGAATAACCTGCGGCTTGGAAACGAGATGGCCGTCCGCGAGAACCGCCTCGAGCGCCGTGCGAATATGCGATTCGGTCGTTTCATGCGTGACAAGGACCACCGTTTTCGGCTCGTCCATCCCGTTTTTCGCCGATCCGTGCTGAACGATCGAGGCAAGCGAGATCCCGTTTTCGGCCATATGGCCGGCAAGCGACGCGAATACGCCGATGCGGTCATGCACGGTCATGCGGATGAAATAGCCGCCGGCATGGGTGGATATCTCGGCCCGCTGATAGGGCTCCAGCTCGTCGGCGGGCCGGCCGAACACCGGCGCTTCCTGCCGCCCCGGCCGCGATTTCGCGATATCGGCGATGTCGCCGATGACGGCCGAAGCCGTCGCGTCGCCGCCTGCGCCCGGCCCCGAAAGCAAAAGCGAGCCGACGGTGTCGGCCTCGATGCCGACCGCGTTGGTGACGCTGTCGACCTGCCCGATCATCGATCCGAGCGGCACCATGGTCGGGTGAACCCGCTGTTCGATCCCGGAGGAGGTGCGCTGGGCGACGCCGAGCAGCTTGATCCGGTAACCGAGCTCGCGCGCGGCATGGATATCGGACAGCGAGATGTTGCTGATCCCCTCGACATAGATCTCGTCGGCCGCGACCTGCGTTCCGAAGGCGAGGCTGGTCAGGATCGCCAGCTTGTGGGCGGTGTCGAACCCTTCCACGTCGAATGTCGGATCGGCTTCCGCATAGCCGAGACGCTGCGCTTCGGCGAGGCATTCCTCGAACGACAGTTCGTCGCTTTCCATCCGCGTCAGGATGTAATTCGCGGTGCCGTTCAGAATGCCGTAGACGCGGCTCGCGTCGTTCGCCGCGAGCGATTCACGCATTGTCTTGATGACGGGAATGCCGCCGGCGACCGCCGCCTCGTAGTTGAGGATCAGGCCCTTTTTCTCGGCGAGCAGCGCCAGTTCCACACCGTGCTTGGCGAGCAGCGCCTTGTTGGCGGTCACCACGTGCCGGCCGGATTCGATTGCGGCGCGAATGCTGTCGAGCGCCGGGCCGCTGTCCCCGCCGACGAGTTCGACGAACACGTCGATATCGGGCGAAGCGGCCAGTGCCGACGGCGTGTCGAACCAGTCGATGCCCGACAGATCGACGCCGCGATCCTTGCTGCGGTCGCGCGCACTGACGCCTGTCACCGTGATCGGCCGTCCGCATTTGTGTGACAGGGAATTCGATTTGGATTTCAGGATCCGGGCGACGGACGCCCCGACGGTACCCAAACCCGCAATACCGATGCGCAGCGGCTCGCTCATAAAACCACCTTTCCGGACGAGGCGTTGACGAAGAACGCCCGCGCGGTCAGCGGCGAGCGTTGAGAGTGACGACGTTGTGCAGATTTCCGCGCGTAGATGCAAGGAAGCGTTTGATGTTCCGCGCCGCCTGCCGGATGCGGTGTTCGTTTTCGACCAGCGCGATGCGAACGTGGTCGTCGCCATGCTCGCCAAAGCCGATGCCCGGCGCCACCGCGACGTCGGCCTTCTCGATCAGCAGCTTGGAGAATTCCAGCGAGCCCATTTCGCGGAACGGTTCCGGAATCGGCGCCCAGGCGAACATCGTCGCTTCCGGCGGCGGCACGTCGAAGCCGGCCTGGTGGAAGCTTTCCACCAGCACGTCGCGGCGTTTCCGATAGATCCCCCGCACGTCGGCGATATCGGAGCCGTCGCCGTTGAGCGCTGCGGTTGCCGCGACCTGGATCGGCGTGAACGCGCCGTAGTCGAGATAGGATTTCACCCGCGCCAGCGCCGCGATCAGGCGTTCGTTGCCGACCGCGAAGCCCATCCGCCATCCAGGCATGGAGAAGGTCTTCGACATCGAGGTGAATTCGACGCAGATATCGATTGCGCCCGGCACCTGCAGCACCGACGGTGGCGGCTCGTCGCCGAAATAGATCTCGGCATAGGCGAGGTCGGACAGCACGATGATGTCGTGCTTTCGGGCGTAGGCGATCACGTCCTTGTAGAAATCGAGCGACGCCACGAATGCGGTCGGGTTCGACGGATAGTTGAGAATCAGCGCCAGCGGCTTCGGGATCGAATGCTTCACGGCGCGTTCCAGCGCCGGGATGAAACCGTCGTCGGGCTCGACCGGCATGGAACGGATCACCCCGCCGGACATGATGAAGCCGAAGGCATGGATCGGATAGGTCGGATCGGGACACAGGATCACGTCGCCGGGCGCGGTGATCGCCTGCGCCATGTTGGCGAACCCCTCCTTGGAGCCCAGCGTCGCGATCACCTCGCGATCGGGATCGAGTTTCACCCCGAACCGCCGCGCATAATAGGCGGCCTGCGCCTTACGCAATCCCGGGATTCCCTTCGAGGACGAGTAGCGGTGCGTGCGCGGATCGCGCACGGTCTCGACCAGCTTGTCGACGATCGCCGGCGGCGTCGGAAGGTCGGGATTGCCCATGCCGAGATCGATGATGTCGCGGCCGTCCGCTCGCGCGCTCGCCTTCAGGCGGTTCACCTGCTCGAAGACATAGGGCGGAAGTCGGCGGACTTTGTGAAATTCTTCCATGGACATTACCTCGGCATATCAGCGCGCTATAGCCTGTTCCCGTACGGAAATCGAGAGAACGTTGCGGCCTTGAACGCTAGCACTTCTATTCTTCGATCTTCTTAATCGCATCATCCGAATGGGTCGCTGCCAACAGCCGCAATTGCTCCAGCCGTCGCTGGTATTCGGCGGTCGAGATTCCGCCCCGGGCATGCGTTTCGCCGAGCACCTGCATTTCCGCCACGAGGGCATCGCGCTGTGCATCGGTCAATTGTGCCGTCGCGCCGTGCGGCTCCTCGTTGATGTTGGGAAATGTTCCGGTCTCCGCGACACGGGCAGAGCCCGAAAAGACGGGATCGGTGTCGGCCGCTGCGGAATCGTCCGTGCCCGGAGACGCGGCGGCGTCCGTTGCCGGCCGGTCTGCGGGCACCGGAGCGTTGGCATCGGCAAACGCGGCCTGCGGCACGGCTTGATCGATCGCGTTGCCGCCTGCGCAGCCCGCAAGGACCGGCATGTTGAAGATCAGTAACGCAATCCCAATTTTTTTCATGTTACCTTGGGGCAAGCCGTACATATGAAATCCGGACGCAAAGCCATTTGGCGAATGTCCGCAATCATGGGGCAATGACACGCGGCTTGCCGTATGTCATCAACGCTCAATATTATGGCACAACAAAGAACGCCGTGAATGGCGACGGAAAAAGCACCCGCAGGGCGGAACGCAATGGTTGACAAGAAGGAGGAGGAGAAGGCCGTCCCGGCAGAGAAGGGAAGCGCGATTGACGCTTATCTCGTCAAGGATCCGGAAGCCTTCGCCCGCAACCTCGCCCGCATGATCGAAGAGGCCGGCAATGCCGCCTCTGCATGGATCGCTCCGCGCGAATCCGGCGAAAAGACGGACAATCTGGCCGATCCGATGGCGGATGTGGTCAAGACATTCTCCAAGGTCTCCGAATACTGGCTGTCCGATCCGCAGCGCGCCGTCGAGGCGCAGACGCGCCTGTTCTCCGGCTACATGGACATCTGGTCCAATTCGATCAAACGCATGGGCGATCCTGCCCTGTCCGAAGCGGTCGAACCGGAGCGCGGCGATCGCCGCTTTTCCGACGACGACTGGAAGGACAACGCTTTCTTCTCGTTCCTCAAGCAGACCTACCTTGTCACGTCCAAATGGGCGGCAGACCTCGTCGAGAACGCCGAAACGCTGGACGAACACACGCGCCACAAGGCCAGCTTCTACATCAGGCAGCTGGCAAACGCCGCCTCGCCGTCCAATTTCATGATCTCCAGTCCGGAAATCTTCAAGGAAACGATCGCCACCAACGGCGCCAACCTCGTTACCGGCATGAAGATGCTCGCCGAGGATATCGAGGCCGGCCGCGGTGATTTGAAGCTCCGCCAGGCCGACTATTCGAAATTCAAGCTCGGCGAGAACATCGCCCTGACCCCCGGCAAGGTGATCGCCCGCAATCCCCTCGTCGAGATCATCCAGTACGAGCCGGCGACCAAGAAGGTTCTCAAGCGCCCGCTGCTGATCTGCCCGCCCTGGATCAACAAGTTCTACATTCTGGATCTCAATCCGGAAAAATCCTTTGTGCGCTGGGCGACCGAACAGGGGCACACCGTCTTCGTCATGTCCTGGGTCAATCCGGACAGGCGCCACGCGCAGCTGGACTGGAACGACTATATCGACCAGGGCATTTCCTTCGCGCTCGACGCCGTGAAAAAGGCGACCGGCGAAAAGCAGGTCAACACCATCGGCTACTGCGTCGGCGGCACCTTGCTTGCCGCAGCGCTCGCCCTGTTTGCCCGCGAAGGCGATGACCGCATCGCCACCGCGACGCTGTTCACCACCCAGGTCGATTTCGTCAATGCGGGCGACCTGAAGGTGTTCGTCGACGACGATCAGCTGCAGTCGCTCGAAAAACAGATGAACAGGGACGGATATCTCGACGGCTCGAAGATGGCGACCGCCTTCAACCTGCTGCGCTCGGGCGACCTGATCTGGCCCTACGTCGTCAACAACTACATGAAGGGCAAGGAGCCCTTGCCCTTCGACCTGCTCTACTGGAACGCCGATTCCACCCGCATGGCCGCGGCCAACCACATTTTCTACCTGCGCAACTGCTACTACGAGAACAACCTCGCCAACGCGAAACTGGTCCTGCATGGCGCGCCGGTCTCGCTCGCCGACGTGAAGATCCCGATCTACAATCTGGCCGCCAAGGAAGATCACATCGCCCCGGCGCTGTCGGTCTTCGAAGGTTCGAAATGCTTCGGCGGCGACGTCACCTACGTCATGGGCGGCTCCGGCCATATCGCCGGCGTCATCAACCCGCCGGCCAAGAACAAGTACCAGTTCTGGTCCGGCCCGAAAGTCGCCGGCGATTTCTCGAAATGGATCGAAAAGGCGACCGTGACCGAAGGCTCGTGGTGGCCGCACTGGCATGCCTGGATCGAATCGAACGACGACGAGCGCGTCCCCGCCCGCAAGAAGCTCGGCGGCAAGCTGAAGCCGCTCGAGGACGCACCGGGCACCTACGTTCGCGAGCGCGTGTGAAGTTTTCGGCTCCGCTTGTCCCCGGCCGCCTGGTGAAACGCTACAAGCGTTTCCTTGCCGACATCGTGCTTGGCGACGGAAGCGAGATCACCTGCGCCGTGCCCAATACCGGCTCCATGATGGGACTGACCGATCCCGGTTCGCGCGTCTGGCTCTCCGTCTCGGACAAGCCGACCCGCAAATACCCGCACACGTTGGAAATTGTCGAAGCGGACGGCATCATGGTCGGCGTCAATACCGGCCTGCCGAACCGGCTGACCGAAGAGGCGATCCGGGCCGGCATGATCGCCGACCTCGCATCCTACGAGGAATTCAGGCGCGAACAGAAATACGGCCGCAATTCGCGCATCGACATCCTGCTGAAGGATCCGGCGCGCGGTTTGGCCTATGTCGAGGTCAAGAACGTGCACATGAGCCGTGTGGCGGGCCTTGCCGAATTTCCCGACACGGTGACCGCGCGCGGCGCCAAACATCTCGACGAACTGGCCGACATGGCCGCCGAGGGGCATCGCGCGATCATGGTCTTCCTCATCCAGCGCGGCGATTGCGAAAGCCTGAAGCTGTGCCGCGATCTCGACCCCGCTTATTGCGCGGCATTCGACCGCGCGACGGCCGCCGGGGTTGAAGCTTTCGCCATTCAGTGCCAAATCTCGGAAAATGAAATTCTGCCCGTCAAGACCATTCCCGTTGCGGAATGAGACCGCCGTTACCGGAGCACGACCATGGTGACCTATCTCGAAGCCGAACTGGCGTCAGCCAAGAACACCGGCCAGATCCGCCTGCATGGCGAGGAAGGCTTCGAAGGCATGCGCCGCGCCGGCCGGCTGACGGCGATGGCGCTCGACGAACTCGTGCCGATGATCAAGCCCGGCGTGACGACAGAGGCGATCGACAAGTTCCTGTTCGAATTCGGCATGGACAACGGCGCGGTCCCCGCGACGCTCAACTATCGCGGTTACACCCATTCCTGCTGCACGTCGATCAACCACGTGGTCTGCCACGGCATTCCCAACGACAAGCCGCTGCGCGAGGGCGAGATCGTCAATATCGACGTCACCTATGTTCTCGACGACTGGCATGGCGATGCATCGCGCATGTATCCCGTCGGCGGGATCAAGCGCGCCGCCGAGCGCCTGCTGGAAGTGACGCATGAATGCCTGATGCTCGGCATCGCCGCGGTGAAACCCGGCGCCCGCATGGGCGCCATCGGCGAGGCCATCCAGAAACACGCCGAGGCCGAGCGCTGCTCCGTGGTGCGCGATTTCTGCGGCCACGGCATCGGCAAGCTGTTCCACGATGCCCCGAACGTCCTGCATTACGGCCGCGCCGACGAAGGCATCGAGATGCGCAAGGGCATGATCTTCACCATCGAGCCGATGATCAATCTCGGCCGTCCGCATGTGAAGGTTCTGTCCGACGGCTGGACGGCGGTCACCCGCGACCGCAGCCTGTCGGCGCAATACGAACACACGATCGGCGTCACCGACGACGGCTGCGAGATCTTCACCCTGTCGCCGAAGGGTCTCGACCGCCCCGGCCTGCCGGGCTAGAGCCGCTCATCTTTAAATGGAATCGTTTGAGCGCCGGGATTTCGCGGCCTGGCCCCCTCTCGACGGCGCTTCGCTTGTCTGCCGGGCAATGAGAAGCGTGAGGCGACGCGGTGCAAGCACCGCTAGCCTCGCGCGACGCCGTCCAGGACGCGAAAGACCAAGTTCACACGATTGCAGTTTGGAACGAAGTTCCAAAGCCTTACCCGCCTCCCCGGCTCGGATGGCTTTTCCGCCCCTTGCCCTTCGGGCGTTCGGCTGGCGAAACGTCCACCGGACGTTTCGTCGGGCAAGCCCGATAAACCAGACCTCACCGTCGAAATCCTCGCGCAATATTCATATCGCGCTGCGGTGTTCTCCTTGCCGGGACGAAAACCCACTCCATCACACTGCTTCCA
>CAVQHF010000020.1:0-35968 GCA_963712205.1 uncultured Alphaproteobacteria bacterium | reverse complement strand
CCGGGAATACGAGTGGCTGAAACCGGTTCTCGACGATGTCGTCCAGGCGCCGAAGACCCTGCCCTGGGGAAACCGCTCCTTGCTCTTTCGCGATCCCGACGGCGCACTGGTCAATCTTTTCACGCCCGTCAGCGCGGATGCGATCAGGAAATTCGGGAAATAAACGCCAGGCGGCCCTGAACCGGTCGGGTCCGGGGCCGCCAAAAGCATACTTTCATTCGCCGGCCTAGACTAGTCGAAGACCAGCGGCTTGGCCGACAGGATCTCCGGGAAGGCGCGCACCTTGTCCAGCACCTCCTCGCTGACCGGCTCGTCGACATAGAGCAGCGCGATGGCGTCGCCGCCCGGCCGGTTGCGGCCGAGCTGGAAGTTGGCGATGTTGACGCCGTGCTTGCCGAAGGTCGTGCCGAGAATGCCGATGATGCCCGGCGCGTCGTTGTTGGTCGTGTAGACCATGTGCTGGCCGATCTCGGCGTCGAGATTGATGCCCTTGATCTGGATGAAGCGCGGCTTGCCGTCGGAGAACACCGTGCCGGCGACCGAGCGCGTCTGGTTCGCCGTCTTCACCGTCAGCTTGATGTAGCCGTCGAACACGCCGGACTTGTCGCGCTTGACCTCGGAAAAGATGATGCCGCGTTCCTTCGCCATGATCGGCGCCGAGACCATGTTGACGTCGGCGACCTGCGGCCGGATCAGGCCGGCCAGCGCCGCGCTGGTCAGCGCCTTGGTGTTCATCTCGGCGGTCGAGCCGTCATAAAGGATCTCGACCTCCGTCATCGCGCTCTCGGTCACCTGGCCGACGAAGGCGCCCAGCACCTCGGCAAGCTTGACGAAGGGCTTCAGCCGCGGCGCCTCCTCGGCCGAGATCGACGGCATGTTGATCGCGTTGGTGACCGCGCCCTTCATCAGGTAATCCGACATCTGTTCGGCGACCTGCAGCGCGACGTTTTCCTGCGCCTCCATCGTGGAGGCGCCCAGATGCGGCGTGCAGACGACGTTCGGCAGGTCGAACAGCGCGTTCTTGGTCGCCGGCTCCACCTCGAACACGTCGATGCCGGCGCCCGCCACCTTGCCGCTCTTCAGCGCGGCGACGAGGTCTTCTTCCACGATCAGGCCGCCGCGCGCGCAATTGATGATGCGCACGCCGTCCTTCATCTTGGCGATCGCCTTGGCGTCGATGATGTTGCGGGTCTTGTCGGTCAGCGGCGTGTGCAGCGTGATGAAATCGGCGCGCGCGAAAAGATCGTCCAGCTCCACCTTTTCCACGCCCAGTTCCTGCGCCCGTTCCGGCGACAGGAACGGATCGTAGGCGACGACATGCATCTTCAGGCCGATGGCGCGCTGCGCGACGATCGAGCCGATATTGCCGCAGCCGATGAGACCCAGCGTCTTGCCGGTGATCTCGACGCCCATGAATTTCGACTTTTCCCACTTGCCGGCCTGCGTCGAGGTGTCGGCTTCGGGAATCTGGCGGGCGACGGCGAACATCATCGCGATCGCGTGCTCGGCGGTCGTGATCGAATTGCCGAAGGGCGTGTTCATCACGATGATGCCGCGCCGCGAGGCGGCCGGGATATCGACATTGTCGACGCCGATGCCGGCGCGGCCGATGACCTTGAGATTGGTCGCGGCTTCGATCAGCTTTTCGGTGACCTTGGTCGCCGAGCGGATCGCCAGGCCGTCATAATTGCCGATGATTTCGAGCAGCTTTTCCTTGTCCTTGCCGACATCGGGCTGGAAATCGACGTCGATGCCGCGGTCGCGGAAGATCTGGACGGCGGTTTCGGAAAGCTTGTCGGATACGAGTACGCGCGGTGCCATGAAGGCCTCCATCGTTGAATGATCTGTGCGGGAAAGGCGGGCGGCCGATGGCCGCCCGGACAGCGGGTCAGGTCAGGCGGCCGCCTTGAGCGCGGCCTTCTGGGATGCGAAAGCCCAGTCGAGCCAGGGCATCAGCGCCGCGAGATCGGCGGTTTCGACCGTCGCGCCGGCCCAGATGCGCAGTCCGGGCGGCGCGTCGCGATAGGCGCCGATATCGAAGGCGACGCCCTGCTTGTCGAGAGCCGAGACCATGCCCTTGGCGAACGCCGCCTGGTCTTCGTCCGACAGCGCCGTGACGGCGGGATCGACGATTTTCAGGCACACCGAGGTGTTGGAGCGCGTCGCGGGATCGACCGCCAGGTTTTCCAGCCACGCGCTCTGATCGACGTGGTCCTGGATCGCCCTGAAATTCGCGTCGGCCCGCGCCATCAGCGCGTTGAGCCCGCCGAGCGATTTCGCCCAGTTGAGCGCGTCGAGATAGTCCTCGACGCACAGCATCGACGGCGTGTTGATCGTCTCGCCCTTGAAGATGCCCTCGATCAGCTTGCCGCCCTTGGTCATGCGGAAGATCTTCGGCAGCGGCCAGGCCGGCGTGTAGCTTTCGAGCCGTTCGACGGCGCGCGGCGACAGGATCAGGATGCCGTGGCCGCCCTCGCCGCCGAGCACTTTCTGCCAGGAGAAGGTGACCACGTCGAGCTTGTCGAAATCGAGCGCCTGGGCGAATGCCGCCGAAGTCGCGTCGCAGATCGTCAGGCCCTCGCGGTCGGCCGGGATGAAGTCCGCGTTCGGCACGCGCACGCCCGAGGTCGTGCCGTTCCAGGTGAAGACCACGTCGCGGGAAAAATCGATGGTGGAGAGATCGGGCAGTTCGCCGTAGCCCGCCTCGATGCGCCGCACGTCGGCGAGCTTCAGCTGCTTGACGACGTCGGTGACCCAGCCGGAACCGAAGGTTTCCCAGGCCACCATGTCGACGCCGCGCGCGCCGAGCATCGACCACAGCGCCATCTCGACGGCGCCGGTGTCGGACGCCGGCACGATGCCGATCCGGTGCGACGCCGGCACGCCGAGGATTTCGCGTGTCAGCTCGATCGCTTCGGCGAGCTTCGCCTTGCCGGGCTTGGAGCGGTGGGAGCGGCCGAGCGCGGACGTGTCGAGATTTTCGGGCGCCCAACCGGGACGCTTCGCGCACGGACCAGAAGAAAAACGGGGATTGGCCGGACGCATGTCCGGCGTGGATATAGTCGCTATCATGGTTCTATCCTTCCAGATAGTAGCCTCTCGTTGGGGAGAGGTGTCCCACGTGCGGCGTTATCCCTTTGATGTGTCGCGGTCAAGACGATTTCTTGTCGATGCGCGTCAAATTTGATCGGCACAAACGAAAAAGGCCGCCGAAGCAGCCTCTCCCGTTCCCACCGTGGAGCGGTTGTTACCAGATCGCGTAGCGCAGACCGAGATTGACCTGATGCGTACCGTAACCGCTGGAGGCCAGGCCGGAGCCGGTTGAGCCGTTCTGCGACAACAGAGTCGCACCGAAGTTCATGTAGCGATAGGCCATTTCGAGGGTCAGGTTCTCGTTGATGTTGTAGCCGAGGCCCGCGGTGAAGGCGACGCCCAACCGGTAATCGACACCTTCGCTGACCGTGCCCGGCTGCGTATAGGGAGTGTTGGCGGCCGGCTGATCGCCGACGCCATAGGCGCGGCATCCCTCGACGCGCACGTCGGCGGAACTCGGAGTACATTCGATGGAATTGATTTCTTCGCGCCAGGCGAGCCGCCCGATGCCGACGCCGGCGCCGACGAACGGGACGAAGCCGTAGAATTTGGGCAGGTCGGCATAGACATTGGCCATGATATAGGTCGTGTCGTACTCGACCTTGTCCTTGTCCACGCAGTTGCTGATGAAATCGTCGCCTGTGTAGGTCGTGCTCGTGGGAATGTCGATGAAGGTACCCCAGCCGTTACAGGGATTGGCCTCGCCCGGCTGCACCGCCAGCGGATCGGCCACATTGGCGCTGGTCGGATCCTCGTACATCAGCTGCGAGCTCGAGTAGTCCGTTCCCGCGAGCCGGCCGATGCCGGCGTCCACGCGCAGATAGTTGCTGAAGCGATAACCGACGCCGGCGTCGAAATGGATCTTGTCGGTGTAGTTGTTGTTCAGGTACAGGCCGGCCGCCGGATTGCCGTTGATGCTGACATCCTGCACGCCATTGAAGTTCAGGCCGATATCGCCGCGGATATACCAGCCCGAGCCCAGTTCGGCGGGTCTGGCGAAGTTCGCGTCGTCGGTGAAGACCACGCCGTCCAGGTCAGAGGCGCTTGCCTGCGATACCAGCAGGCACAGCGAGACAAACCCAAGCGCCCAAATCCTTTTCATCATTCTCGTCATGGCTCAACTCTCTCGCGTTGACCGGGATCGGGCGGATTCGCGCCCGCTCGCTGCCGTCTTCACGCACTATTAAGGATAAGGGTTAAGCCGTGGTTAAGCATGTTTCTTAACCTCGGATTTTACGCGCAAACAAAAAGCCCGGCTGCTTTCGCAGCCGGGCTCTGAAGTCGGATTTGTCTGGTTTTACTTGTAAACCGGCAGCGGCTCCGGCTGATAGACAACCTGGGTCGGTTGCGGGCATCCGCCGAACTTGTAGCGCAGGCCGGCCTTGACCTGATGGCTCGAAATGCCGCCGTCATGTCCGTAACCGGTGTTGCCGACAATGCCGAACATTTCGCCGCTCGTGATGCGCTGGTACTTGTAGCCGAAATCGGCGGCCACGTTGCAGGTCACGTCGACCGAGACGCCGGCCATGACCGCGTAGGCGAAGCGCCAGTCATAGGCACCGCCGTGCCACACGTTCGGGTCGCAGTTGGTCGGGTTGCCGGTTTCGCAGGCCGTGTTGTGCAACGATCCCCAATGGACATAGGATCCGCCGATGCCGCCGCCGACATACGGCGTGAAGCGGCCATAGGTGCCGAAGTCCACATAGGCGTTCGCCATCAGCGTCAGCGCGGTGAATTTCGCGATGTCGGTCGATGTACAAGCCGCTGCGACACCGCAGGATCCGACCGTGTAGCCGGTGAACTCGCCGTTACCCCAGTAGTCGAGCGTCAGGTCGCCGCGCAGATAATGATTGACCTGGTATCCGACGCCGCCGCCGATCGTGTAGGAGCCGCGAAAGCTGGTCTCGGAAATCGAATTGGTGAGAAGCACCGGACCGGCTGCGGCAATTCCGTATTCGCCGGTCTTGAACTTGTGCCAGGCATAGCCGACATCGCCGCGCAGATACCAACCGGAGACTGCGGCGGGCATGACTTCGGGCGCCTGATAGACCGGCGACTCGATCACCGGCGGCTCCATGATATCGGCCGCCATGGCCGGCGCGGCGCCCGTCATCGCAAGCGCCATGCCGCTAAGCAGATATTTCGCTGCAGTCTTCATTGGTTTGATCCTTCCAACAGCCCAAAAACTCAATACAGGGCCCTCAAAACCCTCGGTCGGGATATTGGATAGGAAAGGTTAAAACGCACTTAACCCTGTTCTTTTACCGTGTTTATTAGCCTTAATGCATACAGTTTTAACAAAAAAACGGCGCCTCGCGGCGCCGCTATCCGTTTGCTTGTCCGGATGGCTTCAGGCGGCGGTCCTGAGGTCCGCTATCGCACTGACGATATCGTCGACGACCTTTTCGACCAGGAAGCGGTCGTCGCCCTCGGCCATGACCCGGATCACCGGTTCGGTTCCCGACGGACGGATGACCAGCCGGCCCGATTCGCCCAGCCGGTTGCGGCCCTCGTCGATGGCCGATTTGACGTGCTCGTCTTCCAGCGGCTTGCCGCTGCCGAAGCGGACGTTTTTCAGGACCTGCGGAACCGGCTCGAACTTGCGGCATACCTCGCTCGCCGGCTTGTCGGCGGCCCGGATGCAGGCAAGCACCTGCAGCGCCGAGATCAGCCCGTCGCCGGTGGTCGAATAATCCGACAGGACGATATGGCCGGACTGCTCGCCGCCGACATTGTAGCCGTTCTCGCGCATGCATTCGACGACGTAACGGTCGCCGACCTTCGTGCGCGCCAGGTCCAGCCCCTTGGAATTCAGGAACCGTTCGAAGCCGAGATTGGACATCACGGTCGCCACCACGCCGCCGCCGGTCAGTCGGCCGTCGGCATGCCAGTCCTCGGCGATCATCGCCATCAGCTGGTCGCCGTCGACGATCTTGCCTTTCTCGTCGACGATCAGCACGCGATCGGCGTCGCCATCCAGCGCGATGCCGAGATCGGCGCGCACCTCGTGAACCTTCTTCGACAGGCCGACCGGATTGGTCGATCCGCACTCGAAATTGATGTTCAGGCCGTTCGGCTCGTTGTTGATCGTGACGACTTCCGCACCCAGCTCCCACAACGCCGCCGGCGCCGCCTTGTATGCCGCGCCATTGGCGCAATCGACGACGATGCGCACGCCCGAAAGCGTCATTTCCTTCGGGAAGGTCCGTTTCGCGAACTCGATATAGCGGTAGAGATCGCCGTCGACGCGCTTCGCACGCCCGACCTTGTCGGCCTTGGCGAGCGAATGGGAAAGATCGGCCGTCAGCAGGCGCTCGATTTCCAGCTCGATCTTGTCGGAAAGCTTGTAGCCGTCCGGACCGAACAGCTTGATCCCGTTGTCCTCGAACGGGTTATGCGATGCGGAAATCATCACGCCGATATCGGCGCGCAGCGACCGCGTCAGCATCGCGACGGCGGGCGTCGGAACGGGACCGAGCAGGAAGACATCCATGCCGGCCGCGGTGAAACCGGCGACCATCGCATTTTCCAGCATGTAGCCCGAAAGCCGCGTGTCCTTGCCGATCACCACCCGGTGGCGATGACCGCCGCGCTGAAACGCGACGCCGACCGCCATGCCCACTTTCATCGCCACTTCCGGCGTCATCGGGTGGATGTTGGCCGTGCCGCGAATGCCGTCAGTGCCGAAATATTTCCGCGTCATTCAAGTTCCGATCGATCTGCTTGCTGTGGTTTTTGTAGCCGGCCCGCTCTGGCAGCCTGATATACACCACGCAAAACCATGAAAAAAGGCCGCCAGGGCGGCCTTTCACACAAGTCTGGTTTTCAGGGTTAACCCTGCGGCTGCGGTTCCATGCCGCCGGTACCGGGCTCGTCGCCGGGCTTCTTGTCGGCCTTTTCCTTCGATCCGGCCTTCGGCACGGCCGAGCCGCGCGACGGCGGCGTGTCGTCGCCAAGATCGCGCGACGGCTTTTCGCCGGCAAGCAAAGACTTGATCTCGCTGCCCGACAAGGTCTCGTATTCGAGCAGGCCTTCGGCGAGCGTGATCCAGTCCTTCTTTTTCGTCGTCAGGATCTTGCGCGCGGCTTCGTAGGCCTCGTCGATCAGCCGGCGGACTTCCATGTCGATGATCTGGGCGGTGTCCTCGGAGATGTTCTTCTGCTGCGCCACCGAATGGCCGAGAAAGACCTCCTGCTGGTTCTCGCCATAGGCGACCTGTCCGAGCTTGTCGGAGAAGCCCCATTGCGTGACCATCGCCCGCGCCAGCTTGGTCGCCTGTTCGATGTCGGAGGCCGCGCCCGAGGTGATGTTGTCCTTGCCGAACTTCATTTCCTCGGCGATGCGCCCGCCCATCATGATCGCCAGCCGCGAGATCATGTATTTGTAGCTCATCGAGTAGCGGTCGCCTTCCGGCAACTGCATCACCATGCCGAGCGCGCGGCCGCGCGGAATGATCGTCGCCTTGTGAACCGGGTCCGTCGACGGCACGTTGAGCGCCACGATGGCGTGACCCGCCTCGTGATAGGCGGTCAGCTGCTTTTCTTCCTCGGTCATGGCGTTGGAGCGGCGCTCCGCGCCCATCATCACCTTGTCCTTGGCGTCCTCGAATTCGGCCATGGTGACAAGACGCTTGTTGCGCCGCGCCGCCATCAGGGCCGCTTCGTTGACGAGGTTCATCAGGTCGGCGCCGGAGAAACCCGGCGTGCCGCGCGCGATGACCTTGAGGTCGACATTCGGCGCCAGCGGCACGTTGCGCACATGCACCTTGAGGATTTTCTCGCGGCCGATGATGTCCGGATTGGGCACGACGACCTGACGGTCGAAGCGGCCGGGACGCATCAGCGCCGGATCGAGAACGTCGGGACGGTTGGTCGCCGCGATCAGGATGATCGATTCATTCGCCTCGAAGCCGTCCATCTCGACCAGCAACTGGTTCAGCGTCTGCTCGCGCTCGTCATTGCCGCCGCCGAGACCGGCGCCGCGATGACGGCCGACGGCGTCGATCTCGTCGATGAAGATGATGCAGGGCGAATTCTTCTTCGCCTGCTCGAACATGTCGCGCACGCGGCTCGCGCCGACGCCGACGAACATCTCGACGAAATCCGAACCCGAAATCGTGAAGAACGGCACGTTGGCTTCACCGGCGACCGAGCGCGCCAGCAGCGTCTTGCCGGTGCCGGGCGGACCGACGAGCAGCACGCCGCGCGGAATCTTGCCGCCGAGCCGCTGGAACTTCTGCGGGTCGCGCAGGAATTCGACGATCTCTTCCAGGTCCTGCTTGGCCTCGTCCACGCCGGCGACGTCGGCGAAGGTCACGCGGCCGTGCGCCTCGGTCAGAAGCTTGGCGCGCGACTTGCCGAATCCCATGGCGCGCGAACCGCCGCCCTGCATCTGGCGCATGAAGAATATCCACACGCCGAGGATGATGATCATCGGCAGCCAGGTGAACAGGTAGGAGATGAAGGAATTCGAACCATCCGTCTCGGGCCGTGCGCGAATCTCCACGCCCTGCCCTTCGAGGCGTTGGACGAGATTGGCGTCGCCCGGCGAATAGGTCTGGAAGCTTGCACCGGAGTCGCTGTAGGTGCCGGTGATCTGTTCGCCCATGATCGTGACCGACTTCACCCGGCCCGTCGAAACGTCCTGCAGAAACTGCGAGTAGGACACGTCGCGGCTCGCCGTCGTTTGCGGCTTGTTGTCGAACATGTTGAACAGCGCGATCAGCATCAGAGCGATGATCGCCCACAGCGCGAAATTTCGATAATTCGGATTCATGTCTTTCTCGTAGCTGTGCCGCACCTGAAATTGCGGCAACTCTTACGCCCAAACATAGGTATGAAGATGGGCGTTGCCAAGGCGACAGAGCCCCTATGCGGCGATTGTGTTCAAACAGGGTAACCGGAAATCGGTGGATTGGGATAAGTTGGCGCCCCGGAGCGCTCCGCCAGCGCCTGCGCGACATCGAAATCGGGGCTCGGCAGCAGGTGATCGAAGCCGTATCCCGACTTACGCCGGTTGCGCGCTTCGCGGCTGATCCGCACCGATTCTCCCGTCTTCGCCAGCAGGCACCCCGACGCCGTCATCCGCTTGCCCGGCGCCGCCTCGGCGGCAAACGTCGCGGCCTTGTCGAGAATGCCTTGCGAGGCGAGGTTGGCGCATTGCCCCGTCCAGCTCATCACCGTGCCGAGCGCCAGCGCGAAACCGTCCCGCCCGGCGGCCGCACCGGGGAAAAACTCCGCCGTCCGGCCCGCCGCGTCGAAACGCCAGGCCGCCGCGTCGCGCAGCAGGGTGGCGGCACCGGCCGCCTCGGCCTGGCGCGCGGCAAAGGCGGCGCGGATCCCGGAATCGTCCGCCGCCTGTTCCGGCGCGTCCTGGCGCACCCGGACCCGTTCGAACCGCCGGTCGCGATTGGACGGGTCCTCGATCCAGCCCCGCCCGGCCGTTTCCAGCCAGTCGCGCAATTCCTGCCTGCGCCGGGCAATCAGCGGACGGACGAACCATGTCCGGCGCGCAAAAAGCGTCGCCGGCGCGATACCCGAAAGTCCGCGTCCGGGCCCGCGCGCCGAACGCATCGCCACCGTCTCGCGTTGATCGTCGAGCGTGTGCCCGGTCAGCACGATCGCGCTTCCCGCATCTGTCGCCGCCTCGGCCAGCAGCCGGTAGCGCGCCTCGCGGGCCGCGGCCTGCAGGCCGGTCGCGGGTTTCGCTCCGTCCCAGCGCCGGATGTCATGGGCGATACCGAGCGCGGAGCACATCGTGCCGACCCGGCGCGCCTCGTCGGCCGATTCCGCGCGCAGGCCATGGTCGACCGTGACCGCCAGCAAACGGTCCGTTTCGCCGCGATCGGAAAACAGCGCATGCGCAAGCATCAGCAGGGCTGTGGAATTGCTGCCGCCCGACAGGGCGATGACGACCTTGCCGGTCTCTGGAAACTGAATGGAAGAAAGGGTGCGCCGTGTGAGCGCGGCGACGCGATCCGGCGTCAGCACTTCGCTTTCGCGCGTTCTTCGCGGATACGGGAGCGAACGGAGTCCGACATGTTCGGATAGGAGGTCTCGGCGTCGGCAAAGGTGACGCAGGCGACGTCGCGGTCGCCGAGCTCGGCCATGATCTGGCCGATCTTGAGCAGGGTTTCGGGTGCCTTCTGGGACTTCGGATATTCCTTGCGCACGGCGATGAAGATTTTCGCCGCCTCTTCCAGCCGTCCCTGCGCGCGAACGCTTTCGGCCAGCCAGAAGCGCGCATCCGCTGTCAGCGGGTCCTGCGGATAGGTTTCGACGAAGGAGCGGAAGATGCCCTCGGCGATATTGTAGTCGCCGTCCAGCACATGCGTGTAACCTTCGCGGTAGAGCGTTTCGGGCTTTTCCGTCGCCGGAACGCTTGCCACCGCCTCGCCGTCGATGGCGGAATCGATCTTCTGCTCGGAGAAATCGATCGAGCCGTCGACCACCTTGCCGGACCCGTCGATCGTCAGCGTGCCGAGCGCACGCGGCGGCGTGCCGCGCACTTTCGCGCCACCCGCCTCGGCCGATCTGACCGGTGCGGCGGCCGGCGCCCGCCGCGGCCGTGTCGGATTTCGCGGGCGGCATCTCGGCCTGGCCGGAATCCATCGGTTCGCTCGTCGCCGGCGGGGTGCCGCCATCCTCGAGCTGCTGGAAGCGGAATTCGTTGTCTTCCTGCGTCTTGCGGATCTGCTCCTGCAACTGCAACAGCTGGAACGTCAGTTCCTCGACCTTGCCGTTGAGCTGGCGCACCTGATCCTCGAGCGCGTAGACGCGCGGATCGGCGACCTGCGCCACCTGATAGCTCCCCTCGGGCAAGGCCCGTTTTTCTCCGGCCTGCGCGGCCCCGCCGGCAAGCACGGCAAGTGCCAGCGTCGCGCCCAACCATTTTGGCAATGAAACCATTTCGTCTGAAAACTCCAAAAATCCGTAACCCGGCCCATCCAACCGTTTACCATTAAGCCGTCAAGTTCGACAAAACTTTGTCTGACGGCCGGTTCCGCAGGTCTCCACGGGCCTGCGCAATAAAAAAGCGGCCGAAGCCGCTTTTTCAAACCGGGTGATGGCGCCGGTCAGCTCCCCTGACCGCCCAGCACGGTGACCGCGCGGCGGTTCTGCGACCAGCAGGAAATGTCGTCGCAGGTCGCGACCGGCCGTTCCTTGCCGTAGGAGATCGTCTTGATCCGGCCCTGGTTCACGCCGCGCGACACGAGGAAGTCGCGGGTCGCCGCCGCGCGCCGTGCGCCGAGCGCGATGTTGTATTCGCGCGTGCCGCGCTCGTCGGCATGGCCCTCGATGGTGATCGCATATTGCGGATACTGGTTGAGCCACTGCGCCTGGCGCGCCAGCGTCTGCTGCGCGTCCTGACGGATCGCCGAGGAGTCCGTGTCGAAGAAGATGCGGTCGCCGACATTGACCGTGAAGTCCTGCGACGTGCCGGGAACCGCGCCATTGGCGCCCAGGCCGAGATCGCCGGCATTGTTCGGCAGGCCCTTCCTGCTGGCGCAACCGGTCACGGCCAGTCCGGCCACGAGACAGATCGCGATGACTTTGATGATATTGACTGGAATGCGGCGCATGGCCGTGTCTCCTGGAATTTGAAATATTTCGTTGAACCTTTGGTAACCCTGTTGCGGTTAACCGCCGTTCAAGGAAAACGGTTAACCGCCCGTTAATCGCGATGCTGGTCCCGCCGCCGCGGTAAGGCAAAATTGCGGCGGCTTCCGGGCATCTACTCGAGACGCGGCGACCATGCCGGGTCGGACGCGAAGTCCGGCGTCGGGATCTGCTGCTCGTTCCGGCCGGTCAGGTCGATGGAAAACAGCCGCGGACCGCCCGCGCCGGCCGCCTGGCGGAAGAACATCAGAACCCGCCCGTTCGGCGCCCAGGTCGGCCCCTCGTTGTGGAAGCCCGTCGTCAGGATGCGTTCGCCCGAACCGTCGGGCTTCATCACGCCGATCGAGAACTGCCCGCCCGACTGCTTGGTGAAGGCGATCAGGTCGCCGCGCGGCGACCAGACCGGCGTCGAATAGGAGCCGTTGCCGAAGGAAATGCGCTGTGGCTCGCCGCCATTCGGCGCCCATCACGTAAAGCTGCTGGCGTCCGCCGCGGTCGGATTCGAAGACGATCCGCGAACCGTCCGGCGAATAGGAGGGCGACGTGTCGATCGCATCCGAACTGGTCAGCCGCGTCGTCTGGCGGGTGCGCAGATCCATCGAGTAGATATTCGCGTTGCCGCCCTGCTCCAGGCTCATGACGACGCGCTGGCCATCGGGCGAGAAGCGCGGACTGAACGTCATGCCCGGAAAGTCGCCGACCAGCTCGCGTTGCCCGGTCTCCAGTTGCAGCAGATAGACATGCGGCTCGGCGCCGGCGAAGTCCATATAGGTGACTTCCTGGCGCGTCGGCGAGAAACGCGGCGTCAGGACGATATCGTCGCCGCGCGTCAGGTAACGCACATTCGCGCCGTCCTGGTCCATGATCGCCAGCCGCTTGACGCGTTTTTCCTTCGGGCCCGTCTCGTCGACGAAGACGACGCGGGTATCGAAATAGCCTTTTTCGCCGGTCAGCCGCTCATAGATCGAATCGGCGATGATATGGGCGACGCGGCGCCAGTTGTCGCGGCTGGTGAAGAACTGCTCGCCCGCCATCTGCTCGCCGGCAAACGTGTCCCACAGGCGGAATTCGGCGCGCAGCCGCCCGCCCGTCTCTTCCACGACGCGGCCGATGACGACCGCCTGCGCGTTGATGACGCGCCAGTCCTCGAAGCGCGGCGCGACATCGGGATTGCTCACCTTCTCGATGAAGGCGCCCTTGTCGACCGGCGCGAACAGGCCGGAGCGCTTCAGGTCGGCGGCGATCACGCCGGAAATGTCGGCGCCGATCCCGTCGCTGGAGATGAAATCGGTGATCGCGATCGGCAGCGGTTCGACATTGCCCTGGTTGATGTCGATCTCGACCAGCGCGCGCGCCGGCTGTCCGCCGAACGCAAGCGCGGCGGCCGCCATCGTCACGAAGGCAATAAATCTCAGCATCAGCAGTCTCATCGGGTCTTCCTTTTCAGTCCCCTTGGCCGGGCGCATGTCTGTTCGGGAGTCTCGCTCACCGGAACATCTCGCTCGGATCGAAATTCACCACCACATCGCGCCATGCATCGTATTTTTCCGCCGGCAGCTTGTAGCCCTGGTTGCGTTGTTCGCAAATCATGATGGCGCGCCGTGCGCTCTCGTCGGCCGCCCGGTTGCCGGAACTCTTCGTGATCGAGGGCGGCCCCTCCAGCATGCCCGAGGAATCGAGCTTGAACCGGATCGAGACCTTGAGATCGCCGGCATCGAGCGCGGCGGGCGGGTTCCAGCAGGCCTGGATCTGCGCGCGCAGCGCATCCATTTCGCTCTGCGTCAGTTCCGACCCGCCGGTGTTGCGCTTGCCGCCCAGCGAGGCCTGCTCGGTGGAGCGCTGCGCGCCGCCGCCCGAAGCCTGCTCCTGGTTGAGCAGCGCGGCGACCTGGTCTTCCTGCGACTGGCTGTCCGGCGCCGGCGGCGGTGCGCTCGCCTGCTGGCGCGGCTCGGCCTGCTTCCTCTCGTTCGTCTTCGCGGTCTGCGCCTGCGGCCGCTCCGGACGCGCCGACGGCACCGGCACCTGGTCGGGAATGCGTGCCTCGGGCTTTGGTTCCGCCGGCAGCGGTTCGGCCGTGTCGATCGCGTCCTTGACCGGATCGGGCTTGACGTCCTTCGGCGGTTCCGGGATCGAGGCCACCTCCGTCGTCGGCACGGGTTCCGGTTTCGGCGCCGGCTCGGGCGCCGGATCGGGACGCTTCGCGACCTCCGGGGCCGGCGTGTCGGACGGCTTCGGCAGCTTGGCCTGGTCCACTTCGACGGGCTTCTGCTTCTCGGTTTCCGGCGCTGCCTGGTCGCGTTCCTTGTTGCCGATATTTTCCGCCGGTTTCGGCGTCGGCACGGCGACGGTCGGCTCGGGCGCCGACGGCCCGTCCTTGGGCGCGTCCTTGGCGCCCTTCTGGATCTGCGTCAGTTCGGCGACCGTGACGAGATCGACCGGCAGCGATTCCACATCGGCCACATTGAAGGAGTCGGGCGCGCTCAGTGCGAACATTCCCCAGGTGAGAATGACCGCGTGCAAAACGCCCGATGTGATGAGGCCGACCCTCATGGTGCGACTAGCTGTCCTTTTCCTGCAGCGTGACAAGGCCGAGATTCTTGAAGCCGGCCTGGTTGATGCGGCCCATGACGCGCATGATCGTGCCGTAATCGGCGTTCTGGTCGCCGCGGATATAGATGCGCTCGTTGTAGCCGGTCTGTGCGATCGCCTCGAGCTTCGGCACCACTTCCTCGATCGGGATCAGCGTTTCCTGGACATAGATGTCGCCATTGTCGCGGATCGAGATCGTGATCGGCTGGGTGTCGGAATTGAGCGCCGCGGCGCGCGTTTCCGGCAGGTCGATCGGCACGCCGACGGTCAGCAGCGGCGCCGCCACCATGAAGATGATGAGCAGCACCAGCATCACGTCGACGAAGGGCGTGACGTTGATCTCCGACATCAGCCGGGCGCTGTGATGGCGGCGGCCGCGCCGCGAACCGCGGCCGGCGCTGCCGGAATTCAGGGAAATGGCCATGCGATTACCTCCGCGCCATTGCGCTATTCGGCCGCTTGCGGGCGGGCGCTCGCATTGGCGCGTTCATCGATCTGGCGCGACAGGATGGCGGAGAATTCGTCCGCGAAGGCCTCCATCCGGCCGGCGAGCTTCGCGGCGTCGGCCGACAGCTTGTTGTAGCCGATGACCGCCGGAATGGCCGCGACGAGGCCAAGCGCCGTCGCCAGAAGCGCTTCGGCGATACCCGGCGCGACGACGGCGAGGTTGGTCGATTCCGATCCGGCGATCGCCTGGAACGAGGTCATGATGCCGACCACCGTTCCGAACAGGCCGATGAACGGCGCCGAGGCGCCGACCGACGCCAGATAGCCGAGCCGGCTTTCCACGCTCTCCATCTCGCGCGACAGCGCGACGTCCATCGCCCGGTCGATGCGGCTCTGCAGGCTCATCGGCGAGCGCGCGCCGCGCTCGAACGATTTCTTCCACTCGCGCATCGCCGCCACGAACAAGGCGCCCATCCCGGCCGCCTTGCTGTCGGCGAGCGAGCGGTAGAGTTCCTCGAGCGACTGGCCCGACCAGAACGTATCCTCGAAACGGTTGAAGGCGCGGCGCATCCGGCCATAGGCCAGCGTCTTGTCGATCATCACCGCCCACGACCACACCGAAGCGGCAAGCAGGCCGAGCATCACCAGCTTGACGACGAAGCCGGCCTGAATGAATAGCGCCCACAGCGAAAGCTCGCTTCCCGGTGCGGCCAAGCCAATCTGTTCCATGTGTAAATCCTCAAGTCCCGGATTTGCGGTCAATCACTGCCAAACGGTCCGCGCCCGATGGTCCGGCATGACCTGTTCGAACGGGCTGCATCGGCTCTCAACGACAATTTGGTTTAAACAAAGGCGTTGAGACGGCCCTTTTCGGACCAGCCCATTCATGAATTGTTATCCTTAACGGCGCGTTAGTGAAACGAAGCCAATTGCGTTCATTTCATGACATTTTGGCTGTTTTTGCGGCGATGGCCTCAGCCAGGCGCGAACAGGGCCGCCCATTCCTGCGGAAACCGCCGCGGCTTGCCCTCGGCGTTGATCAGTGCCGCCTCGACCGCCGCCGTGATCAGCAGCGTGTCGCCGCGCCGGATTTCCTGCGCCATGCGGATGCGCGCCTTGCCCACCTCCGCGACGCGGGTGAGAACCGTCAGCACGTCGTCGATGCGCGCCGCCGCGCGGAAATCGATCTCCATGCGCCGCACCACCCAGTACAGCGTCTCGCCGGTGCTTCCGGCTTCGAGATCCGTATGGTGCACGCCGATCAGCCGCAGATAGTCCGACCGTCCGCGCTCGAGGAATTCCAGATAGCGCGCGTGATAGACCGCGCCGGAAAAATCCGTGTCGGCATAATAGACCCGCGCCTGCAGCTCGTGGCCGGAGGCCGTCAGCCGCCCCGCAAGTGCATCGGCATCCTCTGTCATCGGTTTACCTTGCAATATCGAGTTTCCCCGGTTGTCATGCACGCATGACAGGAGGATCCATGTCCACGATTTCGCCGGTCCGTGCAACCCTGGCCGCGCTCACCGCCGTCCTCGCGCTGACCGCGGCGTCCGCTCACGCGGCACAGTTTACCGTGTCGCGCGGCCTCAATCTCGACCAGTGGGTGACATGGCCGGGACCGGACCGCTGGGGCTCGAAAAAGGTTCTCGGAAATTTCCCCGAATGGAAGGCCTTCGTCTCGGACGACGATCTCGCGGGGCTGCGCGCCGCCGGCCTCGATTTCCTGCGCATGCCGGTCGATCCGGCGGTATTTCTGGTCAATGCGGATGCGGCGCGCCAAAAGCGCCTGTTCGACGGGGTGACCGGCGCGGTCGACCGCATCAGGGCCGCCGGGCTGAAGGTCATCGTCGACCTGCACACCATTCCGCGCGGCAAGGGACAAAAGGCGCCCGGGACCAACCGGATCCTGTCGGACAACACCCTGTTTTCGGCCTATCGCCGTCTCGTCAACGACATGGCCGACCTTCTGGCGCGCTACGATGCCGATGCCGTCGCGCTCGAACTGATCAACGAGCCCCTGCACGATTGCGGCCGGCGCGACACGCAATGGCCGCGCCAGCTGGCCGATCTGCACGCCGCCGCCCGCGCCGCCAATCCGAAGATCACCCTGGTGGTCCAGGGCGCCTGCTGGGGATCGGCCGAACGGCCTCGCCGCGCTCGACCCGAAGGCGCTCGGCGACGCCAACGTGATCTGGAGCTTCCACTCATACGATCCCTTCATCCTCACCCATCAAAGCGCCAGTTGGGCCGGAGAAGACGTCAAGCACCTGTCCGGCCTCGCCTATCCGTTTTCCGGCCTGCGCCGGCGCGAGCGCAAGGCGGCCGTCGACGTCAACCTGGAGCGTATCGGCCGCGATGCGCCGAGCGGCAAGAGGCGCAGGGCAACCGACTTCCTTGTCGAAAACGCCGAACGTCTCGCCAACCCGAGACGGCTGAAACGCACGATGCGCGAACCGTTCCGCACCGTTTCCCGCTGGGCCGACAGCAATGGCATCCCGCATGACCGCATCCTGCTTGGCGAGTTCGGCATGATCCGCCAGGAATACGGCAAGGCGCCCGCGACGAAGCCCGAATGGCGCGCCGCCTACTACCGCGACATGATCGCGCTCGCCGAGGAGAACGGTTTCGCCTGGGCGATGTGGTCCTATGGCGGCGCGTTCGGCGTCGTCGACGCCTATGACGGCAAGAAGGCGGCGCCGGACGTCATGCAGGTGGTCCGGGGCTTGCCCGGCCGCTAAAACCAATCCTGCCCATGCGCGACGATCGCGAAGCGGTCCGCAAGTTCGGCCAGCGCGACGCGATGAACGTCGCGCGCCGCGACCACACCGCCGGTTCCGTCGGGCAGATCGCGCGTCGCGCAGGCGTCCGCCGCGACAGTCGACGTATAGCCGAGATCGAGCGCGGCGCGCACCGTCGCGCTGACGCACATATGCGTCATGAAGCCGGCAACGATCAGCTTGCGCCGTCCCGTCGCCGCCAGGGCTTCCTCCAGTCCGGTCTGCGCGAAGGCGTTGGGCAGCGGCTTTTCGATCACCGTCTCGCCCGCCTCCGGCGTCAGGCCGTCGATGATCGCGCCGCGCTCGGCATCGAGATCGAACAGGCTGCCGGCGCGGCCGCGATGCACCACGTGAACGACCGGCGCGCCGGCGGACCGCGCCGCGACCAGCAGGCGCTTCGCCTCTCCGACCGCGGGCTGCGCGTCGGGCAAACCCACAGGTCCGGAGAGATATTCGTTCTGGCAATCGATCAGCACCAGGCAGGCTTCGTCGAAACGGGCGGGCGTCGGGTCGGCGCCGGCCATTTCCAGCAGGGTTTTCGGCAGGGATTCAGACAGGTCCATGACATGGGTCTCCTTGGTTCGCCGTCATTCCTACATCCGAGCGGACTTGCAATCATGCAGTTATATTGCAGTATCTACCTGCAATTTTGCAGGAATCGGAACCATGCAGGATCTCGCCCGCATCAACTGGGAAGACCTCAGGATCGCCGCGGCCCTGGCGCGCACCGGGACCTTTGCCGGCGCGGCGGCCGAACTGGGCCTCGACGCGACGACGGTTGCGCGCCGCATCGCCCGTCTCGAAGCCGCGTTGCCTTATCCGCTCTTCCACGCCGCCGACGGCCTGCGCCGTCCGACCGCGCGCGGCGCGCAGGTGCTTTCCCATGTCGAGGCGATGACGGAGCACGCCGCCGCCATCGGCGCGATACCCGCGACGGAATCCGGCGTCACCGGCCATGTCCGCGTCGCCGCGACCGCGAGCATATGCGACCGCGTTCTTGCCCCGCATGCCGCCGGCCTGCTCGAAGACCATCCGGGGCTCACCCTGTCGCTGCTCGCATCCGACGCCAATGTCAGTTTCTCGCGCTACGAAGCCGACATGGCCGTCCGCCTCGCGAGACCGCAGCGCGGCGGTTTCGTGATCCGCAGGCTTTCCGCCCTCCCGCTCGTGCTCTTTGAACCTGGCCGGATAACCGGCGAGGACAAGACACGATCGTCTGCGCCTATCCGGACAATCTGGAGGATACGCCCGAAATGGCGGAACTGGCGCGCATCGGGCTCAGGGAAAAGGCGCGCTTCATTTCCAACAGTGCGCGCGCGATCCGAACCGTCACCGAATCCGGCCGCGCCGTTGCGGTGCTTCCCGCATTTGGCGACGACATCAGGCCGTCTCCGGCAATCCGCGCGACACCGCTCGACACATCCCGCGAGGCCTGGCTGCTCATCCAGCCGCATCTGAAGAAGGACGCCGCGGCAAGAACCGTGGCCGACTGGATCGTCGATTGCTTCGACAAGGTGCGTTAGAGAGAATGCCTAGCTGTCCTCGTCGAACAGGGTCGCCTGCATCGCCGCGAGATCCTTCGGCGCGGCGAGGCCGAGATGGCTCCAGGCCCTTGCCGTCAGCAGGCGCCCGCGCGGCGTGCGCTGGATGAAGCCCTGCTGGATCAGGAACGGCTCGATGATGTCCTCGATGGCATCACGCGGTTCCGAAAGGCCCGCGGCGATCGTTTCGATCCCCACCGGCCCGCCGCCGAAATTCCGCGCGATCATCGTCAGATAGCGCCGGTCGAGCGCGTCGAGCCCGATGGCGTCGACATCGAGCCGCGTCAGCGCCGCGTCGGCGATCTCGCGAGTCACCTGTCCGGCCTTCGCCACATCGGCGAAATCGCGCACCCGGCGCAACAGCCGCCCGGCGATGCGCGGCGTGCCGCGCGCCCGTTGCGCGACTTCGCGCGCGCCGTCGTCGCTCATGGCGAGACCCATGATCCGCGCCCCGCGCCGCACGATCGTTTCCAGTTCCTCGACCGTGTAGAATTCGAGCCGCACCGGAATGCCGAAGCGGTCGCGCAAGGGCGTTGTCAAAAGCCCCAGCCGCGTCGTCGCGGCGACCAGCGTGAACTTCGCCAGATCGATCTTCACCGAGCGCGCGGCCGGCCCCTCGCCGATGATCAGGTCGAGCTGGAAATCCTCCATCGCCGGGTAGAGGATTTCCTCCACCGCCGGATTGAGCCGGTGGATCTCGTCGATGAACAGCACGTCGCGGTCTTCGAGATTGGTCAAAAGCGCCGCCAGGTCGCCCGCCTTGGCGATCACCGGGCCGGAGGTGGCGCGGAAATTGACGCCCAGTTCCCTGGCCATGATCTGCGCCAGCGTCGTCTTGCCGAGCCCGGGCGGGCCGACGAACAGCACGTGGTCGAGCGCCTCGCCGCGGCCCCGCGCCGCCTCGATGAACACCTTCAGGTTGGCGCGCGCCGCCGCCTGGCCGGTGAAATCGTCCAGTGTCTGCGGCCTGAGCGAGACATCCATGTCCTCGCCGCGCTTTTCCGGCGTTATCAGGCGGGCCGGATCGCTCAACTCAGAAGCTCCATCACAGGTATTTTGGAAGCAGCTTTTCTATCCAGCGTGACGACATGATCGCATCCTGCATCCAGGCTCAAATGCGCAATCATGACGTCAGCCAATTCACCATCGCCGTTCTCAACGCTTTGCAAAGTCCTCACAACCGTATCCGGCGACTGAATGTCGACACCGCGAATCCGTACGATCCTGCGTATCGCCGCGACGCTTTCCTGTTTCGTGTAGCCATATTGCTTGCGCAATGCCCAATCCATTTCAACAAGGCTGATGAGCGTCACGAAGCCATCATAGTCTTTTCCGAGCCGCTCGCCGAATTTCAAAACAGCCTGACGCTGCTCAGGATTGTCATCGACCAGCAATCTGAGCAACACGTTCGTGTCGATGCCGACTTTCATCACGCAGCTTGATCCTTGGCCGCCTTGATCGGCTCAGAAGCGTCTCGTCCGGCTTCCTTGGCAACCGTTTCATCGATTTCCTCCAATGTCGCGTGACCCTTCGGCGGCTCGCCAAGAAATCCGGCCAGTTCGTTGAACGTCCACGTTCTTGGGCGTGAGGATAAGCCGGTTTTCCGCAACGGTGACAATAATCGTATCACCCGGCTCGATCGCCAGCGCGTCGCGGATTTCCTTTGGCAAGGTAAGCTGCCCCTTCGGAGATATTGTCGCTTCTTTCCACATTTCCTCAACCTTTCCGACAATTGAAAAATAGTCGGAAAATATGCGAAATAGCAAGAAATCACCGCGACAATTCCTTCAACCCCAGCCGGATCAGTTTCGCGCTGTCGGCGCCTTCGCCTGCTTCCCTCACGGCGGCGGCGACCGCGTTCGCGGCCTGGTCGCGGCTGTAGCCGAGATTGGTCAGTGCCGAGACCGCGTCGGCGACCGGAGCCGGCGGCGACGCCCTCGCCCAGTTCCTGTTTCAGCCCGATCGTGCCCGATGCCGCGCCGGCGAAGGCCGGCGCCTTCGATTTCAGTTCGGTGACGATGCGCTGCGCCACCTTCGGCCCGATGCCGGGCGCGCGCGCCACCATCGCCTTGTCCTGCAGCGCGATCGCATTGGCGAGATCGGACGGCGTCAGCGTCGACAACACCGCCAGCGCCACCTTCGCGCCGACGCCCTGCACGCTCTGCAAAAGCCGGAACCACTCGCGCTCCAGATGCGATCCGAAGCCGTAGAGCCGGATCATGTCCTCGCGCACATAGGTCTCGATATGCAGCACCGCCGCCTCGCCTTCGCGCAGGCCCGAGAGCGTGCGCATCGGGCAAAACGCGACATAGCCGACGCCATGCACGTCGATGATCGCGTGATCCTCGCCGATCTCGTCGACCGTGCCCTTCAGTTTTCCGATCATGCCGTCGCAAGCCTCGCCTGGTGCGCCGCGCTCATCCGGTGATGCGAATGGCAGATCGCGATGGCAAGCGCATCCGCCGCGTCGTCCGTGTCGAATGTCGCCTTCGGCATCAGCACCTTCACCATCATGTGGATCTGTTTCTTGTCGCCATGGCCGACGCCGATGACGGCCTTCTTCACCGCGTTCGGCGCGTATTCGGCCACCCTGATGCCCGTGCGCGCCGGCACCAGCATGGCGATCCCGCGCGCCTGGCCGAGCTTCAGCGTCGCCGCCGCGTTGGTGTTGACGAATGTCTGCTCCACCGCGGCTTCGTGCGGCATGTGGGCGTGCAATATCTCGGCAAGCCCGTCATGCAGCTGGCACAGCCGCGAGGCGAGATCCGCCTTGTCGTCGGAGCGGATCGTGCCGGACGCGACGAAATGCAGGCTGTTGCCGAGGCACTCGACGATGCCCCAACCCGTCCGGCGCAAACCCGGATCGATCCCGATGATGCGAATCGCCTGTCCCATGTCGCCTCCGCTGTCACGTTAGCTTCTGCCACGGGCGATGTGAACAAAAAGAAAACAGATAATCGCGGCTTGCCCTCCAATGTCGGTCATGCAATTGCCTCGGCGTGTCTCAACTTCCCGGAAACGATCCGTGACGATTCTTGGCATTCCCGCCGATGCGGCCTTCTTCGTGCTGATGCTCGCCATCGGCATCGCCGGAATCGTGCGCGGCTTCTCCGGCTTCGGCACCGGCATGGTCGTCGGCCCCGTCGCCGCGGTCGACCTTCAGCCCTCAGATCGGGATCGTCATCCTGCTGATCATCGACACGCTGCCGATGATCCCGCTCGTCGTCGGCGCGCTTGAAGAAGGTGAGCCTGCGCGAATTGCTGCCGGTCGCAGCGGGCTACGGCCTGGTCGTGCCGCTCGGCATCTGGTTCCTGAAGACCGGCGACACGATTACCCTGCGCTGGTTCATGTCGGCGGTGATCATGGCCGCGGTCGTCGTGCTCTGGTCGGGCTGGTGCTATCGCGGCCCTCGCAACGTGCCGGTCCGCATGGGCGTCGGCGGGATGTCGGGCTTTCCTCGGCGGCGCCGCCGGTTTGTCCGGCCGCTCCGGTCATCCTCTACTGGATGGCGCTGAGGACGGGCGCCGGCTTCGTGCGCGCCAACCTGATCATCTTCTTCGCCCTCACTCAGGTCTTTTCCGGAGCCGGCCTCCTCGTCGCCGGGCTTGTCACCCGGCAGTCGGTGACGCTGGGCGTGCTCTACGCCCCGGTCTATCTGGTCGGGCTGCTGGTCGGCGCGCGCCTGTTCGGATTTTCCAGCGACGCGACCTACAAGCCGCATCGCGCTGACGATCGTCATGGCCGCGGCGATCCTGACGCTGCCGGCGCTCGACGCGCTGCGCTCATAGGGGCTCTCAGGCCGCGGCGGATTTCGGCAGTTTTCCGATCGGCTGCACCAGCGTCAGCCCGAAGCCCATCAGCCCGATCGCCAGCCACACCCAGACCGAATACGTCTCGCCGAGGAAGGCCATGCTCAGTGCCACCGCCGACGCCATGACGACATAGGAGATCTGGCTGGAGAAAACGACGCCCGCGACCCCGACCAGCCACATGTAGCCGGCATAGGCGGCGGCATGCGCGACCGACGAAGCGAACAGCGCCCATTCGGCGGAGCTCCATGGCTGCGTGAGATCGATCAGGTCGCCGGAATACCAGGCAAGCGGCGCCGCGGCCAGCAGCCCGAAGACCGATGCGGCGAACAGGACCGCGACGGGGCTGACGTCGTCGGGCGCGAGCCGCCCGATGAAATTGCCTTCCAGCCCGTAGCAGACGGGCGCGACCAGGGCGACGAATATCCACGGCGCCATGCCGGGATCCGGCAGGCTGGCATCGGGAACGGCGATCATCATCATCGCCGCCACGCCGAGAACGATCCCCATGACCCGGTGCGGCCTGAAGCTTTCATTGCCCGCGGCAAGCGCGATCCCGAGCGAGAAGATCGGCACCGTCGCGATCACGATCGCCAGGATCCCGGCGGGCAGACGCGCCGCGGCCAGATAGACGAACATGTCCGGCAGGATCGTGCCGAGCAGGCCGATGACCGCATAATAGAAAAGATGCCGCCGTGTCAGCCCGATCTTCAGCCGCCGGATGGCGACGATCAGGCCGAGGCAGCCTGCGCTGAACGCCAGTTGCCAGACGATCAGGCCGATCGGCGCATGGCCCGTCGAGACCGCGACCTTCGTCATCGGCTGGGTCGCGCCCCAGACGCAGCCGAAAACGCCGAGGCCGGCGAACGAGAGAAAAAGCGTCCTCCGGCGCGACGTTTCGGTTTGCGTCATGTCACGCCGAGAGTTTCGTCATCACGTCTTCCGCGATGTCCTCGTTGGAATAGACGTTCTGGACGTCGTCGTCGTCGTCGAGCGCGTCGAGCAGCTTCATCAGCGTGCCCGCCTTGTCCTCGTCGATCGGCGTGCGGTTCTGCGGCTTCCAGATCACGTTGACCGATTCCGGCCTCGCCGAGCGATTCCTCGAGCGCCTTGGACACCGCGCCGATATCCTCGAAGGCGCAGATGATCGTGTGCCCGTCCTCGTCCGTTTCGACGTCCTCGGCGCCCGCCTCGATCGCCGCTTCCATGATCGCGTCGGCATCGCCGGCGTCCGGCTTGTAGACGATCTCGCCGACCCGGTCGAACATGAACGACACCGAGCCGGTCTCGCCGAGCGAGCCGCCGTTCTTCGAGAAACAGGCGCGGATGTTGGAAGCCGAGCGGTTGAGGTTGTCGGTCAGCGCCTCGACGATGACGGCGACGCCGCCCGGTCCGTAGCCCTCGTAGCGCATTTCCTTGTAGTCCTCGGCATCGCCGCCCGAGCCCTTGTTGATGGCGCGCTGGATATTGTCCTTGGGCATCGACTGGCCCTTGGCGTTCTGGCACCGCCAGGCGCAGACGCGGGTTCATGTCCGGATCGGTGGTGCCGCCGCCCATCTTCACCGCAACGGTGATTTCCTTCGAAAGCCGCGAAAAGAGCTTCGAACGGGCCGCGTCGGCGCGCCCCTTGCGGTGCATGATGTTCTTGAATTTCGAATGACCGGCCATGGGCTCCCCTGTCATCTTGCGCTGAGTGGAAATTTTCGCGGCTTATATGAAAGTTCCTCGTCATCGTCCAGCGGGCTCGCTGCGTCATCTGCGCGGCACTTGCCGATCGGCACGCGCGCGATAGTTTGAAAACTGGATCTGCAGGGAGGAATTTGCCGTGGCGACAGCGCGTGGCGTGATATTCGCACTCCTTGCCGCCGTTCTGGCGGCATGGCCGGCCGCCGCCTTCGCCGCCGGACCGGACCGGGCGGAAATCCATGCCCGCCTGTTCGGAAACCTCGCCGCCGCCACGACCGAGGAGGAAGGACGCCGGGCCGAGGACGCGATCTGGCAATTCTGGATCGACCATCCCGATCCGGCGATCCGCGAAGCCGTCGCCGAGGGCATGCGCCAGCGCGAAAGCTATGACTGGGATGGCGCGCTCGCCACCTTCTCGCGCGTCATCGAGGCCGACCCGGACTATGCCGAGGGATGGAACCAGCGCGCCTTCATCCATTTCCTGAAGGAGGACTACGGCGCGTCGCTGTCCGATCTCGACCGCGCGCTGGAACTCGAACCGATGCATTTCGGCGCGCTCTCCGGCAAGGCGCTGATCTTCATGCAGACGGACCGCTTCGACGAAGGCCAGGCGGTTCTGCGCCAGGCCGTGGCGCTGCATCCGTTTCTCAAGGAAAGGGGCATGCTCGTCCCGCGCGGCCAGTGATGCCGGCCCCGATGCGGCATCGCGCCGCCGCCACCTGCCGCGAATTTGATTCGCCTTGGGCGAAACCGCGTCTACAATCTCGGCAAAGCCAGGCCAGGGAGCAAATCAGGGAGACCGCCATGCGCTTTTACGCGCGCGCTGACCGCCGCCTGCCTCGCGATCCTTTCCGGCCTCGTTCTTGCCGGCCCCGCCCGCGCACAGGAATCCGGCGAGGGCCAACCGCCGAGCCAGTGCCTCGCCGTCGCGCAAGCGCTTGCCGAACGTGATCTACGCTTCGGCCTCGGCCGCCGAAAACCCGCTCGCCGTGCCCGATGCGGTCACCATCACCTTCGCCGGCCATTCGACCTATCGCATCGAAACGCCCGCGGGCGTCACCATCGCGACCGACTTTTCCGGCCTCTACGGCGCCGTGCCCGTGCCGCGCGTCGTCACCATGAACCGCGCCCATACCTCGCACTACACCCTCACGCCCGATCCGGCGATCGAGGTCGTCCTGCCGGGATGGGACCCCGAAAGCCCGGACCCGGTCGAGCACCATGTCGTGGTCGACGACGTCTATATCCGCAACGTCACGACCGATATCCGCTCCTGGGCCGATGGCGGCATGATCCCCGACGCCAATTCCATCTTTATCTTCGAGGTCGCGGGCCTGTGCATCGGCCATCTCGGCCATCTGCATCACGCGCTGACCGACGCCCATTATGCCGAGATCGGACGGCTCGACATCGTCATGGTCCCGGTCGATGGCGGCCTCACCCTGTCGCATACCGGCATGGCGGAGATCACCAGCCGGCTGCGCTCGTCGATCGTCCTGCCGATGCATCTGCGCGGCACGGTGCTCGACAATTTCCTGTCGAAGATGAGCGGCGAATTCGCGATCCGGTTACATGGACGGAAATTCGCTCACCGTCACGGTGCGCGATCTTCCGAAACGGCCGACGATCATGGTACCGGAAAACCTGGCCTTCAGGGGATGAACTCGAGTGCGAAAATTCCGTTCGAACCGGCGCGCCGGACCGTTGCGCGCGAGCGCCGTCGCGCTGCTGCTTTTCGGCGTGACCGTGCCCGCCCACGCGATCACCCGCATCCGCGGCGATCTGACGTCCTGCGCCAGGATCCAGCAAATCCTCCGCGACGAGGGCGCCGCGGTGATCCGCTTTCCTTCCAAACGCATCCCGGACTATTTCCTCTACGACCGCTACGTGAAGCCGCATTATGTCTGCGTGCCGCCGGAAGTCCCCGTCACCCGCAGGATAAACTCCGCCGACAATCCGCGCTGCGTCGTTCACCGCTGCGAGCGGGTCGAGCCGTTGTTCAATTTCCATTTCCCGAAGAAGGCGATGTAGCCGCCGCGCCGCCTACCACCAGTCCGGCACGGTTTCCGACAATTGCGGCCCGAGCCGCAACGGCGCGATCTTTTCGGCCAGGCCCGTCCGGTCGGAGATTTCCACCGCCACGCCGCAAATCGTCGCCGGCCCGGAGGCGGCCTCGAACCGCCCTTTCGGAATCTTCGACAGGAACCGGTTGAGCGGCTCCTCCTTGTCCATGCCGAGCGAGGAATCGTAATTGCCGCACATGCCGGCATCCGACATGTATCCGGTGCCGCCGGCCGAGGATCTGGTGATCGGCCGTCGGCGTGTGGGTATGCGTGCCGACGACGAGGCTGGCGCGCCCGTCGACGAAATGGCCGAAGCAGATCTTTTCCGACGTCGCCTCGGCATGGAAATCGAACACGACGGCATCGAACTCGGACCCGAGCCCGCCGGTCGCAAGCTGCGCTTCCGCGCAGGCGAACGGATCGTCGAGATCCGGGCTCATGAAGACGCGGCCCATGATGTTCGACACCATGACGCGCGCGCCGTTCTTCGCCTCGTAGACGCCCATGCCCTTGCCGGGCGTGCCGTTCGGAAAATTCGCCGGCCGCAGGAACTGCGGGTGCCGGTCGGCGAAGACCAGCGCCTCGCGCTGGTCCCAGACATGGTTGCCCGTCGTCACCACGTCGGCGCCGGCATCCAGCGTCTCGGTCAGGATCGTCTCGGTGATGCCGAATCCGCCGGCCGCGTTCTCGCCGTTCACGATGGTGAAATCGATCCGGTAATCCGAAATCAGGCCGGGCAGCCGGTCATAGACCGCGACGCGCCCGGATCGCCCCACCATATCGCCCAGAAACAGAAGTCTCATGCAGTTCTCCTAAGCGCCATCCGCGAAGCGGCGCAAGCCTTCCTCGGTCAAAACGGCAGCAAGCGGCACGTCATGCGGCTCGGCCGGCACGGCGTCGACCTCCTGGCAGGCAAAGGCGATGCCGATCAGCTGCGGCGTCATGCCCTTTGCCATCAGCCGGGCGATCGCCCGGTCGTAATGCCCGGCGCCGTAGCCGATCCGGTTGCCTCTGGCGTCGAAGGCCGACAGCGGCACCAGCAGCAACTGCGGATCGAGCACCTCCGCCTCGTCGCCCGGGCCGGCCGTGCCGAAGCCGGTGTCGACCATCGGCGCGCCGCGCACCAGTTCGCGGAAAATGATCGTTTCGCGGTCCAGGACGACGGGGAGGCAAAGCCGCGCGCCGCGTTCCCGAAGCGCAAACATCAGCGGCCGGATATCGGCCTCGGAGCGGATCGGCCAGAAGCCGGAGACGATCATGCCGGGCTCGATGGCGATGCCGGCGCCGTGCTCGGCGATGCTGAGGCTCTTCTCGATGCGCAAATCCGGCGCCAGCGCGTCGCGCCGCGCAAGGCAGTCGCGGCGGATCGCCTTCTTCAATTCGGAGGGATCAGGCGCCAAGAAGATGCTCTCCGGCGGGAGATGGACCGACCACGACAACCGGTGGAAAGCGGCATCCCGGGAACCTACTTATGTAGGTGGGTGCCGTGTGACGGGACCCACGGGTCCAATCAGGGACAGCTCCCTTGAGATGCGTAAGGCCCCGGGTAAATTGTTTCCTGCCGCGAAGCGCAGTCAGCCAAACCGCGATATAGGCCTCCGCCGGCACAAACGCCAGTGGCAGGAGCGCCGGGATCACGACAATTTCGCCGCGACGGCCTCGATCTTGCCGGCGACGGCCGAAAGCCGCTCCATCAGTTGCCCGTCGGTGCTGTCGGCGCGCTGCAGCGCCTCGTCGCGCGTGCGGCGCAGCGACTCGATCTCCGACTCCAGTCCCGTGACCCGTTTCCGCAACTCGGCAAGTTCGTCCATGACCATGATCCCGGCCATCACCGTGATCCGCTGGTCGCCGATCTCGCCGAACGAGCCTTTCAGGTGACCGACATACTGGTCGAAACTGCCGGCCAGTTCCTGGAGGTGCTCCTCCTGGCCCGGATCGCACGCCATCCGGTAGGCCTTGCCGTCGATTGTCACTGTGACCTGGGACATGAACCCTCTTCAAGTCGTTGCTAGCGGTCGAGGACCGCGCGAATGGTTTCCATGGCTGTGACGAGGCGGCGCGACACTTCCTTGTTGACGTCCTCGAGACGTTCGGAGCGCGATTCCGCCGCGTCCAGTTCGCCGGCCAGGCGGCTCCGGTCGGAATTCATCCGCTGAACCTCTTCCTCGGCGTCGCGGTAGTTCTCGCGCACGTCCATCTGCCGGTCGATTGCGTCCTCGAGCGTCGCCACGGCCTTGTCCAGCCGGTTCAAAACCTCCGAAAGCGTCTGTTGTGAAGCCATGCCGGATTCTCTCGACTAAATCGGGGAAAGACGAACGCCTTTCAATTGAGTGCTTTACGCCTGCCCGATAAGGCAGTGCGTCAAGGTACCCAGTTTACGGCGCGTTTTCAAATGCCGACGGCATTAACCCACAAGACAGAATGGCGCTTCGGCAACGGAACCGCGGGGAAACTGCGGCCGGATACGGACGCTCGGCTTACGCGGCCTGCCTGGGACGCAATGCGATCGGGTTTTCGCCGAAGCGTTTCCTGAAAGCCCGCGCAAATCCTTCCGGCGAGGCGTAGCCGTAGCGTCGCGCGATGGCGTCGATCCGGTCGCCTCTGGAAACATCCTGCCGCGCCAGGATCAGCCGCCATTGGCGCAGATAGGCGCTCGGTGGCTCCCCGACCGTCGTCGTGAAGATTTCGGCGAACCGGCTGAGCGACAAGCCGGCGATCCGCGCCAGTTCCTCGTTGCGCCACTGGCGTCCGGGCCGGTCGTGCATGGCGACGATGGCGCGGCTGATCCGCGGATCGGATAATCCCGCCAGCAGGCCGGGTTCGGCCGATCCCGCCTCGATCTGGGCCCGCAGAATGCGTACGAGAAGCACCTCGCAAAGCCTGTTGACCACCGAAGCCGAGCCGCACCGTTCGGCGGCCAGCTCCGACTGGATGAGTGCGATCAGGCTCCTGCTTTCGTCGTCGTTTTCCAGATCGAATTCGACGAACTCCGGAAGCGCCGACAGCAGCGGGTTGGCTGCGCCGCCCCAATCGACGGCCGCCGCGAAAACGACCCGGTCGGCGCTGATCCCGAACCCGGAGGCGCCAGTGCGCAGCCACGCCTTGCGGGCGACGCCGCCGGCGCGCGCTTCCACCACCAGCGTCGCCGCTTCGAGCGGCGCAGGCCGGACGTCGAGGCTGAAGCGTTCCATCAGTGTGGACAGGCGGTCGAAATCGGACATATCGGTGATATGGTCGGTTTTTCAGGATTTATCAGACATCAATACCTGTATCCTTGCAGCAACGCAACCTGAACCCGCTCCGAGGATCATCCATGCTCCTGCCCCGCCAGAAAACTCCCGACCTGAACCTTCCGACACTCGATCACGGCACATTCGACCTGACGACCGATCCTTCCGAACGCGGCACCATCATCTGCTTTTACCGCGGACTGCATTGTCCGATCTGCGCGACCTACCTGACGGAGTTCCAGAAACGCGTCGCCGATTTCGCCGACCGCGGCGTCGCCACGATCGCGGTCAGCAGCGACGGCGAGGAGCGGGCCCGCGCCATGGCCGACAAGATCGGGGCGGACACGCTGCGTTTTGCCTATGGCCTGCCGCTCGCCAAGGCGCGCGAGTGGGGGCTCTACATCTCGACGTCCCGCGGCAAGACGTCGATCGGCATCGAGGAACCGCCGCTGTTTTCGGAACCGGGCCTCTTCATGGTGACGCCCGCGCAAACGCTGTACTACGGATCCGTCCAGACCATGCCCTTCGTGCGGCCGCATTTCTCCGAACTTGTCGGCGCGCTCGATTTCGCGATCAAGAACGACTATCCGGCGCGTGGCGAGTATACGGGCGCCGTCTAGCCCCGCCTGTTGACGCCGGCCGCCCCCGCTGCCGTTTTATTGACTCGTCTCGGCGACCTGCTATGTGTCGCGCGATTTCGTTCGAGACGGCCCGCGGCAGCGCCCCCGGCCCGGTCCGCAAACAGGAAAACTCATGACGGTACGCGAAAAACACGACCGGATGGCAAATGCGATCCGATTCCTTTCCATGGACGCGGTGCAAGCCGCGAACTCGGGCCACCCCGGCCTTCCGATGGGCGCGGCCGACATCGCCACCGTATTGTTTTCGCGGTTCATGAAATTTGATCCGATGAACCCGAAATGGCCCGACCGCGACCGCTTCGTCCTGTCGGCCGGCCATGGCTCGATGCTGCTCTATTCGCTGCTCTACCTGCTCGGATACGAGGACATCACGATCGACGAGATCAGGAATTTCCGCCAGCTCGGCTCGAAAACCGCCGGCCATCCCGAATACGGCCACGCCGCCGGCATCGAGACGACGACCGGCCCGCTCGGCCAGGGTCTCGCCAACGCCGTCGGCATGGCGATCGCCGAGCGCAAGCTCGCCGATGAATTCGGCCGCGACCTCGTCGACCATTATACCTATGTGCTTGCCGGCGACGGCTGCCTGATGGAAGGCATCAGCCAGGAAGCCCTGTCGCTTGCCGGCCACCTCAAGCTCGACAAGCTGATCGTCTTCTGGGACGACAACGGCATCACCATCGACGGCAAGGTGTCGCTCTCGGATTCGACCGACCAGCAGGCGCGCTTCGAGGCCTCGGGCTGGGAAACGCTGTCGGTCGACGGCCATGACCCGGACGCCATCGCGACCGCGATCGAACAGGCGCGCTCATCCGACCGCCCGACCCTGATCGCCTGCCGCACCACCATCGGCTACGGCGCCCCGACCCGCGCCGGCACCTCCAAGGCGCATGGCTCGCCGCTCGGCGCCGAGGAAATCGCCGGCGCCCGCAAGGCGCTCGGCTGGGAGTCCGCGCCCTTCGAGATCCCGTCCGAAATCCTCGACGACTGGCGTCTCGTCGGCCTGAACGCCGGCAAGGAACGCGTCGCCTGGGAAAAGCGCCTCGGCGAGGCCGACGCGACGCTTCGCGGCGAATTCGAGCGCCGCATGCGCGGCGACCTTCCGGCCTCCTTCGGGTCGACGATGGAAACCTGGCGCAAGCAGCTTGCCGCCGACCTGCCGAAAGTCGCCACCCGCAAGTCCTCGGAAATGACCCTCGAGGTCGTCAACGCCGTCGTCACCGAGACGCTCGGCGGCTCCGCCGACCTGACCGGCTCCAACAACACCAAGACGAGCCAGACCGCGCCGATCACGCCGGACGATTTCTCCGGCCGCTATCTCCATTACGGCATCCGCGAACACGGCATGGCGGCGGCCATGAACGGCATCGCGCTGCATGGCGGCCTGATCCCCTATGGCGGCACGTTCCTCGTCTTCTCCGACTATGCGCGGCCGGCCATGCGCCTCGCCTCGCTGATGGGCATCCGCTCCATCTTCGTCATGACGCATGATTCCATCGGCCTCGGCGAGGACGGCCCGACGCACCAGCCGGTCGAGCATCTCGCCGCCCTGCGCGCGATCCCCAACCACACCGTGCTCCGCCCGGCCGACGCGATGGAAACCGCCGAATGCTGGCAGATCGCGCTGGAAACCGTCACGACCCCCTCGACCCTGGCATTGACCCGGCAGAACCTGCCGGCGCTGCGCACCGAATTCTCGACCGACAACCGTTGCGCCAATGGCGCCTACGAACTGGCGCCGGCCAGCGACGACGCCGTCGTGTCGATCTTCGCCTCCGGCTCCGAAGTCGAGATCGCGATGAAGGCGACAGGAAGCCCTCGAAGCCAACGGCCACCCGACCCGGGTCGTCTCCGTGCCGAGCCTTGACCTCTTCCGCCAGCAGTCCGAGGATTACCGCAAGGCGATGATCGGAAGCGCGCCGGTCCGCATCGCCGTCGAGGCCGGCATCCGCCAGGGCTGGGACGCCGTCATCGGCTCCGACGGCGATTTCGTCGGCATGGATTCCTTCGGCGCATCCGGCCCCTACGAACAGCTTTACGAGCATTTCGGCATCACGCCGGAGGCGGTCGTCGCTGCGGCCGAAACACGCATTCACGCAGGCAAGCAACACCAGTAACTTCGCCCCCCATTGTAACGGAGGAAATTTCATGACCGTCAAAGTCGCCATCAACGGATTTGGCCGCATCGGCCGCAATGTCGTCCGCGCCATTTACGAATCCGGCCGCAAGGACATCGACGTCGTCGCCATCAACGATCTCGGCCCGGTCGAGACCAACGCCCACCTGATGCGCTACGACTCGGTGCACGGCCGGTTCCCGAAATCCGTCGAGGTGAAGGGTGACACGATCCATATCGAGGGCGGCGACAGTTCAAGGTCTTCGCCGAGCGCGATCCGAAGAACCTCCCCTGGGGCGAACTCGGCATCGACATCGTGATGGAATGCACCGGCATCTTCACCGCCAGGGAAAAGGCGGCGCTGCATCTGGAAGCCGGCGCCAAGCGCGTTCTGGTCTCCGCGCCGGCCTCCGGCGCCGACAAGACCATCGTCTATGGCGTCAACCACGACGTCCTGACCAAGGACGATCTCGTCGTCTCCAACGCGTCCTGCACCACCAACTGCCTGGCGCCGGTGGTCGACGTGCTGCACTCCACCTTCGGCATCGAGCGCGGCATGATGACGACGATCCACTCCTACACCGGCGACCAGCCGACGCTGGACACGATGCACAAGGATCTCTACCGCGCCCGCGCGGCGGCGATGAGCCAGATCCCGACCTCGACCGGCGCCGCCAAGGCGATCGGCCTTGTCATTCCCGATCTCGCCGGAAAGCTCGACGGCATTTCCGTGCGCGTGCCGACGCCCAACGTCTCGCTGGTCGACTTCAAGTTCATCCCGTCGAAGCCGGTCACGGTCGAGGCGATCAACGACGCCCTCGTCAAAGCCGCCGACGGCCGCCTGAAGGGCATCCTCGGCTACACGACCCATCCGAACGTCTCCATCGACTTCAACCACGACCCGCATTCGTCGACGGTCGCGCTCGACCAGACCAAGGTCATGGACGGCACGATGGTGCTCGGTCCTGTCCTGGTACGACAACGAGTGGGGCTTCTCCAACCGCATGGCCGACACCGCCATCGCGATGGGCAAGCTGATCTGATCCCGTTCCGACATCGAAATCAAAAAGCCGCCCCAACGGGCGGCTTTTTTCTTCCCGCCATTTGCCGATAAAGCACCCTGCTTTCAAATACGTTACGCTGCGGAAAAGCACCCGGCCGCATCAATCGCCGCGGTCGGGCTGGGATCCCGCCTTTCAACCGTCGGGCTTCTGATCGTCCTCGTCGCGCTCGCCCTCCGCTGCATCTGGCGCGGCTGCACCACCGAGCCGGTATCGAAACGCAAGGACTGACGGACAGTCCGGCTCCGGATCGAAATGAAGGAACCTTTTCAAGGGCTCCCGAATTGTCTCGGGGCTCTTCGCCATATATCGTTGGGTGACACCCTCTTTTTGATCGGAATGACGAGGATACCGCCATCGGATTTTGCGCGTTCGCCCCTTTCCTGAAGCATTCGGTCGGCGGTCCGGTCTCGTCCGGCCGTGCCATGCACAGGTGAAACGGCAATGATCGAATCCATGTATCTCGCCATCCTGGTCGGCACGCTCCTGGTCATTGTCGCGGCCTTCTCCAGCCTGCTCGCCTACCGTTTCGGCACGCCCCTTCTGCTTCTCTTCCTCGGCATCGGCCTGATTGCCGGCGTCGACGGTCTGGGGATCGACTTCGACAACGCGCCTGTCGCCTATTTCATCGGGTCCATCGCGCTCGCCGTCATCCTGTTCGATTCCGGCTTCGGCACGTCGCTGCAGTCCTTCCGCAACGCGGCCGCGCCCGCCCTCACGCTCGCGACACTGGGCGTGGTGCTCACGACGCTGATTTTCGGTTCCGCCGCCCATCTTGTCCTCCGCCTGCCCTGGCTCGAAGCCATGCTGCTCGGCGCGATCGTCGGATCCACCGACGCCGCCGCCGTCTTCTTCCTGCTGCGTGTCGGCGGGATTTCGATCCGCGACAAGGTCCGTTCCACGCTGGAGGTCGAATCCGGCTCCAACGATCCGATGGCGGTCTTCCTGACGATCACGCTTGTCGAGATCATCGCCTCCGGCGCCGCCCTGGAGGAGTTCGGCCTGCGGATTCTGATCCACTTCATGATGCAACTCGTGATCGGCCTTGGTGCGGGCTATCTCGGCGGCGCCGCCATCGTCGAGCCTCGTCAACCGGCTCAATCTGGAGCGCGGTTTGACGCCGATCTTCGTCATCGCGCTCGCCATGCTCGTCTTTTCGCTGACGGGCGCCATCGGCGGGTCCGGATTCCTTGCCGCCTATGTCGCCGGGCTTTATGCCGGCAATCGCGAGATGCGCGCCGCTCCGTCGATCCGGCGTTTCCAGGATGGCATGTCCTGGCTGGCGCAGATCCTGATGTTCCTTGTGCTGGGTCTGCTCGCCACGCCGTCGCAATTCGGCACGATAGCGCTGCCCGCCGTCGGTCTCGCCCTTTTCCTGATCTTCGTCGCCCGCCCGCTTGCGGTCTGGACATGTCTCGCGCCGTTCCGCTTCCAGCACGAGGAAACGGCCTTCGTGTCCTGGGTCGGCCTGCGCGGCGCGGTGTCGATCCTGCTCGCCATCGTGCCGTTCCTCGGCCAGATCGGCAACGGCATGCTGTTCTTCAACACGGCCTTCATCATCGTCATGATCTCGCTTCTGGTCCAGGGCTGGACGATCAATCCCCTGGCAAGGAGGCTCGGACTTGTCGTGCCGCCGAGAATGGGGTCCGTCGAAAAGGTCGAGCTGGAACTGCCTGGCACCGCCTCGCACGAACTTCTGGTCTATCGCGTGGCGGACAACAGCCCCATCGTCACCGGCGAACGCATACCGCGCTGGGCGCGGCCCTCGCTGGTCATCCGCGACGGCAAATCGATGCGCTACCAGTATGCCGGACGGCTGCGTCCGAACGATTATGTCTATCTCTTCGTCCCCTCGCGCCATCCGCGCCTTCTGGATCGCCTGTTCGCGATGCCCACGCCGGTATCGAGCGACGATGCCGAGTTCTTCGGCGTCTTTTCCATCGACCCGTCGCGCCCCGCATCGGAACTCGCCGCGACCTACGGCATCGCCATGGAAGACGCCGAAGCAGACATGTCCATCGATGCCGTGATGCGGGCGCGCCTCGGAGGCCGCGCCGAATATGCCGATCGCGTCGTCATCGGCCCGGTCGAACTGATCGTTCGCGATGTCGACGAAACGGGAACGGTCGTCGCCGCAGGTCTCTCGCTCGAACCGGAAGCCCATCGTCGCAACATTCCCGTGTTCCTGAGCCTGCGCGAGGTGATCGTGTTCGCGCTGCGCCGCTTGCGCGACGCCGGCAGCCGATTGCGCGGGGACGGGCGGGACGACGGAACCGGCGGTGACGCGGCATGACGC
>CAVQHF010000019.1:0-148292 GCA_963712205.1 uncultured Alphaproteobacteria bacterium | reverse complement strand
CGGCTCGGCATGGGCGCGGATGCGCAACGCGCGCGTCACGGCGGGACCGAAGACGTCGTAGATGTATTTCTGCACGCCGACCACCGAGCCGATCACCGCCCCGGAGGAGATGCCGATGCGGCATTGCCACTGGACCGGATGGCTGTCGTTGCGCTGGTTGAGGTAACGCAGGAAGCGAACGGCGGCGTTGGCAACGGACATGGCATGATCGGGCGCCGCATCCGGCATGCCCGACACGGTGATGTAGGCGTCGCCGATCGTCTTGATGCGTTCGCAGCCGAATTGTTCGCCGATGCGGTCGAAGGCCGAATAGATATCGTTCAACTCGCTGACGATGACACCGGGATCGAGTGTCGAGACCAGTTCGGCGAAACCGCAAAAGTCGAGCGTGAGGACCGAGACGGGGTCATAGAGGCGCGGTGTGACGACGCCGAAGGTCTTGTATTCCTCGTAGACCGAGCGCGGCATCATGTTGAGCAGCAGTTTCTCGACCTGCTCCTTCTCGCGCTTGATCTCGCGCGTGTTGCGCTCGACCATCATCGAATAGGAGTCGATCATCGATTCCAGTTCCTTGATGCGGGTGATATTCTGGCAGACCAGGACCGCGATGCGTTCGCCGCCGTCTAGGGCGCGGTTGAAATCCATCGCCACGGTCATGGTGCGGCGGCTTGCACCTTGAAGGTCGTCTCGGTCGCGTAACGGCCGCCATCGGTGAGCGCCTCGCGCAAGGCCTCGACATCCAGGGCGGTGAAGAGGTCGGTAAGGCGGGCGTCCGGATCCGGTTCGCCGAACCACTCGGAAAAGGTATCGTTGTGGAAGCGGAACCTCAGCTCCTCGAGATCGAGCAGGGCGACGCCGACGCCGATGGCGCGCAGCAGCTGTTCGTTGATGGCTTCAATCGACATCGCTCATTCCACCACCAGTTTGCGCCTCGCCTCGAAGGCCTGCACGACGGCTTGGACGTCTCCCGGCTCGACGCCGTGGTCGGCCAGCGTTTCGGCTAGAATTTCGGCCAGCGTGTCGAAATGGCGTGCATTGATCGTCAGATGGCGGTGCATCTTGGAGATCTGGTCATCGGTATAGGACGCCGGTCCGCCGAGCAGCGACGAGAGGAACTTGGTCTGGTGGTCGACGATGCGGGCCATGTCGACTTCGTCGAAAAACGGACCGACTTCGTCGTCCTCCAATAATCGATCATAGAGATCGAGGACGATGCGGCTGATTTTCGAGAAGCCGCCATATTTCTGGAAAAGCGTCTGTTCCATGGTCTGGATATCCTGCCAATGTCGGGCGGCGCTTTTCGCCGGCGCATACCCGTTCCTCCCCAAGTTCCCGAAAATTGTGCCCATGCCTTGCCGTAGAGGCAAGCGGAAACGGAGCCTTACCGTTTCCGCGGGCGTGACGGGAGGAGCCTGCGAGGTCGGAACGGGAACGCAGATCATCATCATGCAGCCACCGGCCAGGACGCGCCGGCGATCCTTTCGGACTGCTCCGCATCCAGAATGTGCCGCGCGATCATCGGGTCGATCACATGCGGATCGGTGAGCGGCGCCATGTGACCGGCGTCGACGATTTCGGCCAGTTTGGCGGCCGGCAGGCTCGCGGCGAGGTGCTCGGTCAGCCGTTGCGTCACCATCGGCGACTGGCGGCCGGTAACCGTCAGCACAGGGCACCCGATCGCGGCGTAATCCGCGAATGTCGCGGTTTCCGCCGATATTGCCACGAAATCGTCCATCACCTGGCCAGTCGTCTGCGCCAGCTTTTCGCGCAGGCCGAGGCTGGTGCGCGCCCAAGCGCCGTCTCCGTTCCAGAAGTCGATGAAGCGGGACATCGCGGTGCCGGCATCGCCTTCGGCGCAGGCGGCGCGCATCGTCCGGGCGACCGACATCAGGTCGTCCAGATGGCCGCGCTTGCCGGGTTCGGAAGCCAGCAGGTGGAAAGCGGCCGGCTCGATGACGACGAGGCTCCTGACCATGTGCGGCATCATATGCGCGACCTTGAGCGCGACCGCGCCGCCGAAGGAATGACCGACGAGATGAAACGGTTCGCCGATCTCGCGGAACAGGGCGGACAGCCGGGTCACGATTTCCGGCGAGGCTCATATCGTTACCGCCAACCGGGCTCGACTTGCCATATCCCGGCAGGTCGGGACGGATGACGCGGAAGCGCCCGGCAATATAGCCGGTCAGGCTTTCCCACTGGTAGCCGGTCGAGGCGGAACCATGCAGCGCGACGACCGGCACGCCGGTGCCGTTGTCGCGGTAATGGATGAAACTGTCCTGGTGCTGGATGAATGGCATCGGTCTTTCCTCCCTTTCGCGGGAATGCATTGTTCGATTGCCATTTGCTAAGGCGGCCGCGTTTCAGGCGCATGTCCGGTTCGGGGGCCGAATGTTTCAAATGTTTCAACCCGCAATCCGCGGATCGCGAAACAAATGAAACGTGGCGGGAGCGACGGCGAAATCGACCTGAAACGGAGAATTGAGATTGTCTTGCCATCGGAACACGAACCTTTGGAGACAACCATGTGGACCAATATCAAGAATGCCATCCGCCGCGCCGAAGAGCGCAATCGCCACCGCCGCGAATATGAGATTCTGCTGCAGCACGGCGATCAGATGTTCAGCGACATCGGTGTTGCCCGCGCCGACGTTGAAAAACTGTTCCGCCAGACCAGGACACGTCTGTTCTGAGCAGATCCCGAACTCCTCCCTTACCTCCAGACTGCCCGCCGTTTCCGGCGGGCTTTTTTTTGCCCGGTGTCCGAATAACGAAAAGCGCCGGAGTATTTGCTCCGGCGCTTCGGGATCTTGCGGGGACCGCGGCTTTGGCGCCGCAGAATTCAGGCGGCGCGCAGTCCCGGCGCGAAAGCGGACTCCATCCAGTCCTGTTCGTCCTTCATGATGCGGTTGAGCCGCTTGTGCATGCGCGTCAGTTCCTCCAGGGTCCAGTCGAGCGAGGCGATCCTGTCGGTCACATCGAACAGTTCACGCGACAGCGCGTCGCGCGTCTCCTGGTAACGGGCGAGGGCGTTCGGGCCGCCGGCCACGGCGCGGGCGAGGATTTCGGCGTCCCGGAGGGCGTCGGTGATGCCGTGCGCGGTCACCGGGTCCTTGAAATAGCTCGCGTCGCCGACCAGAGCCCAGCCGGGACCCGCCGCATGGCGCATGTGGCCTTTCTGGCCGACGAAGCCGACGGGCCGTCCCGGCAGGCGCGCCGAAGCCATGGTGTTGCGCAGCCCCGGGAAGAGGCCGGCTATCGCACGCAGGCCGTCTTCCAGACGGCCGCGAACATTGTTCAGAAAAAGGTCACGCGGCATCCCGACGAAGACACAGGATTGTCCGGCGTTTGTCGGAATGACGCCTGCATAAAGGCCGGGCATGAAATGCCAGCGGTTGCCCCGGTCTGGAATGCCGTCGAAATGTCCGTAGACGACGGCTGCCGCGTGACCGGCCTGCCGCAGCGTTTCCGCGCCGGCGAAACGGGCAACAGGGGATCGCCTGCCATCCGCGCCGATGACGATATCGGCGGTGACGGCGACAGTCGCGCCATGTTCCACATCGACGCGTATGCCGCGAACCCGGCCGTCAGGGCCTTTCAGCAATCCGCGGGCGGACGTTTCGAAACGGACATCGACGCCGGCTTGCTCGGCCGCGTCGACCAGGATCGAATCAAGTACGTAACGGCGCGGCGCATAGAGTGCGTCGACGCCGTGCGAGGGCCCGATGTCCAGATCGACGACATCGTCGCCGTAAATGAAGCTGGTCTTACGGATCGCGGGCGTGCCGGCATCGATCACCTTGTCGAGCAGGCCCCATGACGACAACTGCATCACCGCGCCGCGCATCAGCGCGTGGGTGGACATGGTGTCCGTGCCCCGGCGATCGCTGTCGATCATCAGGACGCGAGCGCCCTGGCGGGCGAGCAGCATGGCCGTTGCCGCACCGGCGCAACGCGCGCCGACGACGATGGCGGTGTAATGGGGAGCGAATGGCCTGGTCTGTGGCATGAGAGGATCCTTTCAGGCAGCTTTTTCGGGGATGTGTCTCAGGTGGCGCGCGACTTCCGATGAGAGTTCCTCGGCATCGCGGCCGACGCCGTCGATGAAGGTGGACGAACGGCGGCGCATGAACGGAAGGCCGAGCACGAAAAGGCCCGGCGAGGGGCTCACGCCGCCGGTGTTACGGATCTCGCCCGCTACATCGAGAACGGGTATGCGCAGCCACGGATAGGTGCGCCGGTAGCCGGTCGCCCAGACGACGGTGCGGATGCCGGCGACGCGGAGATCGAGCCGGGTGATGTTGCTGACGATTTTGTCCGGTTGTGCCCAAACGAGCGGATCGTCCGGTGCGTCGAGGCCGGTTTCATCGATGAAAGCGTCGATGCGCGTGAGCAGCTTTCGCCGCCGGTCTTCGGCCGCCGTGCATTCCTGGGTGAGGTCGGGGGCGATCGCGACCCTGTTGCCGACGGCGCCGACCGCGTGGCCGACGACGCGTACGCCTGCTTCCGCCAGTCGCGGCAGGTCAAGGCACCGCCGGTCCGGATGGCCGACGAGTTGCAGCGACGGCTGCCGGTTGAGCTGCCGGCTGTCGGCGTCGGGCGAGCGCCGTTCGTCCAAGAATCCGCAGGCATCGAGCCAGGCCATGATGTCCCGGCCGCGATAGCTGCGCGGCACGCGGACATGCCGGCCGGCGGCGATCGTGACCGGGCGTCCAGACCGGTGGATTTCGTCGGCGAGCTGGATTCCGGTGGCGGACGCGCCGACCACCAGAACGCCGCCGGCCGGAAGATCGTCCGGGCAGCGATAGCGTTCGGGGACGACCTGTTCGATGTCATGCGGGAGATCCGATGCCAGGGCGGGAACGCATGGCTGGTCGCAGGCGCCCGTCGCCACGACGACGCCGCGCGCGGTCCAGACGCCACGGTCTGTCGTCACGCGATATCCGTCGCCGTCGCGGGAGACGTCGAGCACGCTGCGTGCGCGCGACGACCGGCGCATCGAAGGATGACCGGTAGGTTTCGAGGAAGCGGACGACTTCCGCACGGCGCATGAATCCGTCCGGGTCGTTTCCGGCATAGGAATAACCCGGAAGGCGGGTCATCCAGTTCGGCGTCAGAAGACGCAGCGAATTCCAGCGTTCCGAGCGCCAGCGCTCGCCGACATCGCCGCGCTCGATCAGGACGTGATCGATGCCGGTTTCCGAAAGACAGCGGCTCATCGCCAGGCCTGCCTGGCCGGCTCCGATTATGAGGACATCGATACGCTGAGCCACGAGGCTTCTCCATTTGCACCGGGGTGAAACTTGCGGGCGCGCGAAGCGTCCGCCTGATGTCTGAAGGAGTAGCAAGTGCCTGTTTCAGCATGACTTCCCGGCTCGCGGATCGGGTTTCATTTGTTTCGCAAGCGGATTGGGGGACCGAATTGAAAAAGCCGGCCGGATGTCAGTCCATGCAGGCTCTTTGAAGGCGGTTTCGGTTTTTGGCCGGGCGGCCGACTATTCAGCGGCAGGGCTTCTTGCGGAAGACGGACGCCCTTGCGGCGCCGGTCAGAAAGGCGAAGTGCAGGCGTTCGAATTCGGTGCGTGCATGGCTTCCGGCTGCCGGGCGGCGGGTCGACGTTCGAGGCATGGCGTTCTCCGGATTGCCGGACCGAGGCCGGGCGGGCAGGAGGTCTGTCCGCCCGGTTTGGGATCAGGCGGCTTCGACGTTGATCGCAACCGGCACGCCGTTGGTCAGCACGTCGTAGACCGCGGAGCGGGCAACGGATTGCTGGACGACCTGGCGCAGGGCGTCGGCCGAGGCATCACCCTTGATCTTGAAGGTCGCGCGGATGCCGTTGTAGCCGTTGCGGACCTCGTCGCTGAGGCCGAGGATGCCGAGAAGGTCGATGTCGCCCTCGACGGTCGTCTCGACCGATTCCAGCTTGATCTGGCGGGCCGAGGCGATGTTGCCGATGCCGGCGGTAATGCAGGCCGAAAGCGCGGCGAGCAGGAATTCGACCGGAGTCGGCGCATTGTCGCCGCCGCACAGGACGGCCGGGTGATCGCCTTCCATCACGAGGTCGGCTTCGCGGCCCTGTTCGCCGCCGGCGCCGAAATAGCCGTTGATATTGATGCGGCTGTGCGTACCCTTCAGCCATTCGCCATTGGCGCGGAAGGTAAACTTGGCGAGGTCGCGATGTTCGTTGACCGCGCCGATGGTGGCGAGAAGCGTCGGGACGTCGATGCCGTTGATTGCGACTTTTTCGGGTTTGACGGGAGCGTTCATGTTCATTTCCTTTCAAGGGTTATCGATTGCTTACGGTTTTCTGGAGGTGTCGGCGGGAAGGGGATGCATTGTCGAAATCCGCTGTCTCCCTTCGACTGGAAACAGTTCTAGAAGCTGCGTGTTTCAGTCCGATACCGGGATCGAGCGGTGTCACGTTTCGATTGTTTCGAGATGCATTTCGGCGCGGAAAGCGGACATGAAAAAGCCCCGGCCGCGGCCGGAGCTTTTTTGCCGTTCGATGTTGTGGAAACCTGCGCCTCAGCGCGGGTGCACCCATTTGGGCAGGAAATCGTAGGGATCGCCCGAATCGTCGTTCCGGAACGCGACGTTGCTTTCAGCCAGCATCGGCTGCAGGCGTCCTTCGCGGAAATAGTCGAACGTCTCCGTGGCGCCGCCGACATGCTTGCCGCCGATGAAGACCTGCGGGATCGTCGGCAGGCCGGTCCTGGCGTGAAGCGCGACGCGCAGTTCGCCGCCGAGATTGTCCTTTTGCCAGGCGACGGAATCGAGATCGACCGACTTGAAGGGAATGTTGCGGCTGGCGAAGAATTTGCGGAGCGCCCAGCAGAACTCGCACCATTCGAGCGCGAACATCACCACCGGTTCCTCGTCATCGTGAATGAGTGCTTCGAGCCGCTCAACGGCTTCGGGGTTCGGTTCCGGGATATCAACCGGCGCGGGCTTCGCCGCCGCGGGAGCCGGAGCGGGCGCGCCGATCCGGTAGCCCGGCGTCGATGCGGCGATGTCTTCTTCCTCGCCGCTCATGGTCTCCGCCACATGCTCGAACAGCGGCGTCGAGAGATAGCGCTCCCCGGTATCCGGGATCATGCACAGGATGGTCGAGCCCGGCTCGGCCTGTTCGGCAACCTGCAGCGCGCCGGCGAGCGTCGCGCCGCCGGAAATGCCGCAGAAGATGCCTTCCTGCAGCGCGAGTTCGCGCGACAGGTGCAACGCTTCCTTGCCGTCGATCGGCACGACCCGGTCGACATGACCCGCCGACAGCGCGTCGTCGGTCAGCTTCGGAATGAAGTCCGGCGCCCAGCCCTGCATCAGGTGCGGACGGAACATCGGATGGCTGGCCGACGCAGAGCCGTCGGCGGCGTAGGACTGGCCGATGCCGCTGCCGATCATCGGCGCGTTGTCGGGTTCGCAGGCGATGATCTTCGTTTCGGGGCGGTGCTGCTTCAGGACGCGCGAGACGCCGCGCAGCGTGCCGCCGGTGCCGAAACCGGACACCCAGTAGTCGAGCCGGGCGCCATCGAAATCGGCGAGGATTTCCTGCGCGGTGGTGCGGGAATGATGATCCGGATTGGCCTCGTTCTCGAACTGGCGGCAGAAGAACCAGCCATGCCTGTCGGCGAGTTCCCTTGCCTTGGCGACCATGCCGGTGCCTTTCGCGCGGCCGGGGTCAGCACGACGCGTGCGCCGAGGAAGCGCATCAGCTTGCGGCGCTCGACGCTGAAGCTCTCGGCCATGACGATGACAAGCGGATAACCCTTCTGGGCGCAGACCATGGCGAGGCCGATGCCGGTGTTGCCGCTCGTCGCCTCGACGACGGTCTGGCCCGGCTTGAGGGCGCCGGATTTCTCGGCCGCCTCGATGACGCCGAGCGCCAGCCGGTCCTTGACGGACCCGAGCGGGTTGAAGGCCTCGAGCTTGGCATAGAGATTGATGCCGGCAGGCGCGAGCTTGTTGATGCGAACGACCGGCGTGTGGCCGATCGTGTCGAGAATGGTGCTGTAGGGTCCGGCCATGGCGGCTCTCCAGTGATTGCGATTTCGGGATGGCCGGAATCTACCGGGAGGAGGCTGCCCGCTGTAGGCGCATTCGGGTTGCAAATGTTGCAATTGTAACAGGCAATCGGCCGGGACCTGAAGCGATCGAAACGCGATCGGTGCGATCCGGACATCGTGCGGAAACGCGCGCCGGGCAGTTTCCCGTCATCAAGGAAACAGCCGCGGGCTTTGCCCCGCCGCCATTCGCGGAGCGAATTCGATGACGATGGAAACGACGGCTACCCAGCCCCTGCAACTGGGCGCATTCGATCTTTCCGGCCGAAAGGGCCTCAAGGCGGCGCTTGGCGCGACTCTCGGCATGGCGACCGGGTTCGGCGCGCTTGCGCTGACGTCGGTCTTCATCGCGCCGCTCGGGAACGAGTTCGGTTGGTCGAAGTCGGAGCTAAGCACCTGCTACACGCTGGCCGCGGTCGGCATGGCGGTGGGCGGCATGATCTGGGGACGCGTCTCGGACCGGATCGACATCCGTTACCTGCTGTCCTTCGGCGGCATCTTCCTTGTTCTGCCGCTTTTCATCATGTCGCAGGCAAGCGCGCTGTGGCATTTCCAGGCTGCCAACCTGATGCTTGGCGTGGCCGGTTTCGGCTGCCTGTACGCACCATTGGTCTCGGCGGCGGGCGAATGGTTCGAAAACCGGCGTGGCCTGGTAATGGGGATCGTCACCGCCGGCGGCGCGCTTGGGCAGGGCATCATGCCCTATGCCGCCGAAAACCTCATCGCCGAATTCGGCTGGCGTGCAGCGTTTCTCGCGATCGGCGCCGCCGTTCTTGTGCTGCAATCTCTTGTGACTGCGCTGGTGCGGCGGCGCGACCCGGTCGCTGCCGCGCCCACGCGTGTGGCGCCGGGCGAGCGGTTCCGCTTTTTCGCGGCGCCGCGCCTGATCGCGCTGGCGCTGGCGGCATTCCTGTGCTGCGCCTGCATGGGCGTGCCGCTGATCCATCTCGCCGGTTTCGTGAGCGCGGTCTGCGGCTCCTCATCGCTCGGGGCGACAAGCCTGCTGGTGGCGATGGTTTTCGGCGCGATCGGCCGGGTGTGTTTCGGGCTGATCGCCGACCGGTTCGGCAATCTCTTCAGCTATGCCTGTGCATCGATGATGCAGACGCTGTGCATTCTGGTGTTTCCGTCGCTGGAATCGGCGCTGCCCATTCTCGCCTTGTCGGCCGTGTTCGGCTTCGGCTTTGCCGGCAACATGACCTGCCTGATCCTGTGCGTGCGCGAAGAAGCGCCGCCGGCGCAGTTCGGGGGTGCGATCGGCATGGTGATGTTCATCGCATGGGCCGGAATGGGCGTCGGCGGCTATCTGGGCGGCGCGCTGTTCGATCTGACCGGCGCCTATACGCTCGCGTTCATGATATCGGCGGCTTTCGGGGCGGCCAACCTGGCGGTGCTGGCGTTCCTCGCCATGACCCGTTCGCCGGCAGGTGATGACTACCCCGTTTCGTGAGTGGCCGAGATTCTGTTGCGTTCGTCCGGTTTGCCCGCGCCGCGAAGCAGCAGGACGAGCGGGGCGAGCAGGACGAAGCTGCCGGAGATGAAGACGAATGTATTGACGAAGCCGATCATCGCCGACTGCTCGGTCAGTTGCTGGTAGAGGATCGCGATCGCCTCGGGCGACCCCAGTTTCAGATGCAGATGCGCGAGCCAGGCCAGCATGTCCGGGTTCGAGGGCACGAGATTCGTGGCGAGGGCGCCTTTGGCTTCGGCGATCTTGCGCGTCAGTACGGTGCTCGCGATCGATATACCGATGCTCGAGCCGATGGTGCGGCTGAGATTGAAGATACCGGACCCGAAATCTGTCTGCGATCCGTGCAGGGTGGCGAAGGCGAGCGTCGACAGCGGCACGAAGATCATCCCCATCCCGACACCCTGCACCATGGAGGGCAGGACGATCCAGAAGGCGTCGGCCTGGAGATTGAGGACGCCCATCATGAAGGATCCGGCCGCCGACAGGGTCAGCCCGGCGGTGACGAGATAGCGTGGATCTGTCCTGTTGATCAGGCCGGCAACGGTGAACATGCCGACGGCCGCGGCGAGGCCACGCGGCGCCATGACGAGCCCGATCGTCTCGGGCGGGTAGCCGAAGAGCTGGCTCATCATGATCGGCTGCAGGGCGATGGTGCCGAACATGCCGAGCCCGAAGGCCATCATCATCAGCGAGGCGGTGGCGAGATTGCGGTCGCGCAACAGATTGATCCTGAGGATCGCGTCGTCGCGGCCGAGACTGCGCAGCATGAACGCCGCGAGCCCGGCGACCGAGACCGCGAGCAGGGCGGTTATCAGGCCGGAATTGAACCAGTCGCGCTGGTTGCCCTGGTCGAGCATGGCCTGAAGCGCGCCGACTCCGACGGCCAGCAGCAATGCGCCGAACCAGTCGGCGGGAACCTTGTTGCGTGCCGTCTCGCGCAGGAAGGCGCCGAGCAGGACGATATTCAACAGTCCTGTCGGCACATTGATGTAGAACACCCAGCGCCAGGACAGATGCTGGGAAATATATCCGCCCAGCGTCGGACCGAGGATCGGGCCGAGCATGATGCCGATGCCCCAGATCGCCATGGCGCGGCCGCGCTTGTCGGGCGGGAACGTGTCCACCATGACGGATTGCGACACCGGCACGATGCTGGCGCCGAAGACGCCCTGCGCGAGGCGGAACAGCACCATCGCCGAAAGGGTGGTGGCCTGTCCGCAAAGCGCCGACGAGGCGACGAACCCGGTGACGCTTGCGAGCATCAGGCGTTTGCGGCCGAGACGCTGCGCGAGCACGCCGCCGAGCGGAATGATCACGGCCTCGGCGACGATATAGGAGGTCAGCACCCAGGTGATCTGGTCGGCCGTGGCGCCGAGCGCGCCCATCATCTCGTCCAGGTTCACATTGACCACCGTCATGTCGAGGATGACCATGATCGTGGCCAGCATGACGGCGATCGATACGAGCAGCGGATTGCCCGCATCGGGGCGGGCGTCGGGAACGGCCGCGGGTTCCCATGATCATCCGCCGGCCGTGTCGACCGTCGCCGTGGCCGAACCGCCGACCCTGAGGGCGGCGAGGTCAGGCGAGGGATCGAGCCTGATGCGAACGGGGAAACGCTGCGTGACCTTGACCCAGTTGCCGGTGGCGTTTTCGGGCGGAAACAGCGAAAAGCTCGCACCGCTTGCCGGGCTGACCGAGACGACGGTTCCGGAAAAGGTGATGCCGGGAACCATGTCGACCGAAACGCTTGCCTTCTGGCCGGGCTTGATTCTCGAGAGATTGCTTTCCTTGAAATTGGCATCGACCCACCAGTCGCCGGTTTCGATCAGCTGGAGCATTTCCACGCCCGACGCGGCCAGCGTGCCGGGGCGCGCCGAAATCTTGCCGGTGAAACCGTCTGCCGGCGCGGTGATTTTCGTGTGGGCCAGGTTCAATTTGGCCGCCTCGAGCTGCGCCTTCGCGGCGAGGACGAGGGGATTTTTCTCGCCGGACACGCCGAGCTGGGCCCTGGCGGTTTCGAGTGCGCTGGCCGCAGCGTTCGCGCCTGCCTTTGCCTCGCGCAGCGCGGCCTTCCGGGTGTCGCCCTCGGCTTTCGGAACGGTTCCGTCGGCGACGAGCGGGCCGATCCTGTCCCAGGCGCTTTGCGCATCGGCGAGCACGGCCTTTTTCGCCGCCAGTTGCGCCTTCGCTTCGTTGACCGCGCTTTGCAGCATTTGCACCTTCTGCCGTGCCTGCGCCAGGTTCGCCTGCGCGGCATCGACGGCGTTGCTGAAGGACGCGGGATCGATGCGGACCAGAAGGTCCCCCTTCTTCACCGGCGAGAAGGATCCGGCGCCGACCGTCTCGACCGTTCCCGTCACCTCGGGGGCGACGTGAACCACGTGGGCGCCGACATAGGCGTCGTTCGTCGACGGATAGAGGGCCGCATAATGCGACCATGCCAGATAGGCCGCGATCGCGGCCGCCGCCAAAAGGACCGCGCCGGCGAACTTGACGGCAGTTCCATGTTTCCTGCGGGCCGGACCGGCCGTTTCCGCCGGAGAGCGGGCGGGTTCGCCGCCCGCGTCATGCGCCATCTCCGGCTGCCTGAACGCAGTCTGGGTGTCCATGGTGATTGTTCCGTTTGCCTTGTTGTCGCGTGATCGCGCGTGCCGCCTCAGTTCACTTCGGCGACCAGCCGGTCGGCGCGATCTGCGAAGTTCTTGATCCGGGTCCGGGCCCGGCCGCCGTCATAGCCCTCGGCCTTGAGTTCGGAGCAGTAGGCGGTGACGAGGAAATTGGTGATCTCCGCGTCGGTGACGCCGGGATACTTTTTTCGCAGGTCCTGCGCGATGACGCCGACCGCATTGCCGGTGTCGTTCGCCGGCCAGCGTGGCGCCATATTCGCGGATTTGCGGTTGCGTCTCGGTGATGATGCCGGCGTGCGGCAGCACGTGGGGAACCGGGCATTCCAGCGCCCGGGCGGGCAGCGCGGCGAAGAGGACGGGCAAGGCGATGGCCGTGCCTTGATGAAGGAAGCGTTCATGGAAAAAGCTCCTTGTTCGCAATGGAGAAGGGGTGGCGGCCCGGCCAGCCCCAGGCCGGACCGCCTTTCGTGCCGGTCAGTTGCCGACCATGCCGCCGAGGTGAGGGAAGATGCCGATCAATCCGATGAGGATCAGATAGATCGCGACGACATAGTTCAGCACTTGCGGCACGAAGAGAATGATGAGGCCGGCAATCAACGCCAGCAGCGGCGGGACGATGAGGATCGTGTCCATGATCTTGCCCTTCCGGCGCCGCTCAGGCGGCCTTCTTGCCCAGTTCGTGGCGCGAGCGCTCGAATGCATCGCGGACGCGCTGTTCCTGGGTGGTGTCGAGATTGGTGCGCATGATCCTGCCGCCGTTCGCGCCGAGCTTTTCGAGCACGCGGTCCGAACTCGTCTGGCGGGCCATGATGAACAGGGCGGCCTGGCCCGGCTGCAGCGCCGCGGCGACCTCTTTCATGAAGGTGTCGTTGATGCCGTAGTCGCTCAGCGCGCCCATCACCGCACCCGATGCCGCGCCGGCTGCTACTCCGAGCAGGGGATGCAGGAACAGGAGCCCTACCAGAATGCCCCAGAAAGCGCCGCCGCTGGCGCCGATGGTCCACAGATTGACCATCTGGTTGAGCTTGATGTGGCCGTTCCTGTCGGCCGTCGCGACAACGGCGTCGCCGACGTCGACGAGATATTCGTGGGCCAGGTCGAGAAGCGTCGAGCGGGCCTTTTCTGCTTCTTCGGGTGTGTCGTACCCGATGACGATCAGTTCTGACATTGTCTTGTCTCCTTGGGTCGAGAACCATGGTCAACGATGTTGACCCCGGTCCGGGCGGCCGGTTTACGGGCCGTTCGCTCTCCTCCCGATTGCCGTCCCGACCGGTTGCGCCGAGTCCGGAACGGTTTCTTCCGTGGTCGCATTCAGGGGAGCAAAGGGCATGCCATCGGATAAGGGTCTGAAAAATCTGCGATAAAAGTCAGCGGCGGGGCGCGGCCCCGCGAGCTGGTTGATATCCACCGGATGCATCGGCTTAAATCCACCACATATGGGCCGCAAAGGATGGAATTGACGCCGAAACGCACGTTTTGCGGGCCCTTTGCTTGGCACAGGGCTTGCGTCGGCAACAGACAGAGACACAGGCAACGCAGAGGGGCCGCGGCAAGCGGCATCACATCGAACACCGGAATGCCGAAAAACAGAGCTCAATCGATGTCCAGCCGGATTCCGGAGTCGGACAGCATTCACAGCACGCTCCTGAAACCGTTCAGGCTGGCGTCGATCCTTGTCGCGGCGGCGCTTTTCGTGTCGCTCGGATTCCTGGCCTATACGGCGTGGTCATCGGCCAATCGTCTCGATCCGCTCGAGCGGCACCTGGCGCATTTGCAGGGCCTGCAGAAGACGAGCCTCGGAATCCAGGAACTGCTGATCCGCCATCTCGAGGACAAGTCGCAGGCCGAACCCGGCGAAATCGCCGGACTGAGCGCCGGCCTCGAACAATTGTTGGAGGCCGGCGACAATCTTCATCCCGACACGCCGGACAGTTTGCGCCGGGCGCGCGACCTGCTGTCGTCCGGCGACGGGGATTCGCAGGCCAGCCTGTTTTCGGCGCTGCAGGTGATCAGACACGCGCTGAGCGAGGAAAACGACCTGCAGCGCCAGGCCGTCATGTCGACGCGCAGATCTGCCGAAACCGAATTCGCCGTCGCCGCAGTCGCGATGCTGCTGGTGCCGCTCTCCACGATGCTGCTGCTCGCCTATATCCGGCACCGGTCGTTCCGCTCGATCGGCATGTTGTCGAACCTGCTCGACAATGTCGGCAATCTGGACTTCCGGACGATGGAGGAGGTCGCGGCCGACGACCCGCTGGCCGGGGTGTTCGAGCGCTACAATCAGATGACGGCGAAGCTGCGCGAGGCGAATGACGCCGCCAGCGAACGGGCCGAGAACCTGGAAAACCAGGTTCGCACCGCCTCGGAGACCCTGCTGCGGCAGCAATCGGAGCTGGAAAACGGCGCCAGGCTTGCCGCTCTCGGCGAGTTCTCGGCGCGTGTCGCGCATGAATTGCGCAATCCGATTTCGGGCATCACGGTCGCGCTGCGCAATCTCGAAACGGAAATCGAGGAACCCGAGCACGTCGAACGCGTGGCGCTGATCGCCGACGAGATGGATCGCGTGACCCGGCTGCTCAATTCCCTGCTGGAAAAGGCGCCGGGCAAGCCCGAAACCCCGGTCCGGGTCAATATGACGGCGCTGGTCGGCGATGTCGCGCGGCTGTTCCAGTATCAGCTTCCGCCCGGGGTGGCGGTCGAAACGGATGTCGAGGACGCGTTCTGCATGCTGCCGCGCGACACGGTCCGCCAGGTCCTCATCAATCTCCTGAAGAATTCCGGCGAGGCGCTCGGCGGCGAAGCGGGCGTCATCGGCGTCGAGATGAAGCGGGCGGGAAACACCTGCCGGCTCGTCGTGTCGGACAGCGGTCCGGGTTATCCCGACTATCTGCTGAAGCAGGGGGTACGGCCTTTCCAGACCGGCAAGACGAGCGGGACCGGGCTTGGCATGTCGGTGATCCAGCGGCTCGTGCAATCGGTTGGCGGGGGAATCGAGCTCTCGCGCGGACCCAATGGCGGGGCGGTGACCACCGTGACCCTGCCCTGCGAGGACTAGAACGATGCGCACCATGATGATCATCGAGGACGAGAGGCTGCTCGGCAGCGAACTGAAGCGCCGTTTCGAGCGGGAAGGCTGGCAGGTGACGCTGTCTTCGACGATCGGCGATGCGCGGCGGCTGGTCATCGAACTCGGCCACGAACCGTCCGTGGTGCTGTCGGACATGAGCCTGCCGGACGGCAACGGCCTGGATTTCCTGGAGGAGGTGCGCGACGCGGGCGCGGGCGGCGAATGGATCTTCCTGTCGGGCTACGGAACGCACAGCGACATACAGCGGGCGCTCAAGCTCGGCGCGCTCGATTTCCTGGCCAAGCCGATCGACTATCACAAGCTCGACCTGATCATCGCGGCTGCGACCCGCGGGGCCAAGGCGCGCCAGCAACTGAGTGACGCCGCGCGCTCGGCAGCGCAGCGCTTCACGCCCGGCAGCTTCCTGGGGAAGAGCCCGGCTGCTGCCCGGGTGCGCACCATGCTCGAACAATTGTCGGGGCTTCCCGCCTCCAGCATCCTGCTCGGTGGCGAAACCGGGACCGGCAAGGGGCTGGTCGCCAAGATCCTGCATTATGCGGGCATGCGCAGCGAGTGTCCGTTCATCGACGTCAATTGCGCGGCCTTTCCGCGCGAACTGCTGGAATCGGAATTGTTCGGTCACGAGCCGGGATCGTTCACCGGTGCCAAGGGCCGGCATCGCGGACTGTTCGAGCAGGCCGACGGCGGGACGCTTTTCCTCGACGAGATCGGCGAAATGGACTTCAACCTGCAATCGAAACTGCTGAAGGCGCTGGAGGACCAGAGTTTCCGCCGGGTCGGCGGCGAGCAGCAGATCAAGGTCGACGTCCAGCTGATCGCCGCGTCGAACCGCGACCTGAAAGAAGCGGCGGACAAGGGCAAGTTCCGCAGCGATCTCTATCACCGGATCTCGGTCTTCGAAATCATCCTCCCGAACCTGCGCGACCGTCCCGAGGACATTCCGGAACTGGTCGAGGCGATGATACGCGAATTCGATCAGCGTGCAGGAAAGACCGTCACCAGCGTTCCCGACGCGGTGTGGTCCGCGCTTCGGGACTATCCCTGGCCGGGCAATGTGCGCGAATTGCGCAACGTGATCGAGAGATCGGTTCTTCTGTCGAAGGGACGCGAGCTGTCGGGCGACTGGCTCGGCTTGCCGGCCGCCGGCGGGGTTCCCAAACCGGCGGGGGCCGATAGCGGCCGGGACGGCGACTACTGGATCCGCCTGCCGCTCGACGGATCGATGGCGCTGGACGAGATGGACCGCTTCATCATCGCGACGGCGCTGGAACGGCACGACTACAATGTCATGGCCACGGCCCGGGCGCTCGGCACGACCCGCGAGACGCTGCGTTACAGAATGCAGAAATACGGCCTGTCGAAGACGCTGCTGGCGAGCGCCGGCGGCAGGCACGGTACTGGATGACCGGCTTGGTCGCGGCAATCGTGCAGTACGGCTACCCGGTGGTCGTGCTGGCCGTCGCGCTGGAATCGCTGGGACTGCCGCTGCCGGGCGAGGCGCTGATGATCGCGCTTGGCGCGTCGGCGGCCACGGACCATCTGAATATCGCGGTGATTTTCCTTTCGGTGTGGGCCGGGTCGGTGATCGGGGACAATATCGGTTTCCTGATCGGGCGGCGATATGGCGGCAAGGCCGTGTCTGTCCTCGGCAGGCGCGCCGGCCTCACGGAGGCGCGGTTTGCGGCCATCGAGGCATCGTTTCGCCGTTACGGTGTTTTCGTCGTCGTCTTTGCCCGCTTCTTCGTGCTGCTGCGGCAGTTGAACGGCGTCATGTCGGGCAGCCTCGGACTTCCGTGGTGGCGGTTCCTCCTGGCCAACGTGGTCGGCGCCGCCCTGTGGGCCGGCTTCTGGCTCTATGCGAGTTCGCGCCTGTCGGCCGGTTTCATCGCCGCGATCGAAGGGGCGCACCGGATCAAGGTGGTCCTCTTCAGCATGCTGATTGCCGGCGGTCTCGCCATGATTGCCATCTGGCTGTTGCGCCGGCGGCGGACAAACCGATAGGACCTGCTTACGGTTCAAGTGAACCATCCGCTGGCTGAAAACCACCCGAAGCAGTGGGCCTCGGATTGAAAATCAAGATAAAACAGCCGCTTACAGTTCGGCATGGTTCTTGCGCGGTTGGCATGCAGTCAACCACGGGAGAGAGCCATGACAACAAAGGCACATACCGCAGTCACCAATGTATCGAATTCCGCAGACGGCTACGTCCTGCGTGAAGCCGTCGCCGTATTCGACAGCGAGGAGGCGTTTCTCGGGGCGGTCGACGATTTGCAGGAGCACGGTTTCGACCGTTCGGAACTCTCCGTTCTGGCGGATTGCCGGTATATCGGCAGCGGGGTGAGCAGGCTTTTTACCGGCGCAAGGGCGCTTACCGATATCGACAGCCTCCCCCGCGCCGCCCTGGTCAGTCCCGACGCGCTCGCGGAAGCCGAGGCGGCGGCGGTCGGCCTTCCTGTCTATATCGGGACGCTGGGTGGTTTCCTTGCCGCTGCCGCCACCGGCGGGGCCCTGGCAGCCACCATACCGCTGGCGCTTGCCGGCGGGCTTGCCGGTGGCGGCCTTGGCGCGCTCGGCGCGCGGATCATTTCGGACCGGCACCGTTCCGCCATCGAACGGCAACTGGACGCCGGAGGCATCGTCCTGTGGGTGCGGACCCGAACCCCGGATTTCGAGGAGCGCGCCCTGAACATTCTCAAATCGGCCGGCGGAGCCGACGCCCATGTTCATGAAGCGGTCGTGCGCTGGGGAGTCGACGATATCCCGCTTTCGCATGTCAATCCCGATCCGCTGCTCGAACGGAGCGCCGAATACGACTGACCGCGCGAGCCGGATTTCCGGCGCCCCGGACCGTCCCGCAAGAAAGGAAAACCGTGATGATCGTGAACAGCAAACGGCTGGTGCCGGCACTCGCCGCCGCCGCCATCACCCTTTCCGCCATGCCGGCCCTTTCGGCAACCACCCAGGACGCGGCCGGGGCGCCGGGCGCGCATCCCAAGGTCGACAGCCCCGTCCTGTTCGGCAGCATCGACACCATGCCGTCCAATCTTGTCAGCAACATCATCGGCCACGAAGTCTATACCGAGGACGAAAAGGATCTCGGCACGGTGTCGGACATCGTGCTGGACGACAGCAACCGGATGATCGCGCTGAAGGTCGGCGTCGGCGGCTTCCTCGGGGTCGACGAGACCTATCTGGCGGTGCCCATCGGGGATGTGCGGTTCAGCTATGTCGACGGGCGGCTGCGGATCGGAACCGATCTCGTCGAACAGGACATTCGCGACGCGACCGGCCATTAGGCGCGGCGGCAACCGGATGCATCATATCCACCATCCGGGGCGGTTGAAATCCACCGGACATCATGCGGTTCGGAAAATAAAATCCAATGAAATCAATGCATTACGCTTGGCATGATTGCTGCGTTTGTATTCGTAGAAAGCGAAAGGCAAACGGGTATGAACCAGATCGAGCAATTTCCTCCACACCACCTCTACCGCGAAACGGCATTCGTCCTGCAGGGCGGCGGCGCGCTCGGCGCCTACCAGGCGGGTGTCTACGAGGCGATGGCGGCGGCGAAAGTTCATCCGCGCTGGTTTGCCGGCATCTCCATCGGCGCCATCAATGCGGCGATCATGGCCGGCAACAAGCCGGAAGAGCGCGTCGACAAGCTGAGGTCCTTCTGGACCAGGGTGACCACCGACCTGCCGCAATCGTTCTACGTGCTCGACGATACCTATTCGCGGCGCGCATTCGGCGCGCTGCACAGCATGAGCGCCGTGGCCGGGGGCATTTCCGGTTTCTTCAAACCGCGCGCGCATCCGGCGGTCCTGCAACTGCCCGGCGCCGCCGACGCGTTGAGCGTCTATGATACGGGGCCGCTGCGCGAGACGCTCGAGGAGCATGTCGATTTCGAGCTGATCAACAGCGGGCACAATCGCCTCAGCCTTGGCGCGGTCAATGTGCGGACCGGCAATTTCACCTATTTCGACAACGAGCGGCTGAGGATCGGTCCCGAGCATGTGATGGCGAGCGGCGCGCTGCCGCCGGGATTTCCGCCGATCGAGATCGACGGGGAATATTACTGGGATGGCGGGCTCGTTTCCAATACGCCGCTCAGCTACGTGCTCGGCGATGCGCCGGCCGGAAGCATGCTGGTGTTTCAGGTCGATCTCTACAGCGCCTCCGGGCCGTTCCCGGAGACGATCGGGGACGTGGAAGAGCGCCGCAAGGACATCGTCTATTCCAGCCGCACCCGCATGAACACGGACATGTTCCGGGAAAAGCAGGCATTGCGCCAGGCGGTCGCCGAACTGGCGGAAAGGCTGCCCGAGAACGTGCGGGAAGATCCCGAAGTCGCATCGCTGACAGCGCTTGGATCGGAACACGCCATTTCCGTCATTCATCTCATTTATCGCCGCCGCGCCTATGACGGCCCGGCGAAGGATTTCGAGTTTTCCCGCCGCTCGATGGGGGAGCATTGGACGGCGGGACGTGCGGACGCAGTCCGCACGCTGCGTGCCGTCGACTGGCGGACCCCGCCCTCGCCGGCCGACGGTATCGCGGTATTCGACATGAACCGCTCGGGCGTCGCCTGAGCAATGGAAAGCGGAACCGGCCCGCTGCAAATCCGGAAGACCAGAAGGAGTAACCAGATGAACCTCATTGACAACATAGCCGTCGTGACCGGCGCCGGCTCGGGCATCGGCAGGCAGATCGCCCTGTCATTGGCGAAAGAGGGCGCCACGGTCGCGGTGTGCGACATCAACATGGATGGCGCCAACGAGACCGTCGCGATGATCGCGAAAGGAAACGGCCCGAAAGCGGAAGCCGTGCACATGGACGTGACCGACGAAGCAGAGGTCAATACGGCCATGGACGAGGTCGCCGCCAAATACGGCCAGATCGACACGCTCGTCTCGAACGCCGGTATCCAAATCGTCCATCCGATCGAGGAATTTCCCTACGAGGCTTTCCGCAAGCTGGTCGCGATCCATCTCGACGGGGCGTTCCTGACGACGAAGGCCGCGGTCAGGCACATGTACAAGCAGGGCTCCGGTTCGCTGATCTACATGGGCTCGGTGCACAGCCACGAGGCATCGGCTTTGAAATCCGCCTATGTCGCGGCCAAGCACGGCATTCTCGGCCTGGCGCGGGTGATGGCGAAAGAGGGCGCCGGACACGGCGTGCGCTCCAACGTCATCTGTCCCGGATTCGTGAAGACGCCGCTTGTCGAAAAGCAGATCCCGGAACAGGCCCACGACCTCGGGATCAGCGAACAGGAAGTCATCGACGACGTGATGCTCGGCGGCACCGTCGACAAGGAATTCACCACCATGCAGGACGTTGCGGATCTCGCGGTCTTCCTGGCGGGCTTCCCGACCAATGCGCTGACGGGGCAGTCGATCGTCGCCAGCCACGGCTGGTACATGAATTGACAGGAGAAGCGTAATGACAAGACATTTCATGGCCACCGTGAACAATGCCGCCTCGCTCGACGAGGCCATCGAGATCGTGTCCGACGCGCTCGGCACATTCGGTTTCGATGTCGTCTGGGACATCGACGCGGCGGCGCTGATCAAGGAGAAGACCGGCACCGAGATCGCGCCGCGCCGGATCCTCGGAGTCTTCCACTCCGCTGCGAACAAGAACGGCGACGGAAACGAGCCGGCGCCGGACCAGCTCCTGCCGTTTACCTTCGTCATGCGCGACAATGGTCCGGCCGTGGAGGTCGTGCTTGCCGGGTCGTCCCGTCCTGCGCGAAACATGAAAGATGTTTTCCGGCAGATCGAGGTCGCGGCGCGGGCACCGGCGCACAAGGCGCACAACGGGCACGACGCAATCGGGCCGGTGCCAGTCGGCGAAAGCCAGCTCAGGCCGGATCAGGCGTTGAAACTGTTCGCCGACCGGCTTGACGCCATGACCGAACGGTTCCGGCAAACCGGCAGCCTTGTGGGTGCCGAATCCGCCGTCGATCCGCAAAGCGCCGAACTGGGCGAACTGAAGCACGACATTCTGACGCTCAACAGCACGATGCGCCACATCATGACGCTGCTCGATGACGCCGAACACAAATCCTATGCCACGCGCCATTTCGACTGAAATGCGAAGAGGACGCCGCCATGTATATGAACATCAACAAGCAACTCCTGATCCTTGCGGGTCTTGGCGCTCTCGCCGTCGGATATTTCGCCGGCAACGCGTCGGTCCTGAATCTGCAGCACTCGCCGGCGCATATCGAGGCGATCGCCGTCAAGGACTTCCAGGAAGGCTACGACACGCAGGCGTTCAAGCTGTTCACGAATCTTGCCGGGAAGGGCGACAATACGGCGGCATTCTATCTCGGCCAGATGTACGAGTTTGGCGACGGTGTCGCGGTCGACAGGCAACAGGCCGTGAAGTGGTTGTCGATCGCCGCGAATGCGGGCAACTCCGGCGCGGCCCGGCAACTCGGCTTGCTTTATCTTGACGGAATTGCCGGCGTTCAGGATTTCGCGAAGGCCCGCAAATGGCTCCTTGCGGCAGCCGACACCGGTGACGGAACCGCGTTGCGCAGCCTTGGAGACATGAACAGGGAAGGGCTCGGCGCGCCCGCCGATCCCGTCACGGCCTATGCCTATTATTCGGTCGCCGCGATCAAGGGCAACGGCTACGGAACGACGATGCGCGACAAGCTCGCCTCGTCGCTGAGCGCGGACCAGCAGCGCAAGGGGCAGGACAAGGCCCGGTCGATCCTGGCCCGGATCGACGCGGCGCAGGCGACGGCGAAGCCGCCGGCCGCCACGACGAAATAACAAGACCGGGGCGGCCGCGCCGTCAGGAAAATCCGGCAACTGACCGGGACGGGATCCGGTTTACCCCGTCCCGGTCATCATGCGCATATCCAGATTGTGCATGATCCAGATCGTGCCGCCGACCATGATGCAGATCACGACGACGGCGAGGATCACGGCGAGATTGATGTCGCGCTTTCCGTTCCTCCAGCCCATGTGCAGGAAGTAGCGCAGATGCACCAGCATCTGGACCACGGCGAGACCGGCGAGGACCGACAGTCCGGCGCCGCCAGTCACCGGCTTCACCCAGACGAACAGGAACGCGGCCAGCGTCAGGACAAGCGCCAGCGCGAGGCCGGTTACGAGGCGTCCGGCGCCGGAGGCATGCGATGTCGTCCTGGGGTTCATGTCAAAGGCTCCCGGCGAGATAGACGAAGGTGAAGACCCCGATCCAGACGATATCGAGGAAATGCCAGAACAGGCCCAGCCGCTGCAACCGGGACAGAACCGGGCCGGTAAGCCCCTTCAAGGCGATCTGGCCGGTCATCACGGCGATCCAGACGAGGCCGGCCGTCACGTGCAGGCCGTGGGTTCCGACGAGCGTGAAGAAGGCGGAAAGAAAACCGCTGCGCTGCGGGCCGGCGCCTTCGGCGATCATGCCGGAGAATTCCGTCAGTTCCATCGTGACGAAGCCAAGCCCCAATACGAAGGTAATCACGAGCCAGGCGATCGCCGGCGCCGTCCTGCGGCCGTTCGGCGGCAAGGCTCGCCAGTCCGAATGTGAAGCTGCTCGCCAGGAGCAGCATGGTTTCGGCGAAGACATGGGTGAGGTCGAACAATCCGGCAGCGGAGGGGCCGCCGGCGGTGCGCCCCGCCATCACCCCGTAGCTTGCGAACAGCAGCGAGAAGATTACGGCGTCGCTCAAAAGGTAGAGCCAGAACCCGGTCTGGCGCTCCTCGACCGCCTGCAGTTCCGCCGTCTGCACGGCTGTCCGCGCCTGCGCCGTATCCGCAAGGTCCGGCATGTTCACCGGCTCTCTCCGGGTACTCCGGCGGGCTGTACGAGGTGTTCGGTCCCGTCGCGGAACGAACGGTAAGTCAGCGTCGCGAAGATGCCCGCGAACGACAGGATCGCCAGCCACCAGATGAACCAGACCAGGGCGAAGCCGAAAAGGAAGGAAAACGCGCCGATCAGGAGACCGGCCGGCGTGTCGTCCGGCATCACGATCGGCGAGCGGCCGGACGGGATTTCGGGCCTGAAGGCGTGGCGCTTGCGCCAGGCCAGTTCATCGAGGTCGTGGACCTCGGGGATGTCGTCGAAATTCCAGTGCGGCGGGGGTGACGCGGTCGCCCATTCGAGCGTGCGGCCGTCCCACGGATCGCCGGTACTGTCGCGCAAGGTTTCGCGATTGCGGATCGAGACGACAAGCTGGATGACCAGGAAGGCGATGCCGGCAAAGATGAGCACCGCGCCGGCCTCCGCGACGATCAGCAGTGGCTGCCAGGCGGCGACGTCGTAGTGCTCCATGCGCCGCGGCATGCCCATGAAGCCGAGCACGTAAAGCGGCATGAAGGCGAGATAGAAGCCGAGGATCCACGCCCAGAAGGCACGCTTGCCCCATGTCTCGTCGAGCCGGAAACCGAAGGCCTTCGGGAACCAGTACATGTAGCCGGCGAGATATCCGAACAGCGCGCCGGGCACGAGCATGTTGTGGAAATGGGCGACCAGGAAGACCGAATTGTGCATCAGGAAATCGACCGGCGGGATCGCCAGCAAAACGCCGGTCGCGCCGCCGATCACGAAGGTGACGATGAAGCCGAGCGTCCAGTACATCGGGGATGTCAGGCGGATTCGGCCACGATACATGGTCAGCAGCCAGTCGAAGATCTTCACGCCCGTCGGCACCGCGATGACCATCGTGGCGATCCCGAAGGCGGCGTTGACGTTCGGGCTCGCGCCCATGGTGAAGAAGTGATGCAGCCAGACGGTGAAGGACAGGATGCCGATGACGGCCGTCGCGTAGACCAGCGACCTGTAGCCGAACAGCGGCTTGCCGGAGAAGGTCGCGACGACTTCCGAGAACACGCCGAAGGCCGGCAGGATGAGGATATAGACCTCCGGATGGCCCCAGATCCAGAACAGGTTCAGGTAGTTCATCATGTTGCCGCCGCCGCCATTGGTGAAGAAGTGCATGCCGAGGTAGCGGTCGAGCGCCAGCAGGGCGGTGCTCACGGTCAATGCCGGAAAGGCGAAGACCATCAGGATGCTGGTTACCAGCGTGGTCCAGACGAAGAGCGGCATGCGCATCAGCGTCATGCCGGGCGCGCGGCGTTTCAGGATCGTGACGACGAAATTGATGCCGGTCATGGTCGACCCGAAGCCGGCGATGAAGACCGACCATATCCAGTAGTCGACGCCGGTGCCCGGATTGTAGGCGACTTCCGAGAAGGGCGGGTAGGCGGTCCAGCCGGCGGTCGAAAAGGTTCCGAGGACGAGCGACGTCATCACGAGCGCGGCGCCCGCGGCGGTCAGCCAGAGGCTGACGGCGTTCATGAACGGAAACGAGACATCGCGCGTGCCGATCTGCAGCGGCACCACGATATTGAACAGGCCGGTCAGGAACGGCATCGCCATGAAGAAGATCATGATCGTGCCGTGGGCGGAAAAGATCTGGTTGAAATGCTCGGGCGGAAGATAGCCGCCGGAGCCGAAGGCCACCGCCTGCTGGGTGCGCATCATGAAGGCGTCGACGAAGCCACGCATCAGCATGACGAGCGCGAGGACGATATACATGACGCCGATCCGCTTGTGGTCGAGGCTCGTCAGCCATTCGCGCCACAGATAGCCCCATTTGCCGAGCCAGGTGACGACAAGGACTACGGCGACCAGGCCGCCGACCTCGACCAGCGCGCCGGTCAGCGCGACGGGGCTGTAGAACGGCAACGCATCGAAACCGAGTCTTCCGAGAAAGGTCATGGGCGGTTCACCGGGCCGAAGCGGCTGAGGCTTGCCGGCAGCCGCCGTCGCTACAGTATTTGGCGATGATGCCGGCAAACAGGTTGTCGTCGGCGAGCGCGAATTCCTTCACGCCGCTGGCCGACTTTCTTGAACTCAACGCATCGTAGGCCGATTGGTTCAGCACCGAGCCCGATTTCGCGGCAGCCGCCGCCCAGCGGACGAATTGCGGCTGCGTCTCGACATGGACGGCAAAGTGCTGGTCGGGGAACTGCCCGCCCGAATATTGCGTGTTCCGGCCACGATAGTCGCGCGGTTTTTCGGCATCGAAATTGAGCTGCGTCTCCATGCCGGCCATCGCATAGATCTGGCCGGTCAGGCCGGGCACGAACAGCGAGTTCATCACCGTGTCGGCGGTGATGTGCAGTTGCACCGGACGGCCCGCGGGAACGACCAGTTCGTTGACGGTGGCGACCTTCTGGTCCGGGTAAATGAACAGCCATTTCCAGTCGAGGGCGACGGCCTGGACCTCGAGCGGAGGTCCGGTTCCCGTGGCCGGGCGGTAAGGATCGAGGCGGTGGGTGTAGATCCACACCATCGTTGCGATCACGATGACGAGGATCGCCGGTACGGCCCACACGATCGCGTCGATCAGCAGGGACTGCGACCAGTCAGGCCGGTAACCGGTTTCGTTGCCGCCGGCGCGGTATTTCCACGGAAACCACGCGGCCATCAGCCAGACGGGGATCAGGACGATCAGCATCAGGCCGAAGACGACGATGACGAGATTGCGCTGGGAAAGTGCGACCGCGCTTCCCGGATGGATGATCGGCAGATCCGTCGCAGAGCAGCCGCCAAGCAGGACAATCGACGCCAGGGCCAGGAACCAGAGCGTCGACCGGGTTTTAAGTCTGCCTTGCAGATGAAGGTTCATGGCGTTGCGGGTTCGAACGGGTTTAACTTGCAGGATCTGGTCAACAAGATGCGTGCCACAATTCAAGCGACTGAATTGTCTGGCTAAATTTCCACAAACCGGATGAAGCGGCGCGGATATGGTTCAAATGAACCAGCGGCGGTTCAGTTCCACCGGGCGCGGAGCGGCTTTCAACCATCGCCGTCCGGGCGGTGGCGCAGGGACGCGGCGCGATGCCCGCCGCCAATATTCGGCCAAGCCTTTCGCATTGCACAAATTCATGGCAAATGCTCCAGCGATCCGATGAAATCGGGATCTGGAGGAGTTGATATGAGCGCAACAGGCGCGGCCAATGCGACAACCGTACCCGACATCATGACGCGCAAGGGCGGCACGCCGCTCGTTTGTCTGGCCGCCTATACGACGCCGGTCGCGGCGCTGGCCGACAAGCATTGCGACGTCGTTCTGGTTGGCGACAGCGTCGGCATGGTGCTGCACGGGCTACCGTCCACGCTCGGCGTCACGATGGAGATGATGGTGTTGCACGGCCAGGCGGTTCGACGCGGCGTCGAGACAGCGCTGATGGTCGTCGACATGCCGTTCGGCTCCTACGAGGAAAGCCCAAGCCAAGCGTTTCGCAATGCGGCGCGGCTGATGACGGAAACCGGATGCGCGGCCGTGAAGCTGGAAGGCGGCGAAAGCATGCGCGAGACGATCGCCTTCCTGGTGGCGCGCGGCGTTCCGGTGATGGGGCATGTCGGCCTGACGCCGCAGGCGGTCAACGCGTTCGGCGGCTACAAGATACAGGGCCGCGGCGAGGCGGCGGAGCGGATCCGCCGCGATGCACTGGCGGTCGCGGAGGCGGGCGCCTTCGCCGTGGTGCTGGAAAAGGTGCCGGACAGCCTGGCGCGCTCGATCACGGCCGAGCTCCCCATTCCGACCATCGGCATCGGCGCATCGCCGGCCTGCGACGGGCAGATCCTGGTCGTCGACGACATGCTCGGCATGTTCACGGCGTTCCGGCCGAAATTCGTCAAGCGCTATGCCGAACTCGGCCAAGAGGCGGACAAGGCGATCGCGGCCTATGCCGAAGAGGTGCGCGCACGGCGCTTTCCCGATGAAAGCCATGTCTTCGCGGACGGGCCGAAAAGCAGCGGCAAGGAGACGGCATGAGCGTTCCCATCGCCAGAACCGTTGCCGAGCTGCGCCGCATCGTCGGCGAATGGCGCGCCGAAGGACACCGCGTGGCGGTCGTCCCGACGATGGGCGCGCTGCATGAAGGCCATCTGAGCCTTGTGCGCGCGGCGCTCGCCGGGGCGGAGCGGGTGATCGTGACGCTGTTCGTCAATCCGAAGCAGTTCAACAGCGCCGCCGATCTGGCAGCCTATCCGCGCACCGAAATCGATGACGCCGCCAAGCTGGCACCGCTCGGCGCGCATCTGCTCTATTGCCCGGACGGCGAGGAGATGTATCCGGCGGGATTTGCGACCACCGTCTCGGTGACGGGCGTCAGCGAAGGCTTGTGCGGCGCGTATCGTCCCGGCCATTTCGACGGGGTGGCGACCGTCGTCAGCAAACTGTTCCTCCAGACAGGCGCGGACCTCGCTTTTTTCGGCGAGAAGGATTTCCAGCAATTGCAGGTCGTTCGGCGCATGGCCGCCGATCTGAACATTCCGATTGCCGTGACAGGCTGTCCGACGGTGCGCGAGGCCGACGGGCTGGCGCTGTCGTCACGCAATGTGCGGCTCTCGGCGGAAGACCGCCGCATCGCGCCGGCTCTGGCGAAAGTCCTGTTCGAGACGGCGGAGCGGCTTGGCGCGGGCGAACCGGTCGAACCGCTGCTGGCCGAGGCCCGGGCACATATCGAGGCAGCGGGCTTTCGCGAAGTCGAATATCTGGAACTGCGCGCCGAAGACGATCTTGCCCCGCTGCCGGCGCTCGACCGGGCGGGACGCCTGCTCGCCGCCGCGTGGCTCGGCGAGACGCGGTTGATCGACAATGTGAGCGTGCCGGCGCGCTAGGCCATGCCGCCGCCCTTCCGGGGGGCTTGCCTGGTCAGATGTAGCCGAAATATGCAAAATAGTGCTTTACAGACGCCGTCCGTCGTGTATTAAATTTCACTTATCCGGAAAGTGACCGTCGTGTATGCATTAAAGTGCACATTGATGGCCGGGTGACAGTTGTCCCAAGGGAGTGGGGCAATGCAACGGGAGGAGTTACCATGAAAAAATATGTGTGCGCGGCGCTTGGCGCTTGCGCGTCGATTGCGCTGATGGCTCATGCGGCGGCGGCCGAGACCAAGGTCGGTCTGCTGCTTCCCAAGAGCGGCAACTACGCCGCGCTCGGCCAGGAAATCGATGACGGATTCGTCATGGCTCTCGAAGAGGCCGGCATGGCGGGCGATTTCACACTGGTGCGCGAGGACAGCGAAGCCAAGCCGCCGGTCGGCGTCGCCAAGGCGCGCAAGCTCGTGCTCCAGGATGAAGTGGACGTGATGGTCGGTATCGTGTCGTCGGCGGTTCTCGGCGCCGTGCGCGATTTCGTCGACGGTTCGAAAGTACCGCTGATCGTGGCCAATGCGGGCAACGACGCCGCGACCGGCGCAAGCTGCAGCAAATATATCGTGCGCGTTTCCTTCTCCAACGGGCAGGTGAACCGTCCGATGGGATCGTGGATGGCCGAACAGGGCATCAAGAAGGTCTACACGCTGGCGCCGGACTACGCGGCAGGCCACCAGATGATCGACGCCTTCACCGAGAGCTTCACGGCTGCAGGTGGCGAGATCGTCGGATCGGAATATACGCCATTCGGCAAGACGCAGGATTTCGGCCCCTATCTGACCACGGCCAAGGCAGCGTCGCCGGATGCGATTTTCGTGTTCTACGCCGGCGGCGAGGCGATCTCCTTCGTCAAGCAGTACGACTCGTTCGGCATCAAGAAGGACATCCCGCTTTACGGCTCTGGCTTCCTGACCTCGCCGCTCTACGTCAAGGCGGAAGGGCCGGCAGCGATCGGCGTGAAGACGTCGCTGCATTACGTGCCGACGCTCGATACGCCGGAAAACAAGGCGTTCGTCGCGGCATTCAAGGCGAAGTTCGACCGCCCGCCGTCCGAATATGCCGTTCAGGGCTATGACGCCGCGCGCGTTCTCGTCGAGGCCGTCAAGGCGGGCGCCAACGACCGCGAGTCGATTGCGGAGGGCCTTACGAAAGTCTCCTATACCGGGCCGCGCGGTCCGCTGACGATCGACCCGGCGACCAACAATGTCGTCCAGAATATCTATATCTACGAGACGGTGGCCGACGGCGACGCGCTAACGCAGAAGATCATCGGCACGGTTCCCGAAGTCCGCGATCCGGCCAGTGGCTGCTCGCTGAAATAAGTCGCGGTATCAATACTCCCGGCGCGGCCAATCCCGCGCCGGGCAATTCGGGGCACCAGGGGAGGGCGTCATGGTCGCGGATGTCGATTTCTGGCTGACGCAGTTCCTCAACGGGCTGCAGCTTTCGATGCTGCTGTTCCTGCTTTCGATCGGCCTGACGATCATTTTCGGCCTCATGCATTTCGTCAATCTCGCCCATGGGGCGCTTTACATGGTCGGCGCCTATGCCGGGGTCAGTGCCGCCGCGGCGCTCGGCAATTTCTGGGCCGCGCTGCTGATCGCGCCCATCGCGGTGATGCTGGTCGGCATTTTCCTCTATGCGGCGATCATCCGGCACATGCGGCGGTCGGGTCCGATGAACCAGGTGCTGGTGACCTTCGGCCTGATCTTCGTGATCGTCGATCTGGTGCGCATCGTCTGGGGCGACATCGCGCTCGGCATGGAGCAGCCGGCGATCCTGTCCGGCCCGGCCGAGTTTTTCGGTGTCGTCTATCCGGCCTACCGGCTTTTCATCATCGCCGTCGGCCTGATCGTCATGGCCGCGCTCAGCCTGGTGCTGTCGCGCACGCAAATCGGCGCGATGGTGCGCGCCGGCGTCGAAAACGACGCCATGGCCGCGTGCCTCGGGATCAATGTCGAGCGGCTGTTCTTCGCGGTGTTCTGCGTCGGCTGCGCGCTGGCCGGCCTGGCGGGCGCAATCGCCGCGCCGGTGTTCTCGGCGACGCCGTCGATGGCGACCGACATCCTGATCCCGACCCTGATCGTCGTCGTGATCGGCGGGCTCGGCAGCCTGCGCGGCGCGATCGCCGGGTCGCTGATCGTCGGCTTCATCCAGACCTTCGGCGCGGTGGTGATGCCTGCAATTCGCCTCGGTGCTGGTCTATGTGCTGCTCGCGGCGGTGCTGATCGTCAAACCGGCGGGCCTCCTGCCGGCGCGGAGCTGACGGATGTTCCACCAGACGCCTCTCAAGACGTTTACCGTGGCGGCGGTCATCGCCGCACTGGCGCTATACGCGATCCTCGGCGGTTATTTCCCGCGCGAGATCGTGATCGAGATCGCGCTGCTGGCGATCCTGGCGGTCAGCCTCGACTTCGTCGCCGGATATGGCGGGATGGTGTCGCTTGTGCCACGGCGCGATCTACGGGATCGGCGCCTATGCATTCGCCGGAATGACGGCGATCGGCGGCTACGACACGGTGACCGCGACGCTGGTCGCCCTGGCGGCGGCGGCGGCGTTCGGCCTCTTCGTCGGCGCGGTCGCCGCCAATATCACCGGCATCTTCTTCATCATGGCGACGCTCGCCTTCGGGCAGATGGCCTATGTCGTGGTGTTCGAATCGCGGGCGCTCGGCGGCGATGACGGGCTGTCGGGCATTGCGCGCTACGATCTCTCCGCCATCGGCATCGACATGAACGACTCGCTGCAGTTCGCGCTGTTCTGCCTCGCAGTGGTGGTTATCGCCTACGCGGCTGCCGCCTATGTGCTGCGCGGTACTTTCGGGCGGACGCTCAGCGGTATCCATTCCAACGAGGACCGGATGCGCGCGCTCGGGCTGACCGCGTGGCGGCACAAGGCGGTGGCGTTTTCGTTCTCGTCTGTACTGGCCGGTGCGGCGGGTATCCTCGCCGCACAGCACACCCAGTTCGTCTCGCCGGAGCTGCTGGTCTGGACGGTCTCGGGCGAGGTGCTGATCGTGGTCATTCTCGGCGGGCTCGGCACGCTTGCCGGGCCGATTGCCGGTGCGGCTCTGCTGGTCCTGCTGAAACACCAGATCGGCGCCTATACCGAGCATTGGCATCTGGTTATCGGCCTGTTCCTGATCGCCGCGGTGATGGCCGGTGGACGCGGCGTCTACGGCCAGATCGAATACTGGCTGCGGCAGCGCGCCGGGAGGCGGGCCGATGCTTGACGTGCGCGACCTGTGCAAGAATTTCGGCGGATTGCGCGTCTCGCGCGACATCTCGATGCATCTGGAAAGGGGCGAGCGCCGCGTGGTGCTCGGTCCGAACGGCGCCGGGAAAACGACGCTGTTCAACCTTCTGGCTGGTACGCTGAAGCCGACCTCGGGCGAGATCCTGCTCGACGGCACGCGGATCACCAATCTCAATGTCGAGCAGCGGGCGCGGCTCGGCCTGTCGCGCAGCTATCAGAAGAACAATCTGTTCGAGGGGCTGACCGTGCGCGAGAACCTCGCGCTCGCGGCGGCGACGGGCGCGCGCAAGACATCGTCCTTTTTCTCGCGGGCGCACGAGAGCAAGTCCGTGTGCGAGACCGTGGAGGAAGTGGCGGAGATGGTCGGACTTGCCGACAGGCTCGACACCGGCGTCGCGCACGCCTCCTACGGCAACCGCCGGCAGCTGGAAGTCGGGCTTGCGCTTGCCACGAAGCCGAAGCTCCTGTTGATGGACGAGCCGACATCCGGCGTCGGGCCGGGCATGATCGATGCCTTCCACAGGCTGATCGCCTCGCTGCCGCGCGAGATCACCATCGTGATCGTCGAACACGATCTCGATCTCGGTTTCGACGTCGCCGACCGGATCAGCGTACTCAACTACGGCGAGGTCGTTTTCGAGGGCACGCCGGACGAGACCAAGGGCAGCGACGTGGTCAGGGAAATCTATCTCGGCGATTGGCAGGGCGATGCTTGAAGTCCGCGAACTGCTCGCCGGCTACGGCGAAACACAGGTGATCCATGGCGTCGACCTCGCCGTCCGGGAAGGCCAGTTCCACGCCATTCTCGGGCGCAACGGCGTCGGCAAGACGACGACGCTGAAAACCATCGTCGGGCTGCTGCCGGCCTTCGGCGGCGAGGTGATCTTCCAGGGCAAGCCGATCGCGCGGCGCCAGCCCTATGACATCGCGCGTCAGGGCATCGGCTACGTGCCGGAGACCCGCGACATCTTCGGTTCGCTTTCGGTGACGGAAAACCTGCAGCTTGCCGCGCGGCTGGCGGCGCGACGCGACCGCAAATGGACGCTCGAGCGGGTGTTCGAATTCTTTCCCAATCTCGCCAACCGGCGCGATAACGGCGGCAATCAGTTGTCCGGCGGCGAGCAGCAGATGCTGGCGATCGGCCGGGCGCTGGTGATGAACCCGACGCTGCTGATCCTCGACGAACCGACCGAGGGCCTGGCGCCGATCGTGGTCCGCCAGATCTTCGACAAGCTGACGGAGCTCAAGCGCGAGGGCATGACGATGCTGCTCGTCGAACAGAATTTCCATTTCGCCACGCGGCTCGCCGATACGGTGAGCATTTTCGGGCGCGGGCAATGCGTCTGGACCGGGACGTCCGAGGCACTGCGCGCCGATGCCGAACTGCATGAAAAATGGCTCGGCGTCTGATGACGGCGCGAAAAAACCGTATTTTTGCTTTATGTATTATATTGCGTATTTTCTGAGAAATATGTAGTATCTTGCATAAAGACGGAATCGAGGCGCGCGCCTCGATCACGCAAGACGGAGGAGCCCAGGATGTCGAAACAGCAGTTTCTCGAAACCGTGACGACGATCGCGGACCGTATCGGCGAGAAGCCGCTCGACGAGGAATCTCGCCGCTTTCCTGAACATAGAATTTCCCGTCGACGGCGCCGTTTTCGGCGATCTCAAGGCGCTATGCGCCGAGGGCGAGGCCGAAGGCTGGCTGATGGCGCGCGAGGCGGGCGGGATCAAGTTCGGCCGCGCGGTGAAGCCGGGCGCGGAGGCGCGCAATTTCAGTGTCGACGTGGTGCGGATGAAGGACGTCAAGGGCCCGCATCACATACATACCACCGGCGAGATCGGCGCGATCATGGCGATCTCCGGCGAGCCAAAATTCGATGGATTTGCCGAGGGCTGGTATGTTTACGGGCCGGGTTCGGACCATCATCCGACCGTCGAGGGCGGTGACGCATATGTCCTTTACCTGCTTCCCGACGGCGCGATCGAGTTTACCGGCCGCTAGGCGGCATCGCGCGGCGCGGAAAGCGCCGCGGCTTCATCAGGCGAGTGCGCGCGCGGGAGGAGATCCGCGTGCAAGGGAGGATCAATGACGACTATCAACGAGAACGCCGCCGTCTATTTCGTGGACCGGCATGCCGGCGCCGATTACCGCCACAAGCCCGCTTTCATCGAGAGCGGGTCCGGCAAGGAAATCAGCTATGCGGAACTGTCGCGCGAAACCGGGCGTCTCGCCGATCTCTACGAGCGCCACGGCATCCGCAGGGAAGAGCGCGCCGCGCTGTTGCTGCTCGACTGCATCGAGTTTCCGATCATTTTCTGGGGCAGCCTGAAGGCCGGTATCGTTCCCGTCGCGCTCAACACGCTGCTTGCCGGCGACGTCTATGCGGCGATCCTGAAGGACAGCCGGTCGCGCGCGCTGTTCGTTTCCGCCGAATTGCTGCCGGTCGTCGAGCCGATCCTGTCCGAATGCCCATGCCTGGAAAAGATCTTCGTGGTCGGTGATGCGGCGCCCGGACAATACCTTTCCTTCCACGACGAAATCGCCGCCAGCAAGGTCCGCGACCCGCTCGACGTCGATGCCGACGAATGCGCATTCTGGCTCTATTCGTCGGGCTCGACCGGGCAACCGAAGGGCGTGCGCCATGTCCACGGCAATCTGAAATTCACCGCCGACACCTATGGCAAGCAGGTGCTCGGGATCGAGCATGACGACAAGGTTTTTTCGGCCGCGAAGCTGTTCTTCGCCTATGGTCTCGGCAACGGCATGACATTCCCGATGTCGGTCGGGGCGACCACCGTACTTCTTGCCGGGCGGCCGACGCCGGACTCGGTTTGCGATATTCTCGATCGCTTCGAACCGACCGTCTTCTGCGGCGTGCCGACGCTCTATGCGGCCCTGGTCGCGCATGTGGATCACGGGAATGCCCAGATCACCGCACCGCTGCGGCGCTGCATTTCAGCCGGCGAAGCGCTGCCCGAGAAGATCGGCATGCGGTGGCACGAACTGACCGGGTGCGACATTCTCGATGGCGTCGGTTCGACGGAGATGCTGCACATCTTCCTGTCGAACCGTCCGGGCGACGTGGTCTACGGCACCTCGGGCGTTGCCGTTCCGGGCTACGAGATCACGGCTGGTCGACGAACATGACCAGGACGTGGAAACCGGCGGTGTCGGCGAATTGCTGGTCAAGGGCGCTTCTGCGGCTTCCGATTACTGGAACCAGCGCGCCAAGAGCCGCTCGACCTTCGAGGGCGAATGGACGCGTACCGGCGACAAATACGAAAAAACCGAAAGCGGCCGGCTGGTCTACTGCGGACGTACCGACGACATGTTCAAGGTCAGCGGCATCTGGGTCTCGCCGTTCGAGATCGAGCAGGCGCTGGTCGCCCATCCCTCCGTGCTCGAGGCGGCGGTCGTTGCCGCGCGCGACGAGGATGGGCTGGAAAAGCCGAAGGCGTTCGTTGTGCTGAAACAGGGCGCGGATGGCGAACATCTCGCCGAGGAGCTGAAGGAAATCGTCAAGGAACGCATCGGCAAGTGGAAATATCCGCGCTGGGTGGAGATCGTTCCGGACCTGCCGAAGACCGCGACCGGCAAGATCCAGCGCTTCAAGCTGAGGGATAATCGCGATGGCTGACTTCGAATGGCGCGACGGCGCGGCAAGCGAGATCACGGTGAACGGCAAGCGGCTCGAGGCGGTGAGCTACGGCCCGCCGCCGGGCAAGGCGCCGACCATCGTGATGCTGCATGAGGGACTTGGCTGTGTCGCGCTGTGGCGCGACTTCCCGAAGAAGCTCGCGGAGGCGACCGGCTTCGGCGTGTTTGCATGGTCGCGCGCCGGTTACGGCCAGTCCGATCCCGTCGACCTGCCGCGGCCGCTCGACTACATGACGCGCGAGGCGCTCGACGTCCTGCCGGGTGTGCTCGATGCCATCGGCTTTGAATACGGCATCCTGCTGGGACACAGCGACGGCGCGTCGATCGCGGCCATCTATACGGGCAGCATCGAGGATTTCCGGGTGCGCGGCCTGGTGCTGATGGCGCCGCATTTCTTCACCGAGGAGGGCGGGCTGAAGTCGATTGCCGAGGCAAAGGTTGCCTATGACAATGGCGATCTTCGCGGCAAGCTGGCGAAATATCACAAGGACGTCGACAACGCGTTTCGCGGCTGGAACGATGCGTGGCTCGATCCCGGCTTCAAGGCCTGGAATATCGGCGAGTTGATCGATTATCTGCGCATCCCGGTCCTGGCGATCCAGGGCGCCGACGACCAGTACGGCACGCTGGCGCAGATCCGCGAGATCGAAAACCGGATCTATTCGCCGGTCGATGTCGAGATCCTGTCCGATTGCCGGCATTCGCCGCATATCGAGCAGCCTGAAAAGACACTCGCCGCCATTGCCGAATTCTGCGCCCGGCTGGCACGCATCGAAGCGGCGGAGGTCGAGGTGGCATGAAACCGGCAAGTGCCATTGGCGAGCGCGGGGTACCCGGCGCCGGCGCGGCGGCGTAGGGTCTCATGCGGGCCGCCGAAATACCGTTGCCGCCCTACCGGCACATGCCGGGCGTCAATGCGCGGCCCGACGAGACGTTGTTCGCAGCGGTCAAGGCATCCGTGCCCGGCGCGACCGTCGACGCGACAAGCGCGGACAATGCCGCCTGGCGCTACGGACTCCGGCTTCTGAATGCCGGTTTCTACTGGGAGGCGCACGAGGTGCTCGAGCCGGTCTGGCTCAACGCCGCGCCGAACAGCCGGGAACGACATCTGGTCCAGGCCGTGATCCATCTGGCAAACGGTTTGCTGAAGCAGGCGATGGGACGTCCGGGCGCAAGACTGCGGCTGGCGGAACTGTGCCGCGGCGCGCTTGCCGGCGCCTTTCCGGCCGGAACGGGACGGCTGATGGGAATCGATCATGGCGCCGATGCGGTTTCGGCCGCGGATGGGTTGGCGCAGGGAAACGCGGATATCCGGCTTTCGACGCGATATGAAATATAATTCATGTTATCGAATTTGGCCGAAATATCCGATAAACTACTGAAATTACGTAATAATATAAATCAATAAATGACGGCTTTCGCATTTGCTTTTTAAGCGGTGCGCACTATAATGCATCAAATAGAAACATCACGACCGGGAGTGAGTGACGTGACCAAACGCATCGATTTCCAGACCGACCCATCGCGCTACCGTCACTGGCGCGTCGACTATGACGGCCCGGTCGCGCATCTCTACATGGATGTGGACGAGAATGGCGGTCTGTTCGAGGGATACGAGCTGAAGCTCAACTCCTACGATCTCGGCGTCGATATCGAGCTGGCCGACGTTGTCCAGCGCATGCGTTTCGAGCATCCGGAAGTCGGGGCCGTGATCTTGCGGTCCGGCAAGCCGAACGTGTTCTGCGCCGGCGCGAATATCCGCATGCTGGGCGGCGCGGCGCATGCCCACAAGGTGAATTTCTGCAAGTTCACCAACGAGACCCGCAACACGTTCGAGGCGGCGGGCGCCGAATCCGGCCAGCATTATATCGCGGCCGTGAAAGGCGCATGCGCGGGCGGCGGCTACGAGCTGGCGCTTGCCTGTGACCACATCATCCTGACCGATGACGGCACGACGACGGTGGCGCTGCCGGAAGTGCCGCTGCTGGCGGTCCTGCCGGGCACCGGCGGCCTGACGCGCGTCACCGACAAGCGCAAGGTGCGGCGCGATCTCGCCGACGTCTTCTGCTCCACCGAGGAGGGGGTAAAGGGCCGCCGCGCCGTCGAGTGGCGGCTGGTCGACGAGATCGTTCCGAACTCGAAATTCGACGAGAAGGTCAAGGCGCGGGCGGACGAGTTCGCGGCGAAGGAAACCCGCAATACCGGCGCCAAGGGCATCGCGCTCACCCCGCTGCAGCGCGATATCGGCGAGGACGGGTCGGTCACCTATTCGCTGGTCGAGGTGCAGGTCGAGCGCGACAAGGGCGTTGCGACGATCTCCATCGCCGGACCGGATGGCAACGCACCGGCCTCTGCAGAAGACCTGCATGCGCAGGGCGCCGATGCCTGGATCCTGCGGCTGGCGCGCGAACTGGACGACGCGATCCTGCATCTGCGCCTCAACGAGCTGGAACTCGGCGTCGTCGTCTTCAAGTCGCATGGCGACCCGGAACTGGTCGCCGCGCATGAGAAGCTGCTTCTCGACAACAGGGACAGCGACTGGCTGTCGCGGGAGATCCTGCTCTACTGGAAGCGGGTCCTGAAGCGGGTCGACCTGACCTCGCGCTCGCTGGTGGCGCTGATCGAAAACGGTTCGTGCTTTGCCGGCTTCCTGGCCGAAATCCTGTTTGCCTGCGACCGCTCATACATGATGGAAGGCGATTTCGAGGGCGACAACCGCCCGGTCGCCACGATCACGCTGACGGACGCCAATTTCGGTCCGTTCCCGATGTCGAACGATCTTACCCGCCTGCAGACCCGGTTTCTCGGCGAGCCGGAAAAGGTCGACCAGGCGCATGAACATATCGGCGAAGCGCTGGAAGCCTTCGACGCCAGCGATCTCGGGCTGGTGACATTCGCCTTCGACGATGTCGACTGGGAGGACGAGGTCCGCATTTTCCTGGAGGAACGCGCGAGCTTCTCTCCCGACGCGATGACCGGCATGGAGGCCAATCTGCGTTTCCCCGGGCCGGAAACCATGGAAACGCGCATCTTCGGACGCCTGACGGCATGGCAGAACTGGATCTTCCAGCGCCCGAATGCCGTCGGTGAATCCGGCGCCCTGCAGCGCTATGGCACAGGCAAGCGCGGCGAATACGACATGCGCCGGGTCTGACCGACCGGCAATTACCCATTCCACAGAGGAGACATCCCAAATGCTCGATCTTATCAATGTCAGCTACGACACACTGATCCCGAACAATGTCGGCCTGTCCACCGACAAGCGCGTTCTGAAGGCGCTGGAGAAATGGCATCCGGGCTACATCAACTGGTGGAACGACCTGATCCCGGACAACTTCCAGAAAAGCCTCGTCTATCTGCGCACCGCCGTCAGCGTCGATCCGAAGGGCTGGGCGAAGTTCGACTACGTCAAGATGCCTGAATACCGCTGGGGCATCCTGCTGGCGCCGCAGGTCGAGGAGCGCAAGATCCCCTGTGGCGAACATGCCGGCGAACCGGCCTGGCAGGAAGTGCCGGGCGAGTACCGCGCCATGCTGCGCCGCCTGATCGTCATCCAGGGCGACACGGAGCCGGCATCGGTCGAGCAGCAGCGCTTCCTCGGCAAGACGGCGCCGTCGCTCTACGACTTGCGCAACCTTTTCCAGGTCAATGTCGAGGAAGGCCGGCACCTGTGGGCGATGGTCTATCTGCTGCACAAATATTTCGGTGCCGACGGCCGCGAGGAGGCGGATGACCTGCTGCGCCGCTCGTCCGGTTCGGAGGAAGCGCCGCGCATGCTCGGCGCCTTCAACGAGGAAACGCCGGACTGGCTGTCCTTCTTCATGTTCACCTATTTCACCGACCGCGACGGCAAGATGCAGCTCGAGGCGCTGGCGCAGTCCGGCTTCGATCCGCTGAGCCGGACCTGCCGCTTCATGCTGACCGAGGAAGCGCACCACATGTTCGTCGGCGAGACCGGCGTCGGCCGCGTCATCCAGCGCACCTGCGAGGCGATGAAGGAAGCCGGCATCGAAGATCCCTACGAGACCGACAAGATCCGCGCGCTCGGCGTGATCGATCTGCCGACGATCCAGAAGAAGCTGAACCTGCATTACACGCTGTCGCTGGACCTGTTCGGCCAGGAAGTCTCGACCAATGCGGCGAACGCCTTCAATTCCGGTATCAAGGGCCGTTACATGGAGCACCGCCTGGAGGACGACCACAGGCTTACCGACGCCACCTATCCGGTCTGCCAGTTCGTCGACGGCGAGATCAAGATCGTCGACGTGCCGGCGCTGACAGCCATCAACATGCGGCTTCGCGACGACTACACCCGCGATGCGTCGGGCGGTGTCGTGCGCTGGAACAAGATCATCGAGAAGGCCGGCGTCGATTTCGAACTGAAGCTGCCGCATGAATCCTTCAACCGGAAGATCGGCGTGTTCGCGGACAAGCTGTTCAATCCGGAAGGCAAGCTGATCCACGGCCAGGAATATGACGACAACGTCAACAGCTGGCTGCCGACGCATGCGGACGGCGACTTCATCCAGTCGCTGATGGTGCCCTGCTACGAGCCCGGCAAATTCGCCGGCTGGATCGCTCCGCCGAAGGTCGGCATCGACAACAAGCCGGGCGACTTCGAATATGTGAAGCTCTACATGGCCTGAGGCCAACAATACCGGGAGGGCGTGTCCGCATGCCCTCCCGGATCCAGTCGCCGACAAGGGCGCGGCCGGGAGGAATGATGAACAAGCCGGTAAAACAACACCTGATCGACCCGGAAATCTGCATTCGCTGCTACACCTGCGAAATGACCTGCCCGATCGAGGCGATCACGCATGACGACAGCAATGTCGTGGTCGATTTCGAAAAGTGCGAATTCTGCATGGCTTGCATTCCGGTCTGCCCGACGGGCTCCATCGACGAGTGGCGGGTGGTCGAAACTCCCTATTCGCTCGAAGACCAGTTCGGCTGGGAGGAATTGCCCGCCCAGCAGGAATTCGAAAGCGCCGCATCCGAGGCCGACACCTCCATCGAGGCGCTCGACGATGCGATGGCGGCGCTGCTCGCCGAAGCGCATTCGGGGGCCGGCGGCAAGGCGAAAGCGCCGGCATCGGCCTCCAAGCCGTCGATCAACCTCTATACGCTCGGCAAACCGGCCGAGGCGACGGTGCAGGGCAATTACCGGCTGACGGCGGAGAACGCCGACACCGACGTCCGGCACATCATCCTCGATTTCGGGGGGCAGCCTTTCCCGGTCCTCGAAGGCCAGAGCATCGGCATCATCGCGCCGGGAACGGACGCCGACGGCAAGCCGCATCTGCCGCGGCTTTATTCGATTTCCAGCCCGCGCGACGGCGAACGGCCGAACTACAACAACCTGTCGCTGACGGTGAAGCGCGAGCCGAACGGGATCTGCTCGAACTATGTCTGCGATCTCAAGGTCGGCGACAAGGTGAAGGTGACCGGGCCGTTCGGCGCGACATTCCTGATGCCGAACGATGCGCAGGCGAACCTCCTGATGATCTGCACCGGAACCGGATCGGCGCCGTTCCGCGCCTTCACGATGCGGCGGCAGCGCAGCAACACCGGTTCGTCCGGCGGCATGACGCTTGTGTTCGGCGCGCGCACGCCGGAATCGCTTCCCTATTTCGGGCCGCTGAAGAAGGTCCCCGAAACGATCCTCAGGAAGCATCTCGTCTTCAGCCGCATCGAGGGCGAACCGAAACATTATGTGCAGGACAAGCTGCGCGAGGAGGCCGATGCGGTCGCGGAGATACTCAAGGATCCGAACGCCTATATCTACATCTGCGGGCTGCGGTCGATGGAAGAAGGTGTGGAGAAGGCGCTGTCCGACATATCAGACGGGATTGGCATCGAGTGGGCGGCCGTGCGAAACGCGATGCGGGACGAGGGCCGCTACCATGTCGAGACCTATTGATGAATGAGATTCCGAAAAACCCTGCGCAGTCGAACGTGTTCACGCATGTCATCCAGGTGCGGTGGGCGGACTGCGATCCGGCGAGAATCGCCTATACGGGCCGCATTCCCTATTTCGCGCTGGAAGCGATTGACACCTGGTGGGACGTCCACATCGGATATGACTGGTTCCGGATCAATGTCGACCGCAATGTCGGCACGCCTTTCGTGCATTTGTCGGTCGATTTCCGCAGCCCGGTCACGCCGCGCCATCCGCTGATCTGCGAAGTGCGGCTGATCCGGCTCGGCGAGAGTTCCGTGCGGTTTGCGGTCCGCGGGCTGCAGGACGGCGTGCTGTGCTTCGAGGGAGAGTTCGTGGAAGTTTTCGTGGAGGCCGGGATGCACCGCAAGATCCCGGTTCCCGCGGATATCAGGCCGAAACTGGAGGCGCTCGTCACCGACTGACCACGCCGAAATCGCTTGGGGGGAACGAGCGACGCTTCCGGAATTATATTGCACATCACGGTCACGCGGACTAGGTTGTGCACGGAGGAATCGCAATGGGCGCCGTGACGAACGAAATCACCAATTTTCGCGGAGAAGTGCTTCCGGACGGCCCGTTGACGCCGGATTCCGGCGATGTCGATGCATTCGTCGCGGCCGTCGGCGAAAGGGTCCGCAAGGCGCGCCAGCGCAAGGGCATTGCCCGGCGGGTGCTGTCCGAATTGTCGGGCGTTTCGCAGCGCTACCTGGCGCAGCTCGAAAACGGCGGCGGCAACATCTCCATCGCGCTCCTGTTCAAGGTTGCCAATGCGCTCGACCATCGAGTTGAATGGCTGGTCGGCGAGGAGGATCCTTGGGGCTCCGAGACCGCGCAGGTTGCCGAACTCTATCGTTCGGCCACCACCGAACAGCGCCAGCGCGTGATGCAGATCCTCGATCCGGGCCGGCCGGCGCAATTGCGCCGCCAGCGCATTTGCCTGATCGGTCTGCGCGGCGCCGGGAAGTCGACACTCGGCCGGCTGCTCGGCAGGGAACTGTCGATCCCCTTCGTCGAATTGAACCGGGACATCGAGGAACAAAGCGGCATGCCGGTCGACGAGGTCATGGCGCTCTACGGGCTGGAAGGCTACCGGCGGCTGGAGCGGCAGGCGCTCGAGCGAATCGTCGCGACTTCGGATTCGGTTGTCCTGGCGGTCGCGGGCGGGATCGTTTCGGAACCCGAAACCTACGGCTTCCTGCTGCGGAATTTCCATACGATCTGGCTCAAGGCCAATCCGGAAGAGCACATGGACCGGGTGCGCGCGCAGGGAGACGAACGCCCGATGGCCGGCAATCCGAAAGCGATGGACGAATTGAAGTCCATCCTGACCAGCAGGGAAGTCCTCTACGCAAAGGCGGAGTGCATCGTGAACACGAGCGGAAAGACGCTCGAAGAGAGCCGTCACGATCTCGTCGAGGCGATCGAGAAACTCGGGATCCTCTAAATCACAACAGGTGCCGCAGCCGCAGACCCGCCATCGCGGATGCGCTGGATCGGTCTTTTCAGATTGCCGCCAGATGCGGCATGAGCTGCAATATAAATCATAAGTCGAGGAGGCATTTCGCATGGGGGAGACGATCGACGGACAACCAGTAAACGCCCCGGTCCTGCCGGGCGCTGGCGACCGCATTCTTGCCCGTTACCGGGAAGCCGCCGACACCGTCCTTATGGACGGGTCGACGCCCTGGGACATCGACGAGGCAATGGTGGAGTTCGGTTTTGCGATGGGGCCGTATGAAGCCCAGGACCTGTCCGGCCTCGATATCGATTATGCCAACCGCAAACGGCAGGCCGCGACGCGCGATCCCAAGCGCCGCTACATTCCGATCTCCGACCGTATGGTCGAGGAAGGCCGGCTCGGCCGCAAGGCGGGCGTCGGCTGGTACCGTTATCCCGGCGGCGGCGGCGCGGTGATCGATCCGCTTCTCGAGGATCTGGTGCGCGAGGAGGCGTATTTCGCCAAGGTCACCCGCTGCGAATATTCGCATGATGAAATCCGGACCAGGCTCGTCTTCGCGATGATCAACGAGGCCGCGGACCTCCTCGAGGAAGGGATCGCGGAGAGCGCCCGGGATATCGACCTGATCTCGATCCGCGACCTCGGCTTTCCGCGCTGCGCGGGGCGGATTGTTATCCTACGCCGACCGGATCGGGCCGGAAACCATCCTGCGGCAAATCGGGGAATTCGCAAGGGAAGATCCGGTCGCCTGGAAGGCGTCGCCGTTGCTTGAACGCCTCGCGGCAAGCGGCCGGTACTTCCACGATCTGTAACTTCCGGTATCGGGCGCGATCCAGCGGGAATCCGGGGCATTGTAACCCTGTTACTTTTGCTTTGCGTCCACCAATGGATAAAGTCCGCCGCGAGGATATTGGGAGGAGGAAGGATGGCGCACGCTTCACGGGTGGACGACGCCGTCGTTACGGAGCCCGAATTCGGGCCGCTGATGGCAAAGGCATCGATCCTCATCGTTGACGACGAACCGGGCATGCGCAATTTCCTGGTGCGCACGCTCACGCCGCGATGCGGCCGCGTCGACGAGGCGAAGGATGTGCGCCAAGCGTCCGGGATGCTGGACGCGCATGTCTATGACATCGTGATCCTCGACAACATCATGCCGGGAAAAAACGGTGTCGACTGGCTGGCCGAACAACGTGGCGTCGGTTTCTATTCCGATGCGATCCTGATGACGGCCTTCGCCGATCTCGACACGGCGATCCAGGCGCTGCGCGCCGGCGCAATGGATTTCGTGCTGAAGCCGTTCCGATCCAACCAGATCCTGAACGCAGTGTCGCGCTGTCTCGACCGACGCCGCCTGCAACGCGAGAACTACGTGCTGCGCCATGAGTTGCACGCGGCCTCCGACCATCTGCTGCTGCGCGACAAGCTGATCGGCCATTCTCCCGAAATCGCGACGATCCGCGAGATGATAACCCGGGTCGCGCCGTTGCCGACCTCGGTGCTGATCACCGGCGAATCCGGTACCGGCAAGGAGGTGACGGCTCGCTCTGTTCACGCGCTGTCCGACCGGGCGGACAAACCGTTCGTGCCGGTCAATTGCGCGGCCATCCCCACAGACATGATCGAGGCGGAACTGTTCGGGCATTTGCGCGGGGCGTTCACCGGCGCCGACTCCAGCCGCGACGGCCTGTTCATGCATGCCCGGGGCGGCACTCTGTTTCTCGACGAAATCGCCGAACTGCCGCTGCCGACCCAGAGCAAATTGCTGCGCGCCATCGAGGACCGACGCGTCCGCCCGGTCGGTTCGGAACGCGAAGTACCGGTCGATTTGCGTTTTATCTGCGCCACGAATGCCGATCTGGAAACGGCGGTCGAGGAGGGGCGTTTCCGCTCCGATCTCTTCTACCGTATCAACGTGCTGCATATCGCGATGCCGCCGCTGCGAGACCGCGGCGACGATGTCATCGAACTGGCGGAACTGTTCCTGGAGAAACTGTCGGCGCAACTGGGCATGGCCCGCCTCGAACTCGATGAGCGTGTCGCCGAAGCCTTCCGCGCCTATGACTGGCCGGGCAATGTGCGCGAATTGCGCAATCTGATGGAACGCTCGCTGATCCTCGGCCAGTTCCCGACGGAACTCGCCGGTGGCCGCAGCGGCAAGCCGTCCGACGCCTCGACGCTGGAGGATGTCGAACGCCGTCATATCCTGTCCGTACTTGACGAGGCGGGCGGCAATCGCTCCGAGGCGGCACGCAGGCTCGGTATCTCGCGCAAAACCATCGACCGCAAGCTTTCGGCCTGGGGCGACTGACCGGTCATGGCAGAGCCCACCGCCGGAAAAACGGCATCGGTGCGATACCGGCTGCTTGCGATCGCGCTTCTACCAACACTGGTGATCCTGCCGCTTCTGCTCGGCGTGACGATGTTGCGCTGGAATGCCAAGTTCAATTCCGTGCTGATCTCCAAGGTCAATGGCGACCTGACGATCGCGCACCAATATTTCAGCCGCATCCTCGAAAACACGGGCGAGCATATCGGTGCGCTCGGCAGTTCGGCGAAGTTTCGCGATACGCTGGAGAGCGGTCAGGGGCGGCCGCTCGCGACGCTGCTGGAGGAAAACCGGAACCGGCTCGGGCTCGATTTCCTGGTGCTGGCCGATGCGTCGGGCGCGATCCTCTCCGTGGCGCCGTCGGGCGCGCACCCGCATATCGACACCACGCGCCCGGTTGTCGCCGAGGCGCTTGCCGGTATGCCGCAGACCGCGATCGACATATTCGACGGTGACGAACTGAGCGCGATATCGCCGGAGCTTGCCAGACAAGCCTCGTTCGATCTGATCGCGACCCGCAACGCGGTGCCGACCGAGCGGGATCGCGAAACGCGCGGCATGGTCGTGCATTCAGCGACACCGGTCGATCTCGGCGGCCGTCCCGGGGTCCTGGTCGGCGGTATCCTGCTCAATCGCAACCTGGAATTCATCGATACGATCAACGACCTTGTTTACCGCGAGGCGAGCCTGCCGGAAGGAAGCCAGGGAACCGCGACGCTGTTTCTCGACGATGTGCGGGTGAGCACCAATGTACGGCTGTTCGAAGGCCGGCGCGCGCTCGGCACGCGGGTCTCGGCGATCGTGCGCAAGACGGTGCTGGAGGAAGGCAAGGTCTGGCTGGCGCGCGCCTTCGTCGTCAATGACTGGTACATCTCGGCCTACGAACCGATTGTCGACAGCGGCGGACAGCGCGTCGGCATGCTCTATGTCGGGTTCCTGGAAACGCCCTTCAAACGCACCAAGCAGATCACGCTCGGCACAGTGCTCGGCACCTTCATTCTGGCGGCATTGGCGAGCGTTCCGATCTTCCTGCGCTGGGCGCGCGGCATCTTCATGCCACTGGAACGGATGAACAAGACCATCGCCCTTGTCGAGGACGGCGATCTGAGCGCCCGCTCGCATATCCGTGACGGCAAGGACGAGATTTCACGCGTCGCATTCCATCTCGACGATCTTCTCGACCGCATCCAGGAGCGCGACCGTCAGTTGCGCGAATGGAACGAGGAACTGAACGCCCGCGTCGACCAGCGCACGCGCGAATTGCGGGACGCCAACCGGCAGTTGGAGGCGACGACGAAACAGCTGGTCATGTCGGAAAAGCTCGCCGCAATCGGCGAAATCACCGCGGGCATCGCGCACGAGATCAACAATCCGATCGCGGTCATCCAAGGCAATCTCGAGGTTCTGCGCTCGATCGTCGGTGAAAAGGCAAAGGATGCCGCCACGGAATTCCGCCTGATCGACGAGCAGGCCAACCGCATGAACCAGATTGTCACCAAGCTGCTGCAATTCGCCAAGCCGGAGGAATATGCCGGCTTCATCGATCGCGACATGGCGCAAGCCGTCATCTCGGACTGTCTTCCGCTGGTCGCCCATCTGCTCCGGAAGAACGAGATCGAGGTGGTGCGGGACGATCGCGCGTCGCGCTTCGTCCTTGCCGACCGCACCGAATTGCAGCAGATCCTGATCAACCTGATCGTCAACGCCATTCACGCCATGCCGGAGGGCGGCACACTGACGATTGCTTCGCAGGACCGCGACGAGGACGGCAAGCCCGGTGTCGCCATCCGGATTTCCGATACGGGATCCGGTATTCCGCCCGACATCGTGGAGCGCATTTTCGATCCGTTCTTCACGACCAAGCGTAGCGAGGGAACCGGCCTCGGCCTGTCGATCACGCAGATGCTCGTGCAGCGGAACAACGGCAGGATCTCGGTGGAAACGGCCGAAAACAAGGGCACGACCTTCACCATCTGGCTGCCGCAGGCCGAGGAAACCTAGACAGCTTCCGGTTGCGACATTCTGTCCTTCGGCGGACAGAATGTCGCAGTCCATTCGTCCATCCATTTTTCCTCTCCTTCCAGAATTCCCGGATTTCCGGCCGTCGCCCGCGGTCTCGCGGTCTGGCACGGCCATTGCAACGCATGCGTGCCGGCCCGCGTGGAGGTGCGACCGGCCGGGGACACGCCGCTGGCGTCACTCGCACAATGCAATCGCAACGCCGCGGCGTTGCCTGGGAGGGAAGCGAATGTTCGATCGCCTGAGAAAAGAACACATCGTCGCGCATGACGATTTCAACCGGTGGAAGGTGCCGCCCGCATCCATTGCCATCCATCTGTGTATCGGCTCCGTCTATGCCTGGAGCATCTTCAACCCGCGCCTGACCAAGGAGTTCGGCGTGGTGGCGGCCTCGTCGGGTGACTGGAGCCTTCAGTCGGTCGTCTGGATCTTCTCGGTCGCCATCGTCTTTCTCGGCCTTGCAGCGGCATTCGGCGGCAAGTGGCTGGAAGAGGTCGGCCCGCGCATGGTCGGCGTGGTGGCGGCGCTGTGCTGGGGCGGCGGCTTCATCATCGGCGGCGCCGGCATCGTCACCCACCAGCTCTGGCTCGTCTATCTCGGCTACGGCGTGATCGGCGGCTGCGGTCTCGGGCTCGGCTATGTCTCGCCGGTTTCGACACTGATACGTGGTTCCCGGACCGGCGCGGCATGGCGACCGGCATGGCGATCATGGGCTTCGGCGGCGGCGCGATGATCGCGACCCCGATCAAGGAAACGTTGCTCGGCGTCTTCTACAAGGCGCCGCAATATCTGGGCGCGGAAGGCGCGGTCAATCTCGTCACCGAGGGCGGCAGGCGCATGGCCGAGGTCAGTGGCCACATGGTCGAGGTCGTCGTCGCGTCCGCAAAGCAGCTCGCGAGCGCTCCGGGTCCGCTGCAGGAAGGCGTCTATGTTGCCGGCACCGGCAATACCGGCGCGGCGATGACCTTCTTCACGCTGGGCATCGGCTATTTCATCGTGATGATGATCGCCGCGTTCTCCTACCGCGTTCCGCGCGAGGGCTGGGTGCCGGCTGGCTGGACACCGCCGACGGCGGAAGCCGCATCGCGCAAGATGATCACGCAAAACGACGTGCATATCGACCAGGCGCTCAAGACGCCGCAGTTCTACCTGTTGTGGATCGTGCTGTGCTTCAACGTCACCGCCGGCATCGGCGTGATCGGCGTCGCCAAGACGATGATGACGGAAATCTTCGGCACCACGCTGCCGCGGATCGTCGACGCCAGCTTCGCGGCGACCTATGTGTTCATGATCTCGGTCTTCAACATGGTCGGCCGGTTCTTCTGGGCCTCGACCTCCGACTTCATCGGGCGCAAGAACACCTATCACATCTTCTTCGTGCTCGGGCATCGTCCTTTATCTGTCGATCCCGTTTGCGGCGCAGCAGGTCAGCGTCAATCCGGTCGTGATCTGGCTGGTGATGTTCTATGCGGCGACGATGATCATCTTCACCATGTATGGCGGCGGCTTCGCCACGATTCCGGCCTATCTGGCCGATATCTTCGGGACGAAATATGTCGGCGGCATCCATGGTCGCCTGCTGACGGCCTGGAGTACGGCCGGCGTGCTCGGACCGCTCGCCATCACCTGCCTGCGCGACGTCTCGGTTGGCAACGTCGATCCGCGACCTGGCGGCCAAGGTCGATCCGGCGGCGTTCGAGGCAAAGTTCGGCGCGGGCATGGACCAGCTCGACCAGCTGGTGGCGGCCAAGACCGTCACCATCGCCAGGCTGATGGAGATCGCGCCGGCCGGCACGGTCGACCCGACGTCGAGCCTGTACAACACGACGATGTATGCGATGGCGGGACTGCTGGTGATCGCTCTTGTCGCGAACTCGCTGGTCCGTCCGGTGCACGAAAAGCACCATATGGAAAAGGCCGTCAGTCCGGCGGCCGCCGAGTAGCGACAATCGCTCCGGGGCCTCGTGCCCCGGAGCGGGTTGTACGGGCCGGATCGCGATGACGATTGCAGACAGTGATCGCCGATGCCTGTTTTGCGCCGCCCGGGCGTCGTTTCGAAGCACGCCCGGAGCCCTGTACGCTCGATCGGCTTTCGCTATCAGCCAACGGAACACCGATATTGACTGGCCCCGGCGAGCCTCTAGACAACAACGGCAGTAGTGGAGGAAGAGCCATGATGCCCCTGCCGACCGAAAACGACATCCGGGAGCGCACGCAATGCGTTCTTGACGATCATGCCGGCCTCGAAGGGCCGCTGCTGCCGATCCTGCACGGGGTGCAGGAGGAATTCGGCTATGTCCCCGCCGAGCGCTGCGGATCGTCGCCGACGGGCTGAACATCACCCGCGCCGAGGTGCACGGCGTCGTCAGCTTCTATCACGACTTCCGCGAGCGCCGGCGGGCCGGCACGTGGTGAAGCTCTGCCGGGCCGAGGCCTGCCAGTCGATGGGCGGCGACGCGCTTGCCGAGCAGCGAGGGACGGCTCGGGCGTCGACTTCGGCGAGACCGCGCCGGACGGCGCGGTGACGCTCGAAGCCGGTCTACTGCCTCGGCCTGTGCGCCTGCGCGCCGGCGGCGATGGTCGACGGCGAGCTCGTCGGCCGGCTCGACGACGACGCGCTCGACGCGATTGCTCGAGGAGGTGCGGCGCATGACGGTCACGGTCTACGTTCCGGGCGATGCCGGCGCGCTGGCGCTCGGCGCCGACGAGGTGGCCGCGCGCGATCGCGACGAGGCCGCCGACGCGCGGCGCCGACGATCGAGATCGTGCGCAACGGCTCGCGCGGCATGTTCTGGCTGGAGCCGCTGGTCGAGGTCGAGACCGCGGATGGCCGCGTCGCCTACGGCCCGGTCAGCGCCGGCGATGTCGCGGCGCTGTTCGACGCGGATTTCCTGCGGCGGCGAGCATGCGCTGTCGCTCGGGCCGACCGGAGGAGATCCCGTTCCTGAAGAAGCCAGACGCGGCTGACCTTCGCGCGCTGCGGCGTCATCGATCCGCTGTCGCTCGCCGACTACGAGGCGCATGGCGGGCTGACGGGCCTGCGCAACGCGCGCTCGCCATGGCGCCGGCGGACGATCGTCGAGGAGGTGACGCGAATCCGGCCTGCGCGGCCGCGGCGGCGCGGGCTTCCCGACCGGCATCAAGTGGAAGACCGTGCTCGAGCGCCGCGGCGACGCAGAAATACATCGTCTGCAACGCCGACGAGGGCGACAGCGGCACCTTCGCCGACCGCATGATCATGGAGGGCGATCCCTTCGCGCTGATCGAGGGCATGGCGATCGCCGGCCTCGCCGTCGGCGCGACCAAGGGCTACGTCTACCTGCGCTCCGAATATCCCCACGCCGATCGCGCATGATGAACGCGGCGATCGACGTCGCGCGCGACGACGGGCATCCTCGGCGACGATCGTGCTGGGCTCGGGCCAGCGCCTTCGACATGGAAGTGCGCGTCGGCGCCGGCGCCTATGTCTGCGGCGAGGAAACCTCGCTGCTGAAAGCCTGGAAGGCAAGCGCGGCGTGGTGCGCGCCAAGCCGCCGCTGCCGGCGCATCAAGGGCTTCTTCGGCCAGCCGACGGTGGTCAACAACGTCATCTCGCTGGCCTCCGTGCCGGTCATCCTCGACAAGGGCGCGCGAGCATCTACCGCGATTTCGGCATGGGCCGCTCGCGCGGCACGATGCCGATCCAGATCGCCGGCAACGTCAAGCATGGCGGGCTGTTCGAGACGGCCTTCGGCATGACGCTGGGCGAACTCGTCGACGAGATCGGCGGCGGCACGGCCAGCGGGCCGGCCGGTCAAGGCCGTGCAGGTGGGCGGGCCGCTCGGCGCCTATTTCCCGGGACGCTGTTCGACACGCCGTTCGACTACGAGGCCTTCGCCGCAAGGACGGGCTGATCGGCCATGGCGGCATCGTCGTCTTCGACGACACCGCCGACATGCTGAAGCAGGCCCGCTTCGCCATGGAGTTCTGCGCGATCGAAAGCTGCGGCAAGTGCACGCCCTGCCGCATCGGCGCGGTGCGCGGCGTCGAGACGATCGACAGGATCGCCGCGGGCGATCGAGCCGCGAAGCAGAACCTCGCGCTGCTGGCCGATCTCTGCGACACGATGAAATTCGGCTCGCTCTGCGCGCTCGGCGGCTTCACGCCCTATCCCGGTGATGAGCGCGATGACGCATTTCCCAGACGATTTCCGGCCGACGCCCATGGCGCAGGCAGCGGAGTGAAGGACGTCATGAGCCTCGATCCAGGAGATCGACTACGGCACGCCCGCGTCGCAAGTCGGAGAAGACGTCACGCTGACCATCGACGGATTCGACGGTGACCGTGCCCGAAGGCACCTCGGTCATGCGCGCCGCCGCCGAGGCCGGCATCGAGTTCCGAAGCTCTGCGCCACCGACATGGTGGAGGCCTTCGGCTCCTGCCGGCTGTGCCTGGTCGAGATCGAGGGCCGCGCGGCACGCCCGCCTCCTGCACGACGCCGGTCGCCGAGGCATGGTGGTGCAGACCCAGACCGAGCAGGCTGAAGCGACATCCGCCGCGGCGTGATGGAACTCTACATCTCCGACCATCCGCTCGACTGCCTGACCTGCGCGGCCAACGGCGACTGCGAACTGCAGGACATGGCCGGCGCGGTCGGCCTGCGCGATGTGCGCTACGGCTATGACGGCGACAACCACGTCAAGGCGCGCAGACGACAGCCGACATGCGCTGGATGCCGAAGGACGAATCCAACCCCTATTTCACCTACGACCCGTCCAAGTGCATCGTCTGCTCGCGCTGCGTGCGCGCCTGCGAAGAAGTGCAGGGCACCTTCGCGCTGACCATCGAGGGCCGCGGCTTCGACAGCCGCGTGTCGCGCCGGCATGCAGCGAGGATTTCCTCGAATTCGGAATGCGTGTCCTGCGGCGCCTGCGTGCAGGCCTGCCCGACCGCGACGCTGAGGAAAAATCCGTCATCGAAATCGGCACGCCGGAACATTCGGTCGTCACCACCTGCGCCTATTGCGGCGTCGGCTGCTCGTTCAAGGCGGAAATGAGCGGCGACGAGCTGGTGCGCATGGTGCCCTACAAGGACGGCAAGGCCAATCGCGGCCATTCCTGCGTCAAGGGCCGCTTCGCCTACGGCTATGCCACCCACAAGGACCGCATCCTGAACCCGATGATCCGCGAGAAGATCGACCGAGCCCTGGCGGGAAGTGTGCTGGGACGAGGCGATGGCGCTTCGCCGCCGACGAGTTGCAGCGGCATCCAGGAGCAGCTACGGCAAGGATCGATCGGCGGCATCACCTCGTCGCGCTGCACCAACGAGGAGACCTTTCTGGTGCAGAAGCTGGTGCGCGCGGTCTTCGGCAACAACAATACCGATACCTGCGCCCGCGTCTGCCATTCGCCGACCGGCTACGGCCTGGCCAGACCTTCGGCACCTCTGCCGGCACCCAGGATTTCGATTCGCGTCGAGCATACCGACGTCGTGATGGTGATCGGCGCCAACCCGACCGACGGCCACCCGGTCTTCGCCTCGCGGCTGAAGAAGCGGCTGCGCGCAGGGCGCCAAGCTGATCGTCATCGATCCGCGCCGCATCGACCTGGTGCGCATCGCCGCATGTCGAGGCCGCGCATCACCTGCCGCTGCAAGCCCGGCACCAATGTCGCCGTGCTCACCGCGCTGGCCCATGTCATCGTCACCGAAGGCCTGGTCGACGAGGCCTTCATCCGCGAGCGCTGCGACTGGGACGAGTTCCAGGACTAGGCCGAATTCGTCGCGCGAGCCGCGCAACAGCCCGGAAGCGGTCGGAAGCGATCACCGGCGTGCCGGCCGAGACCTGCGCGCCGCCGCGCGGCTCTATGCCACCGGCGGCAACGGCGCGATCTATTACGGCCTCGGCGTGACCGAGCACAGCCAGGGCTCGACCACGGTCATCGCGCATCGCCAACCTCGCCATGCTGACCGGCAATATCGGCCGGCCCGGCGTCGGCGTGAACCCGCTGCGCGGCCAGAACAACGTGCAGGGCTCCTGCGACATGGGCTCCTTCCCGCACGAGCTGCCGGGCTACCGCCATGTCACGGACGCCGACGTGCGCGACATCTTCGAGAAGCCGTGGGGCGTGAGATCGACCACGAGCCGGGCCTGCGCATCCCCAACATGCTGGATGCCGCCGTCGACGGCACGTTCAAGGGCTCTACGTCCAGGGCGAGGACATCCTGCAGTCCGACCCCGACACCAAGCATGTCGCGGCCGGGCTCGCGGCGATGGAATGCGTGATCGTCCACGATCTCTTCCTGAACGAGACCGCCAACTACGCCCATGTCTTCCTGCCGGGCTCGACCTTCCTGGAAAAGGACGGCACCTTCACCAATGCCGAGCGGCGCATCAACCGCGTGCGCAAGGTGATGGCGCCGAAGAACGGCTATGCCGACTGGGAGGTCACGCAGACTGCTCGCCAATGCCATGGGCGCCGGATGGAACTACACCCATCCCGTCCGAGATCATGGACGAGATCGCGGCGACCACGCCGACCTTCGCCGGCGTCACCTACGACCTGCTCGACGAGAAGGGCTCGGTGCAGTGGCCCTGCAACGACGACGCACCCGGAGGGCACGCCGGTCATGCATGTCGACGGCTTCGTGCGCGGCAAGGGCAAGTTCATCCGCACCGAATATGTCGCGACCGACGAAAAGACCGGCCCGCGCTTCCCGCTGCTGCTGACCACCGGGCGCATCCTGAGCCAGTACAATGTCGGCGCGCAGACGCGGCGCACCGACAACGTCGTCTGGCACGACGAGGACGTGCTGGAAATCCATCCGCACGACGCCGAGCAGCGCGGCATCAACGACGGCGACTGGGTGAGGCTCGCCAGCCGCTCGGGCGAGACCTCGCTGCGCGCGCAGATCACCGACCGGGTCGCGCCGGGCGTCGTCTACACGACCTTCCACCATCCCGGCACGCAGGCCAACGTGATCACCACCGACTATTCCGACTGGGCGACCAACTGCCCGGAATACAAGGTGACGGCGGTGCAGGTCTCGCCCTCCAACGGGCCGACCGAATGGCAGGAGCGATACGAGGCCAGGCGCGAACAGGCGCGCCGCATCCTGCGCGGAACCGGCCGAGTAGGCCGATGTCGCCGGATCGCTGCGGCCCTTCGAGACGACGGTTCAGGCGCGCGGGACGTGCCGGAACCGGCACGCGCATGCTCGCCGAGGAGACGCCGGTGGCGATCAGCTACAACGGCAGCGACGCATGCGGTGATGATGGCGACGCCGGCGGATCTCGAGGATTTCGCGCTCGGCTTCTCGCTGAACGAGGGCATCGTCACGTCGCCGGACGAGATCGAGCGAATCGATGCCGTCGAGGTCGACGACGGCATCGATCTGCAGATCCGCGTGCCGGAGGGCGTCGCCGAACGATTGTCGAAGCGCCGCCGCGCGATGGCCGGACCGGTCGGCTGCGGGCTCTGCGGCATCGAGAGCATCGAAGAGGCGATGCGATCGCGTCGCGCCGGTGACCAGCGACTTCGCCATCAAGGCAGGCGTCATCGGCGCGGCGATCGCGCTCGCTGACCAAGGTACAGCCGCTGAACGCCGAGACCGGCGCGGTGCATGCCGCGGGCTTCTGGATGCCGGGCGAGGGGCTCGTCATGGCGCGCGAGGATGTCGGCCGGCACAATGCGCTCGACAAGCTTGCCGGCGCGCTGGCGCGGGCCGGGACCGACACGGCAAATGGCGCGATCGTGCTGACCAGCCGGGTGTCGGTCGAAATGGTCCAGAAGACTGCGGCCATCGGCGCACCGATCACGCTTGCCGTTTCGGCGCCGACGGCGCTCGCCGTGCGCACCGCCGAGCAGGCCGATATCACGCTCGTCGCCGTGGTGCGCGGCGAAGACTTCGAAATCTTCACCCATCCGCGACGGATCACCAATGGAGAAATTGCCGATGTCGCCTGAAAAGCTCGCCCGAATGGCCAACCAGATCGCCACCTTCTTCCACTCCAAGCCGCATGACGAGGCGGTGGCCGGCGTCGCCGAGCACATCAACAATTTCTGGGAGCCGCGCATGCGCGCGCAGCTGTTCGACATGCTTGCGAACGACAACGAGAAATTCGATCCGCTCGTCCGCGAGGCCGAAAGCCGGATCCGCGCGGTGAGCTGACCGTTTCGGAAGCCGAACGCCGCCGCCAGCGCCGGAAATGTGTGCCGCAAATCACGCCAGCGCCGAAAGACCCAGTTCCAACGCCGCGTATCGGGGCGTGATATGCTGGCTGCAGTTCCAGTCGAAAGCCTCGACGGTAATGACGAATCCGCGTTCGACATTGGCGCGATGTTCCGTAGCGGCAAGTTGCCGAAGGAGCGGCTCGTCCCGGTCGAGAATTCGCGCCCGGCCAAATATCTTGAGCCTGGAACGTTTCACATAATCCATGAGGAACAGCGACACGCGGTCATTGCCGGCGAGATTGCCGAGGCTCAGATATTGGCGGTTGCCGCGGAAATCCGCGAATCCGACGGTCGTTGCGTCGATAATCCGCAGGAAGCCCTTCGGGCCGCCGCGATGCTGGATATAGGGTCAGCCGGTCTCGCTGGCCGTCGCGATGTAGAAGCTGTCACGTTCCACAATAAAGGCCTGCTCCCGTTCGCCGAGATGACCGGGGAAGTCCGAAGCCTTCTCGAGACTTTCGAATCCCGCTCTGCTTCCCAGCCTTTCCTGTTCCCGGCGGACAGCGGGGGTGAAGGCTATTTCCGCATATTTGTGGCGCATGATACTGCCTTTCGACGTTCGAGGAGTTCGCTCGCGCAATCGCTCAGGATTGCGGGCGGAGGGTGTCGACAAACCGCAAATGCCCTTGCTTGATCCAGACACGGCAGCCATCGGATCCGGCGACCGCGTCCAGCGGCGTTCCAACCGGCAGGCGAAGCCAGGATTGCGGGACGAAATCCTCGCCGCCTTCGCGGAAACCGCCTTCAAGGCAGAGGATCTCGATCCCGCCTTCGGGCAACGCGTTCACGCGTGCGCCCGGGGCCCATTCCTCGATGCTTATCGTTTCGCGTTCGTCGCGGAAGAGTTCGATGGACGTAACGCCCGGAGCGACGGTCTTGTGTTCAAGACCGTCTCCGTAGTTTCCGACGTGCACCGGGGTGCGGTCGTCGGGATCGAACTGCCACAGCTTGACGAAGATCGTGCAGCCGGCATCCGATCCCGGCGCGTGGCGGGATTGCGGCGGATTGCGGACATAGCTTCCGGTGGGGAAGTCACCATGCTCGTCCTGGAACACGCCTTCCAGGACGAGGTACTCCTCGCCACCGCCATGGGTGTGCGGGGAGAAATGGCTTCCGGCGGCGTAGCGCACGATCGAGGTTGCGCGCGCGACTTCCTCGCCAATCCTGTCGAGCATGCGCCGTTCGACGCCTTTTACGGGTGAGGGGACCCACTCCAGATTCGCGGCATGCACAACGGCGCGCTGCGTGAAATCGGCATTAATTTCCATCCTGATGTCCTCCGCTTCCAACGTGCGAACTGGATTTTCGGCTCAGGTCGTGGCGAGACGCCGGAATTCCTCGACCGGCAATCCGCCGATGCCCCAGTCTTCCTTTTCGACTTCGTCGATGACGACGAATGTGGTCATCGGGTTCTTGTCGAGCACCTCGACGAGAAGATCGGTCGCACCCTTGATAAGGCGGGCTTTCTGTTCGGCCGTGGCACCCTCGCGGGTGATCTTGATGTTTACATAGGGCATTTCGTTCTCCTGATCTCATGAAGCGGTTTGCGGCTCGATGTCGTAGTGGAAGACCTTGGCGATGATCCTCCATTCGCCTTCGGTCTCGATGAAAGTGAGCAGATCGGTGAAGTAGCGCGGCCCGATTGCGCAATGGGCCCGGACGATGGTGGTATTCGGCCCCGCGAACTCGATCGACACAATGCTGTCGCGCCTTTGCTCGCCTTGCGAGGCCGGGGCCGGGCGTGCGTCGACCACGGGCAGGTACTCGTCCATGGAGAGGTTCACGAGTGGTTCCCCGGTCGCGCAGACGTAACGTGCCTGCGGGTGAAACACCTGACCCAGAAGCCCGGTATCGCCATGGTAGAGGCCATCGAAATATTTCTGCATCTGCAACGCAATGGCGGCGAAATTCCCCGACATGATTCTATCCTCCTGTCCGTGAGGCCCGGAGAACGGGCCTCACGTCGCTTTCGTCAGTGAATGAGTCCTTCGCGTTTCAGGACGTCCTGAACCCGAGGACGGGCGGCAACTCTCTGCACATATGCCTTGATGTGCGGCCATTTCGAAATGTCGAGATCGATCAGACCGGCCCATGAGGCGACGACGAATGTGTAGGCGTCGGCCACCGAGAACGCCTCGCCCATCAAATAGGCGCGGTTGTCGGAAAGGAGGTCTTCCAGCGCGTCGAAACGCTTCAGGAGCTTGGCAAGCGCCTGCTCGCGGATTGCTCCCTCCGGCTTGACTGCCGCGAAGAACGGGCCGAACGACTTGTGCAGTTCCGAGGCGGTGAAGTTCAGGTGCTGCTGCAACCGCACGCGCGCCATGGAGCCGGGTTCCGGCGCGAGACCGGCCTCAGGCTTCAGGTCCGCGACATATTGCAGGATCGCCGGCGCCTCGAGCAGGATCTGTCCGTCTTCCAGTTCCAGAGCGGGTACGTAACCGAGGGGATTGACCTTCGTGTAGTCGCGGCCGCTTTCGGTTTCCTTCGATGCGGCGTCGACCTTTTCCAGAGCGAAATCCGCACCGGTTTCGCTGAGCGCGATATGCACGGCCTGCGAGCAGACGCCGGGTGTGAAGTAGAGTCTCATGTGTCGTTCTCCAGTGAGGTTTTTGCGAAGGCCGGCCTCGAATGAAGAATTATGATAGCTGGTATCTCTTGTAAACGTGATTTCCTAATGATATCGCATTATCGAGTATCCGAACGGTAACCGGAGCCGGCCATGGCCTTGAAAATGCGCAGGAATAACAGCCCCGAGCCGCCGGAGGCGTGCCCGCTGCTCGAATGCATGGCCATCATCGGCGGTGCGTGGGCTCCGAATATCATCTGGTATCTGCGCGGCGGCCCGAGGCGGTTCAGCGAATTGCGGACCGACATTCCTCTCGTGTCGCCAAAGATCCTGACAACACGGCTGCGCGAACTGGAGGAATGCGGCGTGATCGAACGCCGCGTCATGCCGACATCGCCGCCCTCGGTGGAATACAGCCTGAACGAACTCGGCGAACGCCTTGTGCCCGCGATCGAGGCGATCGCGGCGGTCGGCGAGGAACTGAAGGAGCGAAAGGCCGGCGACAAGAAGACCGTGACGGCGACGCCGCGACTGAAACACTTCCGGGCGGCGAGGGCTCAGCCCTGAGGGCTATCTCCGCCATTTTCCTCGATTTGGAAACCACACCGCATCACGCCATGTCCTGCGGCGCGTGACTTGCAGTGGCGCGAAGGCCGTGACGCGAAGACCCTGACGCTCCGGGGCATTGCCTTTCAGGCGCCCGACCTTGACGAGACGCGGTCCGCGTGCCCGGTCCTTGCGCCCGTTCGGAGGCGGGGAGGTCCTCGGTCGGGGATGCCGATTCGCCATTGCGTTTTCTCCATGCGGACCATGCAAGGCGCCGACGGACGCTACGCCGTTTCCGGGCCTTCGGTCGCGACCAGCAGGCAGCGCGTGTCCGGTCCGGGCCGCATGCGCCGAAGCGCGGCGAGCGGCGCGGCGCCGCTGGGGGTCGTGGAGATGCCGTGGCGCTGAAACATGCGCGCCGCCGCCTCGGCTTCCGCGTCCGAGACGGTGACGAAGGTGTCGGCATCGTGGCGAAGCGCCTCGAAGGCGATCAGGGATGCGTCCTTGCAATCGAGCCTGCCCATGTTCGATTCCGGGCCGACCGCGCGCTTCAGTTTTCCGGCCTCGACGCTTTTCAGCAGGCAGGGCGCGGCGTCCGGCTCCACGATGACGATCTTCGGCTGGACCGCCCAGTGATCGCGGATATGCGCGGCGACGGCGCCGGCGAGACCGCCGACACCGGCCTGCAGAAAGACATGGGTCGGCCAGTCTCCGCTATTCTCGAATTCGGCGCGGCATTCCTCGGCGAGGACGGTGTAGCCTTCCATGACGAGGGCCGGACGTTCCGTGTAGCCTTCCCATGAGCCGTCCGCGAGAAGCAGCCAGCCGTTTTCGTCGGCTGTATCGATCGCATGGCGGACGCTATCCTCATAGGAACCGTCGACGCGCACGACCTCGGCTCCGGTCTTGCGAATACGCTGAGCGAAGCCTTCCGCGACCGCAGTGCCGAGGACAATGATTCCGCGTGCGCCGAAAATGTGCGCGCCGGCGGCGACGGAAAGGCCGTGATTGCCGGCGCTGGCGGTAATGAAGGTCATGCCGGCCGCGGCTTGGCGGGCCTGCTCGCTGGCGAGGTCCGCCGTTCCCGACGCGTCCTCGATCATCTGGGCGATCGCGAACACGCCGCCCAGCGCCTTGAAGCTGCCGAGACGCATCCGCCGGGTCTCGTCCTTGACCGTGAGGGCGCCGATTCCAAGCTCGCCAGCGAGCGCCTGTAGCGACCGCAACGGCGTCGGCGTATAGACCGGACACCGTTGCAACATCGCCATCGGGCGATCCGGTTCTGCTCGGAACCGGCGATGTCCGCGCGGTTGTGCCGATCGGGGGGTCTCGATTTTCATGGCGGCACGATATGTCAGTAAATCGACCGCGAAATATCAAAATCCATCCAGATATGAGAAAATCATGCAGAATTCTTGATTTTCTTGATTTGTCCAACTCACACGGAAACAGCAGACTGTTGGTAATTCCGGTGATGTTCGGCATGGGGCGCATGCGCCTCGGCCGGCGGGTCTGGCGGAGCGGCAGGTTAGAACCTGCCTATGGGGAGCGGGCGTGTCATGGCGCAGTCAGCAGTAGCGATACCCGGGGCGAAAAGCATCGACGCGAACAGTACACCGCTGGCGGCTTGTAACGATTTTGTGCGGCACAGGTCCGGCGCCAATTTCTTTCCCGGTGACGGAACAGTTGGAGCGCTTGGACGCGCGCCGGACAATCCTGCCCATGACTTCTATGATTGCATCCATGCGAAAGGTGAAGAATTCCGGGTGCGTACGGTAGAAAAGCAAGTGGCGGCTTGAATGCAAACGCACCCGAACCGTGATCTTCGCAAAATGTCTTCCGGGGACACCGGTCCGCGGCGCGGCTTCGATATTCTGGAGTTCGAAATCCGTGTCGCCAAGGCGCAAGCCCTGATGGCGAATGCCGGGCTGGACGGGCTTCTTCTGACAACCGAGCCGGAGATCCGCTATTTTACCGGATTCCTGACACGGTTCTGGCTCAGCCCGACGCGGCCGTGGTTCCTGCTGCTCCCGCCCGTTGGCAAACCGGTTGCCGTCGTGCCGTCGATCGGCCGCGAATGCCTGGCGGCCACCTGGCTGGACGACGTTCGGAGCTGGGATTCGCCGCAACCCGATGACGAGGGCGTTTCACTGCTTGCGGACACCATCCATGAGGTTCTCGGGCAGAGCATCCGCGTCGGAATTCTCGAAGGGCCGGAGACGCATCTGCGGATGCCGCTCGGCGATTTTCGCCGTCTGCGCGCTCTTCTGCCGGATGCGGCGTTTGCCGATGCCACCACGGTAGTCAGAAGCCTGCGCATGACCAAGTCTCCCGCCGAGGTGGAGAAGATCGCCCATGCCTGCGCGATCGTCTCCGATGTCTTCGGCGCATTCCCCGGACGATTGGCCGCGGGGATGAGCGAGATCGAGATATTCCGGCGCTTCAAGGTCGCCTGCCTCGAGGAAGGGATCGACGATGTCGACTATCTCGTGGGGGGCGCCGGCCCCGGCGGCTACACGGATATCATCTCGCCGCCGTCGACGCGCCGCACCGTTGCGGGCGACATTTTGATGCTCGATACGGGCGCCGTCTTCGACGGGTATTTCTGCGATTTCGACCGCAATTTCGCGTTCGGTCATGTGCCGAAGGAATCCGAGAAGGCCTATGCGACGCTGCTCGAAGCAACCGATTTAGGCCTGGAGGCTGTCCGGGCGGGTGCGACCTGCGCCGATATTTACCGCGCGATGCAACGTATTCTGGAAAAGGATTTCGCCGGCGGCAGCGGTGTCGGGCGGATGGGACACGGGCTCGGCATGCAGCTGACCGAATGGCCGTCGATCACGCCGACGGACGAAACCGTATTGCAGCCGGGCATGGTGCTGACGCTCGAGCCGTCGGTAAATCTCGACGGCGGCAGGATGATGGTCCACGAGGAGAATCTCGTGTTGACCTCCGAAGGTCCCGTCCTCCTGACCAGCGCGGCCCCCGAAACACTGCCGGTTATCACGGCGTAGGGATCCGGCCAGTCAGCCCAACGGGACGTTCATTCCGACTTTCGTGCGGTCCATGACCACCGATGTGCGGAAGCGCTTGACGTTGGAATCCTGGAAGAACAGGCGGTGCGTCAGCTGCTCGTAATCCTCCATGTCCCTGGCGAGCGCGATCAACGCGAAGTCGGCCTCGCCTGTGATGTAGTAGCACTGCTGCACCTGCGGCTCGGCCTTCGCCTTCCTGCGGAACGCGTCTATCTGGTCGATGCGTTCATGCTCCAGTTCGACGAAAACAAGGAACGTCATGGCGTAGCCGACGGCCTTCGGCGAGATGAGTGCGTTCTCCGACATGATCGCGCCGTCGGCTTTCAGGCTGCGGATGCGCCGCTGCACGGTGGCCACCGACAGGCCGGTTTCCGTCGCGATCGTTTCGAGCCGCTCTCGCGCATTTTCCTGCAGCATTCGCAGGATAATCAGGTCAGAGGGGGAAATTTCCATGATGACAGGATCCGGTCATCCTTTCGGTTTTTTTTAGGCGCATTTTTCAACTATTGGAACATGAATTCGCATTTTCGGTTCAAAATCCCTTGCCAACATTGACTTCACCATCACAGCGGGCCTGGTTTCAAAGCGTTCGGTTGCCGTTCCGAGCGCCCCTATTTACGGGGTTGCGCCCGCCGTCATGTCCGAAAAGGGAGACGCATGCGAGCCTGTCTCGGGCGCCCATCGGAGGTTCCGGTTATAGGGTCCCCGCGGTTGAGCGGCGGCTATTCCCCAGCCTTCCCGCGTCCGTTCGGCGCGTGATGTCTCGTTGTTCGTGATGGAGGCGACAGTGTATACACAGCTTGCCATGTCGAGTTGAACTGATACGATATCCGAGTTATAAGCCGATATGATGTATACATCATTTGCCGAATATCTCACCGCCTTGAAGCGTTTTGTTGCCGGAAACGCATGATGACGACACTCGTTCTCATTCCCGGCCTCATATCCGACGCCATCGTCTGGCAGCCGCTCGCCGATGCCGCCGCCGGCTCCTTTGCGGTGCATCAGGCCGACGTATCCGGCGGCACTTCGATTACCGGCATGGCGGAGACAATTCTCGCCGAGACGAAAGGCCCGTTGATCGCTGTCGGCCATTCGATGGGCGGGCGTGTCGCGATGGAAATGGCGCGGATCGCACCCGAGCGCGTCAGGGGGCTGGTGCTGGCCAATACCGGCCATCATCCCGAAGCGCGAAGGCGAAGAGATCAAGCGCCAGGCGATGATCGATCTCGGCCACGAAAGCATGGCGAAGCTCGCCGAAACATGGCTGCCGCCGATGCTCGATCCGGCGCGCACCGGCGACGAGGCGCTGATGGCGAGCCTCACCGCCATGGTGCTGCGCGCCGACGCGGATCAGCATGAACGCCAGATCCGGGCGCTGATCGGCCGGCCGAATGCCAGCGCCTATCTCAAGGACATCACCTGTCCGGTGCTGCTGATCGCGGCGCGGCAGGACGGCTGGAGCCCGATCGCCCAGCACGAGGAAATCGGCGCAGCGGTGAAGGATTCCGAACTCGCGATCATCGAGAATGCCGGTCATTTCGCGCCGGTGGAACGGCCGGCCGAAACGACGGCCGCAATCATGGAATGGCTGGACCGCAGATTTGGAGGTGGCGATGGCTAGACGCAGCACGGCAAACAAGGCGATCGAGATTGCCTGGCTAGCCGATGGGGCCCAGGTGCATCGAATTGCCGAACCGATGACGGTTTTATCCGAGCATACGTCGCTTTCGGCGGGGCACTGACCACCAGCCGGAGGACATGACGATAATCGCCCACGAACCACGGAATAAAGATGACCGAATACGTTTTGACACTGCATTGCGAAGACAGGCCGGGGATCGTGGCGGCCGTTGCTTCACGTCTGGCCGGCGCCGGCGGCAACATCAACGAGGCGCAGCAGTTCGACGATCAGGAAACCGGCAAGTTCTTCATGCGCGTCGCGTTTTCGATGGACGATCCGATCGAGACATTCAGCGACGGGTTCGCCGCGGAAGTCGAGCGCTTCGGTCTCGAATGGACGCTCAGGCCCGCGAACCAGACGCGGCGCGTCCTGATCCTGGTGTCGAAGTTCGATCACTGCATGGGCGACCTGCTCTACCGGATGCGGATCGGCGAATTGAACATGGAGTGCGCCGGCATCGTTTCGAACCATCCGAGTTCGGCGCTCAACCTGACGCTGCATGAGGGCATTCCCTTTTTCCATCTGCCGATCACCAAGGACACGAAGGCGGAGCAGGAAGCCCGGATCAAGGGCGTGATCGAGGAAACCGGCGCGGAACTGGTGGTTCTGGCGCGCTACATGCAGATCCTGTCGGACGACTTCTCGGCCTATCTCTCCGGCCGCTGCATCAACATCCACCATTCGTTCCTGCCCGGCTTCAAGGGCGCCAAGCCGTATCACCAGGCGCATGAGCGCGGGGTGAAGATGATCGGCGCGACTGCGCATTACGTCACCGAAGATCTCGACGAGGGACCGATCATCTCCCAGGACGTCGAGCACGTCACCCATGCCGACCGGCCGGACGACCTCGTGCGCAAGGGCCGCGACATCGAGCGCCGCGTGCTGGCGCGTGCCGTGACCTATCACCTGCAGGACCGCGTGCTGCTGAACGGACGAAAGACCGTCGTTTTCGCCTGAGGACTGGCGAAGGACGAAATCTCAGGGAAGGAGACACCGCCATGAACACGACAGAACTGAAGCGCGCCGGCGCGCCGGCAAAGATCGGCGCCTCGATCGAGATTTCACCCAAGCAGGCGCTCGAGTTGCCGGACCTTCCCGGCCTGTTTCCAGCGGGTGTGCGGGTCTACATCACCGATATCGGCACCGATTCGACGGCAACGCTCGTCAGCGCCGCCAGGCGCGTGCACGATCTCGGCTACAAGCCTGTACCGCATTTCGCGTCGCGGCGCCTGACCACGAAGAGCGCGCTGGAAGACCGGATCATCGCGTCGACGCAGGATGCCGGCGTGACGGATATCCTGGTCATCGGCGGCGGCCTGGAGAGGCCCGCCGGCGAATTCTCCTCCACGATGGAGGTGCTGGAAACCGGCTTTCTCGACAAATACGGCATCACCCATGTCGGCATCGCCGGCCATCCGGAAGGAAGCCCGGACTTCTCCGAGGAGGTGGCGATCGAGGCGCTGCGGCTGAAGAAATCCTTCGGCGAGCGCACAGGTGCGCGCGTGCGCATCGTCACCCAGTTCGGCTTCGACGGCGAGAAATTCGTCAACTGGGCCGAGGGGCTGCGCACCCACGGCATCGACCTGCCGGTGCATCTGGGTGTCGCCGGCCCGGCGAAGATCACGACGCTGGTCAAATACGCGGCCATGTGCGGCGTCGGCAATTCGCTGGATTTCTTCAAGAAAAGAACCCGCTCGCTGGCGACGCTGGCGACCAGCCATTCGCCGGAAAGCGTGGTCGGGCCGATCGAAAATCACGTGCTGGAAAATCCCGGCTCGGCGATCAAGCAGGTCCATGTCTTCCCATTCGGCGGCATCAAGAATGCCTCCAGATGGCTGATGGAGCGCGGCTCCTGGGATGCCACCGCGGTGTCTCAGAGATCGACGGGCTGATGCGCTTCTAAACCCAGACCTGGTCCGGGTCCGGCAGGGGAATCGCGTCGAGAAGTTCGCGCGTGTAGGCGGCCTGGGGCGCGCTGAACAGCTCGGGAGTCAGAGCGTTCTCCACGATCTCGCCATGGCGCAGAACGATGATCCGGGTGCAGAGCCTGCGGATTACCGACAGGTCGTGGCTGATGAATGCCAGCGTCAGGTTCAGGTCGGCGACCAGTTGCTCCAGCAGGTTCAGCACCTGCGCCTGCGAGGAGACGTCCAGCCCCGACACGATCTCGTCCGCCAGGATGAAATCCGGCCGGGTGGCGATGGCGCGGGCGATCCCGACGCGCTGGCGCTGGCCGCCCGACAGTTCATGCGGATAGCGGGCCGCGAAGGACCGGCTCAGGCCGACGTGATCCAAGCGCCTCGGAAGCCCGTTCGCGGACGCGGTCGAAGCCCTGCAGCTTGAGCGGCGCGGCGATGATCGCGCCGACGGTCCGGCGCGGATTGAGCGACGACATCGGGTCCTGGAAGATCATCTGGAACCGCCGGCGCATCGGCCGCAAGGCATCTTCATGCAGGTGTGAGATGTCCGTGCCGTCGAAGATGACCTGTCCGTCCGAGGGGTCCAGAAGCCGGATCAGCGTGCGGCCGAGCGTCGATTTGCCGGAACCGGACCCGCCGACGATGCCGACGACCTCGCCTTTCGGAATATCGAAGCTCAGGCCCTTGAGTATCTCGATGCGCGGGCGCGGGCCGAACAGCGGCTTGCTCGTCATGTCGGGCAGCGAAAGCCTGAGGTCGCGGACCTGGTAGAGCGGGGCGTCAGCGGACATGGCGCCATTCTCCATCGGCTGCTTCCACTTCCGCCTGCACGGCGGCGATCACTTCCGCGGGCACCGGCGTGAGCGATGTGTCGGGATCGGTGTATTTCGGCGTCGCGGCGAGCAGCGCCGCCGAATAGGCGTGTTTCGGGCCGCGGAAGAAGGAACGCACATCCGTTTCCTCGACGACCTTGCCGCCGTAGAGCACCGACAGGCTGCGGCAGACCTTCGATACGACGCCGAGGTCATGCGTGACGAACAGAAGCGCGGTGCCGTGCCGGCTTTGCATCTCGGCGATCAGGCGGAGGATCTGCTTTTGCACCGTCACGTCGAGGGCGGTAGTGGGTTCGTCGGCGACGATGAGTTTCGGCTCGGCGGCGAAGGCCGAGGCGATGAGAATGCGCTGGCGCATGCCGCCCGACAGTTCATGCGGATAGGAACGCATGACGCGCGGCGCGTCGGGGATTTGCACCTCGGCCAGCAACTCGACCGCGCGGGCTTCTGCCTCGGCGCGCTTCCAGCCGAGGATGTCGACGAGGCGGTCGGTGATCTGCGGGCCGATCCGACGCGAGGGATTGAGGGCGGTCAGCGGATCCTGCGGGATCAGCGCGGCGGTCTTGCCAACCAGCCGGCGGCGTTCGCCCGGCGGCAGTCGCAGCAGGTCCTGCCCGTCGAGGAGAATTTCGCCCTCGGCGATCTCGATGGCGCGCGGCAGGATGCCGAGGATCGCCTTGCCGATCATGCTTTTTCCGGCGCCGCTCTCGCCGACCAGTCCGTGCACCTCGCCGGCGGGGAGATCGAGCGAGACGGAGCGCAACAGCCGGTGCGGCGTGCCGGCCAGGACGACGGAGAGGTTTCGGATCGACAGGAACCCGGTCATCGCAGCACCGGATCGAAGCGGTCCTTCAGCCCTTCGCCGAACTGGCTGAAGGACAGGACCGTGAGGAACAGGGTCAACAGCGGGAACACCAGCACCCACCAGGCCTGGTGGATCGATGTCCGGCCCTCGGCGATCATGCCGCCCCAGGTCGGGCTGTCGGTCGAGATCGACAGGTTGACGAAGGAGAGGATCGCCTCGACGATGACGGCGATGCCCATTTCCAGCGACAGAAGCGCCACGATGGTCGGCAGGACGTTCGGCAGGATCTCGGCCCACATGGTGCGCAGGCGCGACATGCCGGCGACCTGCGCCGAGGCCACGTAATCCATCTGGCCCTGGTTCATCGCCTCGGCGCGCACGACGCGGCAGAAGCGCGTCCAGTCGATCACGACGATGGCAATGATGATCGAGGTCAGGCCGGTGCCGAGGACCGCGATCAGCAGGATTGCGAAGAGGACCGGTGGAAAGGCCATCCAGATGTCGACGAGGCGCGAGACGATGCGGTCCGCCCAGCCGCGGAAATAGCCGGCGATCAGGCCGAGCGCCGCGCCGACGGCGCATGTCAGCGTGCCGGCGACGAAGGCGACGATCAGGGCGATGCGGGCGCCGTACAGGATGCGCGTCAGCACGTCCCGGCCAAGCGAATCCGCGCCGAGCCAGAAGCCGGGTTCGGACCCTGCTTCCCAGAAGGGCGGCGTGCGGGCGGCGAAGAGGTCCTGCGCGAGCGGGTCCTGCGGGCTGATCCAGGGCGCGAGAATGGCGGCCAGAACGATCAGCAGCAGCCAGCCGCCCGACAGCCAGAGCCGGAGGCCGGCGCGGCGTTTGATTGCGCTGCGGCCGTCAAGCATGGCGCAGCCTCGGGTTCAGCGCGGCATAGGTCATGTCGACGACGAGGTTCACCACCGTGAAGATCAGCGCAAACAGGATGACGATGCCCTGGATCAGCGGCAGGTCGCGATTGACGACGGCATCGATCGCCATGTTGCCGAGGCCTTCATAGGAGAACAGGCGCTCGATGATGACGGTGCCGCCGATCAGGAAGGTGAACTGGACGCCGATCAGCGTCAGCGTCGGCAGCACCGCATTGGGCAGTGCCTCCTTCACGATGACATGGTTCTCGCCGTAACCCTTGGTGCGCGACAGCGTCACGTAATCGAGATGCATGGTTTCCTTCAGCGACTGTTTCAGAAGCTGGCCGATGATCGCGGCGAGCGGGATCGCCAGCGCCAGCGCAGGCATGAACATGTGCGCCAGAAGATCGGCCCAGATGTCGAATCGTCCGCGCGCAACGCTTTCGAAGACGTAGAAATTGGTCACGAACGGGAAGTCGATCGAGGGCGAGATCCGGCCGGAAATGTGGAAGATCGGCACCAGAACGCCGAACAGAAGGATCAGGATCAGCCCCCAGAGAAAGTCGGGCACCGACAGCGCCATGCCGTTGGCGACGTCGATCCCCGCCTCGACGCGGGTGCCGCGCAGCCTGGTACCGGTCAGCGCCATGAACCCGCCGATGACCACGGCGATCACGAGGGCGAAGATCGACAGTTCCAGCGTGGCGGGCAAGCGGCCGAGGACCAGGTCGAGGACCGGCTGGCGCAGCGAGATCGAGGTGCCGAAATCGCCATGCATCACGCCGGCAAGCCAGATCACGAATTGCTGCGGGATCGACTTGTCGAGGCCGTAAAGCGCCTGCAGGCGGGCGATATCGGCATCGGTCGCGCCGGGCGGCAGCATCATGGCGATGGGATTTCCGGGCACGACCCGGATCACGAAAAAGACGATCACCGCCACGCCGAACAGCGTGATGGCGGTGGTCAGCAACCGCAGCAGAATCGTCCGAAACAGGGCCAAGGGGATCGTTTTCCAGTGGGGCGGGCCGCCGAAGACAGCGGCCCGCCTTTCTTGATTACGCGCGCTTCATCAGATGCGGCAACAGGGCGCCCGACGCGTGCGGGGTGACGACCACGCGCTTGTCGAACAGGATCGGCTGCACATATTGCAGCAGCGGGATCACTTCGCCTTCCTCGGCGATGTGCTTGTCCACCGCCTTCCAGCCGGCGATGCGCTTGGCTTCGTCCTTCTCGCCCCAGAGCGGCCCGATCATGTCGATCAGGTCCTGTCCGTCCCACACCGAGTGCGGCGAGGGGCCGAACATGGCGAAGCCGGTCGAGGTCGTCGGATCGCCGACCGCGTTGCCCCAGTTGTAGAAGGCCGCCGGCGCCAGCTTGTCGGCCGCGCGCAGTTCGTAATGCTTGGCGATCTCGTAGACCTCGATCTCCGCCTCGATGCCGACCTTGCGCCAGAGGCCGACGATGGCCTGGATCATTTCGTAATCCTTGGGCTTGAAGCCCTTGGTGGTCTGGATCTTGAACTTCACCGGATTGTCGACCGAATACCCCGAATCCGCCAGCAGCTTCTTGGAGAGTTCGGGATCGTAGGGCACCTTGATCGACGGATCATAGGCCTCGTATTCCGGCGTCTGCAGCGTGTCGATGGGAACGCCGTAACCGGAGAGCAGCTTGTCGATGATCAGCTGCTTGTCGATCGCATGGCAGCAGGCAAGGCGCACGTTCCTGTCCAGCATCACGTCGATATCGTTGATGAAGATCATGCCGATATCGGAGATCGGCTTGGCGACGCCGGCGAGCGCCGGGCCGCCCTTGAGGCGATCATATTCCTCGTAGGGCATCTCCAGCGTGACGTGGGAATTGCCCGATTCCACTTCAGCGACGCGGCTGGCCGCGTCGGTCACGAACTTGATCGTCACCGTATCGAAGTCGGGCTTGCCGCCCCAGTAATTCGGGTTGGCCTTCAGGCGGACGAAGGCGTTGCGCTCGAATTTCTCGACCATGTAGGGGCCGGTGCCGATCGGCGCGGCCTCGAAGCCTTCCGCGCCGACCTTCTCGTAATAGGCCTTGGGCATCACGTAGCCGGTGAGGAACGACATCCACTTGAAGATGGTCGGGTCGAAGTTGATGACGTCGGCGGTGATCTTGTTTCCGTCGATCGAGAAATTGCCGATGTTGCCCCAGATGAACTGGATCGGGTTTCCGGTTTCGGGCTTGCCGGCGCGCTCCAGCGACCAGACCACGTCCTCGGCGCTGAACGGGCTGCCGTCATGCCAGGTGACGCCGTCGCGGACCGTCATGTGGATCTTGGTGCGGTCGTCGTTCCATCCCCATTCGGTGATCAGGCCCGGCGAGAAGCTCAGATCCGTGTTCTGGGCGATGAACATGTCGAAGACGGACTGGTAGATGCCCTGGATCGTCGGGTTCACCGCGGACGGGCCGACTGTCGGGTCCCAGGACGGCAGATTGACGTTGTAGGCGATCACCAGTTCGCCGATGTCGGCGGCTGAACTGGGGATCGAGAGACCGCCAAGCGCGATGCTGGCGGTGGTCATTTGCAATAGGCTTCGGCGGCTCAATTTGGTCATTATACGGCTCCCTGTTTTGTCATCATCTGTCTCGTCGCGTCAGGCCCCGGCCAGCTTTTGGCCGAGGTGATAGCCCGATCCGGCGCCGACGCCCGCGCCTGGCCAGACACCTGCGCCGATAAGGTGCAGGTTCTTGATGGGGGTGGCGCCCGAGGCTCGGCCAAGGGCGGGCCGGAATAGAAAATGCTGCGAAAGGTGATGGCTGCCGCAGACCTGATCGCCGCCGACGAGATTCGGGTTGTCCGCCTCCAGTTCCAGCGGCGTGACGATGCGGCGGGCGATGATGTTCGAGCGGACGCCGGGCGCGTAGCGGTCGAGAATGTCGAGTGCGCGCTCGGCCATCGGTTCGGCGGCCTCGGCCCAGTCGCGCGCCGCGATCTCGCCTTTCGCGTCGCCGGTGATCGTTCCGGGCACCATGCGAACCTGAAGCCAGAGGACATGCTTGCCCTCGGGCGCCCGGCTCGGATCGACCGCCGTCGGCTGGCCGACCACGATGACCGGCTCCGCCGGCAGAAGCCCCGCCTTGGCCTGCGCATAGGTGCGCGCCATCTGGTCCATCGAGGGGGCCAGATGAACATAGGCGAAGCGGGCGAGGTCTTCGCTTGCCGACCAGCCGGGCAGGGCGTCCATCGCGAGGTGGAGCATCATGGTGCCGGGCGCATGGGAAAACGCCCGCATTTTCCTGTCGTAGCCGGCATCGCCGGACTGGCCGGAGAGCAGCTTGTCGACCAGTGCGCCGGGCGCGACATTGGCGATCACGGCGCGGCGGGCATTGATCTCGCGGCCGTTGGCGAGGACGATGCCCGAGGCCCGGCCGTCGCGATGGATTACGCGTTCGACGCGGGCGCCGCATTCGATGACGCCGCCCTTTTTCTCGATCATCGCCGTCAGGGCGCGGATCATGGTGTCGGCGCCGCCCTTGCCGAGCACCATGCCGAAGCTCTGGTTGGCCATCGCTTCGAGATAGGGAAACAGCGCGCCGCCGGCGATGTCGGGTGCGAAGTCGAGATGCATTCCCCAGGCAGCCAGCATGGCGCGCACCTGATTGCTCTCGAAGGTTTCCGTCAGCCATGTGCGCGGTGACGACATCAGGAAACGGCCCAGATCGGCGCTTCCGGAAAAGCCCTTCCTGCGCAGCAGCTTGATGATGAAATATGCAAATGCATGTTTTTTCATCGGCATGTTCAGAAGCCCGAACAGGTGTTCGGCCTCTGCCGGGAAATTGCCGACCAGGCCTTTCCATGTCTCTGCGTCGCGGGCCGAGAATGCCTCGATCCGTTTGGCGGTGACCGCCATGTCGGTGCTGACGCCGAGCCACGATCCGTCGGGAAACACGCTGGCGAAACAGTTTTCCACCGGCGCGAGTTCCAGCCCGTTTTCCTGCAATTCCGAGCCGTACTGCCTGAAAAACGGCGATCCGGCGAAGAGGGAGAGATTCATCGCGCCCCAGTCATGACGAAAGCCCGGTGCGCTGAATTCGCCGGTCTTGACGGCACCGCCGGGAATGGCTGCCTGTTCGAAAACGGCCACGCTCCAGCCCTTGGCCGCAAGGTGCGCAGCGCAGGCAAGGCTGTTGTGTCCTGCCCCGATTATGACCGCATCATAGCTGTCTTGCACAAAATGCTCCATCTCACCCGGATTGATAATTGCAAATGCATGTAAATTTGTCTAGCGTATTCTGGTCACAGGAATGAGGCGGCCACGCATGCCGCGCAATACAGGGAGAGCCGACATGAGTTCAGCGACATTATTGGAAAATCTCGGAGAGATGCTGCTATCGGGCGGCGTGGAAGTGGTTGACCTCGACGGGACCGCTCGGCCCGGACACGCCGCTTCTGAAACTGCCGCCGGATCTTGCCATGAACACCCCGAAGATCGAGATCCACAAGATCTCGGAATACGACAAGGACGGCCCGTTCTTGGCCTGGAACTGGCTCAAGATCGGCGAGCATTCGGGCACGCATTTCGACGCGCCGCATCACTGGATCACCGGCAAGGACTATCCCGACGGCTACACCGACACGATCCCGATGCAGCGCCTGATCGCGCCCGTCAACGTGATCGACTGCTCGGCCGAGGTCGCCAAGGACCCCGACTTCCTGCTGACCGCGGACGGCGTCAAGGCATGGGAAGCCGAACACGGCGAGATCAAGTCGGGCGAATGGGTCGTGATGCGCTCCGACTGGTACAAGCGCAACGACGACGAGGCGAAGTTCCTCAATGCCGACGAGAACCGGTCCGCATTCGCCGGGACCCGACTGTCGATTGCATCGAGTATATCCTGTCGAAAGGCGCGATCGGCTGGGGCAACGAGTGCATCGGCACCGATGCCGGCAAGGCCGGCGGCATGACCCCGCCGTTCCCGGCGCATAACCTGTTGCACGCGGCCAACCGCTACGGGCTGGCGAGCCTCGCCAATCTCGACAAGCTGCCGCCCAAGGGCGCGATCCTGATCGTCGCGCCGCTGAAGATCGTGAACGGAACCGGCAGCCCGATCCGGGCACTGGCGCTGGCGCCGAAAGGCTAAGCGATGGCGCGGTTCGATCACGTCATCGTCGGATCCGGCATCAATGCGCTGGTTGCCGCGGCGATGCTGTCGGGCAAGGGACAGAAGGTGCTGGTGCTGGAACGCGCCGACACCCTCGGCGGCTGCATGCGCACCGAGGAAATTACCCTGCCCGGCTTTCGGCATGACGTGATGGCCGCGACCTTCGTCCTCTTCCTGACTTCTCCGGCCCATGCCGAACTTGGCGCTGATCTTGCGCGGCACGGGCTGGAGTTCTGCCATACGCCCGATCCGACGGCGGTGCTGCGGCCCGACGGTTCCTGCCTGGTGTTGAAGACCGACCGGGCGGCGAATGTCGCCGCGTTCAACGCCCTGGCGGCGGGCGACGGCGACCGGCATGCCAGCGATGTCGGTTCCATCGAAGCCGACGCTCCGTTCCTGTTCGCGCTGCTGGGCGGTTCACTGTGGAGCTGGCCGACGCTGAAGCTGATGGCCGGCCAGGCCTGGAAGCAGGGGCTCAGGGGGCTTGCCGCATGGATGGGCCGGGCGCTGGTTCCGGCGCGCGGCTGGCTGGAGACGACCTATGCGTCGCCGATGGTGCAGGCGCTGTGGGCTCCCTGGGTGCTGCATACCGGGCTGACGCCGGAATCGACCTATTCCGGCCAGATGGGCAAGGTGATCGCCTTCGCGCTCGAGGCCGCCGGAGCGCCGGTGGTCAAGGGCGGCTCGGGTCAAGCGGTCGCCGCGTTCAAAGCGCTGATCGAGGAACGCGGCGGCGTTGTCCGAACGGGCGTTGACGTCGACCGCATCATTGTCGAGGGCGGCAAGGCCTGCGGCGTGCAGACGTCGGATGGCGAACGCATCGAGGCATCACATGTCTCCGCATCGGTCGCGCCGGGACAGCTTTACGAACGGCTGCTGCGCGACGAAGACCTGCCTGCCGAAAAAGCGGCCACAGGCAGTTTCCGCCACGGGCGCGGCGATTTCCAGCTGCACTACGCGCTGGATCGAGCACCGGAATGGCTCACTCCCGGCCTCGACCAGGTGGCGCTGATCCACCTGGCGGACGGGATCGACTCGGTTTCGAAATCGGCGAACGAGGCCGAGCGCGGCATGCTGCCCGAAACGCCGACGATCTGCGTCGGCCAGCCGCACCGGCTGGACGCGACGCGCTGCCCGGACGGCAAGGCCATTCTCTGGCTGCAGATCCCCGATGCGCCGCGCGTCATCAAGGGCGACGCCGCCGGCCAGATCGAGACCGGGCCGGAGTGGACAGAAGCGACCCGCGAAGCCTTCGCCGACCGGATCGAGGCGATCCTCGCGCGTCACATCAAGGATTTCGACAAGCTGGTCCTGAAGCGCCGCGCCTATTCGCCGGCGGATCTCGCCGCGATGAATATCAATCTGGTCGGCGGCGATCCCTATGGCGGCGCCTGCTCCATCGATCAGTTTTTCATATGGCGTCCGTTCGCGCATTCGGTGAACGGCGGCACCGCGATCCGCAATCTCCACCACATCGGCGCCTCGACCCATCCCGGGCCCGGCCTCGGCGGCGGATCGGGTTACCTGCTTGCGAAGAGGATGGGCGCATGAACGAACAACCGAAAACCATCGACGAAAACGTCCCCGCGACGCCCCGCCTGGGCGAAATCGGGCTGCAGAATTTCGCACCCTACCTGATGAACCGCATCATGGGTCGCTACAATGCGAGCCTTCGCGAAGAAATGGCGGCGCTGGGGCTGACCACGCCGAAAATGCGCGCGCTCGCCGTGCTGTCGGTGATGGACGGCATCCAGATACGCAAGCTGGCGGTCTATGCGGTGGTGGAGCAATCGACCCTGTCGCGCGCGCTCGACTCGCTGGTCGCCGACGGGCTTGTACGGCGGGAAACCGATCCCGGCGACAGCCGAGCGGTGCATGTCTACATCACCGATGCGGGACGGACCGCTTTCGAGACGCTCTGGCCGCATATGGCGCAGAGCTACACCCAGATGTTTGCCGGGATCAGCGACGGAGAACGTCAGGCATTTGTCGGCACCCTGCAAAAGATCCTGTCGAATATCCGCAAACACGATTTTTAGGGAAAACCGCCGGGCCGCGTGCAAGCCGTCACATCGCCGCGATGCCGCAGACATGGCGAGCCGAGAAAAACACAGATACAGGGACGAGGATACCAGCGATGGCCGAACGGTCTTTCAAAGCGGAAGTCGAGCATCTCAGGCTCGGCGATGGCGCAACCTTCACCGGCGAGGGCATCCTCGCGATCACCAAGGCGCTGCTGGAATGCGGCGTCGGCTATGTCGGCGGCTATCAGGGCGCGCCGATCAGCCATCTGATGGACGTTCTCGCCGATGCCGAAGAAATCCTCGCCGAACTCGGCGTGCGCTTCGAGGCGAACGCTTCGGAAGCCGCCGCGGCGGCGATGCTGGCGGCGTCCGTGCATTATCCGATCCGCGGCGCCGTGACCTTCAAGGGGTCGGTCGGCGTCAATGTCGCCTCGGACGCGCTGGCCAATCTCGCCTCCTCGGGCGTGACCGGCGGCGCGCTGATCATCGTCGGCGAGGATTACGGCGAAGGCTCCTCGATCATGCAGGAGCGCAGCCACGCCTTCGCGATGAAATCGCAGTTCTGGCTGCTCGATCCGCGGCCGAACCTGCCGTCGATCGTCAAGGCGGTGGGGCAGGGTTTCGAACTGTCGGAGGCGTCGAACACGCCGGTGATGCTGATGGTGCGCATCCGGTCCTGCCACGTGACCGGCAGTTTCGCGACCCGCGACAACAAGCGTCCGCCGCTGACGGTGCGCGATGCGCTGGCCGAACCGCGGCGCGATTTCTCGCGCGTCGTGCTGCCGCCGATGTCCTATGCGCATGAGCAGGACAAGATCAAAAATCGCTGGCCCGCGGCGGAAAAGTTCATCGTCGAGGAAGGGCTGAACGAAAAGTTCGGCCCGAAGGACGCGCCCGTCGGGATCGTGCTGCAGGGCGGCATGTACAACTCGGTCATCCGCGCGCTGCAACGGCTCGGCCTCGCCGACATTCACGGCGACACCGAGGTGCCGCTCTATGTCCTCAACGTCACCTATCCGCTGGTCCGGGACGAGTTCCTTGCGTTCTGCGAGGGCAAGGAGTCGGTCCTGGTGATCGAGGAAGGCCAGCCCGAGTTCATCGAGCAGGGCCTGTCCACGATGCTCTACCGCGCCGGCAGCCCGGTGAAGCTTCACGGCAAGGATATGCTGCCGATGGCCGGCGAATATACCGGCCAGGTGATGCTGGACGGGCTGACCGCGTTCCTGCGCGAGGCCGCGCCGGCATTGCTGCCGGACAAGGTGCGCGCGCCGAATGCCGAGGCGGAGCCGATCCCCGACCTGTCGAAGACCGTGCCGATCCGTCCGCCGAGTTTCTGTACCGGCTGCCCGGAACGGCCGATCTTCGCGGCGATGAAGCTGGTCGAGCAGGAGAGCGGCAAGCACCAGATCACCGGCGATATCGGCTGCCACCTGTTCGCGACGCTGCCGCCGTTCGAGATCGGCGGATCGACCATGGGCTACGGCCTCGGCCCGGCCTCGAACGCGGCGTTCGACGGCGGCGGCGAAAAGCGGGCGATCTCGTTCATCGGCGACGGCGGGTTCTGGCACAACGGACTGTCGTCCTCGATCGGCAACATGGTGTTCAACAAGTCCGACAGCGTCGCCGTGATCGTCGACAACTATTACTCGGCGGCGACCGGCGGGCAGGACATCCCGTCGTCGCGGGCGGACAACCAGACCAAATCCACCAAGCATCCGATCACCGAGGCGCTGAAGGGCGTTGGCGTCGACTGGGTGCGCCAGGTCGACAGGACCTATGACGTCAAGAAAATGCGCGAAGTGCTGCAAGAGGCGCTGACGACCGATCACAAGGGACCGAAGGTGATCGTGGCGTCGTCGGAGTGCATGCTGAACCGGCAGCGCCGTGAGAAGCCGCTGCGCGCCAAGGCGATCAAGGAGAAGCGCCGTGTCGAGGTGCCGCGTTTCGGTGTCGACGAGGATATCTGCACCGGCGATCACGCCTGCATCCGGCTGTCGGGGTGTCCCGTCGCTGTCTTTGAAGCGGCTCGACGATCCGCTGCGCGACGATCCGGTCGCGAGCATCGACCAGAGCTGCGTCGGCTGCGGAAACTGCGGCGAGGTGGCGGATGCCGCCGTGCTGTGCCCTTCCTTCTACCAGGCGGACGTGGTGCACAACCCCGGTCCGTGGGAACGCTGGCGGGCGAACCTGTCGGCCTCCCTGATCGGCTGGCTGCAGGGGCGACGTGCGCGCGGGCGAATCGAATTTGCGGAGATGGCCGAATGACCGTCCAGGAACCGATACTCAAAGGCCGCACGCCCGATCCGAAGGTCGACCAGATCATCAAGCTGGCTGTCATGGCCGTTGGCGGCCAGGGCGGCGGCGTGCTGACGAACTGGATCGAGGCGGTGGGGCGCGCCGGCGGCTATGCCGTGCAGGCGACTTCGGTTGCCGGCGTGGCGCAGCGCACGGGCGCGACGATCTATTATGTCGAGATGGCGCCGAACGGGGATCGTCCGCCGGTGTTTTCGCTGGCGCCCGCGGCCGGTGATGTCGACATCATCGTCGCCGCCGAGATGATGGAGGCGGGCCGCGCCATACTTCGCGGCTTCGTCACGCCCGACCGCACGACACTGATCGCGTCGACCCATCGCGCGCTTGCCGTGTCGGAAAAAACCGTACCCGGCGACGGGATCGCGAGTTCCGAGGAAGTGCGGGCGGCGGCCGAGATCGCGGCGCAGCGCATGATCATGTTCGATATGGAAAAGGTGGCGATCGAGGCGGGATCGGTCATATCGGCAAGCCTGTTCGGCGCACTTGCCGGATCAGGGGCGCTGCCATTCGAGCGCGATGATTTCGAAGCGGCGATCCGTGCGTCGGGCCGGGGCGTCGAGCCGTCTCTGCGCGCCTTTGCGGCCGGTTACGAGACGGCACGCAAGACCGTTTCGGGCGAGACGGAAAGCGCCGGAGCCGCCACGCCGAAAGGCCCGGCGGTTCGCGGCCCGAGCCGGCTGATGACGGAGTGGGACGCCTTGGCGGGCGAGGTCGAGGCACTGCCGGAAACCGTGCGCGAATTGGCCCTGCCGGGCCTGCGCAAGGTGGTCGATTTTCAGGACATCGCCTATGGGCGCGATTATCTCGGCCGGGTGAAGGCGGTGCTGGCGCGCGACGATGCGGCGCATGACTATCTTCTGACCCGCGAGGCCGCGAAATACATCGCCAATGCCATGGCCTATGACGACGTCATCCGCGTCGCCGACATCAAGACGCGCGGCAGCCGTTTCGCGCGGGTGAAGGCGGAGGTGCGGGTGAAGGACGACACGCTCCTGCATCTCACCGAATACATGCATCCGCGCGCCGAGGAGATCGCCGGCATGCTGCCGGCCGGCCTGGGCAAGCGCATCGAGGCCGACCCGAAATGGATGGCGCGGCTCGACCGCTGGTTCAACAAGGGCCGGCGGCTGCGCACTGACAGCCTGCCGGCCTTCGCCATGCTCTATATGCTAGGCGGCATGCGCGGCTGGCGCCGGCGCACGCTGCGGCACGCGATCGAGATGGAGCATCTCGGGACCTGGCTGACGTCGGCACTGGCGCATCTGCCGGACAACTACGATCTGGCCGTCGAGGTGTTGCGATGCCGCCGGCTGGTCAAGGGTTATTCGGATACGCATGCGCGCGGATTGTCGAAATTCGACCGGGTGATGGAGGGTGTCGCCCTTGTCGCCGGCCGTGACGACGCCGCCGACTGGACACGGCGGCTGCGCGAGGCGGCGCTGCGCGACGAAAAGGGCGAGGGGCTGGACGGAGCCCTGCAGACCGTCCGGTCTTTCGTCTGAATGGAAAACGGGGCCTGTCGGCCCCGCCTTCGTTTCCGCTCGTCCAAGTCTAGTTCTGCATGTCTAGTCCTGCATGGCGCGATAGGCGCCCTTCCAGTAGACAAGTCCGCCCTGGCCGGGGCGCGTGCGGATCGCTTGAACACGACCGATCAGGATCGAGTGCGTGGCGCGGTCGATCATCTCCTCAACCGTGCAATCCATGCCGATGACGGCGTCTTCCAGCAGCATGGCGCCGGTTTTCGCCATCACCCAGGATGCACCGGCATAGCGGTCGGGTCCCTTGATGCCGCCGAAGCCCGTGAAGCGCTCGGCCACAGCCTGGTGGCCCGCACCGAGGACCGACCAGCCGAAACAGCCATATCGCTGCAGAAGTGGCCAGCTCGACGACGAACGGTTGACGCAGGCAAGGAGTTGCGCCGGTTCCGCCGACAGCGAGATTGCCGACGTCACCACCAGCCCGGACCGGTCTTCGCCCTTGCCGACGGTCAGCACGCTGACATTGCCGACGAAATTCCGCATCGCATCGCGGAACTCGCGAGCGGGCGGCAGGTCCGTTGCCGCGGCGCCGGTCATGCGCACGCGCCTCAGCGGATACCGGCGGCATCGAGCTTCGGCAGAACGGTGTCGCGGAAATAGGGGAACTCCTTGACGTAGTCGATGAAGGACAGCGTCGTGCCGGCAAATCCGGCGCGGTGCAGCGACAGGATGCCTTCGGCGACCTGCTCGGGCGTACCGACCAGCGGGAAGCCGCCGTGACCCATGGCGAAACGGTCCCGGATCAGCGCCAGCAGGTCATGCGGAAAGCTTTGGGCGTGAGCGAATTGCAGCCGCACGAGATTGTCGACGGCCTCCCAGTCGGCGTTGGTCTTGGCGGTGTGTTCCAGATAGGCAAGCGCCTCCTCCTCGGTCGGGCGGCAGATGACATGGGAGAATGTCAGCACGTCGACCTTGCGGCCCTTGGTGCTGGCCTGCTCCTTCAGTTCCTTGATCTCCTCGGTGGAACGGTCGAGGTCGATCGCCGGGGTGAACAGGAAGTTGGCGTTGTCGGTGGCGAATACGCGGCCCTGCGGAGAGCCGGCGGCATTGATGATGGGCACGTCGCCGCGCACCGGACGCGGATCTCCGTGCACGCCCTTGAGATTGAAATAGGTACCGTCCCAGTCGAAGTAATCGGTCGAGGCCCAGAGCTTGCGCACGACGTCGAACCATTCCTGGGCATAGGCGTAACGGGTTTCGTGATCGTCGGGCAGGGTCAGGCCGAGGGCTTCGTATTCCGGCTTGTTCCAGCCGGCGACGATGTTCAGTCCGGCGCGTCCGTTTCCGATATGATCGATCGTCGCGATCTGCTTGGCGACGACGACCGGGTGGTTTGCGGTGGTATGGATCGTGGCGAAGACGGAAATGTTCTTCGTCGAGGCCAGAAGAGCGGCTGCCCAGGTCATGGTCTCGAGTACGCCGCCATGGAAATCGGTTTCTCCGCCGTAACCGATCCAGCGCGCGATCGGCAGCATGAAGTCGATACCGGCGTCGTCGAGCAGGCGCCCGAGCGCGAGATTGTTCTCCCACGAGTTGACCCAGCGTTCCTCGACCTTTGTCACGCTCATTCCCGATGAGCAGTTGGATGAAAACGTTCCCAGAAGAAAGCGGTTGTCCGCCAGCATCAAGTTCCCGGTCATTGCGGTGATCTCCCAATTAGATAAATTTTACGATAGAAAGTCTATCGTAAATTCACATTGCGTCAACGGGGGCGAGCGGCGACACTCGGGCAAGGCGGAAAGGAGAGATACATGGCGCATACTCCCAACGATAATCCGGATCCGAAGGCGCGCGGGGCGCTGGACTACCGCTGGCATCTGGCGCAAAGCGACGTCGAGGTCAGCACGACGGAACTGGAGTTCGCGCTGATGCGGACCTATGAGGGGTTCGGGCGCTGGCAGTCGGAATGCCTCGCCGGCGTGGTCGATGTCGCTGCATCCGGGCCGGAAAACGCGTTGCTGCATATCATCCGGATGAATGAGCGTCCGAAGACGATCAAGGATCTGGCGCGGCTGACCAATCGCGACGACGTGCCCAACATCCAGTACAGTCTGCGCAAGCTGATCGGCGCCGGCCTCGTGCATCGCGAGGGATCGGGCCGTTCGGGCGTGACTTACGAGGTAACGGAAAAGGGACGTCAGGTGACCGAGGATTACGGCGATCTGCGCCGTCGACTGCTGATCGCGGCGGTTGCCAATGTGCCTGGATTGCCCGAGCGTCTGCGCGACGCCACGCAGACGCTCAATCTGCTATCGGGAATCTACGAAGAGATTTCGCGGGTGGCGGCGACGCACCGGCGTCGCTGAGCCGTTCGGGTTCCGCATCAGAGCGGCTCGAGCCTGTGGAACCGTGATTGTTCGTAGACCAGTGGCGCGCCTTCACCGAGGCGGACGTCCATGATCTCGCCGATGAAGACCGTGTGGCTTCCGGCTTCCATCGTCTCGGTGACGTCGCAGGAGAAGCCGATCAGCGCTTCCGCGAGAAGCGGCAGGCCGCGCGCATCCTCGATCCAATCGCCTTCGGCGAACTTGTCCTCGCCGGTGACGCCGTCGGCGCCGGCAAAGCGCATTGCGAGGGGACTCGCCGGGTCAGTCAGCAAACTGACATTGAAGGCGCGATGCTCCCGAATCGCCGCGCAGGTGCCCGTCTTCCGGTTGACGCAAACCAGAAGGCTCGGCGGCTCGGCCGAAACCGAGCAGACCGCCGTTGCGGTAATTCCGCGCCGTTCGGCCCCGTGGCGGGCGGTGATGATCGTCACCGCCCCGGGAAAGCGGGCCATCGCCGCGCGGAATGTTGCGTGATCGATGCCCATACCCATCTTACGCCGCCTCGAGTTCAGACAGATAGGCAGACGCGGCATCGGGATCGGCGAACCACGGGAAGAAATCACGCGGATCGTCGAAGCCGTTGGCCATGCGATGCGCCAGACGCGGCTCGACGCAGGCGGTGCCCATGATTTCGAGGATGAAGGGCGGCGGCGGCATCAGCATCATGTTGGTCCAGTTGACCACCCACTGCGCGTAGTCCCAGTAGCGGTCGAACGTACCCTGCATCCACGCCTCGTCGAACGGCTGATCGCCATGGGCGAGAATGCGCTTGAGGTAGACGGCGGCGGCCTTCGACGCGTTGTTCGATCCCTGACCGGTGATCGGATCGTTCAGGCAGACCGCGTCGCCGAGACCCAGCACCTTGCGCCCCGACGGCAGTGTGGCGACAGGATGGCGCACCGTCGGCGGGAAGCGGCCCGCGAGAATGCCGTTGTCGTCGGTGAGTTCGATATTGCGGCAGCGCTCGGCCTCCCAGGGCAGGAAGGTATCGAGGATCTTTTTCGAGGTCTCCAGGTGCTGTTCGGGTGACTTCACGTCGCCCCAGCAATCCATCGGGCCGCCGGGCACGCCCTCGAACACCATGATCTCGCAGGGGCCCGAAACGGTCAGCGCCGGGAAGACGAAATATTCGCCGACGCCGGGGATCAGGTTGAAACAGACCGCGGAATGTTCCGGGCGCGGCGTCATTCCGGTGACATAGGTCAGAGCGAGCGCGCGCATCGGCTTTTCGTAAGGCGATTTCTCGGCATCGCGCTGGAACAACTGCCCGATTTCGCCCTTGCCGGAGGCGACGATCACAAGGTCGTCTTCGCGCGAGTAGAGCTCAAGATCGCTGATGCCAGCGTCCTTGATCACCATCGTTCCGCCGAGGCGCTCGTATTCCGCCATCCAGGCGGGAATCTTGACGCGCTGGTCGACGGAGTAGGCGTTTTCTTCAAGCCGCCCGGTCCAGTCGATCGCCTTGTTGCCCGATCCGTCCGGCGCCGGGACCATGAAATTGATGCCCTCGACCGGCGGGCAGGTATCCGACCAGAAGTCGATGCCCAGGTCGCGTTCGTTCTGCACGGCGGTGTGGAACATGCACTGGCTCGACATTACCTTGCCGGCGGCGATGTCCTCGGCGGTGCGGTTCTGCACGATGCGGACCTGGTGGCCGTTCTTGAGCAGGCCGAGGCCCAGTTGCAGGCCGGACTGGCCGCCGCCGATGATCGTTATCTTTCGCATTTTTCTCTCCCTTTCGAATTCGTGTCGGCCGGCGGCTATTCCATCAGCAGCGGAATGGCGGGCTCGGCCCGTTCCGGACCCATGGCGGTGTAGCCGCCGTCGACGCGGATGTCGGTGCCGGTGATGAAGGATGCCTCGTCGGAGCAGAGGAACATCACGGCGGATGCGACCTCCTCCGGATTGGCGGTGCGGCCCATCAGATGGAACGGCGCGGCGACGCTGTCGGTCTTGGCCCGGTCGCCGCCGGTCAGTTCGTCCATGATGTTCGACCAGGTCCAGCCGGGCGATACCGCGTTGACGCGAATCCCCTCCGGCGCAAGGTCCATCGCCTGGTTGCGGGTCAATTGCAGGATGGCGGCCTTGGCGACGGGATAGAGCCACCGTCCCGTCTGCGCCACACGCGCGGAGATCGATCCGAAATTGACGATGGCGCCGCGGTTCTTCGCCAGTTCCGCCCGGGCGGCCCGCATCAGCATGACCGAGCCGACAAGGCTGACGTCGAGGCTCTCATGCCATTCGGCGCGGGTGGAGTCGGCGCCGTTGTCGAGATAGGAACAGGCGACATTGACCAGGAAGTCGACCCGCCCGAACCGTTTGACGGTCGCGGCGACCAGATTTTCGATCTGGGTGTCATCGCGCAGGTCGGTCGGCTCGAAAGCGACGCCTTCGCCTTCCAGCGCACGGCCCGCCTCCTCGTTGATATCGGCGACCATCACCTGCGCGCCGTGTTCGCGGAAAGCGGCGACAATCGCCGCACCGATCTTGGTGGCTCCTCCCGGTACGATGGCCACCTTTCCGTTCAATCCGCGCATTGCGTTCCTCCGTTTCGCGTTTCGTGCGGTCGAGTTTCCGGGATGGCGGCGGCGGCGCTATCCGCTGACGGCGCAAACTATCCAAAAAACGAAAAAATCGGACGGAAGACGGCTGTTTGCCTTTGTGGAGCCCGAAACCATGCTACTCTTCAGGATCGAACCAGAGGAAGGTAATGCGCACACCGCTTGCCGGATACTCGCTGTTTCGCAGCCAGGATCTCGACGAGGCCCGCGAGCGGGTCGCGGCGGTGTTTTGCCCGCACCGGCTCGACACGATCGGGAAGGGGCTTTTCTCCGCCTGCCAGCACCACCTTCCCGGCGAACGGCTGTCGCTGAACTATATCGAATATGGCGCCAAGACGCTGATCGCACCCGGCGAGATGGGTGAATTCTACCTGATGCAAATTCCGCTGGAGGGCGGGGCGGCCATCGTCAATGGCGGCGAACGCTATTTCTCGCATCCGGGCGCAGCGGCGGTGCTGAACCCGCATCTGCCGACGACGATGATCTGGGAAGAGGGCTGCCGCCAGGTTCTGGTGCGGATCGACCGGCGGGCGATGCAGGATCATCTGGCAACCCATCTCGGCGCGGCCGGCGATCGTCCGCTAACCTTTTCCGGACCGCTCGACATGACGCGGGGCGCCGGCGCCAGCCTGCGGCGGCTGGTGCTGCATCTCGTCGCCGAGGCGGATGAGGGCACGCCTTCGATCGGCCGGGGCGGCCTGCTGGGGCGGCAGATCGAAGGGGCGATCCTGACGGGGCTTCTGGAGGCGCACCGGCACAACTATTCCGGCCTTATCGGCTTCGCGGGCGGCGGCCCCGCGCCGCGCCACGTGCGCCAGGCCGAGGATTACATGCTCGCTCATCTCGACCGGCCGCTGACGATCGAGGAAATCGCGTCGGCGGCAGGTATCAGTCCGCGCGCGCTGCAACTGGGTTTCCGCAGTTTCCGAAACGCCACGCCGATGGGATTCCTGCGCGATGCGCGGCTGCGGCGGGCGCATCAGGATTTGATTGCCGCACGGCCGGACACGACGGTGACGGATGTGGCGATGCGCTGGGGCTTCACCCATTTCGGGCGGTTCGCAGAGATTTACCGCAACCGCTTCGGCTGTACCCCGCGCGAAGCGCTGAAGGCTGCGCGGGGCAGCGATTTCGGGGATTGATCCCGCCGGCTGCGTCTCCGTAGCCGGACGGAAAGTTCTATTGAAACGCCTGTATGCCGGTCTGAGCCCGGCCGAGGATCAACGCGTGGACGTCATGCGTTCCCTCGTAGGTGTTCACCGCCTCGAGGTTCATGACGTGGCGGATCACGCCGTATTCGTCGGAGACGCCGTTGCCGCCATGCATGTCGCGCGCGACCCGCGCGATATCGAGCGCCTTGCCGCAATTGTTGCGCTTCATCAGGCTGATCAGTTCCGCCGGCGCGCGCTGCTCGTCCATCAACCGGCCGAGCCGGAGGCAACCCTGCAGGCCGAGGCTGATCTCGGTCTGCATGTCGGCGAGCTTTTTCTGGATCAGCTGGGTCGCGGCGAGCGGCTTGCCGAACTGCTTGCGGTCCATCGTGTAGCTGCGGGCCTGATGCCAGCAGGCTTCGGCGGCGCCCATCGCGCCCCATGAAATGCCGAAACGGGCACGGTTGAGGCAACCGAAGGGGCCGGCGAGACCGGAGACGTTGGGGAGCAGTTGATCCTCGGAGACGAAGACCTCGTCCATCTGGATCATCCCGGTGACGGAGGCGCGAAGCGAGAACTTGCCTTCGATCTTCGGCGCGTTCAGCCCCTTCATGCCCTTTTCGAGGATGAAGCCGCGGATCTTGCCGTCATGGGCGTCGGACTTGGCCCAGACCACGAAGACATCGGCGATCGGCGAATTGGTGATCCAGTTCTTGGCGCCGGAGATCGAGTAGCCGCCGTCGACCTTCTTCGCCCTGGTGATCATGCTGCCCGGATCGGACCCGTGATCGGGTTCGGTCAGGCCGAAGCAGCCGACCCATTCGCCCGATGCCAGTTTCGGCAGGTATTTGAGGCGCTGCTCCTCGGAGCCGTAGGCGAAGATCGGATGCATCACGAGGCTCGACTGGACCGACATGGCCGAGCGGTAGCCCGAATCCACACGTTCGACTTCACGAGCGACGAGCCCATAGCTGACGTAATTGGCGCCGACGCCGCCATATTCCTCGGGAATGGTGCTGCCGAGCAAGCCCAGTTCGCCCATCTCGGACATGATCTCCCGGTGGAAGATTTCCTTGCGGTTGGCTTCGACCACGCGGGACAGAAGGCGGTCCTGGCAATAGGCGCGCGCGGTGTCGCGGATCATGCGTTCTTCGTCGGACAGCTGGTCCTCCAGCAGGAAGGGGTCTTCCCAGACTATCGCGGGCGGCTTGGCGCGGGCTTCCTCGGGTGTCATCGGTTCTCTCCTGCTGCAGCGGCGGCGGCCGTTCGCGACAGCGCGGACGGACTGGCCTGTTTCCGGCGCATAATGCGGTTCCGCGAAACAATTTCAAGCTTAAAATTTTAAGTTCGAAACAAAATCACCGAAACGAGGCACCGCGCTCGATGCGGGCGGGGCGCGCGAAAGGTTTTCGAGACCGGGTGAGTCCGGCGCGGACGGCCTACATCAGGGAGGGCAGGAACAGCGCAAATCCCGGGATGGTCAGCAGCAGGATCAGCCGCACAATGTCCATCATCCAGAACGGCGTGACGCCGTGGAAGATCGTCCTGGTGGAGACATCGCCTACCACGCCCTTGAGGATGAAGACGTTCAGTCCCACCGGCGGGGTGATCAGGCTGATCTCGGTGACCACGACGACCACGATGCCGAACCAGACCGGATTGAACCCGAGGCTGACGACCAGCGGAAAGAAGATCGGGACCGTCAGAAGGAGCATCGACAGGCTCTCGAAGACGCAGCCGAGCGCCAGATAGATCAGGATGATCAGTCCCATCACCATCCACGGCGCCAGCCCAAGGGAATCGACGCCGTTGCGCAGCGCTTCGGGCAGGCCGGCGACATTGACGAAGTTGGAGAAGATCCAGGCTCCGATCAGCACCGAGAACAACGAGGCCGTGGTCATCGCGGTTTCCTTGAGGACCTCGCGGGTGTCGGCGAAACTCAGATTGCCGCGGAAACAGGGCGATCAGAAATGCGCCCATGGCGCCCATTCCGGCTGCTTCAGTGGGCGAAAACGTCAGGTGGATCGGCCAGAAATCCAGCGCGCCGTAAAGCCCGCCGATCACCAGCCCGAACAGCAACAGCACGGACCAGACGTCACGCAATGCGGACAGCCGGTCAGCCCAGTTCGTGCGCGGGCCGGCAGGACCGGATTCGGGATTGCGCGCGACGGATATGCGCACGGCGATCATGTAGAAAAGAATGCCCATGATGCCTGGCACGATGCCGGCGATGAAAAGCTGGCCGATCGAGGTTTCGGTCAGCAAGCCGTAGATCACGAGAATGACGGATGGTGGAATGAGGATGCCCAGCGTGCCGCCGGCGGCAATGGACGCGGTGGACAGGCTGTCGGCGTAACCGAACTTGCGCATCTCCGGCATCGCGACCTTCGACATGGTGGCCGCGGTCGCCAGCGACGACCCGCATATGGCGGCAAATCCGCCGCAGGCGACGATCGTCGCCATGGCAAGGCCGCCGCGCAGGTGGCCGAGGAACGCATTCGAGACCTGATAGAGCTCCCTGCTGATGCCGCCCTTGTTGACGAACAGGCCCATCAGGATGAACAGCGGCACGACCGACAGGCCGTAGTCCTGGCTGGTATCGATGATCAGTCGCGCGACGATCGAAATCGCGCCGCGATAGGAGGTTTCGTAGGCGTAGCCGACCATGCCCACAAGGCCCATGGAAAAGGCGATGGGCATGCGCAGCAGCACGAGAACCAGCACGGCCGCGAAGCCGACGAGCGATTCAGTCATGTCGGAAAAATCCAAGGCTTTTCGGCGCCAGCAACACGAGCACGCCGCGGACGACCAGGACGATGGCGGTCACGAAGGTCATCAGCGCGACGAACCACGCGATATAGAAGGTCGGAATGTTCAGATATTCGGTCTGGTCGCCATAGCTGCGGGCACGTTCCGCCAGATCGACGACGCGTTCGGCCGGAAGCCACAGCATCAGGCCGCAGGCGAGCGTCACCAGTCCGTCGCGCAGCCGCGACAGGCCGAGCCGGTCTATTATCGGATCGGCGAGGTCGACCACGATATGCTGATCGCTTCCCGAGAGGAGCGGCAGGGCGGAGAAGACGATGATCGCGATGGCGATCCGGATCAGTTCGGTGGCCGCCTCGATCGGCATGTTGAGCGCGGATCGCATGACGACATCGGAAAACGTCAGGACCATCAGCGCAAAGAGCGCGACGGAAGCCGTCATCATCGGGATGGCCGCGACGAGATGGATGAGTTTTCGCAGAAAATTCATGGGGGTCCGACAGTTTTGGGCAGTTCCGGGCGCGGCGAGCGCGCCCGGAACCTTATAGCATCATTTTACTTCGAGGCTGCAGCCATCTCGGAGGCGACCATGTCGTAGGCCGCCTGGGCATCGATGCCGGCATCGTCCAGTTCGCCGAGGATCTTGGCGCGCACCCGCTCCGCCATGACAGCGAAGGCCGCCTGGTCTTCTTCCGAAGCGGTGACGATCTGTGTTGTCAGGCGCCGCTTCCGTTTCGGCGCGTGCACGTGCATCGCTTTCGTCCCAGACCTTGCCCATCATCTGGCTTGCCGGCAGGCCGAAAACCTTCTCGTCGAGCGCCTTCTGAACGTCGGCGGGCAGGCTGTCGAACTTCTCCTGGCTCATCAGGACGGCGAACGAACCGCGGTAGAAACCGCCGGGCATTTCATAGACGTTCTTGGCAACCTCGTTCAGTTTGAAGCTGATGCGTTCACCCATGTTCATGGCCACAGCATCGGCTGCGCCGGAGGCGAGGGTCTCGTAGACCTTCGGTGCGGGAACCTGAATGCCGACCAGTCCGAGTTCGGCGCCGACATCGGCCGACACGCCGCCGCCCAGACGGGTTTTCAGGCCCTTCAGGTCGGACAGCTTGGTGATCGCCTTGTTGGAATGGATCTGGCCCGGGCCGTGGGTTGTCAGCGCCACCAGCTTGACGCCGCGGTGCTCGTCCAGCTGGTTGAGATATTTCTCCTGCACATGCCAGTAAGCGACCGAAGCGGCCTCGGCATTGCCCTTGTAGCCCGGCAGCTCGATCAGCTTGGTGCCGATGAAGCGTCCCGGCTGGTAGCCGTGGAAGATGATGGTCATGTCGGCCGCGCCGTCCATGACGAGGTCCATCTGGGCCGGCGGCGGTGCGAGGCCCATCTTGATCTCGCCGGTCACCTGACCGTCGGTCGCCTCTTCCATCATCTTCACGAGGCCTTCCAGCATCCCGGTGTTGATGGGGTGCGTCGGCGGCAGCCAGCTGGAAATCGTCAGTGTCTCGGCGGCAAAAGCCATCGTTCCCGAGCAGATCGCCAGCGCTACGCCGGCCAATAGTGTCTTGAATTTCATCCCTTGGTCCTCCCTGAACCCGGTGGTGGAGTGCGCGCATTTTGCTTGCGCCACTCAATCATATGCATTTTCATGTATTCACATAACCGGTGGTTTGTGAACATATTTTTTTCAACAGGTGCAGAGTGACGCAGGGAGTGGGACATGAGTGATTGCGCTGAAACTGACTTGATATCAGCGGATGAAGCGCGCGCGTTCGATCTCGAAAATCCGCCCGCCGGGTTCGTCGAGGATCCGTTTCCCTTCTATGCCGCGTTGCTGGCGCATGCGCCGGTTCTGCGGCAGCCCGACGGTTCGGTGCTGCTCAGCCGGCATGCCGATCTGGACCGGATCTATCGTGACACGACGCTTTTTTCCTCGGACAAGAAGGCGGCCTTCGCGCCGAAATTCGGCGCGGGATCGCCGCTGTTCGAACACCATACGACCTCGCTGGTTTTCAACGACCCGCCGTTGCACACGCGGGTCCGCAAGATCATGACCTCGGCACTGACGCCACGCGCGATCGCGAAGATGGAACCGGGGCTGACCGACACGGTGGACCATCTTCTCGACGCAATGCAGGCGCGGGACAAAGGGGGCGAACCCGTGGACCTGATCGAGGATTTCGCCTCGTCCATCCCGATCCAGGTCATCGGCAATCTGCTCGACGTGCCGATGGAGGAACGCGGGCCGTTGCGCGACTGGTCGCTCGTTATCCTCGGGGCGCTCGAGCCGACGCTTTCTCCGGACCAGCTGGAACGCGGTCAGCAGGCGGTGACCGAGTTCAAGACCTATCTCGAGGATCTCGTTGCTCGGCGGCGCGCCAAACCCGGCAATCCGGAAACCGACGTCCTGACCCGGTTGATCAACGGCGACGGGGCGGATGAAAAACTGTCCGAGATCGAGTTGCTGCAGAACTGCATCTTCATCCTGAATGCCGGGCACGAGACGACGACGAACCTGATCGGAAACGGTCTGGCGGCGCTGAACGACCACCCCGACCAGAGAGCTCGACTGATCGACGATCCGGGCCTGATCAATTCCGCGGTCGAGGAATTCCTACGCTTCTCGTCGCCCAATCAGCTGGGAAACAGGGAGACGACGGCGGCAATCGAAATCGACGGACTATCCATTCCGGCCGGAACGAACCTGCATCTTTGTATCGGCGCGGCCAACCGCGATCCGGCGCAGTTCGAGGATCCGGACAGGCTGGACATCACGCGCAAGCCGAACCGGCACCTGGCCTTTGCCGGCGGTCCGCATGTCTGCGTCGGGCTGACGCTGGCGCGCATGGAAGGGCGGATCGCGATCGGCCGGTTCCTCGACCGGTTCCCGGATTTCCGCATTGCGGACGGGCGCGTGCCGGGCGGGCGGATGCGGTTTCGCGGTTACGCCAAGCTGCCGGCGAAGCTTTCCTGAGGTGAGTGGCTATTTCTCGTTTTCGCCCGGCGGCGCCAATCGCTCGATCAGAGAGCTCAGCGCCAGCTTGATCCGGGCGCCGTCACCGCCTTCGAGCATCCGCAGGAGCTTCTGCTCGTGAGCGCGGGCGTCGGCGACGAGCCTCTGGGCAAGCGCGCGGCCCTCGTCGGTCAGGTAGACGCGGACGCGGCGGCGATCCTCGGGATCACCCTGTCTCCGGATCAGGCCGCGTTCTCCCATCTGGATGATGATCTTGGTCAGACGCGACTGTTCGATCAGGGCGAATCGTGCCAGCCGCGTGATCATCGCGCCGTCGCGGTCGTTGAGGCAGGCGAGCACGCGCCATTCCGGCACGCGGAGCCCTTCGGCGCGGACATGGGTATGGAACTGGGCGCTTGCGGCGTCGCTGGCGGCGGCGAGAAGATAAAGAAGATAGCCGGGGACGAACTCGCCGGTATCCGACTCAAGTCCTTGCCGTTCCATCGTCATTTCGCTCACGTCATACCCTCGTTGTCGTCCGGCCGGTTTCTTCTAGACCCCGCGTTCGAGGCGGTTGTCAATGCGAAGGCGGTGTACGGCCGATGGCAAACAGAAAAAACCACTTGACCATATTTATATGAAAATTCATATTTCCTGTCGAGGAGAGAATGAATTGAGTACACTGACGATGCACGTCGCGGCGATCCGCAAGCTGACCGACAGGATCGCCGAATTCGAGCTGGCTGCGTCCGGCGGCAGCGTCTTGCCCGGCTGGCAGTCCGGCGCGCATATCCGTATCTCGCTCCCGGAAGGTGGTGACCGCGCCTATTCGCTGATCGCGTTCGACGATGTCAGAGGCGGCAGCGACATTTTCCGCATCGCGGTTCAGTTGGAGCCCGACGGAAAGGGCGGATCGCGCTTCATGCATTCGCTGGGGGTTGGCGACGCGCTCACCGTGACGGCGCCGAAATGCGACTTTCCCCTGGTCGCGGATGCGCCGGCGCTGCTGCTGGCAGGCGGCATCGGGATCACGCCGATGATCTCCATGGCGGCGGAACTGGCCGCTAAGGGTACGCGGTTCGAATTTCACTATGCCGGCCGAACACGCGACGCGATCGCCTATGCCGACGAGCTGGCCGAGACCTTCGGACAGGCGCTGCATCTGCATTTCGACGACGAGCCGGACAACGCGCTCGATCTCAAGGCACTGATAGACGGACTGGCTCCGGATGCGCACCTCTATGTCTGCGGTCCGCGCGGCATGATCGAGGCGGCGCGCAAGCTGGCGGAGAATGCCGGTATTTCATCTGACCGAATTCATTTCGAACTGTTCGACAATGCTGCCGCGACGCAGGAAGGCGATGCGCCCTTCGAGGTTGAACTCGCCTCGACGGGCCAGGTGTTCACGATTCCGCCCGGGCGCAGCATCATCGAGGTGCTCGAGGAAGGCGGCGTCGACCTGATTTACGATTGCCAGCGCGGCGATTGCGGCATCTGCCAGGCCGAAATCATCAGCGGCACGCCCGACCACCGCGACGTCGTGCTGTCGGAAGCCGAACGCGAAGCGGGCAAGGTCATGCAAATCTGCGTCAGCCGGGCGAAGTCGCAACGGCTTGTTCTGGATCTTTGAGGGAGGAAATGATGGGACGTTACACCGACAATCCCGACGCGATCGCTGCCTTGGTGCGCGGCCGCGAAGTGCATCGCGATGTCTATATCGATCCGGAAATCTACCGGCTGGAGATGAAGCATCTCTTCGCCAATTCCTGGGTCTTTGTCGGCCATGACAGCCAGACCCCGAACAAGGGCGATTATTTCACCACCCAGATCGGCGACCAGCCGGTGATCCAGGTGCGCCACAGCGATGGCGAGATCCACGTGCTCTTCAATCGCTGCCCGCACAAGGGCACCAAGATCGCCATCGACCGGACCGGCAACACCGGCAAGTTCTTCCGTTGCCCCTACCATGCATGGTCGTTCAAGACGGACGGATGCCTCTTGGCCATCCCGCTGAAGAAGGGTTACGAGAACACCGGCTTCGAACAGGCGGAAGGCTCGAAGGGCATGCGCGCCGTCGGAGCGGTGAAGAATTATCGCGGCTTCGTCTTCGCCCGCCTCGCCGAGGAGGGGATCAGCTTCGAGGATTATTTCGGCGGCTCGCTTTCGTCGCTCGACAACATGGTCGACCGCTCGCCCGCCGGACGGCTCGAGGTCGCCGGTCCGCCGCTGCGCTACATGCACAAGTGCAACTGGAAAATGCTGGTCGAAAACCAGACGGATACCTGCCATCCGATGGTGGCGCATGAAAGCAGCGCCGGAACGGCGGTGAAGCTGTGGGAAGAGCTGGACATGCCGGAGGGCACGCCGCTGCCGCCGGCAATGGAAATCATCGCGCCCTTCATGTCGGCCTACGAGTTCTTCGAGAAGATGGGCATCCGCACGTGGCCGAACGGGCACGGCCATACCGGCGTGCATCATTCGATCCATTCCAACTACTCGGCCATACCGGGTTACTTCGAGGCGATGTCGGAGGCCTATGGCGAGGAGAAGGCCAAGGCGATCCTGGGCGAAAACCGGCACAACACGGTCTATTTCCCGAACATCATGATCAAGGGGCCGATCCAGCAGTTGCGGGTGTTCATCCCGCTGGCCGCGGACAAGACGCTGGTCGAAAGCTACATCTACCGCCTCGTCGACGCGCCTGACGAACTGACCGCGCGCACCGCCATGTACAACCGCATGATCAACGCGCCGACCTCGATCGTCGGGCACGACGATCTGGAGATGTATGAACGCGCGCAGGAAGGACTCGCCTGCGACGGGCTCGAATGGGTCAATGTGCAGCGCCTCTACGAAGAGGACGAGGACTTCGACACCGAGAAGGTCGAGAACGGCACCACCGAGCGGCAGATGCGCAACCAGTTCCATGCCTGGGTCAAGTTCATGACCGCCGACATGGGTTCAAAGGAGGCGGCAGAATGAGCGTGACCCGCGACGACCTGATCGATTTCATCTACGACGAAGCGCGCATGCTGGACGAAGGCCGCTATGACGAATGGCTGGCGCTGTGGCAGAAGGACGGGCACTACTGGATGCCGCTCGACTACAAGCAGACCGATCCCATCCACGTGACCTCGCTGATGTATGAGGACATCTTCATGCTGAAGCTCAGGGTCGAGCGCCTGAACGGCGCGCGCACCTTCAGCCAGAAGCCGAAAAGCCGCTGCCATCACGTGTTGTCGCGCCCCTATGTCGACGAGATGGACAATGAGGCGGGCCGTTACGTCACGACCACATTCATGCATTATGTGGAAACGCGGCTGGACGACCAGTTCCTGCTGGCGCTGACCGCGCGCCACGAACTGGCTGCTGGTGGACGGGAAGATCATGATCGCCAACAAGCGGGTGGACATCCTCAACTGCGACGCCGCCTTCGGCAATATCCAGCTGTTGCCATGATCGCGTCCGACGTCGAGACCGTGCATGAGGCGTTCGCCGCCGCCGCAGCGCGCTGGCCGGATCGGGCGATGTTGAACATCCTGCCGGAAACGGCCGCGATCTACGGCATCGAGGCGGGCGCGCTGACCTATGAGGCGGCGGAGCGCGAGGTCGATGCGCTGGCCGATGCGCTCGCCGCCGCCGGGTACGGGGCCGGGCACCGGGTGATGCTGTTGCTCGAAAACCGGCCGTCCTTCTTCCTGTGGTGGCTTGCGCTCAACCGGCTCGGCGCCTCGGCCGTGCCCGTCAACCCGGATTTGCGGGAAGCAGAACTGACCTACATGATCGGCCATGCCGAGCCGGTGCTGGCCATTGTCTTGCCGGGGCGGGTCGAAAGCCTGGCCGACGCGGCGAACATGGCCGGCATCGACATGCCGGTGATCGCTCCCGGTGAAGAACTTCCGCGTCCGCGCGCGGACGCAAGGATCGCGCTGCGCGACGGGCCGGCCCGCGATGCGGAGGCGGCGCTTCTCTACACGTCGGGCACGACAGGCCAGCCGAAGGGCTGCATCCTGACCAACACCTATTTCCTGATGGCCGGGCGCTGGTACGCCGAGGCCGGCGGCCTCTGCGCCTTGAATGACGATGGCGAACGGATGATCACGCCGCTGCCGATCTTCCACATGAACGCGATGGCCTATTCCTTCATGGCGATGATCGCCGTCGGCGGATGCCTGACCGTGCTCGACCGGTTCCACCCGCGCAGCTGGTGGAGAAACGTGCGCGACAGCGGCGCGACCTGCCTGCACTATCTCGGCGTCATGCCGTCGATGCTGATGGGGGCGGACCCGTCGGATGCGGACCATGACCACAAAGTGCGCTTCGGCTTCGGCGCCGGCGTCGATCCGAAACTGCATGCGGCGTTCGAGGAGCGTTTCGGCTTTCCGCTGGTCGAGGCCTGGGCGATGACCGAAACCGGCGCCGGCGCGGTGATCTGCGCCAACCGGCTGCCGCGACGTGTCGGCGAAAGCTGTCTCGGCCGTCCGGCGCCCGAACTGGAAATCCGCATCGTCGACGAGGCCGGAAACGACACCGGCGGCGCGCCGGGCGAATTGCTGGTGCGCCATGCCGGCGGCGATCCGCGACTGGGTTTCTTCGCCGGCTATTTCAAGAATGCCGAGGCTACCGACGAGGCGTGGGCCGGCGGTTGGTTCCACACCGGCGATGTCGTGCGCCAGGAAACGGACGGCTCGATGTTTTTCGTCGACCGCAAGAAGAACGTCATCCGCCGTTCGGGCGAAAACATTGCCGCCGTCGAGGTGGAGAGCACGCTGATGCGCCATCCGGCCGTGACCGCCGCTGCCGTGGCGGCCGTGCCGGATGCCGTGCGCGGCGACGAGGTTTTCGCTTGTCTCGTGATCGATCGCGAGGCGACGCCGGAACTGGCGCAGGAGATCGCCAACTGGTGCCTGACGCCAACTGGCCTATTACAAGGCGCCGGGCTTCATCGCCTTCGTCGACGAACTGCCGCTGACCGCGACGCAGAAGATCCAGCGTGGCGTGTTGAAGACGCTGGCAGCCGAACTCGTCGACGGTCCGGCGACCGTCGATCTCAGGCACATGAAGAAGCGGAGCGCCGCATGAGGCGGCAGTCCTATGATGGCGTGGTGCTGACGGCGCCGGTGACGGTGCCCTATGTACGCTACAGCCAGGAGACCGCGCATTGGTGGATCGCGCGCGCCTTGCGCGGCGCGCTCGACAAGGCGGGAATGCGGCCGGCGAGAGCTGGACGGGTTTTCGGTCTCCTCCTTCTCGCTTTTTCCCGACACGCCGGTGGGGCTGACGCAGCATCTGGGGCTGACGCTTCGATATCTGGACACGATCCCGATGGGCGGGGCGAGCGGTGTCGTCGCGGCGCGGCGCGCGGCGCGCGCGGTGCAGGCGGGCGATGCCGACGTGGTGGCCTGCGTTGCCGGCGACGCCAACCGGATCGACAGTTTCCGCCGGTTGCTGTCGTCGTTCTCGCGTTTCTCGATGGATGCGGTTTACCCGTATGGCTATGGCGGGCCGAACGCCAATTTTGCACTTCTGACCGACGCCTACATGGCCGAATACGGCGCGACGCGCGAGGATTTCGGCCGCATTGCCGTCGCGCAACGCGACAACGCGCTGCGCAATCCGGATGCGTTGATGAAGAAGCCGCTGACGATGGAGCAGTATCTTTCGGCGCGTCCCGGTCTCCGATCCGATCGCGCTGTTCGATTGCGTCATGCCCTGCGCCGGCGCCGAGGCGTTTCTGGTGATGCGCGAGGACGAGGCCGTGCGCCGAGGGCTGCCCTTCGCGCGGCTGAATGGCACGATCGAGCGACACAACGCCTTTCCCGACGACCCCATCCAGTTGCGCGGCGGCTGGGCGATGGACGCGGACGAACTCTACGAGATGTCCGGCTGCGCGCCTGGCGACATCGACTTGCTGCAGACCTATGACGACTATCCGGTCATCTCGATGATGCAGTTCGAGGATCTGGGCTTTTGCGCCAAGGGGGAGGGGCCGGCCTTCGTGCGCAGCCACGACCTGACGATCAATGGCGACTTCCCGCACAACACCTCCGGCGGGCAATTGTCGGTCGGGCAGGCGGGTGCGGCGGGCGGTTATCTCGGCATGGTCGAGGCGATCCGCCAGGTGACGGGCGAGGCCGGGCCGACCCAGGTCAAGGACGCCGCACGGGCGCTGGTGTCCGGGCTTCGGGATGATCAATTACGACCGCGGTGTCTGCTCTGCCGCGGCGATCATCAGCGGGGGCAATGCATGACCAGCCCGCTGAAACCGCCGAAGAAGAAAGACCCGCAAAAGCGCAGCATCGTGCCGACGCTGCCGCCGCTCGGCCGGTCGCGCGCCGCACTCGGCCTGACGGTGGCGGCAGCAGAAGGTCGGTTCGCCCTGCAGCACTGCGCCGAATGCGGCACGGTGCAATATCCGCCGCGCGACGCCTGCATGCATTGCCTGTCGGTGGAACTCGACTGGCGCGACACGCCGACCGGCGGCACGGTGATCGCCGAAACTCGCATTCATGCTTCTCCCGATCCGTATTTTCGCGAACGCCTGCCGTGGCGGATGGGGACAGTCAAGCTGGATGCCGGCCCGGTGGCGCTGGCGCATCTGCATGGCGACGTCGGGCGCGGCGACCGCGTGCGGCTTTCGCTTCATCTCGACAAGGCCGCGCAGGGCGTGATCGTGGCGCTGCCGACCGAAAGGACCGATGCAATGGAAGACGACCCGCTGATGCGCAGCCTGACCGCCCACCCGCGCCATCGGCGCGTCCTGATCACCGACGCCCGCGCGGCCGTGACGCTGCCACTGATCCATGCCCTGCAGAAAGCCGGCGCGGCGCATGTCTTTGTCGGCGAGGCGGAAGCCTGGCGGCGCTGGCCCGGCCGGAACGCGCTCGCCGCGCTGGAGAATGTCTCGATCATGCCGCTGGACGTGACCGATGCCGACAGCCTGCAGAATCTCGCCGGCGAGATCGGCGGCAAGACCGATATCCTGATCAACACCGCCCGGTTCATTCGCCCCGGCGGCGTGCTCAGTGGTGATGCGGTGTTCGCGCGCGACGAGATGGACGTGAACGTGCTCGGCCTGATGCGGCTGGCGCAAAGCTTCGGCCCCGGCATGGCCGCGCGCACGGCCGACGGAACGAACAGCGCGGCGGCTTTCGTCAACATCCTGTCGGCGCATGCGCTGTCGCCCGATCCCGGCTACGGCGCGTTTGCCGCGTCGCAGGCGGCGGCGCGGTCGCTGTCGCAGACGCTGCGGGCGGAGTTTTCGCAGTCTGGCCTGAGGATGATGAATGTCTATGTCGGCCCGACCGACGACGAGTGGCACCAGCCGCTGCCGCCGCCAAAGGTGGCGCCCGCCGCGCTGGCGCGCGCCGTGGTCGACGGGCTGATCGAGGGCCTCGAGGAGGTCTATTGCGGCGACGTCGCGCGCGATCTCGCCGAGCGCTGGCGGCGCGATCCGGGCGTGCTGGAGCGCGAACTGACGGGAGGCGGCGCATGAGCGTGTTGTCAGACATGGCGCTGGCGCTCGCCAGCGGCGCGGTGCGGGTCGTCGATCTGACGCACCGGCTCGATCCGGACTTTCCCGTTATCATCCTGCCGCCGGAATTCGGCCAGTGCGCGCGGTTCCGCATGGAGGAGGTTTCGGCCTACGACCATCGCGGCCCCGCATGGAAGTGGCACAATCTCACGCTGAACGAACATACGGGCACGCATTTCGACGCGCCGGTCCACTGGATCTCCGGGCGCGACGTGCCGAACGGCGCGGTGGACGAGATCGCGCCGGAGAATTTCGTCGGCCCGGTGGTGGTGATCGACTGTTCCGAGGGCGCGGCGAAAAACGACGATTTCGAGCTGACGCCGGAGGTCATCGAGGCGTGGGAGGCCGAGCACGGACCGATCCCGGAAGGCGCGTGGGTGCTGATGCGCACCGACTGGTCGAAGCGTGAGCCAATCGACTACCTGAACATGGAAGAGGATGGCCCGCATTCGCCCGGTCCGACGCCGGACGCGGTCAGGGCTCTGCTGGCGCGCGGCATACGAGGCTTCGGTACCGAGACGGTCGGCACCGACGCGGGGCAGGGGTCGCACTACACGCCGCCTTATCCGGCGCATTACTTCCTGCACGGGGCCGGAAAGTTCGGGCTGCAATGCCTGTGCAATCTCGACCAGTTGCCGGCGACCGGCGCTATCCTCATCGCCGCGCCGCTCAAGATCAAGGGCGGTACCGGCAGTCCGTTGCGCGTGCTGGCGCTCGTTCCCGGAGAAGCTCCATGACCGAATACACCGCTCTCATCACCGGCGGCAGCAAGGGTATCGGCGCCGATCTCGGCCGGCGCCTGCTGGAGCGCGGCTATCGCGTGATCTCGCTGGCGCGCCACGTTCCCGACTGGTCGCATGACAATCTGGAACATGTCGCCGTCGACCTGCTCGATGCGACGGCCGTCGCCGAGGCCGCCGCCGATATCGCCTCTCGTCACGAGGTCACGCATCTGATCCATAATGCCGGGCTGATCTGGCCGAACCTGATCGAGGAGGCGAAGCCCGAGGACATCGCAGGTCTCGCACAACTGCATCTCGGATCGGCGCTGACGCTGGTGCAGGCCTGCCTCCCCGCAATGAAGGCGCGGAACTTCGGGCGGGTGATGTTCAACGGCTCGCGGGCGGCGCTCGGCGTTCCAACCCGTACCGCCTATTCGGCGACAAAGGCCGGGATGGTCGGCATGGCGCGGACATGGGCGCTGGAACTTGCGCCGCATGGCATCACCGTCAATGTCGTCGCGCCCGGTCCGATCCTGACCGACAATTTCTGGGGCATCATCCCGAAGGGGAGCGAGCGCGAGGCTGAGCTGGCCAAGCGCATCCCGGTCGGCCGGCTCGGCACGGTCGAGGACGTCACCAACGCGTTTCTGTTCTTCTGCGATCCCGCCAACAGCTTCGTCACGGGCCAGACGCTCTATGTCTGCGGCGGCGCCAGTATCGGCAGCGTCGCGCTCTGATCCGGCTGGCCCGCCAAGCTGCCGCAGGCGCCTCTGATTTTGGATTACCGTTGTTGAAAACCGGCGGGCGCGGAAATGTCGATGACGACCTTTCCAACGCGTCCGGGATGTTCCAGTCGTGCAAATGCGTCATACACCCGATCCAGCGGATAGACGCTATCGATATGCGGGACAAATCGGCCGGCCTCGAATGCCTGCACGAGGCGGCGAAACTCTTCCAGGTCGCCCATGGTCGACCCGTGCACGGACAATTGGCGGATGAAAAGCCGCTGCAATTCGGCGGAAGGATTTCCTCCGGTCGTGGCGCCACAGGTCACGATATGGCCGCCGCGCGCCGTGCAGCGCAAGGACTGCCCCCAGGTCGTCTCTCCGACATTGTCGATGACGATGTCCGCGCCTTCACCGCCGGTGTACTGCATGACGGTATCGACGACCTTATCGGTCTTGTAGTCGATCACGTGATCGACGCCCATGGCGTGGAAATGCGCTGCTTTTTCAGCGCCGGACGTCGTGACGATGACACGGGCGCCGGCGACGAGAGCCAGCTGCGCGGCGGCGTGGGAAACTCCGCCGCCCGCGCCGACGATCAGAACGACTCTGCCCGGATCGACGGGCGCCTTGCCGAAGACCATGCGCCAGGCGGTCAGATAGGCGACGCCCAGGGCCGCGGCCTGATGGACATCTGTCTTCGGTGACACTTTTCTCAGCGATGCTTCGGGCAGGGCGACGAATTCGGCGAAGGTTCCGTCCCGATGCTCGCCGAGAATCGATGCCGAGGTGCAAAGCGGCTGGTCTCCGGCCAGGCAATGGCGGCAGGTTCCGCAAAATTCGTAGGGATACAGGATCACGCGCTCGCCCTTCCGGAACGTCGACGTGGCATCGGTCTCCTCGATCTCGCCGATGCCGTCGACTCCCATGATTTGCGGCAGGCTGTGGGTAATGCCCGCGCCGCTGTCGCGCATGTAGAGATCCACACGGTTGACGGATGCGGCCAGCATGCGCACGAGTGCCCAGCCCTGCGGCCGGTATGGCCGGTCCACATCCATTACCGCGATGCCGTCCGCGCCACGTTTCTGCAAAATTACCGCTTTCATGTGCCCCTCCCCGACAATAGATTTGTCAGCCCGATGACTTCGCCGATGATTTCGGTTCATCGCATAATGGTGCTCATTTTTCACGATTTTCAGCGCTTGCTCGGGATTCAGGGGGCGGCGCTGATCCCGTTGCGGGAGGTGCGTTACCGGCCGGCTCCCAGCACGCCGATGAGCGCGTCGGTTGCATCGGAACTGGTCATCACGCCGGGGGAAAGACGCAGGATCGGTCCGCGGTTGTCGGCATAGAGGTTTTCGCGGCGGAGCGCTTCGAGCGTTTGTTCCGCGGTCCCGGCGGAGGCCAGTTTCAACATGACGCTGCCACCGCGCTCGGCTTCGGCGCGCGGGGTGATGAGATGAAGCCCAAGATCGTCTGCCGCGGCGATCAGGCGCTGTGTGAGTTCTCGATTGTGGGTGAGAATTTCGGTCTTGTCGGCCTGCGCGTGCCATCGGAGCGCGGGCACCGTTGCCGCCGCGGAGACGATGCCCGGCGTGCCGTTGTCGAAACGCCGGATATCAGGCGCGAAATCGAAACGATCCAGATCCCAGTTGAAGGGATTGTCCTGGCTGAACCATCCGCGCAGTTCCGGCCTGCATTCGGCAATCAGGTCCGGACGTACATAAAGCATGCCGGCGCCGGGCGTTCCGCACATCCATTTGAGGCTGGTCGAAACGGCGAAGTCGACGACCGGGGTTTCGACCGAAAACGGCAGCAGGCCCGCCGCCTGCGTGATGTCGACACCGACGAGGCTTCCCATGGCGCGGGCGTGATCCGCCAACGCTTCGACATCCGCCCTGTGCGACGAGGTGGAACTGACCCATGTCACCAGGGCGAGCGCGACATCGCGGTCCCACTGGGCAATCATGTCCTCGTCCGCGACCCATGACGCGCCCTGCCGCATCGCCACGGTGTCGAGCGTGAATCCCAGTCGCTCCTGAAGACCGGTAAGCAGGAAATGGTTCGAGGGGAAGCAGTCGGCGGCGACGAGCACGCGCCGGCCGCGCAGGTAGTTTTCGGGCAACGCCGTCATCAGCATGTGCAGTCCCTGCGTGACGTTTTCGCAGGTCGTCGTGGTGCCCTCGGTGGCGCCGATCAGGTTGCGCCAGAGGTCGATAAACTCGGTGCGTTGACCGAGCAGATAGCCCCATTGATCGTCATTTGCCGTCCCCCAGGCCGTTGCGAACTCGGCCATTGCCGCCGTCAGATCAGCCGCCTTGTCGGGATATTGGCCGATCGAATGATAAAGGAAATAGCCGTTGTTCTGGTTGGACATGTGCAATCCTGCGGACGTTGGAACCGGATCCGGGTGTTGGCCGCGATCCCTGTTTTTCGTGTTGCGGACTCAGGTTGTGAGTTGACGCATTAACAAGCGTATCGTATACGGAATTCAAGGTACTTCAAGCTTAAAGGAAATCTTGAGTGCGAGAAAGAAAAGCTTCCGTCTGCCTGACTGCCGCGAAACGATCCATTTTCGTATACGATTATCCTTGCGCTGTTGTCGCACTTCTCCTTCAGGGCCGGCCATGACCGTCCTGCTTGCTCCCGACCAGGCGAACGGCTCGCAAAGTCAGGGGCAGATCATCCACGATGTCCTGATGGGACGCCTGCAGCGCGGCGAGATCGGCCCGGACGACCGGCTGGTCGACACGGCGATCGCGGCCGAATTCGGCGTATCGCGCATGCCGGCGCGCGATGCCCTGATGCGGCTGGCGCATGAAGGCTATCTCGAAGCGACCACCCGCGGCTTCGTTCTGCCGCGCGTCACCCACCAGGAAATTCTGGAGATTTTCGATCTTCGGCGGATGCTCGAGCCTCGCGCCATCGCGCTGGCGACGCTTGCGCTCGACAAGGTTCACTTGGCGGAACTCGAGACAACGCTCGTGGACGCGCGCCGGGCAATGCAGTCCGGCAATACCGAATTGATGTTCAAGGCGAGCGAACGATTTCGCAATTGCTGGATATCGGCGATCCCGAACGCTTCGCTGAAACAGGTAATCCAGCGCTACATGACCCAGGTCCAGGCGGTGCGGATGATGACCTTTGACGACCGGGCCAACCATCCCCTGATCGTGAACGGCAATACCGACATTTTCGACGCTTTCGTGCGGCGCGACTCCGTCGCGGCGGCGGACAGGCTCATGCGGTTCATCTACGAGGGCGAGACGGCGTATCTGAACGCGGCCAGCGCCGACCAGCAGCAATCGAAACAACCGGCTAGATCCGCGTGAAGAAGCGGGACTGAAACAGGTGCCAGGCGGGGAGCGGAAGAGACGATGAACGAGACACGCGCCGAGGTTCGGTTGCCGACCGAGAATTTGAGCGAGGATTTGCCGTTTTTCACCAAGACACTGGGGATGCGGCTGGACATGATCTATCCCGCCGACAATCCCGAGGTGGCGGTGCTCTCCGGTCATGGCTTGCGCGTACGAATCCAGAAGGGCGCTGACGAAGCGCCGGGAACCCTGCGCATTCTCACCGACGATCCCGACCAGTTCGCGGACGGAAAACGCGAACTGACCGCGCCGAACGGCACGCGCATCGAAATCGACGAATTGAACCCGCCGCTTGTCCTGCCGCCGACCGAGCATGCATTCGTGGTCCGGCGGCTCGCCGACCAGGCGCCCTGGATTATCGGACGCGCGGGGATGGCCTATCGCGATCTCGTGCCTTCGCGGCTCGGCGGCGCGATGATCGCATCGCATATCCGCGTCCCGGACGGGCCTGTGCCCGACATGGTGCACTTCCACAAGGTCGGTTTTCAGCTGATCTTCTGCATCAGGGGCTGGGTTGACGTCCTGTATGAAGACCAGGGCGGTTTGCGCCGCCTGCATGCCGGCGACTGTTTCATCCAGCCGCCGACCATCCGGCACCGGGTCATGCATGCCGCCGATGGCATCGAGGTGATCGAAATCGGCGTGCCGGCCGAACACATCACCGAGGTCGACCACGAGATGACCCTGCCCACCCCGGTCGAGCGGCCGGACCGCGAATGGGACGGACAGCGTTTCGTGCACAGCCTGGCCAAGGACGGCGTGTTCGAGCCGTTTCGCATTCCGGGGTTTGAGGCCCGCGACACGACGATCAATGAAAACACCAAGGGCGTTGCCTCGGTCATGGTCGCAAGACCCGATTGCCGGGCAGACGTCTCCGTGGACGAGACACAATTGCGATATTCTGTTTAACTTCGTGATGTCGGGGGAAATGACCCTGGAGGGCGAGGGGAAGGATCCCTATCGCCTGACTGCCGGCGACGCATTCGTAATACCGCCGGATATGGCAACACGCTACGCCGATGCAACGGAGGATTTGCAGTTACTCGAGGTCAGTCTGCCGGGCACGTTCGACACGACGATCCTGTAACCGAAACCGGGTTTCGGCGGAAAGTCCGGCGGGGTCCAAGCCACACGACAATGGAATTCAACCAGGGAGAGCATTCCATGAAAAAGTGTATCACTCTCGTCGCCGCGGCGGCGCTTCTGGGGACCAGTGCCCTTGCCCATGCGGCCGATACCAAGATCGGCGTCCTGATGGACATCACGGGACCGATCGCCAACTTCATTCCGCCGCTTCAAAACGCCGCCAATCTGGCGGTGAAACAGGTCAACGAACAGGGCGGCCTGCTCGACGGCAATGCCGTGGCCGTTTACGGCGACACGACGGGCTCGTCGCAGGGCGCCGTCGACGCCGCGCAGAAACTGGCCAATGTCGAGAACGTGCCTATCATCATGGGCGCGCTGATGTCCGGCACCACCATCGCGGCGGCCGAGGCCGTATCCATTCCGACGGGCATCGTCCAGATTTCGCCGACGGCGACGTCTCCGGCGATGACCGACCTGAAGGACAACGATCTCGTCTACCGCATCGTTCCTTCGGACAATTTCCAGGGCGAAGTCCTTGCCAAGATGGTTCTCGACGAAGGCATCAAGAAAGTCGCCGTCACCTATGTGAACAACGATTACGGCGTCGGGATCGGCCAGACCTTCATGGATGCCTACAAGAAGGCCGGCGGTGAAATCGTCGCCGAGGTCAAGCATGAGGAAAAGAAGGATTCCTACCGGTCCGAACTGGCGAGCCTGACCAAGGGTGGCGCGGAAGCGCTGGTGGTTATCGCCTATGCCGGCGACTCCGGCGGCAAGATCGTCAAGCAGTCGATCGAAGGCGGATTGTTCACGCGCTTCATCGGCACCGACGGTCTGCGCGACGATCTCCTGATCAAGGACGTCGGCGCCGACGCGCTGAAGACCTCGTTCTTCTCGTCGCCGACATCGCCGGCCGACAATCCGGCCCAGAAGACCCTGCATGACGAGTTCAACGCGGAGTTCGGCGAGGGCGCCGACAAGGCGTTTGTCGACCAGACCTATGACGCGACGTTCCTCGCCATGCTGGCCGTCGAAAAGGCCGGTTCTACGGACCGCGCCAAGATCGCGGCGGCGCTGCGCGATGTCGCCTCCGCGCCGGGCGAAAAAGTGGGCCCCGGCGAATGGGCCAAAGCCAAGGAGCTGATCAAGGAAGGCAAGGACATCGATTACGATGGCGCCGGCGGCGCCTATGACTTCGATGCCCATGGCGATGTGCGCGGCTATGTCGGCAAATTCGTTGTCGACGGGGATTCGTACAAACAAGTCGCCGTCGTGCAGTAAGCGGCCATGAACCCTGTTTCATGATCAAGCTTGAAGGAATCCGCGTCGACTTTGGCGGCCTGCGTGCAATCGATCACGCCAGCTTCAATGTCGACGCGGGCAGCGTCACCGGGCTGATCGGCCCGAACGGCGCGGGCAAGACCACGGCCTTCAACGTTATCGCAGGCGCTGTCCGGCCAAGCGCCGGACGCGTCCTGTTCGACGGGGAGGACATCACGGGCCTGAAGCCGTATCAACGCGCGCAACGCGGGCTGGCGCGGACATTTCAGATCCCGCATGAATTCTCCCACCTCACCGTGCTTGAAAACCTGATGGCCGCGGCATCCCAGCCGGAGGGCGAGAATGTCTTCAATGTCATTTTCCGGCGCGGCAGGTTCGATGCCGAGGAGCGCGCCATCTACGATCATGCGCGCGAAACGATCCGTTTTCTCGAACTCGACCATGTGCTGGACGAAAAGGCGGGCAATCTGTCCGGTGGCCAGAAGAAGCTGGTGGAACTGGGGCGCGCCCTGATGCGCAATCCGAAAATCATTCTGCTCGACGAGATCGGCGCCGGGATCAACCGGACCCTGCTGTCCAAGCTCGCCGACAAGATCAAGCTGCTCAACCAGGAGCATGGATTGACCTTCTGCCTGATCGAGCACGATCTCGACTATGTCTCGAAGCTTTGCGACCACGTTTTGGTCATGGCGCAGGGCAAATTGCTCACCGAGGGCACGGTCGACGAAGTGCGCAGCGACGAACGTGTGATCGAAGCCTATTTCGGCGGCGGGAAATACGAGGCGCACGCATGAGCGCATTGCTCTCCGTCAGCGGCCTGACCGCGGGTTATGGCGGCCCGCCGATCATCGAGGATATCGCGTTCGATGTGCAGCCGCACGAGATTGCGGTCATTCTCGGACCCAACGGCGCGGGAAAATCGACGGTTCTGAAAACCATTTTCGCACTGACAAGCATTGCTTCCGGCACGATCGATTTCGACGGGACGGATCTCGCCAGGTGCAAGACGTCCGCCCTGGTGACGCTCGGCGTCTCGGCGGTTCCGCAAAGCAGCAACGTATTCCCCAATCTGACGGTGGACGAGAACCTCGACATCGGCACCTATGCCGCGCCGCCCGCCGACAAGGCCGCCACGCACGAGAAGGTGCTACACCTGTTCCCTGATCTGCGTGCCAAGCTGAAGCAGCCCGCCGGCGAATTGTCGGGCGGACAGCGGCAGATGGTGGCAATCGGCCGCGCCCTGATGTGCGAACCGAAACTGATGTTGCTCGACGAGCCGACAGCCGGCCTTTCGCCGGCCTATCTGGAACGGATTTTCGATCTGCTGCTCGATATTCGTAAAACGGGTGTGACTATTCTGATGGTTGAGCAAAACGCGCGACAGGCGCTACAGATCGCCGATCACGGCCATGTTCTGGTGAACGGGCGCAACTTCGCGTCGGGAACCGGGAAAGAGCTCCTGGCCGACGAAAACGTGCGCCGATCGTTCCTCGGAGGCGCAGCGGCATGATCGATTTCATCAATTTCTATCTGGTCCCCGCGCTGGCTATCGGCTCCGTCTATGCACTGGGCGCTGTCGGCATTTCGATGATCTTCGGCATTTTGCGGTTTGCCCATTTCGCCCATGGTGACCTGATGACCCTCGGCACCTATGGCGTGCTCGCGGCGGCGGCGATCTTTCCCGTCAATCCGTTGCTGCTGGTGCCGTTCGGCATGGTGCTGGCGATCGTGGCGGCGCTTCTGGTCGACAAGGTGTTCTACCGTCCGCTGCGCAAGCTCCCGACGATCTACACCGTGATTTCGTCGTTCGGCGTCGCGTTGATCTTCCGGTCGCTGGTCCAGTTGATCTGGGGATCGCAGAACCAGGTTTTCGGCCCCGGCGGCGTTCGCCCGCCGCTGGTCCTGTTCGACACGTTTCGCGTGTCGGTGTTGCATGTGCAGGCCGTCGTCGCGACATCCGTCATCGCCCTGTTTCTGCACTTCTTCCTTTCCAGAACGAAGACCGGCCGCTCGATGCGCGCGGTGTCCGACGATCCCGAACTGGCGCAGGTCGCCGGCCTCGATACCGAAAAGGTCGTGCGCTGGACCTGGATCATCGGCGCGGCCCTCGCGGCCGTCGCCGGGTCGTTCGCCGCCATGGATACGAGCGCGCATCCCAATCTCGGCTGGAACCTGCTGATGCCGATGTTCGCGGCTGCCATTCTGGGCGGTATCGGCAAGCCAATGGGCGCGATGGCCGGAGGCTACATCATCGGCCTGGCCGAGGAGCTGTCCTCCTACAACTGGATCGGAGACCACGCGCTCATCTCGCCGTCCTACAAGACCGCGGTCGCCTTCGTCATCATGATCGTCCTGCTGATCGTGAAACCGCAGGGGCTCTTCAAGGGGAGACTGCTCTGATGGAATTGACCGGCCTGTTTTTCTATCTGGTCTCCATTCTGATTGCCGGCGGCATCTATGCGCTGCTCTGCCTGGCGCTCAACATCCAGTGGGGTATGGGCGGCCTGTTCAATGCGGGCATCGCCGGTTTCTTCGCTATCGGCGCCTATACGTCCGCGATCGTGACGACGGGAGAGTCGTCCAAGCATCTGGGCGGTTTCGGCCTTCCGGTATTCGCCGGGCTTCTGGGCGCCGCGCTGTTGGCCGGGCTGATGGGCTGGGCGGTCGCCAAGATCTGCGTGCGCCTGAAAAGCGACTATCTCGCGATGGCCTCCATCGGCATCGCCGAGATACTGCGCCTCGTCATCGTCAACGAAAGCTGGGTGACCAATGGCAGTCTCGGCCTTGCGGGCATTCCGCGCCCGTTCGGAGAATATCTCGCTGGCCGCTCCGCCGACCTCGTGTTCCTGGCCTATGTCTGGGCGATCGTCCTGGCCGTCTATCTCGTCGCCATGCGGCTCTATGACAGCCCGTGGGGGCGCAGCCTGCGCGCCATTCGCGACAACGAGGCTTCTGCTGCTGCAGCGGGCAAGAATATCGAGAGGTTCCGGGTCCAGACCTTTGTGATCGGCTGCGCGGTCATGGGCATCGCCGGCGGGCTCTCGGCGCACTATTTCCGGTTCCTCTCGCCCTCCGCCACGGATCCGCTGCTCGTCACCTTCCTTGTCTGGGTGATGCTGATGGCCGGCGGCTCGGGCAACAACAGGGGCGCGATCGTCGGTGCGCTCGGCATCTGGTCGTTGTGGTCGATGACGGAAATCTTCACCAACCGGCTGCCTCCGGAATGGATCACCCGCAGTTCGTATATCCGCATGCTGCTGGTCGGACTGCTGCTTCAATACGTGCTGCAGAAATTCCGTTCAGGCGTCCTGCCGGAGAAGTCGCCGCCGCTGCGTTTTCGAAAGTGAATAAGATTAGTATCGCCGGTCGTCGCCTCGAACAGCGACCCGGTTAGCCTCTCGGTATTATCTGCTTTTCTGCGTTACGGATCGTCCGTCTTCTTCGATCTTATTCAGCCACTCCGCACCGATGCCGCGTTCTCGGACGATCGCCAGAGGGTCCTCGGCATCCAGCCGCGAGCAGGTCCGGTAAACCTCGAGAACCTCCGCGCTCATCTCGCCCTTGCGGTAGAGATACATGGCGGCGGCGTAGCGGGTGCGCCCCGACCACTCCTCGCCGAGCGGCGTCCTGATCAGTTGCCAGTTGCGGGCGTCTTCGTCACTTTGCGCCATGATCAACAATCGGCGGGCGGCGTCGCCGTCCGCCGCGGCAGTTTCACGAAGGGGCGGGGCACGATCGTCGCGCGCTTCATCAGCTTGGTGTAGCGCAGTTCGTGCAGGGCGTAGATTTCGACCCAGAGATCTTCGGTGATGGTATTTCCATAGGGCCGTTCGAGGCTGGCGATGGCGAGGTTGCGCTTCGCCGTCGGCGACCAGGCGGCCGAGGTGATGACGCCGGCTTCGCGCTTCTTGCGATGATAGACGATGGCGTGATCGGCGGGAACGTTGCCCTCGATTTCGAGGCCGACAAGAACATGACGCATGGAATTGTTTCTCCGCGCGTCCTCGATGGCGCGGCGCCCGTTGAAATGGCCCTTCTTCAAGTCGACCATCCAGCCGAGACCGGTTTCGTCGGGCATGCGCACGCGATCGGCGCGAAGCGCATGGTCGGCGGTGATGAAGTCGATATTGGCGACGATCAGCCCGGCTTCGATGCGTGCATGGTTCAGGGCGGCATTGCCGATGGCCCGGATGCCGTAAAGCTCGCCGGCGGCCCAAAGACGATCCCAGAGGGACAAGGCCCCCGGCGTATCGATGAAGAGTTCGTAGCCGAGGTCTCCGGTGAAGCCGGTGCGCGAAACGGTGACACTGCCGCTCTCGTGGACGAAATCCCGGATATCGAAGGGTTTCATCGTTTCGATGCCGTCGAAGCCGGCCGCTTTCAGCAGCGCGCAGCTTGTCGGTCCCTGCAGGGCGAGACCGGCGATCTCTTCCGTCTCCTCGGTGACGGCGACATTGAAACCGAGGGCGCCGTCGAGCAGCCAGGGCAGGTGGCGCTCCTGGCAGCACAGGCGAAAGCGGGTGTCGGCAAGGCGGAAGAGGGTGCCGTCGTCGAGCACATGGCCGGAATCGTCACACCATGCCGTATATTGGACGCGGCCGGGTTTCAGCTTCGACACGTCACGCAGCGTCAGCCGGTTGCAGAAGGCTTCGGCGTCCGGCCCCTCGATGCGGTATTTCACCATCGGCGAGATGTCGAACAAAGCCGACTGGGCGCGGATGGCGAAATATTCCAGTTCCTCCGCCCACAGCGTATTCGCTGACTTATAGCCCGCCCAGTCGTACCAGTCGTTCGTCTGCATGAGCGCCGCGATACGCGGGTGGAACGGGGTTTCGAAACGGATCGTCCCGATGTGTTTCTGCGCGGCGCGCCGCGTTTCGTCGGCAAGTGGGGGAACGACGGTCATATCACCTCTCCGATGCGAGGATATGGCGGGCCGCGTTCAGCCCGGGGACGCCGGATATGCCGCCGCCCGGGTGCGAGCCGGCGCCGCACAGATAGAGCCCGCCGACCGGCGTTTCGTAGCCGGAATGGCCGGCGACAGGGCGCGAGAAAAGCATCTGGTCGGCCTGCAACTCGCCATGATGCCAGTGGCCGCCCGGCATGCGGTAGCGGCTTTCGATGTCGGCAGGCGTCAGCAGCTCCGAATGCCGGATGGTTTTGCGGATACCCGGCGCATTCGCTTCCAGTGCCGCGAGGATCGCTTCCATGAATTTCGGCTTTCCGGTCTCCCATCCCTCGCGGAGGTCGTAGGGAGCGTACTGGACGACCGCCGAAAGGACACAGGCGCCGTCAGGCGCCAGGGACGGGTCGGACAGGCTCGGCAAGGTGACTTCCATCACCGGGTCGGGCGAGAACTCGCCGTATTTTGCCGGGTTGAAGGCGTTTTCGACGTGGTCGGTCGACTTCGCGATCACGAGCCGGCCCTTGCGGTCCGCGTCATTGGCGCCAGGGAAGTCCGGGACCGTGTCGAGGGCGAGATGCAGCTTGGCGGCGTCGCCCTTCATGCGGATATTGCCGATCTTGCGGACGAAGCCGATGTCGAGTTCACGCGGGCCGACCAGATCGAGGACCGTCGTTGCGGGATTGATTGCGGAAACCACCGTTCCGGCGCGAAGCTCTTCGCCGGTCTCGAGCGTGACGCCCGCGGCCTTTCCGCCTTCGAGCGCGATGCGGGCGACATCCGCGCCCGTGCTGATCTCGACCCCGGCCGCGGCCGCCGCGCGTGCCAGGGCGTCGACGACCGCGCCCATGCCGCCGGCGGGAATGACCTGCCCGCCGGCCGATCCTCCCGCTTCGCCGGCAAGGCGGTAGTAGAGGCCGAGCAGCGACGTCGGCGAGCGCGGTCCGAGATGACTGCCGAGCGTTGCGTCGAAGGCGAGCAGGCCCTTGAGCCGGTCGTCGGTCAGGTGTTCGTCGGCGACGTCGGCGACATTCATCAGCACCATGCGCAGGAACTCGCGCATATCGGCCTTGCCGAGACGGCGCAGTGCCAGCGCCGACCCGCCGAGCAGGCCCATGTCGGCGCGCGACAGTTTGCCGAGCCGGGGAGGGCGCCTGGTCAGGAACGGTTTCAGGATGCCTGCCTGGCGCAGCAGCAGGGCGCGCAGTTCCGACCATGCCTTCGCTTCGTCGGGCGCGACGCCATCGACATGGTCGCCATAACCGCCGCGCAGGGTGACGGGGCCGTCCCGGCCGCCGAGAACGGTTGTCGGGGCAAGCGCGGCGCTTGTATCAAGCCCGTGTGCGGCGAGATCGAGTTGCCGGATCACGTCGGGATGCAGCCGGTTCAGGACATGTGCGGTCGAAACGCGGAAACCCGGTGCGAACTCCTCGGTGCGCGCCGCGCCGCCCAGCGTGTCCGCGGCTTCCACGAGGCGCACCTTGCGGCCGCTTCGGGCGAGAAGCGTCGCAGCGACGAGGCCATTGTGGCCGCCGCCGATCACGATGGCATCATATGACGTCATAGGCGGGGCTCACATGTCTGGTCGATTTCGATGCGTCGCGCAGGATCTCGGCTGCCGCGTTGCGGCCCGGCGCACCCATGACGCCGCCACCCGGATGGGTGGAGGAGCCGCAGATGTAGAGGCCGTCGACGGGTGAGCGATACTGCGCGTAGCCCGGTACGGGCCGGTTAAAGAGCAATTGGTCGAAGGTCAGTTCGCCCTGGAAGATATTGCCTTCGGTCAGGCCGACTTCGGCTTCGATTTCGCGCGGTGTGCGCACTTCCATGTGGACGATCCGGTCGCGGAAACCCGGCGAATAGTCCGCGATCTGGGAGATGACGGTTTCCGCGAATGCGTCGCGATCCGCGTCCGTCCAGTCCCTGCCCTCGACCTGCGGCGGGCAATACTGCGAGAAGCAGCTCATGAAATGCTTGCCGGGCGCAGCCATGGTGGGGTCGAGCGTCGTCGGGATCACCATGTCGAGCATCGGGTCGGCGGACCAGCGGCCGGCCTTCCAGTCGTCATAGGCGCGCTCCATGCGTTCGATCGAATCCGTGAAATGCATGTCGCCCTGCAGGCATGGCGAGCCTTCGGGCAGGGCAGGGAATTGCGGCATCGAGTCGAGGGCGATGTTGACCTTGCCCGACGAGCCACGGATCTTGAAGTTCCTGACGCTGTTCACGAAGGGCGCGGGAAGCTCCTTCTCGTCGACGAATTTCAGGAAGGTGCGCTTGACGTCGGCGTTGGAGATCACGCGTGCGGCGCGGATTTCCTCTCCGCCGGCCAGTACGACACCCTCCGCCTTGCCGTTCCTGATGAGGACGTGATCGACCTCCGCCTCGGTGCGGATGGTGCCGCCCGACGCGCGAAGGGAATCCGCGAGCGCCCTTGTGATCGACCCCATGCCGCCGCGCGCGAAACCCCATGCGCCGACGGCGCCGTCGACCTCGCCCATATAGTGATGCAGCAGGACATAGGCCGTTCCGGGCGACATCGGCCCGAGTGCCGTGCCGATGATGCCGGAGACCGCCAGATAGGCTTTCAGCACGTCGGTCTCGAAATATTCGTCGAGGAAATCGGAGATCGACATCGTCCAGAAGCGGACGGTGAGTTCCAGTTCCTCGGCGCTCATGCCGCCGAACTTCCGTCCGAGATAGACGAGTTCGGACAGGTCGCGCGGGCGAAAGCTGGTCGGGTCCGGTGCGGTGCGCATCAGGAGCGGCTGGATGAAGCGGCACTGCCGCGTGACGTCGCGCGCGTAGCGCTCGTAGGCTTCCGCATCGCGGGCCGAGAAGCGCGCGATCTCGCGGCGGTGGGCATGGGGATCGTGATAGGCGGCGAGATAATCGCCATCCTGCGTGAAGACAGCGCCGCCCTCATAGGGGATGACCTGCAGTCCATAACGCGGCAGTTCAAGATCACGCATGATTTCCGGACGGAACAGGCTGCAGACATAGGAGCAATTGGAATAGGTGAAGCCCGGTGTCAGTTCCCGGCTCACGGCCGCGCCGCCGATCCAGTCGTTCTTCTCGACAACGAGGACATCGAGACCCGCGCGCTGCAGGTAGCAGGCATTGACGAGGCCGTTGTGCCCCGCGCCGATGACCACGGCATCCCATCTCTTCATTCGGCTTCTTCCCGCTTGCGCTGTTCTTCGTCCGGTCGCCGAGGCGTGGCCGGACGAGCGAAATCTGGCACGGTTGTGGGCTGCATGTCCATACATTCTGAATGAATGTTCAACAAGCAAACTTGTGTTTTCGTGTTTGCATGCTAGGCTTTGGCGGTGAATTGCCAATGCCGGAGAACCCTATACGTGCATTCGGAAGCGCCGGAATATGATGCTGTTGCCATTCGCTTCCTGGAGGAGCTTTGGGGTGAGGGCTATCTGTCACCCGGCGGGCCGGAAGAGGTCGACCGGGTGCTCGGCGACCGGTCGCCGAAGGGATTGCACATCCTCGATGTCGGTTGCGGCGCGGGTGGCATCGCCCTGCATCTGATCGAGCGCCACGGAGCCGCAAAGGTGACCGGCTTCGACATCGAGAAGCCGGTGATCGAGACGGCGCGCCGGCATGCGGCCGAAAGAGGCTTGTCGGACCGGACCGAATTCGTCCAGGCGCCGCCGGGACGGCTGCCGTTCGACGACAACAGCTTCGACGCCGTCTTCTCCAAGGACGCGCTCGTCCATGTCTCCGACAAGGAGGCGATTTTTTCCGAGATATTCCGGGTGCTGAAACCGGGCGGTTTCATCGCCGTGAGCGACTGGATGACCTCGCATGACGGAGAGCCGTCCGCCGACATGCGGGCCTATCTTGCCGCGGAGGGATTGAGCTTCGGCATGGCGTCTCCGGCGCGTTATCTGCGGGCGCTGGAAAACGCGGGCTTCGCCGACATCGATATCATCGACCGTAATCCCTGGTACCGGGAAAAGGCGAGGGCGGAACTGGATCACATCAAGGGTCCGATGCTCGAGAATGCGTCCGATCCCGACTACGCGGCCTATGTCGAGAAGAACATCGATACATGGGTGGCGATGCTCAAGGTGCTTGACAGCGGCGAACACAGGCCCACCCATCTTCGTGCAGTGAAGCCTGTCCTGGCCGAGGGCGGGCGCGAGGATACTTAGATGTCGGGGATGTTCGCCACCATGACCAACGAAACGACGGGCGCCGTCGAGCCACAAGTCGAAAAGAAGGTTCGCAAGGCTTCCAAGGAAACCCGCCGCATGCAGCTCATCGAGGCGACGATCGATTCGCTTGCCAGGCGCGGCTATTCGGAAACGACCATGGCGGATGTCGCCGACGGGGCGGGACTGTCGCGCGGGATCGTCAATTTCCATTTCGAGAGCAAGGACAAGCTCCTCGTCGCGACGCTGCAGCACATGGCGGAGGAATATGCCGCCCATTGGCGCGGCGCTGTCGCCAAGGCCGGAACCGACCCGGCCAGCCGCTTGAAGGCTCTGGTTTCCGCCGATTTCGACCGGGGGATCTGCAGCCGGCGCAAACTCGCGGCGTGGTGCGCCTTCTGGGGCGAGGCCAAGTCGCGGCCGACCTACCAGGCGCTGTGCGGCGCGCGGGACGAACACTACCAGGACCTTCTTGCCGAATTATGCGGGGCGCTGATCGCCGAGGGTAACTACAACCTCGATGCGCGCCAGACGGCACTGGGCCTCGATGCGCTCCTGGAGGGGCTGTGGCTGCGCCTCATGCTCTCCAACGGAAAGATGAAACGGGAGGTCGCCCTCGAGGCTGCGCTGTCGTTCCTTTCTGCGATTTTCCCGAAACATTTCTCCTCCGAAGGGGGAGCCGGGAAGTTGTGAAGTAGAAACAGGGAGAATTCGAAAATGACCATTGCAGGCAAACGACGCATCGCTCCACTCTTGCTGGGGGCCATGCTGGCGGCCTCCACCTCCACTCTGGCTCGCGCCGCGGATGGCGATCTGACCGTCTTTGACTGGTCGGGCTACGAGGATCCGGCGTTCCACCCGGCCTATGTGGAAAAATACGGGGATTCCCCGACCTTTGCCTTCTTCGCGGACGAGGACGAGGCTTTCGCGAAACTCATGGCCGGGTTCAAGACCGACCTCGCCCATCCGTGCTCGCAAAGCGTCGCGAAGTGGCGCGACGCCGGCCTGTTGCAGCCGCTCGACACGTCGCGCATCAAGGGCTGGGACGATGTCATGCCAGGCTTCAAGAGCATGAAGGGTTTGGTGATGACAGAGGATGGAAAAGCCTGGCTGCTGCCCTTCGACTGGGGCAACACGGCGCTGACCTACAACACCGAAAAGGTGGACGAGGCGGACGTCCAGTCGCTGCAGGCGTTCGCCGATCCGAAATTCGAAGGCCGCGTCTCGCTTCCGGACAATGTCGACGACGCCTATGCGCTTGCGGTGCTTGCCATCGGCAAGAAAGACTGGAGCGACATGTCGGACGAGGAGTTCAAGCAGGCGTCCGATTTTCTGCGCAAGGTTCACAAGAATGTCCGGCTCTACTGGACCGACGGGACCGAGCTCGCCCAGGCTATGGGCGGCGGAGAGGTCGACATCGCATGGGCCTGGAACGAGACCGCCACGACGCTATCGGCGGATGGCCAGCCGGTCGTGATGAAGAAGGATACCGACGAGGGCCTGTCGACCTGGGTGTGCGGCTATACGCTGATGAAGGACGCCCCGGGCAATATCGACAAGGCCTATGATTTCCTGAGCGCGGTCAACGCGCCGGAGGTTTCGAACTACATCGTCACGGCATGGGGCTATGGCCATGGCAACGGCGCCGGCATGAAGGCCATCCCCAAGGAAGATCTGGACGCGGCGGGTTACGGCGATGTCGACAAATTCGTCGGCAACACGCTGTTCCAGTCGCCGGTTTCGCCGGAGATGAAGCAGAAAATGATCGCCGAGTTCGAGAAGATCAAGGCCGGCTACTAAGGGCAGTTGAAGCGGTTCGGGGCAGCCGCTTCCAACGAGAAGAAGCGCATGAGCGACAGATATGACGTTATCGTCGCGGGCGCCGGTTTTACCGGTCTGTCCGCGGCTTCGGCCCTGCATGATGCAGGGCTTTCTTTTTGCCTCCTGGAGGCGCGCGACCGCGTCGGCGGACGGGTCGAAGCGGAGCGCAACGCGCTCGGCGAACTGATCGACACAGGCGGCCAGTTCTTCTGCGAGGACATGCCGGTGGTGAGCGAGCTCGTGCATCGCTATCGCAAGTCGGTCGTCGAGGCGCCGGTTGCCGGACGATCGCTTGTGCGTCCGCCGCTGGGGACAGAGGACTCCCCGGGTGATGAATATTGGCGAGGCGTCGCGGCGATCCGCGAAAGGTTGCGCGCGACCGATCCCGGTGATCCGTCCGTTCGCGACCGGACCATCGCCGAATGGTCCGCCGATCAGCCGGACCCGGAATATGCCAGGGAGGGCTTTCGCGGCCTCGTGCAGGGCCTGTGGTGCCGTTCGGCCGACGAGATACCGGCCTGGCACCTGATCGAATGCGAGCGCCGGATCACCAACGAGGAGCAGGAACTGCAATTCTTCCTGCGTGAAACCATGCATTCGCTGGCTGACGATATTGGCCGGGATCTCGGCGACCGGTTGCGGCTCTCGATGCCGGTCTCGACAGTGCGCCACAGCGATGACGGCGTCGAGGTCGAGGCCGGGACGGTAACGCTACGCGCGCGCCGCCTCATTCTCGCACTGCCGCCGTCACGGGCGGCAAAGCTCGATTTCAGCCCGGCGCTGCCCGATTCGACTGCGCAGCGCGCTCGGCGGCTGGCGCCCGGGGAACGTGATCAAGATTTTCCTTCGTTTCAAGACCGCCTTCTGGCGCGATCGCGGGCTCAACGGCACCGTCAGCTGGCGTCATCCGGCCGGTCTCTATGTCTGCGACGCAAGCCATGACGACCGGCATCCCGGGATGGTGATGTTCGTTGGCGGGCCGCTTTCCGAGGACTGGGAGCAGGGTTCGGAAGACGCGATCAGGCAGCGTGCCATTTCCGCCCTCGTGGACGTATTCGGCGAGGAAGCCGCAAGCCCGCTTGATGTCACGGTGCGCAACTGGGTCGGCGACCGGTGGAGCGGTGGGGCTTACAACGATGTCCTGCTCGATATGGAGGCGCATGACGCGGAGTCCGTGCTTTTGGACGGACATGGCGCCGTGGTCTTTGCCAGTTCCGAACTGTCGCCGTCCTTTCCCGGATACATCGAAGGCGCGATCGTGGCCGGGCGCAATGCCGCCCGGGAGGTTATCGGATCGCTTGCCGGGGTTCGGGCACCTGAGCAGCGAACAAGGAGCGGTTGAACTGGCGAACAACCAGTGTTGCAGCGTGGCTCCAGTCGGTGCGGTTTCGCCCCGCCAGAATTTACTGCGAATGTTGCTCGAGCCAGTCCAGGAAAAGTTGCGTGGCGGGTTTTCGCGCGCCGGCCGCGGACAGGGTGGCGTGGTAGCCGGTACCGAGATCGACCGCGCCGTCCGGCCATGAAACCAGCGCGCCTTCGGCCACGAATGCCTCGGTAATCGATCGCCATCCCAACACCAGCCCGCGCCCGTTGAGCGCCGCCTGGACCGCCTGCACGTAGTTGTCGAAAAATTGGCCGGATCCCGCATGCCGGCCCAGTTCGCGATGTTTGAAATAGTCCGGCCAGCCTGCCCAGTGATGTGTTTTCGGACTTCGGACATGGATGAGCGGCGCGCCAGTCAGCCTGATTCCTTCAGCCAGGAGCCGCTCGACCAGAGCCGGCTGCCCGACGGGGCAAACGATCTCGTCGAAGAGTTTGGTTGTTTCGCCATCGGTCCACGATCCGGTGCCGTACCGCAACGCGAGATCGATTCCCGCCGAGATCGCCGGAAGGTCGGTCGGCGGAGCCTGAACGTTGACGAGAATCTCGGGGTGGCGGGCGTAGAAGTCGGACAGCCGGGGCATCAGCCAATAGGTCGCCATGCCCAGCGTACAGGAGACGGTAAGACTCTGCTCCCCCGCGCCGGCGCGGATCTCCTCGATGGTACGGGCGATCATGTCCAGTCCGTCGCGCGTGGCGCGGGCAAGCTGCTGGCCGGATTCCGTCAGGCGCGCCGGGCGGGTGCTGCGGTCGAGAAGCGTCGTCCCGACATGGTCCTCGAGCGCCTTCAGCGCTTGCGTGACGGCCGGCCCGGTGACGTTGAGTTCGGCAGCGGCGTCGCGCATCGCCCCGAGCCGGGCAACGGCTTCGAAGGTGGTGAGCAGGCGCAATGGCGGCAGATGGTCCATTACTTAACTCTCAGCTTAATTTGAGATTAGATTAATCCGCCTATTTTCGCGAGAAAACAACAATCATTCTGGTGGTGTTCCTGTTCTTTCGTGGAATCAAGTTAAGGGCACGCCATGGACATAATGCTATCCGCCGCAGACGCCGTAAGCCTGTCTGAAAAGGGTCTGCACGTGACCCTGCCAGACGGACGCCGCTGCTATTTCAACTACTACTGGCTCCGCGACAACTGCCCTTCGTCCTTTGACAGCGCGACGCGCGAGCGGGTTTTCGACATCTTCCATCTGGACCAGCCGCCATATCCGGAAACAGCGACGCTGGATGATGACGCGCTGTCGATCCGTTGGAGTGGAGAGGATCATGTCTCGCGCCTTCCCCTGGACATGCTGGCGGCCTACGCCGACGGCACGCCGCGGTTCGATCCGTCCGACCTGCCGCGCAAGGCTTGGTACGGCGATCACTACCCGGATATCGCCCGGTTCTCGCAGTCCGAACTGATGGCCGATCGTGGTCTTGTTGCCCGGTGGATCGAGGCGCTGCTGGTCGAAGGCGTGGCGATCATCACCGACATGCCCGACAGCGATGCGGGCCTTACCGAGACCGCCAATCTGATCGGTCATGTACGCCCGACCTTTTTCGGCGACTATTTCGATGTGCGCACGCATATCAAGCCAACCAACCTCGCCTACACCGCCAAAGCGCTGGAGCTCCATACGGACACTCCCGCCGAAGAGATGGCGCCGGGCGTGCAATTCCTGCATTGCCGCGCGAATTCGGTCGAAGGTGGCGGCAGCCTTTTTGCGGACGGCATGGCTGTCGCGAATGATTTCCGTGAGATTGACCCCGAAGGCTTCCGCCTTCTGTCGGAAACCGAGATTCCGTTCTATTGCGAGCACGATACCTACGACATGCGTTCCCGCCAGCGGGTGATCGAACTGGATGAAAAAGGGGAGGTGTCCGGCCTGACGATCAGCCAGCACATGGCCGATGTCTTCGATCTGCCGCAGTACCTCCTCGACGACTACTATCCGGCCTTTTGCCGCTTCGGGAAAATGCTGCAGGACAAGCGATACGTGATGAACTTCCTGCTGAAGGCGGGTGAGTGCATCACCTTCGACAACCACCGGATCGTGCATGGCCGCGCCGCCTATTCGGCGACCAGCGGAGACCGGTACCTGCGCGGCACCTATACCGACCGGGCCGAGATGCGCTCGACCTATCGCGCGATCGTCAGCGAAGGGAGGTTCGGGGAATGAACATGGCCAAGCTGGAGGCCCTTTCCGCAGAATCCCCGGATTTGGTCGCTCTTCGGCAGGATCTCGCCGCCGCCTTCCGGCTCTGCCACCGGTTTGGCTGGAGCGAGTTGGTCGGCAACCATTTCAGCGCCGCGGTTTCGGCCTGCGGGCGCAAGTTTCTTCTAAATCCGCGCTGGCAGCATTTCGCGACGATCCGCGCATGCGATCTGCTTCTGCTCGATGCGGACGACACCGGGATCATGTCGCGCGCCGATGCGCCCGATCCTTCCGCCTGGACGATTCACGGCACGATGCACCGCATGCTGCCCGAGGCGCGCGTGATCCTGCATTGCCATTCGCCTTATGCGGTGGCGCTGTCCTGTCTGAAGGATCCGACGCTCCTGCCGCTCGACAACAATACCGCGCGGTTCTTCGGACGGACCGGTTACGACCTGCAATTCGGCGGGATCGCCGATGCCGAGGAGGAAGGTCTGCGGCTCGCCCGCGCGATGAAGGGCAATTCGGTGTTGATCATGGGCAATCACGGCGTCTCGGTCGCAGGCGAGACGGTGGCCGATGCCTTCGAAGACCTCTATTTCTTCGAAAAGGCCGCCCAGACCATGGTGATTGCGCTGTCTACCGGAAAGCCGTTGGCTGTCCTGCCGGACGAGGTCGCCCGCGCGACAGCCGAGGGTTGGGACGCCTATCGCGGCATGGCCGTACGACATTTCGACTATTTGAAGTCATGCCTCGACGCAGAGGATGCCTCCTGGCGCGACTGAGGCGCGGCCTGAACGGATCCGCGCCTGACGGAAATCCCCATAGCCTTTACTTATGCAGATGACCTCCGCCTAATCGCGGAGGGCGACAAGGGCGTCGGGATCGAAGGCAAGCCTGATTTGAGAGCCTACCGGGATGTCGTCCGCTCCGAAATCGTTGGTCTCGATAACGGAGAGCGGCATCTCGAGATCCGGAATCTCGACGATCAGATGCGTGATCTCGCCGAAATAATGCCGGTCGACGACGCGGCCCGCGATTTCGTTCTCGCTGCGGTCATCGTCCCACAAGACGCGCAGCCGCTCCGGCCGGATGCCAAGCGTTGCCGCGCCGCCATTGACGACAAATCCTTCCGGGCGCTCGGCAGTCACCTGCCCGAAGCCGCGCGTCTTCAAGGTCAGCGACGTTTCGTTCTGGGCCGCGACCTCCGCGGAGACGAAATTCATCCCTCCGAGGAAATCGGCGACCCGTCGTGTGACCGGCCGCTGGTAGATATCCTTCGGCGTCGCGACCTGGGCGATCTGGCCGTCGAACATGACCGCGATGCGGTCGGACATTGCCAGCGCTTCGTACTGGTCGTGGGTCACCAGGATGAAGGTGATGCCGACCTGCTTCTGGAGGTGGCGCAGTTCGACCTGCATCTGCTCGCGCAGCTTCTTGTCGAGCGCAGAGAGAGGCTCGTCGAGCAGCAGCACCTTCGGCCGCATGACCAGGGCGCGGGCGAGCGCCACACGCTGACGCTGGCCGCCGGAGAGTTCGTTGGCACGCCTTTTTCCGAGGTGGCCCAGTTCCACCTGCGCCAGCGCTTCCTCGACGCGGCGTTTCTCCTCGGCCTTGTCGAGGCGCAACCGTTTCAGGCCGTAGGCGACGTTTTCCACCACGTTCATGTGCGGGAAGATCGCGTAGCTCTGGAACACCATGTTGGTCGGTCGCCGGTTGGCGGGGGTGCCTTCCATGGCTTGGCCGTCGATGGTGATCCCGCCTTCCGTCGGCTGGTCGAACCCGGCGATAAGCCTGAGAAGCGTCGTCTTTCCGCAACCGGACGGCCCGAGGAGCGAGAAGAATTCTCCTTCGTTGATCGTCGCGGAAACACGGTCGAGCGCGGTGAAGGCGCCGAACTTTTTCGTCACGCCCGAAATCTCGATCATGGCCTTGCCCGTTGGGGCGTTTTGATCAGGCAAAGAGACCTCCTGCCTCGGTTAGGGTCTTGCGCGCCGCGCGGCGGCGGAACATCTCGGCGACGGTCAGCAGAATGAGCGAACCGATCAGCATGATGGTGCCGAGCGCGAGCACGGCGGGAAGTTTCGCGGCGAAACGCAACTGTCCCCAGATATAGATCGGCAGGGTTGGCTCCCGACCGCTCAGGAAGAAGGCGACCATGAACTCGTCGAGCGATATGGTGAAGGAGACCAGAAGGCTCGAAACGATCGCCGGCATCATCATCGGAAGGGTGACGCGGCGGATCGTGCCGAAAGTCGTTTCGCCGAGATCGGCGGATGCTTCCTCGAAGGAGGGATCGAACCCCTCGAAACCGGAAACGAGCACGGTGATCGAGTAGGGCAGGCAGATCAGCACGTGGCCGACGATCACGGTCATGAGCGACAGGCCGAGGCCGAACTGCAGCAGGACCAGCAGGAGCGAGATCGCGATGATGATCTCGGGCAGAACCAGCGGCGCCATGATGACGCCGCTCATCGGACGCTTGCCGGTAAAGCGGTAGCGGGTGATGGCGCGGGCCGCACAGATGCCGAGAATGGTGGCGACTACCGCCGAAGCCGTGCCGACGACGAGCGTGTTGCGCGCGGCATTCAGCATGATGTCATTGCCCCACAGGCTCTCGTACCACTTCATGGAGAAGCCCTTGAGGGGGAAGACGGGAATCGGCGACGAGTTGACCGAAAAGATCGGCAGCAGCATCACCGGCAGGTAGAGGAAGGCGATGTAGAGAATGGCGTAGCCCGGCAGCCAGCCGCGGGTGAGCGTTTTGATCATCTGAGCGCCCTCACGAGGCCGCGCATGACGACAACGGCCGCGCCTGCCATCGCGGTGACGATCACCATGGTCGAGACGGTCAGCGCCGCTCCGAGCGGCCAGTTGGAGGCACGTCCGAACTGGGCCTGGATCGCATTGGCGATCATCACCCCCTCGGTGCCGCCGACCAGTTTCGGCGTCACGTAATCGCCGACCGTGGGGATCATCACGATCAGAAGCGCGCCGGTCACTCCGGGCAGGGAAAGCGGCAGCGTGACGCGCAGGAAGCGCCGCAACGGCCCGTCGCCGAGATCGGTCGCGGCCTCGATCAGGGACCGGTCGATCTTTTCCAGCGACACGAAGATCGGCAGCACGGCGAAGACGGCCCAGGCATGGATCAGGGTCAGGATGACGGCATTGGTCGAATAGAGCAGGGATTCCACCGGCTTGTCGGTCAGCCCGAGCCCCATCAGGGTTGTGTTGAGGACTCCGTTGTAACCGAGAATGACTTTCCAGGCCATCACACGCAACAGGTAGCCGGTCCAGAACGGAACGGTGATCAGGAAGAGCCAGAGGCCTTTGCGGACGCCGCCGTAAAACGAGATGTAGTAGGCGATGGGATAGGCAAACAGCACCGTCGCCACGCTGACGGTCAGCGAGATGAAGAGCGAGCGGAACAGCAGGTCGCGGTAGATCGGCTCGGTCAGCGCGATGCGGTAGTTCTCCAGCGTGAAGCTGCGGTCGATCGTCAGGTAGGTCTGGGTCCAGAAGCTGTGCGCGAAGACAACCAGCATCGGCAGGACGAGAAAGGTGAGGGCATACAGGAAGGGAAGGCTGAGGAGCGTGAAGCCGCGGCCCTGCTCGGACCCGAGCCAGTTGCGCCGGACCGTGCGCTGCCGGGAGGCAGGCATCAGGTGTTCGGCCGCTGCCGTCAAGGTCGAAACTCCGGCGTGGGCGCGATCGTTTTCGCGTCTGTTATTGTCATCGGCCTCTCTCGGATGTGTGAAACTTCGCCGCGGGACACTATCATTATAGCGTCAAAAGGCGCATTGAAATCAAGAGAAATCTCTGCGATATTGATTGAACGGACATTCAAAATGATAAAGAGAATGCACTGATTCCGGATAGTTGGCCAAAATCGATGGTCATCGGAAAAGTGTTCGGACGGGACAGTAATGGCAGCTATCAAGGACTACAGGAAAGCCGGCGACGCAATCGACGCGCGGCAGGCGGCGGCGCTTACCAAATCCGCCGAACGCCACCTCGTGCAACCATGGCCGACGGCGGGTGCGATCGGCGACGAGGCGCGCGGCCTGATCGCCAGCGGCGAAGGCGTGTATGTGACGGACGAGACCGGCGCGAAGCTGATCGATGGACCGGCCGGCATGTGGTGCGTCAATGTCGGCCATCGCCGCGAGGAGCTAGCCAGCGTGATGTACGACCAGGCGATGGCGCTGTCCTACAATTCGCCATGGTACACGATGAGCGAGCCCTCGGCTCTGCTCGCCGAACGCATTGCCGGCCACGCGCCGGGCGATCTCGACCACGTCTTTTTCACGACCGGCGGATCGTCGGCGGTCGAAAGTGCACTGCGCTTCATGCAGTTCTACAACAATGTGCGCGGCCGGCCGGAAAAGAAGAAGATCGTCAGCCGCGAGGGGGCCTATCACGGCTCGACCTATCTTTCAGCTTCGCTCAACGGGCGGCCGCGCGATCGCGACTGGATGGATGGCGCGGACGAACTCGTCATCAAGCTGAGTTGCCCGGATCCGTTTCGCCGGCCGCAGGGCATGAGCGTGGAGGCCTTCACGGATTTCCTCGTGGCGGAATTTCGCGAGGCGGTGGAGCGCGAAGGCGCGGACAGGATTGGCGCGTTCGTCGCCGAGCCGGTCATGGCGTCCGGCGGCGTGATCGTGCCGCCCGACGGATATCTGCCGCGCATGGCGGAGATCTGCCGGGAGAACGACATCCTCTACATTTCCGACGAGGTGGTCACCGCATTCGGCCGCATGGGGCACGTCTTTGCCTCGGAGAAGGTATTCGGCATCCAGCCGGACATCATCACCTTCGCCAAGGGCGTGACGTCGGGCTATTTCCCGCTGGGCGGGATGGTGGTCTCCGCGCGCCTGTTCGATGAATTGCGCAGGTCCAATCACCCCGACGCGATGTATGCGCACGGGCTGACCTATTCGAGCCACCCGGTCGGATGTGCCGTCGCGCTGAGGAACCTCGATATTCTCGAGGGCGGATTGCTGGCGCAGGCGCGCGAGATCGCGCCCTATTTCATGGATCGCCTCAAGACGCTGGAAGACCTGCCGCTGGTGGGCGAGGTGCGCGGCAAGGGGCTGATGGCCTGCGTGGACTGCGTCGCTGACCGCGAAAGCCGCAATCCGCTGCGTCTCGACACCGAAGTCGGCCAGCGCATCGATCGCCACTGCCATGAGCTCGGACTGCTCGTGCGGCCGCTGATCAACATGTGCGTGATGTCGCCGCCGCTGGTGATCACGCGCGAACAGATCGACCGGATGGTGGCGATCCTGCACGAGGGTATTTCCCGCACGATGGACGATTTGCGCCGTGAAGGGTTGTGGGAAGGCTGAGCCCGGCCCCGCCTGACGGGCCGGCCAATCCGGCCGGCCGGTAATCAGGCTTTCTAGCGGGAATTGCTATCCGCCATCCGGCGATTGATCTCGGCCATTTCGCGCTCGTCCGGTGCTTCCTCCAGATTGAGGATGGGCAGGACATCGCGCAGATGGTCGTGATGGGTGCGCACGCCGTATTCGAGGTCCGACAGGAAGAAGCCGGCGAAGGCCTCCGACAGCATGGATTCGTTTGACCAGATCGTCAGCTGGACATCCTCTTCCATCGTCTCCCGGTCGATGCGCTGGGCGAGGTAGCGCGCCGCTGCCGTCTCGCGGCTTTCGTCGGCGTAGCGGTAGACCGCGCCCCGCAACAGCGATTCGCCCGTCGACAGGGGGAACTCCTGGTAGAACTGGACCAGTTCCGGGGTCACCGCGATGACCGCGTTCGGAAACAGGCCGTAATAGACCCAGGCGCAACGCAGGCCTTCGGGAAGGTGGTCCGGCTTCGGCGCGATTTTGAGATAGTTGCGAACGCTCCAGCGGCGGCCGGAATGGTCGTCATAGGATCCGAACGCCCGGCATACGCCGTTGATGAAGGGCTCGTCGTAATAGGTCGAGCCGTAAAGGTCCTGCAGGGCGGGGTGCGCCATCGCGACGTGATAGCCCTCGTTGTCGACATCGCGGACCGACTTCCAGTTTACCGGCGAAGTCTGGGTCCAGATGCCTCCGGCCGGCACCATTTCCGCTGTCCGGTAGGGCGTGATCTCTTCCTCGAACGGCTGCATCAGCGTGGCGACGGGAGGCTGCGGTCCCTTGCGGAACCGCACGAAGATGAACCCCATCCAGATCTCGGCCTCGATCTCGATCAGGCCGAATTCATGCTTGTCGAGATCGGGGAAGCTGCGCGGGCGGGCGGCGCCGCGCAGCGTGCCGTCGAGGTTGTATACCCAGCCGTGGAACGGGCAGATCAGCGCGTTGCGGCAGGTGCCGTGATCATCGGCGACGAGCCGGCCGCCGCGGTGACGGCAGATATTGTGGAACGCGCGAACGACGCCGTCCTGGCCGCGGATGACAAGCGCCCGTTCGCCGAAAGCGTCGAAGGCGAGATAGTCGCCGGGCTTCGGCATGTCGGATATATGGCCGGCGATCTGCCAATGGGTGCGGAACAGGTGCTCCTTCTCCAGTTCGAGAAAGGCGTCGCTGTGATAGCTCCATGCGGGAAGCCCGCTGCGGTCCCAGTCGTTGGGGACGGAAAGATCGCGCTGAGTGATGTTCATGACCGGTATCCGGGTTTATTCGTGCTGAACGTTCATTCAATATAATCATAATTGGCATTCTACTGCAAGAAGTTACCGACCATTGAATCGATCTTGAGAGCGGCAGCGTATAGTGATGAAGGACGGCTGCCGGACGGATGGCTTTCCGGGGTGTTGACGAAACAATGCGTCTTGTATGGCGGCTTGACGATGCGCGCCGGTTGCCGGTCGAGGAGATTATCCGCGATTGTTCAATCGCTTGCGGCAGGCGGCCTTGACCGGTTCGGGCTGCGTCAGTCGGCGGCGAGGGCCGCGCGCCATGCAAGGCCGTCGAGCGTCGTGCCTGCCGGCCGGTATTCACAGCCGACGAAACCCTCATAGCCGAGCGTGTCGAGATGGTGCAGCACGCGGGCGTCGTCGAGTTCGCCGGTGCCCGGCTCGTTGCGCAACGGAACCGACGCGATCTGCACGTGGCCAATGATCGGCATCAGCGCCTCGAGGCCCTTCATCACGTCGCCATGGATGATCTGGCGGTGGTAGATATCGAACTGGAGCTTGAGATTGGGCAGGCCGAGATCGGCGATCAGGTCGGCGGCGAAATCGAAATCGTTCAGGTAATAGCCGGGCATGTCGCGCGGATTGATCGGCTCGATCAGGATGTCGATTCCCCGGGCATGCGCGGCATCGCAGGCGAAACGCAGCGAGTCGCGGTAGGCGGCGTCGGCTTGTGCGTCGCCGCGCTTGGCGTTGCCGCTCATCACATGCATCCGCCCGACGCCGGTTGCGACGGCATAGTCGAGCGCCGTGGCGACAGAGGCGCGGAACTCGTCCCGGCGGCCGGAAAGGGCCGCGATGCCGCGTTCGCCGCCATCCCAGTCGCCGGGGGAAAGATTGAACAGAGCCTGCGTCAGGCCGTGGCGGGCGAGCCGTTCGCGGATGTCGTCCCGGTCGAAGGCGTAGGGAAACAGAAATTCGACGGCCTCGAAGCCGGCCTGCGCGGCAGCTTCAAAACGGTCGAGGAAGTCCCACTCGTTGAACATCATCGAGAGGTTGGCGGCGAATTTCGGCACGGTGCGTGATCCCCAGGCGCTCTTTTCCGGCAGATCGAGGCCGGTCATCTTTGCAATCATTTTACGCGAACGAGGAATCGTCGTCTTTCCCCGTCCCTGTCGCGGCTGTTAAAAGGTATAGTAGCAGAGCGTTAGCCGCCATCGCGGATACGCGGAACTCGGTTCTCGAACATGCGCGAATTGCTGGCCAATCATGGTCCGGTGGTCGCCGGTTCAAGCCTTGCCGGCGCCCGGCATGCGTCCGAGGAACCGGAGCATACAGTCGGACTGTTTTGAATGTTGAAGCCGCACCGGGTACAGCCGCTGACGCCAGAGCAGGTCGACGACTTGTGGCTCCGGCACATTCTGCACCGAGTCTATGGTTCTGTTCGGAAAAGGGACCAAATCGGAAATTGACAGCGCTAACATTGAGCTTCAAACAAGAAAATATCGTTCGTTGTGCGGCGTGTCGCGCCCCGTCGTGGAGGACGCGAACCATCACTATCCGTCGCCGCAATCAAACCGGGAGAAGGATTTTCCATGGCTGAGACAAAAGAAACCATCGGCTTCATAGGCCTCGGACTGATGGGCCACGGCATGGCCAAGAACATCGTCGAGAAGGGGTATGCGCTCACTGTCACGGCTCACCGCAACCGCAAGCCGCTGGAAGATCTCGTCGGCCGCGGCGCGGTCGAGGCGGCGTCGGCGAAGGAAGTCGCCGAGCGCTCCTCGATCGTCTTCATCTGCGTTACCGGTTCGCGCGAGGTCGAGGCGATCGTGCGTGGCAAAAACGGTCTGAAAGAAGGCCTGAAGAAGGGTTCGGTTATCGTCGATTGCTCGACCGCCGATCCGAATTCGACGATCGCCCTTGCCGATGAGCTGGCTGCGATGGGCGTCGATTTTGCTGACGCGCCGCTGAGCCGGACGCCGAAGGAAGCTTGGGAAGGCATGCTCGACACGATGGTCGGCGCGACCGACACGGTGTTTAACCGCATCCGTCCGGTGCTCGACGCCTGGGCCGGCAAGATCGTCCATATCGGTAGCGTCGGCGACGGCCATCGGATGAAGCTGCTCAACAACTTCGTCTCGCTCGGCTATGCGGCGGTCTATTCGGAGGCGCTGGCGCTGGCCGCGAAGGTCGGCATCTCGGCGGAGCGCTTCGACAGCGTCATTCGCGGCGGCCGCATGGATTGCGGCTTCTACCAGACCTTCATGGGCTATACGATCGACGGCAATCCGGAAGCGCACAAATTCACGCTCGCCAACGCCTTCAAGGACCTGACCTATCTGGAGGCGATGGCCGATGCGGCCGGGCTGGTGAATCCTCTCGGCAACGCCGCCAAGAATGCCTTCGCGGCGGCCGTCGCGGCCGGTGGAAACGGGCCGGAGGACTATGTTCCGCACCTGCCGGAATATGTCGGCCGCGCCAACGGTATCGATCTGACGCCGGAGAAACTGAAGGGCGCAAACAAGGCGTGAAGCCGTTCGGGGAGCCTGTTCGGCCCGGTTGACAGGAAACGCATTACCATCATCAGCAAGAGAGGCCTAAGACATGCACCAGGCAATCCAGGACGGAAACGTGGCGGTCATTACCGGCGGCGCGTCGGGCATCGGCCTTGCCGCGGCGCGCCATCTTGCGTCGAAGGGACTGTCCGTCTGCATCGCTGACCTGCCGGGCGAAGCGCTTGAAAAGGCGCGCGACCTGCTGCTGGCGGACGGCGTGCCGGCAAGCAAGGTCGCCGCGATTGCGGCCGATGTCGGCGACGCGTCCCAGATACAGGCGATGGAAGCCCGGGTCACGGCGGAATTCGGTGCCGTGAACGTGCTGATGAACAATGCCGGCATGCAGCCGGGCAGTTCCATCTTCGACACGGAAGACAACTGGCGCCGGATCATCGACGTGAACATGTGGGGGATCATCCGCGGCTCGCAGATTTTCGCGCCTGGCATGATCGCCTCCGGCAAGCCCGGGCTGATCATCAATACCGGCTCGAAACAGGGGATCACCACCCCGCCGGGCGATCCCGCCTACAATGTTTCGAAGGCCGGCGTGAAAGTGTTCACCGAAGCGCTGCAGCACGAATTGCGCAACATGCCCGATTGCCAGGTCGAGGCGCGGCTGTTCATCCCCGGTTTCGTGTTCACGCCGCTGACCGCGCATGGCCGGACCGAGAAGCCGGGCGGGGCGTGGACGCCCGAGCAGACGGTGGCGTTCCTGTTCGAATCCGTCGACCGGGGCGACTTCTACATTCTGTGCCCGGACAACGAGGTAGACCGCGCGACCGATGAGAAGCGCATTATCTGGGCAGCCGGCGACATCGCCGAAAACCGTCCGCCCCTGTCGCGCTGGCACCCGGATTTCGGCGATGCATTCAGGGACTGGCTGAAGCAGTAACCTCCGGGCCGCTGACGACAGCGACCCGCAAAATCTCTGCGATTCCGGGCGATGGCATCGATGCGGTGGTCGTGGCTCTCCAGGATTTCAACGTCCGGACGAACTTCGTTCCGATCAACGGGGAATCCGGCTCCTCGGCCAATGACATTGGCATCGGCTAGAGAAGCGCGAAAAGGGAGACGATGACCTTGTCCGAAAACCGCGCTCCGGAGCCGACAAAAAGCGTTCGGTTGACCCATTGGTATTTGGGGTCTCCTGTCTCCAGCCTTGCGTGGGTGCGCATATAGTAAGCGTCCGGCGGAACGTCGTCACCGCGCGCCAAGGCTGCGATGACGTCCGGCGGGCCGTGTCGGTAGCCGTAGTTGATGATCTCGATCGTCGCTCCATCGTCGGTTTCGATCGCGTAGCGCGTATCGAGTTCCGCGAGCCCACCCTCGAAAATCGTCTGCCAGTCGGCGCCGAGATTGAGGATACGGCCGTTTATTCGTTCACCCTTCACGGTCCCGCCAATGATCGGAATGATCCGGCGTTTGCCGGCGCGTCCCGCGCCCATCTCGCGGATCGGATCGAGTTCGACTGTCAGGTCGCAGACATGGTCGAGTTTCGGCACCATCGGTTTGGCCATTTTCTGCAGTCCCTCCTCAGACTTGCCCGGCTGATCACGGCGTGCATTGAACTGCGAACCGGACCAATCGCATCGAGATGCAAACACACGGGAAGACGCGAAAGCAAGGATGGCTTTCGCCATCGGCCGGAGGACGCCGTCGCAATCGTCCGACAGCAATGGCTTACCTCTGGTCCGGCGGTTTGCGAACGGCAGGCATCGTATTCGGCAGGCCCGCGATCGCTTCCGCGAGCAACTGGATGGAACAGGCCGGGCAGGCAAAATAGTTAACAAATTTACGAAATCGGGTCCGCGGGCGATGGACAAATTAGTCGAGAGCGTGGCTAATTGAGCATTGGGAGGGTTCTGTCTGTTGTGGATTGCTGGATCTGGCGGTGTGCCCGATTGCGGCGTTCGGCCCGGCGGATGGTTCTGGCTCGGAATAAAGGGAGGAAATCATGAAACTAGGAAATCTTGTCAGCAGGTGTTGCGGCATTCGCGCTGATGATAGGCGCAGCCAAGGCCCAGGAGGTTACACTCCGGCTTTCACACTGGGTGCCGGCTTCGCATCCGATTCAGAAGCTCGGCATCGAACCGTGGATCGAATCGATCAAGGAGGCATCGGGCGGCCGTATCGACATCCAGATATTTCCCGCGCAGCAGTTGGGCGCCGCCCCGGACCACTACGACATGGCGCGCGACGGGATCGCCGATATCACTTATACGAACCCGGGCTATCAGGCGGGCCGGTTCCCGGTCATGAGCCTTGTCGAAATCCCGTTCCACATGAACAACGCCGTCGAAGGCGCACAGGCAATGCATGAGTGGTACGGCGAACTCGCCAAGAAGGAGATGTCGGACGTCAAGTTCTGTCTGGCCAATCCGCACGATCCGGGCACGATCCATTCCAAGACTCCGGTGCTGGAGCCCGGTGACATCAAGGGGATGAACGTGCGCCCGGCGAACGCCACCATAGCTCGGTTCGTCAGCATGCTGGGCGGCGGCCCGGTTCAGGTCCCGGCGCCGGAAGCGCGCGAGGCCATTGCGAACGGCACGGCGGACGCGATCACCTTTCCCTGGAACTCGATCTATATCTTCGGGATCGATTCCGAGACGAAGCAGCATCTCGACATGCCTTTCTATATCTCGGCGCAGATCATGCTGATCAACAAGGCGAAATACGAAAGCATGCCGGATGATCTGAAGAAGGTTATCGACGATCACTGCACGCCGGAGTGGTCAAAGAAATTCTCGACGGGCTGGGCCGAAAACGAGGCTTCGGGGCGGCAGAAGATGATCGATTCAGGCGAGCATACGCTGAACGTGCCGACCGAAGCGCAGGTCCAGATGTGGCGAGACGCAGCGGCACCGCTTCTGGATCAGTGGAAAAAGGACGTGACCGCCGCCGGTTATGACGCCGACAAGATCTACGCCGACTACGTGGCGGCGCTCGATCGTCACAACGCGCGTTTCCAGTAACGAAAGGATGACGCCGGACGGCCCGCGATGGCCGTCCGGCTCCCGCTGCCTTGCTCAAACTTCAGATCCATCCTCGAACGATTTTCTTTGGCGATCGAAAAGATTGCCGGAGTCCTGATGGCGCTTATCACGATACTGGTCGTGATTTCCGCGGTTAGCCGATACCTGTTCGCGTTTCCCGTACCCGATGCCTTTGATTTGTCGCGGTTGCTGCTTGGCGCCGCTATCATGTGGGGCTTTGCCAGCGTCGGGTTTCGTGGCTCTCACATCAAGGTCGACATTGTCGCCGAGATACTGCCGGCGAAAATGCGTCGTTGGGTGGACACCTTCGCCTGGACGATCCTCTTTATCTTCACCTGCCTTTTGACCTGGAAGATGCTGGGCCGGGTGCTCAGCGCCAGCCGCAGCGGCGAGGCGACGATGGATCTTCGCATTCCGGCCTGGTGGATCATGGCGCTTACCCTGGCCGGTGTGGCCGTGAGCATCGTCACGGTTCTTGCCCGGCTGATACTCGTTGCGACCGGACGCGGATCGCTCGATCATTTCGATTCCGCCGACTTGGCGGCCGGTGACGAATCCATGGAGGAAAAAGCCGGTTATGAGTGACGCCGATCTGATCGCGCTTTTCGGTTTTTTCGCCCTGTTCGCAATGATGATCCTGCGCGTGCCGATCGGTGTTGCGATGGGGCTTGTCGGCGTCGGCGGTTTCGCCGCCATTGTCGGCTGGGGTCCCGCGCTCAACCTGCTGGCCCAGTCGCCGATCCGCACGGTCACCGACTTCAACCTGACACTGATCCCGTTCTTCGTTCTGATGGGGGTGCTGGCAACCAATTCCGGCATGTCGGGGGAGTTGTTCAGGACCGGTCAGGCCTGGTTCGGGGTTTTTCGCGGCGGCATGGCGTTGTCGACCATTGGCGCCTGCGCGGGGTTTGCCGCCATTTGCGGCTCGTCTGTCGCGACCGCCGCGACCATGACCAAGATCGCGCTGCCGGAAATGAAACGCGTCGGCTACCGCGACGATATCGCCTCCGGGGTGATTGCCGCGGGTGGAACGCTTGGCATTCTCATTCCTCCCTCGGTCGTGCTTGCGGTCTATGGCTTCATCACCGAACAGGATGTCGGCAAGCTTTTCATCGCGGGTATCCTGCCCGGGTTGCTGGCAATCGTCATGTACATGCTCACCGTTCGCATCGCCTATGCCCGGAGCCTCCCCGAGGGCACTCCTTTCAATCTTGGCGAAGCGATCCGATCCCTGAGCGGCGTTTGGGCGGTGCTCCTGTTGTTCATCGCGATCATCGGCAGCATCTATTTCGGCGTCGCCACGGCAACCGAGGCAGCGGCCGTCGGTTCCTTCCTGACCGCGTTGATCGGCATCGTGCGGGGAAAGCTTTCCGCGCGCGTCTTGATGGAAAGTCTCGTCGAAGCGCTGCGCACATCGGTCGCGATCTACACGATCCTGATCGGCGCGATCCTTTTCGGCTACTTCCTGGCTGTTACCCAGACGCCGCAGAAAATCACATCATTCCTGACGAGCCTCGATCTCGGCGCGCATGGCACGCTGGCCTTGATCCTCGTATTCTTCGTCTTCATGGGGTGTATCCTCGATGCCATGGCGATGATCATTCTGCTGGTACCGATCGTGTATCCGGTCGTTATCCAACTGGGTTTCGACCCGATCTGGTTCGGCGTCATCATCGTCATGACCGTCGAGCTTGGCCTGATAACGCCGCCGGTCGGCATGAATGTCTTTGTCATCAATTCGATCGCCCGCGACATCAGCCTGCCGAAGATATTCCGCGGCGTGCTGCCCTTCGTCGGCGCGGATATCATCCGGCTCGTTCTGCTGATCATGTTTCCCTGGATCGTGCTGTTCCTGCCGACGACGATGAAATGAGAAACCGGTGATGGCGAGGCAGCGGCGGCGGTTCCCGACAATCTACTCGACGCTGATGCGAGAGAATTCCAAGGCGTTCCTGAAGGGGATGGGCCTCTCCGACGAGGAAATCGAACGCCCGCATATCGCTGTCGTTCACACCGGCGGCGACATGAGCCCCTGCAACATGAACCTGCGCGACCAGGCGCAGCATGTTAAAACCGGCATCTACGGCGCCGGTGGATATCCGCATGAAACACCCGTGGTCTCCGTCTCGGACGGCTTGACGATGGCGCATCCGGGCATGCGCTTCTCGCTCGTTTCACGCGAGCTGATCGCCGACAGCGTCGAGACAACGATGCGCGCGCATTGCTTCGACGGGGTGATCGCGATCGGCGGATGCGACAAGAACCTGCCGGGACTGATGATGGGGATTCTGCGGGTCAATGCGCCCGGTGCATTCATCTTCGGCGGCGCCGCGATACCGGGCCGCGTGAATGGCGGCGACGTGACGGTGCTCGATGCTTTCGAGACCGTCGGTAAAATGATCGCCGGCACGGCGACGCGGGAGCAACTGGACGAACTCCAGAACAAGAGCATCCCGACCGCCGGGTCGTGTGCCGGTCAGTTCACGGCCAACACGATGGCAATGGTCTCCGAGGCGTTGGGGCTTGCGCCCATCGGATTGTCGATGGTTCCGGCCGTTTACACGGAGCGTCTGGCGCGTCTTCGCCATGCGGGCAGGCTCGTCATGGCGGCGATCGCGGGCGATGCGCCCCTGCCGCGCGAGATCGTCACGAGGACAGCGCTGGAAAATGCCTGCGCGCTCGTTGCCGCGACGGGCGGCTCGACGAACGCCGCGTTGCACATTCCCGCAATTGCCCATGAGGCCGGTATCGATTTCGACCTCGATGACGCGGCGCGCGTTTTCGCCCGCACGCCGCTGATCGGCAATCTGTCACCGGGCGGGAAATATCTCGCTCGCGATATTCATGAAATTGGCGGAACGGGCGTGATCATCGCGGAACTGATCCGCAGCGGGCATATGGATGGATCGGCGATCACTCTCACCGGCCGCACACTCGCCGAGGAAGTCGCAGGACGGCCGCCGCCGGACGGCGAGGTGGTCAGGACCGTTTCCGCCCCGATAGCGCCGAATGGCGGCGTGATCGTCCTGAAAGGCAATCTCTGCCCCGACGGAGCGCTGATCAAGGTAGCCGGACTGAAGACACTGCAACATCGGGGACCCGCACGCGTGTTCGACGGCGAGGCGGCCTGCCAGAGCGCGATCGAAAACCGCGTGTACTCGGAGGGAGACGTCATCGTGGTTCGCCATGAGGGTCCGAAGGGATCGCCCGGCATGAAGGAGATGCTTGGCATCACCGCGCTGATCTACGGCCAGGGCATGGGCGAGAAGGTCGCGCTCCTGACGGACGGACGATTTTCGGGCGCGTCACGTGGCCTGTGTATCGGCTATGCCGGACCGGAAGCGGCAATCGGCGGACCGATCGCGCTGGTCCGCGACGGCGACATGATCTCCATCGACGCGGCGCCCGGCATCGCGGCGATCACTCTCGAAGTGGACGACGAAACCCTCGCCAGACGCCGCGCCGGATTGCCGGAACCGGCGTATCGGCGGCTATCCGGCGTCCTTGAAAAATACGCGGCCGTGGTCGGTGGCGCCAACCGGGGCGCGGTCACCCATTCCGGCGCGGTCGATACCAGCGGGGACATAGACTGATGCAGCCCAATCCCCACGATCCGTGGACTCGCACGGACCTGACGCCGAACGAGCAAACGGTGCTGGAATTCATGCGCGACTGCATGCACGGCGACGATCTCACGCTGATCGACAGGCTGGTGGCCGAAGACTATATCCAGCACACGCCGGGTATCGCACAGGGCCGCGAAGGTTTGCGGCGCTATATCCTGCAGGTCGCGCGCAAACGCCCGAATCGCAAACAATGGCGGCCGGTGCAGATATTCGCCAGCGGGGACATGGTGATCCTGCACAAGCTGATCGCCACGCACGCGATTGCTGACTTCATCCGCTTCAACGAGCAAGGCCAGATGGCGGAGCACTGGGATGTCGTCGCGCCGCTTCCGGAACCGGACTATGATCCCATGCGCAGATCGAGCGAGAATTTGCAGAGATTTGATGCTGTGTTCCGGATCGATCCGGACCGTGAGTAAGCTTGCGGCAAACGGATTCCGAATGCCTGTTCAGACGGCACAAAGCCGTTGCCGCCTTCGCGAAAGCCGAAACAAGCCGATTGAACAATCTGCTCGCCGAACGGTTTGCTCAAGCGCCGCCGGATGCGACGATGACTTCGGTTCCCCATTCATCGCATTTCGCCTGAAGCGCTTCGGTGATCGGTTTGTCCGTGAAAAAGGCATCAACCTCGGCCAATGAGGCGATGCGGCCCGGTGCGGTACGCTGGAACTTGGAGTGGTCGGCAACCAGGAAGGTCTTGCGCGCCTGCCTGATGATCGACTTGCTGACATTGACCTCCTGAATGTCGAAATCCAGCATGTCGCCGTCCTGATCGATCGCCGAACAGCCAACGACAACAAGGTCGAACTTGAACTGCAGAATCGTCTGCGTTGCGAGGTCGCCGACCAGACCGCCATCCGAACGCCTGAGCGTTCCACCGGTGACGATGACCTGACAATCGGGATTGAGCGCGAGAATGTTCGCCACGTTGATGTTGTTGGTCACCACCAGCAGGTTGCGGTGATGGACCAGTTGCCGGGCCACCGCTTCGGTGCTTGTCCCGATATTGAGGAAGACGGACACGTCTTCGGGAATCTGCGCCGCGCAGGCTTTCGCGATGCGCGCCTTTTCCGGCTCGTGCAGACTGCGGCGATCCTCGTAGCCGATATTGTTCGTGCCGGATGGCAACATCGCGCCGCCGTGGACCCGCTCGAGCCGTCCCGTATCGGCAAGTTCGCTGAGATCACGCCTGATCGTCTGCTGCGTAACGGCGAAATATTCCGCCAGGCCGTCGACCGTCACCCGGCCGTCGCGCCGGGCGATCTCGAGAATCTCGTTGTGGCGGAAACTCTGGGACATGTGGGCGCCTCCTTGCCCTGATAGCGGCCCTTAGCGCACCTATTCGTCGTGCGCAAATTTTCGATAATGCGCGAACAGAGTCAATTCATGCCAAAAAGCGAATATTCTTATGCTTTTAACCGATTCAATCCATTATGCTGCAGGTGCGAAATCGCTCATCCTTGCACATTCCTTGAAAGAAATAAGTCAATAGATTCAATATGTAAACTTAAAACGAACATTAACGAAAATTATTTGCTTTTCATTTTTGTTTGTTTCACCTAGGTTTCCCGACGACAGAGGAGCGGTGAGGGAGGACCAAGTGCCGCAGTCGCCGGAAGACAGCCTGTATTGCGATCTCATGATCATTGGTGGTGGCATCAATGGCTGCGGGATAGCGCGCGATGCTGCGGGCCGCGGGCTTTCCGTCGTCGTGGCCGAGATGAACGACCTTGCCTCCGCGACATCCTCGGCCTCGACCAAATTGTTTCACGGCGGTCTGCGTTATCTGGAGTATTTCGAAATCCGTCTGGTGCGCGAGGCGCTCGTCGAGCGCGAAGTGCTGCTGCGCGCGATGCCTCATATCAGCTGGCCCATGCGCTTTGTCTTGCCCTATCACGACGCGATGCGGTTCGACACGGAAACGCCCGCGTCGAAGGTGCTCAACGCAGTCATGCCATGGATGAAAGGGCGTCGTCCGGCATGGATGATCCGGCTCGGCCTTTTCCTCTACGATCATCTCGGCGGCCGCCATATCCTGCCCGGCACGTCGACGCTCGATCTTTCGACGGCGCCGGAAGGCGAACCGCTCAAGAGCGAATTCCGCAAGGCATATGAATATTCCGATTGCTGGGTGGAGGATTCGCGCCTCGTCGTTCTGAATGCGCGCGACGCACAGGCGCGTGGCGCCCAAATCCTCGTGCGGACGAAGGTCGTCTCCGCGGAGCGGGCGAAGGACAACTGGACAGTGACGCTCGAAGATGCAGCGACCGGAAAGCAAAAGGTGATCCGGGCGCGCGTCCTCGTCAATGCAGGCGGTCCCTGGGTCGGCGACATCATCCGTTCCAAGGCGCGGCTCAATTCAAACGAGGGTATCCGTCTGGTTCGCGGGAGCCATATCGTCACGCGCAGGCTCTACGATCACGACAAATGCTACTTCCTTCAGGGAACCGACGGACGGATCATTTTCACGATTCCTTACGAGACGGATTTCACCCTGATTGGTACCACTGATCAGGACCATCCCGATCCGTCCGTGAAGCCGGAATGCACGCCGGAAGAGCAGGACTATCTCTGCGGCTTCGCCTCGACCTATTTCAAGCGCCCGGTGACCCGGGACGATATCGTCTGGACCTATTCCGGCGTACGCCCGCTATACGATGACGGCGCCAGTTCGGCGACGGCGGCCACCCGCGATTATACGCTGAAGGTTAATGACGAGGGCGGCGCGCCGATCCTCAACGTCTTTGGCGGAAAGATCACGACCTATCGGCGCCTCGCCGAAAGCGCCATGGAGAAAATCTCGCCGTGGTTTTCCGGCCTGCCGGCCGCATGGACTTCCGGCGTACCGCTGCCGGGAGGCGATTTCCCCGTCGATGGCGTTGACGCGCTAAAGGCCAAACTGGCGCAGTCCTATCCCTTCCTGGACAGTTTTCACGTCAATCGGCTCGCGCGCGCCTATGGAACCGAAGCGTTCGCGGTCCTGGGCACCGCCAAGGAACCTGGTGATCTGGGGCAGTCTTTCGGTGGCACTCTTACCGAACGCGAAGCCGCATGGCTGATTGACCGGGAATTCGCCTGCACGGCCGAAGATATCGTGTGGCGTCGCAGCAAGCTTGGCCTGCGCATGAGCGCCGGCGAAATCAGTAACCTCGACAACTGGATGCAGCACCGCCGCGCAAGCGGCGAGACCGCTGCTGCCGAATAGGTCAGGGAGGAGAGGAAGAATGGCACTGGTTCTTGATGGGATATCGAAAGTAGCGGGCGCGCAGACGCATATCCATCCCACGAGCCTGGAACTGCACAAAGGCACGATGAATGTGCTGTTGGGACCGACCTTGTCGGGCAAGACATCTCTCATGCGGCTGATGGCCGGTCTCGACAAGCCGTCATCGGGCCGCCTTCTGTGGCACGGCGAGGACGTGACCGGCATGCGCGTTCAGGACCGCAAGGTCGCCATGGTCTACCAGCAGTTCATCAATTACCCGTCCATGACGGTCTACGAGAATATCGCCAGCCCCTTGCGGCTCATGGGCATGAGCGCGGCCGAAATCGACTCGTCGGTCAAGGCGACGGCCGACCTGATGAAGCTGACGCCGATGCTTTCGCGCAAACCGCTCGAGCTGTCGGGTGGCCAGCAGCAGCGCTGCGCGCTTGCGCGCGCGCTGGTGAAAAACGCCGGGCTGGTGCTGCTGGACGAACCGCTCGCCAATCTTGACTACAAGCTGCGCGAGGAACTTCGCGTCGAAATTCCGAAGATTTTCGAAGAGTCCGGCGCGATCTTCGTCTACGCGACAACAGAACCCGAGGAGGCGCTCCTGCTTGGCGGCAACACGGCGACGTTGTGGGAGGGGCGCATCACCCAATTCGGGCCAACGCCGGACGTCTATCGCAAGCCCGTCGACGCAACGACGGCGCGCGTTTTCTCCGATCCGCCGATGAATTTCCTGAGCATCTCCAAGACCGGCAACAAGCTGCTGTTCGGCGATGGCCAGTCGGTGGCCGCGGCCGGAAAATTGCGCGAACTCGCAGACGGCCGTTACGTGGCGGGCTTCCGCCCGAACCATGTGGAGGTGGTGCGCCATACCGCCGACGCGATGAAATTTACCGCGCTGCTCAACGTTACCGAAATCACGGGGTCCGAGACCTTCATTCACCTGGCGCATCACGGCGAAAAATGGGTCGGGCTGATCCACGGCGTTCACGACCTGGAACTCGGTCAGCCGATCGACGTCTATCTCGATCCGTCGCATGTCTACATTTTCGCGGAGGACGGCACGTTGGTCGTCCCGGCTGCTTACGCGCTGGCGGCCTGAGGGAGGAACGCATGGCGAAGATAACACTCGACAACCTGGCGCATTCCTATCTGCCGAACCCGAAAAGCGAGGAGGATTTCGCGCTCAAGGAACTGAACCACGAATGGACCGACGGCGAAGCCTATGCGCTGCTCGGTTCGTCGGGATGCGGCAAGACCACATTGCTCAACATCATCTCCGGCCTGTTGAAACCCAGTCAGGGTCGTGTGCTGTTCGACGGCCGGGATGTCACGAGTGCGCCGACGGCCGAGCGCAACATCGCACAGGTGTTCCAGTTCCCGGTCGTCTACGACACGATGTCGGTGCGTCAGAACCTCGCCTTTCCGCTCAAGAATCGCGGCGCGGATGCCGCCTATGTCGCCGAGCGCGTTCAGACGGTCGCGCGCATGATCGACATGGAGGCCGAACTCGACCGCAAGGCGCGCGGTCTCACGGCGGATGCCAAACAGAAGATATCGCTTGGCCGCGGAATGGTGCGCGAAGACGTCAACGCGCTGCTCTTCGACGAGCCGCTGACGGTGATCGATCCGCATATGAAGTGGGAGCTGCGGACACAGCTCAAGTCGCTGCACCGTCAGTTCGGTCACACCATGATCTATGTCACGCACGACCAGACAGAAGCGCTGACCTTCGCCGACAAGGTGGTGGTCATGTTCGATGGCCGCGTCGTGCAGATCGGCACGCCGGAAGAGCTGTTCGAGACGCCGCAGCACACCTTCGTCGGCTACTTCATCGGCTCGCCCGGGATGAACATCATCCCGGCACGCATCGAGGGCAACCGGGCGCATGTCAACGGGTCGTTGATCCAGCTTGACCAGGCCTACGGCAAGCTCGACGGCGAGGTGGTGATCGGCGTGCGGCCGGAATACGCGAAACTGTCCGACAAGGACGGCCTGCCGGTGCGCATCCGCCGCGTGGAGGATGTCGGCCGCCACAAGATCGTGCGGGCGGAGTTTTTCGGCAACGACCTCAACATCATTGCGAAAGAGGGCGAACCGATCGGTACGGACATGACGCGCGTCACCTTCGATCCGACGAGGGTCAACGTCTATGCCAATGACTGGCGCGTAACCGGGGAGGCTGCCTGATGGAGAAAACAGTCAATCAGAAAGCCTGGCTCCTGGTCCTGCCGGTTCTCGTGCTGGTCGCCTTCTCCGCCGTTATCCCGCTGATGACCGTGGTGAACTATTCGGTGCAGGACACGTTCGGCAACAACAAGTTCTTCTGGGCGGGCCTCGAATGGTTCGACGAGATGCTGCATTCGGAGCGCATGTGGAACGCGCTCGGCCGCCAGCTTCTCTTTTCGGCGATCATCCTGGCGATCGAGGTGCCGCTCGGCATCCTGGTCGCGCTCAGCATGCCGAAACGCGGCTTCTGGGCATCCGTCTGCCTGGTGCTGATGGCGCTGCCGCTGTTGATCCCGTGGAACGTGGTCGGCACGATCTGGCAGATATTCGGCCGCGTCGATATCGGTCTCCTCGGTTACACGCTGGAGAATCTCGGTATTCCGTACAACTACACGCAGCATCTCTTTGCCGCGTGGGCCACCGTGATCGTCATGGATGTCTGGCACTGGACCTCGCTGGTCGCACTGCTTGCCTATGCCGGTCTGCAATCGATCCCGGATGCCTATTACCAGGCCGCCAAGATCGACCAGGCAAGCCGCTGGAGCGTGTTCCGCTACATCGAGCTGCCGAAGATGCAGGGCGTTTTGATGATCGCGATCCTTCTGCGCTTCATGGACAGCTTCATGATCTACACCGAGCCATTCGTCGTGACGGGCGGAGGGCCCGGCAATTCGACGACTTTCCTGTCGATCGACCTCGTCAAGATGGCGCTTGGCCAGTTCGACCTGGGCCCCGCGGCAGCCTTCTCGATCATGTATTTCCTCGTGATCCTGCTGATTTGCTGGGTGTTCTACACCGTGATGACCAACCTCGAGAAAAGGGATGGCGTATCATGACCGATGCCCTGACGATCAAGGCGCCGGCACGCGCCCGGGCGCTGCCGAGGATCAACAGTTCCGCGATCGTGATGACGATCTACCTCGTCTTCCTGCTGCTGCCGATCTACTGGCTCCTCAACATGAGCCTGAAGACCAACCAGGAGATCCTTTCGACCTTCTCGCTGTGGCCGCGAGACCTGACATTCGCCAACTACATGACGATCCTGACGGATTCGTCCTGGTACATGGGCTACGTCAATTCGCTGATCTACGTCGTGATCAACACGGTGATCTCCATCACCGTCGCGTTGCCCGCCGCCTACGCCTTTTCACGTTATTCCTTCATGGGCGACAAGCACCTGTTCTTCTGGCTCCTGACCAACCGGATGGCGCCGCCGGCGGTGTTCGCTCTGCCCTTCTTCCAGCTTTATTCGTCGGTCGGCCTGTTCGACACCCACATTGCCGTTGCGCTCGCCCATTGCCTGTTCAATGTGCCGTTGGCCGTATGGATCCTGGAAGGTTTCATGCGCGGCGTGCCCAAGGAGATCGACGAGACCGCCTATCTCGACGGCTATTCCTTCGGCCGCTTCTTCACGCGCATTTTCATGCCGCTGATCGCGTCGGGCATCGGCGTCACCGCCTTCTTCTGTTTCATGTTCTCGTGGGTGGAGTTGCTTCTCAGCCGCACGCTGACGAGCGTCAATGCGAAGCCGATCGCGGCGACGATGACGCGTACCGTTTCCGCATCGGGCCTCGACTGGGGGGTGCTGGCTGCCGCCGGCGTGCTGACCATCGTTCCCGGCGCGCTCGTGATCTATTTCGTCCGCAACTACATCGCCAAGGGCTTCGCCCTCGGGCGGGTGTAAGCGGCAAGAGGGGAGGAATTTCCATGGACTGGATGGCCTGGACCGTACCCACGGCAATCTTCTTTGTCGTCATAGCGTCGCTGCTGATGGTCTTTTCGATTATTGCGATCCGCTATCCGGAATCGCCCCGTGTCGGTGTCCTGCGCATCGAGACGACGCGCGGCGATCGCCTCTTCATTACCCTGCTTGGCTCGGCCTTCATCAATCTGGCCTGGCTCGGTCTGGTCAGCCTGCCCCAATGGGGTGCGCTGATCGTCTGCCTGCTCTATGCCACAGCGGTTTTCCGCTGGGTGTGAGCAGGTCCGAAAAATGCCGTTCGGCATGCAGCCAATTGCGCGCCGGATTGCGAATGTCGAAACCGCTTCGAAAACTGGGAGGACCATATGAAGCAGTACCTCAAGACAACAACCGCGCTCGCATTGTTCGCGGGCATGATGACCAGTCCGGCCTGGGCCGGCATGGATGAAGCCAAGGCGTTTCTCGATAGCGAGATCGGCGACCTGTCCACGCTTTCGCGTGCCGACCAGGAAGCGGAAATGCAGTGGTTCGTCGATGCCGCCAAGCCGTTCCAGGGAATGGAGATCAAGGTGGTGTCCGAAACGATCACCACCCATGAGTATGAATTGAAAGTGCTGGCCCCGGCCTTCACCGCAATAACCGGCATCAAGGTGACCCACGACATCATCGGCGAAGGCGATGTGGTCGAGAAACTGCAAACGCAGATGCAGTCGGGCGAAAACATCTACGACGCCTATATCAACGACAGCGATCTGATCGGCACTCACTGGCGCTACCAGCAGGCCCGCAACCTGACCGACTGGATGGCAGGCGAGGGCAAGGATGTTACCGATCCGAATCTCGATGTCGCCGACTTCATCGGCACATCCTTCACCACCGGCCCCGACGGCAAGCTCTACCAGTTGCCCGACCAGCAGTTCGCGAACCTCTACTGGTTCCGCTACGACTGGTTCAACGACGAGAAGACCAAGGCGGATTTCAAGGAGAAGTACGGCTACGATCTCGGTGTTCCCGTCAACTGGTCGGCCTATGAGGACATCGCCGAGTTCTTCACCGGCCGCGACATGTCTTACGCCGGTGGTCCGACCAAGGTCTATGGCAACATGGACTACGGCAAGAAGGACCCCTCTCTCGGCTGGCGCTACACCGACGCGTGGATGTCGATGGCCGGCATGGGCGACAAGGGCGAACCCAACGGCATTCCGGTCGACGAATGGGGCATCCGCGTCAACGACAAGTTCCAGCCGGTCGGTTCCTGCGTTGCCCGCGGTGGCGCAACCAACTCGCCGGCGGCCGTCTATGCGGTGAAGAAGGCGATCGATTGGCTGGAGAAATATTCGCCGCCCGCTGCCGCAGGCATGACCTTCTCGGAAGCCGGTCCGGTTCCCGCGCAGGGCGAGATTGCCCAGCAGATGTTCTGGTACACTGCCTTCACCGCCGACATGGTGAAGAAAGGTCTGCCGGTCATGAACGACGACGGTACGCCGAAATGGCGCATGGCACCCTCGCCGCACGGCGCTTACTGGTCGGAAGGCACCAAGATCGGCTATCAGGATGCCGGTTCATGGACGCTGATGAAGTCGACGCCGGTGGATCGTGCGAAGGCGGCATGGCTTTATGCCCAGTTCGTCGTCTCCAAGACGGTGGACGTGAAGAAAAGCCACGTCGGTCTTACCTTCATCCGCGAATCCACCATCAACGACAAGAGCTTCACCGAACGCGCGCCGGAGCTCGGCGGCCTGATCGAGTTCTACCGTTCCCCGGCTCGCGTGCAGTGGTCGCCGACAGGGATCAACGTGCCGGATTATCCGAAGCTGGCGCAGCTGTGGTGGCAGAATATCGGTGACGCCATGTCCGGCGCAAAGACTCCGCAGGAAGCCCTCGACTCCCTGTGCGAGGCCCAGGAAAAGGTGATGGAGCGCATTGAGCGCGCCGGAGTCCAGGGCGATCTCGGACCGAAGATGAACGAGCCGAAGGATCCGAACGAGTGGCTCTCCGCGGACGGTGCTCCGAAGGCGAAACTCGACAACGAGAAGCCGCAGGGCGTGACCATCTCCTATGACGAGCTGATCAAATCCTGGATGTAACACTTGCCATACCGGCCGGAGCGAAACGCTCCGGCCGGTATGAAATCCGTACATATGTACCGGGGATGCATCCGGCCGCGCTGCCCGGGAGGCTGGCGAATTCGCCCCGATGCAAATCCCAATCGCGTGGCTTGCGAGCTTCAGTCTGAAATTTTCGGGATGCGTGCCTGTGCGCAACGGTCGGATGCGGCGAACCGTTTGGCCGGTCTTGCCGACGATATCGCCCGGGATATCGAGGCGCTTGCCAGGCATTGACGGGGCAGGGATACCCCATGATGCGCGCAACGGTTGGCGCGGTGGCTTTCGCTTCGATTCCGGATGTTCACCGCGCAGTTCATGATGTAAAAGGATGCCCATACGGAACCTATTGCCGTCCGGCAGCGGGTTTCGTGCTCATTCCGCCTTGATTATGTGCAGTTGGCCGTGCTTTGTCGTCAGGATCTGGGGAAATTACATGAATACCAGAACTCTCGCGGCGCTAATGCGTGCACCTCTGTTTCTTGTTGCACTGGGATTGGCATTGTCGCCGTTGGCCGCGCTGGCGGATGACGACCCGTCCAGGCAAAACCCTGCCAGCGACGGCGACAAGATCGGATCTCCTTCGTTTTCCGGGATATATGCCGGCGTTCACGGCGGTATCGGGTGGGGTGACACCTCGATCGTGGACGGTGGCACTTTGCTTGGCACCCCTCCCAACCCTCCGTATGGAGCTTTTTCCTGCGGTCCGGCATTGACCGGCAATTACTGCAATGTGCCGTTCGATCTCGGATCAGATGGTTTGCTCGGCGGCATACAGGTCGGCGCAAACTGGCAGCGCGGCAATATCGTTTTCGGTATCGAAGGCGACGTCACTTTGTCGGGCGTCGATAACAGCTACACCCTCGCCCGTCCGTTCGATGACAGCGATTATGCATCAGTCGATTTTGACTGGTACGGCACGGTGACCGGCAGAATCGGATACGCCGCAGATCGTGCCCTGTTTTACGCCAAAGGCGGCGCCGCGTTCTCGAAAATCAGCATCACCGCGGCTGATATCGATCTGGTTGGAGGGGTTCCCCAGATTTACCAGAACAGTTTGACCAATTTCGACGGAGTAGAGTCGGGTTGGACACTGGGCGGTGGAATTGAATACTTTCTCACCGACGCCGTGTCGGTAAAAATGGAATATCTTTACATGGATTTCGGCTCTGCGACGTCAACCACTCCGGACGGCGACATCTATCACCATGAGAACCGGCTGCAGACGATAAATCTCGGGCTCAATTTCCACTTCCCGCCTCATTGAGACAGCCACCGGCCGGACCATTTCTGGCCCAGGCACGCTTATCCTGCCTAGCTCTCGAATATGCGAGCCATTCTCGCCTGGCGCTTGCGGTCCCGATATTGCGCAAACTCGTTGTCGGTCCAAACCCCGATGAGGAAGCCCCGGGCGCACAGCACGGCTCTTCGTTTCGCGTTGACATGGCGTCGATGGAGCTGCCGTTGCCATGTGACGTGAATCGCCTCGAAATAGGGGCCGGGGATACCGGATTCCCGGTGTTGTCTTTTTCGGGGTGTTCACGCCGACCGAAGCCTCCGCCGCTGCTGTGGACGGTGATCCCAGCTCCTGCTTGTGTCAAAACGCGGAATTACTTGGCGGTTTTGCTCCTATCTTGCGAAGCTGCTGTCGAGGCTGTCCTTTGCGGCGCGCGGCTCAGGTCGTTACCGGCGTCTACGGCTTTGCGAAGGAGGCGTATCAGGGTTTCGGCCTCATCTTCCGACAGGCCCCGGACGAGCATGTGTTGGGCGGCGTCGACGGCGGGATCGATCCGTTTGAGCGTGTCGCGCCCCAGATCGGTGATTTGCAGCACGCGGGCGCGGCGGTCGGTGCTGCTGGCGTTGCGCTCGGCCAAGCCTTTCTGGACGAGGCGGTCCACCACGCCGCCCATGGTGGTACGGTCATAGGCGATCAGGCCAGCCAGCGTCGCCTGGTCGAGGCCGGGATTGGCCTCGATGGCGGAGAGTGCGGCGAATTGCACAGGCGTAAGGTCGAAACCTGCTTCGCCGACCTCTCCGTGAAAGACCGCCACTGCAATCTGCTGGAAGCGGCGCGCCAGATGTCCTGGCATTTCATTGAAGTTTCTCACCGGGCTCTCCCGCGTTTGGAACCATATTGACAGTATACTTATAATCAGTATACTGATCAATTATCGGCCACACGATGGCGACCTTCGGCCTGTGTAGCCGAGAGGCGCGGCAATCGCGAGGGCCAGAACGGGCCGGGCGCCTGAAACCGGACGACAAATCCCCGCCCGCGGCGGCAAGCGGGTACCAAATGGAGGAGAAAGGGCCATGCAATTCCATCTGAACGGCTTCACGACGGGCGATCCGGAAATTTCCGGTCAAACCGAAGACGCGACGGCGCTTGCGAACACCGATGCGCTTCCCGACGAGGTCGATGTGCTGATCGTCGGCTGCGGCCCGGCCGGCCTGACGCTCGCCGCCCAGCTGTCAAAATTTCCGGAAATCCGGACCCGGATCGTCGAGCAGAAGGACGGCCCGCTGACGCATGGCCAGGCAGACGGCATCGCCTGCCGGACGATGGAGATGTTCCAGGCCTTCGGATTTGCGGACAAGATCGCCAACGAAGCCTGCTGGATCTCCGAGGTTACCTTCTGGAAGCCGGATGAGGCCGATCGGACGAAAATCACGCGCAACGACCGCATCCAGGACGTTGAGGATGGTCTGTCGGAATTCCCGCATGTGGTGCTGAACCAGGCGCGCGTCCATGACCACTTCCTCGATGTGATGCGCAATGCGCCGAACCGGTTGGAGCCCAATTACTCCCGCAAGTTGGAAAGCGTAGAGGTCGGCACCGGCGAATACCCGGTGACTGCCAAGTTGGAGCGTACGGATGCCGCGCACGCAGGTCAGATCGAAACGGTCAAGGCGAAATATGTGGTCGGCTGTGACGGTGCGCGCAGCGCCGTTCGTGCCTCCATCGGTCGTTCGCTCAAGGGCGAAGCGGCTCACCAGGCTTGGGGCGTGATGGATATTCTGGCCGTAACCGACTACCCGGACATTCGCATGAAGTCCGTGATCCAGTCGGCGGGTGAGGGCAGCGTTCTGATTATCCCGCGCGAGGGCGGCTATCTGTTCCGTGTTTATGTGGAACTCGACAAGCTTGCCGAAGACGAGCGCGTTGCCAACAAGAATATTACTCTCGACTACCTTGTCGACGCGGCCAACCGGATCATGAATCCGTTCAAGCTCGACGTGAAGGAGGTCGCTTGGTGGTCGGTCTATGAAATCGGCCACCGCATCTGCGACAAGTTCGATGACGTGCCGGCAGAGGAGATTGCCACCCGCCTGCCGCATGTGTTCATCGCCGGTGATGCCTGCCACACGCATAGTCCGAAGATGGGGCAGGGCATGAACGTCTCCATGCAGGACACGTTCAATCTCGGCTGGAAGCTCGCTTATGTGCTTCTCGGGCGGTCGGCACCGGAACTGCTGCACAGCTACACCGCCGAGCGCAAGGCGATCGCTCAGGACCTCATCGATTTCGACAGCCGTTGGGCCCGGATGCTAAGCGCGCCGACGAAATCGGCCGAACACCCGGACGGAGTTGATCCGAAGGATGTCAGGGAACACTTCGTCCAGCTGGGCCGCTACACTGCCGGCACGGCGACCATCTACGAGCCGTCAATGCTGACCGGCGAGTCGACCCATCAGGATCTCGCCAAGGGGCTGAAAATCGGCATGCGCTTCCATTCCGCGCCGGTGATCAGGCTCTGCGACGCCAAGCCCATGCATCTCGGCCACGCGGTCGAGGCTGACGGCCGCTGGCGCATCTTCGCCTTTGCAGACAAGGGTGACCCGACCGCCGAGGGGGCGGGTATCGCGAAACTGTGCGATTTCCTCGCGAATTCGCCGGATTCCCCGGTGCGCAAGTTTACTCCGGACAATGGCGACATCGACAGCGTTATCGACCTGCGCGCCGTCTTCCAGCAGGGTTTCCGGGAGCTGGACATTTCGGCCATGCCGGCGATGCTTCTACCGAAGAAGGGCCGGTACGGCCTGACCGACCGCGAGAAGATGTTCTGTGCCGACCTGAAGAGCGGCAACGACATTTTCGACATGCGCGGTATCGATCGGGACAAGGGCTGCATGGTCATTGTCCGACCGGACCAGTATATCGCCCATGTGCTTCCGCTCGACGCGCATGCGGAACTGGCGGCCTTCTTCGGCGGATTCATGATCTGAGGGTTTCCCGCCCACTTTGGTTGATGCCCGAGTTCATGAGCGGACCGTAATGCAATGACGGTGTCATCGCGGAATACGG
>CAVQHF010000018.1:0-145715 GCA_963712205.1 uncultured Alphaproteobacteria bacterium | reverse complement strand
CCGGAATGGCGGCGGTGCCCAGGGCGATGCTACTTAGCGCGATCAGTAGATACTGCTCCAAACGCCATAGGCAGGTATTTCAACAATACATGCGAAATTACATGTCACCTGTGGCAAAAAACTGCTGTACCCGATGGCTCTTCGCGGCCAGTCCTTTGGAATTCGCGCGTTCATTACGCTTGCGCGACCAAGGCCGCCGCCACAATGATGGTTGCAAAGGTCATCCAGCCGAAATGCCTTCCCCTCGTAACCAAGAAATTTCCAATGATGCCGTAGAGGATAGGCGCACATGCCAAGGGCACGGCCCAGGCGCGTGTTCTGGCATCCAGCACCCAAGGGGAAATAGTGACAAATACCCCGATCAATACCCAAGTCACGGGGCTGTACTGCCAGATCATGCTGGCAAGTCCCTTTGACCTTTTGTGTGCGACGTCGCCCGATCGATGACCACGGTCTGGCCGAGATAGCCGTGAGCGAATGCAGCGGCGACGCAGGCAAGGCCAATCGGGGTGAGCAGATACTCCATTCGAGCCTCCGTACATTGCTGTATGGGTATTGCATTTTGACTTAAAAAAGTCAATACAGGTGTGTATGGAAAAACCATCGCGGCTCAGTCCGGAAGAGTGGATCGAAGCGGGACTAAAAGCGCTGGCGGAGGCCGGCCCCAGCGGGTTAAAGGCAGAAATTCTGGCGCGGAAACTGAAGGTGTCACGTGGCAGTTTCTATTGGCATTTCAGGAATGTGGAAGATTTTCAGGTTGCGGTTCTGGCCCGATGGGAAAAATCAGCGGTTGACGAACCCTACGAATATGCCAAGCGCGGAGCCAGGGCAGCGCCTGAAGTAACTCTCATTCGGTTGATCGAAAGGTCATTTTCGGTATCTGTGAAGCTGGAGAGCGCGGTGCTCTCATGGGCCCGCGAAAGCCAAGCGACCGCCAACGCGGTTGCGCGTGTGAACAAGCGCCGAATCCATTTGCTGGCGAAGCTGTTTGCAGATTTGGGTCATGACGAGGGCACGGCAAGATCCCGTGCGGCCCTACTCTGCTCTATCTATCTCGGCCGCATGCATCTCGCCGCAAACGAACTGGATTTGAACGCGCAAGGAGAATTGATCAGGACGCTAATCGTACCGGCAAAATGAGAAACAGGCTTCTTACCGCGCGTAATGCGGCAAGATGGCTAATCTTTGCCGGTATGGCGGGCGAGCCGGCTGATTTGGAGGTATCGCATGACAGAACCGATTGAATTATTTGCACGGCAAATATTCGAAGCGCAGCCATTTACCTGCCTCCTTGGCGCAAATCTTGAAAAGGCAAGACAAGAAGAGGTTGTGATCAGTCTTCCCCTCCGGCGTGACCTTTTCCAGCAACACGGGTTCGCACACGGCGGAGTGATCAGTTACCTCGCCGATAATTCGATTACGTTCGCCGGCGGCATTGCACTTGGTGGCGATGCGTTGACAGCCGAGTTCAAGATCAACTACATCCGGCCCGCCAAGGGCGAAAAACTGGTGGCGCGGGCAAAACTGATCCATGCCGGCCGACGGCAGGCCGTCTGCCAATGCGAGATATTTGTGCGCAATGGAGCGGATGAACGCCTCTGCGCCCACGCATCAGGCTCTGTCGTCGCCAATGTGCGCAACATGGGTTGAACGAAGCTCCTCAATGTTGATTACGGTCGATGAGCTTGCCAACGGCGGGATAAAAACCGGCCACAGGGGCAGAGCAAAGTTCCTTGCAATCTTGTTCCTATCGCGACCGGATCACGGGATCGACTTAAGGCACTGTCACGTTAACCCGGCGGCGCTATGAGCCAGGGCACGGTAGGAGACGTCACGAGCAACCTGTCCTACGCCCGTCATCGCATTCCGCCTGCGATCATCCGGCATGCTGTCTGGCTCTACTTCCGGTTCGCCCTCAGCTACCGCGACGTTGAGGACCTGCTCGCCGAACGGGCATCGATGCGTCCTATGAGACCGTCCTCCGCCAGGTACTCAAGTTCGGTCGCATTCACGCCGACCGAATTCGCCGGCGGAGACCGCGACCGCCGGATCAGCGGAACCTATTGGTCAGGCGTTCAGCGCGGACGGCAGTGCCGTCATCCTGGCGCCCGAAACCGGCGCCGGCATAATGGCGGCAGGGATTCTGATCTTGCTGAAGGGTGCCGTGACGCTATCGCTGAAATTGTAGATGTCGCCCAATTGCTCCACCCTAGACAAACGAGAAGAGGCTCATCACGGTATTCGATACGAACGGTTCGAATGTCCGCTGTCGATATGTCCTGTTCTGTAAGCTGTACAGTCGGCATCCGGCCCCAGAACTGCCGGTCAGCAACGCGCCCTCCTTCCGGTCATTGAGTAGTCTCTAGTAAAATCTCAAGAGCTGCGGTTCCGGTTAGCGCCTCATGTGGAACACTAAGCTTGGGGACGGCTGCGCGACGGTCGTTTCTTGCTGAGATGGCAGCAACGGCAGTCCGCCCTTTGATCGAGTACAAGCGAGAGTTCTTGGTGCAGGCGGCCACGGAGCGGACTCTTCTACTGGAGGGGTCGGCGATCGCGGAGATGATGGCCGAATACGTCGTGATCCGGGATCAGGCACGAGACTGCTGATGTTTCAGCACTTGGCGCTTGCTACGCATCGCTATTCGCCCGAAAGTCGGAGCCATCTATCGGCAATCTGAGGGACGCCTGGAATCCCGAAGAGAAACCCGGACGCGGCGACTCCAGAATGAGCGGGCTACCGATGCGGTCCGCGATGGCGGCGACGATGGCGAGGCCAAGCCCGCTGCCGTCGGTGCTGGTGTTCGCCCGCTCGAAGCGCGCCGTCAGGCGGTTGAGAGTTTCGCGCGGCAGGACGGGACCGTCGTTCGCCACGATCAGTTGACCGTCTCCCGTCACGGTCACGTCGACGGGAGCGCTTTCGTCCCCATGGCGAAGGGCGTTCTCGATCAGGTTCCGGCACAGGATGGCGAAGGCGTCGGGGTCGATGTCCGACATGACGGACGTGTCCGGCAGGTTCACCGCAATCCGACCTGGCGCGCCAGAGCGCCCGATATCATCGACTACGACACGCGCGACGGCCCTCAGATCCGCACTTTGGTCTGTCCGCAGTCGCCCGCCTTCCGCCCGCGCGAGTTGCATGAGTCGCTCCGAGAGGCGGGTCAGGCGCTTGAGCGTCGCCTCGATCTCCGCGGCACGCGCTCCAATGGCAGGGTCCTTGGTCTCCGACCTGAGCCGTTGCGCCTGAGCGATCGCGCCCGCCAGCGGCGTTCGCAACTCGTGTGCGGCGTTCGCGGCAAAGCTGCGTTCGGCCTCGAATGCCTCGCGTAGCCTGGCCAGAAGGCCGTTGAGCGTATCAGCCAGCGGACCGATTTCCGTCGGCAGATCGCTCGCAGGAACCTCCGACAGGTCGCGGGCGCCGCGCGCCTCGATCCGCGCGCGGAACCGGCGCAGAGGATCGAGGCTAAAGCGGACTGCGAGGACAATCGCGGCCAGCGCGATGGGCAGTACGATCAGCAGCGGTAGGCCGAGACCCATCTGGATTTTCCGCGCGACCGACGCGCGATGTGCGAGCGGCTCCGCCACGGTGATTCGGATCGTCCCCTGCAGGGCCGCGTCGTTGTAGAGTCGATGGGTCGCGGTCTGGCGGAAGCCAGGCGAATCGTAGGGCGGGAACTCCGCAGCGTTCGCTGCATGAGATTGCAGCAATATGCGCCCCTCGGCATCGCGGACGAGGTAGGTGAAGAACTCGTCGTACTCCCGGATCGGTGCGAGCCTTTGCGTCACGCCCTCATCTTCGCGGCCGACGATGTCTGTCACGGCCAGCGGCAGGATGCGTTCTGCTGTCTCGCGCAAGGCGCTGTCGAAGACCTCGTCCATCTCGCTCCGGACGATCACTGCCGTCACGGTTGCGGCCAGTAGCCAGAGGATCGTCAGCACGAGGCCGATCGACAAACCCAGCCGGGCCTGGAGACTGTGTGGCACTCTCATTGTCTGCCGAGCCGATAGCCAAGACCGCGTTCGGTCTCGATCACTCCGGCTCCGAGTTTCTTGCGCAGCCGGCTCACATGCACCTCGATGGTATTGCTCTCCACTTCGGAGTCGAAGGCATAGAGCTTCTCTTCGAGTTGCGCCTTGGACAGGAGTTGACCGGGCCGTGATAGGAACGCTTCGAACAAGGCCCATTCGCGCGCGGTCAATTGCACCGGTTTGCCGTCACGATGGATGCTTCGCGATGCGAGATCGATGTCGAGCGAGCCGTGCGTAGATGATAGGATTTGGATTGCCGGTATAACGTCGCGCCACCGAGCCGATCCGGGCGGACAATTCCGCAAGGTCGAATGGCTTCACGAGATAGTCGTCGGCGCCCGCGTTTAATCCTTCTATCCGGTCGGACACCTGATCGAGCGCGGTCAGGATGATGACCGGCGTGACATCCCCTCGGGCGCGTAATGCCTTGAGAAAGCCGATGCCGCGGCCATCAGGCAACATCAGGTCGAGCAGGACCAGATCGTAGGCCGCCCCTGTCATCGAATCCCTTGCCGCATCCAGACGCGTGACCCAGTCCACGGACTGGCCGTCCGCCGCAATCTGGTCCCGCACTGCCGCGCCCAGAACGGCATCGTCCTCGATCAACAGGATGCGCATCGCGATCTCCGTTCCTTTTCCCGACGATCCTCCTTCGCAGATCTACCTGACCCGAAGCTGACAGTCGCGGTACATACGCTTCAGGATCCCGTAAGTTTCGTTTCATACCGTTCCTCCAGATTGATCGTGAATTAGAGATTTACCGATGAAGAAGACACTGACAATGCTGGCATTTCTGGCAGTTCTTCCGGGAGGTGTTGCGGTTGCCGACGACGACTGCTTTGTTCCGATGGCGGACTGGCAGCCGCGCGAAGCAGTCGCGCGCCTTGCCGATGAAAACGGTTGGACCGTGCGCCGGATCAAGATCGACGATGGCTGCTACGAAATCAACGGCAGCGATGCCGAAGGTCGTCGGATCGAGGTGACGGTGCATCCCGCGACACTTCAAGTTATCGACATCGAATATGAGGATGTCGACGGTCGTCCACGTTCAGACAAGAAGGATCGGAGGCAATGACTGATGCGGTTGGCGAGCACGCCAAATCCGGAAGCGAGGAAGCCAAGGTTATGGTTCGCGTATGGGATCCGCTGATCCGGATCTTTCACTGGAGCCTGGCCGCCGCCTTTGCTGTCGCCTGGCTGACGGCGGATGAGTTGCAACCGGTTCACCAGATTGCCGGCTACGCAGTCGCGGGCCTGATTGCCTTTAGATTGGCCTGGGGCGTTGTCGGTAGCCGCTACGCCCGCTTTGCGCAGTTTCTGCGCGGGCCGGCAACCACGCTCGCCTATCTGGGGGACACTGCGAGGGGGCGGGAACGCCGGTACCTCGGCCACAATCCGGCGGGCGCGGCAATGACCGTGGCACTGCTCATAACCTTGTCCGGTACGGCTTTCACCGGCTGGCTGATGGAAGAGCCCGACCGTATGGCCGCTCTGTCCGACCTTCCGCAAATCGCCGCCCCGGCCTTCGCCGATGAGGAGGGTTACGAAGCCGGGTACGGCGCAAGAGAAGCGGAAGGGTCGTTGAAGGACATACATGAGACGCTGGCAAACTTTTTACTCGTTCTCGTGGCGCTGCATATCGGGGGCGTCGTGCTGGCCTCGTTCCGCCATCACGAAAACCTCGCCCGCTCGATGGTGACGGGCACCAAGCGCTCCGCAGGGCCTGAAGACATTTCCTGATACTGTCCGGGGCTGTCCCGGCCCTCTTGCCCCGGACGAAGCCCCGCCGACCCCTCCGGCGGGGCTTTTGCCTTTCCTGACGGCAAGCTGAAGCGAAAACCGCGCATCCGTCAGGAAGCTCTCAGCTCGCACTCCCACGATGATCGTGCCGGCGGCATGGAAATCCGCGTCACACAGGAGTGTTCCCAGTTTGTCCGGTAGCGAGCAAAGGAGAAGATCATGAAAGCCTTGTTTACTGCTGCCGCCGTCGCATGCGCGATTGCCACGACGGCTTCCGCGGCCCCTTCGGCAACACCTTATGTTTTAAGTGCCGCTCATGAGGATTTCCTCATGCAACTCGAGGATGTCGCCGGCGTACCGGGCCAGATCGGAACCGCGGCTCGCGCCGCGGCCGATCTTCTTCGCCGGCATAATGAGACGGAAGAAGCCGTAATCCTGCCGTTCCTGGGGTTTGCCGAGCCGGCCGTGACGAGCACGATGACCAGTTGGCCCGCGCGGGGAACGACGGACCTGCGAGCAGAACTCCCTGGAATCCTGGGCGGCCAAGAAGAGGTCGTAATCGCGCTGGTCGAGCTATTTGCCGCCGCGGAAGAGCAGGATCGGCCTGACATATCGCGCCTCGCGGAGCGGATCGTCTGGCACGAAACCGGAGATGCCGAAATACTCTATCCGGCGGCCGTTCTCGTCAGTTCCGGCATCGAGGCGAACATGGACGAGGCGAGTCCATCTGACGGTGCCGATTCGACCGAGGACACCCTTCGGCAGTGATTGGCTCCCGGTGATGAGTACGAGCAGCCTGCACGCGCTCATCTGCCTGCACGTCCTCGGCGGACATGCGGAAAGGTTTCCGCACCAAGCCACCCGACCGGAGCACGCGGCTTTGGACTGCGAACAGATCGGAAGAAGGCCGGCTACCGCAGCCGGCCTTTTGGTTCGCGCGGACATCCGCAGGCGTTTCCGATCCCGGTGTCCATTCAGCGGAACCTTTCTGTCCCTGACGGCAAGCTGAAGCGAAAACCGCGTCCTTGTCAGGAAAGCCTCAGGTGGTGGGGCCAGATTGCTCCCAGCAGACGAAAGGAGACCCTGCCATGAAAAGAACTCTCACCCTTCTTGTTGCCTCGACGGCACTGACAGCGGCCGTCGGATTGCCCGCATGGGGTGCCATGCGCGCCATGACCGACGGCATCACCCGGCCTATCTCGGCGATAGCAGATGCCGAAAAGGAAGCCGTTCCGCTCATGTTCGTCAGTGACGACAACGACGATGACGACGATCGCGAATACCGACGCACGTCCTTCTTCGGCGGTGATGACGACGACGACGAAGATGATTGCGACGATGACGATTGCGGCGATCCCGCGCGCAATCCGGCACCGGCAGGCACCGTATCGCCGCCGCAGAACGGGCTCTTCGGCAGCGGCACGCCGCCGAAAGTTCAGGTGAACTGACGCAGGCCCGATCACTCCTGTTTCCCGGAAAAGGAACGATCTCATGAAATCCCTACTGGCCGCTCTCGCGCTCACGACGGCACTCACGATACCCGGCATTGCCATGGCGCGCCCGGTTACGCTGACGACCACGCTCAACAACTATGGCGGCGATGGCGCCTATCTCGCTCTTTATGTCACTGACGCCGCCGGCGCCTACGCCGGCAGTCTCTGGATGGCTGGTGGCAAGTCCAAATACTACGAGCATCTCACCGACTGGTACCGAGCGACCGGCGGCGATCCGGCGCAGATCAACGGCATCACCGGCGCCAGCGTCGGCGCCGGGCGGACGCTCGAGATCACGCTGGATCTCGCGGATGCGCTTTTTGATGCCGGTTACACGCTGCACATCGATGCGGCAGTCGAGAACATGCGCGACAGCCCGAACGAGGTGGCAGTGCCGCTAACCTCGGAGGGTGCGGACAATCCTGTGAGCGGACGCCGCTACGTCGCCAGTTTCGGCTACAGCATGTGATGGAGACGAGGCCATGATTCGTGTCCTTCACCGCTGGCCAGGGCTTTTCGCCCTGGCTCTCGTTACCGTACTGGCGCTTAGCGGCGCGGCGCTTTCCGTCTTTCCGGCGGCGGAGCGCCTTGGTGCGCCGCAGGCGGAGGAGGGATTGAGCGTGGCCGAACTCGCCACCCGCATCCAGGACGCATATCCAGGTGTCGAGCAGATCCGGCGCGCGCCCTCGGGCCGGATCACCGCCTACTGGTTCGAAGGTGGCGCGCCGGGCTCGGCCGTGATCGATCCCGCGACGGGCCAGGGTGTGGCCTCCGCCGATCCTAATCAGGTCGAGCGCTGGCTCACGAACCTCCACCGCTCGCTCTTCCTCGGAGATGGGGGCCGTATCGCAATGGCGGCGGGGGCCGCGGCGATGCTCGTCCTGTCGTTGTCCGGCACGGCGCTGGTCGCGCGGCGTGTGGGAGGCTGGCGGCACTGGTTCGCACGGCTGCGCGGACCGCTGTCAAGCCGGCTGCATGTCGAAATCGCCCGGATCGCGGTGTTCGGCCTTTTCCTGTCGTCAGCCACCGCATTGTGGATGACGGCCTCCACCTTCGATCTGCTACCCGATGGCGACGCCACACCGGCCTTCCCGACCGAGGTGAGCGGTGAGATGGGCGCAGCCCTCGCCGATTTGGCGCTGCTTGGCGAGACGCCCATAGCGGAACTTCGCGAGTTGAGCTTTCCCTATCCCGGCGACGCCACCGATGCCTTCACTCTGAAGACTGACCAGGGCACCGGCTATCTCGATCAGGGAACGGGGGTGCTTCTGAACTGGTCCGACCTGACCGGATGGGAACGCGTCTCGGAAACCGTCTACACGCTGCATACGGGCCAGGGTGCCGCAACGCTCGGGCTGGTTTTGGGGATCATGGCGCTCGGCGTTCCCGCGATGGGCGCAACGGGCGCGTTGGTCTGGCTGGCGGCGCGGCGCGGACGCCCGCGCATTCGCGGAAACCAGCCGGCCGGTCGGGCCGAGACGATCCTGCTCGTCGGCAGCGAGGGTGGCAGTACCTGGGGCTTCGCCGCGACACTTCATGCCGCGTTGACCGATGCCGGACAAAGCGTCCACGTCGCGCCTATGTCCGGCTTCGCGCCCGCCCGTTATGTTCGCGCCGAACGGATCATCGTCCTGGCCGCAACCTATGGCGACGGCGACGCACCGGCCTCGGCCAAGGGTTTCCTCGACCGACTGTCCACGCTCGACCGCACGCCCGATGCGACCATGGCCGTGCTCGGCTTCGGCGATCGCAGCTTCCCCGCCTACTGCGCCTACGCGCAAGGAGTGGCTGCGGCGGCCGAGGCAAAGGGCTGGCCGGAACTCTTGCCGTTCGACACGATCGACCGCCAGTCGCCACAGGACTTCGCGCGCTGGGGGCGCGCCCTTGGGGAGGCGCTGGGGATCGATCTGGAACTCACCCATCAGCCCGTTCTGCCCGCTACCGAGACACTTACCCTGATCTCGCGCCGCGACTACGGCGCCGAGGTGCAGGCGCCGACCGCGATCCTGCGCTTTGCTCTGCCGCGCGCTACGATCTGGCGGCGACTGACCGGGGCGGGCTTCGCGCGCTTCGCCGCGGGCGACCTGATAGGCATTATGCCCGAGGGATCGCCCGTGCCGCGCCTCTACTCGCTCGCCTCGGCGCGCCGCGACGGATTTGTCGAGATCGTGGTCAGGAAGCATCCCGGTGGCCTCTGCTCCGGCCAGCTGACAGCGCTGGCACCCGGCGACACGGTGACCGCTTTCCTGCGCCGTAATCCGGGTTTCCAGCCGGGACGGAGCCGCGCGCCGCTGATCCTGATCGGCGCCGGGACGGGTATCGGGCCGCTGGCGGGATTCGTGCGCGGCAATGCGCGGCGGCGACCCATCCATCTCTATTTCGGGATGCGCCATCCGGACAGTGACTTCTTCTACGGTGAGGAGATGCCCGTCTGGCAGGAAGAGGGTCGCCTTGCTCGGCTCGTCACGGCGGTCTCGCGCGGGGCACGGCCGCACTACGTCCAGGACGCGTTGCGCGGCGACGCAGCCGAACTCGCCCGGCTGATCCGCGACGGCGCGCGCGTGATGGTCTGCGGCGGGCGCGACATGGCCGCAGGGGTCGCCGACGCGCTGGCAGAGCTCCTCGCTCCGACCGGGCTGACTCCCGCGGTGCTCAAGGCGGAGGGGCGGTATGTCGAAGATGTCTACTGAGCCGGTCCGTCACGCGCTGAACGGCCCGACCATGGGAACGCGATGGTCGGCCCTGTTCTTCGCTCAGACGGGTTTCGATCCGGATCCGGTCCGCTCCGCGATGCAGGCAGCCGTCGACGAGGTGGACAGGCAGATGTCCACCTGGAATCCCGATAGCGACCTGATGCGCCTCAACGCAGCGCCGGTTGGCGCATGGGTAGCGGTACCGGACCGGCTGAGGGAGGTTCTGCAACTCGGGCTCGAGATTGGGCGCGCCTCGGGCGGAGCCTTCGATATCGGCATGGGCGATGCGGTGACGGCCTGGGGCTTCGGTCCGGAAGTCGCAACCTCCGACCGTATCCGCACCGCGATGGCCGCAGACGCGCCGCCCGGCGCATGAAGTCCTGGAGATCGGCGGCGACCATGTCCGCAAGTCCGCAGCCCGTGGCGCTCGATCTCAACGGCATCGCCAAGGGCTATGGAGTCGACCGGCTGACCGAGACCCTGCGCGACCACGGGATCGTGGCCGCCATTGTCGGAATCGATGGCGAGATGCGTGCGCATCGGGCCTCCGGCCGGAGGGCAAGGCCTGGACCATCGCGGTCGAGGCGCCGGACGCCAAGCGCCGAACGCCGCATTCCATCCTGGCGCTTCAGGATGCCGCGGTCGCTACCTCTGGCGATTACCGCCACTGGGTCGAGGTGCAGGGGCGACGCCTGTCGCACACGATGGACCCGAGCCGCAGCGCGCCGCTGATCACGTCGCCGGCCTCCGTTACCGTTGTCGCACGCACCTGTGCCGAGGCCGATGCCTGGGCGACGGCCCTCATGGTGCTCGGAGCTGACAGAGGGGCACCACTCGCAAGAAAATACGGGCTCGACGCCCTGTTCCTCCTGCGCGATGATGACGGGTGCGCAAGGGGCGTGGGAGTCGGACGACTTTTTACCGAAGAACCAGCGGCAATCGCCTCGGCCGGGGAAAGATGAGCCGCATGGAAACGACCCGCACCGATCGCCTCAAGACCGCCATTCTGCTGCTGGCCGCGGCCGGGCTGATCTTCGGGACTTGCATTCTACTTCGCCGGCCGGCCCGACATCGCCGACCTCGTCTGGATCGCCGGTGTCGTTCCCGCGCTCGCCGCGCTCGTGGTCGAGATCCTGCGCAGCCTGCGCTCCGGCGAGGTGGGCCTTGATATCGTCGCCGCGCTGTCCATGTCGGCGGCGCTCGTCTTCGGCGAGACTCTCGCCGCGGCGGTCGTCGCGGTGATGTATTCCGGCGGCACCTTTCTCGAAGCCTTCGCCGAGGGTCGTGCGCGGCGCGAGATGCACGACCTCCTGTCCCGCGTGCCCAGGACGGCGACCCGGCATCGAAACGGCGGCCTGGAGGATGTGCCGCTCGACGAGATCGCACCCGGCGACCGTCTCCTGATCCGGCAGGGTGACGTCGTGCCGGTGGACGGCACGGTGGCGTCCGAAACGGCCTTCGTCGATACATCGGCGCTTACGGGCGAGTCCCTGCCGGTCCGGCTGGCACGCGGAGCCGAGGCGATGAGCGGCTCGACCAATGCAGGCGAGGCCTTCGACCTCTCGGCAACGCGCCCCGCGAAGGAGAGCACCTATGCCGGGATTGTCCGGTTGGTCGAGGAGGCGCAGCGTTCGAAGGCGCCGATGTCACGGCTGGCGGATCGTTGGTCTCTGGGTTTCCTCGCGGTCACCGTCAGCATCGCCTTCGCGGCCTGGTGGTTCTCCGGCGATCCGATCCGGGCCGTCGCCGTACTTGTGATTGCCACGCCATGTCCACTGATCCTGGCCGTGCCGGTCGCCCTTGTGGCCGGCCTCTCGCGTGCGACGCATTTCGGTGTGCTGATCAAGGGCGCGGGGCCGCTCGAGACCATGGCGCGCATCCGCACGCTGATCCTCGACAAGACCGGCACGCTCACGGACGGCCGTCCGCAGATCGTGTCGATCGACAGCCATGACGGCATGGGCGAAGACGATATCCTGCGCCTCGCCGCCGCGCTCGACCAGGCGTCCAAGCATCCCGTGGCGCAGGCCATCGTCGCCGCCGCGAAGGCGCGGGGCTTCTCTCTGCCGGTTCCGTCAGAGGTGGCAGAGATCCCGGGCGAAGGCGTCGTGGGCCACGTCGAGGGCCGCAAGGTCATCGTCGGCGGCGACGGCTTCGTGGCGTCCCGCGTTGGACGGCGGCCGGGCGATCATCCCGCCATGGCCGCCGGTTCGGTCCTCGTCGCGGTAGCGGTCGACGGCCATTTGGCGGGGCACCTCGTCATGTCCGATCCGCTTCGCGAGGGCGCGGGCGCCATGCTTGACGGGCTGCGCCGCGAGGGCATTTCGCGCATCCTGCTCGCCACCGGCGATCGCGCGGACGTGGCAGAGCGCGTGACCGAGGGGCTGGGCCTCGACGGGCTGCGCGCCGGGCTGACGCCCGACCAGAAGGTTCTGCTGGTCCTTACCGAGCGCAAGAACGGGCCTGTCATGATGGTGGGCGACGGGGTAAACGACGCGCCCGCGCTGGCGGCTGCCGATGTGGGTGTCGCGATGGGTGCGCGGGGCGCCGCCGCCTCGGCCGAGGCGGCCGACGTCGTGCTCCTCGTCGACCGGATCGACAGACTTGGTCCGGGAATCGAGATCGCGCGTGCTTCGCGCCGGATCGCAGTCGAAAGCGTCGTCGCCGGGATCGGCCTTTCGGTGCTCGGCATGATCGCCGCCGCCTTCGGCTATCTCACCCCGGTGCAGGGCGCGCTCCTGCAGGAGGTCATCGACGTCGCAGTGATCCTGAACGCCCTGCGCGCGCTGCGCATCGCGCCCCATGAACCCACCATTCCGAAGCCAAAGGCTGTCTCCTCCGGGCAGGCCGACATCGCGCAAGGAGCCACGCCATGAGCCGCCTCTCACATTCCGAAATCCACATGGTGCATCGCATCGGCTGGCTGCGGGCGGCCGTGCTCGGAGCCAACGACGGACTCGTCTCGACCGTCGAGCCTCGTGGTCGGCGTCGCCGCGGCGGGATCCGGAAAGCCTGAGGTGTTGATCGCGGGGCTTGCCGGGCTTGTAGCGGGAGCGATGTCCATGGCAGCGGGCGAATACGTCTCAGTCAGTTCGCAGACAGATGCAGAACGGGCGGACATTGCCCGCGAGACCCGCGAACTCGCGGAAACGCCTGAGGCAGAACTCGAGGAACTGACCCGGATCTATGTCGACCGGGGGCTCGACCGCGACCTGGCCGAGAAGGTGGCCATCCAACTGACCGAACGCGACGCGCTCGGAACGCATGCCCGCGACGAACTCGGCATCTCCGAGACCGTGACGGCCCGCCCGATCCAGGCAGCGCTGGTTTCGGCGCTCACCTTCGCCGTCGGCGCAGTTGTTCCGCTGATCGTCGCGCTGCTCGTGCCAGAAAGCAGAATCGCGCTTCTGGTGGCGGCATCGACGATCCTTGGTCTCGCGGTTCTCGGTGGACTGGGCGCCTCCGCCGGCGGCGCAGGTGTCATACGTGGCGCGACGAGGGTCACCCTTTGGGGAGCACTCGCGATGGCCGCGACAGCGGCGGTCGGGGCGCTGTTCGGGGTCACCGTGGGGTAGCAATGCTTGGGTTGCTGGGTGGAGAACGTTGGATCCCAAGCTTTCCTCTCCACCGATTGAGTGACCGTATTAGGTCTGCTTTCTCATCTTCTTCGCTGAAAAGCGGACGGTCCGCCCACGGCCCCAAAGCAGCCTGACGGGAATGCGCCCCAAAGCGGACTCATCGACGCCGGCCGCGAAACGTCTGCTTCTGACCCAAAGCGGACCAACAGTTACCAGGCCTTCGCACCGCATGCCATATGACTATGCTTATGAACATAAGGCGAGCGGAAGCCGGCACGTTAAATGGCCTGTTTGTTTTGGCGGGTCATTCCGGTCTGTCGTTTGGCCGATGTTCCATTTAGACGAAATTACCGGGTAGAGACGGCTTCCGGAGGCCCGGCCGATGCAATTCTCCGCTTCTGTTCGGCCTCACGCACGGGTTCTTTTCATGATAGTCTGAACTCCGCTACCGGGAGGCAGCATGAGCGGTGGGCATACAATTCTTCGCGCCAAGCTGACGGCGCCCACGCTTCCCGCGGGGCGGGTCGTCCGCGGCCGGCTCGTCGACCTCGTCGAGCCTCAGAAACCGGTTACGCTCGTCTGCGCGCCCGCCGGCTTCGGCAAGACCTCGGCGGCGGCGGCGTGGCTCGCCGGGCGGGACATGCCCGTCGCCTGGCTCTCGCTCGACCGGCGCGACAACGACGCGGCGCGCTTCCTCGTCCATCTTGCAGCCGCCATCCAGACCGTCGCACCCGGCTGCGGCAGCGCCGTCACGAGGGTGGCGGACAGCCTGCGCGACGTGGACGTGCCCGTGCTGGTCGAGCGTTTCGTCGAGGAACTGCACGAAATCGACCGCCCGGTCTCGCTCGTCCTCGACGACTACCAGGCGATCTCGGAGGAGAAGGTCCACGACTCGATGGACCTGCTGGTGGAGAACATGCCGGCCTCGCTTCACGTCGTCCTGCTCAGCCGCCGCGATCCGCCGCTGCCGCTGGAGCGTTGGCGGATGCGCGGGCAACTGGCTGAACTGCGCGACGAAGACCTGCGCTTCAGCCTCGAGGAGACGGCGGCGTTTCTCAACGGCACCATGGGGCTCGGCCTTTCCGGTGACCAGATCGACCGGCTCGACCAGCGCACGGAGGGCTGGGTCGGCGGCCTGCAACTCGCCGCGCTGTCACTCACCCGCCACGCGGACCGCGACGCCTTCATCGCGAGCTTCGACGGCTCGGACCGCTACATCATGGACTATCTAGCCGCCGAGGTGCTGCGCACCCAACCGCCGGAGATCCGGCGCTTCCTGCTGCGGACGTCGGTCGTCGAGCGCATGAACGGCGACCTGTGCCGCGAACTGACGGGGCTGGCCGACAGCGCCGAAATCCTCCGGCGCCTGGAACGCGAGCACCTGTTCGTCGTCGGGCTGGATTCGACGCGGGAATGGTTTCGCTATCACCATCTCTTCGCCGACCTGCTGCGCCACCAGCTGGCACTTGCCGCCGACGAGCGGGCGAGCGACTGCCACGCCGCGGCGAGCGTCTGGTTCGAGCGCCGGGGGGCGATCGCGGAGGCGGCCGAACACGCGCTCGCCGCCGGCGACAGCGCGCGCGTAGCGGGGATCGTCGACCGGCATGGCTGGGACATGATCCTCGGCGGCCACAGCAAGCAGCTTCTCACATGGCTGCAGCAGGTGCCGGAAAGCGTCCTGATGGCCGACGCGAAACGCCTGTCGACCGCGCTGTGGTGCGAATATGTCCGCATCGGCTGCATCCGGCAACCATGGCGCAAGCGGATCGAGGAGCTGACCGGCGGTGACGGCGAAGCGACGCCGGGCGAGGCACGGGCGATCCGCGCCGAACTATCGCTTCTCGACGCCATTGAGGCGGCGCGCTCCAGCCGACGCTTCGGCGAGGCGATCGACTTGGCGAGCGCCAGCCTGCGCGACCCCGTCGCGCGCGACGTTGCCTGGGTCCGCATCTGCGCCTATCCGGTCGTCGCCGGCTGCTCCCACGCCATCGGCGAGCTCGACGTGGCGGCCCGGGCCTATGACGATTCCATCCGCGCCGCGCTACAATACGGTTTCGTGACCATGTTCTTCGTCTCGTCGGTCGGGCGGGCCCGGCTGACGGCGGCGCTCGGCGGCCCCGCCGAGGGGCGGAGCGCCATCGCGTCGGCGCGCGCGACCGCGGTCGAGAGGGGCTGGGACGGGCTGCCCTTTATGTCTTGGCTGACCTGTGGTCTCGGCGAGATGCACTACGAAGAGGATGCGCTTGACGAAAGCGCGGCGGCCTACGAGGAAACGATCCGGCTTTCGCGCAACGAGCCCTCGACCGTGCGCCATGTCGCCGTCGCGGGGCTGGCGCGGGTGCGCCGGGCGCAGGGCAAGCCGGAGGAGGCGGAGGCGTTGCTGCGCGACATCGAGGGCACCGCCTATGTCTGGCCGCTGATGCCCGTCCTGCCCGATTTCGACATGGAGTTGGCGCGCCTCGCCCTATCTCGCGGCATGACCGACGCGGCGGGCACGATTGTCGACGCGCGCGGTCTCGCGACAGAACCCGGCGAAGCCGGCGCGACCGACAGCGAAATCCTCCTGTTGGGGCGCTATCTCATCCATCGCCACCGTCACGGCGAGGCGATCGATCTCCTGACGAGACGGCTGGAACATGCCGAGGCGCGCAAGGGAGTCGATTTCGCGATCCGCGCCCGGACGGATCTGGCGCTCGCCAGGCTGCACCAGGGCGAATGGCGCCAGGCTCTCGACCAGATCGCGGCGGCGCTCGAACGCGCGGAACCGCTCGGCTACCGGCGGGTGTTCATCGACATCCCGGCGGAGGCCGGCGACCTGTTCGACCGGCTCCTGCGGCAGGGGATCGAGGATCCGCGGCTGCGCGCATTCGTCGAATCCATCGTTGAGCGACGCGGCGCGGCGGGGACCGGACCGTCCGACGCCAGATCGCGCGAACCGCTGTCGCCGGGCGAGCGACGCGTCCTGCAGCTCGTCGTCGCCGGGCTTTCCAACAAGGAACTCGGCGAACGGCTCTTCATCTCGCAGAACACCGTGAAGACCCACCTCAGGCACATCTACGCTAAAACAGGCGCGCGCAATCGCGCCGAGGCGATCGGATACGCCCATGCGTTCGGTCTCGCGGAGGGGCAGAATCACCCCTTAAATCACCCGGAGGGGCGATAGGGGGCGATGTCAGGAGGCGGTAGATTGCGAGCATCGACACGCAAGCGGAGACCCGCCATGAACAGCACCGACACATCCCTCATCAAACGCGGCGAACGCGCCGAGATCGACGCATGGGAAAGCGTCTGGAACGCAGCGACGCCTGCCGTTGCGAAGACGCTCGGCCTGTCGAAGGAGCGCGCCGGCGGCGTCCTCGCGCTGCAGGCGAGCCGCGTCCCCTGGTGGTTCTTCAACCGGGTGATCGGGCTCGGCATCAACGAACCGGCCGACCTGTCCTGGCTCGAGAACCGGCTGGACCGCTACGCCGACGCCGGCATGCCCTACGGGGTGAGCCTGTGCGACGGGGCCCATCCAGCGAACATCGCCTCGCGGCTCGAGGCGAAGGGGCTGCGCAAATCGACCGCGCTGGCCAAGATGATGCGCTCCACCGCCGATCTGCCGGGCGCCGGCATCGAAAACGCCATTCGCGAAGTGGGTGTCGAGGATGCGCGGCTGTTCGCCGAGGTCGCGACGCGCGGCTATGGCGTTCCCGCCTCGATGACCGGGCTGTTCGAATGTCTGCCGGGGCGGCCGGGCTGGCGCTTCTACCTGTCCTACGACGCCGGCGAGCCGGCCGGCACCGGCGGCGTGTTCGTCGAGGACGACGTCGCGTGGATCGGTTTCGGGTCCACGGTTCCCGAGCGCCGCGGCAAGGGGCTTCACCGGGCGATGATGTTGCATCGTATGCATGTCGCCGCCGATCTCGGCTGCCGCTGGCTCGTGACCGAGACCGATCGGCCGTCGGGCGGCGAACCGGCGCCGTCCTTCCACAACATGGTCGGGCTCGGCTTCGAACAGGTCTACGACCGGCCGAACTACACCATCACCCCCTGACCGGCCTTCCCGCGGAAAGCAGCCGAGCAATCGACATGCGGGCGTTGCGGCGCCGCATGCGGGGACCCCTTTGTCCAACTCAAGAGGAGACTGACAAATGATCCATGCACGCCATATCTTCGACGCCACCACCATCGCCGCCGCGGCCGTTCTGACAACCGTCGTCGTTCTCGGGGGAAAAGCCCGGGGGGACGAACGCTCCGACGCCATGGAAGGCGCAACCGCCGTCATCGGGCAGTTCACCCAAGCCATCAAGGCCGGCGACGCCGAATCGATGGACGAACTGATCCTCCGGGAGCCCGGTATCGTGGCCTTCGGCACCGACAAGGCCGAGCGCTGGGTCGGCCATGACCAGTTGATGGACGCCGTGCGCGCCCAGTTCGCCTCCTTCTCCACCGAGGACATCATTGTCCACGACGCGGTCGTGCGCATCACGCCGTTGAGCGACGGCGCCTATTTCTCGGAAGTCTGGGACTGGAAGATCAAGGCAGGCGACCAGGAGATGGCGCTGGACAACCTGCGGGTGACCGGCGTTCTGGAGAACCGCGAGGGCAAGTGGCAGGTGGCGCAGTTCCACGTCTCAATGCCCGTGGGCGGCCAGGCGGTGGCCTACTGAAAACCCGGACGCCCGAACCGCCGGGTGACAAGCCGGAATCCGGAGAAACCGACGATGTTTCCGATCAGCAGCACCGGGGCGCAGACAAGGCTGACAGGGCGACAACCGGTCCTCGCCGCCTATTCACGCATCGCGGACCGGTATGACCGGATGCATGGCTTGTGGCTTCGCCATGCCGGCGGAGAAGCCCAATCCGCTTTCGAGGGCGCCCTGGCCGGCCTGCTGCGTCCGGGCATGCGCCTTCTCGACGCGGGCTGCGGCACGGGCGCGCTTGCGCGGAGCCTTCCCGCGATCTGTCCGGGGCTCAGAATGACGCTCATGGACGCATGCCGCACCATGCTCGACAAGGCGTCGGACGTGCCCGCCCGCCGCATGGAAGGCAGCTTCATGGAAATTCCCTTTCCGGACGGAGAGTTCGACTGCGTCACCTGCGCGTGGGCGCTCGAGACGACACCCCGTCCGGCCCGCGCAATCGCGGAACTGATGCGGGTGCTGAAGTCGGGCGGAAGGCTGGTCGTGGTATTTTGCGCCGATGTGCCCGATGCCGGCCTTGTCGCGCGGATCCTGTGCCGAACCATGCGGCTTCGTGGAACCGGAAGGCTTCTCGATCCTGAGATGGTCGCCCAGGCCGCGCGACGGAGCGGCGGTGTCGACATTCGTCGCCTGCGTTGCACGGGGCCGGCGGCGGCATTCGCCATCCGGAAGGAAGGCATGTCGTAACCAATCAGACAAAATTGCGTACTCCGGCTACTCAGGTACTCGCACGCTAAACGCAGCTTCCCGAACTCCGCTTCTTTGAATGGACTTTCGGCTGACGTAGAAATCGAACCCCATTAGCGTCTCCTATTGGCACATAGCGGACCTGTCTGCGTTGGCTCGATATGGTCCGCTTTCAGATGTACATCCGACATCACGACCGATAGAAGAAAGGATGTTTGAGCCACGTGCGCTGTCAGGTCAGAACAATTGGCACTTGGTGGATATTTTCACCCTTCACCAAGCGGCTTGCCTTTGGTGTGAGATTGAACCAGCGTCCGTATCAGAGTTTGCAGCAAATATCCCCGACGATCTAGCCGCTGTGCGGCAGATGCTATTTGGCGCGGCATCCAGCGGTGCCTTGCCAGTCGATTCATCTGCGAATGGGCTCGCTATGATCGGAAATCACTCGAGCACTTTGGTGTCACGAACTGACCTCGAAGCATTTGCGCGAACTAAGAAGCAGTTTCCGCGCTTCCTGTTCAACACGCTCAGCCCGTCCGAAACAAATGTCGAAGAGCCCTTTGAACGGCCGGTTCCGCCGGACAACAAGGCTGAGGTCTCGCAACAGACGGAACCCGTGGTTCGGCGAGGCGGGCGGCCACCCGAGTACGACTGGGACAGTTTCACGATGGAAATCATCCGAATCGCGAATTAACCTGATGGTTTGCCTGAAAAGCAGGCTGATCTGGTGAAGACGATGCTGGAGTGGTTCAGTCAGAAATTTGGCGCAGAACCGGCCGAGAGTGGCGTGAAATCCAAAATCTCTAAGATCTACAGGTACTTGAAAGAGGCTAAAAACTCCTGATCAAGGAGTTTCTGACCTTTCTGGCTTCATCTGCAGCGCGCGGGTTCAGGACGTCTTCGGTTCAAACAAAACCGAGACGAGCCATGACATACCAATCTGGACTCCCCGAAATGGGCCTCCTCCGGCTTCGCCAGATCCTAGCACCGGAGGGACCGATCCCGGTCAGCAAGTCGACCTGGTGGGCGGGCGTCAAGGACGGCCGCTTCCCGAAACCGGTTAAGCTTGGCTCGCGCATCTCGGCCTGGCGTGTCGAGGACATTCGTCGGCTGATCGAAACGGGCGCCGTCTGAGATGCCGCGGGTTACCGACCACCGGCGGATCAAGCGTCATCGCAACTACACGGTCGATGAAGCAGCACGGACAGTCGGCGTAGCGAAAGGCACCGTGCGTCTGTGGATCAAGAAGGGCCTTCCGGTCCTCGCTGATCAGCGGCCGATGCTTATCCTTGGCGAAGATCTCGCCGACTTCCTCGTCGCCCGCACGCGGCCGAAGCGGCGTTGTGCCTTGCATGAATGCCTCTGCTTTTCCTGCCGTGAGCCGCGTTCACCTGCTTTCGACGAGGTCGAATATCACTCCCTCTCCGCGACAAGCGGCAATCTTCGGGCGCTCTGCTCCGTCTGCGCGACCGTGATGCACAAGCGCCTGTCGGCCTCCAGACTGGATGCCCTCAAGCAGATTCTGGATGTGAAAATCGTGGAGGGTCAGCGACCCCTAAGTGAGATCGATGATCCCTGCGTGAATGATCACTTGGCCAAGGAGCTTGAAACCCATGCGTAAGCACCATCCGAAAAACGAGCGCATCAAGCGCCAGTATCTGGCCTATCTGGAAGAAGCGAAGCGCATGTCGGTCAAGAGCACCGACCAGGTCGCGGCCGCCATCGCCGGCTTCGAGGCTTCGGCCGGCTATAAGGACTTCGCGCAGTTCCACATCGAACAGGCGCGCAAGTTCAAGCGCGATCTGGGCAATGCGACCAATCCGAAAACCGGCAAGCCGCTGGCCAAGGCAACGGTCCGTTCCCGCCTCATGCACGTCAAGGCGTTCATTCATTGGCTGGCGGGCCAGCCCGGCTACAAGTCGCGGATCAGCTATTCGGATGCGGAGTACTTCAACCCGTCCGCCAATGACACGCGTATCGCCACGGCAACGCGCGAACGGCCCGTGCCGAGCATCGAGCAGATCCGCCATGTCATCTTCTCATCACCGACCGAGACCGACATCGAAAAGCGCGACCGGGCACTCATCGCCTTCACGCTGCTCACCGGCGCCCGCGACGATGCGATCGCCTCGCTGTCCATCAAGCATGTCGACCTGCAGGCACGCACTGTCTTCCAGGATGCGCGCGAGGTGCGCACCAAGAACCGAAAGACCTTCACCACCTGGTTCTTTCCGATCGGCGATGACATCGAGGCAATTGTCCGCGAGTGGATCGAGTTCTTGACCGAAGAGCTGATGTACGGTCCGGACGATCCGCTGTTTCCGGCAACCGAGATTGGACTCGACAAGGATGGGCATTTTGCGCCGGTCGGCCTGAAGCGCGCGCACTGGAAAACCGCCGGCCCCATCCGCGACATCTTCCGCAGGCGCTTCGAGGCAGCCGGCCTCCCCTATTTCCAACCGCATTCGTTTCGCAAAACGCTTGCACGGCTCGGTACTGCCATGACGACCACGACGGAGGAATGGGCCGCGTGGTCGCAAAACCTCGGACACGAGGACGTCAAGACAACCTTCCAGAGCTATGCCAAGGTTCCGAGCCATCGACAGGCGGAGATCTTCAACAGCCTAGTGGCGAAAACCGGCGAGCGCACAACGGGCAGCGGAGAGCCAGATCAGGAGACGATCGCAAGGGTGCTGGCGCATCTGCAGAAGAAGGCGTCGTGAGCCATGATTGGCGCTGCGGTACAGCCTGAAATTTCGCTGACGGCTTGAAGAATGTTGGTATTTCTGCTGGCACCCTGACAATCAAAGTATAAAATAATTATAATTTTCAGTGATATAGGAAGTCAATGTGAAGCCGGCAGGGGCACCAAGCCGCCGGATCGAATGCGGGCCTCGAAATCGGCTTGTCACAATTGAATAAAATCAAGGCATATTACCGCGAAATTTACGCGCATCGCGGCGACAAGGCATCTGCCCGACGGGGCGCAACGGCCGCGGGCCGGATCTTTTTTGCGTAGTTCTCCGGGAGAAACAGCTATATAAACCAGTTGCTTGGAGGATTTTTTTTACGTTGCGCATATTGCCGGGCCCGATCCTCCGGCCGTTGCCGCCGATGCCCTGCGAAGCCTCGCGCCCGAGAGCGCTTTTTATCGTTTGTTAATCGAAGACTGCAAAAAGTTGGCATACCGGTCGGCAGCCGCTTACCAAGCGATGTCCGCATGACGCCTCGACCGGGCTGTTGGTACGCCAACATGCGACCTTACCGCATTTCATCGTGACGATCGAAGGATCCCCAACGGGCGATCGCGGTCGGCAATTTTCGGGACGCTTCGGGAGAAATCTTCATGTTTAACAGCCTCGGCAAGGGCGACGACGCCAGGACAGTACTCGCCGCGATGGACAAGTCGCTGGCCATCATCGAATTCGATCTGACCGGCAAGATACTGAACGCGAACGAGAATTTCTGCGCGGCGCTGGGATATGAGCGCGCCGAGATCATCGGCAAGCATCATTCGATGTTCGTCGATCCGGCCTATGCACGCACCGGCGACTACAAGGAATTCTGGGCCAAGCTCAACCGCGGAGAATTCGATGCGCGCGAATATATGCGCATCGGCAAGGGCGGCAAGGAAATCTGGATCCAGGCGTCCTACAACCCGATCCTCGGCCGCAACGGCAAGCCCTACAAGGTGGTCAAGTTCGCGACCGACATCACCGAGGCGAAGCTGAAAGCCGCCGACGACGAGGGCAAGATCGAGGCGATCTCGCGCGCCCAGGCGGTCATCGAATTCGACCTGCAGGGCAATGTCCTGACCGCCAACGAGAATTTCTGCGCCGCGCTCGGCTACGACCTGTCCGAGATCAAGGGCAAGCACCATTCGCTGTTCGTCGATACGGCCTATGCGCAGAGCGGCGACTACAAGGCGTTCTGGGAGAAATTGCGCGGCGGCGAATTCGTCGCCGAGGAATTCAAGCGCATCGGCAAGGGCGGCAGGGAGGTCTGGATCCAGGCGTCCTACAACCCGATCTTCGACATGAACGGGCGGGCGATGAAGGTCGTCAAGTTCGCGACCGACATCACCGAGCGCGTGCGCGCCGTCAACGAGATCGGCGGCGGGCTGCAGAAACTGGCCGACGGCGACCTGGAACAGCGCATCGAGCGGCCGTTCATTCCGTCGCTCGACCCGTTGCGCCTCGACTTCAACAATTCGATCGGCAAGCTGCAGGAAGCGATGCAGCGCGTCGGCGACAATGCCGGCGCGATCCGCAGCGCATCCGACGAGATCCGCTCGGCGGCCGACGATTTGTCGAAGCGCACCGAGCAGCAGGCGGCGTCCGTGGAGGAGACCGCGGCGGCGGTCGAGGAAGTGACGGCGTCGGTCAAGGAATCGGCGGCGCGCGCCGACGAGGCCGGCTCGCTCGTCCTGCGCACCAAGACTTCGGCCGAACGGTCGGGCGAGGTGGTCAAGCAGGCGGTCGCCGCGATGGAACAGATCGAGGCGTCGTCGCGCGAGATCGGCAACATCATCGGCATGATCGACGAGATCGCCTTCCAGACCAACCTGCTGGCGCTCAACGCCGGCGTCGAGGCGGCGCGGGCGGGTGACGCCGGCAAGGGCTTTGCGGTCGTCGCGCAGGAAGTGCGCGAACTGGCGCAGCGTTCGGCCAATGCGGCGAAAGACATCAAGTCGCTGATCGACACCTCGGCGCAGCAGGTCAAGGCCGGGTCGGAACTGGTCAGCGAGACCGGCACCGCGCTGCAGTCGATCGTCGCCGAAGTGCAGGAGGTCAACACCAACGTCGCGGCCATCGTGGACGCGGTGAAGGAGCAGTCGACCACCCTGCAGGAAATCAACCAGGCGATCGGCGAGGTCGACAAGGGCACGCAGCAGAACGCCGCGATGGTCGAGGAATCGACGGCGGCCAGCCACAGCCTCGCCAACGAGGCCGGATCGCTCAACGACCTGCTGCGGCAGTTCAAGCTCGGCTCGGCCGCCACCCACACGCCGCCCGCCTATGCGGCGGAACCGCGCGCGGCGGCAAAACCGCAGGCCAAACCGGCGAAGTCGTTTCCGGTCAGCGGCAATGCCGCGCTGAAGGCCGACGACTGGGAAGAGTTCTGATCCGGGAACGGGCGGGCCGGTAGAATCTCCAATTTGAAACGGCGCCCTTTGGGGGCGCCGTTTTTTGCGTCCGGCCGAGCCGGCCTTTCCGCGTGAGTATGGCCTTCCGGGGGTGGTCGGTCTAACCTGCCCGAGCAGGGTCATTGTCTGGAATCGTATGTCGAGAAATGTCGAAGAGCTCGCCGCCGATGCTGCCCTGATCGCGGAAAGCCGTGCGATTGTGCCCGCGCCGAGCGCCGCTTGATAAGCCCCGTTAGAGACGAAAAGGATCTCCGTATGGCAGACGCATTCAGGAAAGCGATACGGCGCATGGAGACAACCCTTCCCGTATACCGCCACCTTCGGCGGCGGCGCACGCTTAATAACCCCAATATCCCGGATTTCCTGAAGAATGTCAGCGGCGTCATCCATATCGGCGCGAACGCCGGCCAAGAAGCGGGGCTCTATGCGCGGCTCGGCCTCAACGTAATCTGGATAGAGCCGATTCCTGAGGTTTTCGAACGGCTGAAAGACAACATCGACGTCTACAGGAAACAGCTGGCCTATAAACTGCTTGTCACGGAAACCGATGGCGACACATTTGCCTTTCATGTCGCCAACAATGGCGGGGAATCGTCCTCCATCCTCGATCTGGGCCTGCACAAGGACGTATGGCCGGATGTCGATTTCGTCGACACGATCGAGCTTGAAGGCACCAGCCTTGCGCGGTTCGTCGAAGCCAACAGGATCGATCTCTCAAAGTATCAAGCGCTGATCCTAGATACCCAAGGCTCCGAACTACAGGTTCTGCGGGGCGCGAAGGAGACCATCCGGTCCTTCCGCTATATCCAGACGGAAGCCGCGGATTACGAAGCCTATGTCGGATGCTGCGTCGTCGACGATATCGTGGCGCTGCTCGGCGAGAAGGGGTTCGCCCTACGTGAGAAAAGACCGCACAAGCTGGCGGAAACAGGAAACTACTACGAACTGGTTTTCGAAAATACAGACGCTTGATGCCGATGCATTCAGAGCAAGGCGCGAAACAACGATAATGCTGTGTGATGCTGATTGGCTGAAGCCGAGGAAAGTGAACATAGCGATGGCGGCCAAGTATGCCGTCCGATCTGAAAGCCGGCCCCCTTCACAAACGCCGCCGGTCGGTGATCGCGTCCTTGCAGGTGTCAGGCTGTCTGCTCGCGTTTTTCGCCTGGATAGAAGACGCCGTTGATGCCCTCTTTGTCGCCGATCCGGGCGAGGAAGTTTTCGGGATTCATCGATACATCTCTTCATTCGTGCTCTTGTAGCCGTATATCCCAGGATCGTAGATATTGGATATCCGTGACGCTACTGCCGTTCTTCTTCAACGAGCATTCCGCAAGCTCCACGAAACATCAAGGGCCTGAATTCTTCGATTGTTACACTTTGCGCCGTGCAACGCGCGAAGTCATACCCGTCGATGTCGATTTTCAGCAGGTCGAGGCGATCAGCCCCCAGTCGCCGACGAGCCTGTCGATCGTCGGTGATCGGGGGACGATACATGCTTCTTTCGGTTTCCAATTCATCTTGGGCTTTGCGGCCATGAAGAGCGGATTTGCAACTCCGCATTGTCCGTCGACCGTGTCGCTGATCAACAGATCATGCACATGGACCCGCTTCTCTATCTCCGGATTGAGGCTGAGATTTCTGAGGAGCTTACTGCGGGCAAATACGGTCGGTTCGATGGCGTGGACGACACCGTTCTCGCCGGACAGTTTGGCAATGATGAGCGTATGTGCGCCGACATTTGCGCCGACCTCTAGGGTGACGAAACCGTCCTTCACATGATCGCGGAGGAAATCCAGCGTGTCGGCCTCCCAGCCGCCGCGGAAAATGCCGTAATCAATGAGTTCCCGGCAGTCGAGGTCGTATTCGATCCCGTCGCGGCGGACCTGCTTCCTGGGAAAAAGCATATGGTACCGCCGTTTGAGGGAACGCGCCTGTTTTTCGAACATCCGAAATCCGTTTCCTTGGCAGGGCCAACTCGGTATGCCGGTCGAATGTACTGATCCAGGTTAATTATGGCGGGCCGTCCGTGGCCTCGTCAAGTTGCCTCGCTTCCCGTCTCAGCGTGTATCGCTAATTGCCCGGCGAAGGAAATCAAAGAGCGGCTCGATGCTCGGGCTCTTTAAAAGCAACGGTTGGTCCGCGTATTCGGCAAACGACCTGGGTGACAGCGCCTCCCTCAGTCCGGCTTCATATCCGGTGGCCGCGAAGTCCAGCGCGTTGATAAAGGCCCGCGGGTTGAAATCCACACCGATACTCTGTTCCGCCCATGTAACGGGCAGGCAGCCGGCTCCAAAGGCTTCGACCACTTTCTCGGTATAGTAGCCTGGGTACAGAGAGTTCTCGGGGCAAAGATTGACCGCGAAATCCCTGAGTACGTCATCCTTGGCGATGCCGCTTTCGTTGTGGTGCCTGATTGTCGAATTGAATGGTCGGCCGAAGCCCTGTGTGGGCAACACATTGGACAAGGCCTGAAAAAGCATTTTTCGGGGTTCGCGCATATGGGACGTGAAAAGAGCCGCGCGAAACGGACGGCTCATTAAACCGGATCCCAGAGGCTGACTGAGTTGATCGATTGTCAGCAAATTCTTAACGCGCGGATTGGGTTTATTGACAACGCCTTCGTGAGACCAATCCACGGACTCCATCCATATGGGAAGCCGGTAATGCCGGTCGGAATCAACGCCGAGATCTGATGTGATAAAATAGTCTGCAGTTATTCCGTCGGGGCGAACGTTCTCATAATTGTGAAAAATCCTGAGCGCCGATGACGACGGTATTTTCGACCGGTTCCAAACGGCATTCCAGTATTTCCGGAGCCCCCGGTTTCGTCGGGCGAACTGCCCCATAAAGACAAGATCGGCTTCGCTCGGGCTCGTAATTTCCAGCGTTTCGCCGCACAGTTTCTTCACGATCAGAACAGGCAGGCTGTCTTCGTAACCTTCGTATTGATTCAGGAATGCAATTTTCATTCTAAGGCAAGATCCAGGCGCGGAGAGTTCGTGGCGGTGGTTGCGTGGCCAGATTGTCCGATCTAATCGTGAGGCGTTCAAACGGTGCGTGTAATGGCGAATTGGCCGATTTTTGTAATCTCTTTACGAGATGCTGTCGACCGGCGGAAACCGCTGGTGGCGCAGCTCGAGGAATACGAACTGGAATTCGAACTGTTCGACGCGATTGACGGGAGGAAAGGGCTGCCCCCGCACCTCGAAAACCAGATCGACCGGCAGCAGACGCGCAAGAACATTGCCCGCGACATGACCGATGCCGAATATGCGTGCGCGTTATCCCATTTGGCGATTTATCGTGAGGTCATGGAGCGCAAACTGCCCGGCGCTATTCTGCTTGAAGACGACGCCATTTTGGACCCGCGCTTTCCGACGTTCTACCGCGAGGGCGCTTACGCGGGCGCCGACATGATTATTTTCGATTACAGACCATGCCGTGTATGGCACTTTTCGACACGCCGGTTGACAGCCGATGTCAGCGCCGCACGGCTCTCATTCTGTCCGTGCCTGACCACGGGATATGGCGTGTCGGCACGTGGTTGCTCTTTCATGCTCGAAAATTCGTTTCCGCTCAGCCGGACCGCCGACTGGCCCTGCGACATTACGCAAATCGGCGCCTTGGCCGCGATTCCGCGTCTCGTGGATCATCCTCCGGACGAAGGACCGGGATCGACCATTCAAACCGAGCGGGTAGCGACCCTGGATACGAGGTACTGGGATATTCAAATCCCGCAAACCGGCGGGTTTGAAACGCGCAAGTGGAGACGCTCGATCGTCAAGCGGTTTTCGCGCCCGCTCGTGTGAGACTGGCGCACCCGAAAGCATCGGCATAGGGATGGGAACCGAGGTTGCTTTGGCGAATGCGCCTAACTATTCGTGAGGCATTTCGGGCGAGGATTGTGATGACGGACTGGCCGATTTTCGTGCTCTCCTTGAGAGATGCCGTCGACCGGCGGAAGCCGTTGGTCGCGCAACTCGACGCGTTCGGCCTGGATTTCGAATTGTTCTATGCGATTGATGGAAGGAAAGGACTTCCGCCGCACCTGGAAGAGCGGATAGACCGGCCGCAGACGCGCAAGAACATAGCCCGCGACATGACCGACGCGGAATATGCGTGCGCGCTGTCCCATCTGACAATTTACAAGGCGGTCGTTGATCGCGATCTGCCGGGCGCTATCGTGCTGGAAGACGATGCCATTCTGGATCGGCGCTTTCCGGCGTTCTATCGCGACGGCGCTTACGCGAGCGCCGATCTTGTCCTATTAGACCACAGCTTTTCGCAAGTATGGCGCTTCTCGACGCGCCGGTTGACGTCCGATGTCAAAATGGCGCGGTTTTCTCTCTGTCCGAGCCTCGCCACGGGGTACAGCATATCGGCGCGTGGCTGCTCCTTCATGATCCGGAACGCATTTCCAGTCAGCAGACCCGCCGATTGGCCTTGCGACATCACCCAAATAGGCGCCCTGGCCGCGATTCCACGTCTCGTTGATCACCCGGCGGATGAGCGATCGGATTCGAGCCTTGAAACTGCGCGCAAGACATCTTTCCAGACAAGGTATTGGGCAGACCAAGTCAGCCAAACCGGCGGATTTCGAAACGCGCAAATGGAAGCGCTGGATCGTAAAGCGGCTGTCCAAGCGGCTGGCTTGACGCCAATTAAAAACGCCTCACGGCTTACGGTCGAGGTTGAGGAAAACGCAGTCACGAACCGGGACTAGGTATGCTTAGATTGGGGTCATAGCCGTATCCCAGGAATGCCGCCATCTCGTTTTGTATCGTCTGACGCCGGATCTTCTCGTCCCATTCGATCCGGATTTCCGGACTGACATTTTCCGGGTTTTTCTTGAGCAGATCCGATTTATCCAACTGCAATCCGTTGGCGGAAAAAAAGTCGCCAAGTTCTTTACGAATGTTTTCCAGATGAAGGACGGTAGCCCCGCTGTTCATCGCGTACATCGCGTATAATGCCGTGACGAAACCAGGCAGGTTCCGATTTACGTTTGCCACGAACTCGTTGAAGTCTTCCGATATCTGTTCGTTGAGCGCCGACATGACGTGCCATTCAAGCGGGGCTCCGCGCGTGCCCCATGACGCGAAATTCTGCCACGCCTGGAACTTGAACCAGGACTCGTACCAGGTGAGCGGATTGCGAACCACGCAGAATATGCTGGGCGCAACCGGTACCTTGACGTCTTTCCCCATTCTCCTGATTTTTTCCAGAAGCGTTCGGCTTTTTTGCCCGCGTTGCCAGCCAGCATAGTAGTCGAATGTCGCGTGTTCGTGGCCGATAGCCTCCGCAACGATAAGCTGTTGGCTTTCAAGGGCTTTCTTGACCCATGTGCCGCCGGTCTTCGGGATATGGAGGAAGACGATATTCCCCTTCAGCAATGTCGCCATGACCGCTCTGACTTTCCTAAAATCCGTATTCCGTTTGCGTAAAAAACGAAATCGCTGGAAACATCCAGCTCGTTTTGCAAACCGGTGGGCGTGTTAGTACACAACCGTCACCGGGTCCACCAGCACACGACATCCCCACTGTCTTTTACCTATGGTCATTTGGAAATCCGAACCATGCATTGCTTCGTCATAAACCTCGATCGCGTTCCGGAACGATGGACGTTCGTGCAACGCAATTTCGCGGCGATCGGCATCGAGGCCGAGCGGTTTTCCGCGGTCGATGCGCGTCATCTCGATCGCTACGAGGGCATCCGCTATGTTCCGCATCAGGGCGACCGGTGGGAGATACCGGACAGCCTGATCGGCTGTTTCGAAAGCCACCGCCGGCTGTGGCAGCGCGTCGTCGACGACGATCTGCCGATGGCGGCGATCTTCGAGGACGACGTTGTCCTGACGCGCGAAATGCCGGCCGTTTTCGACTGGCTCCTGCGGAGCGCGCCGGACTTCGGCGTCGTCAAGCTCGACAGCGCGGGGCGCGCGGTCCGCCTGGGCACGGAAGTCGCCAAACACGAAAAATGGAGCCTGCGCCCGATTCTCGCGGGAACGACGAGCGCCGGGGCCTATGTGATCTCGCGGCGCGGGGCCGAGCGGCTGCTGGCGCTGTCCGATCCCTATAGCGACCATGTCGACGACTTCGTCTTCGCGGCACGCCGGGATTACCGGCCGTTGCAGCTCGGTCCGACGATCGCCGCCCAGATCGTGCATCTGCCGCCGGATATCGTTGCGAGGATCGGCGTGGAGGATGAAACCATTGCGCAGGGCGAACGCGGACAGGACGAGCGGCTGAACAGGAAGGTGAAACGCGGCCCACCGTGGTTTCGCTTGCGAAAGCAGATCCGGCGCACGCGGCGCAAGCTCTACTGGTCGCTCTACGGGGACGCCGCGCTGAGGCGGAGCGGCGGGGTCATGACGAACAGCGCGCTCGACTTCTCTGCGATTGCGCGATCCGGTCCGGAGCCAGCGGGAGAGCCCGGCGGCTGACGCGCAATCGCCGCAATTGCGCACTGGAAATCGGCGGCGTTCGCGGGCATGGTCGGTGCAACATCCGGAGACCGCCATGCCGCAAAACAGCCGAACCTTTTTTCCGCCGAAACCCTGGACGGAATGCGCCCGCGACCTCGTCAATGTCGCGATGGGACGCAAGGCAGCCGACCTCGTGGTGCGCAACGGCAAGTGGGTCAATGTCCATTCCGGCGAGGTGATCGCGGCCACGGATCTGGCGATCATCGGCGGGCGCTTCGCCTATTGCGGACCGGACGCCTCGCATTGCATCGGCGAGGGCACCAAGGTGGTCGATGCGCGCGGGCGCTATCTCGTGCCGGGGCTGTGCGACGCGCATATGCATGTCGAGAGCGGCATGGTCACGGTCACCGAATTCTGCCGCGCGGTGATCCCGCACGGCACCACCTCGATGTTCATCGATCCGCACGAGATCGCCAATGTGCTGGGGCTTGCCGGCGTCAGGATGATGCATGACGAGGCGGAGGCGATGCCGACCAACGTGTTCGTGCAGATGCCGTCCTGCGTGCCGTCGGCGCCGGGGCTGGAACATGCCGGCGCGTCGCTCGGGCCGCAGGAGATCGCGCGAAGCGATGGCCTGGCCGAACATCATCGGGCTCGGCGAGGTGATGAACTTTCCGGGCGTCGCCGCCAACGACCAGACCATGGTCGGCGCGATCGCGGCGACGGTTTCGGCCGGCAAGACGGTGGGCGGGCACTATGCCTCGCCGGATCTCGGCCGCGCCTTCCACGGCTATGTCGCCGGCGGGCCGGAGGACGACCACGAGGGCACGCGCGCCGAGGACGCGATCGCGCGGGTGCGCCAGGGCATGAAGGCGATGCTGCGGCTGGGCTCGGCCTGGTACGACGTCGCCGAGCAGATCAAGGCGGTGACCGAACAGGGGCTCGATCCGCGCAATTTCATCCTGTGCACCGATGACAGCCATTCCGGCACGCTGGTCAAGGAAGGTCACATGGACCGGGTGGTGCGCCACGCTATCCAGCAGGGCCTGGCACCGGTCACCGCGATCCAGATGGCGACGATCAACACGGCGCAGCATTTCAAGATGGAGCGCGAGCTGGGCTCGATCACGCCGGGCCGCCGGGCCGATTTCCTGATTGTCTCCAATCTCGCCGAACTCGAAATCGACGAGGTCTACGGGCGGGGCGTGCAGCTCGCCAAGGGCGGCAAGCTGACGGTGGAGATTGCGCCCTACGACTATCCGGCGGAAGCCAAGAACACGGTCAGGCTCGGCAAGGAGCTGCTGCCCGACGACTTCGTCATCCCGGCGCCGAAGGGCAAGGCGGAGGTCGATGTGCGCGTGATCGGCGTGATCGAGAACCAGGCGCCGACGCGGGCGCTGGAGGCGCGGCTGCCGATAGAGGGCGGCATCGTCGAGATGGACCGGGTCAACGATATCTGCCAGATCGCGCTGGTCGAGCGGCATCGCGGCACGGGCGCGGTGGCCAACGCCTTCGTCTCCGGCTTCGGCTACACGCAGGACTGCGCCATGGCCTCGACCGTGGCGCATGACAGCCACCACATGATCGTGGTCGGCACCGACCGCGAGGACATGGCGATCGCCGCCAACCGGCTCGGCGAGGTCGGCGGCGGCGTGGTGATGATCTCGAAGGGCGAGGAACTGGCGCTGATCGAGATGCCGATCGCCGGGCTGATGTCGGACGAGCGCGCCGAGATCGTCGCGGCCAAGGCCGAAATCCTGAGCGCCGCGATGCGCGAAATGGGCTGCACGCTCAACAACGCCTATATGCAGCACTCGCTGCTGGCGCTGGTGGTGATCCCGGAACTGAGGATCTCCGATGTCGGGCTGGTGGATGTGCGGACGTTCGAGAAGGTGGACGTGTTCGTGTGAGGGGAGGCAACGGGGGGACAGGCAATGACGGAAACGCTGTTCAAACCAGAAGAAGTCCTTGCCTTCTGGTTCCCCGACAACGGTCACTGGAACGATCCCGAGGCGCATCAGGCCTTCTGGATCGAGCGCATGCAGGGGGGCATGGACGCGCGGATCATCGCCGATTTCGCTGATCTGACGCTCGCCGCGGCCAAGGGGCTGCTCGACCACTGGGCTGAGACGCCGCGCGGCCGGCTGGCGCTGCTGATCGCGCTCGACCAGTTTCCGCGTTCGCTGTGGCGCGACACGCCGGCGGCCTATGCGCAGGACATCAAGGCGTGCCGGCTGGCGCTGGACGGCATGGCGAACGGCGATTTCGACCAGCTCGCGCCGTGGGAGCAGGGCTTCTTCATGATCGCGATCTCGCATTGCGAGGGGCCGGACCATCTGCAGCGCATGGAAATGCTCGACGCGGTCGCCGAGGGCATCGCCAGCCGCCTGCCTGACCATCTGGCGGCGCGGCGCGAACGGTTCCTGTCTCAGCAGGCGCGGGTCAAGGGGATCATCGAGCGGTTCGGGCGGCATCCGCACCGCAATCCGATCCTCGGCCGCCCCTCGACGCCCCAGGAAGAGGCCTATATCGCCATCGGCGATTTTCCGCATGTGAGGAAGCCGGACGCATAGGGGTCCGACCGCGCGGGGGCGGGCAGGCCCTAGCGGTCATGCATCCCCTTGCCGGCAAGGATCCTCGGCGCGGCCTTTTCGATCCGCGATGCCCGCGTGGCCGATTGCTTCGCGCCGGAGAAATGCAGCACCCAGCCGCGCTGGCGGCCCGGGGTCAGCGCCTCGAAGGCGGCGCGGAAGTCCGGGTCGCCGTCGAGCCTGTCGGCGAGTTCTTCGGGGTAGTCGAGATCGTCCTTCGGGAAATCCACCTTCAGGCCCGCCTTCTCGTTCTCGACGGCCTCGCGGATATAGTCCTTGAGGACGGCTTCCATCGCGGCGATCTCCGCCAGGCCGGTGAACTTGACCATGCGCACCGAGCGCGAGTTTTCGCCCGGCGCGACGAGAATGCCCTCGGGATCCTTCAGCAGGACGCCCTTGAAGAAGGAGAGGACGGCGGTGTCCTTCAGGCCCCAGACGGTAGCGACGTTGCCGCCATGGGCGGTGTAGACCGGCGAGCGCCACTTGAAGTCCTCGGCGACCGGGCAGGCGCGCAGGATCGCGCGAAGGGCGGCCAGTTCATCGCGCCACCTGCCGTCCTTCGCGAAGAAGGCTTCGGCCTTCGCGTTCACGCCATCTCCGCCTTTTGCTCGTAGCGCGCCTGCGCCTCGGCCACCTTGTTCTCGTTTTCCACCGCCCATACGCCGAGCGCGTGGATCGGTTCGAGCAGCGATTCGCCGAGTTCGGTGAGCTGGTAGTCGACGCGCGGCGGAATTGACGGCGTCACGGTGCGGTCGACGACGCCGTTGCGTTCAAGATCCCGCAACACACTGGTCAACACTTTCTGGCTTATCGTGCCGATTTCGCGTTTCAGTTCCGAGAAGCGCTTCGGCCGCTCCGACAGGCGAATCAGCACCAAAACCAGCCATTTCGAGCCGATTGCGGACAGCAACTGGCCGACGGGGCGGCAGACTTCGCCGATTTCATTTATGTGCCTTGGTTTCATTCTTGTAACCCGGTTGCAAAAAAGTGCCGTCTTGTGCGCTGCGGCATGACCTCTACATAGGGTCCCGGTATCAAAAAGCGACGACGGTATCAAATCAATACCGCGGTTTCTTTTTTCTACCGGCATGACCGGCCCGCGCCGGGGACAGCGAAACAGAAGCAGGAAATCCCGACCCGGAACAGCGGTTCCGGGAACGCATTCGCTCGTGCCCGAAACCGGCCATGTACGGACCAATTCGATCAAGGAGAAACAATCATGACCCTCAAGCTCAACGTCATCGTCACCTCCACGCGGCCGGGCCGCAACGGGCCGAAAATCGGCAAGTGGATGGCCGACTTCGCCCGCCAGAACTCGGATTTCGAGGTGGAACTCGTCGACCTCGCCGATTTCGACCTGCCGCTGCTCGACGAGCCGAACCATCCGATGATGCAGAACTACCAGCACGAGCACACCAAGCGCTGGAGCGAAAGCGTGGCCTCGGCCGACGCCTTCGTCTTCGTCTCGCCGGAATACAACTATTTCCCCGCCGCCTCGACCGTGAACGCCATCCAGGCGCTGCACAAGGAATGGCACAAGAAGCCGGCCGGCCTCGTCGGCTATGGCGGCGTGTCGGGCGGCATGCGCGCCATGCAGAGCACAAAGATCCTGCTGAACACGGTTTCGCTGATGCCGCTGCCGCAGGAAGTGCCGATCCCGTTCGTGTTCAACTTCTTCGGCGAGGACGGCACGTTCAACCCGGCGCCGGAAGTGGAGCAGGGCGCCAAGGCGATGCTCGCCGAACTCCACAGCTGGGCCGTGACGCTGGCGCCGGCCCGCAAGGAACAGGTGAAGAAAGCCGCCTGACCCTGTTCTCATCCCGAAGCGGCGATGCTATTTGCCGCTTCGGGCCAATCGAGACAGGGCAGGGACATGACGGACAAGGCGGAGCGGTTCGGCTGGCTGGAGCGGCCCGGCGACGACTTTCCCTTCTACAACGGCGAACCGGCCGCGATCTCGGGCGGCCAGTGGTGGCTGGTGATGGCCGCGATCCTCGCCGGATTTCTCGTCCTGACCCTGTCGAACCCGCTCCTGACGGGGGCTTTCCTGGGCTTCGTTCCCATCGTGGCGTTTTTCGCGCTGCCGCTGGCGGCGCTGAAATATGTCGCGCCGCGCGGCTGGACGGCGATCTTCCGTCGCCTGCGCTTGCGCGACGCCTTGGTGATGGCCGGCTTCGCGCTGATCAACATCCTCGTCACCGGCATTGCCGGGGCGATCCTGATCAGCGTCATCGACACGACGGTCAATCCGGCGATCGCCGGTCTCGCCGGGCAGGACACGCCGGCGCGCATCCTGTTCTTCGCCAAATCCGTGCCGCAGTTGTTCGGGGAGGAGGTGCTGACGATCCTGCCGTTCCTGGCGCTGCTTACCTGGCTGACCGGCAAGCGCGGGGTGGGGCGCAAACGGGCGATCGTGATCGCCTGGCTTTCGGTCGCGGTCCTCTTCGCCGCCGTGCATCTGCCGACCTATGGCTGGAACGTGATCCAGGTGATCGGCGGCGTCGGCGTGGCGCGCCTCGTTCTGACGCTGCCCTATATCATGACCAAGAACATCCTGGTGTGCACCGGCGCGCATATCCTCAGCGACTGGTTCCTGTTCGGCGCGACGATGGTGTTGAGCGGGTTGGCCGCTGGTGCGGGAGCGGGCGGGTAGGGGGCGGCAGAGGCGGTCGACGAAAGCTGCGGGTCGCTGCGCATCGCGCACGATTGTTCAGGTCTCGTCGACCCGGATGAGCAGTTTACCCGAATTTTCGCCACGATAAAGGCTTGCGATTGCGTCCGGGCAGGCTGTCAGGCCGTCCCTGATGTCTTCGCTATAGGTTAGTCGCCCTTCACGGACCCACCCCGCCAACCGATCGACGGCCTCCTGGTAGCGGTGAACATAATCGAATATCAAAAATCCGGACATCCGGGCCCGCTTAACCAGTATTTGGCGTTCGACACGCGGTCCCGTCGGCGGCGGATCCCAACTCGCGACTGACGCGGTGCCGCAGATGACGATCCTCGCGCGGATGGCAAGATGCGCAAGGACTGCGTCGCTGATCGCGCCGGCGGTATTGTCGAAGTAGACATTGACGCCCGCGCCGATGGCGTCTGCGAGCTGCTCCCGAAAGTCCTCGCTTTTATAGTCGACTGCGGCATCATATCCGAATTGCTCTACACAACGCCGCGCCTTCTCGGCTCCTCCCGCAATGCCGACCGTTCTGCATCCCGCGATCCTGGCGATCTGACCGACGGCGGAGCCGACCGATCCTGCCGCCGTTGATACGACGACCGTGTCTCCCGGCTGCGGTCTGCCGACATCCAGCAGGGCGAAATAGGCAGTCACGCCGTTGAGGCCGAGGATACCAAGCGACAGCGACAGCGGCAGGTCATCCTCGGTCACGATGCGGTTAATGTCCTTGGGCTCGGCTATGGCGTATTGCTGCCATCCCAGCATTCCCGTCACCTTCATGCCCTCTTTGAACGTCGGATTCTTCGAGGCAACCACTTCCCCTGCCGCGAAAGATCTCATTACCGCTCCGATGGCGACCGGCTCCGAGTAGTTCGCAACGGCGCTCACCCAGCCGCGCATGGCGGGATCAACGGACAGATAACGGTTCCGCACGAGAAACTGGCCATCCCGGAGCTCGGTCAACGCCGTCTCACGAAGTTCGAAGTGTTCCGCCTGTGGAATCCCGTCGGGCCGCGACTTCAGGCAAACCTGAATGTTGGTTCTCGGAAGCATCGCGGACCTCATCGGTTGCCTACATTCGAAGCGAGATACTATGGGATTGAGAGCCTTCGTCATAGGGCAACATCATTTGCTCCGAAGGCGCGCAGGCCAGCTCATTGTGCGCTTTTTTCTTCCTGCGGTTTTTGTCTGCTTACGGGGACGAAGGAAGGGCGCAAACCGTCCGACGATCGGAGAGAAAAGGCGCTACTCCCGCCAGAACGACGGCGACAGCAGCACCAGGACGGTGAAGATCTCGAGGCGGCCGAGCAGCATGGCGAAGGACAGGATCCATTTGGCGGTGTCGGGCAGCGAGGCGAAATTGCCGACCGGGCCGATGACGTCGCCGATGCCGGGGCCGACATTCGACAGCGCGGTCAGCACGCCGGTAAAGGCGGTGATGAAGTCGATGCCGGTGAGCGTCACGATCAGCGACAGGCCGCACCAGATCAGCATGTAGGCGGCGAAGAACAGGAGCACGACGTCGAGCGTGTCCTCGCTGATCGTCTGGCCGCCGGAATGGACGCTCGCCACCGAGCTCGGATAGACGAAGCGGTCGACCGCGCGGCGCAGATTGCCGAACAGCGCGATCCAGCGATAGGCCTTGACGCCGCCGGCCGTCGAGCCCGAGCAGCCGCCGAGAAAGGTGGCGACGAAGATGACGCCGACGGCGAAGGGGCCCCACGCCAGGTAATTGGCGTTGGCGTAGCCGGTCGTGGTGATGATCGAGACGATGTTGAAGGTGGCGAGCGTCACGCCGTGGAAGATGTCGGCGATGCCGGTGACGTCGAGATAGATCGCCACCGCGATCGACAGGAACGCCGAATAGCCGACCATGACGAGGACCTGGTTGTCCTTGAAGGTGTCGAAGCGGCCCTTCAGCATCAGGACGACCAGCGCGGTGAACGGGATGCCGCCGATCAGCATGAAGACGATGGCGATCCACTGCGTCACCGGGTTCTGGAAATAGGCGAACGACGCGTCATGGGTGGAATAGCCGCCGGTCGACAGCGTCGTCATGGCGTGGTTGACGGCGTCGAAGGCGGTCATGCCGCTCATCGCGTAGAGGATCGCGCAGGCCAGCGTCGAGGAAACATAGATGGCGACGATCGAGCGGGCGAAGGTCGTCAGGCGCGAAAAGGGACGGTCGTAGCGGTCCGACGATTCCAGCTTGAAGACCGACGAGCCGCCGATCTTCAGAAAGGGCAGGATGAACATGCCGAGCACGATCACGCCGAGGCCGCCGACCCATTGCAGGATCGAGCGCCACAGCAGCAGGCCGGGCGGCAGGTGATCGAGGCCGGAAATCACCGTCGAGCCGGTCGTGGTGATGCCGGACATGGATTCGAAGAAGGCGTCGGCGAGGCCCAGATGCAGCGACGATTCGACGAAGGGCACCGCGCCGGCGACGGCGAAGGTCAGCCACAGCAGGTTGACCAGCAGGAAGGCGAAGCGCGTCGAATAGGCCGGGCGGATGCCGCGCGTCGCCGCCGTGACGATGATCGACAGCGCGGCGATCACCGCCGAGGAAATGGTGAAGACGGCCCAGTCGGGATTGCCGTAATAGAGATCCGCCAGCGCCGGGACCAGCATCAGGGCGGCGAGCCAGGTCGCGAAGACCGCGCTGACGTGTATCGCCGCGCGCAAGTTTCTGCCCTTCATGGCTTCTCCTGCTTTCCGGGCGCCAGCATGCCCGAGAGGGGCACTCTGGCCAAACCGGCAGCGCGCCTATAGACCGGCTTTCGACCAAGCGCCACCGCTAATTGACATCCTCGCGCCATACGGAACGCCGCCCATGCCCGATTTCCTGTCCGCCGTCGCCGACGCCACCGCCGCCATGCGCGACCTGTTCCCGCAAACGCCGCTGCAGGAAAACGTCTTCCTGAGCCAGAAGGCCGGATGCCGCGTGTTCCTGAAGCGCGAGGACCTGTCGCCGGTGCGATCCTACAAGATTCGCGGCGCATTCAACTTCATTCGCAAACGTCTGTCGGAAGGCGTCGACGGGCCGTTCGTCTGCGCGTCGGCTGGCAACCACGCCCAGGGGCTGGCCTTCGTCTGCCGCCACTTCGGCAAGCAGGGCGTGATCTTCATGCCGGTGACGACGCCGCAGCAGAAGATCGACAAGACGCGCGCCTTCGGCGGCGACAATATCGAGATCCGCCTGGTCGGCGACTATTTCGACGACTGCAACCGCGCCGCGCTCGACTATGCGGCAGCCGAGGGCGCCGTCATGGTGCCGCCCTTCGACCATGACGACATCATCGAGGGACAGGCCTCGGTCGCGCAGGAGGTGCTCGCGCAGGCGCCGGCCGGCGTCATCTTCGACCGGGTGATCGTCGCCGTCGGCGGCGGCGGCCTGGCGAGCGGGCTGACGCGCTATTTCGAAGGCGCCGGGCAGGGCGCGCAGTTCACGCTGGTCGAGCCGGCCGGCGCGCCGAGCCTGAAGACGAGCCTCGAGAAGGGCGAACGCGTGGCGCTGAAGCGGTTCGACAATTTCGTCGACGGCGCCGCCGTCGGGCAGATCGGCGCACGCACCTTCGATATCCTGAAGCGCTATCCGGCAAGCCAGGTCGTGCTGGTGCCGGAGGACCGGCTGTGCACGACGATCATCGAGATGCTCAATGTCGAGGGCGTCGTGCTGGAACCGGCCGGCGCGCTCGCCATCGACGCGCTGAAGGACTTGAGCCCGAGCGAACGGTCCGGCAAGGCGATCCTGTGCATCGTCTCGGGCGGCAATTTCGATTTCGAGCGGCTCGCCGAGGTCAAGGAGCGGGCGCTGCGGTCGGAGGGGCTGAAGAAATATTTCGTGCTGCGCATGCCGCAGCGGCCGGGCGCGCTGAAGGACTTCCTCGATCTGCTCGGGCCCGAGGACGACATCACCCGGTTCGAATATCTGAAGAAGTCGGCGCGCAATTTCGGCTCGGTGCTGATCGGCATCGAAACCAAGAACCCGGCCAATTTCGCCGGGCTGATGGCGCGAATGAACGACAACGGGCTTGCCTGGCAGGACATTTCCGAAAACGAGCTGATGGCCGGCCTGCTGGTGTGATCGCGCGGGTGCCGGCGGTCAGATCTCTTCTTCCTCGGTGCGGTCGTCCAGCGCGAATGCGCCGGGGTTCGCCTCCGCGGCGGCCCTGACCGCCTTGTGGCGCTGCGGCGGTATCCGGCCGGAGCGCGACAGCAGGATCGCGATCGGGCGGGTGCCCTCGAATTCCGAGAAGACGATGACGAGGATCGCGGTGATCGGCACCGACAGGAGGGCGCCGGATATGCCCCAGATCGAACCCCAGGCGGTCACCGAGACGAGGATGACGAAGGGGCTGAGATTGAGCGACCGGCCCATCAGGCTCGGCTCCAGGAACGAGCCGACGAAGATCTGGCAGAAGGTCAGGCCGAGGAAGCAGGTCGCGATCATCGACCAGTCGCCCTCGAACTGGACGATGGCGATCGCCGTCGGGGCGAGCACGCCGGCCATCGAGCCGATATAGGGGATGTAGTTCAACAGCGCGATCAGCACGGCCCAGAAGGCGGCGAAGTCGAGCCCGATCAGGATCATCACGACATAGGAGATCAGGCCGAGAACGAGGTTCACGAAGGTCTTGGCGGCGAGATAGTCGCCGATGCGGTCGTTGATGGTGTTGACGATCTGGCTGATCAGGGCGCTGTCGCCGGGGTCGGTCGCCATGCGCGAGAGCTTGCGCGCGAACAGCCGCCGCTCGCCGAGCGCGAAGCCGGTATAGACGGTGATGACGAACACCGAACCGACGAGGACCGAGATCGAGGTCACCGTCGAACCGATCAGCGACTGCAGCCGGATCTCGCCGAAGACGTCGCGGCGGATGGTCGCCCATGTCGGTTCGGTCTCGAAGCCGAACTGCACCGCCAGCCCCTGGATGATGCGCAGCAGCGAGACCTGGTATTGCGGAACCAGCGCGATGACCTGGTTGATGTTGGCGATGATCAGGAACACGAAGCCGGTGATGATGAAGGCGATCACCAGCAGCGAGATCAGGAAGCGGACCGGCCCCGGCAGCAGCTTCCCGACGATCGGCAGCTGTTGCATGCGGCGGGCGAGCGCGACGACGATATAGGCGAGGATGACGCTGGCGATGACGGGAACGAAAACATTCTGGCCGATATACAGGATCCAGCCGATCATGATCGCCAGCGCCATGCCGTAGACGAGGTTCCGGAAGCGATCGTGGGCCTGCATGTTGTTCCGCTTTGCGATTAGCTGGCCGATTATTGTCAGGATTGCGCCGGACTTTTCAACCGCGCCGCAATGCGACATCCGGCTTAGGTGCTCCAAATCAGAGCCCCTTGACGAAATCGACGATGGCATCGGCGACCCGGCGGTTGTTGGACGGCGAAACGATGTCGCCGGCAACGACGTGGTTCGATGGCGAGTTGGAACTGTCGAGAACGAGGGTTTTGACCGGTCCGCCCCAGCGCCTGGCGACCTCGGCGGTGACCGACTCGTCGACGACCGTGTCGTCGGGATGATAGATGAAAAGGGCCGGAATCCTGAACTCCTCGAAGGGCAATGCCGCGGTGCGCTTGACCATCGCCGCCATCGGCAGCAGCGAGACGGTCGGGTAAAGATAGGTCCAGTTGGCGGCATGCGCCTCGTTATAGGGTTCGAAGCCGCGTTCCCGCCCGACGATGAGCGGGACGAAGCTGCGCGCAAAGGGGAATGTCAGCACCGCCGCGGACCGGTCCTTGATCCTGAAATTCGGCGAGATCAGCACCAGCCCGGCGATCTTGTCCTTCAGCTCCGGCAGCGTCGAGGCGAGGACGCCGAGCGTCGCGCCGGTGGAAACGGCGACGATGACGAGTTTTTCGCCGATGCGATTGCCGATCGCGATTGCCTCGGCGGCGTCCTGGATCCAGTCATTGACCGTGGGTTCGGCCATGGCGTCGCTGCTTCGGCCGTGGCCGGCGAGGCGGGTGAAGAACAGGTTGGCGCCGAGTTCCTTCGCCACCATGTCCGGGACCGGGCGGATTTCGCCCTTGGCGGCGGAAAATCCGTGCAGGTCGACGAGTGCGACCGGCGTCCTGGCGTGCGAGGCGGGATAGGCCCAGACGATCTCCTTGGCGGCGTTCGGGCGGATGTCGTCGAATTTCGCTTCCTCGGCGGCGAGCCAGGCGTCGATGTCGTCGCCGATCGAGGCCGGGTCGAAGCGGACCGTCAGGTCGACGGGTTCGCGGGGGCCGAATATCCAGGCGAGGGCGCCCGCCGCGACGACCAGAAGAAGGAGATAGAGCACGATCCTGATCCGCGAGCGGCCTTTTTTCGGTTTTTCTGCAGTCATGTCCACAAACCGGAAACGCAGCGCGGGCGATCGCCGGCACGCAGATGAGTTTTGACGTAGTCGTAAAGGTCAGTCGCGGGATTGGCAATCTGTACCGGAGGCGGAATGCAGGTCGCCGTCCCGGAGGACGGCGATTGCAAGATCGGCGCGAAATCCGGTCAGAGCGTGATGCGGTATTTCGCGAAGCCGTTTTCGCCTTCTCCGGCAGCCTCGATCTTCACCGACTTCACGTCGCCGATATATTCGGCGGCTTTCGGCCCGGTTTCGAAAGTTACCGTCGTGCCGGCGAGCGACGTGAATTTCCAGTTGGCGTCGGCCGACGGATTGATCGTGCCCTGTTCGACGATGTAGCGCACGATCACGTCGCGGTTGGTGTCGGGCGCCTCGAGGATGATCTTGTCGGCGGAAACGCCCGGAAAATTGCCGCCGCCGCCGGCCCGGTAATTGTTGGTGGCGATGACGAATTTCTGTTCCGGGTCAATCGGTTGCCCGTTGAATTGGAGATTTTGAATCCGGCTGGAATCGGCATTCTCGATCTCGCCCTTGGATGTGTATTTGCGCGGCTTGGACAAGTCGATCTCGTAGGTGACGCCGTCGATCACGTCGAAATTGTAGGACGGGAAGTCATCGGCGATCAGCGGCTGGTCGGACGCGCCCGGCTCGACCGTCTTGAAGATACCGGCCGACATTTCCAGCCATTCCTTGACGTCGGCGCCGGAGATCAGCATGGCGCGCACCGTGTTGGGATAGAGATAGAGGTCGGCGACGTTCTTGATGGCGATGGAGCCGGCCGGGACGTCGGTGTAGTAGTCCGGGCCGCCGCGTCCGCCGGCCTTGAAGGGCGCTGCCGCCGACAGGATCGGCAGGTCCTTGTATTTGCCCTCCTTGAGGATGTCGCCGACATACCAGGTCTGGGCATTGCTGACGATCTGGACCGACGGATCGTCGGCGACCAGCGCGAAGTAGGAATAGAGCGGCGCGGAGGTCTTGCCGACCGGGGTGCGGACATAGGCGAGCGTCCTGGCGTGCTCTTCGCTGACGGCAAGTTCGAGTTTGCGGTCGCTTTCGACCAGCGGATTGACCTTGCGCTCGACGCGCTCGTAGATCGGCCGCGTCTCGACGGTGGAATCGACCACTTTCCAGCTGTTGCCGGATTTCTCGACCATCAGGTCGATCAGGCCCATATGCGAGCCCCAGAAGCCGGCCATGACGGCGGGCTTGCCCATCAGCGTGCCCTTCTCCGCGTCGGCGCCTTCGATGCCCTCGAAGCTCTTGCCCGGGAAGACGAGGTGCTGGTGGCCGGTGAAGACGGCGTCGATGCCTTCGACACCGGCGAGGAACAGCGAGGCGTTTTCCATCAGGTCGGTCTTGTTGCCGTCGATGCCGGAATGCGACAGCGCGATGACGATATCCGCGCCGTCCTCCTTCATCTGCGGCACCCAGGCCTTCGCGGTTTCGACGATGTCGCGGGTCATCACATTGCCCTGCAGATGGCGCGAATCCCACACCATGATCTGCGGCGGCACGAAGCCGATCAGGCCGACACGGATCTGCTGCGGCTGGCCTGCGCCGTCGGTGACCGTGCGGTCGAGAATGATGTAGGGCTTGGCATAAAGCTTGTCGTCGCGCGGATTGGCGGCGAGTTGCGGGCCATTGATCAGGTTGGCGCAGACGACCGGGAAATTGGCCCCGGCGACGACCTTGTCCATGAAGGACAGGCCGTAATTGAACTCGTGGTTGCCGAGCGTGCCGCAATCGTAGCCGAGCAGGTTCATCGCCTTGATGACGGGATGGGCGCCGGTGCCGTCCATGCCCCGCTCGTAGGCGATCCAGTCGCCCATCGGATTGCCCTGCAGGAAGTCGCCATTGTCGACCAGCATGGTGTTGGTCGCCTCGCTGCGGAAACCGTCGATGATCGAGGCGGTGCGGGCAAGGCCCAGCGTGTCGTTCGGCTTGTCGGCATAATAGTCGTAGGGCATCACCGCGACGTGGATGTCGGTCGTCTCCATGATGCGCAGATGCGCCTGGTTCGCCTGAGCGCGCGCGGAGAACGGGTGAAGCGCAACCAGCGCGCCGGTGGCCGCCGCGCCCGCAAGAAGCGAGCGGCGCGTGATGGAATGCTGTCCGATAGTCGATTGTCCTGCAGGCATGTCGCGCTCCCGTCTGTGAAAATTTATCCGGACCACCCAACCCGGATTCGATTGCAGTCGCATTGCAGATTGGTGTCAAGACTGTGACAGGGGTGAAGATTGACAGGCCGGATCATGCCACACATTGTGCCGGGACAGGAGATATGCATGGCCGGATTCTTGAAACGCCTCTTTGGCGCCGCCGCGAATGAAAACGAACCGCCCGCGGGAACGCCCGACGAAGTCTACAAGGGCGTCGAGATTTTCGCCCGTCCGGTGAAGGACGGCGGCCAGTGGCGCATCGCCGGCCGGCTGCAAAAGGAGGTCGACGGCGAGACGGTGGAGCGGAAATTCGTGCGTGCCGATTTGCTGCCCGACGAGGCCGGCGCGAAATCGGCGACGCTCGGCAAGGCGCACCTCATCATCGACCAGAACGGCGACAGCCTTTGGAGCGGCGAGGACCGGATGGTTTAGCGCGTTTGGCGGAACTTGACGCAAGGCAGGCCGCGCCGTAGGCAACATTCGCGACCCGATCCACCGGAGATTCCAGAGAGATCCATGTACGGGACCGGATATCTTGCAGCCTCCGCGCTGACGATAGTGCCTGTCAGCGGTCCGTTGTCGGGCAGGGCGATGCCGCCGGGGTCGAAGTCCATCACCAATCGCGCCCTGCTGCTGGCGGCACTCGCCATTGGCCGCAGCCACATCACGGGAGCGCTGAAGAGCGACGACACGCGGCTGATGGCGGACGCGCTGCGCGCCATGGGCGTGCAGGTCGAAGAGCCGGACGTGACAACCTTTGTCGTGGAAGGCAACGGCCGTCTGCAGCCGCCCGGAAAACCGCTGTTTCTCGGCAATGCGGGCACCGCGACGCGTTTTCTCGCCGCGGCGGTCGCGCTGGTCAATGGCGAGGTCGTTCTCGACGGCGACGAACACATGCGCAAGCGGCCGATCGGCCCGCTGGTCGTCGCGCTGCGCTCGATGGGCATCGATGCGGAATCGGTCGGCGGCTGTCCGCCGGTGACCGTGCACGGAACGGGCGGTTTCCGTGGCGGCCGCGTCGAAATCGACGGCGCCCTGTCGAGCCAGTATGTGTCGGCGGTGCTGATGATGGCGCCGCTGGCGTCCGGACCAGTCGAAATCGCCCTGACGGGACCGCAGATCGGCGCGCGCGGCTATGTCGACCTGACATTGTCGTCGATGCGGGCTTTCGGCGTGGAGGTCGAGCACGAGGGCATCGCCCAATGGCGCGTCGAGCCGGGCGCCTACCGGGCGACGGATTATCATGTCGAGCCGGATGCCTCGGCGGCGACCTATCTGTGGGCAGCCGAGGCGCTCACCGGCGGGTCAATCGATCTCGGCGTGGCCGCGCATGCCTTCACCCAGCCGGACGCGCGGGCCTACGGGGTGATCTCGAAATTCCCGCGCATGCCCTCGGTGATCGAGGGTTCGCAGATGCAGGACGCCATTCCGACGCTTGCCGTGCTCGCAGCCTACAACCAGACGCAGGTGCGCTTTACCGGCATCGCCAATCTGCGCGTCAAGGAATGCGACCGCATCAACGCGCTCGCACAGGGGCTGAACCGGATCCGGCAGGGCCTGGCAGAAGAAGAGGGCGACGACCTGATCGTCCATGGCAATCCGAAGCTTGCGGGCGCGCATGTCGATGCCAGGATCGACACATTCGCCGATCACCGCATCGCCATGAGCTTCGCGCTGGCGGGGCTGAAGACGACAGGCATCACCATTCTCGATCCGCGCTGCGTCTCCAAGACCTTTCCGGGTTACTGGGACATGCTGGCGGCGCTGGGCGTGGAGCTGCGGGTCGCCGACGAGGATGTCGAATCGTCGTCCTAGACCAGTGCGGGATCGATGCCGACATTCGGCCGGTCGATGACCTCGCGCAGGGCGAATGACGAGTTGATCTTGACGACATGCGGCAGCGACTGACAGCCAGTCGCGGTGGATGCGCTCGTAGTCGGCAAGGTCCTTCGCCGCGACGCGCAGGATGTAGTCGTATTCGCCGCTCATCAGGTAGCAGACGATGACGTTCGGGCAGCGTTTGACCGCCTCCTCGAATTCGCGCAGCGTCTTCTGGAACTGGCCCGACAGCGAGATGTGGACGATCGCCGTCATGGTGTAGCCGAGGGCCTGGTTCGAGACGCGGGCGTGATAGCCGCGGATCGTTCCGGATTTCTCCAGATGGTCGAGCCGGCGCGAGCAGGCCGAGGGCGACAGGCCGATCGCTTCGGCGAGCGCCGCGTTCGACATTCGGCCGTCCGCCTGAAGGGCGGCCAGGATCGCGAGATCAATCGAATCGAGTTCCATTCGTGCAATCTTCCATCGTTTGTGTCGATTTTCGCGCAAGAATACACGAAAAGCGTTACCGGCGAACCCCGTCTTTGCAAGGACATTCGGATGGTTTTCGGCGATCATGAAAATACTGTCGAACGCTTGTCCAGCAGGGAGAGATAAATGCGCGTCGGTTGCCCGAAAGAAATCAAGAACCACGAATACCGTGTCGGCCTCACGCCGGGTTCGGTGCGTGAATATGTCGCCAACGGCCACACGGTGATCGTCGAGACCAAGGCCGGCGCAGGCATCGACGCCGACGACGCGGCCTATGTCGCAGCCGGCGCCAAGGTCGTGCAGAGCGCCAAGGAAGTCTTCGACCAGTCGGACATGATCGTGAAGGTCAAGGAACCGCAGCCGTCCGAATGGGCGATGCTGCGCGACGACCAGATCCTCTACACCTACCTGCATCTCGCGCCCGATCCGGCACAGACCAAGGGTCTCGTCGAAAGCGGCTGCACGGCCGTTGCCTACGAGACCGTGACGGACGACCGCGGCGGCCTGCCGCTGCTCGCTCCGATGTCGGAAGTCGCCGGCCGCATGGCGATCCAGGCGTCGGCGACCGCGCTGCAGAAGGCGCATGGCGGCCACGGCATCCTGCTCGGCGGCGTGCCGGGCGTTCTGCCGGCGAAGGTCGTGGTGCTCGGCGGCGGCGTCGTCGGCCTGAACTCGGCCAAGATGGCGGTCGGCCTCGGCGCCGACGTGACGATCATCGACCGTTCGATCCCGCGTCTGCGCGAACTCGACAACATCTTCAACGGCCGCGTCCACACCCGCTATTCGACGATCGAAGCGCTGGAAGAGGAAGTCTTTGCCGCCGACGCCGTGATCGGCGCGGTGCTGATCCCGGGCGCCGCCGCGCCGAAGCTGGTGACGCGCGAAATGCTGGGCGGCATGAAGAAGGGCTCCGTGCTCTGCGACGTCGCCATCGACCAGGGCGGCTGCTTCGAGACCTCGAAGGCGACGACCCATTCCGACCCGACCTACGTGATCGACGATGTGATCCACTACTGCGTCGCCAACATGCCGGGCGCGGTGCCGGTCACCTCGGCCAAGGCGCTCAACAATGCGACGCTCTATTACGGGCTGATGCTGGCCAACAAGGGCCTGAAGGCGCTGGTCGACGACCCGCATCTGCGCAACGGCCTGAACGTGCATCGCGGCCGCATCACCAACAAGGCCGTCGCCGATGCGCTCGGCTACGAGCTGGCTGCTCCGCAGGACGCTCTGAAGGCTGCCTGACAGGGCTGAAGGGCGTAACAGGCCGGTCACGACGGGATCGTGACCGGCCGAATTTCGCGAACAGGAAAAGAGTTGACCGCATCCGGAGGATGGGCGACGGGCGTGAACGGTGACGTTCGCGCCCGTTTTTCGTTTACGACGACGCTGTCTGTCGATCTTTCGATATATCTCTTATATCTTTTTTGCGGAAATCTCCCGGCCTCTGCGGCGATGGTATCCATGCCGTTATTCGGCAACTAACTGAATTTCCTGATAAAATGATTCATCGAGTAGCGTGCTATTTTTAGATATATCTGTATCTGGACAAACTCCGCCTAAAAGCGTATTTATCGATATATCGAAAACGTTACAAACGGAGAAAGACATGTTTGGACACACAAGAGGACCGTCTCGCAACGGGCATTCCTGCGGACCGCGCGGCCAGTGGGCCGCCGAAGAAATTTTCGCGATGCGTGGAGGCCCGGGCCGCAGGCCGGGCGCGGCGGCCATCGCGGCGGGCGCGGCTTCGGGGACGATGACGGCGGGCGGATCGGCAGGCTGCTGATCCGGGGTGACCTCAGGCTGGTCATCCTCGCCCTGGTCGAGAACGAACCGCGGCACGGCTACGACCTGATCAAGCAGATCGAGGACATGACCGCCGGCTTTTACGCGCCGAGCCCGGGCGTCGTCTATCCGACGCTGACCTATCTGGAAGAGGCGGGATATGTCCGCGCGCAGGAAGACGGCAACAAGAAGCTCTACGCCATTACCGACGAGGGCAAGGCCTATCTCGAAGAGAACCGGCCGCTGATCGGCAAGATCTTCGACAAGCTGGACGCGATCGGCGAGCGGATGCAGCGCCGCGGCGAGCGGCGCGAAGGGCGTGAGCGGGGGCCGGACCTGCCGCGCAGCATCGATACGGCGCTGCTGCATCTGCGCGAAACGATCGCCCGCAAGATCGCGAAGGACGAGACGAAGTCCGGCGAGATCGTCCGGCTGGTGCTCGGCATCGCCGACGATCTCGAGATCGACGAGAACCAGGCCGGCCGACCCCCGTCAGGCGCGTTCGATGCGCGCCTGATAGCAATTGTTGGTCGCCGAGCGGACATGGACATAGGCGATCGCCGGGTCCCGAAACAGGTCCCGGGCATAGGCGGCAAGCTGAGCCTGCGGGACCACCTTGCCGGAACCGTAGACGATGCGGTCGTCGGCGCCGTAGCCGCGCAAGAGATAGTTCGGCGACAGCGTGAGGATTTCGGGAACGTCCGGACCGGGTGCCGGCGCGTCGCATTCGCGCGCATGCAGGAAGACCGGCCCCGTTTCCGCGAAGGCCTGGATCCGGGGGAAGGGGCGGTAGGCGAAGATCAGATAGTCCTCGCCCGCCTCGATGTTTTCCAGGCAATGCCGGCACGGCATGCCGTCGCCGTCCGACACGGCGATCTCGGGCGCCAGACCATAGGCGTCCGGTCCGCCGCGCTGCAGCGATCGCGCGGTGTCGGTTTCCATCGGTACAAAGCGGATATCGGGCATCGGGAACTCCATCGTCGGTGATTTCGATGGAGGGCAGGATTAGGCCGGGCGGCGGTTGCCCGCCACCCGATTCATGCACGTGCCCGGTCTAGTATCGTGTCACGAAATCGGTGACCCGGCGCAGCGTCACGCGGCGGTTGCGCCATTCCTCGTAGGGCGTCGGCACGAGGAGATAATCCTCGCCATATCCGATCGTCTCCAGCGCGCGGCGCGGCACGCCGAAATAGTGCGCGAGATCGCGGGCGACTGAGGCGGCGCGGCGTTCGGACAGGATCTGGTTGCTGTCGCGCGAACCGACGGCGTCGGTGTGGCCCTCGATCAGGAAGACCTCTCGGGGATTGCGGCGCAGGATGCGGTTCATGGCGATCGCGATCTGCTCGATCTTCCAGCGCTGGCTCGCCGGAATGCTGGCGGATCCGAAGGCGAAATTGATCGACTGGATCTCGATCGACGGCGCCTGGCGGCGCAGGCGCGGATCGCGCTTGAACTGCTGGATGGTCACGCGGGCGTTCGGCGGGATGCTGCTTGCGCGGCGCGGCTTCGAGCTGGCGCTGGATCCTGGCGGCGTCCGGCGTCTGCTGTGCGAGCGCGGCGCCCGGCAGGGCGGGGATCATGGCCGTGGCGCCAATGGCGGCAATGGCTGTGAGGAAATGGCGGCGGTTCATGGCGCACTCCTTGGCGAAGATTGTCGTGCGGCATTGATAGCGCCGGCCAAATGAACCGCCACTGAACGGGGCGTTCAGCTTATGCCCTGTTCCGCGAGGGTGTGCAGGTCCTTCTTCGCCAGCGGCCGCACCTTGCCGGGTGTCTGGCTGAATGGCTGGAAGCCGAGCTTCTGGTAGAGCGACAGGGCGGCCGGATGATCGAGGGTGCAGGTGTTGACCGTGATGCGTTCGGGCTCGCTCGCCCAGCAGGCCTCGATGGAGCGGGACAGGAACCAGCGGCCGAGCCCGCGCCCCGCGGCATGCGGCATCAGGCCGAAATAGGCGAGGTCGGCGACGGCCGGGTCGGCGCGGTTGACCTCGTAGAAACCGGCCGGCGCTCCATCGAGATAGAGCACGTAGATTTCCGTCGTGTCGGCGTGGATGGCCGCGGCGAGCGACTCGTCGTCCATGCGCAGTCGCATTTCCCAGTTCCACGGATATCCGACCTGAAACTGCAGGAAGCGGTAGAAGGACAATTGCGGTTTTTCCGCGTGCAGGATCGCCGCGTTGACGCCAAGCGGCAGGTGATAGCGCTTTGCCGGCGGTACGGTCATTTCCAGCCAGGTAATGATGGTGTCGAGTGCTTTGGGGCGTGCGGCCATATCGCTCAGTCCTTCGCCGGGCCGGTCTCGACCGGTGTGTCGTCACGTGATCCCCATTCCGACCAGGAGCCGTCATAAAGCCGGTGATTGCTGCTGCCGAGCGACTGCAGGGCGAGGGATATGACCGCCGCCGTGACGCCGGAGCCGCATGTCGTCACGACGGGCTTTTCGCCGGATCGATGCCGGCGTCTTCCAGCGCATCGCGCAGGCCGTCGAGGTCCTTCAGGTATCCGTCGTCCGAAAAAGTGAAGGTGGGCGCGTTGCGGGCGCCCGGCATGTGGCCCGAGCGCATGCCGGCGCGCGGTTCCGCCTCGGCGCCGGTGAAGCGTCCGGCCGACCGCGCGTCGGCGATCTGGGCGGAGTGGTCCTCGACGATTTTCCGCATGTCGGCGAAGGAGGCGACCTTCGCGGCGTCGAATTTCGGCAGGAAGGCGGTCGAGGCGATCTTGGTCGGCCGGTCGGTGACGATATGGCCGTCCTTCTTCCAGTTGTCGAAGCCGCCGTCGAGGAGGAAGACCTTGTCGGCGCCCATGACGCGGAACATCCACCAGACCCTGGGCGCTGTGAACATGCCGAGTGCGTCATAGACGACGATGGTGTCGTCGCGCGCAATTCCCATCGCGCTGACATGCTGTTCGAAGACCCGCGGCGAGGGCAGGGTATGCGGCAGGTCGCTGTCGGGGTCGACGACCGCGTCCTGGTCGAAGAAGACGGCGCCCGGGATGTGGGCGGCGTTGTATTCGGCGCGCGGATCGCGATTTTGCGCCGGCAGGTACCAGGAGGCGTCGACGATGGAGAGGCCCGGGTCCTTCAGATGCTTCACCAGCCACTCGGGCGACACGACAAACGGGCTTTTTTCGCTCACGGACGATTCCCTCTGCTATTCGGCGGCATTGCGCCGACCTTCGTCCTAAAGACAGGAGTCATTTCGTCAGCGCAAGAGAGCCGGCGCTAATCGCGCACATTGCCGGTGCGCTCGTGCCAATCGGCGATGGATTCGTCGGGATAGCGCGGGAAGGTCTTGTCGTTCGGGCCGATCTGCGGCTCGACCCAGCTGGCCTTGAAGTCGAGCATCAGGTGGGTGGATTCGCTGGGTACCGGCAGATCGGTGTCGATGACCGAGGCGAAGGGATGGATCAGCTCCGGCCAGGCGTCGTCATAGACCCACAGCGCGCTGCCGCATTTGCCGCAGAAGCGCCGTTCGCCCGAAGAGAGGTGGCCGTCCTCCATGGTGGCGTGGAACACCGAGATGTTTTCCTCGCCCTCGATTGCGAGCGATTCCGTCCAGCCCATGATGTTGATCGCGTATCCGCCGCCGCCCGCCGTCTTGCGGCAGATCGAGCAGTAGCAACGCTGATAGGGGACGGGATGCGGGCTGTCGCAGGAAAAGCGCACCGCGCCGCAATGGCATGATCCTTCGAGTTTCATCGCTTAATCTAGCTCCTGTCACTGTTCCATCGCAGCCGAGCGGATCGGCCTCTGGGACTGTAAACGGGGATCTTGCAACAAAAAAGGGCCGGCGATGACCGGCCCTTTCGCGGAGTTCATGTGCGCTCTCAGTTCGAGGCGGCTGGTGAATAGGTCCCGGCCTCATCGAACTCGACACCGGGATTGCCCGACCCTGCCGCCGGCACGCCGGCGTCGTCGGCATCGCCGTCATTGTCGGGACCGGTCTCGCCGTCGGAATCGGCGCGCCCTGTCGAGGACGACGCCATGTCGAGAGCGAGATATGCTCCGACCCGGCTCGAGGTCTCCGGGGCGGACGATGTGTCGACCGGAACGGATGCCGCGGGAGCGGCCGTCCTCGGTTTGTCGTCGGCGGGTGCCGCCGGTGGCTTTGACAGACCCATTTGCGCGGGTGCAGCGGACAAGCTGCCTGATATGGATATCATTTCATACTCCAGGCCCGGCCGGCAGGCATCATGCCGTGAGGCGCGAACGGAATTGCGAGCCGGTAATCGACCGCAGTTGAAGTCGCCATGAGGCGGTTGCGCGGTTTTCTTCCGGCGCAACGGCATCACGCTGGGACTGTGTACATTGCCCGCCGGTTAATTCCGCCCGGTGGATTGGCGCAAACGAGTAATATTACAAAAACATTACAGTTTCGCGCCCGATTCAGTCTCCCGGCGGCCAATTCCGGCCATTACCGGCGGTATTCCCGGATGATTCGGGAACGATCAGCCGTTGGCCGGCAGCGGGCCGAAGCGAATGCGGAAGCGGCGGTTCTCGCGGCCCTTCTTCTCGATCTTGCCGATATGGATGTCGCCGACTTCCTTCGTCTCGGTGACATGGGTGCCGCCACAGGGCTGGCTGTCGACCGCGCCGTTTTCGCCGATGCAGACGAGACGGATTTCGCCGGTGCCCGACGGCGGACGGACATTCTTCGACTTGACGAGGCCGGGATTGGCGGCGAGGTCTTCGTCGGAGATCGTCGCGGTATAGATCGGATGGTTTTCTTCGACGAGGCGCATCAGTTCGGCGCTGATCGAGGCCTTGTCGCCGTCGAGTTCCGGGATGTCGAAATCGACGCGGCTCTCTTCCTCGCCGACCGACGCGCCGGTGATCGGATAGGGACAGACGACGGTCAGCAGGTGGCAGGCGGTGTGCATGCGCATCAGCTTGTAGCGGCGGTCCCAGTCGATATGCAGCGTCAGCGTCTCGCCGATCTCCGGCACCGGCTGGTTCGGGGCAGGAACATGGATGATCTCGTCCTTGGTCTCGCCGCAGACGGTCGCCGCGATTTCGATCCTCGATCCGTCGGCGCGCTCGAAAAAGCCGGTGTCGCCCGGCTGGCCGCCCGAGGTGGCGTAAAAGCAGGTCTGGTCGAGAATGATGCCGCCGCGGTCGTTTACGGCGGCAACCGTGCCTTCGGCGACCGACAGATAGGCGTCGTCGCGGAAAAGAGCCTTTACCGGATAAGCCATCAGGCGACGTCCTCGTAGGGCACGTCGATTTCGGTTTTCTTCTCGATCCATTCGGGGACGGGGAGGCCCTTGGAGCGCAGGAATTCCGGATTGAACAGTTTCGACTGGTAGCGGTTGCCGTAGTCGCAGAGCACGGTGACGATGGTGTGGCCCGGTCCAAGATCCTTTGCCAGCCTGATCGCGCCGGCGATATTGATGCCGGTCGAGCCGCCCATCACCATGCCTTCCTCCTGCGCCAGCGCGAAGACGATCCTCAGGGCTTCGTCGTCGTGGATCTGACAGGCGAAATCGGGCGTGAAGCCTTCCAGATTGGCGGTGATGCGGCCCTGGCCGATGCCTTCGGTGATCGAGGAGCCTTCCGACTTGAATTCGCCGGTCGTGTACCAGGAATAGAGGGCGGCGCCCATCGGGTCGGCGAGGCCGATCTTGATGCCCGGATTTTTCGCGCGCAGGCCCTCGGCGACGCCGGCGAGCGTGCCGCCGGAGCCGACCGCGCAGATGAAGCCGTCGACCTTGCCGCCGGTGTCGCGCCAGATTTCCGGCGCGGTGGTTTCCACATGGGCCTGGCGGTTGACGACATTGTCGAACTGGTTCGCCCAGACCGCGCCGTTCGGATCGGTTCTGGCGATCTGCTCGGCGAGCCGGCCGGACACGCGCACATAGTTGTTCGGATTGCGGTAGGGGGCGGCGGGCACCTCTACCAGCTCGGCGCCGAAGAGGCGCAACGCATCCTTCTTTTCCTGAGATTGCGTCTCCGGGATGACGATCACGGAACGGTAGCCCAGCGCGCGCGCGACCATGGCGAGACCGATGCCGGTGTTGCCGGCCGTACCCTCGACGATGACGCCGCCAGGCTTCAGGAGGCCTTTCTTCTCGGCGTCGCGGATGATGAACAGCGCGGCGCGATCCTTCACGGACTGGCCGGGATTGAGGAATTCCGCCTTGCCGAGAATGGTGCAGCCGGTTTCCTCCGACGCGCGCCTGAGCTTGATGAGTGGCGTGTTGCCGATGACGTCGATCACCGAGTTGTGCATAGTTGGTCCCTAAATGGTTTTGCGCGACACTATGGTCTCGAATTCCGCGCTTCAAGGCACAAGTCATGCTCAATCGCGACGTAAACCGGGAATTTCTTGCCGGCACAAAAGTTTCTTCGGAACGGTTTCGCCGGTGATCCGGATTGCGCGGGCCGGCGTATCAATGGCATTAAATGCAACCGGAATAACTGCGCCGTCAGTCTGAATGCTGGAATGACAGAAAACAAAATAGAAAACATGGATGCCCTGTTGGCCCGCTACGTCGCGGGAACCTTGCCGAAACCGGTGGGGGTTCTTGTCGCCGCGCATCTGGAAATGTCGCCGTCGAGCCGCGTGCTGGTGCGTGCGCTCGAAGCTCTCGCAGGCGACGCGCTGGAAGATGAGACGCCGGTGGCGCTTTCCGGTCGCGATGCGCTGCTGGACGCTATCTTCAGTTCGCACAGCGACGAAATCATCCTTCCGGGCTCCGAAACGGCGCAGGCCGGATCCTCGATCATGCCGCGCGCGCTGCACGATTTCGTCGGCCACACGGTCGATACGATCCCGTGGAAGACGAAAATGCCCGGCTACAAGGAATACGAGATGGGCGATGTCGACGGATGTCACGTGTCGATGCTGTGGATCAAGCCGGGACGCAAGATGCCGTCGCACACCCATGAGGGCATGGAACTGACGCTGGTCATCGACGGCGCGTTCAGCGACAGCAAGGGCCGGTTCGGGCGCGGCGACATCTCGATCGCCGACGAGACGACGGATCACCGTCCGATCGCCGAGACGGAACGCCCCTGTATCGCATTTGCGGTGACCGACGGGGCGCTGCGGCTGACGGGGCCGCTGCACAGGCGCATCGCGGATATTTTCGGCGCGAACTGAAATCCCTCGCGAAATCGGAAAACCGAAACGGCTTGCGGTGCGTAGTACCCGCAGGAAGCCAGTTTTCGAAGGAGTTGTCATGCCGCTCTATCGGGCACATGCCGGCGACGGCGTCGTGTGGATCACCGGGGCAAGCAGCGGGATCGGCCGCGAGCTGGCGCTGCAGTTGGCGCAACGCGGCTATGTCGTCGCGGCGACGGCACGCGCTTCCGACAGTCTCGACCGGCTCGCCGCCGAAAGCGAGCGCATGAGCGGCGCCATCCGGGCGTTTCCCTGCGATGTCACCGACCGGGACGCCATGCACGGAACCGTCGGCGAGATCGAAACCCTGATGGGGCCGATCCGGCTCGCCGTCTTCAATGCCGGGCGCTACCTGCCGACGCATGGCGAGGCGATCTCGATCGACGATTTCCTGACGACCTTCGAGGTCAATGTCTTCGGTACGCTGCACGGTCTCGGCCCGGTTATCGAGCGCATGAAGGCGAACGGGCGCGGCCATGTCGTGTTCGTCGGCTCGGTCAGCGGCTATACGGGCCTTCCGGCGGCGTCCGCCTATGGCGCGACCAAGGCCGCGCTCAACAACATGGCGGAATTGCTCTCCTTCGACTTCGAGAAGATGAATATCCGCACCCAGGTGGTGAATCCGGGGTTCATCGATACGCCGGCGACCGAAAAGAACGATTTCGAGATGCCGGCGCTGATGCCGGTGGAAAAGGCGGTGGACGCGATGATCGCGGGCATCGAGGACGGCGGTTTCGAGATCACGTTTCCGCGCCGTTTCACCCATGCGCTCAAGATCCTGCGGCTGCTGCCGCATCCGCTCTATTTCGCCTGCATGAAACGGCTGACCGGCTGGCGCACGCGTCCGCTCGATTTTCGCGGCACGACGCCTGTCAATGTGCGGTCCAACTAGATCCAGGATTTCCCCGCCGGCCTGTCCGTCAAGGACTGAATGTTCGAGCTGGAGATGCAGCACCAAGGGATTGCTGCGGCCGCTGCGAACGGCGCGGCTGCACGACGCCGGCCACCGTCAAGCAGACAATCTAGAGACGTTCATCGACTCAAGGAATTGATGAACGTCTCCAACTGTCTGTTTCTGCGAATTTCCGGACGGACAACCGGTTTCCACTTTTCCTGGAATTGCGCTAGCTGCGCGCGTAGACGATCTGGCGCACGTCGATGAACTCGTCGCGGAAGCCCGCCTCGCAATAGTGGAAATAGAATTCCCACATGCGCCTGAACCGGTCGTCGAAACCGAGCGGCGCGATCCCGTCCCATGCGTCCCGGAAGCGCTCCCGCCACAGTTTCAGCGTGCGTGCATAATCCTGCGGGAAGATGCGCTCGCCGACTTTGTCGAGGCCCTGCCGGGAGGTCAGCGTGTCGAGGATCTCGGGCGTCGGCAGCATGCCGCCCGGGAAGATGTAGCGCTGGATGAAATCCGGGTTGGCGCGGTATTCGGGAAAGGCGCGTTCATTGATCGTGATGATCTGCAGGCCCGCTTGCCCGCCGGGCTTGAGGACGTCGCGGATCTTGGAGAAATAGGCCGGCCAGTAGCGTTCGCCGACGGCCTCGAACATCTCGATCGAGACGGCGCGGTCATAGGTCTCGCGCTCGTCGCGGTAATCCTGGAACTTCAGCGTGACCTTGTCGGACAGGCCGGCGCGGCGGATACGCTCGCGCGCGAAATCGAGCTGTTCGCGGCTGATCGTCAGGCCGGTGACGCGGCAGCCGATCTCGCGGGCGGCGAATTCGGCGAACCCGCCCCAGCCGCAGCCGATCTCCAGCACGTGGTCGTTGGGGCCGATGCCGGTTGCCTTGGCCAAAGCGCGGTACTTGGCCGCCTGGGCGGACTCCAGGTCGTTTGCCCCGTCGGCGAAAAGCGCCGAGGAATAGGTCATGCTCGGATCGAGCCAGCGCCCATAGAACTCGTTGCCGAGATCGTAATGGGCGGAAATGTTCTTCTTCGCGTTGGTTTTGGTGTTGCGGTTCAGCCAGTGGCGAAGCGCGTTGAACATGCGGAAGACGTGGTTCGCGCGCACGATCTGGTAGCCCAGTGTCTCGTTGGCGACGAACAGTTCGAGGAAGGCGGTGACATCGGGGCTTTCCCAGTCGCCGTCCATGTAGCTTTCGCCGACACCGATCGTGGCCTCCGATATCGCGCGCCTCGGCAGGTTCCAGTTGTGCAGGATCAACACCGCCTCGGGGCCCGGGCTGTTGCCGCCGACCTTGATGATGCGCTTGTCGGGCAACTGGATCGTCAGCGAGCCGTGCGGCAGCCGGGTGGCGGCGCGCAGCGCCAGCTTGGCCTTCAGCGGGATCCCCCGAAGGCTGCGGCGAATGTTCTGCGGCGTCAGATGCACCGCTTTCGAAATCATTTCGTCGGCAGTCCGGCCCTTCGAGGCGGATCCGTTGGTCAGGTCGTAATCTGCGCTCATCATCCGACGTTATCCGGATTATTCAGCCGGTTCCAGCGCGTTTTGCGCGTCGCCATAGCTTGCGGGTGCGGGCGGTTTTCCACGCGAATGGAACTTCGCGCCCTTGAGCCAGAGCTTGAGCGCTTCCCAATGGATGCCGGCCACCACCTTCATCGTCATGAAGGGCAGACGGGCGAGCAGCGCGAGAAGGTTCGCGGAGGTGAGCGCCTTCGCCTCGCCGGAAAACGTGGCCGAGAGCAGCGGCTTGCCGTTCTCGGTTTCGAGAATGCGCATGCGTACAGTGTCGCCGGGCGGCAGCATGCGGAAATGGTAGCGCGCGCCGAGGTCGATGAAGGGCGAGACGTAGAAAATCTTGGTGCGTTCCTGACGCAGGCCCGCTGCGCTCAACTGGCCGTCCTCGACGGGGCAGACATAGGTGTGGCGCTCGCCGAAGGTGTTGCGCACCTCGTAGATCAGCGCCGACAGTTCGCCGTCTTCGCCACGGCAATAATAGACGGAGAGCGGATTGAAGACATAGCCGAGGATGCGCGGATAGCACAGAAGCTGCACGCTTGCCGGTCGCGGCAAGCCGGCATCGGCAACGAGTTTATCGGCGTAGGCGCGCAGCGACGGAGCGTCCGATCCCTTCTCCAGATGATCGGCTTCATGGAACGACACCGGTGCGGCCCGGTTCACGGCGAAGAAACGCGACATCCGGCCGGCCTCGCCGAGGCGGTCGAGATCGATCAGCAGCGAGAAGACGCGATAGGCGAAGCGATGGCCGAAAGGCATCAGCCGGGCGTGCATGACCTTGCCCGGATAGAGCCTTGCCGCGTCGCCGACGGGCGGAAACAGGGGCTCCGCTTCCCGGCGCATCGTCATTCCGCCGCCTCGGCAAGCGGCAATGTGATGTCGCGCGTTTGCGTTATCGTTGTTTCGGGACGCCAGGGGACGATGCCGCCAAGCGCCACGGCGACGTCGAGGCCGGAGCGCAGTCCGTCCTCGTGGAACCCGTAGCCGGTCCAAGCGCCGGCATACCAGATGCCGCCGCGGCCCTGGATGCGGTTGAGGCGCAACTGCGCGTCGAAAGCCGCCGCATCATATTGCGGGTGATCGAAGCTCCATTCGCCGAAGACCGAACCGGGCGCGGGCTCGCGCGGCGGATTGAGCGTGACGAAGAGCGGTTTTGCGGGATCGATGTTCTGCAGCCGGTTCATCCAGTAGGTGACACAGATGTCGCTGTCTTCTCCGTCCCTCGCGTCGCGAAGATAGTTCCAGGCGGCCCAGGCGGCCTTGCGGCGCGGCATGAAGGACGGGTCGCGGTGGAGGACGACCCGGTTCGGCTTGTAGGGGATTGCCTGCAGGACCGACCGCTCGTCGTCCGCGGCGTCATGACCGCGCATGGCGAGGCTCTGGTCGGTGTGCGAGGCGAGCACGACATCGTCGTAGATTTCGGTCGCGCCGGATTCAGCGGTCAGCGCGACACCGCCAGCGACGCGCTTGACGGAGCGGACCGGACTGCCGGTCAGCAGGCGGCCGTCGAAACCGTCGAGCATCCGGTCGAGATAGGTGCGCGAGCCGCCGGAAACGGTCTGCCATACCGGCGGAACGACCTCGAGCAGGCGGTGGTTCTCGAAGAAATTGACGAAGGAACGGGCGGGGAATTCCAGCATGCGCACGCGTGGCGTCGACCAGATCGCGGCGGCCATCGGGATCAGGTAGTCGTCGCGGAAACGCGCCGAAAAGCCCCGAAGCGCCAGGTAATCGCCGATCGTGACGCGGTCGAGCAGGCCGGCCTGCCGGTCGGCGAGGCACTGGCGGTTGAAGCGCAGGATCTCTTTCAGCATCCACCAGAAGGACGGAGAAAACAGATTGCTCTTCTGCGCAAACAGGCTGAGCAGGTTCTGGCCGCACCATTCGCGTCCGCCCCGGTCGAGCGACAGCGCGAAGCTCATGTTGGACTCCTCGCTTTTCACGCCGAGATGGCGAAAGAGGGCCGTCAGGTTCGGGTAGTTGCGCTCGTTGAAGACGATGAAGCCGACATCGACGGCGACCGGCGTGCCGTCATAATCGACATCGACCGTGCAGGTGTGGCCGCCCGGCCGGTTGTCAGCCTCGTAGAGCGTCACGTCGTGACGCATGGAGAGCGACCAAGCGGCGGACATGCCGGAGATGCCGCTGCCGACGACGGCGATTTTTCTCTTTCGATGAACCCGCTGCGATGCGACGGGCGGGGCGACATTCACGGTCACGCGGCTTTCCCTTTCATTTGCTGGTATGCGGCCATGGCGCGATCGCGCGCGCCATGGTGTTCGACAACAGGGCGTGGATAAGTCTCGCCGAGTTTCACCCCGGCCTCTTCGAGGATGGCACCCGGTGCTGCCCACGGCTTGTGCAGGTACTTGTCCGGCAGGTTCGAGAGTTCGGGCACGAAACGGCGGACATAGGCGCCGTCGGAATCGAATTTCTCGCCCTGAAGGATCGGATTGAAGATGCGGAAATATGGCGCGGCGTCGGCCCCCGATCCGGCGATCCATTGCCAGCTTGCCGTGTTGGAAGCCGGGTCGGCGTCGACGAGGGTGTCGCGAAACCATGCCTCGCCGTGACGCCAGTCGATCAGCAGGTGTTTGACGAGGAAGGATCCGACGATCATGCGCACGCGGTTGTGCATCCAGCCGGTCTGCCAGAGCTCGCGCATGCCGGCGTCGACGATCGGATAGCCGGTCTTTCCGCGCTGCCATATTTCGAGGTTTCGGCCGGGCGCGCGCCAGGGGAACCTGTCGAAGTCGGCGTTGTAGTTTTCGCGGGGCAGGCCGGGAAAATTGACCAGCAGGTGATACGAGAATTCGCGCCAGACAAGTTCCTTGCGGAAGGTCGTCACGTCACGCGCGGACGCGGCCTCGCGGACCGCTTCCATTGCGTGCCAGATCTGGAACGGGGTGATTTCGCCGAAGGCCAGATGCGGCGACAGTTTCGATGTGTGAACATTGCCGGGAAAATCGCGCTTCTCCGCATAGCCCGGCAGTGCTTCGTCGAGGAAACGGTCGAGGCGGGCATGCGCGCCGGCTTCGCCGGGCGTCCATTCCGCCGCGATGCCGCCGGCCCAGTCCGGGTTTGCCGGCAGCAGTGCCCAGTCGTCGAGCGCCTCGCTATCGATCGTACCGTCGAACCGAATGAGCATCTTCGGCGCATCGGCAGGAGGGCGGGGATGCCGGGTCTCGGAAAAGGCGCGCCAGAACGGCGTGTAGACACGGTACGGACCGCCCGAACCGGTCTTCATGCGCGTCGGTTCGTGCAGGAGTTGGCCGGCGAAACTTTCGACCGTGACGCCGTTATCGCGCAGCGCCCGCTTGATCGCCGCGTCGCGCTGCATCTGCGCCGGTGCATGGCGGCGGTTCCACAGGACCGTTTTCGCTCCGGTGTCCGCGCACATCGTTTCGAGGATGTGCTAGCGGGTCGCCGCGTTTCAGGACGAGACGCGCGCCAAGACGGTCGAGACTTTCGGCAAGCCGGTCGAGCGAATGGTGCAGCCACCAGCGCTGGGCGCCGCCGAGCGGTACGCTGCGGTCGACGTCCTCGAGGATGAAGAGCGCGATGACGGGATTGCCGCTTTCGGCAGCCGTCAGCAGCGCGAGGTTGTCGCGGACCCTCAGGTCGTTGCGAAACCAGACGAGGACGGGGGCTTTCGGAAGGTTGGCAGGCGGGTGGTCTTGCATCGGTCCATTTCAAACTCGGTCGTGGAGGGTGTTACGCCGTTCGCGTCGTGTTGGATCAGCGGCAAGACCCAATTGCGTGACGAATCCGGACGTCTTGCGCGCGATGGCGCGCTGAAAGGCGAAAGACGCGTCACAATCCTTTGTTCAATCGTGATTTTACGTCGGCCACATTGATGCCGTAAGGCTTTCTTAATCATATTTACGTACCGATTCCGGTAACTTACCCGCGTCAATCGCACCGGCCGCTGGCGCCGAAATTTCGGGGATATTCAGATGGACTTCCGTTCCTCAGACATGACCGATGACCGCGACCTCGATTGCGAATCCTCCATCGAGGCCGACTTCGAAGCACTTGCCGAGCGAGCGGTGGCGGCGGGCTGGGGTGATGATGAGGTCGCGAACGCGCTGCTGAGCCTCGCGCAGGCCCGGATCGAGACGACGCGGGCCGATGCGTTCATCGGCAGGGATCCGCTGACGGGGCGGCTGCCGCACTAGCCGCGGCGCAAGTATATCGCAACACGCAATCCACTGTTTCCACGGGCGACAACTCGCCCCTGCGCCTTTAAGCTGGTTTTAGGAATTGCCGCTAGCCTGCCGACGAAGAATGGACTTCTTCAGGCCGAAGTCGAAATACTGTTCGGTCAAACACTTCGCGCTCAGGCTGGATGACTATGACCCTGTCCAAAACGATGATCGCCGAAAGGCTGTCGGCCGAAATGGCCGTGTCCGATATCGTTCAACAGGCTCTCGAAGCGATCCGCAAACATCTCGGCATGGAAGCCGCCTATCTTTCCGAATTCGTGGACGGGAAGATCGTTTTTCGTTGCGTGGACGCGCCGGGCATGACGCATGTCATCGACGTCGGCGATACCCACGCGATGGAAGAGACCTATTGCAGGCACATTCTCGAAGGCCAACTTCCCGATCTCATCGCGGATACGTCGAAGAACCCGATTGCCCGGTCGCTGGCGATCACCGAGACGCTGCAAATCGGCTCGCATATCGCCATTCCGATCAAGCGCCGGAACGGCGAACCATACGGGATGATCTGCTGTCTGAGCCAATCGCCGCACGATTCGCTCAATCCGCGCGATCTCGAGACAATGCGCATGTTCGCGGAACTGGTTTCGCGTCAGGTCAATCGCGAGATCGAAGAGCGCAGCGAGCAGGAGCTTAAGGCGAACAGCATCCGCAGCGTTCTCAGGGGCAGCGAATTCTCGATCGCCTATCAGCCGATCGTGGATCTCAATTGCATGAAGACGGCCGGGTTCGAGGCGTTGTGCCGTTTCGAACCGCCGCCCTATCGCCCGCCGGACGCCTGGTTCAGGGATGCCGCGGCGGTCGGGCTCGGCGGCGATCTGGAACTGGCCGTTCTCGACAAGGCGCTCGCATTCATCGACAAGGCGCCGTCGGATCTGTTTCTTGCGCTGAATGTGTCTCCCGAGACGGTGCAGAGCGGCCGGTTGGCGGATCTGCTCGCCCGCGCGCCGCTCGAAAGGCTTGTGCTGGAACTCACCGAACATGCGCCCGTCGACGACTATGGTGCCTTGCGCGCGACGCTGGCTCCGCTGATCGCGGGAGGCGTGCGGATCGCGGTCGACGATGCCGGCTCGGGATACTCAAGCTTTCGCCACATCCTTCAACTGCGCCCGGACATCATCAAGCTCGACATCAACCTGACACGGCATGTCGACAGCGACCCGGGGCGGCGCGCCCTGACCACCGGCATCATGTCCTATGCCCATGAAACCGGCGCCATGGTCATCGCGGAAGGGATCGAGACCGTGCGGGAAAAACGTACACTCAAGTCATTGGGCGTCGAAATGGGGCAGGGCTATCTGCTCGGCTATCCCGGCGAATTGCCGGATGCGGAAAACATGGCGGCATGAAAGCCGGCCCGGTTTGCCGGGAAGCGCCGCATTCTAGCTAATCGCGAAACCGGTTTTACATGCCTGCGGGCCTAAGCCGCTGATACATGATTCAAGACGGCGAGGGAGCTTAGCGCGTGTTCGATTCTGCGGTTACACGGATGCAAAATGTCAGGCTCGTCGTCACGGGCGTTTTCGCGAGCCTGCTGCTTTCGATCCTCGTCAACGGCCTCCTGCTGTATGTTCCGGCGCTTACGCCGTTTTGGCGCAATGCGGTCAGTGCGGTCATCCTGCCGGTCTGCATTTCGCTTCCGCTGCTGGCGGCTTACGCGACATCGCGTACACGGCTCTCGGAGCGACAACGGGAGTTGGACCATCTGGCGTCACATGACCGGCTGACCGATTTCCATACGCCCGCCGCTTTTTCGCAAGCCGTCGACCGGCGCGCGGCGGCATTGCCGTCGGGCAATCCGTCGGGCGCATTTCTCATCGTTCATGCCGACGGCCTGCGCATCATCAACAAACGCCATGGCCTGGAAGCGGGCGACGATGCGCTGACGCTGATCGCAGTGGCGATCAGGTCGTCGGTGCGCGCGACCGATATCGTCGGCCGGATCGGTGCGACGATGTTCGGGCTGTTTCTTCCCGGAGCCGGTGAAGCCGAGGCCACCGACGTCGCGGACCGCATTTCGGCGAATGTGCGTGATGTCTATTTCGGCCCCGCAAGATCGACCGATGCGATCTCGGTGCGCGTCGCGGGCGTCGTGTTCGCAGACCAGCTCGGCTTCGCCGACATGTTCAGACAGGCCGAGGAGCGGCTTTTTCCCGGCGAGGAGGTCGGTCTCCCGGCAATGAACATCGCGCGCATTGCCCTGCGCGTCGACGGCCCGATGCGCCATTAGGCGTTTGCGACGATCGGGCAACGCGAACGGTCGCGTGTTTCGCCGCGGGGCGAGGGGACTTCAGGGCCTGCCGGCCATCAACCGGCCACAGGCCGTTCCGTCCATTTGACACACATATCGAAACCTGTTGCGAATGATCGTGCGCGTAACGAAAAAAGGGAGGCATGCATGACGGTCAGAGATGAATTGCTCGCCCGCCTCTATGAAGAACTGGGTGACATCAATGAGTGGCTGAAGGCGTATGAGGAAGGCCTTGCGACCGGGCGGAAACACCAGGGTGTCTGGAAGGACACGACCGCGATGGACAAGGAAAGCTACGAACGCCTGAAGAAAAACATCCACGATTCGATCAAGCATATCGAGGAGCGGAAAAAGGACGGTTGACGCCGGACTTCCTGCCTCGCTCGGAAACGGCCGCGGAAGCCTGAAACCAAAAAAGGGTCAGCGAATTTCGCTGACCCTTTTCGGAAACTGGCTCCCCGGGACGGATTCGAACCATCGACCAACCGGTTAACAGCCGGTTGCTCTACCGCTGAGCTACCGGGGAATAGCCGCTCAGGCTGAGCGGAGCCTATATCAAAGGTCGCTCCGATTTGCCAAGGCGCGAATGAAACTTTTTTGACCTATTTTGGCGGGGCGGGCAATTGCGCTTCGAAAGCGTTTTCGCGGCGGCTGGCAATGACGCGCCCGCGCGCCTATCTGCAAGCCAATCACCGGGGCAAGTCATGGCTGACGAGACGCAGGGCAAGGACGGCGCATCGCGCTATCCGACGAAGAACACGATCAAGGTGCTGAACCGCACCATGCCGGTGCCTGCCTCGCGCGCCGGGCGTATCGCGCTCGGATCGGCGCTGGTCGTCGGCGGGGCCGTCGGGTTTCTTCCGGTCGTCGGGTTCTGGATGCTGCCGCTCGGACTTCTCATCCTGGCAAATGACGTCCCGCGCGTGCGACGCTGGCGGCGCAAGCTGATCGTGCGCTGGAGCCGGCGCGGCGACAAGCGCGGCAGGCGAACGGGGAAGAGTGTCTGAAACCGGCGTTGCCGGCGGAGCGATTTTACGCGGGGCCGTGCAACCGTCTCGCGGTCCGGCCGCCAAAGTCCAGAGATGTATTCCCTAGCGGCACCCCTGAAATCTTACATGAACAAGAAAAAACGGTTCGCGAGGCGATGGTGCTTGCCGGTTTTAAAACCCTCTGTTAACAGGACGCGCCATACACAACGACCCAGGAATGGCCTCGTGGCGGAGTGGTTACGCAGAGGACTGCAAATCCTTGCACCCCGGTTCGATTCCGGGCGAGGCCTCCACCATTCCATGGTACGTTGTCGCGGCATGAGAGCATGAACAACGGAAGCGGGATCCGAGCCATGGGGCATAATTTCGACGAACTGCGCCGCGCAATGGTCGACAGCCAGGTCCGCACAACCGACGTTACCAACCTGCGCATCCTCGATGCACTGCTTTCCGTACCGCGTGAGGCATTCGTTGCCGATCGCCTCAAGCCGTTTGCCTATATCGACGACGACATCGAGATCACAGGCGCCGCTGCCGGCGAACATCGCTACATGATGGAACCGTCGCCGTTCGCGCAGCTTGTGCAGCTTGCCGACGTCAAGCCGTCCGACCTCGTTCTCGATATCGGTTGCGGCACCGGATACTCGTCGGCAGTCCTTTCGAAACTTGGCAGCGCGGTGATCGCGCTCGAAGCCGACGAGGATCTCGCGGCGCGCGCCACCGACATCCTGGTCGACAACGGGTTCGACAATGTCGCTGTCGTCACGGGTTCCTTCACGGACGGTTTTGCCAGCGAAGGTCCCTACGACGTCATCTTTGTCGGCGGCGCGGTTGATGAGATACCGGGCGCCTTGTTCGACCAGCTGAAGGACGGCGGGCGTCTTGTCGCGGTCGAAGGGCACGGGCCGAGCGGTTTTGCCAAACTCCATGTCAAGGACGGGGACTTCGTTTCCGGACGCAAGGCGTTCAATCTGAGCGTCAAACCTTTGCCGGGCTTCCAGCGCGAACCGGAATTCTCGCTCTAATTCCCGAAAATGGTTGCCATACGGCAACACCTGGCAATAACTTCCCATGCGGGTATTGCCCGTTAACGATGGGATAAATAAAAACCTGCAAGTCAATGTCTTGAGTTGTTGTTCAGGGGCCACGGATGCGCAAAACCATTATCGTAGCGGCGCTGGTTGCCACTACCGCCTTCATGCCGCAGGTTGCGTCCGCCGAAAACATATTCGGTGCGCTTGCCAAAGCGTATGAAAACAACTCCGGACTGAACTCGGCCCGGGCCGGCCTCCGCGCGACGGACGAGGGCGTGGCCATCGCCAAATCGGGCTATCGTCCGCGGGTTACCGGAACGGCGGGGATCACCAATACGTGGAGCGATCCGGCCGGGACCAGTGTGACCGGAGCGAATTTCGGGATATCCATCAACCAGTCGCTCTTCGACGGTTTCCAGACGCGCAATGGTGTCCGCGCCGCCCGTTCGGGCGTGCTTGCGGAACGGGAGAACCTCCGCAACACCGAGCAGAATGTGCTGTACGACACGGCGCAGGCCTATATGGACGTCCTGCAAAACCGCCGGATCGCCGAGTTCAGGCAGCGCAACCTCGCTTTCCTCGATGAACAGGTGCGCGCCGCGCAGGCGCGTTTCGACGTTGGTGAGGGAACCCGGACGGATGTGGAACAGGCGCGCGCGAGCCGCGCCGCCGCCCAGGCGCAGCTGGAGGCGGCCCGTGCGGCAGCGCTCTCGAGCGAGGCTGTCTACCGGCAGTTGACCGGCTCCATGCCCGGCAAGCTCGAACCGGCGTCCGCGCTGACCAAGGGAATGCCGAAGTCGCTGGCGTCCGCGGAAGCGATCGCATTCAAGGAACATCCGGCCATCCGGCTCCGCAACCATCTGGTCGATTCCGGCCTGTTTGGCGTGAAGGCCGCCGAAGGCGCGTTCCTGCCGCAGGTCGGGCTGTCTGCCACCGTCTCGCGCAGCTACACGAGCCTGTCCACCTCGACCGGAAGTTCGGCTACCGCAAACAGCGCCACGATCGGCGCGTCAGTTACGGTGCCGATCTACCAGGGCGGTGCGGCGAGTGCCACTGTGCGCCAGAAAAAGGAACAGCTCGGCCAGGCGCGTATCGATATCGATGTCGCCCGGGATCAGGTTCGTGCGGCGGTAACCTCCGCCTGGACCCAGCTGCAGGCGTCGCGCGCCGCAGTTTCCGCGAATCGCGAAACGCTGCGCGCCTCGCGCCTTGCGCTTGATGGCGTGGTGCAGGAGCGCGATGTCGGCCAGCGTACCACGCTCGATGTGCTCAACGCGCAGGCGGATGTGCTGTCGGCGCAGATCGCTCTGGCCCAGTCGGAACGCGATGTCGTCGTCTCCAGCTACGCGCTTCGCTCGGCCATTGGCCGGCTGACCGCCCAGAAACTCGGGCTTCGTGTCGCCATGCACGACCCCAAGGAGCACTACGAGGCGGTCGAGGACAAGTGGTTCGGACTGCGCACGCCGGACGGCCGTTAACCATAGCAACAGCTTAATGTTGTGGGCCGCTTCGTTGCGATGAAGCGGCGGGATTCTCATCGGCCTGATCATCAGCTAACGTTTTTGCAATGATTCGCCGGATGAACCGGCTGTCCGATGGTGATGGTAGACCCCCATGGCACAAAGCAACGCTCTTCGCGAACAACCCTCCATGGACGAGATCCTGGCGTCGATCCGCCGGATCATCGATGTCGGCGAAAGCCAGTCGAAACTGCCCGAAGCGAAACCGAACAAGACCGAAGATCCGGAGATATCCGTCACGGTGCCGCCACCGGCGGCCAATGACGAGGGTGCCGATCGAACGCGCGTGCCGCAGGGTGCGCTGCCGCAGACACCGCTGACGAAACGCGGGCAGGGCGCCGACACGGAGATCGCGAGCGCCGTCAATGCCTATCTGGAAAAGGAACACGTGAAAGCCGCCGCGGTCGAAAAGCGAGCCGACAGCCGAGGCCGACGTCACGCTGGAAGGTTTCCCCGAGCCGGATATCTCGGAGGTCGAGGCGGCACTGCGGGCCGAGTTCAATCCGGTCGACCGCGATGTGCTGAGCGCAGAACGGCAGGCGAAATACGACGCCCGGTTCACCGAGGCCGACAATGGCGCGTTTCGCCAGGTCGGCAGCCTGCTGCGCGGCAAGGTGGCTGAAACGCCGGCTGGATCGCCATCCCGCGAAGCGAATGCCCTTGTTTCGGATGCGGTATCGCAGAGCGTGTCGGACTCCTTCTCCAGCCTGTCGGACCTGCTGATGGAGAAACACGGGCGCGATCTCGACATGGTCGCCGAGGAGATGCTGCGTCCGATGCTGCAGGAATGGCTCGACAACAACCTGCCGTCTCTCGTCGAGCGTCTGGTGCGCGGCGAGATCGAACGCATCGCCCGGGGCGAACCGCGCACCATGTGATCCGGACCATCGTCCGGCGCTTTGTTGACAGGCGCGCGTGCTTCGGATTTACACGCCGCTGAATCACCGACATTGCTCGCGGACATTTTTTCATGCTCGACAAGACCTTTGACGCCGCCAGCGTCGAACCGAGAATTGCCAAATTATGGGACGAGGCCGATGCGTTCGCCGCCGGGGCGGGCGCGAAGGAAGGCGCGGATCCCTACAGCATCGTCATCCCGCCGCCGAACGTCACCGGCTCGCTGCATATGGGCCATGCGCTCAACAACACGCTGCAGGACATCCTGGTCCGTTATCACCGGATGAAGGGGATGAACGTTTTGTGGCAGCCGGGCATGGACCATGCCGGCATCGCCACGCAGATGGTCGTCGAGCGCCAGCTCGCCCAGAGCGGCGAAAACATGACCCGCCGGGAAATGGGGCGCGAGAAGTTCATCGAGCGCGTCTGGCAGTGGAAGAACGAATCCGGCGGCATGATCTTCAACCAGCTGAAGCGGCTTGGCGCGTCCTGCGACTGGTCGCGCGAGCGCTTCACGATGGATGAAGGGCTTTCGGCGGCCGTGCTGGAGGTTTTCGTCAAGCTCTACAAGGAAGGGCTGATCTACAAGGACAAGCGGCTCGTCAACTGGGACCCGAAACTGCACACGGCGATTTCTGATCTCGAGGTGGAGCAGCACGAGGTGGACGGCCATCTCTGGCATTTCCGCTATCCGCTGGCCGACGGCGCCACCTACGAGCATCCCTACAATCTCGATGAGGAGGGCAACCGCACCGCCTGGAAACCGTCCGATGGCGAGCCGGCCGGATACGAGACGCGCGATTATCTCGTCGTTGCCACCACGCGGCCGGAAACCATGCTCGGCGATACCGGTGTCGCGGTCCATCCCGACGATCCGCGCTACAAAAATCTCGTCGGCAAACATGTGATGCTGCCGCTTGTCGGGCGCAGGATCCCGATCGTCGCGGACGAATATCCGGACCCGGAAGCGGGAACCGGCGCGGTGAAGATGACGCCCGCGCATGACTTCAACGATTTCGAGGTCGGCAAGCGCCGGAACCTTCCGGCGATCAACGTGCTCGACGAGGAAGCCTGCGTGACGCTCAAGGGCAACGCCGATTTCCACTACGGCCTCGACCAGAGCCCGGAACTGGTCGCCGCGATGAATGCGCTCGACGGTCTCGACCGCTTCGCCGCGCGCGACAAGGTCGTCGCGATGATGGAGGAAAAGGGGCTCGTCGATCTCATCGAGCCGCACAAGCACCAGGTGCCGCATGGCGACCGCGGCGGCGTGCCGATCGAGCCCTATCTGACCGACCAGTGGTATGTCGACGCGGCGACGCTGGCCAAGCCGGCGATCGCCTCGGTCAGGGAAGGGCGCACGCAGTTCGTTCCGAAGACCTGGGAGAACACCTACTTCAACTGGATGGAGAACATCCAGCCATGGTGCGTGTCGCGCCAGCTCTGGTGGGGGCATCAAATTCCGGCCTGGTACGGACCGGACGGGACGGTGTTCGTCGAAAAGAGCGAGGAGGAAGCCGCCGTTGCCGCGCGTGCGCATTACGGCGAGGACGTGGCGCTGACGCGTGACGAGGACGTGCTGGACACATGGTTCTCCTCGGCGCTGTGGCCGTTCTCGACGCTTGGCTGGCCGGAACAGACGGAAGCGCTGAAGACCTGGTATCCGACAAGCGCGCTGGTGACCGGATTCGACATCATCTTCTTCTGGGTGGCCCGGATGATGATGATGGGCCTGCACTTCATGAAGGACGACGAAGGCACGCCCGTCGAACCCTTCGACACGGTCTATGTGCATGCGCTCGTGCGCGACAAGTTCGGGCAGAAGATGTCGAAGTCGAAGGGCAACGTCATCGACCCGCTGGAACTGATCGACGAATACGGCGCCGACGCGCTGCGCTTCACGCTGTCGATCATGGCGGCGCAGGGCCGCGACGTGAAGCTCGATCCGGCGCGCATCGCCGGCTACCGAAATTTCGGCACCAAGCTCTGGAACGCGACGCGGTTCGCGCAGATGAACGGCGTCGCGCACGATCCCGACTTCAATCCGGACAACGCCAAGCTGCAGATCAATCGCTGGATCCTGACGGAATTTTCGCGCGCGGCGCGCGACGTCGCCGCGGGCATCGACCAGTACCGGTTCAACGATGCGGCGAGCGCTGCGTACCGTTTCGTGTGGAACACGTTCTGCGACTGGTATCTGGAACTTGCTGAAGCCGGTCTTCAACGGCGAAGACGAGGCCGCCAAGGCCGAGGCGCAGGCCTGCGCGGCGCATGTGCTCGACGGCGTCTACAAGCTGCTGCACCCGTTCATGCCGTTCATGACGGAGGAATTGTGGGCGCTCACGGCCGAGGGCCGCGACACGCTGCTGTGCCATGCAGAATGGCCGGCGCCGGGTTTCGAGGACGCGGACGCGGCGGACGAGGTCAACTGGCTGATCGAACTGGTGACCGGCATTCGCTCGGTGCGCGCCGAGATGAACGTGCCGGCGTCGGCGACCGCGCCGCTGGTGATGGTCGGCGCAAACGACGTGACATGCGCTCGGCTTCTCAGTCACGACCCGGCAATCAAGCGGCTCGCCCGCGTCGAGGACATCGTCATCGAATCCGAGGTTCCGCCGGCTTCGGCCCAGATCGTGATCGGCGAGGCAACGGCCTGCCTGCCGCTCGGCGGGCTGATCGACGTCACTGCCGAACGCGCCCGACTGCAAAAGGCGATCCAGAAAGCCGAGGCGGATATCGCCAAGCTCGAGGGGAAACTCGGCAACGAGAAATTCGTCGCGAACGCCAAACCGGAAGTGGTTGCGGCGGAGCGCGAGAAGCTGGAGGAAGCGCTTCCGGCACGCGACTCGCTGAAGGCCGCGCTGGCGCGCATCGAGCAGATCGGCTGACCTCACCGGTCCCGGGCGGTGGCGCATATCCACCGCCCAACAACAAATTCTTCCAATGTGTCGGATTTGCAACAACGCCGTTTTTCGGCGCGAAATTGCATTGTATCCGCCAAAATCGGGTGAATTTCGCCGGTTTTTTTGCCGATCCATTCCGTTGACGTAAAGGTAAGTCGGTCGAGAATCGCAAAACTTACGTCGGGGCGACAAGGCCAATTAACGGAATGTGGCGTTCCTGCGGCCATAATGCGCTTGAAAAGACGGCGGCCTTCTTATCAAAAAGGAGAAGAGCATTGGTGGAGGATGGGATGCTTCGGGGATCCAAAACACTTCTTGTCGGCCTGGCTTTCGCCTCGGCCTTTTCGGGCAGCGCGTTGGCGGGCGGCTTCAGCCGCGGCACCGCAGATACCGACGTCCTGTTCGAGGACGGCAATTTCGTCATGCGTGCCGGCGCGCTCTATGTCGCGCCGCAAACGGGGATACGACACCGTCACAGTTATGGGCGTCTCCACTGCCAGCACCGACGGGAACTACCTGGACAGCTATATGGTCCCGGGCGTCGCAATCAAATTGAACCTTGCGGACAATGTTCGCTGCGCGGGCACCTACACACAGCCCTTTGGTGCGAATGCGACATATGGTCCCCAGGCAATCAATGCCGGTATCTGGGCGGATGCGCTGGACGGCGCGGGGCAGCCTTCGGGAACAGCGTATACGAAATTTTCGACCGACGAGTTCGGCCTGACCTGCGGGTACAAGTTCAGCGCGGGCAAAGGCAATCTCTGGCTGCTCGGCGGCGGCTTCCTGGAGTCGATCTCCTATAATGAGGGCAACCGGATCGGCTCTCCGCTTGTACCGGTCAGTTCGTTGCCGATCGGTGCGCTTTCACTGTCGGAAGGCATGGTTCCCGGTTACCGCGTCGGCGCGGCCTACGAAATCCCGGAGATCGCGCTGCGGGTCCAGGCCATGTACCGGTCCCAGGTCGAACACAATCTGACCGGGACGTTCTCGGTTACCGGTTTCGGCGTCTTGAACCCGGCATCAGTCGGTTCGGCGACGATGCCGCAGAGCTTCGAGGTCAAGGCGCAGTCGGGCATCGCGCCGACATGGCTGGCCTTCGGTTCGGTCAAGTGGACCGACTGGAGCGTCCTGCAAACACTGAACTACACGACCACCACCGCCAGACAGAAAGATTTCTTCTACAAGGACGGCTGGACGGTGACAGGCGGTATCGGCCACAGCTTCACCGATCATCTGTCCGGTCTGGTCAGCCTGACCTGGGATTCCGGCGTGTCGACGACGGAAGACGTCAATAACGATACGTTCACGCTCGCAACCGGCGTATCGCTGAAGGGTGATAATGGCGGCGAATTCCGTGTCGGCGGCGCGGTCAGCTATCTGCAGGGTGGCTCCGTCGCCCAAGCGGCGACGTGCCTTGACGGTCCCGGGACAATTTGCGGAAGCGGCGTGGGGGCGGCCTATGCGAACTCAGTCGGCAACGACTGGTCATTTGCTCTTGGCGCATCGTTCAATATCAACTTCTGACCGATACAGACTTTAGATAATGACCCCGCCGTTTCGGCGGGGTTTTTCTTTGTCTTTTGTCCGACATCACAGGCTCCGGCTTTCCCGTCGAAGCAATCCCGCGAAAACGCCCGTTCTTGTGACGATTTGGCAACACCTTCCGCCTAAGATTTCATTTAGAACGCCTTACGGGCCATGTGCCCATATGCCGCCATAAACCCGGCGCATCGCATCAATGCGCGGCGACCGGACAACATGACCGGCGATGGCGAGGGACAGGAATTGATGGACGCGAAAGTCATTTCGGAAGCCGGTTTGCCGAGCCGTCACACGACGGGCGGGCAGGCATGCGCGCCGTATCGCTCCTTCCCGGATACCGCGAGCCTTTCCGAGCAGGCGATCGCGCGGCTGCCCGCCGGTGTGGCTGCCGAAAAAGGAATGCCGAGCGAAACAGATCATACTTCTGGCGTGTTGTGGATTTACGCCCGGACTGTTGGCGATGCGCGGCACCGTGCCCCATCCCGGCGGGGCAAAAGTGAAACCGAGTTGCGCCGATATTCAGGAATGCGTTTGTCAAAATGACCACGATACGGTCCAACGAGAACAGCCAGAGCCGCACCGGCACCGCGTTTACCGCGGCTGTGTGCGGGCTCGCGCTGATGCTGGCGACTGCCGGCGTCGATCCGTGTCTTGCGCAGTCGAAGGACGGCGACCAGAAGAGCCCGTGGATGCTGTTCCGGTTCGGGTTTACCGCCTACAAGGACGGCCGCAAGGACGAGGCGCTGAAAGCCTATCGCGACGCCGCCGAGCGCGGCCATGCGGGCGCGCGCTGGAAGCTCGCGACCATGTATGCGTCCGGCGACGGCGTGCAGGAAGACGACTATGAGGCTTTCCGGCTCTATGAGGGCCTCGTCAACGAGGGTGCCGCGCCCGGCACGCGCGACGAGACCTTTGTCGCGCATGCGCTGATGTCGCTGGCGAACTATCTGCGCCGCGGTATTCCCAATTCACCGATTTCGGCCGATCCGATGCGCGCGCGGCAGCTGTTCCTGCAGGCGGCGAGCCAGTTCGGCGACGCCGACGCGCAATTCGAGCTCGGGCGGATGTATCTGACCGGCGAAGGCGGCCCGGCCGATCCGGTGCAGGCGGCGCGCTGGTTCAACCTCGCGGCGCACAAGGGCCATGTCGGCTCGGAAGCGATGCTCGGCAAGATCCTGTTCGATTCCGGCAAGACCGTGCGCGGCCTGTCGATCCTGACGACTGCACTCAGCAAGGCGAAGGAGCCGGAGCGGCACTGGATTCGCGCGCTGCAGGAAGAGGCTTTCGCCGTGACATCGGAAGCCGACCGGCGCACCGCGATCGCGCTCGCCGCCCAGAACTAGAACCGTTCAGCTTCTTGCGGCGTTCCAGTCGGATTGATGCGGCGCCTGCGCAGTCGGGCAATCGTTTTCCAGGATTTTCCAGGACGTGTTGTTGAGAACCCGGGCGCAGCGCGCGAGTTTCATGCCGGATGCCGTCTTGAGGCAGACGGTCTCGCCTTCCGGAATGTCGGTGCCGTTGCCGCGGCAGGTGCAGTTGCCGTTGGCGTCGGCAAGGGCAGCACCGGTTGCCGACAAGGAACCGGCCGCAATCAGGACGGAAAAGAGCACCGAACGATATCGCATGACCTCACTCCTCTGGTTCGGTCAGGATAACACAGCCGGCGCTATCGGCAAATAAGTGCATTCAGGCGGCGTAATCGATGACGACGGGAACGTGGTCCGACGGCTTTTCCCATGCGCGGACATGCTTGTCGATTTCGGCGGAACGCAACCGGTTGGCGGCCTCCGGCGACAGCAGGAGATGATCGATGCGGATGCCGTTGTTCTTCTGCCAGGCACCGGCCTGATAGTCCCAGAACGTGTAGACACCCGGCGCGTCGGTGACCGCGCGGACGGCCTCGGTCAGGCCGAGATTGACCAGTTTGCGGAACGCGGTGCGGCTTTCGGGGCGGAACAGCGCGTCGCCTTCCCACACTTTCGGATCGTGGCAGTCTTCCGGCATCGGGATGACGTTGTAGTCGCCGGCAAGGATGAACGGCTCCTCGAGCGCGAGCCTGTCCTCGGCCCATGCGTGCAGCCTGTCCATCCAGGACAGCTTGTAGGGAAATTTCTCGCTGTCGACCGGGTTGCCGTTCGGCAGATAGAGCGAAACGACGCGCAACACGCCGCCGGGTGTCGAGAACACGCCCTCGATGAAGCGCGCCTGCACGTCCCCGTCGTCGCCGGGGAGGCCGCGATTGACCTCGTCGAAGGGCAGTTTCGACACCAGAGCGACGCCGTTGAAACCCTTCTGGCCGTGGGTCTCGACTTGGTATCCCAGCGCTTCGATTTCCTCGCGCGGAAAGTTCTCGTCGACGGATTTGATCTCCTGCAGACAGGCGATGTCGGGAGCGGCCTGTTCCAGCCAACTCTTCACGGTGTCGAGCCGGGCCTTGATGCCGTTGATGTTCCAAGTCGCGATTTTCATTGATTTTCCTGCCGATAACCGGGCGCGCGCGCCGAAGATTGCTTGTCAGATTGTCACGATGGGGTAGCCTTTTTCAATGGGAGAGGGAAATCTCTCAGGAGAAGGGGACTGAAATGGCAGACACAGCTCTCGGGACGGCGGAACAGCTGCGCGATCCCAATTATACGCCACCGCTGGCGCATGCCGTGCCGCTCGGCATCCAGCACGTTCTGGCGATGTTCGTTTCGAACGTGACGCCGGCGATCATCGTGGCGGGCGCGGCCGGTTTCGGCTTCGGCTCGAACTCGCCGGATTTCCCGAGCATGATCTACATGATCCAGATGTCGATGCTGTTCGCGGGCATCGCCACGCTGTTCCAGACGATCGGTGCCGGCCCCGTCGGCGCGCGGCTGCCGATCGTCCAGGGCACGAGTTTCGCGTTCCTGCCGGTGATGATCCCGGCGGTGGCCGGACAGGGCGTGGCCGGGATGGCCGGGCTGATGACCGGCGTCGCCATCGGCGGCTGCTTCCATTTCCTGCTCGGCACGGTGATCGGGCGCATCCGCTTCGCGCTGCCTCCGCTGGTGACCGGGCTGATCGTGCTGATGATCGGCCTGGCACTGATCCGGGTCGGGATCCAGTACGCGGCCGGCGGCGTTCCGCTGATCGGCAAGCCGGAATACGGTTCGCTGGCGATGTGGTTCCCGGCGATCGTCGTCATCCTGGTCACGCTCGGGGTCAAGTTCTTCGCGCGCGGGCTTCTGTCGGTCGCCGCGGTGCTGATCGGCCTGATCGCGGGCTATGTCGTCGCCTTCTTCATGGGGCAGGTCAGCTTCGGCAATGTCGGCAACGCGGCGGTTTTCGCACTGCCGATGCCGTTCAAGTGGGGCGTCGAGTTCGACGCGGCGATCATCATCGGCATGTGCCTGATGGCGGTCGTGTCGGCGATCGAGACGGTGGGCGACACGTCCGGCATCACCAAGGGCGGTGCGGGCCGCGAGGCGACCGACAGGGAAATCTCCGGCGCGACCTTCGCGGACGGTCTCGGCACCGCGGTTGCCGGCGTCTTCGGCGGCCTGCCGAACACCTCGTTCAGCCAGAATGTCGGCCTGATCTCGATGACCGGCGTGATGAGCCGGCATGTCGTGACCTATGGCGCGATCTTCCTGATCATCTGCGGCCTGGTCCCGAAATTCGGCGCGGTGGTCTCGACGGTTCCGATCAACGTGCTCGGCGGCGGCGTCATCGTGATGTTCGGGATGGTCGCGGCGGCCGGCGTCAACATGCTTTCCGACGTCAAATGGAACCGCCGCAACATGGTGATCTTTGCCCTGGCGCTTTCCGTCGGCCTCGGTTTGCAGCTCGAACCCGGCGCCCTGCAGCACCTCGGCAAGACCGCGCAGATCCTGCTGACGTCGGGGCTTCTTCCGGCGGCGATCATTGCGATCGTGCTCAATCTCGTGATCCCGGTCGAGGCGGGCGACGACGAGGATGCGGGCGATGCCGAAGTCGCTTACGCAGAAGCTGGCGGTCTGGCGAGCCAGGGCGCCGAAGCGAAAAGCAAGTAGGAGGGATAAAGGGCCGCTGTCGCGGAACCTGCCCCATGACGATATAAAAGGCCCGGAGCGATCCGGGCCTTTTTATTGAAGTTAAGTGCGATCAGATGGAAAAACTGGTCCCGCAGCCGCAGGAGGCGACCGCGTTGGGATTACGGATCTGGAAGGACTGGCCGATCAGGTCGTCGACGAAATCGATCTCCGATCCGGCGAGATAGACCATGGACAGGGAATTGATCAGCACGGTCGCGCCGTTCTTTTCGATGACGATGTCATCATCGGCGGGGCCGGTGACGAGGTCGAACTTGTAGGAAAAGCCGGAGCAGCCACCGCCTTCGACCGAAATGCGCAGGGCGCGGTTGTCGGTTTCGCCGGCCAGGATCTTCGATACGCGCGCGGCGCAGGCGTCCGTCACGATGACGTCCTTGTCTGCCATTTTTCCCGGATGCGCGGTCATGATTTCGTTCCCATCGCCGGTTTCGGTTCACACGGTGTTCAACTCGTACCATCATAGGTATGAAGCAGCGCCGCCCGCGTCAATACGGGCGTCATCGGCGGCGGGGCAGGGAGAGTGACGCGATCATGCAGCCGGTATCCGACGAAACGTTGCAGGGCATCGGTTTCGGGCTTGGCGAACGGGCGGTCTATGCGACCGATCCGGCGAAGAGCCGCGGACGTTTCACCGAGGAGCCGCGCAGCCGGACGCGTACCGAATTCCAGCGCGACCGCGACCGCATCGTCCATTCGACCGCCTTTCGCCGGCTGAAGCACAAGACGCAGGTGTTTTTCAGCCATGAGGGCGACCACTACCGCACGCGGCTGACTCACACGATCGAGGTGTCGCAGATCGCCCGGGCACTGGCGCGCGCCTTCCGGCTCGACGAGGATCTCGCCGAGGCGGTCGCGCTGGTGCACGATTTCGGACACACGCCGTTCGGCCATACGGGCGAGGACGTGCTCGACGAATGCATGGCCGGGTATGGCGGTTTCGACCACAATGCCCAGGCGCTGCGGGTGGTGACGAAGCTCGAGCGGCGTTATGCGGAATTCGACGGGCTGAACCTGACCTGGGAGACGCTGGAAGGGCTGGTCAAGCACAACGGGCCGCTGGTCGATCCGGTGACGGGGAAAGGCGTTCACGGGCCGGTTCCCCAGACGATCCTCAACTATTGCGCGCTGAACGATCTGGAAATCGACAAGCACGCAGGGCTGGAGGCGCAACTGGCGGCGATTTCCGACGACATCGCGTACAACACGCACGATATCGACGACGGCTTGCGTGCCGGGCTCCTGACCTTCGACATGCTGCGCGAGGTGACGTTGCCGCGCGAAATCCTCGACGAGGTCGACGGGCTCTATCCCGGTCTCGACGACAGCCGCCGGGGGCACGAGACGACGCGCCGGCTGATCACGCGCATGGTCGAGAACGTGATCTCCCAGACCAGGGCCAATCTCGAGCGGCTGAAACCGGCATCGGTCACCGACATCTACGAGGCCGGAGAGACCATGGCCGTGTTCTCGCCGGAGATGGCGGCGCTGGAAAAGGAACTGAAGGCGTTCATGTTCGCCAACATGTACCGCCATCCGACCGTGATGCGGGTGCGCGCGCAGGCCGAAGACATCGTGCGCGACCTGTTTTCCGCCTTCATGGAGCATCCGGAAAAGATGGGCGGCATCTGGTCGGCGCAGTTCGCCCAGCTCGATGAAGCGGCGCTGGCGCGGCGCGTCGCCGACTATCTGGCGGGCATGACGGACACTTTCGCGCAATCGGAACACCGGCGCCTGTTTGACCACACACCGGAATTGCGATAGCCACGCCTCCGCGAGCCGGATGCCGGTTCCCCGAATTCATCCAGGACCATGATCATGAACATTTTCACCGATTTCCGTCATCGGGTCATCAAGGCCGTGGAGTCGCTTGGTGTGCAGGCGGCAGAGGGCGGCGCGCTCGATTTCTCCAAACTTGGCATCGAACCGCCGCGCGACCCGTCGCATGGCGACATCGCCACCAATGCGGCGCTGGTGCTGGCCAAACAGGCCGGCATGCCGCCGCGCGAACTGGGCGAGAAACTGGCCGAAAAGCTGGCCGAAGACGGCGATGTCGAGGCGGCGGGCATTGCCGGTCCGGGTTTCGTGAACCTGAAACTGGCGGACGGTTTCTGGCGCAAGCAACTGGGCACGATGCTCGAGCAGGAAATCGATTACGGCCGGTCCGATCTCGGTGGCGGCGCGAAGATCAACGTCGAGTATGTCTCCGCCAATCCGACCGGGCCAATGCATGTCGGCCACTGCCGGGGCGCCGTCGTCGGCGATGCGCTTGCCAACCTGCTCGGTTTCGCCGGCTATGAGGTGACCAAGGAATATTACATCAACGACGCCGGCGCGCAGATCGACGTGCTCGCCAAATCGGTGATGCTGCGCTACCGCGAGGCGCTCGGCGAGACCATCAGCGAGATTCCGGACGGACTTTATCCGGGCGACTACCTCGTGCCGGTCGGCGAGGCGCTGGCGAAGGATTTCGGCCGCGGTCTTCTCGAAATGCCCGAGGAAGAGGCGCTTGCCATCGTCAAGGACCGGTCGATCGACGCCATGATGGGGATGATCCGCGCCGACCTCGACGCGCTCAACGTTCATCACGACGTGTTCTTCTCCGAGCGGGACCTGCATGCCGATGGCGGGAAGCGCATTCGTATGGCGATCAACGAACTGACGCTGAACGGCCATGTCTACAAGGGCACGTTGCCGCCGCCGAAAGGCCAGGTTCCCGAGGATTGGGAAGATCGCGAACAGACGCTGTTCCGCTCAACGGCGGTCGGCGACGACATCGACCGGCCGCTGGTGAAGTCGGACGGGACCTATACCTATTTCGCCGCCGACGTCGCCTACTTCATGGACAAGTACAAACGCGGTTACGCGGAGATGATCTACGTCCTTGGCGCCGACCATGGCGGCTATGTAAAGCGGCTGGAAGCGCTGGCGCGCGCCGTTTCGGGCGGTACGGTCAAGCTGACGGTGCTGCTGTGCCAACTCGTCAAGCTCTATCGCAACGGCGAGCCGGTGCGCATGTCGAAGCGGGCCGGCCAGTTCGTGACGCTGCGCGACGTGGTCGACGAAGTCGGGCGCGACCCGGTCCGGTTCATGATGCTCTACCGCAAGAACCTCGAGCCGCTGGATTTCGATTTCGCCAAGGTGACGGAACAGTCCAAGGACAATCCGGTTTTCTACGTGCAATATGCCAGTGCGCGTTGCCACTCGGTGTTCCGTCAGGCGGCGGAGCAGTTCGGCGGTGAAGTCGTGGTGGAGCCGGGCGATCTCGAACGGCTGACCGACGAGGCGGAAATCGCGCTCGTGCGCAAGCTCGCGGAATATCCGCGCGTGATCGAAGCGGCGGCGCAGGCGCATGAGCCGCACCGCATCGCCTTTTATCTCTACGATCTCGCCAGCGCCTTCCACGGCCACTGGAATCGCGGCACGGACAACAATGAATTACGCTTTATTAAGGTTAACGACCCACAATTGACCCGTGCCAGACTGGGTCTGGTGCAGGGCGTGCTCTATGTGCTGCGATCCGGCCTTGCGATTGTTGGGGCTGATTCACCCGCGGAAATGCGGTAAAACCCTGTCACCTTTTGCCCATAATACGCTGGCAATGAGCGTAATCGGGGACAAAACGTCCCTTGGGTAAGGTGTACGGGGTACCGGCATGACGGACGCAACCAATCGCAAGTTGGACGTCGAAAACAGCGAAGAAGGCGAGATCTCGCGTGACGATCCGCTGTTCGAGCTTTCGCAAATCATCGGCTATTCGAAGCCCGACGATGCCGCTCGCAGAGACGTGGCGGAGGGCGAGCAGATCGATCTCGAGGACGAGTTACTGCGCGAACTCGAAAACTATCCCGGCTACAAGACCGCATCGGACGAAGCCGAAGAAGCCGTTCCCGCTGCCCAATACGACGAATTCGAGGCCGAGCTTTCCGAAGAGGAACTGACGTCGGCCGACGACATCTTGCCGGAAGAGCCGGCGTATTTATCCGAACCCACGCCAGAGATTGAGGCGGAAGCGCAAGGCACCCCGGAAATCGCCGCCGCCGAGCCGGCCGTGCCGGATCATGCCGATGCCGACACGCTGGAAGCCGAGCTGATGGATCTGCTTGGCGGTCTTGGCGAAAAAGTGGGCGCGCCCTGGCCGTCCGAGACGCCCGCCGCAAGTGTTGAGCCCGCGACCGGCGAACAGGACGAATACGCCGCGGATCCCTCCGGTCACGACACCTCGTCGCCGCAGATTCCGGCTGCCGCGCCGGACTGGTTCGAAGAGGACCGGCGCGAGGACGAGCCGGCCGCGGTTTCGCCGGCCGATGAGGAAAACGAAGCTCTCGATGAATTCGAAAGCGCGCTCAGCGAAGGATTGACGCTTTCCCTCGATGAAATGTCGGAGGAGGAGACGGCGCAACCCGAACCGGATTACGAAGAAGCTGCGGCCTATGCAGCTCCGGAGGAAGAGGTCGCGGCCTTCGAGGCTCAGCCCGAAGAGACCATGGAGTTTGAAGCCCCGCAGGAAGAGACGGTCGCGTTCGAGCCGTCGCGGGAAGACGTCGCATCCTATGAGGCGCCGGGCGAAGAGGCCGTGTCCGATGAGGCTGCGCAGGAAGAGACCGTGGAGCTTGCGGCCCCGCAGGAAGAGGCGTTCGCATTCGAGCCGTCGCGGGAAGACGTCGCATCCTATGAGATGCCCGGCGAAGAGGCTGTGTCCGATGAGGCTGCGCGGGAAGAGACCGTGGAGCTTGCGGCCCCGCAGGAAGAGGCGTTCGCATTCGAGCCGTCGCGGGAAGACGTCGCATCCTATGAGATGCCCGGCGAAGAGGCTGTGTCCGATGAGGCTGAGCAGGAAGAGATTGCCTCCTTCGAAGCGCTTCGCGAAGAAATAGGTTCGTTCGAACCGGCGGCAGAACCGGCCAAAGCCGAGATCGAAGAGCCATTCGAATTCGACCTCGATCTTGACGAGGAAGCCGAGGCCGAGACGCCGGAACCTGTTGCCGCCGAGACGGAGATCGACGAAGAAGCCGTGCTCGACGACATCGAGATGGTGGCCGAGGAACTGGGCGCGGATCTCGAAAGGGACAATCCGCCGTTCCTGGACACCGCGGAAATGCCTGCGGGCGACATCGAAACGATGCAGCCGCTCGATCTGCCGGAGCTACCGGACGTCGAGGAAACGCGATCGGCCGCGGTCGACATCGAACGCGAACTGGACGCGGCGCTGAGCGGTTACGACCAGTATGACAGCGGTCAGACGTGAGCGAGAACCGACCCCGGCGATGAGCCAGGCGGCTGCCGCGACCGCAGCTGCCGCCGATACGCGCCTCGATTTCGACATGGGGGCGTTCGAGGACGATCTTGCGCGCGATCTCGAATTCGTCGACCACGACATGTCCGCGAAGGAAGGCGGCGAGGAGTTCGGCGCAGACAGGAAAAACCCACCTGTCCTCGGCATGGCCGCGCCCGCCGAGGCGCTGCGAAAGCCGAAGCGCGGGATGATGATTGCCGCCGTTGTCGGCGGGATCGCCATTATCGGCGCCATCGCGGCATTCAGCCTGACGGCGCAGGATTCCGGCGAGGACGGCGCTCCGGTGCTCGTCAAGGCCGATCCCGATCCGGTCAAGGTCGTGCCCGAAGATCCGGGTGGCAAGCAGGTTCCGAACCAGGACCGTGCCGTCTATGGCGAGGTCGACGGCATCACCGAAACCCAGCCGACCCAGGAATCGCTCGTCTCGACGTCCGAGGAACCGATCGATCTGAACGGTGCCGGATCGGAGGCTCTTCCGAATGGCGTGACCGAGGCGGGCAAGGGCGAGGACCGGCTGTTGCCGGAAAGCGCGGAGGCGACCGGCCCCGCGGCCTCCACGGAAAGCCCGACTGCTGTCCTGACGCCGCGCCGGGTGCGCACCGTGATCGTCAAGCCTGACGGATCGTTTGTCGAGACGGAGCAGCCGGAGGTTCCCTCGGCGGCTGCGACGGCAGCGCAGACACCGCCCGCCGGGAATGCCGCTGAAACGATACGCTCGATCGACATGGCGCCTGCGCCTGCCCGGCTCGAGCCTCCGGCGACGCAAACAGAGACCGCGACAGCGGCTCCGCAACCGGCGGATACGGCCGAAACCAGCGTGGAGATGACGCCGGCCGAGAACGCAGCGCTCGAAACGCTTGCCACGGCAAGCGAACCGCAAGCCGCCGCAAGCAACGCAGCGCGAAACGACCGCTGAACCCCGGCCGAAGAAAACGCCGCCGCTGCGCCCAGCCCCCAGCGTCTCCGCACGCCGACCACCATACCCGAGCGTCCGGCCGACCAGCCGGTCAACATCGTCAATCCGCAACAAACCCAGACGGCGCGGGCCACCGAGCCGGCGCAGCCGGCGACGCAGCAGGCTGCGAGCGCGAGCGGCTATGCGGTGCAGATCGCTTCACAGCCCTCGGCCGAACTCGCCCAGCAGACGGCGCAGAACCTGTCGCGGCGTTATTCGGATATCCTCGGCGGCCGCGCGATCACCATCCAGACGGCTGAAATCGAGGGACGGGGAACCTTCCATCGCGTTCGCGTCGCGGCGACCAGCCGGCAGGATGCCGTCGCGCTGTGCGAAGCCTACAAGCGTGCCGGCGGCAGCTGTTTCGTCGCCCGCTAGGGCGGGAGGCTTCGACCGGCATCCAACGGGGCGGCTTCGGCCGCCCTTTCCCGTTTCCGGCGAATGTGGATATGATTCGCCATGACCGAATCAAAGGCGATGATCACCGGCTGCGCCGGAATACGCTTCACCGAGGACGAGGTGGCGTTCCTGACGCGCGAAAGGCCGTGGGGCCTTATCCTGTTTGCGCGCAACATCGGCATGGCGGAGGAAATCAAGGCGCTGACGGCGCATTTCCGCGATGCTTGTCGGGCGTGCCGACGCGCCGGTCTTCATCGACCAGGAAGGCGGGCGGGTGCAGCGCATTCGCGAGCCGATCACGCAACGCTATCCGTCCGGCGCTGCGATCGGCGCGCTTTATCGCAGGGATCCGGCGGCCGGAAAGCGCGCCGCGCGCGCCATGTCGCGGCTGCATGCGGCCGACCTTCTGCCGCTTGGCATCACCGCCGACTGCCTTCCGGTGCTGGACGTGCCGGTCGAAGGTGCCCATGACGTGATCGGCGACCGCGCCTACGGGCACGATCCGGAGACCGTGGCGATCCTCGGAAGAGAAGCGGCCGAAGGGCTGCTCGACGGTGGCGTGCTGCCGGTGATCAAGCACATACCGGGCCATGGCCGAGCGTTTTCGGACAGCCACAAGGCGCTGCCGGTGGTCGATACGCCGCTGGAGGATCTGCGTGCGCACGATTTCCCGCCGTTTCGCGCGCTGAACGCCATGCCGATGGCGATGACGGCGCATGTCGTCTATTCGGCGCTCGATCCGGACCGGCCGGCGACGACATCGCCGCGTGTGGTCGAGGAGATCATTCGCGGCGAGATCGGTTTCGACGGCCTGCTGATGAGCGATGACGTTTCCATGCACGCACTTTCTGGGGATTTCGGGACGCGTACCGAAAGCATCTTTGGCGCGGGCTGCGATGTTGTCCTACATTGCAACGGCGTCATGGACGAGATGCTGGCCGTAACCGCCAGGACGCCGGTTTTGACCGGCAGGGCGGAAGAGCGGGCGAAAGCGGCGCTGGCGCATCTCTCGCGCCAGGACGGCAGGCCCGGCGATGCGGTTGAAGTCGCCGCGCTGCGGGACGAGTTGAACGGATATTTCACGGCGGCCGCCTGAACTCGCGGCGCGACCGTCCGCCGGCAGGAGAATGCCGGCGAAACAGGAGCGGAGCGATTGAGCGCGACGGAACGACAGACTGCAGCCGAGAACGGCGCCGCCAGGAACAAGGCGGTGCCGATGGATGCCGTCTGGCAGGACAACGGCCCGGAGCGCGCCACGTCCGAACCGGCGCTGGTCGTCGATGTCGACGGCTTCGAGGGCCCGCTCGACCTGCTGCTGCACCTGGCGCGAAACCAGAAGGTCGACCTGACGCAGATTTCGGTGCTGGAACTGGCGCGGCAATATCTCGTCTTCATCGAAAAGGCGCGGGCGCTGCGGCTTGAACTCGCGGCCGACTATCTCGTGATGGCGGCGTGGCTCGCCTTCCTGAAATCGAAGCTGCTGATCCCGGAGCCGAAAATCGAGGGCGAGCAGACCGGCGAGGAAATGGCCGCGTTGCTGCAATTCCGGCTGAAGCGGCTGGAAGCGATGCGCGATGCCGCGGCGCGGCTGATCAACCGCAACCGGCTCGGACGCGACGTCTTTGCGCGCGGCATGCCGGAAATGGTGATCGTCGAAAAGACAAGCGAGTATCACGCCTCGCTCTACGACCTGCTGACCGCCTATGCGCAGCAGCGCCAGCGTGAAGCCATCGATCACGTCGAGATCGCCAAACGCGCGGTCTGGTCGCTGACCGAGGCGCGCGAGATCCTGCGCAAGCTGGTCGGCGACGTGAGCGACTGGACCGCGCTCGACAGCTTCATCATCGCTTATATCGCGACGCCGCAGATGCGGCGGACGGCGATAGCGAGCACGTTTGCGGCAAGTCTCGAACTGGTGCGCGAACGGGTGTTGGAGATGCGCCAGGATGCGCCTTTCGCAACGCTATACATGCGGGATGTGGCCCGCCCGGGGACGGAACAATGACCGACAGCATGGACGAAATGGGCAATGGCGGCGGCGCGGAAGCGCTGGACGAGTTCTACGAGGGCACGTCGCCGGACACCGATACAGTCGTCTCGATCGAAAGCGACAACCCCGCGCTGCGGCTGATGGAGGCCGAGGCCATGCGCATGGCCGAGGCGCTTGTCTTCGCGTCGAGCGAACCGGTGAGCGAAAAGGCGCTGGCGGCGCGGCTTCCCGACGGTGTCGATGTCGGCGCGCTGATGAGCGAATTGCAGGAATTCTACGACAAGCGCGGCGTCAATCTCGTGCGGATCGAAAATAGCTGGGCGTTCAGGACGGCGGGCGACCTCGGCTTCCTGATGCAGCGCGAGGAGGTGCAGCAGCGCAAGCTGTCGCGCGCCGCGCTGGAAGTGCTGGCGATCATCGCCTACCACCAGCCGATCACGCGCGCCGAGATGGAGGACATTCGCGGCGTCGAGACCTCGAAGGGCACGATCGACGTGCTGCTGGAGACCGGATGGGTGAAAATGCGCGGTCGGCGCAAGACGCCCGGACGGCCTGTGACCTACGGGACGACACTCGAATTCCTCGACCATTTCGGCCTGTCCGAAATTCGCGATCTGCCCGGCATGGAAGAGCTCAAGGGGGCAGGGTTGTTGTCCTCGCGCATGCCGTCGAGCTTCTCGATGCCGCTTCCGAATATCGATCCGGACGAGTTGACCGAGGAAGAAGACGAGCTGACCGACATCGATCTGGAAGAACTTGGTCTGTTGACACCCAAGGGTGGCGATGATTGAGACGGGGCGGGCGTGAAACGCCCGTTGTCCCGTTCCCTCGACCGTACCCAATGGTTCAGACCACGAATTCATCCCTGCCACGCACCGGCGTCACCTTTGCCGCGGAACTCGCCTTTGAGGATATCCATCTTCATTATGGCGACGTGCACACGCTGAAGGGCATTTCGCTGGTTGCCAATCCGGGCGAGATCCTGTGCCTTCTCGGGCCGTCGGGATCGGGCAAGACGTCGCTTCTGCGGCTGGCCGCCGGGCTCGAGGCGCAGACATCGGGCCGGGTCAGGATGAACGGCCGGGTGATCGCCGGCGACAACATTTTCACGCCGCCGGAAAAGCGCTCGGTCGGGCTGATGTTCCAGGATTTCGCGCTGTTTCCGCACATGACGATCCTCGACAATGTGCGCTTCGGGTTGCGCAACATGTCGGCCGCCGACACCAACCGCGAGGCGCTGTCGGCGATCCGCCGCGTCGGGCTGGAGCATCATCTCCGCAGCTATCCGCATGTCCTGTCGGGCGGCGAACAGCAGCGCGTGGCGCTCGCACGCGCACTTGCGCCGAGGCCTTCCGTGATCCTCATGGACGAGCCTTTTTCCGGCCTCGACACGCGGCTGAAGGACAGCGTGCGTGCCGAGACGCTGGCGATCCTGCGCGAAACGCGCGCCACCGCGATCGTCGTGACGCATGATGCCGAGGAGGCCATGCGCATGGGCGACAGGATCGCACTGCTCGACAAGGGAGAGATCATCCAGGCAGGGACGGCGCAGGAGATCTATCACGGTCCGCGAAACCTCTTTGTCGCCGGGTTTTTCGCCGAGCTGAACGTGTTTTCAACAGTTTGCCGCAACGGGATGGCGGAGACGCCGCTGGGCGCGGTTACCTGTGCGAACCGCGGCGAAGGCGCCGCCGTCACCGTCGCCGTGCGCACGGTCGGCCTCGATGTCGCCGCCGGCGGCGCGGCGGTGCCGGGCGCGATACCGGGCCGGATCGTCAGCCGGCGCTTCCTCGGTTCGACGGAAACGCTGGTTCTGGCGGTTCCCGGCACGGACGATCCGGTGCGTGCGCGCATCCGCGCGGACGAACTGCCACCCAACATTAGGGATGTGACGATAATTGTGCGTCCCGCGGACATAATGCTGTTTGAAACTGGGACCGAAAACGCCTAAGTGGTTGGCGAATACGCGGATTGAGGAGACGTAATCGATGGGTAGTTTCAGTATCTGGCATTGGATCATCGTGCTCGTGATCGTGCTGCTGCTGTTTGGGCGCGGCAAGATTCCGGACCTGATGGGCGATGTCGCGAAAGGCATCAAGAGCTTCCGCAAGGGTCTTGCGGACGAGGATGCGAAGGACGACGGAACCAAGACGGTGGAGCACAGCGCCGAAGACGCCGTCGACACCACCACCACCGCCGCCAAGAAGAAAAGCTGAACCGCTTTCAAGCGACACGCGCCCGGCCGGCATTGCCGGTCGCGCAGTGACGCGGATGGACATCTGCCATGCTGCCGGATTTTGGCTGGAGTGAACTGCTCGTCATCGCCATCGTGCTGATCGTTATCGTCGGCCCGAAAGATCTGCCGAAGATGCTGCGAACCTTCGGCAAGACGACGAGCAATCTGCGCAAGATGGCCGGCGATTTCCGCCGGCAGTTCGACGAGGCGCTGAAAGAAGCCGAGCTCGATGACGTGCGCAAGATCGCGGACGACATGCGCGGCCTCGATCCGCGCAACCAGATCAAGGATGTGCTCAGTCCGCTCGGAAAGGTCGGCCAGGATATCAGTTCCGAGCTGAAGAAGGCGACGACGGTCCCAGCGCCCGAAAAACCGAAAAGCAGCAGCGAAACGGCGCTCGACGGCGCCGGCGACAAGATGAACGCCGCCGAGGAGACGGCCAAGGCCGCCGCCAAGAAACCGGCGGCAAAATCCACCTCCGCTGCCGCCAAAAAGACCGCCGCCAAGAAGCCGACCGCGAAAACCGCGGCGGCGAAAACGGCTGCCAAGTCGTCCTCTGCCAAGTCCGCCGCGACCAGGACGGCATCAGCCAAATCCGCACCGGCGACGAAATCCGCAGCGGTAAAGGCCGCCGCCAAGCCGAAGGCTCCGGCCAAACCGGCTGCCGCGAGGACAACAGCAAAGCGCTGCCAAGACAGCGCCTGCCAAGACGGCGAGCGTGGCGACGGCGAGCGCGGCAAAACCAAAAGCCAGGGCGAAGGCCAAGAAACCAGCCGCCGAGGACAAATCGTGAGCAAGGCCAACGAAGAAGAGGATATGGAGGCATCGGCGGCGCCGCTGATGTCGCATCTCATCGAGTTGCGCGGCCGCCTGATGTGGAGCGTCGGCGCGTTTTTCGTGGCGTTCATCCTCTGCTACGCGGTATCCGCGCATATCTTCAATTTCCTGGTCGTGCCGTTCCAGTGGGCGGTCAAGTGGCACGGCCTGCAGGAGCACGAGATCCGGTTCATCTATACGGCGCCGCAGGAGTTCTTCTTCACGCGGATCAAGATCGCCGCCTTCGGCGGCATGGTGCTGGCGTTTCCGGTGATCGCGTCGCAACTCTACCGTTTCGTCGCGCCCGGGCTTTACCGCAGCGAGCGCCAGGCCTTCTATCCCTATCTGATCGCGACCCCGATCCTGTTCCTGCTCGGTGCGGCGCTGGTCTATTTCATGGTCATTCCGGGCGCGATGTGGTTCTTCCTGTCGATGGAGCAGACCGGCGGTGACGGCGTCGCCTCGATCCAGCACCTGCCGAAGGTGTCGGAATATCTCAGCCTCATCATGACGCTGATCTTCGCATTCGGGCTGGTGTTTCAGTTGCCGGTGGCGATCACGCTTCTGGCCCGCGCCGGCATCGTCTCCAGCGAGGCGCTCGCCGAAAAACGCAAATACGCGATCGTGTTCGCCTTCGTCGCCGCCGCGATCCTGACGCCGCCCGATCCGCTGACGCAGATCGGTCTCGCCGTGCCGACCATCCTGCTTTACGAGTTGTCGATCATCTCGGCGCGCTATGTCGAAAAGCAGAAGCGCGAGCGCGAGCAGGCCGGAGACGAGCCGGAAGACGACGAGGCCGAAGGCGAAGCGGAAAGCGCCGAGGCCGAAGCTTCGGAAGAAACCGACAAAACCTCCTGAGGGCGGCGCGGCGCGCGCTGCCCTTGACCGTCGCCCGCATTCGGGCGATGGACCCTCCGTTTTCCAGATTCTCTTTCTCACAGGACTTGAGCCATGCTCGATATCCGTTGGATCCGCGACAATCCCGATTTGCTGGATGAAGCGCTGAAGAAACGCGGCGCCGCGCCCGAAAGCGCCGCCCTGATCGAACTCGACGAGATGCGCCGCACGCATATCGCCAAGCTGCAGGAGGCGCAGGCGCGCCGCAACGCCGCCTCCAAGGAGATCGGTGCGGCAATGGCGGCAAAGGATACGGCCAAAGCCGAGGCGCTGAAGGCCGAGGTCGCCGAAATCAAGTCGTTCATCCAGTCGGGCGAGGACACCGAGCGCGAACTGAGCGAGAAGCTGAACGACGCGCTGTCGCGCCTCCCGAACGTTCCGCTCGACGACGTGCCGGTCGGCGCGGACGAGAACGACAATGTCGAAGTGCGCATGAGCGGCCAGAAGCCGGCCTTCGACTTCGAGGCGAAGGAGCATTTCGAACTCGGCGAGGCGCTCGGCCAGATGGATTTCGAGACGGCGGCGAAGCTGTCGGGATCGCGCTTCACGGTGGTCTCCGGCGGACTGGCGCGGCTCGAGCGGGCGCTCGGCCAGTTCATGCTCGATACGCACACGCAGGAGAACGGCTACACGGAAGTGCAACCCGCCGCTGCTGGTGCGCGACGACGCCATGTACGGCACCGGGCAATTGCCGAAATTCGCCGAGGACCTTTTCCAGACCCGGGAAGGCCACTGGCTGATCCCGACCGCCGAAGTGTCGCTGACCAACCTCGTGCGCGAGGAAATCCTCGATCATCGCGACGCTGCCGCGCCGCTATACCGCGCTGACGCCGTGCTTCCGCTCGGAAGCGGGCTCGGCCGGGCGTGACACGCGCGGCTATCTGCGCCAGCACCAGTTCTACAAGGTGGAGCTGGTTTCGATCACCGACGCGGACAGCTCGATCGACGAGCACGAGCGCATGACGAAATGCGCGGAAACGATCCTCGAGAAGCTCGGCCTGCATTTCCGCACCGTCGTGCTGTGCACCGGCGACATGGGGTTCGGCGCGCAAAAGACCTACGACATCGAGGTCTGGCTGCCGGGCCAGAATGCCTATCGCGAGATCTCGTCGTGCTCGGTATGCGGCGATTTCCAGGCGCGGCGCATGAACACGCGCTACCGCCCGGAAGGCAGCAAGGAAACGCGCTTCGTCCACACGCTCAACGGTTCGGGCATAGCGGTCGGGCGAGCGCTTATCGCGGTGATGGAAAACTACCAGAATGCCGACGGGACGATTCGCGTGCCGGACGTGCTGAAACCCTATATGGGTGGCGCGGAGGTCGTCGGCGGCTGACAATGAAGGGAAGACGATGCGCATCCTGATTACCAATGACGACGGTATTCATGCCGAGGGCCTTGCGGTCCTCGAACGCATCGCGGCAACGCTTTCCGACGATGTCTGGGTTGTCGCGCCCGAGAGCGACCAGAGCGGGCTTGCCCATTCGCTGACGATCAACGATCCGCTGCGGCTGCGTGAAATTTCCGAGAAGCGCTTTGCGCTGCGCGGCACGCCGACCGACTGCGTCATCATGGCGGTGACGCATGTCATGCCGGAAAAGCCGGACCTCGTGCTGTCGGGCGTGAATTCGGGCGCCAATCTCGCCGATGACGTCACCTATTCGGGAACGGTCGCCGGCGCGATGGAGGGGACGCTGCTGGGGGTGCGTTCCATTGCGCTGTCGCAGGCGTATACTTTCGACGGCCAGCGCCGCGTCGTTCCGTGGGACGTCGTGGAGACGCATGCGCCGGCGCTTTTGAAGAAACTGATCTCGGTGGACATGGACCCAGGTACGTTCCTCAATGTGAATTTCCCGAATTGCGGCATCGACGCGGTCGAGGGCACGGTAGTGACGCGGCAGGGCAAGCTGCTGCACGGGCTCTACATGGAAGAGCGCGCCGACGGACGCGGTTTCCCGTATTTCTGGATCCGCTTCGGCCGCTCGCCGATCGAGGCCGCGGAGGAGAGCGATATCGCCGCTCTGCAGAACAACCAGATATCCGTGACGCCGCTGAAACTCGACCTGACGGCACGCGAACTTTCGCAGCGGCTGGAGGAGGCGCTCGCATGACGCCAGGCGCCTCTCGGGGTCCACGAACGGTTTCAGAAGGCGAACTCGAGGGATTTGCGGCATTCCTTTTGCGCATGCGCGCCGCCGGTCTCGACGACAAGGCGGTGATGAGCGCCATCGAGGCTGTTCCGCGCGGCAATTTCGTCGACGCCCAGTACCGGCATGTGGCGTTGGGCCCGCGCACGATCCCGATCGGTTGCGGCGAGACGCTGGAGGGCATCGACCTTCAGGCGCGGATATTCCATGCGCTGGAACTGGACGGCAACCAGCGGGTTCTGGAGATCGGTACGGGGTCCGGCTATTCGACCTGCGTGCTCGCCAAGCTTTCCAAGCGCGTCTACACGGTCGAGCGCTACAAGACGCTGCACCACGATGCGAATCACCGGATCCGGCAACTGGGCATCGGCAATGTCGTCGCCACGCAGGCCGATGGATCGACCGGTTCCGGCGACGGCCCTTTCGACCGCATCGTCAGCTGGGCGGCTTTCGAAACGATTCCGCGCAATTTCGTCGATCTGCTCGTCTCCGGCGGCACGATGATTTGCGCCATTGGCAGCGGCGACCAGCCGCAGATGCTGGCGCGCATGACCAAGATCGGCAGCCGTTTCGAGCGCGAGGACATCGGAACCGTGCGTTTCCAGCCGATCCAACGGGGCCTGCCAGCGGTCCTTTGACCGCTCCGAAACGGGTGGAATCGCCGGACGGACTCGATTTCCGTAACATCGGCTTAACCGGGCAGTAACATTAACGCGCTTTAATCATGCCGTGATCCGAAGCGATGTGAGTGGCGTGATGCGTATGAAAATCACAAGTCGGAAAATGTTGCGCCTTATGAAGGCGGCGACGATTCTTTCCATTGGTGGCCTCGTGACCGGGTGCAGCTCGGACGTGATCCGCTTTTCCGACGGTTTCTACACCGGTGCCATTCCGCAGCAGGCCGAAGTGCAGGCGCAGAGCCCGGCCAGCTACGGACAGCCAAACTACAATCCGAATGTCGACCAGGCGACCACCAGCAGCATTGCGCCGCAATCCGTGCAGCGCGCCGCGCTTCCGCGCCCCTCGGAGGGCGCGCAGGCGCCGACCCCGCACCCTGCAGCGCCTGTTGCCGCCGCGGCTCGTGCCGCAAGCCCCGCGCCCAGCGCTCCGGCCAACGTCTCGCCGATGACGACGGCGTCCGTCGCTCCCGAGCCGTCCCGTTTCGGCAACAAGTCGGCCCCGGCATCGACGACCTCGAAAGAGGGCTGGTCGACCGCCGGCGGAACGCAGGTGACGATGCGCGAAGGCGAGACGATCTACAATCTCTCCAGGCGCTACGGCGTCCCGGCCAATGCGATCATGGAAGCCAACGGCATTTCCGATCCGAAGTCCGTCTCCGCCGGACAGCGCATCTTGATCCCGACCTATGTCTATTCGCGCAGCGTCGGCGTTTCGGCGCCCGACCGCAATCCGGCAACGCGGGCTGCGAGTTCGACGATCGGAAATCGCAATTCAGCGGCTCTCAACCGCGCGCCGGCACCGCAATCGCGGCCGAAAACACGAGCCGTCGCATTCGGCTCCTGCGGCACGCGAAGCCGTCGCTGCCGATGGCGGGCGCTATACGGTCGTTGCCGGCGACACGCTCTCCGCGATTTCGCGGCGGACCGGTGCGAGCATGGATTCGATCAAGCGGGTCAACAGCATGAGCTCCGATACCGTGCGTATCGGCCAGACGCTGGTCATTCCCGGCCTGTCGGCTTCCGAGCCGACCAGGGTCGCCTCGACCGCGAATGTCGATCCGATCAGAACCAGCACCGTCAAGTCCGCGCCGGTAACGTCGAAGGACGTCACCGGCTATACGCCGCCGAAACCGGCCGCCAAATCAACGGAAAACTCGATTACCAAGATCGAGACGCAGGTTACGGCGAAGGCGCCCGACGTCACCGGCGTCAGCGCCATGCGCTGGCCGGTTCAGGGGCGCGTGATCAGCGCGTTCGGCTCCAACAATGGCGGCAAGCCGAATGACGGCATCGACATCTCGGTTCCGTCGGGCACGCCGGTCAAGGCGGCTGAAAACGGCGTGGTGATCTATGCCGGCGACGGGCTGAAGGAACTCGGCAAGACCATTCTCGTTCGCCACAGCGACGGAATCGTGACCGTTTACGGCCATGTATCCGACATCGATGTGAAGCGCGGCCAGGACGTCAAGCGCGGCCAGCAGATCGCGGCGTCGGGGATGTCCGGGTCTGCGAAGCAGCCGCAGCTGCATTTCGAGGTGCGCAAGAACTCGGCGCCGGTCAATCCGGTCAGCTATCTGGACTAGCCTCGCCGGCTCCAGCCGCTTTCCGAGCCGGCCCGCGAGATCGTTGACATATTGCCAGGCGACGCGGCCCGAGCGGCTGCCGCGCGTCGTCGCCCATTCGAGGCAGTCGCGCCGCAATTCCTCGCGATCGATGTCGAGCCCGTAGTGGCCGACATATCCCTCGACCATCTCCAGATATTCGTCCTGGCTGCATTTGTGGAAGCCGAGCCAGAGGCCGAAGCGGTCGGAAAGGGAAACCTTTTCTTCGACCGCCTCGGACGGATTGATCGCGGTCGACCGCTCGTTTTCGATCATGTCGCGCGGCAGCAGGTGGCGGCGGTTCGAGGTGGCGTAGAAAATCACGTTGTCCGGACGCCCTTCGACGCCGCCGTCGAGGGCCGCCTTGAGCGACTTGTAGGAGGTGTCGTCCTGGTCGAAAGACAAATCGTCGCAAAAGACGATGAAGCGGCTCTGCGACGGTTTCAGCATGTGCATCAGCCGGGGCAGGGCGTCGATGTCCTCGCGGTGGATCTCGATCAGCTTCAGGGAGGTGCCCGCTTTCGGCCATGATGGTGGCGTGAGCGGCCTTGACGAGCGACGACTTGCCCATGCCGCGCGCGCCCCACAGCAGCACGTTGTTGGCCGGGAGGCGGTCGGCGAAGCGGCGCGTATTGTCGAGAAGGATGTCGCGAACCCGGTCGACGCCGCGGATAAGACCGATCTCGACGCGGTTGACGACCGGTACCGGGGCGAGCGCCGCGGCCGCCGCATCCCAGACGAAACACTCGCTTGACGCAAAGTCGGGCGCGTGTGGCGGGGGCGGCGCCATTCGCTCCAGTGCGGCGATCAACCGGTCGAGTTTTTCGTTCAGTACGGCGGTGGTATCCGGCATGGCGGTTCCCTTCGCGGGGGCTGCGCGGCGCCAGGCCGCAATCAGTTCCCGCTTTTGGTTGCATTGGGGGTTTTGCTGACTATATTCGCGACAAATTTTCAAGGCGTGCCGCGGCACGCATCCACGGAGTATTTCATGTTTGTAACACCTGCCTATGCACAGGCAGCCGGCGGTTCCGCCGGCGGCGCTGATGTCATCATGAGCATCCTGCCCTTCCTGCTGATTTTCGTGGTGATGTATTTCCTCATCATCCGCCCGCAGCGCGGCCAGATGAAAAAGCGCGAGGAGATGCTCAAGGCGATCCGCCGCAACGACACGGTCGTGACCAGCGGCGGCATCGTCGGCAAGGTCACGAAGGTGGTCGACGATCACGAACTGGAAGTGGAAATCGCCCAGAACGTCAAGGTCCGGGTGATGCGCGCGATGATCGCCGAAGTGCGGGTCAAGGGCGAGCCGGTGGCCGCAAACGACACGACGAAAAAATAAGGCACGTCGAGGCTTGCGCGCCATTTTAATGGCGCATTCGACGTAGCAGGTGCGGCCGCACGCTCGACGCGGTGCGGCCCGACCGACCGATCCGGCCGGGTAATCTTTGAAGGCGGACAGAAGCGACATGCTCTACTTCTCACCCTGGAAAACGGCTCTCATCTGGTTGACGGTCCTGGTCGGCGTCCTGTTTGCGGCGCCCAACCTGTTTTCCAACACCACATTGCAATCGTTTCCGAGTTTTCTGCCGCACAGCAAGGTCGCCCTCGGCCTCGATCTCCAGGGCGGTGTCCATCTGCAGCTGAAGCTGGACCGCAAGGAACTGGTCGAACACCGGCTTGAATCGGTGCGCGACGAGGTTCGCCGGCTTCTGCGTGAAGCGGGCATCGGTTACACGGGCCTTAGCGGCAAGGGCCAGAAGGTGACCGTTCGCGTTCGCGATGCCGGCGACATCGAAAAGGCCAAGAAAGCGCTCGAGCCGCTGACGCAGTCGGTTTCAGCGGGGCTGCTTTCGGGCGGCGTCCTGCAGGAAGTGACGATCGACGAGCCGGAGCCCGGCCTGTTCGAATTGAATATCACGGACCAGGGCATCGACTACCGCATGTCGCAGGCGGTCTCCCAGACCGTGGAGGTCATCCGCGGACGTATCGACCAGCTCGGTACGACAGAGCCGGTCATTCAGCGCCAGGGCACGGACCGCGTCATCGTGCAGGTGCCGGGTCTCAACGATCCGCAGCGCCTGAAGGACCTGATCGGCACGACGGCGCGGCTGACCTTCCAGATGGTCGACACCTCGATGTCGGTCGAGGATGCGCTGAAGAGCCGCCCGCCCGCGGGCGACGAAATCCTCTATTCGCAGGACGATCCGCCGGTTCCCTATCTGGTCGAAACGCGCGAGATCGTGACCGGCGAGAACCTCGAGGACGCCCAGGCCGGCTTCGACCAGCGGACAAACGAGCCGATCGTCTCCTTCCGCTTCGACGGCACGGGCGCGCAGCGCTTCGGCCGCGCGACGCAGGAAAATGTCGGCCGGCCCTTCGCGATCGTTCTCGACAATCACGTGATTTCCGCCCCGGTCATCCGCGAGCCGATCCTCGGCGGATCCGGACAGATTTCCGGCAGCTTTACCGTCGAAGGCGCCAACGACCTCGCCATCCTGCTGCGGGCGGGCGCGCTGCCGCTGACGCCGACCTTCGTCGAGGAGCGCACGGTCGGCCCGAGCCTCGGCGCGGACTCGATCGCCGCCGGCGAGTTTGCCGGCATCATCGGCGCGGCGCTCGTCGTCGGCTTCATGTTCCTGGCCTATGGCTTCCTCGGCTTCGTCGCCAATATCGCGCTTGCCGCCAACGTGATCCTCATCATGGCGGCGCTGTCGGGGCTCGGCGCGACGCTGACGCTGCCCGGCATCGCCGGCATCGTCCTGACCATCGGCATGGCGGTCGACTCCAACGTTCTGATCTTCGAGCGCATCCGCGAGGAGCGGGCGAGCGGGCGCTCGGTGATCCAGTCCATCGACATCGGCTTCCAGCGCGCGCTGGCGACGATCGTCGACGCCAACCTGACGACGCTGATCGCCGCGGTCATCCTTTTCTATCTCGGCTCCGGTCCGATTCGCGGCTTCGCTGTGACGCTCGCCGTCGGTATCGTCACGACCGTCTTCACGGCCTTCGTCTTTACCCGCTGGCTGATCGCCGTGTGGGTGCGGCGTCAGAAGCCCAAGGAGTTGCCGCGCGGGCCGGTGACCTTTGTTCCGGATGGTACGCGCATCGCGTTCATGTGGCTGCGGCGGGTCACGTTTACCGGCTCCGCCGTGGCGGTGATCGCCTCGATGGTCCTGTTCGGCGTGTTCAACATGAATCTCGGCATCGACTTCAAGGGCGGTTCGCTGATCGAGGTTCAGGCCAAGGCCGAAAAAGCCGATATCGGCGATATCCGCAGCCGGCTTTCCGGGCTCAATCTGGGCGACGTCCAGGTGCAGGGCTTCGGCGGCGACCGCAACGTTCTGATCCGCGTCGAGGAACAGGGCGGCGGCGAAAACGCCGAGCAGTCCGTCATCACCAAGGTGCGCGGCGAGCTGGAATCCGATTACGATTTCCGGCGCGTGGAAGTCGTCGGGCCGACCGTGTCCGGGGAACTGGCGCAGGCCGGCACCATCGCCGTGGTGGCGGCGCTGTTCGCGATCCTGGTCTATATCTGGCTGCGGTTCGAATGGCAGTTCGCCGTCGGCGCGATCGTCGCGACCACGCATGACGTGCTGCTGACGATCGGCATGTATGTGGTGACGGGCCTCGAGTTCAACCTGTCGAGTATCGCGGCGATCCTGACCATCGTCGGCTATTCGCTGAACGATACGGTGGTCGTCTATGACCGCGTCCGCGAGAATTTGCGGCGCTACAAGAAAATGCCGTTGCCGGAACTGCTCGACCTGTCGATGAACCAGACGCTGCCGCGCACGATCCTGACCTCGTTGACGACGGTACTGGCGCTGATCGCGCTGTTCTTCTTCGGCGGGGAAGTGCTGCGATCCTTCGTCACCGCGATGATTTTCGGTATCGTGGTCGGCACCTATTCGTCGATCTTCATCGCCGCGCCGCTGCTGATCCTGTTCAGGCTGCGTCCCGGCGCGCTTGACCGCGACGACAGCGAGAAACAGGCGACGTCCGGCACCAAGGCCGCCGACCTCGAAACCTCCTGACGCGGGCGCGATGGCCAAAGGGATAGAAATCCGCGAGGCGCATTTCCCGGGCCGGCCTCCGATCGATGCCTATGGCGCCGGAGGGTTCCGTTTTGCCGACATGTCGCATCGCGGCTCGATCCTGTGCCTGCCATCCGGCGTGCACGGATGGGACGCGACCGATGCCGATGACGTTACCGCCGAAACGCTTGCACGGGTATTCGCGGAAGCCGACGGCATCGAGGTCCTGCTCGTCGGCATGGGCGGAGAATTCCGGCGTGTCCCGCCCGACCTGCAGGCGGCGCTTCGCGAACAGGGTATCGTTACGGACGCGATGAGCACGGGATCGGCGGTGAGAACCTACAACGTCCTTCTCGCCGAGGACCGGGCGGTGGCCGCCGCCCTGATCGCGGTCGATGAACCCTGATCCTTTCCAGCACTGTATGGGCCTTCTGCGCGAAGGCGACCGCGAGCGCTACCTGACCGTCCTGTTTTCGCCGGAAGACAGGCGGGCGGCGCTGGCAGCCCTCTATGCGTTCAACCTGGAAACCGCGCGCGTGCGCGATCTGGTTTCCGAGCCGATGCCGGGCGAGATACGGCTGCAATGGTGGCGCGAGGTCGTAACCGGGGAGCGCGAAGGCGAGGGGCGGCAACATCCGGTCGGCGCGGCGCTGCTCGACGCGAAGGAAGCGCATGGCCTGTCCGCAAAGGCGCTGGCCAATCTCGTCGAGGCCCGCATCTTCGATCTCTACAACGATCCGATGCCCGACCGTGCGTCGCTGGAAGGGTATCTCGGCGAAACGGCCTCGGCGCTGTTCCAGCTTTCCGCGCTGATACTGGATGCGGACACAGGCGCGAAAGCCGCCGAGGCGGCAGGACATGCGGGCGTCGCTTACGGGATCAGCGGTCTGCTGCGGCTCGCGGCCGCTGCATCGCCGGCGCGGGCAGGTCTATGTGCCCGGAGATATTCTCGCGGCCGCCGGAACGGATGCGGCCGGCTGGCTGGCGGGGGACGATCGCGGGGCACTCGCGCGCGTGACGTCGATCCTTGCCGCGCTGGGCCGTGAGCATCTCGACAAGGCGGAAGCCGCGCTGGCGCCTCTCGACAGGCGCCTGCGCCCCGCTTTCCTGCCTCTCGCCGTCGTCGAGCCGGTTCTGCGGCGCGCCGAAAAGAACGGCACGGCGCATGCACTCGATCCCGTCACCCTGTCGCCGATACGCATTCACTGGCGGTTCCTGCGCCGGGCGATGACGGGCTGATTATGTCTTCCTGCGGGAGGCAACTCTGGTCATCCTCTGCATCCGCGTCAATTGACTTTGACGTTAAGGTCAAAATTGGTAAAGTCGCGCCGGTAAACGAGGGAGGAGCCGCGCTTGCCTTTGACTGTTCTCGTGGCGGTCGTCGCCGGAGGAATCGCCCTGGTGGTGCTTGCCGTGCATTTGTCCGGCGGGTCGCGTGTTGCCGAGATTGCAGATACAGATGCCGCGCTTGACCGCTTCATGATCGATTATCCGGAAGTCGACGTGCTCCGGTGCATCCTTTCGAGCGACCGGCGCGACGCGGTTCTTGAACTGGCCGACGGTCATGTCGGCCTGGTTCACGCAGTCGGCAGCAAGTACCTCACCCGTTTCGTCAATCGCGGCGAAATGGCCGCCGTGGCGAGCGCGGCGGAAGACGGCGGTGTCGATTTGAATACAGGCGACATCACCTGGCCGCGCGCGCATATGCGTTTCGCCGACAGCGAAACCGCGAGGACGGTCGCGGACATGTTCGCCTCGACACTCGACAATGTTGCCAACAAGCGAGCAGCGTGATGGATCTGGGCCAAGTCATCCCGAACTTTCCCGACGTGACGCAGTTCGCGATCCCGTTCTTCATCCTCGCGATGCTGGTGGAACTGGCCTGGCTGAAGCTTACCCATGCCAAGAACAAGGCCGGTTTCGAGACGCGCGACACGCTCACCTCGCTGCTGATGGGGACCGGCAACGTCATTGCCGGCATGGTTTTCGGCGTCGTGTCCTACACGGCGCTTGTGTGGGTGTGGCAGTATCGCGTCTTCGATCTCGGCCTGCACTGGTGGGTGTTCGTCGCGGCCTTCCTGCTCGATGATCTGCGTTACTACTGGTACCACCGCATCGCCCACCGCGTGCGCTGGGTATGGGCCGAGCACGTCAATCATCATTCCAGCCAGCACTACAACCTGTCGACGGCGCTCAGGCAGTCGTGGACGGGGCTGTTTACCGGCATGTTCGTTCTTCAGGCGCCGCTTGTGCTGCTCGGCCTGCATCCGGCTGTGATCGCGTTCACTTTCGGCTTCAACCTCGTCTACCAGTTCTGGATCCATACCGAAGCGATCGGCAAGATGTGGAGGCCAATCGAATTGATCTTCAACACGCCGTCGCATCACCGCGTCCATCACGCGACCAATCCGCGTTATCTCGACGCCAATTTTGCCGGCGTGCTGATCATCTGGGACCGGATGTTCGGCTCATTCGTGGAGGAGCTCGCGGAAGACATGCCGCGCTATGGCATCGTCAAGAATATCGGTACGTTCAATCCGTTAAAGGTGGCGTTCCACGAGTGGATCTCGATGCTGCGCGATGCATTCCAGCCGGGCCTGACGTTCAATCAGCGCATGGGTTACCTGTTCATGCCGCCGGGATGGAGCCATGACGGCAGCCGCAAGGGGTCGGAAGAGCTCAAGGCGGACTATGTGCGGCTGCATCCCGACCAGGCCGGCATGCCGGGTCTGCCGGGCGCCAGTGGCTTGACACCATCCGGAGACGCGCCCGTTCCCGGCGAGTAGCGATCAATCATCGCCAAGTCCCGCGATCAGGGCGGGAACCGAGCCGAGATTGCTGGCGCGGCGATAGCGCGGATGATCCTCCGGCTCGTCGGCATGTTCCAGCGCCCAGGTGAGGTCGTGCGGCACATGCACGGCCCAGCTGCCGGCCTCCAGCGCGGGCAGGATGTCGGATTTCAGGGAATTGCCGATCATCATCGAGCGCGCCGTGCCCTGGCCGTGGCGGTCGAACACGCGGCGATAGATTTCCGGCGTCTTGTCGGAGACGATTTCGACATGGTCGAAATGATCCTGCAGGCCGGACTGGAGAAGCTTGCGCTCCTGATCGAACAGGTCGCCCTTGGTGATCACCATCAGGGTGTAGTCGTCCTTGAGCACCTCCAGCGCGTCGACGACACCGGGAAGAATTTCCACCGGATGCTCCAGCATGGCCTTGCCGAGCGAAAGGATCTCGCGGACGGTCGATGCCGGCAATTCGTCTCCGGCAAGCGTGGTCGCCGTTTCCAGCATCGAGAGGGTGAAGCCTTTGACGCCGAAACCGTAGAATCCGATATTCCTGCGTTCGGCGGCGGTCAGGGCCTGTCCGACTTTTTCGGCATCAGCGAAAGCGTCGAGGAGTTCGGCGAAACGCTGCTGGCTGTCGTGAAAGAAACGCTCATTTTGCCAGAGCGTGTCGTCGGCGTCGAAGGCGATGGTCGTAAGCGGGCGCATGGAAAGCGGTATAGCGGCGCTAGAAGGCCGCATCCAGCAGAATGAAGATGACCGCCGACAGAACGGCCGCCGCGGGCACCGTGATGATCCAGGCGGCGATGATCGTCGTGAAATGCGCCCGGCGCACCAGCATGCGGCGGCGGGCCTCCTCCGGTGGCGCGGCGGGGGCCGGGACGGTGTTGGCGGCGGCGCCATTCGGGCGGCGCCTGTTGTATTTGCGGGTCATGTAATCGCGGCGGCGCTGCGATTTCGACGTGTACCATTCACGAAAGAACCCGACGCCGAAGACCGCGCCGACGGCGATATGGGTCGACGACACCGGCAGGCCGAGCCAGGAGGCGACGATGACCGTGACCGCCGCCGAAAGCGCGACGCAATAGGCGCGCATCGGATTGAGCTTGGTGATCTGCTCGCCGACCATGCGGATCAATTTCGGTCCGAACAGCAACAGCCCGAAGGAGATGCCGGCGGCGCCGATCAGCATGACCCAGTAGGGGATCGACACCTTGGCGAGGACTTCGCCGGCCTCGGCGGTATGGACGACAGCCGCGAGCGGACCGACCGCATTGGCGACGTCGTTTGCGCCATGGGCGAAGGAGAGCAGCGCGGCCGAACAGATCAGCGGCACGTTGAACAGTTTGCGCACCGACTGGTTGCGGTTCTCCATGCCCTCTGACTGGCGGTGAATGACCGGTTTGGACACGAAATAGGTGATCAGACCCGCAACCACCCCGATAACAAGGATCTGGAGGCTGTCGAGGTGGATCACCTTCTTCAGGCCCTTCAATGCGAGATAGGCCGAGAAGGCGGCGGCCATGACGGCCAGCAATACCGGAACCCAGCGCCGCGCCGCGGCGATCTTGTCGTCCTGATAGATGATCTTGATCTTGATGAAGGCGAGGAAACCGGCGCCGATGACGCCGCCGAGAACCGGCGAAATGACCCAGCTCGCGGCAATCGCGCCCATGGTGGACCAGTTGACGGCGGAAAAGCCGGCCGCGGCAATTCCGGCGCCCATGACACCGCCGACGACGGAGTGGGTGGTCGAGACCGGCGCGCCGAGTACGGTCGCCAGGTTGACCCAGAGGGCCGACGAGATGAGGGCGGCCATCATCGCCCAGATGAAGACGCTGGTATCCGCCACGGTTGCCGGATCGATAATGCCCTTGGAAATGGTGCCGACCACGTCGCCGCCGGCGATCAGCGCGCCCGCACTTTCGAATACCGCGGCGATGACCAGAGCACCGAGCATCGACAGGGCTTTGGAGCCAACCGCGGGGCCGACATTGTTGGCGACATCGTTCGCGCCGATATTGAGCGCCATGTAGCCGCCGAGCATGGCCGCGATGATGATCAGGGCGCTGTTCTGTCCGCCGGCTACATAGACGGCGGCGAACAGCGCAGCGGCGGCGATAAAAAGAAGCCCCAACCCCGGCCCGGCGAAGCCGCGCGAGACGTGACCGGCCGCTTCCTGCATGCGGACGATCTTGTCGAGGTCCTTGTCGAGTGTCTCTTTTCTGCGCGGGATGCGGGTATCGGTCATGCAAACGGCCCCTTTGGCGGCCGATGTAACAGTGCGATGACAGTCTCCACAATCGACACGGCGGTAAAGCCCGCCCCGGATTGCCGTTCATACCCAGAAAATTGCCGCCACGTCATGAATACGGCAGCAGCGGCACGAAGGAGAGGATCAGGTCGCGCAGCTCGGGCTCGTCGACAGCATCGGCGGCGGCATCGCGCGCGAACCATTTCAGCTCGCGCTGGCCTTTTTCCGGCCAGTCCTCGAACTGTTCGGAAACTTCCAGCGCATGCACGTAGACTACGCAGTTGACCGCGCCGCCTTCGTCGCGGACTTTTCCGTAATGATAGGATCCGACCGGCTCGCTGGTGATCGGCCCCTTGATGCCGGCTTCCTCCCAGGCCTCCTGAGCCGCCGAATAGGCCGACGAAAAGGAGTCGTGCGGCCAGCCCTTCGGAATGACCCAACGACCGGTGCCGCGGCTCGTCAGCAGCATGACTTCGAGTGTGCCATCGGTCATGCGCCAGGGCAGGGCGCCATACTGGACGCGCGGCGGAATCGTCATCAGCGCGGAAATGTTGAGCACTTCCGTGGCGCGTTTGAGGATCGACGGTTTCTTCTTTTCGGACGGCATTTGCTTCATATGGGGCGATTCGCGGCAAATAACGATGTATTATCGTGAGCCGGGCGCGTCGCGCCTTCGCTTCGCCTCAGGGTGCGAAGGTCTGGATGATCCGGCGCAGCTCCGATTCATCGACCAGATCGGCGGCTTCGGGACGCAGGAACCAGCGGGTCTTGCGTTGCGCCTTTTCGGGCCAGTCGGACAGCTGTTCGCCAACTTCCATGGCATGGACATGGACGACGCATTCGACAGCGTCCTCGTCGTCGAGAACCTTGAGATAATGATAGCGGCCGACCGGTTTCTTGGTGATCGCGCCGGTGATCCCCGCTTCCTCCCAGGCTTCCTGCGCGGCGGAACGCGCCGGCGACATGTCCTCATGCGGCCAGCCCTTCGGGATCACCCAGCGCCCGGTGTCGCGGCTGGTCAGGAGCATGACCTCGAGCGTGCCATTGACGCATTTCCATGGCAGGGCGCCGTACTGAACCTTCGGTGCCGTGCTGAGCGCCTTGGCGATGCGAAAGTGCTGGCGCTGACGCCGGCGGATAACATGTCCCGTATTGTCTCCCATGCCACAGTATATGGGTCGGGGGCGCGGGAGATAAAACGGCAGGATGCGGGTATGCGCGAAGAAAACGGTGGATTATTCCGCCGCGACAGCCGCCGCCTTGCCAAGCCATGCCGCCGCGTCGCGTTTGGCGCGGGCGGTCGTTGCGCGTTTCTTGGCTGCCGCCTTGTCCTTGCCGCGCCAGCGGCCCTCATGGCCTTCCGGCTTTTTCATGGCGCCGTCCTCGAGCGGCGGGAACAGGCCGAAATTGACGTTCATCGGCTGGAAGGAGCGCTTCGCCTCGTCCTCGGAGACGATGTGTCCGCCGGTGATATGGTTGAGCAGTGCGCCGAAGGCGGTCGTCCTGGGCGGCAGGGAAACCGGTTCGCCGAGACGGTCCGCGGCGGCGAAACGCCCGGCCAGCAGCCCGATGGCGGCCGACTCGACATAGCCCTCGCAGCCGGTGATCTGGCCTGCGAAGCGAAGGCCCGGCCTGCTTTTCAGCTGCAGGTCTTCGCCGAGCAGGACCGGCGAATTCAGATAGGTGTTGCGGTGCAGGCCGCCGAGACGCGCGAATTCGGCATGTTCTCAAGCCCCGGGATCATGCGGAAGATCTCGCCTTGCGCGCCGTAGCGCAGCTTCGTCTGGAAGCCGACCATGTTGTAGAGCGTGCCGAGCGCGTTGTCCTGGCGCAGCTGGACGACTGCATAGGGCTTTTCGTCAGGCTTGTGGGCGTCGGTCAGACCGACCGGTTTCATCGGCCCGTGGCGCAGCGTCTCGCGGCCGCGCTCGGCCATGATCTCGATCGGCAGGCAGCCGTCGAAATAGGGCGTGCCTTCCCACTGCTTGAACTCGGTCTTGTCGCCGGCGATCAGCGCATCGACGAAGGCCTCGTACTGCTCCCTGTTCATCGGGCAGTTGATGTAGTCCTTGCCGGTACCGCCGGGGCCGGGCTTGTCGTAGCGCGACTGGAACCAGGCGACGTCCATGTCGATCGTGTCGAAATGGACGATCGGGGCGATGGCGTCGAAGAAGGCAAGCGCGTCCGAGCCGGTCTCGCGGGCGATGGCGTCGGCAAGCGCCGGGGCGGTGAGCGGGCCGGTGGCGATGATCGCCAGATCCCAGTCCTGCGGCGGCAGACCGTCGACTTCCTCGCGGACGATCGTGATCAGCGGATGAGCTTCGACGGCCTCGGTCACGGCGTCGGAGAAGCCATCCCGGTCGACGGCGAGCGCGCCGCCCGCCGGGACCTGGTGGGCGTCGGCGGCGCGCATGATCAGCGAGCCGGCCATGCGCATTTCGGCATGGATCAGGCCGACGGCGTTGAGGTCGGAGTCATCGGAGCGGAAGGAATTGGAGCAGACGAGTTCGGCAAGGCCGTCGGTCTTGTGCGCATCGGTGCCGCGCACGCCGCGCATCTCGTGCAGGATCACCGGCACACCGCGATTCGCGACCTGCCAGGCGGCTTCGGAACCGGCAAGGCCGCCGCCGATGATGTGAATGGGACGCAATGTCATGGAGGGGAGATAACGCGTCGGTGTCGACGCTTCAAGAAATGAAAACACCCGCTGCGGGAGGAGGTGCAGCGGGTGTCTCGTTTCCGGAACGCCAACCTTGGGAGGAGGATAAGGCGACGTCCCTTCTACCGTCCGTGTCTGGGAGGAGGATAGACCCGGACGGAATTCGTATTCGTTAGACGCGGGCGGCCTGACGGGCGATCGACCGGATGTCCGCGCGGCCAATCCCGAGATCGTTCAGGTCGCGGGTCGACAGGCGGTTCAGTTCGGTGACCGTCTCGCGGTAGCGGCGCCATTCAGTGATGGAACGTGCGATGTTCATGGTCATATCCACTTCGTGTATCTGGGTAGGCACGTTGTTGTTGTTGTTTCTGACCCGAAGATAATCAGTCGCAGCGATATGATAAGTGTCGATGTTGCAATGCAGCTATGCGAATTGTGCAATGCACAAAATACGCGAGTGTGATCCATTGGCCCGATTCGGGCAGCGTCCGCCCTGAAACGAAAACACCCGCTGCGGGAGAAAGCAGCGGGTGTCTTGTTTCCGGAGCGCCTGCCTTGGGAGGAGGAATAGGCGGCGCCCCTTTTACCGTCCGGATCAGGGAGGGAGAATGATCCGGGCGGAAACCGGAAGCGCTTAAGAGCGCGATGCCTTGCGAGCGACGAACGGAATGTCGCCCCGGTTGATGCCGAGGTCATTCAGTTCACGCGAGGTCAGGCGGCTGAGTTCGTTGCAGGTTGCACGATAACGACGCCATTCGGCGAAAGAGCGAGCGATGCCCATGATGATTTCCTTTTCAATCCCGTATGTTTTTGTTCTTGCGTTACGACGGGCATATATTCGCGGCCTGGCGATTTGATAAGTGATGAATGTGCATGGCTCCCATGCGCATTGTGCATTGCACAAAATAGACGCGGCCGGGCTCCCTGCTGAAAAAACGGGCAACAGCAACCGCATGATATAAATTCGTTTTCCTGAGCGGTGTCTATAAATCAGGCGAAATCGAAGAGGCTGCGGAACCGCGATTGAAGACCGTCCTGTCGGCCCCGCGGCTGGCCGTCAGACAGGAGGCGCGCACGGCTCCGGCGGGCGCTGTCCGGTCCTTCCGTCAGGGCCGGATTCGGGTATTTTTTCATTGATTGGCGCGCAAGCGGTGGTATAGACGCCCGATCAAGCGGCATGCTCTGTCATGTCCTCGGACAATGCGGATATGGCGGAACTGGTAGACGCACTGGATTTAGGTTCCAGCGCCGCAAGGCGTGGGGGTTCGACTCCCTCTATCCGCACCACCATCCCGCCATGCACGGCAATCAGGCCGTTTGGCCCACGCGATGTGGGCGTCGGCGGCAAGTAGAAGAATGAAGGTTGAACAATGCAGGTAAGCGAAACCCTCAACGAAGGGCTGAAACGGGAAATCAAGGTCGTCGTTCCGAAGGCTGATCTTCAGTCCAAGCTGGGCGACCGCCTGGAAGACGCCAAGGGCAAGGTGCAGATCAAGGGGTTTCGTCCGGGCAAGGTGCCGGTGGCGCATCTGCGCAAGATGTATGGCCGTTCCTTCATGGCCGAGATCGTCAACGAGATCCTGAACGAGACGCCGCGCTCCGTGCTGGCCGACCGTGGCGAGAAATCGGCGACGCAGCCTGAAATCGACATGACCGAGGACGAGAAGGAAGCCGAAAAGGTTCTTTCCGGCGACGCGGATTTCGAATTCTCGCTGAAATACGAAGTCATTCCGCCGATCGAGATCAAGGATTTCTCGTCGATCAAGGTGACGCGTGAAGTCGTCGACATCCCGGAAGCGGAAGTCGAGGAGCAGGTCAAGCGCATCGCCCAGTCGGCGGCGACCTATGAGCCCAAGAAGGGCAAGGCCGAGAACGGCGACCGCGTGACGATGGATTATACCGGCAAGGTCGACGGCGAGGCCTTCGAGGGCGGCACCGATACCGACGCCAATCTCGTGCTCGGCTCGGGCCAGTTCATCCCGGGCTTCGAAGAGCAACTGGTCGGCGTAAAGGCCGGCGACGAAAAGCAGATCAAGGTGACGTTCCCCGAGGATTACGGCGCGGCGCATCTGGCCGGCAAGGAAGCCACCTTCGACGTGACCGTCAAGGAAGTGGCGAGCGCCGGCGAGATCGTCATCGACGACGAACTGGCGACGAAACTCGGCGTGGAAAGCGCCGACCGCCTGCGCGAAGTCGTCCGCGAGCAGATCGAAAGCCAGTACGGCTCGGTCACCCGCCAGAAGGTGAAGCGCCAGATTCTCGACGCGCTTGACGAAGCATACAAGATCGAGACGCCGTCGAAGCTGGTCGATGCCGAGTTCAACAACATCTGGGCCCAGATCACCGGCGAACTCGAGCAGGCGGGCAAGACCTTCGAGGACGAGGACACGACCGAGGACGAAGCGCGCGAGGAATATATGCGTCTTGCCGAGCGCCGCGTGCGTCTCGGGCTGGTCCTGTCGGAAATCGGCGAACAGGCCGGTATCGCCGTCAGCGAGCAGGAGTTGCAGCAGGCGGTGATGAACCAGGTCCGCCAGTATCCGGGCCAGGAACAGCAAGTCTTCGAGTTCTTCAAGAACAACCCCGACGCTGTCGCCAATCTGCGCGCGCCGATCTTCGAGGAAAAGACCGTCGATCACCTGCTGGAGCAGGTCTCGGTCAGCGACAAGACCGTCAGCAAGGAAGAGCTGATGGCCGAGGACGAGGATGAGGCGAAGGCTGCGGCGCCGGCCGAGAAGAAGAAGGCGGCGCCGAAAAAGAAGGCCGCTCCGAAGAAGAAAAAGGCCGAGGAAGCAAGCGAGTAAACGCTTCCCGCTGAAAGAGATAAAACCGCCGGATAGCATATGCTTCCGGCGGTTTTTTCATGCGCAGAATTAGGTAATTTCCGTGCTCCGGAGGCGCGTTTCCGGACGAAAGCTCTCGGGCAGGAAAGCCGGATTGCCGCCGGTGATCTGCGCCAGCACCGCCCTGGCCATCAGATGCGCGATGCCGAAGCCGATCTTGAAGCCGCCGGTCGCAAGGAACGTGTTCCGGAAACCCGGAAGCGGGCCGACGAGAGGATCGCGGCCTGCCGCCTTGGGACGGATGCCAGCCCAGCGTTCGATCGTCACGGCGCCTTCGAGCGCCGGGGAGAGGGCCGTGGCAGCGGCAATCACGGTGTCCAGCTTTTCGTCGGTCGATCCGGGATCATCGAAGGAATTCTCCGAGGTCGAGCCGACGGCGACATCGCCGCTGTCATGCGCGATCACGTAGACGCCCTCATCGTAGAGGATCGGCGCGGCGGGATCGACGGGGCGAGCCGGGCGGAGCAGGGCGGCCTGCCCCTTCACGCCCGTGCCAATCGATCGCTCGATTCCCGGGGCGATCAGCGGGAAGCTTTCCCAGCCAGCGGCAAGCACGACGTGGCCAGCGGAGATCCGGTCGCCACCGGCCAGACGCACGGTTCCGTCCGGATCCAGTGTTTCGACAGCGGTGTTTTCGCGGATGTCGACGGAATGGCGCCGGAGACCTTCGGTGAGCGCGGCAAGGAGTTTGCGCGGATCGGCGCGGGCGGACAGATCGTCGTAATTCGCGCCGAACGGCATAGCGTCCGATGGCAGCCAGTCCGGAACCGGCGTCTGGTCGAGAACGCGCCAACGGAAGGGATGCGGCCAGTTCGTTTCGGAAGCCTTTGCCCAGTTTTCCGCAAAGGGGCGCTTGTGGGCGACGCGGATCGGCATCAGGCGGCCGCAGCGCCGGTAGCCGGCCGAAAGACCGGTGAAATCCTCCAGTTCCGCGATTTCTTCTTCCAACGCCAGCAAGCCGTCGAGCTGGAACTGTTTCTTGCCGTCCCAGCCGGTCGGCTGATGCGGCATGAGCGCGCCCATGACGCCGCCGCTTGCGCCGGCGCCGAGGCCGCGTTTTTCAACCAGGACGACCGACAGGCCTTGCCGTGCCGCGAAGAATGCAGTCCAAAGGCCGGTGATCCCGCCGCCGATCACGGCGAGGTCGTGGGAATTTTCTGCCGCTTTGGCGCTGATGGGCTGCATTGTGATGGCTGAACTGAAACGGGACCAATTATCCTGGCTCGAGGGCGATATGCCGTTTTCGGAGCGGTTTGGCGACCATTTTTATTCGCGCGCCGACGGACGGGCGGAATGCCACCACGTGTTCATGGGCGGAAACAGGCTGCCGGAGCGCTGGAATGATGCCGGAAATTTCACGATCGGCGAACTCGGCTTCGGCACCGGGCTTAACTTCCTCGAGACATGGCGGACGTGGCGTGAATGCCGCGGACCGGACCATGTGCTCGATTTCGTATCCTTCGAGGCTTATCCAATGGAGGATGCCGCGATCCGGCGCGCCTTGTCCCGTTGGCCCGAACTGGCAGAACCGGCGGAACTTCTGCTCGAAAAATGGCCGGCACTTGCGGACGAACCGGCCCGGTGGGCCATGGACGGGCAGACCGGACTGACAGTCGTCGCCGGCGATGCGCTCAACGGCGTGAGGAACTGGAACGGCAAGGCGGATGCGTGGTATCTCGACGGCTTCGCGCCGGCGAAAAATCCGGAGATGTGGTCGGCAGACCTGATGCAGGCGATTTTCGACAGGACGCCGCCCGGCGGGACATTCGCCAGTTACACGGCGGCGGGCTGGGTGCGACGCAATCTTCAGGCCGCCGGTTTCATGGTTGAAAAGCGTCCCGGCCATGCGGGCAAGCGCGAGATGATTTGCGGCGTCAAGGACGTCTAGTCTTTCCAGGCGACGACGAGCCAACCCGGGATCGGTTGGCCCTGTTCCATGCGTACCGTGATCGGCTCGAATGTGGTGATCCGGTTGAAACCGTGTTGCGCCAGCAATTTCTTCAGATAGCGCGCGCTATGCGCGAAGCGCTGGTTCGGCGTTACCCGCCAAGGCTTTCCGGCCAATTCCCCGTCTGTCATCGTCTCGGAAGAAAACGCGAAACAGGCGCCGGGGCCGGTGTTGGCGGCGACGCCGGCAAACAGCGGTTCGAGCGCGCCGACATAGGGCAGCACGTCGGTGGCGACGACGAGGTCGAAGGGGGCGTAATCGTCGCCTTCTTCCGCCTGCCGGGCTTTCTGCCATTCGTCGAGGAAATGCACCGCTTCATTGACGAAGAGCCCATCGTAGCAGGCGCGCTCGTCGGCCATGTCGACCATCTTTTCGGAGATGTCGACGCCGGTCGCGTGATCGCACAATTCAGCGAGCATCATGCCGGACAGCCCGGTGCCGCAGCCGAGATCGAGCATGCGGGAAAAATGCGGGTCGGGTATGGCCGACAGGATTTCGGCCAATTGCATCGGCACAGCGTATCCGAGATCGCCGGTCAGGATGTCGTCGAAGACCTCGGCATGTTGGTCGAACAATGTTGCCACATAGGCGTCGGGCGCCTTTTGCGGCTCGTCGCCAAGGCCCATCGATGCGAGCCGCACCGAGGCGCCGCAGCGATCTTCAGGATCGATTTCGAGGCAGGCGCGGTAGAGTTCGGCCGCTTGTTCGCTTGCGCCGGATTTCTCCAGTTCGAGGGCCTGGTTGTAGGCTTCGGAAAGCCGGTTGAAATCCGCGCCGGACAGCATATGACGAGGTCTTTCTTAACCAGTTGCGCCAAGTCCTGCTTAACCATGGCATTTAGCCAAATGTCAAAGCGAAGCGTGTACCCTTTTCGAAATTGGGGTCTGATTCAAGATACAGGGGACAGGCTATGGATAATTACGAGCATGTACTGCCGATCGCACAGCTGATCGCGAAAAAGTCGATCACCGACGCGGACGTTCTTCACTTGCGCCGCGAGGTCTATCGCGACGGCATCGTCAACCGTGAGGAAGCGCGCGACGTGTTCGCGCTCGATCACCTCGTGACGGACAAGCCGGAAAGCTGGCGCGAATTCTTCGTCGAGGCAATCGCGGATTATCTGGTCGAGCAGGAAGCGCCGCGCGGTTACATTTCCGAGGCGAACGCCGAATGGCTGATCGAGGCGGTCTCCAAGGACGGCGTCGTCGATCATCGCACCGAACTGGAACTGCTGATAAAAGCGATGGAGCGCGCCAACAGCGTGCCGGCGCATCTCGCCGCGTTCGCGCTGAACCAGGTCGCGCTCGCCGTCGTCGAGGGCAAGGGCATCATCGCGCGCAATCGGACGCTGACGCCAGGCGTCATCGGCGAAGTCGAGGTCGAACTGCTGCGGCGCATCCTTTATGCGTCCGGCGGTCATGGCAGTGTCGCGATTACCCGCGAGGAAGCCGAGGTGCTGTTCGAGATCAACGATCGCACCAGCGAAGCCGAAAACCACCTTTCGTGGACCGAACTCTTCACCAAGGCGATTGCCTGTTCTCTGATGGCCGCGTCGGGCTACGCGGCGCCGAGCCGCGAGGAGGCGCTGCGGCGCGAGGAATGGCTTGGCGACACGTCGGTCAATCTCGGCGGGTTCTTTTCGCGGATGTTCGCCGGCAGCCTGAGCGCCCACATGGACGCCGTGCGGGCGGAAACCGGTTCGGAAGCCTATTACGGCGACCGCAACGCCGAAAAGGCGCGCCAGCGCGCTTCAAGCGAAAAGATCGATGCCGGCGAAGCTGCGTGGCTGGCCGACCGCATCGGCCGGGACGGTGCGTTGCACGACAACGAAAAAGAACTGCTGGCCTTCCTGAAGAAGGAATCGCCGCAAATCCATCCGGCGCTGCAGACGCTCCTCGACAAGGTCGCCTAGTGTATCGGGCCGCCGCTGCAGGCGCAGCAATTCGTCTTCGATACGGCTCAGGGTCGCGCCGGTTTCCTCGTGAAGCCGGCGCACTTTTTCGAACTGGCCGCGCAGGATGTTGATGGCGTCGTTGCGCGGATCGTCAGTCGGGGCTTCGCCGACGCCATGAAGCAACCAGGGCGTCGATACGTTGAGGATGCCGGCGATCATCGAAAGCCGGTTGGCGCGCGGCTCCGAGCGGTCGCTTTCCCATGCCTGGACGGTGGCGGTCTTGACGCCGAGGCGGCGCGCGAACTGCGCTGCCGTCATGCCGCTGGAATCGCGGGCACGCGACAGGCGTCCGCCGAGTGTGTCTGTGTCAGGCGCGTTCGTGAAGATGTTGGTTTCGGTCATAATGGTCCCGTTATCCGGTTTTTGCGCCAAGCCGTTCGGCATGCCAGCGCAGGTGATCCTCCATGCAGGTGGAGATGAAGTTATAGGAATGATCGTAGCCGGGCTGCATGCGCAGCGTCAGGGGAATGCCCGATTTGCGGCATGCGTCCTCGAAGAGATGCGGCATGAGGCCGCTTTCCAGGAACTGGTCGGCATCGCCCTGGTCGATCAGGAACTCGTCGAAACGCTTGCCGTCCTCGACCAGCATGCAGGCGTCATGGGCGCGCCATGCCGCCGGATCGGCGCCGAGATACTGCTCGAAGGCGTTTTTCGCCCAGTCGGCCTTCGATGGCGCGACGATCGGCGCGAAAGCGGAGCAGCTGCGGAAGCGGTCGGGATTGTTGAGCGCGATGGTGAGCGCGCCGTGCCCGCCCATCGAATGGCCGAAGATCGCCTGCCGGTCCATGTCGACCGGGAACTCGCCGGCAACGAGGCGCGGCAGTTCGTCGGTGATGTAGGAATACATCCGGTAGTTCTTCGCCCAGGGGGCTTGCGTCGCGTCGACATAGAAGCCGGCGCCGGTGCCGATCTGCCAATTGTCCTTCTCGTCATGGATGTCGCCGCCGCGCGGGCTGGTGTCCGGGCAGACGACGACGAGGCCGAGTTCTGCTGCGGCACGGCGGTATTCGCCCTTGTCCATGACGTTCTGGTGCGTACAGGTCAGCCCGGAAAGGTACCAGACAACCGGGCAGGGCGCGGTTTCGGCCTGCGGCGGAACGAAGACGGCAAAGGTCATCTCGCAGGCCGTCGTCGCGGCGTCATGCGCGTAGACGCCCTGGATGCCGCCGAAGGCCTTTGATCGGGAAATCGTTTTCATCAATCTGTCCTGGTTCATTCCTGTGACGGTTTCATCGCGCGGCGGCAGACACGGTCCAGAGCCTGAAGGAAGGCGGAACGGTCGTCGCGCGAAAAGGCCCGGTTGAAGCCGCGATCCTCGCCGGTCTCGCGCAGGTGCTGCTTGAAGTCGCGCATCGCGACGGCCATGCCGATGGTTTCCGGCGTGTGTTCGCGGCCGCTGTTCCCAAGTACATGCGCGCCCTTTTCGACGCAACGGGCGGCCAGCGGAATATCCTGCGTGACGACGATATCTCCGGATCTCGCGCGCTCGGCGATCCAGTCGTCGGCGGCATCGGCGGATTTCGGCACGACGACATGGCGAATCATCGGATCGCGCGACGGGCGCAGCCCGCCATTGGCAACAAAGGTGACGACGAGCCCGTGGCGTTCGCCGACCTTCACGACCTCCTCCTTGACCGGGCACGCGTCGGCGTCGACGTAGATGACCGGGGCTGACACTTCACTCATTGGCTGTCGGCTGGCGTTCCGATCACGAATGGCGCGCTCGGGCAAGCGCGGCGCCGGCGCCGAGCGCTTCCAGCTTGGCGGCCGCCACCTGACGCGAGAGCGGCGCCATGCCGCAATTGGTGCAGGGATAGATCCGCTCCTTGTCGGCGTATTTCATCGCTTCCTCGATGGTGGCGGCGACGGCTTCCGGCGTCTCGATCTCGTTGGTGGCGACATCGATGCAGCCGACCAGAAGGTCCTTGTCCGGCAACAGCCCGATCAGTGATATCGGCACATGGGAATTGGCGCATTCGAGCGAGACCTGCTGGATATTCGAGGCGTTGAGCGGCGGGAAGATCTCCTCGTATTGGCGCCATTCGCTGCCGAGCGTCTCCTTCCACTTTATGTTGGCGTCGATGCCGTAGCCGTAGCAAATATGGACCGCGGTGGTGCATTTCAGTCCCCGGGCGGCGCGTTCCAGTGCCGCGACGCCCCATTCCTTGACGTCGTCCATGAAGACGTTGAAGGCCGGTTCGTCGAACTGGATCGTGTCGACGCCGACGGCCTCGAGTTCCAGCGCCTCTTCGTTGAGGATTTCGGCAAACGCCATCGCCATGTCGGCGCGCTTGCCGAAATGTCCATCGGCGAGCGTGTCGCAGATCGTCATTGGGCCGGGCAGTGTGAATTTCAGCCCCTTTTTCGTGTGCGCCCGGCAGAACGCGGCCTCGTCGCGATGCACGGGCCGGCTTCGCTTCAATGGTCCGGTGACGGTCGGGACATCGACCACGTAGCGGTTGTTGCGGATCCCCATCCTGGTTTTCAGGTCCCAGTCGATGCCCTGGACGGTTTCGAGGAAACCGTGCACGAAATGGGTGCGGAACTGCTCGCCGTCATTGACGATCTCGATGCCGGCGTCTTCCTGCAACTTAATCCAGATTAGTGCGGCGTCGCGCTTGGCCTGATCGAGCTCGGCGCCCTCGAGCTTCCATTTCGGCCAGAGTTTCTCGGTCTCGGCGAGCCAGCCGGGTTTCGGCAGGCTTCCCGCGGTGGTCGGTCTGAACAGCATCTTGTGATCCAATTCCTCGGTGTTGGGGACGGCGGTTCCGGCGCGCGGCACCTCATGATGCCGGGATGGCGATGAGCGGCCCGGCCTGTTCGATGCGGGCGTCGATTTCGTCCAGCGTCGGATTGGTTTCCTCGATCCACTTCTGGATATCGAAGAAATCCGTCTCGCTTGCCGCGCGGACCTGCGGAACGACGACCGGTGGCGCGCCGAGCGCCTCCGGCATGGTCGGACCGGCCCAGTGCGGACCGCCGAGATTGATCGCGGCATACATGGCGCTTGCCTTGATCGCCGGGACGCCGCCGGTCCTGCAGGCATCGCGGAACATGCGATGCGTATCCCTGTCGGTTTCGGTGCGCGTCACGCAGTAATGGTCGTGGACGACGGAGGCGCGGCGATAATCGCCGACGAAGGGCGGGCCGAAAGCCGTCCAGAATATCTGCGGGATCGATGCGCCGTCGATCTTCGCGCCCGACGGCACGTCCCAGTGCTTGCCGGACGGATCGACATAGGCAAACGGCGCGGTCAGTTCCATCACCCGGTCGGGGCCGGGATTGGAAAGCCATCGAACGTTCACGTTACCTATGAAATGACCAGCCATGGCCGTTCCTCCTACCGGATATCGGCGCGGACCCGAAACGGTGCCGCGCCGGAACCACCCGGCCCGGCTAGAACTCTACCACAGCGCGGATCGACTTGCCTTCATGCATCAGATCGAAGCCCTTGTTGATCTCCTCGAGCTTCAGCTTGTGGGTGATCATCGGATCGATCTCGATCTTGCCCTCGACATACCATTCGACGATCTTCGGCACGTCGGTGCGGCCGCGCGCGCCGCCGAAAGCCGTGCCTTTCCAGGAACGGCCGGTGACCAGCTGGAACGGACGGGTGGAGATTTCCTGGCCGGCGCCGGCGACGCCGATGATGATCGATTCACCCCAGCCGCGATGCGAACATTCCAGCGCCTGGCGCATCACCGTCGTGTTGCCGGTGCAGTCGAAGGTGTAGTCGGCGCCGCCGATCTGGTCGGCGCCGCGTTTCGTCATGTTGACGATCTCGGTGACGACGTTGTCGACTTCCTTCGGATTGACGAAATGCGTCATGCCGAAGCGCTCGCCCCATTCCTTCTTGGAATTGTTGATGTCGACGCCGATGATCATGTCGGCGCCGGCAAGCTTCAGGCCCTGGATGACGTTGAGGCCGATGCCGCCGAGACCGAACACGGCCGCCGTCGCGCCGATCTCGACCTTGGCCGTGTTGATGACCGCGCCGATGCCGGTCGTCACGCCGCAGCCGATATAGCAGATCGTGTCGAACGGCGCGTCGGGATTGACCTTGGCGACGGCGATCTCGGGCAGGACGGTGAAATTGGAGAAGGTCGAGCAGCCCATGTAGTGGTGGATCGGCTTGCCGTCGAGCGAGAAGCGCGACGTGCCGTCCGGCATCAGGCCCTGGCCCTGGGTGGCGCGGATGGCGGTGCACAGATTGGTCTTGCGCGACAGGCAGGACGGGCATTCGCGGCATTCCGGCGTATAGAGCGGGATGACGTGATCGCCCTTCTTCACCGTGGTGACGCCGGGGCCGACATCGACGACGACGCCCGCGCCCTCATGGCCGAGAATCGCCGGAAACAGGCCCTCGGGATCGGCGCCGGACAGCGTGAATTCGTCGGTATGGCAGATGCCGGTCGCCTTGATCTCGACCAGAACCTCGCCAGCCTTCGGCCCCTCGAGATCGACTTCGACGATTTCCAGTGGTTTGCCGGCTTCGAATGCGACTGCGGCGCGCGTCTTCATGCGTGATCTCCCGTGTTGACCGGGCGGACATTTTCAGGATTTGGCAGCGGTTTCAACCCGGAAGCGACACGCGGTGGTGTAATCTCCGCCTGCACGCCGGCTGGGACCGATTTACCACCACGCAACCTTGTTTGAGGATTTAGCGGCCGGCGAAACGCTTCGCGAAGGCGGTGCGCCCTATATTCCGGTCGATCGTATCAGGAGCGTCCATGCCGCCCGTCGCCTTTCTGCTTATCGGTACCTGCCTTCTGCTATGGCTGGTCCTGTCCGCGCCTGTGGGACGGCGAACCGTTCGCCGCAAGATCGTTGCCCGGGTCGCGCCGTCGCGCCTGTGGGACGCGCTGTATCCGTTCGGGCGCGATTTTGGCTGGAACGGCGCGGTGAGCGATGTCCGTGCGACCGGTCCGGCTGCCGGGCGCATGGTGACAGCGCATATGGGCCGCGACGGCAGTCCGATCGAACGCGATTTCGAAATCATTGACGAGATGCCGGGCGAGCGGTTCACGCTGCGCTACACGAACGATACCTCGCTGGCGCAAAGCTTCTGGGACAATCACGAGATGAAGGTCTCGGTCACCGCGACGCCGGACGGCAAGGCCGTCGCCGAGATCGAGGAAACGGACCGATATCGCGGCATCGCCTTTCTCGTGTTCCGCTTCTTCGCGTTGCGCCGGCAAGCGCTCAAGCTCAAGCGCTGGGCCGAGACCGGGCAGTTCCGTCCGGGCGGAATTTTCGAGCATCCGGTGACGCAGGTCGGCATGGGCGTCCTGTCGACCCTGGCGATGTGGCCGTTTTTCGGGCTGCATGCGCAGGGGTTCTTCCTTGCCGCGACCCTGACCATCGTGGTCGCGTTGCACGAACTCGGCCACATGGCGGCTTTCCGGATGATGGGGCACACCAAGGCGCGGATGATCTTCCTGCCGCTGCTTGGCGGTATCGCGCTTGGCGGACGGCCTTACGACAAGCATTTCGAGATCGGATTTTCGGCTTTGATGGGGGCCGGATTCTCGGCCTTTCCGGTGGCCGCGCTGGTGTGGTGGCACATGGAATTCGTCCCGAATTCCGACGGTCTCCTCGACGAGGCGATCGTCATTGCGGCACTGTTCAATCTCGGCAATCTGATGCCGGTATGGAAGTTCGACGGCGGTCAGGTCGTGCGCCAGATCTTCCGGGGCGCCGCCGGCCAGGCTGCGACCGCATTCCTGATGCTCGGCATCATGATGGCTACCGGCATCGCGGTCGGCTTCTCGGCAAGGGTGATGATCCTGTGCGGCGCGGTTCTGGCGGGGCTGAGCCTGATCACCACGACGTCCGGCGTGAAACCGAAGACCGCGCTTGTGCCGATGAGCGATCCCGAACGCGCGGCGCTCGGCGCAGCCCTTCTGGCGGTGACCGCCATTCACGCGCTCGCCGTCATCTGGGGCGTGCGGCTGATCTTCTACTAGGGTGAGGCAGGGCCGAAAACCTCGCGGAAAGCGTCGAGCAGGGCGAGATCGAGATCGTTCATCGTCACCGGCAGGCCGAGATCGACCAGGCTGGTGACGCCGTGATCGGCGATGCCGCAGGGCACGATGCCGCCGTAATGCGCGAGATCCGGCTCGTGATTGATGGCGATGCCGTGGAACGACACCCATTTGCGCAGTCGGATGCCGATGGCGGCGATCTTGTCCTCGGCCGGCTGGCCGGGAACGGTGGACGGTTTTTCCGGCCGGACGACCCAGACGCCGACACGGTCCTCGCGCCGTTCGCCCTTGACGTTGAAACTGTCGAGCGTGCGGATGATCCATTCCTCGAGCGCGGCGACGAAGGCGCGCACGTCCTCGCGGCGGCGCTTCAAATCCAGCATGACATAAGCCACGCGCTGGCCGGGGCCGTGATAGGTGTATTCGCCGCCGCGTCCCGTCTGGAAGACCGGAAAACGGTCCGGCGCGACGAGGTCCTTCGGATCGGCGCTTGTGCCGGCCGTATAAAGGGGAGGGTGCTCGACCAGCCAGACGAGTTCGCGCGCCGCGCCCGCGCGGATCGCCGCGGCGCGGGCCTCCATTTCGGCGACGGCGGTCTCGTAATCGGTCAGGCCGTCGGATATCCGCCATTCGACCGGCGGCGAGCCGTCGGCGGGAAAGAACAGGTTTGCCGCCGCGATCGCGTCGCGGTCGGCGGGTTTTGCGGGGCGCGCCATGGTGTCCGACATGACGAAGATTTGGGCCATCGCGGCGCACGTTGCAAGGCTTTCGGGCAAACCCCGCATGCGCGGGAAGAAAGCGCGGGCCGAACGGTCAAAAAACTGTCACGCAGGCTTGTGCGCGCATATGCGATTTGCTAAGTGCGCCGGGCCGGTTTTCCCGGCTTTCGTCTTTGGCATGCGGTCGTGGCGGAATTGGTAGACGCGCAGCGTTGAGGTCGCTGTGGGGCAACCCGTGGAAGTTCGAGTCTTCTCGACCGCACCAAGGCCTGATTTCAGACATTGCAAAATGTCGACGCAGCCGTCGAAGACCGCGGCATTCGTCAAGCGACTCCGCGAAAAATTCCAATTCGGCTTCGCCTTGTATTTTTCGCCCCGCGGCCCCATATTCGAAGGGTCGATTTACGGCAAGAAATCAGACGTCCGCGCAGTTCTGCTCGCCAAGGTCGATTGCTTCAAACCCGAAAACTCGATTTTATCGTCGGCAATACTGTCGTCGAGTATTCTATATTTGTGGAAAGGTCTGTCATGACCACTGGAACAGTCAAATTCTTCAATCTTCAAAAGGGTTTCGGATTTATCGCACCCGATGATGGCGGCAATGATGCATTCGTGCATATCAGCGCGGTCGAGCGCGCGGGAATGAGTTCGTTGCGCGAAGGACAAAAGGTCGAGTTCGAACTCGTTGCCGACCGCAAGAGCGGCAAGATGGCGGCGGACAATCTCACCGACCTGAGTTGATCGCGATGCGCCGATGCAGCGGTGCCCAAGGCACCGGGATCGGCGCATTCTTCCCATCACATGCAATCGTCATCGTAGGCCGACGGGGAGCTACCGCCCGTCGGAAAGGAGAGATAGTCATGGCTAAACGGCCCAAGCGTCCCAATTACCCGCCGAAGAAACGCAATCCCGCCAAGGGGGGACGCGAAGATTCGCGCGTGCTTTCCCCGGAGACCAAGGCGGCATTGGATCGCATCTTCAGTTCGGCGAAGAAAGCCTGATCGCTTTCTTCGACCGCGGCCGCAGAAAGAAGGACCTGACCGATGCGTTATCTTGGCGGAATTTCCGGAAATGGCACGCTCAAATGCAAGGGCGTCGAAGTCGCCGATGTTGCCTATGATTTCGAGGGTTATTCCCGAAAATTGGGCGACATAACGGCTTCCGGCGAGATCAAGCTGGAGTCTGTCGCGTTGCAGGCGTTGTTCGGACGGTCCGACGTTCAATTGTTCACCGAGGATGGCCGTGTGCTCGATCTGCGATTTTCGGACAAGGATTTGCGCGAGCCAGGCGTCGCGCATGTCGACGTGTCGGGCGACCTGCCAACCGCAAAAAACTGGCGCCGCTGACAATCCGACCGGCGCGGCGTCAAGCCGTTTCCTTTTTCGCGTCGATCACTTTCGTCATTTCCAGCACATGCGGGTGGCCGGACCTGGGCATTTCGCCGGGTGCCGAGACGAGATTGGCGACCCGTTCGAGCGCCGCCAGGATCATCGCCTGCTCATAGTCGGGAATGCGGGCGAATTCCTCGGAAAACTTCCGGTGCAGGGGGTCTGGCGCCGAGTGCAGCGCCGCCATGCCGGCCTCGGTCAGCGAAACCCAGTATTTGCGCCGGTCGCTTTCGCTACGCCGGCGCGACACATAGTCCATCTGTGCCAGCTTTTCGATCAACGCCGTCGCGGTGGCCGGCGCGACGCCGGCGCGGCGAGCGATCATCATCGGCGTGATTTCGGTGGTGTCCTCGATAATCTGCAGGACGATCAGTTGCTGGACGCTCAGCCCCGTCGCCTTGGCAACGGCACGGACATTGTGATCGGCGGCGCTCAAAACACGGCGCAGGGCGATCAGGCAACTAACGGCGCGGTCTTCCATGTCTTCGTCTTCACACGCTGCAATCCGGCGATCATGGCGGAATCAAAGGACGGGGGCAATCCGATTCTTCGAATAGCGAATTATCTTAAACGCCGATTCGTTGCAAAAGCTTCATAATCCGAAACAAATTTTGGCATCCTGAAACCTTCGGCATTATTTATATCTTATAAGCCATTGAAAAACAATGGTTAATTACATCCTGCGAAAATAATCACTATTTCGCTGTTGAAACTTTCAGATCAGACCATATTGTTCGGCTGCCAAAAGAAGAGAGAGGAAACTCCATGCAGATCGACATCATCGGCGGCGCGGACCGGGACCGCGCGGCATCGAAACTGACACTCCGAAGTCCGCAACGCGAAGATGGTTCCGACATCTGGCAACTCATTCGCGATTGCGGACCGCTCGACGACAATTCGATGTATTGCAACCTGCTGCAATGCGATCATTTTGCCGACACCTGCGTGGTGGCCGAGATCGACGGCGAGATCGCAGGTTGGATTTCCGCGTATATCCTGCCGACAGAGCCCGACACCCTTTTCGTTTGGCAGGTCGCGGTCGCCGAAAAGGCGCGCGGCATGGGCGTGGCGAAGAAGATGCTGCAGGATATCGTTTCTCGCGACTGCTGCGCAGGCGTGACGAAACTGAAGACGACGATCACCAGGGACAACGAGGCGAGCTGGGCGCTGTTCCGCGCATTCGCGGATCGCATGGACGCGCCGCTCGACCATGAAGCGCATTACACCCGCGACGACCACTTCGATGGCAATCACGCCACCGAATACATGGTGACGATCGGCGATTTCGGCGCAGCCAAGAGCGTAGCCGCCTGACGGCCTCCGTCGTCCGACCACCGAGACATCCCAACCCCAGAGGTTCCCATGACCACCGTGACAACGGCAGGCCCCGACGTGTTCGAACGCCGGGAATCGGAAGCCCGCAGCTATTGCCGCAGCTTCCCGACAACCTTCAAATCCGCGACAAATGCGACGCTAACCGACGTCGACGGCCGCAGCTATATCGATTTCCTGGCCGGCTGCTCGTCGCTCAATTACGGGCATAACGACCCGGACATGAAGGCGGCGCTGATCGACTACATCGCCAGTGACGGCGTAACACACGGTCTCGACATGCAGACCGAGGCGAAGGCCGCCTTCATCGAGACGTTCGAGCGGCTGATTCTCGAGCCGCGCGGAATGGACCACAAGATCATGTTCACCGGCCCGACCGGCACCAACGCCGTCGAAGCCGCGATGAAGCTGGCGCGCAAGGTGACCGGCCGCGCAGACGATCATCGCCTTCACCAACGGCTTTCACGGCATGACGATGGGCGCGCTCAGCCGCAACAGGCAATGAGTCGAAACGCGACGGCGCCGGCGGCGCGTCGCTCGGCGATATTGCGCGGATGCCGTATGAGGGCGCTTTCGGCCCTGACGCCGATACGCTGGCGCAGATCGAGATCCTGCTCGACAACCCGTCGAGCGGCTATCGACGCGCCCGCCGCCTTCATCGTCGAGCCGGTGCAGGGCGAAGGCGGTCTCAACGCCGCCTCCAAGGAATGGATGCAGGGCATCGCGCGTCTCGCCAGAAAGCATGGCGCGCTGCTGATCGTCGACGAGATCCAGGCCGGGATCGGCCGGACCGGCGGCTTCTTCTCTTTCGATGAGTTCGGCATCGAGCCCGATCTGATCCCGCTCGCCAAGTCGCTGTCGGGAATGGGGCTGCCTCTCGCCGTGCTGCTCATCAAGCCGGAGCACGACATCTGGAAGCCGGCCGAGCACAACGGCACGTTCCGCGGCAACAACCATGCTTTCGTGACGGCGCGCGTGGCGCTGGAGAAATTCTGGTCAGACGGCAAATTCGCCGGCTCCGTGCGCGAGAAGGCTGATTACCTCGAACAGCGGCTCGATGCGATGCGGATGCAGGTCTCCGGTTCGCGCCTGAAGGGCCGCGGCATGATGCGCGGCATTGATGTCGGTTCGGGCGATCTTGCCGCGACGATCTGCGCGGAGTGCTTCCGCAACGGGCTGATCATCGAAACGTCGGGCGCCGAGGACGAGGTCGTCAAGGTGCTGGCGCCGCTGACCATTCCGCCGGAGCAGTTCGCCGCCGGTCTCGACATTCTCGAAAACGCAATCGCGGCGGCGGTCTCACCGAACCGCATCGCCGCCGAATAGGAGAATTATCATGATCATTCGCGACATGAATGAACTGAAGAACTCCGAACGCGCGGTATCCGATGCGCGCTGGACGTCGATCCGCATGCTGCTCGCCGATGACGGGATGGGGTTCAGTTTCCACATCACGATCATCGAGCCAGGCTCGGAGCACACGTTCCATTACAAGAACCATTTCGAGAGCGTCTTTTGCATATCGGGCGCGGGCTCGATCGAGGACCTGGCGACGGGCGAAGTGCACGAGATCAAACCGGGGTGATGTATGCGCTGGACAAGCATGACAAGCACACGCTGCGCGCCACCGAAGAGCTGGTGCTCGCCTGCTGCTTCAATCCGCCGGTGACCGGCACGGAAGTGCACCAGGCGGACGGTTCCTATGCCGCACCGGCCGAAGCTGCGGCCTGACCGGGTTCCATCAAGAAAAACAAAAGGCGGCGCGCCGAACGGCGTGCCGAACAAAATCATGAGCAATCACACAGTCGAAAAAATCGGCGGAACGTCGATGAGCCGTTCGGACGAACTGATCGACACGATTTTCCTGAAGCGGAACGCGGAGGGCGATCTCTACAACCGCGTCTTCGTCGTCTCCGCCTATGGCGGCATCACCAACCTGCTGCTGGAAGACAAGAAAACCGGCGACGCCGGGCGTCTTCGGCCTGTTCGCCGCCTCCGACAGCAATCATGCCTGGAGCGATGCGCTCGACAAGGCGGCCGAGAAGATGGCCGCCGTGCATCAGCGGCTGCTCGGCCATCCGGCGGACCGCAAGATCGCCGACGATTTCCTGCGCGAACGCATCGAGGGCGCGCGCAGCTGCCTGATCGACCTGCAGCGGCTCTGCTCCTACGGGCATTTCCAGCTCAACGAGCACATGATGACGATCCGCGAATTGCTGTCGGGGCTCGGCGAAGCCCATTCGGCGCACACGACGGCGCTGATGCTGCAGCGGCGCGGCCTCAATGCGCGATTCATCGATCTCACCGGCTGGCGCGACGAAAGCCAGCCGACGCTGGACGAGCGGATCGCCGAGGCACTGGCAGATGTCGAACTCGCCCGCGAATTGCCGATCGTGACCGGTTACGCCCAGTGCAAGGAAGGGCTGGTGAAGCTGTTCGACCGCGGCTACACGGAAGTCACCTTTGCGCGGATCGCGGCGGCGACCGGTGCGCGCGAGGCGGTGATCCACAAGGAATTCCATCTCTCAAGCGCCGATCCGAAAATCGTCGGCGCCGATGTCGTGCGCAAGATCGGCCAAACCAATTTCGACGTCGCCGACCAACTTTCGAATCTCGGCATGGAGGCGATCCATCCGCGTGCGGCCAAGACGCTTCGCCAGGCGGGTATTCCGCTGCGCGTTGCCAATGCCTTCGACGCGGACGATCCCGGCACCCTGATCGACGCGGAACTGAGCGGCGAACCGCGCGTGGAAATAGTGACGGGCCTCAACGTGCTGGCGCTGGAGGTGTTCGAGCAGGACATGGTCGGCGTGAAGGGTTACGACGCAACGATCCTGAAGGCACTGACGCGCCACAAGGTGCGCATCGTCTCGAAGAACTCCAACGCCAACACGATTACCCACTATGTCGACGCATCGCTGAAGGCCGTGCGGCGCGTGGAGGACGAAATCGTGGATGCCTATCCGTCGGCGCGCATTCATGTGCGCAAGGTGGCGCTGGTGTCGGCGGTCGGGCGCAACCTGGAAGGCGTGTCCGCCGGGTTTCGCGGTGCGGCGGCGCTGGATGAGGCCGGGATCGACCCGATCGCCATGCAGCAATCCGGCCGCCCGGTCGACGTGCAGTTCACTGTCAATGCGGACGAGAAGGACGATGCAATCCGGGCGCTGCATTATGCGCTGGTGGAAAGCGAGGCGGGAGAGCACCGCGACGCGCCGGTCCTGCGCTCGGTGGCGTAGCTATCGGACCAAAATCGTTGATCTGAAACGGGGTGCCGATGGCGCCCCGTTTTCAGCGCGTTGCCTATGGTTTGGCTTTCTGCTAGCGCCGCCACCTTATCACGGAGATTGTCGGCAACATGAATCGGACGGAAGTGCCAAGCTCTCCCGGAACAGCTGAGCTGGAGCGTTGACGGCCTGACCGTCGCGGGAATGGCCTGGGGGCCGGGGGACGGACATCCTGTGCTGGCGTTGCATGGATGGCTGGACAATGCCGCGAGCTTCGAGGTGCTGGCGCCAATGCTCGAGGGATGCCGCGTGGTGGCGCTCGACCTGACCGGCCATGGGCTGAGCGATCACCGCTCGGATGACGCGACCTATCTGATCTGGGACGATATTCCGCAGGTGCTGAAAGTCATCGACCGTCTCGGCTGGAAAGATTGCACGATCATGGGACACTCCCGCGGAGCGATGATTTCAACCCTCCTGGCGGCGGCGATGCCGGAACATGTCCGGTCGCTGGTCACGCTCGACGGACTGGTGCCGGATCCGCAGGAAGACGCGGACTTTGTCCAGCCAATTGCGGGACAGCCTCAGATATACCGCGCGGATTGCCACGCGATCGCAAAGGCATTTTTCCTCGGTCGAAGACTTCGTCGAGCGCCGGCAACGCTACGGCGTTACCCGCAAGATCGCGGAGAGGTTCGCCGCGCGCGCATTGGAAAAGACCGAAGACGGTTTTCTGCTGCGCGGCGATCAACGTCTCTACAGCCCGTCGGCCATCAAGCTGAACAACGGCCAGATCGAAGCTGCCTTGCGCGCGCTCTCCGTGCCCGTCCTGAACGTATGGGCGAGCGATGGGCTGGTGAAGCGTGACTGGGCGGCCGCCTCGATGACGATGGCCGAGACCGCGATCGGCGACCTGACGACGGTCACCGTCGACGGGCATCACCATTTCCACATGGAACCGGGCCCGGCAGCGGCAATCGCCAAACACGTGCTCGGGTTTGTCGCCAAGGTGGAAAACGGACAGCAAAGCACCGGATAGTCCCGGGTTTACTTGCGCGAAGCCATTGCCTACATAGCGCGCATTGTTCACCACCCGCGTTCGTATGCGGGACTGGAAAAGGAGACCTGACGATGGCTGACGCCGTTTCCCTTACATTTCCCGATGGTTCCGTGAAGAAATTCGACGCCGGCACGTCCGGACGCGATGTCGCGGAATCGATTTCCAAATCGCTGGCGAAGAAAGCGGTCGCCATCGCGCTCGACGGCGACTTGCGCGACCTTGCCGATCCGGTGGCCGACGGCGCGATCGAAATCGTGACGCGCGACGATCCGCGCGCGCTCGAACTGATCCGCCATGACGCGGCGCATGTGATGGCCGAAGCCGTGCAGGAATTGTGGCCGGGTACGCAGGTGACGATCGGCCCGGTGATCGAGAACGGTTTCTACTACGATTTCAAGCGGATCGATCCCGACACCCGCGAGGATTGGCCGTTCACGCCGGAAGACCTGCCGGTGATCGAAAAGAAGATGCGCGAGATCATTCAGCGCAATTCGCCCTTCACCAAGGAAGTGTGGAGCCGCGACAAGGCGCGCGACGTCTTCGCCGACATGGGCGAGGCCTACAAGGTGGAACTGGTCGACGCCATTCCGGACGACCAGGAGCTGAAGATCTACAAGCAGGGCGAATGGTTCGACCTGTGCCGCGGTCCGCATATGGACTCGACCGGGCGGATCGGTTCGGCGTTCAAGCTGATGAAGGTTGCCGGCGCCTATTGGCGCGGCGATTCGACCAAGCCGATGCTGACGCGCATCTACGGGACCGCCTGGGCCAACCAGAAGGAACTCGACGACTATCTGCACATGCTCGAAGAGGCGGAGAAACGCGACCACCGCCGCCTCGGCCGCGAGATGGACCTGTTCCATTTCCAGGAAGAAGGGCCGGGCGTCGTCTTCTGGCACGCCAAGGGCTGGCGGATGTTCCAGAACCTGCTCGCCTATATGCGCAGGCGCATCGAGGATACCTATGACGAGGTGAACGCGCCGCAGGTGCTCGACAACTCGTTGTGGAAGACGTCGGGTCACTGGGGCTGGTACCGCGAAAACATGTTCGCGGTGACCTGCGCCGACGAGGAGTCGGAGGACACGCGCGTTTTCGCGCTGAAGCCGATGAACTGCCCGGGCCACGTCCAGATTTTCAAGCACGGGCTGAAATCCTATCGGGAACTGCCGATCCGGATGGCCGAGTTCGGCGCCGTGCATCGCTACGAGCCGTCCGGCGCGCTGCACGGGCTGATGCGCGTGCGCGGCTTCACGCAGGACGACGCGCATATCTTCTGCACCGAGGATCAGCTGGAAGCGGAAATCCTGAAGATCAACGACCTGATGATGTCGGTCTATCAGGACTTCGGCTTCGAAGAGGTCGTGGTCAAGCTGGCGACGCGGCCGGAAAAACGCGTCGGATCGGACGAGAGTTGGGATCATGCCGAGGACATCCTGAAGCGCTCGCTGGCGCGGATGGCGCGCGAGGACAACCGGATCAAGACCGGCATCAACGAAGGCGAGGGCACGTTCTACGGTCCGAAGTTCGAATATACGCTGAGGGACGCCATCGGGCGCGAATGGCAGTGCGGCACGACCCAGGTCGATTTCAACCTGCCGGAGCGTTTCGGCGCCTTCTATATCGACAAGGATTCGGAGAAAAAGCAGCCGGTGATGGTGCACCGCGCCATCGTCGGGTCGCTGGAACGCTTCCTCGGTATCCTGATCGAGAGCCATGCCGGCCATTTCCCGCTCTGGTTCGCGCCGGTGCAGGTGGTCGTCGCGACGATCACGCAGGAAGCCGACGACTATGCCTCCGAGGTGGCGACGAAGCTGAAGGACGCAGGTCTTCAGGTTCAGACCGACCTGCGCAACGAGAAGATCAACTACAAGATCCGCGAGCATTCGCTCGCCAAGGTCCCGGTCATTCTCGTTTGCGGCCGGCGCGAAGCCGAGGAGGGCACCGTCAATGTGCGCCGTCTCGGTTCGCAGAACCAGCAGTCCAAGACGGTCGACGAAATCATCTTGGAACTCGTCGACGAGGCAACGCCGCCGGATATCAAGCGCAAGCGTGGCGTGTGACATTTGCATGACGAAAAACACGCGGAACCGGCGGAGAAAGCCGCCGGTTTTTGCTTGCAACTCGACTTCGATGCATCACCTTTGTACAATTAACGCGGGTGGAGATTAGGCGCGGATGACGAGAGCCGTCCGATTTGCAGAGCTGTCCTATGCACGGCCGGATGATCCGCCTTTCAGGCGCTGGATTATCCGAACAATCGAGAACTGGTCCGGTCGCGAGCGGCTTGCGGATCTCTACGAGTACTGGCGAAACGAGATTTTCGGCAAGAGCGACAGCGTCTTCACCGAGATGTTGAGCCTGATCGAGGTGAAGCTCCGGGCCGACGGGCAATGGCCGCCGGCGAGAATCCCCGACACGCCGATCGTGATGGTCGCCAATCACCCCTACGGCATCGGCGACGGGATCGCGTTTCTTTCGCTGGCCGAGCAACTCGGACGGCCGTTTCGCGTCATCATCAACAACGACCTCCTGAAAGTCCCGGAAATCCGGCCCTATTCGCTGCCGATCTCGTTCGAGGAGACGAAGGAAGCCGTGGCGCTCAATTTGCAGACGCGCAAGGAAGCGGTGCGGCTCCTGAAGGAAGGCGTGACGATCGTGATCTTTCCCGCCGGTGGCGTCGCCACCGCGCACAAGGGGCTCGGACGGGCCGAGGACCTGCCGTGGAAAATGTTCACCGCGCGGCTGATCCAGGCGGCGCATGCCTCGGTGATCCCGGTCTATTTCGAAGGCCAGAACGGCCGCCTGTTCCATCTCGTCAGCCAGTTCTCGCTGACGCTGCGGACCTCGCTCCTGATCCGCGAGTTCCAGCGCCTCTACGGCAAGCAGATCAAGGCCTGGATCGGCAATATCATGCCGTGGGACGAGCTGGCGGAAATCGACGACCGAAAAAATTTGCTGGATAGGATCCACGAGGCGGTCTTCTCGCTCGATCCCAATCCGCGCCGCCGCCGTGCCGGCGGCCAGCCGGCGATTGCCGAGCGCTACTGAGTGATCTGCTCGGCGGTCTCGGTATCGACCTTGACCACGATATCGCGGCCCGGCCGGATCTTGATATCGCGCTGATAGACGTGGTTCTTGTTCTTGGCGATGACGGTGTAGTCGCCGGCGGCGAGGATCATCGTCGGAAAGGCGCCGACGTTCTCCGCGATAACATCCCCCGACGCGCCGAGGATCGACCAGGCGGTGTCGGCGAGCGGAAAGCCGCCGTCGCCGCGCACGAGGTTCAGCGTGACCTGCGCGGCGCGGTGTTCGACCTTGGCCGTCGTCGTCTTGCCCGCCTCGACGCGGATATCCGCGCGGATCGTGGCGTTCACGTCGCCATAGTTGGAAACGACGTGATAGGTGCCGGCATTGAGGCGAACGGTGCGGCCCGGCCGAACATTGGGCAGGATGAGCTGGCGTTCGCCGTTCTCGTTTTCCTTGGAGTCGTAGATGTTGAAGGTCAGCTTGTCCTTGCGCATCGGAATGTTGTCGGGGAGAACGCCCTCGAGGCGAAGTCCGCCGGCATTCAGCACCATGGTCTCGTGGCGCGGTTCGGCGCCGATCGTGACGCGGGTGGTGGCGCCGGCTCGCCCGAAGGCTGCGTGGACGAGATAGCTGCCGGGGCTGAGCTGCAGGCGGGTCGATCCGCCCTTCGCGGTCGCGAGGAGGGGCAGCTTGCCGTCGGCGTCGGGGCTCGAGCCGAATATGCGCCAGATCAGCCCTTTGCGGATGACGCCGGTATCGTCGGCGAGTTGCGCGTCGAGGAACAGTTCGGCGGCGGGACCCTGCGCCAGCGCGCCGGGAGATACGGTCGCGGGTGCATAGTTGACGATACCGGGCAGGTCGAGATTGCCGATGAAGGGAGCGTCCTGCGCCCGGCCGGGCAGCGTCAGCGCGAGAAAGGCGCCCAACACCATGAAAACGCGTCTTGATTTCGGCAAGCTAGATCGCATGTATCGAATTCCGTCCCATGCCGCTTCGGTGTTTCCCGTGGCGCTGGCAATTTAAAGACCGTTACGCCATATCGAACCAGACCCATAAGCCAAATTCGAGCATTTTCGTGACTATGACCAAATCCCTTGCCGATTACCTGAAAACCCGCCGATCCGTTCCGCTGACGATGATCGCCGGCCCGGGCCCTGACGAAAGCCAGTTGCGCGAGATACTCGCAATCGCAGCGCGGTCTCCCGATCACGGGCGGCTGGTGCCCTGGCGCTTTATCATCTATCGCGACGCCGCCGGTCGCGAAATCGGCGAAAAGCTGGCCGTCCGGGCGCAGGAGCGCAACGGACCGATGCCGGAAGACCAGATCGAACGCGAACGCAACCGCCTGTGCCGCGCGCCGGTGGCGGTCGGCGTGGTTTCGTCCGTCAAGGAAAGCGACAAGATCCCGGATTGGGAACAGTTTCTTTCGGCTGGCGCGGTCGCGATGAACCTTCTGCATGCCGCGTCCGCCTTCGGATTTGCAGCGAACTGGGTGACCGGCTGGTACAGCGACGACGAGAAGGGCCGGGCAATCCTCGGACTTGCGCCGCATGAACGCATGGCGGGCATCGTCCATATCGGCTCGTGCGACCGCGAAATCGCGGACCGTCCGCGCCCGGACGTCGATGCGCTGATCTCGGATTATGCCGGCGAATACGGGGGATAGCGGGTGTTTTTCGAACCCTCGAAAGGCCACGGCCTGCCGCGCAATCCGTTCAAGGCGATCGTTGCGCCGCGCCCGATCGGCTGGATTTCGACGCGGGCGGGCGACGGCACGCCCAACCTTGCGCCCTATTCCTTCTTCAATGCCGTTTGCGACACGCCGCCGATCGTGATGTTTTCGTCGAGCGGCAGGAAGGACAGCGTTTCGATCATCGAGGAAACGGGCGAATTCGTCTGCAACTTCGTCGGGGAAAAGCAGTTCAAGGCGATGAGCCAGACGTCATTTGCCTATGAACGCGGCATTTCGGAGTTCGCCGAGGCGGGGCTCGCGGAAGCCGAGTGCAGGCTGGTGAAGGCGCCGCGCGTGGCGGGTGCGCCGGCGGCGCTCGAATGCGTCGTTACGGAGATATCCCGCCTCAAGGACAGAAACGGCGACGTCACAGGCAACTGGACCGTCTTCGGCGAGGTGATCGGCGTGCATATCGACGACTCGATGCTGACGGACGGGTTCTTCGATCTCGCCAAGGCGAAGCCGGTGACGCGGCTCGGCTATCTCGATTACGGGATGGCGCCCGAAATCGTGACGCTGCCGCGGCCGACAGCCGGTTAATGGCGTCTTGGCAAACATGGTGAACGAAAAGTAAACCATTTGCTCCTAGCGTGGTTCCCCTAAGACAGGGTCAGGGGAATCGCTCGATGATCATCCAGCATTTTTTGAAATGGAGCCAGGCGGCGGACGTGTCCAAACGCGCCGCGGCGGCTTCCGCGCTCGGCCGCGCCTATCTGCAATCGGATATGGATTTCGAGGAACGCTGCGCGGCGGATGCGGCGATGACGCTGCTGCTCGACGATCCGTCGCCGAAGGTCAGGCTGGCGCTTGCCGAGGCAATCGCCTTCAGCCGCGCGGCGCCGCCGCAGATCGTCACCGCGCTCGCGGGTGACCAGTACGACATCGCAAGCCTTGTCATCGCGCGCTCGCCGGTGCTGCGCGACGGCGACCTTATCTCGCGCGTCGCGGTCGCCGAACCGCGCATCCAGGTGCTGATCGCCGACCGGCCGGAGGTCTCGGGCAGCCTGGCGCTGGCAATCAGCGAATACGGCCACCGCGATGCGATCGTGACGCTTCTTTCCAATCACAATGCGCAGGTCTGCGATCGTTGCCGCGACATGATCATCGAACGGCATCTCGACGATGCGGCCGTTCGCGGAGCGCTGCTCGCCGATCCCGATCTGACGCCCGTGCACCGGCTGAAAGTGTTGCAGGCCACAAGGGACGCGATCGCCAAGGCGCCGTTCATTGCGCGCATTCTCGGTGATACCGGCGCGAAACGGGTCAGCGGCGAGGCGGCGGCAAATGCGCTGGTGCTTCTCGCTTCGGGCCGTATGGACGACGGCATCGGAGACCTGATCGCCGAATTGCGCGCCACCGGCGCGCTGACGACGAAACTGCTCATTCGCGCGGTCTGCGCAGGCAAGATCGACTTCGTCGCGCGGGTGCTCGCCGACCTTTCCGGCCAGGCCTATGAGCGCGTCACCTCCATCCTTGTCGGCGAGCGTGACAACCAGTTGCGCGCCTTGCTCGACGCGTCGGGACTGGCACGCACGGTGCATTCGCTGTTCCTGTCGGCGATCCGCATCTGGCGCGACGTCGCCAACGGACGCATGGCCATCGGCGCGCAGGAGGTCACGCGTCTGGTGATGGAGGAATTCGAGGCCGGGCAGGTGGATCGCAAGAACCATGCGAATGACGATATCGTCGCGCTGTTGCGCTCGATCTATCTCGACATGATCCGCCAGAACGCCCGGCGCCACGCGCTGGATCTGGCGGCGGCCTGAACCTCGTCAGATATCGAGATCGCGTGCGAAGGCGGCGTTTTCCTGGATGAACCGGAAGCGCGACTCCGCCTTGGTGCCCATGAGGTCGTCGACCGTCACCTTGGTGGCTTCCACCTGATCATCGAGGATTTCCACCCGCAATAGCGTGCGCACTGCGGGATCCATGGTCGTTTCCTTCAACTGGTGCGCCGACATCTCGCCGAGGCCCTTGAAGCGGCTTATCTCGACCTTGCCGCGCCCAGTGAATTCGGTTTCCAGCAATTCGTCCTTGTGGACGTCGTCGCGCGCATAGAGCGACTTGGCGCCCTGCGTGATCTTGAACAGCGGCGGCACGGCCAGAAACAGATGCGCGTTGCCGATCAGTTCGGGCATCTCCTGGTAGAAGAAGGTGATCAGCAGCGACGCGATATGGGCGCCGTCGACGTCGGCGTCGGTCATGATGATGACGCGCTCGTAGCGCAGATCGGAATCCCGGTACTTGCCGCGCGTGCCGCAGCCAAGCGCCTGGATCAGGTCGGCGATCTGCTGGTTGGCCATCAGCTTGTCGCGTCCGGCGCTGGCGACGTTCAGGATCTTGCCGCGCAGCGGCAGGATCGCCTGGGTCTTGCGGTCGCGCGCCTGTTTCGCCGAGCCGCCGGCCGAGTCGCCCTCGACGATGAAAATCTCGGCGCCGGCGGCCGAATTCTGGCTGCAATCGGCGAGCTTGCCGGGCAGGCGGAGCTTGCGCACGGCGCTCTTGCGGTTGACCTCTTTTTCCTGGCGGCGTTTCAGCCGTTCGTCGGCGCGGTCGATGACCCAGTCGAGCAGGGCATTCGCTTCCTGCGGCGACGCGGTGAGCCAATGATCGAAGGCGTCGCGCAAGGCGGACTCGACGATGCGCTGGGCTTCCGTCGTCGCCAGCCGGTCCTTGGTCTGGCCGACGAATTCCGGTTCGCGCACGAAGACCGACAGCATGGCGGCGGCCGAGATCATCACGTCGTCGGTGGTGATGACCGCGCCGCGCTTGTTGCCGACCAGTTCGGCGTAGGATTTCAGGCCCCGCGTCAGCACGGTGCGCAGGCCCGCCTCGTGGGTGCCGCCCTCGGCGGTCGGGATCGTGTTGCAGTAGCTGTTGATGAAACCGTCGCCGCCGTGCCAGGTGATCGCCCATTCGACCGAGCCGTGGCCGCCCGGGCGGTCGCTCTTGCCGGCGAATATGTTGGCGGTAACGCGCTGCTCGGAGCCGAGGCTCGCCTCCAGGTAATCCTTCAGGCCGCCGGGAAAATGGAACACGGCCTTGGGCGGCGTCGGATCCTTTTCGCCGAGAAGTTCCGGCGCGCAATGCCAGCGGATTTCGACGCCGCCGAACAGATAGGCCTTCGAACGCGCCATTTTGTAGAGGCGCGCCGGCTCGAACTTCGCCGACTTTCCGAAGATGTCCGGATCGGGGTGGAAGCGCGTCTTGGTCCCGCGGCGGTTCTGGACCTCGCCGAGATCCTCCAGCCCGGTGACCGGATGGCCGCGCGAGTAGCGCTGGCGGTAGAGTTTGCGGCCGCGCGCGACCTCGACCTCGAGGTCGTCGGAGAGCGCGTTGACGACCGAGACGCCGACGCCGTGCAGGCCGCCGGAGGTCTCGTAAACCTTGGAATCGAACTTCCCGCCGGCGTGCAGCGTCGTCATGATGACTTCGAGCGCCGACTTGTCCTTGTGCTTGGGATGCGGATCGATCGGGATACCGCGGCCGTTATCGGTGACCGACAGGTAGCCGTCAGCGCCGAGCGCGACCTCGATGAATGTCGCGTGGCCGGCGACGGCCTCGTCCATCGAGTTGTCGATGATCTCGGCGAAGAGGTGATGCAGCGCCTTGTCGTCGGTGCCGCCGATATACATGCCGGGGCGTCGCCGAACCGGCTCCAGTCCTTCGAGGATCTCGATGGCGGAAGCATCGTAATCGTCGGATTTTTCCACCAGCGGGTTTCGCCTTCGCCCGGGGCGCCTGTTCGCGGACCGGCGCATCGGCGCGGGGCGCTTTGGGCGTGTCCTGAAAACCACCGAAAAGATCGCTGTTGTCGTCCATTGCCATTTTAGTCGAAGCGTTTCTCTAGCCGAATCAAATTGCAATATTGCATGCGCGTTCGCCCGAACGCGAACAGGCATTCCCTGTCATGCAAGGCATTTACGGCGATTTAACCACAGTCACCAACAATGATAATTTGAAATTTCCTGTTACACGAATTTTCATCGTTCGACGTCATCGTGACCCAATAAGTCTGGGGGAAACGGGCATCCGCATCGCGGATTGAGGTTGGGTCGACGTGAACAAGAAACTCCTGATTATGGGCGGTATTGCCGTCGTCTTCGGCGGACTTTCGATTGTCGCCGCGGATTTCTGGCTGAAAAGCAATGTAAAAACAGTGGTCGAGACCGTCGAGGTCCACGATGCCGCTTCCTCGACGCAGTTTTCCACGATCGTCGCCGCAGCCGAGCCGATGCGCTACGGCACGCTGATCGATCCGGGCATGCTGAAAGAGCTGCCCTGGCCGAAGGATGCCCTGCCCAAGGGCTCATTTTCGACAATCGACGATCTGCTTTCGGGCGGCGAACGCATCGCCTTGGCCGCAATCGACACCAATGAGCCGATCCTGGTTTCCAAGGTCACCGATCCGGACGAACGCGCGACGCTTTCGCGCCGCATCGACGACGGCATGCGGGCGGTCACCATTCGCGTCGACGACATCACCGGTGTCGCCGGTTTCGTGGTGCCGGGCGACCGGGTCGACATCGCTCTGACGCGGACTTTCAAGATCAACAAGAACAACAACAACAACGAGGGCGGCGACGGCAATGGCGACGTTGCCCCGATCGAGGTTTCGCCGGCCGGCGACCGGACGTTTACCGGCGATGCCGACAGTTTCGTCGCGACGACCGTCGTGCTGGCGAATGTCAAGGTGCTGTCGATCGACCAGATCGCCGACGAACGCCAGTCCGATCCGGTGATCGTGCGCGCGGTCACGCTCGAGGTCGATGCGCTCGGCGCCAAGGCGCTGACGGCGGCGCAATCGGCGGGAACGCTTTCGCTGCAGCTGCGCCGCGCAGGCGATGTCGCGGAGGACGAGTTCAAGATGCCGCTGCACGGCATCGACGAGAACGTGACCTCGTCCTATGCCGGCACGCCGTCCGGCGCCGTCATGCCATCCGGTCCCTCTACCGCAAAGGTTACGGTTCGTCGCAAGGCCGAAGTGGAAACCTACGACGTTCGCGACGAAGGAGCGGTTCAATGACGCGTTTCCATCCGAAAACGAAGCTTCTCATCGGCGCCCTTGCGGCATTTGCCCTGGCCGGCGCCCCGATCACGGCAGCGCAGGCGCAGAGCAACGTCCTCAAGATCTCGACCTCCCGCACGAACCTGATCACGATCGAGAAAGGCAAGCCGAAAACCATCCGCACGCAGAATTCCTTCCATGAAATCGTGGTCGGCGATCCTGATATCGCCAACGTCCAGCCTCTGACCAACCGGTCGTTCTATGTGCTCGGCATTGCCGCCGGCACGACCGGGATCGCGCTTTTCGACGAGAGGAAGCAGCTGATCGGCTCGATCGACGTCGAGGTGAGCGTGGACACGACGCGCCTGAAATCGGCGATCCGCGAGAATGTGCCCGACGCCAAGATCAAGGTGACGACCACCAATGGCCAGGTCGTGCTGTCGGGTGAGGCGCCGGACCAGGTTTCGGCGGACCGGGCCAACAAGATCGCCGCCAAATTCGCCGGGACGGAAGACGATATCATCAACTCGGTGAACATCACTTCGTCGCAGCAGGTCCAGCTCAATGTCCGCTTCGTCGAGATCAACCGCAACGCCGGCCAGGATCTGGGCGTCAATATCAGCAAGCTCAGCTATTCGAGCGGCGGCGGAGCCGATTCCGGCAGCGCTACCTCGGCGACGAACAACAACCTGTTTACCGGAAACTTCCTCGGCAGCCTGTTGCTCGGCGGCGTCAATGTGGATGTCGCCATCAAGGCGATGGAAGACCGGGGCGTCGCCCGCCGGCTGGCGGAGCCGAACCTGGTTGCACGCTCGGGCGAGAAGGCGAGCTTCCTTGCCGGCGGGGAATATCCCATTCCGATCTATGACAAGGACGGCAACGTAACGGTCGACTACAAGAAGTTCGGGGTCGGCCTGCAGTTCACGCCCACCGTCCTCAAGGAAGGGCTGATTTCGCTGGAGATCGAGCCGGAAGTTTCCTCGATCGACTTCTCCAATGGAGGCCAGTATCCCGTCTTCCAGGTGCGGCGCGCGCAGACCAAGGTCGATCTGCGCAGCGGCCAGAGCTTCATGATGGCCGGTCTCTTTCAGGCCGAGAACACGGTCGGCGGCAAGAACCTTCCCGGCCTGCGCAAGGTGCCGGTGATCGGCGCGCTTTTTTCCAGCAAGGAATTCCAGCGCAAGGAAACCGACCTTGTGATGATCGTGACGCCGCATCTGGTGCAGCCGATCGAACCCGGCACGCCGGTCGCCACGCCGCTTGACGGATCGCGCCCCGCGACGGTGCAGGAACACATCCTTGGCGTTGACGAGGTCCGGACCGCGGCGATGGGGGGCGAAACGATGCCCGCGACGCGAACGACCGGTCATATCCTCACGCTCGATATTGGCGGCTAGGAGACGGACCATGCGCAAGATCATCACCGCTCTCACAATCGCTTACGGCGCCTCCATCCTGTCGGGCTGTGTCAACGCCGAGGACAAGAACCTTGAAGGGCTGACCCTCACGGGTGGCGATGCCATCGCCCACAACAGCACGCTGCAGATCATCGATCCCTGGCCCGCCGGCGTCCAGGACACAAAGCTGATCGTGCCGGCCGATCGCGGCAAGCAGGCGGCGCAATCCGGCCAGACCGCGGCCAGCGGCGCAACGACATCGCTGACGCAATGAATCTTCGTAACATGAGGAAAATGGCTCAACAGGCTGTTTCTATATAAAAAATGACAGGTACGAAGGAACGGAACAACAAGATCGTGCTCGTCTCGACCGACCGGCAGTTCGTCGCGACGACGCAGACCGCGTTTTCGGTCTCGGACGCGATCAAGCTGATCACCATCGAAAAGGCGGTCACCGAACTGCAGGGCGAGATCGGCGACTCGGATGCCGGTGCGGTCATCATCGATCTCGACGAAGCCGATCTGGAACGGCTGGAAGCGCTGCAGCGGGTGACGCGCCGGCTGACCGACCGCGTGCCGGTGATCGTCGTGGCAAAGGGCTACGACGCTGCGATGGTACGCATCGTCGTGCAGTTGCATGTCGCCGATTTCCTGGTGAAGCCGGTGACGACCACCGATCTCGTGCGTTCGTGCATCCGCGCCCTCAAGGGCGTCGACAAGAACGAAAGCGGCGAAGCCGATATCAGCGCGTTCATGCCGGCGGCCGGCGGGGTCGGCAACACGACGATCGCGTTGCAGACCGCCTTCCTGCTGCACCGATCGGCGACGCGCGCAGCCTCGACCTGCGTGGTCGACCTGAACTTCCAGCACGGATCGTGCGCCGAATATCTCGATCTCGAACCGCGCTTCGACATCACGGAAATCGAGAACCAGGTCGAACGCCTCGACCGGCAACTGCTCGACGCAATGCTGTCGAAGCATTCCTCCGGGCTTGCGGTGCTCGCGGCGCCGACAATGCCGACCGAAATGCGTTCCTTCGACGTCGATGTCGTCGTGCGCGTTCTCGACCTCGTGTCGGCCTATTTCGACAATGTCGTCATCGACATGCCGCGGACCTGGTTCCCGTGGACGGAAACGGTGCTGCGCGGATCCAATCATGTCTATCTGACGGCCGAGATGACGGTGCCGTGTCTGCGCCACACGCAGCGCCTGATCAACGCGATCGAGAGCGAGATCGGCAAGGACGTCAAGCCGCGCGTCATCATCAACCGCTATGCGCCCAAGGCCATGGAGGGCGGTATCCGGTCCGCCGACGTTGAGGAATTGCTTGGCGACCGTTTCGCGGGCGGAATCTCGAACAACTACAAACTGGTTCGCGAAGCCGTCGACCGCGGCGTACCGCTGCAGGAAATCGATCCGGACGCCAATGTCGTCCAGGATCTCAAGCGCATCATCCTGCCCGAGGAGTCGCAGCTGGAGACCGGCCGCAAGCGCGGTTTCCTCGGCATCGGAAAAGGTCTGCTCAAGAAGGCCGGCTAGGCACGGCCGCATCCGCTTATCCGGCGCCAGACCGGAGGCAACAGGGAATTCGGTAAGACGATGACAAGCAGGTTCACTCAGTTCAAGACGCGCGATGCGGCCGCCAATGCCAACCCGGCGCCGCCGGTCGAGGAAAAGCCGGTCGTTATCCCGAACAAGCGCATTGTCAAACCGGCGCCGGTACGCGCGGCGGCAAAATCGCAGGAGCGTACGCTTGACGCCCGCGTGAAACTGCACCGAAAGCTGATCGAGGAAATCAACCTGGTGGCGCTCGAGGCGCTTCCGCAGGACCGGATGCGGCAGGAAGTCCAGACATTCGTCAACGACTATGTGCGCTCCGAACGCCTGGCGCTCAATGCGGCGGAAGTGGAAGCGCTGATCGACGATCTCGTCGACGAGATGGTCGGTCTCGGCCCGCTGGAACCGTTGCTGAAGGATCCGACGGTCAGCGACATCCTGATCAACGGCTACCAAAACTGTTTCGTGGAGCGCGGCGGCAAGCTCGTCCAGGAGGTCATTCCCTTCAAGGACGAAGCGCATCTGCTTCGTGTGATCAACAAGATCGTCGCCGCGGTCGGCCGTCGCATCGACGAGTCGCAGCCGATGTGCGATGCGCGCATGCTCGACGGCTCGCGCTTCAATGCCGCCATCCGGCCGATCGGCGTCGATGGCCCGTTGGTGTCGATCCGCAAATTCTCCAAGAACAAGATGGGGCTGCACAAGCTGGTCGAATTCGGCGCGCTGACGCAGCCGATGGCCGAAGTCCTGGCGGCGGCCGTTTTCGCCCGCGTTACCACGATCATTTCGGGCGGTACCGGTACCGGCAAGACGACGATGCTGAATGCGCTCTCGGCGTTCATCTCCGAAGACGAGCGCCTGATCACGATCGAGGACGCGGCTGAGCTGCAGCTGCAGCAGCCGCATGTGGCGCGCATGGAGACGCGGCCGGCGAACTCCGAAGGCATCGGTGAGGTCCGCCAGCGCGATCTGGTCAAGAACGCGCTGCGCATGCGCCCGGACCGCGTGATCCTCGGCGAGTGCCGCGGCGAGGAAGCCTTCGACATGCTTCAGGCCATGAATACCGGGCATGAAGGCTCGATGGCGACCATCCACGCCAACACGCCGCGCGACGCGATTTCTCGCCTGGAGCAGATGCTCGGCATGACCGGCATGCCGATGACGGTGGCTTCGATCCGCAGCCAGATCTCCAGCGCGATCGGCCTGATCGTGCAGCTTACCCGCCTGTCCGACGGCAAGCGCAAGGTGACGAGCGTAGCCGAGGTAACCGGCATGGAAGGCGACGTCATCCAGATGCAGGAAATCTTCACCTTCCGCCGCACCGGCATGACCGCCGAGGGCGGGATTATCGGGCATTTCGAGGCGACTGGCGTGCGTCCGCGCTTCCTGGAGGAACTGATCGCCATGGGCATCGAGTTCCCCGGCGACTATTTCGATCCGTCGAACAAACAGGCCGGCTGAGATGGAGCTCGACCAGGTCACGCTCTATATCGTCTACGCTTTTGCGGGCGGCGCCGGCATCATTCTGGCGGAGGCGGCCTATATGCTGCTTTCCTCCGATGTCGAGCAGCGCAAGGCGGTCAACCGCCGCATGCGGCTGCAGGAGCGCAGCGCCAACCAGAAGGAAGTTTTGGTCCAGTTGCGCAAGGAGCGCGGCCTCGACGGGGAGGGCGCCCGGTTCTCGCCAATGGCGGCGCTGCGCGATCTGCGCATCCAGTCCGGCATGGTGATGCCACTGACGACGTTCCTGACCGTCACCTCCGTCATCGCGGTCATAATCGGTGTCGGCGGCGGTTTCTACGTCAACCGCATCGGCTTCGGCATCATGCTGGCGCTAGCGCTGATCCCGGCCCTGCCGGTGCTGTTCCTGCGCTGGGTTCGCAAGAGGCGGCATAAAAAATTCGGCATGCAGCTGCCCGAGGCGCTCGACCTGATCACGCGCGGCCTGAAAGCCGGCCATCCGGTTCCCGTTGCCGTCTCGATGGTGTCGCGCGAGATGCCCGATCCGATCGGCACGGAATTCGGCCTCATCTCCGACGAGGTCACCTACGGTTCGGACATGGTGACGGCGCTGCGCAATCTCTATGAGCGCGTCGGCCACGAAGACCTGCCGCTTTTCGTGACGGCGGTTTCGATCCAGTCGACGACCGGCGGCAATCTGCGCGAGATCCTCGAAGGCCTTTCGGGCGTCATCCGCGAACGCGGCAAGCTTCGCCGCAAGGTCAAGGCGATCTCGGTGGAAGGCCGGATGTCCGCCTATATCCTGACCGCGGTGCCGGTGTTGCTGGTGTTCGCGGTGATGATCCTCATGCCGACCTACTACACCGACGTCGCCGACATCACCCTGACCTGGTATCTCGTCGGCGCCTCGTTCGGCTGGCTGGTGCTCGGCAATGCCATCATGTTCAAGATGGCCAGCTTCAAGTTCTGATGGGGGCACCATGGATCTAGCATCGCTTCTCCTGCCCGCCGGCGCCTTTATCGTCACGCTTGGACTGGGTGGCCTGATCTACTCCTTCATGCAGGACCGCCGGCAGCAGAACCATGTTCGCGAGCGCCTTCACGTGCGGTTCGACGAACCCGAGGAAGGCGCGCCGACCGCCGAGGACAAGAAGCGCAGGGATGCCGAAATCGCCGACAAGGCGGCGCGGCGCGCGGCCGAATTCTACGCGTCGGCCGATCCGGAAAACGTCGTGCGGTTGCGCCAGACGCTGATGCGGGCCGGCTATCTCGACCCCGACGCGGTCGGCAAGTTCTTCCTGGTTCGTTTCGCGGCGATGGCCGCCGGCCTGGCGCTCGGCGTCGCGACGGTCTTCCTGATGCATATCGCGCCGTTGTCGCAGCGTGGCATCATCACGCTCGCGGGCCTGTCGGTCGGCGGCTATTTCGTGCCGGCCTTCCTGCTCAAGCAGCAGGTGTCGAAACGGGTAACCGAGTACCGGAACGGTTTCCCGGATTTCATGGATCTGATGATCGTATGCGCGGACGCCGGCATGAGCCTCGAGGCATCGATCGAGCGCGTGTCGAGGGAAATCCGCACGACCTATCCGATGCTGAGCCAGAACCTCGTTCTGGTGTCGCTGGAACTGCGCGCCGGGCGCAGCATCAACGAGGCGCTGAAGTCGCTTGCCGACCGTCTCGGCGTTGACGAGGTGCGCGCCTTTGCGACGCTGCTGCAGCAGTCGAAGGAACTCGGCACCAGCCTGTCGGGCGCGCTCAAGGTGTTTTCCGACGAGATGCGCCACAAGCGGATGTCGGCGGCGGAAGAGAAGGCGCATGCGCTGCCCGCCAAGATGTCGATCCCGGTGACGGTGTGCATCCTGCCGGTCGTCGTGATGATCGCGATCATCCCGATCATCGTTCGGTTCAACTCGTAGGGAGTTCGTTCGTGCTTCCTTAACCGAAGCCTTTTGCAAAGCGTTAGGTGCGTTTGCCGACGGCAAATTTACCCTTTCGCCATATCGTTTGAGAAACAGATCCGGACCAACCGGGCGACAATCGGGGACAGCGACATGAAGAACAGTGTTCATCGGCTTTTTGCGGTCGCGCTGGTGGCCGGCGCGCTGGCAGGATGCCAGACGTCATCCATCGACACGACACTGACCTCCGCCTATCAGGCGAATGCGCAGGGCGATCTCGCCGACCGCAAGATCGAATTCGCGACGAAACAGTTCGCCGCCGGCAATTACGGTCTGGCCGAGAAGAATTTCCGTCTTGCCGTGGAAGCGACGCCGGACAATGGCGAGGCCTGGCTCGGGCTTGCCGCCGCCTATGACCAGCTCGGCCGCTTCGACCTGTCGGACCGCGCCTATGACCGGCTCCTGAAGCTCGAGGGGCGCAAGGCGTCGATCCTCAACAACCAGGGCTATTCCTATATCCTGCGCGGCGATTTCAAGAAGGCGCGCAAGCTCCTCGCCGACGCGAAGGCACTGGCGCCGGAAAACACCATCATCGAAGGCAACTGGCAGCTCGCCGTCGCCGGCTGACGGGGCCGCTGCCGCGGCCTTGCAATGGTCAAATTGACGTGGTCTATCCGGCCCGATTGCAACAAGCCGGATGGATCATTCCCTTGCGCGACCTACTTTCCGATCTGGATCCCGCCGAGGGCGAAGCGCGTGACCCGATGCGCAGCGCCCAGGCGAACATGCGCCAGCCGCTGCCGAAACGCTTCTACAAAACCGTCGAAACCGGCGAACGCGACGGCGCGCATTGCGTGCTGCTCGACGGGCGCGCGGTCAAGACGCCGGGCAAGAAAACGCTTTCGCTCGCAACGCCCGATGCGGCAGCGCTGATCGCCGCCGAGTTCGAGGGGCAGGGCGAGGAGATCAATCCCGCGACGATGCCGTGCTACCGGCTCGCCAACACGGCGACGGACGGGGTTTCCACCGACATGCAGGCGGTGCTGGAAGACGTGCTGCGTTATTGCGGAACCGACCTGCTGTTCTACCGCGCCGAAGGGCCGGATGGCCTGATCGAACTGCAGCGCAGGCACTGGGACCCGGTCGTCGACTGGGCGGAAACGCTGGCGGGAGCGCGGTTTCATCTCGCCGAGGGCGTCATCCATGTGACGCAGCCACGCGAGACGATCGCGGGGATCGGCGTGCATCTGAAGACGATCAGCGATCCGCTGGTGCTGGCGGCATTCCACTCCATGACGACCCTGACGGGATCGGCGCTTCTGGCGCTTGCCGTCTGGAAGGGCGAATTGGGCGCCGCGGACGCCTGGAAAGCGGCGCATGTCGACGAGGACTGGAACATCGCGCAGTGGGGCGAGGATGCCGAGGCGAAGGACCGCCGCGCATGGCGCTGGGCGGAAATGGACGCCGCCGACCGGCTGATCAAGGCGCTGGAAAAATAGTCCGGGCCGGAGGCTCACGACGTGTCCCATGCGTGGCGCGCCAGCGAATGAAGTTCCGTCAATACATCATCGACTTCGTGGATCCGCCGCTTGCGGCGGCCCGGCGGCCAGCCGGGGCGCATGGGCGAGCTCCGTTTGGCGCGGAGGCGGTTCGCATCCCGCCGCGCTTTCCAGCGGGCGAGGCGCCTGGCATGGCCGTCGATATCGTCGAGGGCACGCTTCAGCGCGGCCAGGCGAAAGCCGAGACGCGTGGCGTCGATCTCGTCGTCGGGCGACGGGATCCAGTGTTCCGGGATCGGCGTCGGTTCCGACAGGCCGATGCAGGTGATGCGCGGGAAGGCCTTCGGCTTCCTGCGGACCGGGCCGAAGTTGAAGCGCTTCAGGGGATCGATCGAGGGGGAAGGCCAGGTTTTCCGGCGCGGGCCGACCGGGCTGGCCTTGCGGCCGGTAGCCCGGCGGATAGACGATGCCGGTGGGGGAGCGACGGGGCTTCGAATTCCGCTTTGAGGGGGAGGCGGGGCGCAGGACGATTTCGATCCCGCGTGCGGCGATCATGATCAGCCGCCTTGCGGCGGATTCGGCGGGGCGGAGGATGCGATTGATGCGGTTGCGCAGGCGCCGCGGCAGGGTGGCGTTGCCGCCCTCGTCCAGCCCGGCCATCACGAACAGCGCCGCGACGATGCGCAGCAGCGCGTGCGGTTCTTCTCGATTGCTACCTGCCAGTTGATCGTTTCCACCTGTCCGCTTCCATTCGTTCGTGACGGAACAAGGATAGAGGCGCGATACAGGCGGTGGACAAGTCTGGTCTAAAAAAGCCCCAGTCCCTTCAGGCTGACGTGGCCGGATTTGCCGATGATGACGTGGTCGTGGACGACGATGTTCAGCGTCTCGCCGATCTCGGCGATCTTGTGCGTCATCTCGATGTCGGCGCGCGACGGCGTCGGGTCGCCGGAGGGGTGGTTGTGGACGAGGATGATCGCGGTCGAGGACAGTTCGAGCGCGCGGCGCATGACCTCGCGCGGATAGACCGGCGTGTGGTCGACGGTGCCGGTCTGCTGTACCTCGTCGGCGATCAGGGCGTTCTTCTTGTCGAGAAACAGGATACGGAACTGCTCGCGCGTCTCGTAGGCCATGGCCGCCTTGCAATAATCGATGACGGCGTCCCAGGACCCGAGCACCTCGCGGGCGGCGATTTCGCCCTTGAGCATGCGCCGGGCGGCGGCGGCGACCGTCTTGAGATCGGCGGCGACGGCTTCCTTGACGCCGGGAACTTCCATCAGGCGTTTCGGATCGGCGCCCAGCACCGCGCCGAAGGAGCCGAAACGCGCGATCAGCGCCTTGGCGAGCGGCTTGGTGTCGCGGCGCGGGATCGAGCGGAACAGCAGCAGTTCCAGCAGTTCATAATCGGCGAGCGCGTCCGGTCCGGCTTCGGCAAAGCGGGCGCGCAGGCGATCGCGGTGGCCGGCATGGGGCGAGGGGGCTTTTTCCCTCGCGGCCGGCTTCTTGGCGAACGCACCTGCAGGTTGCGGGAATTCCGCCAGGAATATCTGCCGTTCGTCCGGTTCGTCGGCCAAGTCCGCCCCCGTCGCGGCTCCGTGCCGCAACCGGAGGTTAG
>CAVQHF010000017.1:0-343710 GCA_963712205.1 uncultured Alphaproteobacteria bacterium | reverse complement strand
AAACCACCCGGGACCATCGAGTGGGAATAGGTGCCTACCGCCTGGCGCGCAGTTCTGCCCCGCCATTTTCCCGCCACACCGTGACGTGATGGAGTGTGACCGCTGGCGCATGGCTTTTCGCGCCGATTGGTTTAATTTCCGTCCGGACCGAATTCGAGCCGTTTAAGGATTTGCGCCGTGTTTCAATCGTTCTTCCCCAAACCGAAACTGTTTTTTACCTCCGTGATCCTCTGGACGGCATTGGTGATGGCGCTGTGGTATTCCGGCGCGCATCAATGGGGCCAGCATATCGGTCTGGGCGTGGCGACGCCGGAGGACGAGAAGATCGTCGGCATCCATTACTTCTGGTCGCCGTCCTTCCGCTGGCTCTACCTCTATTACATCGCGGCCGTCGCGCTGTTCGCGGGTTTCTGGTTCACCTGGTCGCCGCATCGCTGGCAGGTCTGGTCGATCATCGGCTCGGCGGTCATCCTGTTCACCACCTATTTCGGCGTCCAGATCTCGGTGGCCCTCAACAACTGGCGGCGGCCGTTCTTCGATCTCGTCCAGCAGGCGTTCGAGAAGGATTCCACCGTCACCGCGGGCCAGCTCTATCATCTGATCTGGGTGTTTTCGTCGATCGCCTTCATGGCGATCTTCGTTTTCGTCGCCACGCGCTTCCTGATCAGTCACTGGATCTTCCGCTGGCGCACCGCGATGAACGACTACTACATGGAGCGCTGGACCAATCTGCGTCACATCGAGGGCGCCTCCCAGCGCGTCCAGGAAGACACGATGCGGTTCGCCGGGATCATGGAGGGCCTCGGCGTCTCGCTGATCGATTCCGTCATGACCCTGATCGCCTTCCTGCCGCTGCTCTGGTCGCTGTCGAGCTACGTCCAGGACCTGCCCATCATCGGCGCTATTCCCGGCGCCGCTGTTCACGGCGGCGATCTTCTGGTCGCTGTTCGGTACCGTCCTGCTCGCGGTGGTCGGGATCAAGCTGCCGGGGCTGGAGTTCCGCAACCAGCGCGTCGAGGCCGCCTATCGCAAGGAACTCGTCTATGGCGAGGACGATTTCGACCGCGCCCAGCCGATGACGATGCGCGAGCTGTTCTGCCACGTTCGCCACAATTATTTCCGGCTCTATTTCCACTACATGTACTTCAACGTCTTCCGCTCGCTCTACCTGCAGGCGGACAACATTTTCGCCTATTTCCTGCTGATCCCGACCATCGTCGCCGCCGGCACGGTCGGCTTCACCTTCGGCATCATGCAGCAGGTCCTGACCGCCTTCGGCCAGGTGTCCGGCTCGTTCCAGTATCTCGTCAATTCATGGACGACGATCGTCGAACTGCTGTCCATCTACAAGCGCCTGAAAGCCTTCGAATCGGCGATCGGCGGCGGCGATCTGCCGGATATCGACCGCGAATGGCTGGAAATCCACGGCGCGCCGGACGACGGCGAGGCGACGCAGCCGGTCGGTTCGGGGGTCTGACCGGGGTCAGTCGGCACACTTGACGCAGCGCGTCGCCATCGGATCGATGGCGAGCCTGCCGTCGGGGATTTCCTCGCCGCATTCGTCGCAAGTGCCGTAGTCGCCGGTCGCGATCCGGCGCTCGGCCATCTCGATGCGCACCAGGTCGCGCTGGCGCGCGCGTTCCGCCGCCTCGGCCATCGCCTGCTGCTGCATCGCGTCCATGCGCGACAGCCGGCCGACGGCGACCTGGTCGAGTTCGACGGTCGAGCGTGAATCCGCGCTCATCGCCGAATGGGCCTCGATTTCGGCGCGTTTTTCTGCGAGGCGCTGCTTGGCCTTTTCCAGATCGACTGTCATACAGTCACGCTATTCATTTGCGGCCGGCGCAACAAGGGAGACGCAGTTCATGATTTGGCTCGTGGCGGGACTGGTGGTGTTTCTCGGTATTCACAGCGTTCGCATGGTCGCGCCCGGCTTTCGTGATCGCATGATCGCCCGGCTTGGCGAGGGCCCCTGGAAGGGCATCTATTCGCTCGTTTCTCTCGCCGGACTGGTCCTGCTGATATGGGGCTACGGCCAGGCCCGGCCGGATGCGGCCATCATCTACGAACCGCCGGTCTGGACCCGGCACATCGCGATGCTGCTGATGCTGTTCTCCTTCATCCTGCTGGTCGCCTCGCAAATTCCCGCCGGCTACATCAAGAAGGCGGTCAAGCATCCGATGCTGCTTGCGGTGAAGATCTGGGCCTTCGCGCATCTCCTCGCCAATGGCGATCTCGCGTCGCTAATCCTGTTTCTGGCGCTCCTCGCCTGGGCGGTCTGGAACCGGATCGCGGTGAAACGGCGCGGCAACCCGGAATTCGCGACGGTGTCGGTCCGCAACGACTTCATCGCGGTCCTGGTCGGAACGGCGCTGACGGCGTGGTTCATTATGCAACTGCATGCCTGGCTGATCGGCGTGTCGCCGATCGGCTGAAGGCCGGCGCATGCGGCGACCCGTTCTCATCGCCCCTTTCTTTTGCCGCCAAAACCCGTAAAAGCGCACATCACAAGTAAGACAGAAACGGCATCATAGATACATGTCTGACGACAGCTTCATCCGCGAGGTCGAGGAGGAACTCCGTTCCGACCGCCTGAAGAGCTTCTGGGACCGGTTCGGCGCCTTGATCATCGCCGCCGCCGTCATCGTCGTGATCGCGACGGCGGCCTGGACGCGGCTACGAGTATTATACCGAGAGCCGCGCGAACGCCTCGGGCGACCGGTTCCTTGCCGCGCTCAACCTCGCCAACGAGGGCAAGAGCGACGAGGCGCTGGCCGCGCTGCAGCAGCTCGAGGCCGACGGCTACGGCGCCTATCCGGTGCTCGCCCGCATGCGCGCGGCGACCGTGCTGCAGGACAAGGGCGATGCCGCCGGCGCCGTTGCCGCCTTCGACGCCGTGGCCGCCGACACCTCGGCGCCGCAGGCCGTGCGCGACATGGCGAATATCCGCGCCGCCTACATCCTCGTCGATACCGGCAGCGCCACCGACGTCGCCGAACGCGCCGAGGCGCTGTCCTCCGACGAAAATCCGCTGCGCCACGCCGCGCGCGAGGCGCTCGGCCTTGCCGCCTGGAAGGACGGCCGCCTTGGCGATGCCAAGACCCTGTTCCAGCAGATCGCCGACGATCCGGCCGCGCCCCGCAACGCCCAGCAGCGCGCCTCGATCATGCTTGATCTGATCAAGGCCACGGGCGAGGTCCAGACAGGGTGAGCTTCACCGTCGCCATTGTCGGGCGGCCGAATGTCGGCAAGTCGACGCTGTTCAACCGGCTGGCCGGACGCAAGCTCGCGCTTGTCGACGACACGCCGGGTGTGACGCGCGACCGCCGCCTGCATCCCGCCAAGCTCTACGATCTTGGCTTCGACGTGATCGACACGGCGGGCCTCGAGGTCGGCCATGCCGACACGCTGCCGGGCCGCATGCGCGCCCAGACACTGCGCGCGATCGAGGAAGCCGATGTCGTCCTCTTCGTCATCGACGCCAAGACCGGCCTGACGCCGGACGACAACACGTTTGCCGAAATCCTGCGCAAGTCCGGCAAGCCGGTTATCCTCGTCGCCAACAAGGCCGAGGCGCGCGGCGCGCAGGCCGGTCTCTACGATGCCTATGCGCTCGGCCTTGGCGAGCCGGTCGGCATCTCCGCCGAACACGGTCTCGGCCTGCCGGACCTTCGCGACGCCATCGTCGAGGCGATCGGCGAGGAGAGGGCGCTGGCGGGGGATGAGGAAGACCAGGCGGACGCGGAATTTGGCGATCTCGCCGGCGAGGACGTCGCCGACGAGACGGACGAGGACATTCCCGCCTACGACACGACCAAGCCTTTGCGCATCGCCATCGTCGGCCGGCCCAATGCCGGCAAGTCGACGCTGATCAACAAGCTGATCGGCCAGGACCGGCTGCTCACCGGCCCCGAGGCGGGCATCACCCGCGATTCCATTTCCGTCGACTGGGAATGGAAGGGCCGCAGGATCAAGCTCTTCGACACCGCCGGCCTGCGCCGCAAGTCGCGCGTCCAGGAGAAGCTCGAGAAACTGTCCGTCGGCGACGCGCTGCGCGCCATCCGTTTCGCCGAGGTCGTCGTGATCGTTCTCGACGCGCAGATCCCTTTCGAGAAGCAGGATCTGCAGATCGCCGACCTGATCGCCCGCGAGGGCAGGGCGCCGGTCATCGCCTTCAACAAGTGGGACATGATCGAGGAACGCCAGCAGGCGCTCGCCGATCTGCGCGAAAAGACGGAGCGGCTGCTGCCGCAGGTGCGCGGCATTCGCGCCGTGCCGATTTCCGGCCAGACGGGAGCCGGCCTCGACAAGCTGATGCAGGAGATTCTCCACACCCACGAGGTCTGGAACCGCCGCATCTCCACCGGCCGCCTCAACCGCTGGCTCGACGGCGTGGTCCAGCACCATCCGCCGCCTGCTGTCGCCGGCCGTCGCCTGAAGCTGAAATACATTACGCAGGTCAAGATGCGCCCGCCGGCCTTCGTGCTGTCATGCTCGCGCCCCGACGCGATGCCGGCGTCCTATCTGCGTTATCTGACCAACACGCTGCGCCAGGATTTCGACCTGCCCGGCGTGCCGATTCGCATGCTCACGCGCACCAGCGACAACCCGTTCGCCGGCCGCGCGAAGAAAAAGCGCTGAACGGGACCCGTTCCCGATTGTTCCGATTTCGCACGCCGCGTTGCGGTCATTAACCCGCTATCAAGGTTAATCGATCATTGTACTTCGAGCTGTCGAGTAGCGTTGCGTAAGTAGCGGAGTGCATGAGTGCGTATTGTGAAGTTTAACGCCGCCCGCCGCGTTGCGGCCAGGTTGTCCGGTCCCGCTGTTCTGGCAGCCGCATTCTTCCTCTCCAATCCGACCACGGTCGCCATGCAGGATATCACCAGCCTGCTGACCGGCGCCAACTCGCAGCAAAGCCGCTGGCAGACCTATCTGGTCGGCTCCGCCGCCGGATCGATCCAGAAGGCCGAACTCGTTTACAACGTCGATCCCACCGTGACCGGGTCGATCGCCTCCAGCGGCATCGATGCGCCGAATATCGGCCGCGTCGTCCTGACGCCGGCGAAGTCGGAAGCCGCGGAAACTCCTGACGAGCAGCGCATCAATCGCGCCGAGAAGACCGGCCGCATCGTCTCGGTCGCGCCGGTCGCCCCGCCGAAGGACTTCTCCGCCGGCAGGGTCCTCGAGCAGCAGAGTTTCATCCTGCATCCGGCCACCGACAAGAGCACGCTGATGGCCTTCGCCAAGCCGAAGATCGGCGGCAGGGAAATCCAGATCGCGACCGAGTTCCACCAGCGCCGCGACGAGACCGGTGATCCCCAGGTGCCGGTGATGCTCGCCAAGCTGGTCACCAACAAGAAGGCCGATGTGCTGGCAACCGCCTACGCGCCGTCCGAGCCCGATTTCGTCAGCCAGTCGCCCTTTCGCAGCCTGCTGAAGGAACCGGAACCGGAGGATCAGGGCCGCTTCATTCCGCCTTTCGAAAAGGGCGATCACGCATGGGCGCAGACGCCGCTCCCCGCCGAGGTCTTTTCCGCCCGCGAACAGAAATGCCTTGCCGAAGGCGTCTATTTCGAGGCGCGCGGCGAAAAGCTGGAAGGCCAGGCGGCCGTGGCGCAGGTGATTCTCAACCGCGTCCGCAATCCGGCATTCCCGGACACGATCTGCGGCGTCGTCTACCAGAACGACAACTGGCGCAACCGGTGCCAGTTTTCCTTCGCGTGCGACGGCAAGCGCGACCGGGTGCGCTCGCCGCGCCACTGGGAGACGGCGCAGGACATCGCCATGGCGGTGTCCGCCGGCAAGATCTGGCTCAAGACGGTCGGTTCGGCGACGCATTATCATGCGGTTTATGTCCGCCCGCGCTGGGCGCGCACCATGGAGCGCAAGGCCCGGATCGGCCTGCATGTCTTCTATCGTCCCTATGGCGGCGGATGGAGCTGATGGCGGGAGTCGGCGCCATTCCGGTGCGGTAATTGCGGCACAAGACTGCGACCATTTGCTAAGTCGCATATAAGCTTCTGATTTTATTGCAGAAATAAGACTTCTGGGCATATGCAGACGCGCCTTGACTAGCCAAGGTGGCGAAACTATGTTGCGCGCGACTTCACAGGGGGTCGCCAGTTCTCCGATGTTCAAACCGGATCAGGCCAATGGCACAGAATAATGCGCCGGGCTCGCCGGGCGGAAACAAGCAGGACGGGACAGGCGGTAATTCCGGGGAAGTCGGAGATCTCGATGACCGGCGCAAGGCGCTCGATACGGCGCTTGCCGCAAGATCGGCGGCAGAAAGCAAAGGATTGCGGGATCGCAGGATGGACGGCGGAGCCGGTTTCGCCTACGCACTCAGGCTGTCGAGCGAGTTCATCGCCGGCGTGCTTGTCGGGGCGGGAATTGGCTACCTGATCGACCGGATCGCTGGCACGTCGCCATGGGGCATGATCGTTTTCCTGCTCCTCGGTTTCGTCGCCGGCATACTGAACGTCCTGCGCTCCGCCGGTCTCTTGGCGGAACCTGAGACGAAAAAAGTGCCCGGCGCGAAACCGGGTGATAACAAGGAATAGCCGCGCGGCGCGCGACAACCGAGGGGTATACGGTGGCAAACGATCCGATCCACCAGTTTCAGATCCACAAGATCATTCCGATCGAAAACGTCGGTGGTCTCGATCTCTCCTTTACCAATGTCTCCCTGTTCATGGTTGCGACAGTCGCCATCGCGTCGGGATTCCTGTACCTGACCACGGCCAATCGCGGTCTCGTCCCGAGCCGTCTGCAATCCGTCTCCGAGATGGCCTACGAGTTCACGGCCTCGATGTTGCGAGACGCGGCGGGCACGCAGGGCATGCGGTTCTTCCCGTTTGTCTTTTCCATTTTCATGTTCGTGCTTGTCGCCAACCTGATGGGCATGTTCCCGTATTTCTTCACCGTGACCTCGTCGATCATCGTGACCTTCTCGCTCGCGATCCTCGTGATCGGCACGGTCATCGTCTACGGTTTCATGAAGCATGGCCTGAAATTCCTCGGCCTGTTCGTGCCCGAAGGCGTGCCCGGCCTGCTGATGCCGCTCGTCGTGATGATCGAGGTGATTTCCTTCTTCTCCCGGCCCGTCAGCCTCTCCGTCCGTCTTTTCGCCAACATGCTGGCCGGACACATCACGCTGAAGGTCTTCGCCGGGTTCGTCGTGTCCCTGTCCACGCTCGGCGCTCTGGGCATCGGCGGCGCCATCCTGCCGCTGCTCATGACGATTGCCCTGACCGGCCTCGAATTCCTCGTGGCCTTCCTTCAGGCCTATGTGTTCGCGGTGCTCACCTGCATGTATATCAACGACGCATTGCATCCGGGCCACTGATCGCTTAACCGGCGGCAAGCCGCCAACTTAATCCGCCAATTCTCATCCAAAGGAGTTCATCATGGAAGCGGAAGCAGCAAAGTACATCGGCGCCGGTATCGCATGCCTCGGCATGGGCGGTGCAGGCATTGGCCTCGGCACGATCTTCGGCAACTATCTCGCCGGCGCCCTGCGCAACCCGTCTGCAGCAGACGGCCAGTTCGGCCGCCTGATCTTCGGCTTTGCCGTGACGGAAGCCCTGGGCATCTTCTCCCTGCTCGTCGCGCTCCTGCTGCTCTTCGCAGTCTGATCGCATGGACGGGTTCCGGCCGGGATGACCGGCCGGATCGCTCCAGGATAAAGCGCGGCTCCGCCGCGCGATCTTCTGTTTAAGGGACGGCCATGTTTGTAACCGAAGCACTTGCCGCAGGTGCAGAAACAGCGGCTCACGGTGCCGCCGCCGCAGCCGAAGGTCACGGCGGCGAAAGCTTTCCGCCGTTCGATGCGTCGACATACGCGTCCCAGATCTTCTGGCTCGCGCTGACGTTCGGGTTCCTTTTCTGGTTCATGTCCAAGGTGATCGTTCCGCGCATCGGGGGTATCCTCGAAACGCGCCAGGACCGCATCGCCCAGGACCTCGACAAGGCGCATGAACTGAAGACGGAAGCTGACGAGGCCATCGCCGCGTACGAGCAGGAACTGGCCGAAGCCAAGTCATCCGCCAACGAGATTGGCAACAAGGCCCGCGAAAGCGCCAAGGCGGCCGCGGAAGTGGAACGTCAGAAGGTCGAAAAGTCTTTGGGCAAGAAACTGTCCGAGGCCGAAGCCCGGATCGCTTCGGTCCGCGACAAGGCCATGGCCGATGTCGGCGCGATCGCCGGCGAAACGACCGAGGTCATCGTCAAGCAGCTTATCGGCGGCACGGTCACGAAGACCGAGATCACCAAAGCGTTGAAATCGGTCGAGGGGTAGGAGAGTCATCATGGGTGACCAAACATTCTGGGCGCTCGTCGCACTGATCATCTTCCTCGGCATCATCGTCTACGTGAAGGTGCCGGGCATGATCACCAAGGCGCTCGACGACCGCGCCGCCAAGATCCGTAACGAACTGGAAGAAGCCCGGAACTTGCGCGAGGAGGCGCAGGCGCTGCTGGCCGAGTATCAGAAGAAGCGCAAGGAAGCCGAGAAGGAAGCCGCGGAGATCGTCGATGCGGCCAAACGCGAGGCGGAGGCGATCACCTCCGAGGCGCGCGAAAAGACCGAGGAATACGTTGCACGGCGCACGGCGCTTGCCGAGCAGAAGATCGCTCAGGCAGAATCCGACGCAATGGACGAGGTCCGCGGTTCGGCCGTCGACATGGCGCTCGCCGCCGCGACGCAGATCCTCGGCGACAAGGTGACGGCCAAGACCGCCGGCGACCTGTTCAAGAAGTCGCTTGCCGACGTCAAGGCACGCATGAACTGACACTCGGTCGCAAGCTGTTACCGTTCAGGCCGGGCCCGCCGATCAGCGCGCCCGGCCTTTTCGTCGGTGTCGTTGTTAGGTGCGCGGCTTGAGCGGGCTGAACGTGAACCGGTGCACGCGCCCGACGCCGCCATGCAGCTGAATCGCGTCGCGATGGATCTGCGATCCGTAGCCCATATGCTTTTCCAGCCCGTAATACGGGTGACAGGGCCCGAGCCTTGCCATCATGCGGTCGCGCGTGACCTTGGCGATCACCGAGGCCGCGGCAATTGATAGCGAGCGGCTGTCGCCCTTGATCACTGCTTTCGGCGGCGTGCGCAGGCGGAGCCCCGGCGGAATGTCGCGTCCGTCGAAGAGCGCGCTGTCGGCGGCAACGGCAAGGCCCGTAAGCGAGAGGCGCATGGCTTCCAGGCTTGCCCGGAGAATGTTGCTGCCGTCGATCGATTCGGCGCACAGGCTCGTGACGGAGACCGCCCGCGCGCTCGCCATCACCTCGCCGTAAAGACGTTCGCGGCTGCGTGCCGTCAGTTTCTTGGAATCGTTCAGCCCGTCGGGCGCATGGTCCGGATCGAGGATCACCGCCGCCGCGACCACCGGCCCGGCGAGCGGTCCGCGTCCGGCCTCGTCGACGCCCGCCACATGCTCGTAACCGTTCGCCCAATAGGCCGCTTCCAGCCGGAAATCGGGCAGGGCCGGATCATCGAAACCGTCGAAGGGAAGAAGAGAATCGGGAGGCGCGGTCGTGGTCGTCATCGTGCGGGACGATTACCACGGATTTTTGCGCGCCCGCCCGATTCTCTTTCCGAAGACCCTGTTTTGCTCAAGCTTTTGGGCGGGGGAGCCTTGGCTTGGCGCTGCGGCCAGGGTCTTGCCGCCGAACGGACCGGTGGGGGATGGAGAGGGGACGTCCGGTCCGTCCGGCGGGTTACAGGAGACTGAGTTGCTCACTCTCCGGTTTTGGCGCCTCGAACAGGTCGGTGCGCAATTGCAGTTTTCTGCCGTTGAGGCCGAGCCGCTTTGCCGTCAGTTCGAACCGGCGCGCGATCTGCCAGGCATAGGGGCCGGTTCCGCGCATGCGCTTGCCCCATTCGGCGTCATAATCCTTGCCGCCGCGCATCGAGCGGATCAGCGACAGGACGTGGCGGTAGCGCTCGGGATAGTGGCGCAACAGCCATTCCTTGAACACCGGCGCGACCTCGAGCGGCAGACGCAGGAGGACATAGCCGGCCTCGCGCGCGCCCATGCCGGCGACCGCATCGAGCAGCTTTTCGATTTCGTGGTCGTTGAGACCCGGAATGATCGGCGCGATCATCGCCGATGCGGGAATGCCGTTGTCGCTGAGGATGCGGATCGCTTCCAGCCGCTTCGACGGCGTCGAGGCGCGCGGCTCCATGGTGCGGGCAAGTTTGCGGTCCATCGTCGTTACCGAGAGCGCGACCTTGACCAGTCCCTTTTCGGCCATGCGCGCACAGGATGTCGGTGTCGCGCGTCACCAGATGCGACTTGGTGACGATCCCGACCGGGTGGTTGTGCCGATCCAGCACCTCCAGGATGGCGCGCATCAGCATCCAGTCGCGCTCGATCGGCTGATAGGGATCGGTATTGGTGCCGATGGCGATCGTCTTCACCTTGTAGCCGGGCCGCGTGATCTCCTTTTCCAGCAGCTTCGCCGCATCCGGCTTGGCGAACAGCTTCGCCTCGAAATCGAGACCGGCCGACAGGCCCATATAGGCATGGGTCGGCCGCGCGAAGCAGTAGACGCAGCCATGTTCGCAGCCCCGATAGGGATTGATCGAGCGGTCGAATGAGATGTCGGGCGAGGTGTTCCTCGTGATGATCGTGCGTGCCTGCTCGGTCTGCACCTCGGTCTTGAACGGCGGCAAATCCTCGAAACTGTTCCAGCCGTCGTCGACGATGCTGCGCGTGAGCGGTTCGAAACGTCCCGACGGATTGATCGCGCTGGCCCGTCCGCGCGCCCGGTGTTCGTGGCCGCGCAGGCCCGACTGGCCGATCAGCCCGTTGGCGCGCTCGACGCCCTGTTCCGCCGATCCGGCGAATGCCGCCCTGTCCGCTGCTGCAATCACGTCCATTTTCGAGCCTCCCGGAGGGTCATGGAATCGCTTCGTTCGATGACTTTATTCCTATTGCAAAAGCCGGAACATTACAAGAACAAAATGCCGAACGCTTTGATTTCGCGCGGATGCTCTGCTAGGCACGGGAAACCGGGGGAACGATGGTCTCAATCCTGTTTTTTCACGCACAATCAGTCCGTTGCGCTGGCGCGTTCGCTGGCGCCGCTGGTCCATGACGCGGTCGAGGGGCACATTGCCGAGGTGATCATTGTCGATGACGCCTCGACCGATTCGACGGCGGCGATCGCCGATGCCTCGGGTTGCACGCTGGTAAAATCCGGCGAAAAACCGCTGCGCGCCGTCATGAAGGAGGCGCGCGCGGACTGGTTCGTCGTGCTCGAACCGGGCGCGCGGCTGAAGGAAGGCTGGCATGAGGAGGTCATGGACCACATCATGCGCGCCGAAGCGGCCGCGGCCACCTTTCGGCGCGAGCGGACCGGCAACTGGCTGTCGCGGATCTTTCGCCCGGTGACGGAGCGGCGCGGCCCGCTTGCCCGCGGTCTCGTCATCTCCAAGGCGCAGGCGCTCGCCAACCTGTCGGCGAATGCGACATCGGGCGAGGATCTGGTGCGCGGCCTGGCGCTGAGGGTGCTCGACGCCGAGATCGAGATGGCGCCGACGAAGGCCTCCTAGGCGGACTTGCCGCCGCCGCGCTTCAGATGCTCGTCGAGGCGCGGCATGATCTCCACGAAATTGCAGGGCATGTGGCGGTAGTCGAGCTGCAGCTTCAAAATTCCGTCCCAGGCGTCCTTGCAGGCACCCGGCGAGCCCGGCAGCACGAAGACGAAGGTCTGGCTGATCAGGCCGGCGGTCGCGCGCGACTGGATCGTCGACGTGCCGATCTTGTCGTAGGAAATCCGGTGGAACAGCGCCGAAAACCCGTCCATGCGCTTGTCGAACAGCGGCTCCAGCGCCTCCGGCGTGACGTCGCGGCCGGTGAAACCCGTGCCGCCCGTGGTGATGATCACCTCGATGTCGTCGCGCTTCGCCCAGTCGAGCACGGTGCCGGCGATCCGCTGGTGCTCGTCGGTGACGATGGCGCGGTCCGCCAGGACATGGCCGGCCTCCTCGATCCGCGCCGCAAGCGTCGCGCCGGACTTGTCTTCCTCCAGCGACCGCGTGTCCGATACGGTCAGCACGGCGATGCGTACCGGGATGAACGGCCGGCTTTCGTCGATACGGCTCATGGTGCCTCCTGTTGCGATGGGCCCGTCTCAGTCGCCGTGATCCACCAATCGGGCCGCGTGCGCAAGAGATGCGTTGCCGCACGTTCCGCGGCGTCCATGTCCGCGTAGATGCCGAAACAGGTCGCCCCGGAGCCGGACATCCGGACAAAAAGCGCGTCGGTCCCCCGCAAGGCGTCGAGGCAATCGTCGATCTCCGGTGTCAGCCCGATGGACGGCGTCTGCAAATCGTTGCGGGTGTGTCCGGCGAGCCAGTCCGCCCAGTCTCGTGCCGTTGACATTCTAGCCGTCGCCGCGACCGGGATCGGTGGATTGTCCTTGCGGGCAAGCGCCGAAAAGACAGCCGGCGTCGAAACATGGCGGCGCGGATTGACCAGCACCATGGCGAGCGGGGGCATGCCGGTGAACGGGCTGATGAGGTCGCCGATGCCCCGGGCGATCAGGGGTGTCGATCGCAGGCACATCGGCACGTCGGCGCCGAGCTTGACCGCTTCGCTTCGGATCGCCTCCGCGACGTCATCGGCATTCCAGCGGGTGATCAGCGCGGTCAGCGTCGCCGCCGCATCCGCCGATCCGCCGCCGATGCCGGATCCCGCCGGCAGGTTTTTTTCCAGGATCAGTTCCACGGGCGCTGCCACGCGGCCCTCACAGGCAAGTGCCGCGCGGAGCATGTCGCGGGCGCGCATGACCAGGTTTTGGGCGGGATCCTCGGCGGAAAGCGCCGCCGCTTCGGGGCCGGCGATGCGGAAACTGTCGGTTTTTGCAGGCCCGGCGCCGATCCGGTCACCGATGCGGGCGAAGACCGCGATCGTTTCGATCAGGTGATAACCGTCGGCCCGCTGTCCGGTGACATGCAGCGCGAGATTGATCTTGGCCGGCGCATGGTGCCACGAAAGCGCTGAGGTCATCGCCTGTCGGATGTCAGGAACGGCCGCGAAAATCGTCAGCCGTCATTGCTGGAATTCGGCGACGCGACGGTCTTGCCGTTCACCGGGTCGTCTACCTGGCTGACGGCCAGTTCCGGCTTGCCGCCCGGCGTGTTGCTGGCGGCGAGCTTCGCCCTGATCCGGTCGGCGTCTTCGGGTTCGATCTCCATGCCGAGCGCCTGCGCCCACTGATAGGTCGCTTCCAGCTTGCGGCCGGCGCGCCAGTAGGCGTCTCCGAGGTGGTCGTTGATGATCGCGTCGCGCGGGCGAAGGTCGGTCGCCTTTTCCAGTTCGCCGACGGCTTCTTCGAAGCGGCCGAGCCGGTAATAGGCCCAGCCCAGCGAATCGACGATGTATCCGTCACGCGGCCGCATATCGACGGCCTTGCGGATCATGTCGAGCCCCTCCTCGAGATGGGAATTCATGTCGATCCACGAATAGCCGAGATAGTTGAGCACGTCCGGCTGGTTCGGCGACAGGTCGAGCGCGTGCTTGAACGATGCTTCCGCCTTGTCCCAGTGCTTGGTTCGCTCATAGGCGATGCCCATGCGGTAATAGAGCGGCCAGAAGCTGGCGTCATTGGTGTCGATGTTCTTGATCGCGCGCTCGTAAAGCGCCGCGGCTTCCCCGAATTCCTTCTGGGACGCGTAGACGCCGCCGAGCGCCAGATAGCCGCGGAATTCGTGCGGATTCTCGTCGATGGCGGCGATCAGGATTTTCTTCGCCTTGTCGTTCTCGCCCATGTCGGCGAGGTTGAGGCCCTTTTGCAGCCGCGAGATCCGTCCGAACGGCGAATCCAGCGGCACCTCGTCATAAAAGGCGATGGCGCGCTCGGGTAGATTGAGGCGCTCGGAGATGCCGCCGAGTTCGAAATAGATCTGCGCATTGTCCGGCGCCAGCACGCGGGCGAGTTCCAGGTAGAGCGCGGCGAAATTCTCCGCGCCGTTGCGGTTGATCGCCGTGCCGATATTGAACAGCATCTCGCCGGCGCCGCGCGCCGGGTCGGCGATGTGCAGCGCCTTTGTCGCGATGTGGTCGCTGTCCGCCTTCAGCGCCAGCAGCGCCGGGTTGGCCGGCGCGATGCCGAGGCCGCGCTCGAGGACCGCCTCGGCGTCGGCGGTCTTGCCTTCGCGGGCGAGGAAGCCGGCATAGGATTCCGCCAGCCGCAGATAGGTCTGTGGCGAGGCGCTTCCGCCGGCGGTGTTGTTCATGGCGAATTCGTAGCGGTCCGCGGCGTCGGCGCTACGCCCGGCGGCATCGGCGATCATTGCGCTGTGATAGGCCTTGAACAGGCCGAACCAGTCGGGTCCTTCCAGCGAATCGAGCGTGGAAAGCGCATTGTCGGTCTCGCCCGCGCCGTACTTGGCCCAGGCGCGCATCACGCCGGTCAGCAGCCGTTCGAGATCGCTTTGACGCGACAGGATCAGTGCGCTGTCGGCCTGCAGCCAGGCGCGCTGGCGAATGGCCTCGATCCCGAGCACAAGCCGCGAGACGCGCTCGATATTCGGATCCTTCTTCAGCTTTTCGGCGACCGGCAGCGCCTCGTCGAACTTGCCGTTGGTGACGAGCGCGAGCAGCAGTTCCTGCTGGATCGACGGATTGTCCGGATCGTAGCTCAGCGCCTCGCCGTAATATTCGACCGCCGCATCGAAATCGTTCTCGGCGCGGGCGGTTTCGGCCGACAGGAACGCACCGGCCAGCGAATTGGCGGGGGCGAGCGGCTCGGCCGGTGCCAGTTCCGCCATCACCGGTGTGGCAATCAGCCCGGTGGCAAGGAACAGGGCAGGGAAGACGTAAGTCCGTTTCATCAGGCTACCAATCCGCGGAATCGAGTTCGAAAGCATATCTGTGCCGGGCAAATCACTCGCCGAGCATGGCCTTTTTATGGTTCACGCGCAACGCTCGGCGGTCTGCGGGCTTTTGGCTGCGAAAACGGCGATCACTTTTGTCAGTTGACCCGCGAAACGCAGAATTCGACCACGTCGAGCAGCGCGTCCTTTTGCGGCGACGGCTTCAGCGGCGCCAGCGCGTCGCGGGCGATTTCGCCGAAATGCCGCGCCCGCTGGATCGTGTCCGGCAGCGCGCCGTATTTCATCATCAACCCGCGCGCGTTTTCCAGCTCGCTGTTGCCGTTTTCGCCATTCTCGACGCTTCTTTTCCAGAAGTCGCGTTCGGCGTCGGTGCCGCGCCGGTAGGAGAGCACGACCGGCAGCGTGATCTTTCCTTCGCGGAAATCGTCGCCGGTGTTCTTGCCGAGATCCTTGGCGTTGCCGCCATAGTCGAGCGCGTCGTCGACCAGCTGGAAGGCAAGGCCGAGATTGAGTCCGTAGGAGCGCAATGCCGCCCGCTCCGCCCTGGTCGACTTCGCGATGATCGGACCGACCTCGGCGGCGGCTGAAAACAGCGCCGCGGTCTTTGCCTTGATGACGGCGAGATATTCGTCCTCGGTGGTCTCCAGGTTCTTCGCCGCCGCCAGTTGCATCACCTCGCCCTCGGCGATGACCGACGCCGCGGTCGACAGCACGTCGAGCGCGTCGAGCGACCCGACGTCGACCATCATCTTGAAGGCCTGGCCGAGCAGGTAGTCGCCGACGAGGACGCTGGCCTGGTTGCCCCAGATCATCCGCGCGGTCGGCTTGGAGCGGCGCATGTGGCTTTCGTCGACGACGTCGTCATGCAGCAGCGTCGCGGTGTGCATGAATTCGACGCTGGTCGCCAGTTTCACATGGCCTTCGCCGTGATAGCCGAACATGTCGGCTGCGGCGAGCGTGATCATCGGGCGCAGTCGTTTGCCGCCGGACGAAATCAGGTGATTGGCCACTTCGGGAATCATCTCGACGTCCGAACCGGCTTTGGAAAGGATCAGTTCGTTGACGCGTTCCATGCCCCCGGCGACGAGCCCGACCAGCTTGTCGATGCCGGCGGCATCCTTTTTGTTTTCACCAAGCGCAATGACGACGCCCAAGACCAATACTCCCGATTTTCGGCGCCACATTAAAAACTCGGCGCTTGCGCGGCAAGCGGCGAATTGGCGCAAACCGTTTGCGCATTCGATTTCATGTTGACGGACGGGCTTGTGGCCTGTCGCGGCGCGCCCTATCACTGGCGGATGGAAGAGCTTTTGCGGTCGAACAATCCGGTGACGATCTCGTTTGTGGAATCGCTGATGCGCGAAGCCGGCATCGGCGTGCTCGTCGCCGACCAGAACATGTCGATCCTCGATGGCTCGCTGGGTATCCTGCCGCGCCGCATTCTGGTTGAATCCGACCGCATCGAGCAGGCGCGCCGGATCATGCGCGATGCCGGCCTCGAAAACGAGCTGAAGGACTGAGCGCCATGGCCGCGCGGCTTGTCGGCGACGTCGAGACGACCGTCGACGCGTTCCATCGCGGCGGTTTCCATCTCGTCCAGCCGGCAAAGGGCGCGCACCGCTCCGGCGTCGACGCGACGATCGTCGCCGCCGCGGTGCCGGACGGATTTGCCGGCACGCTGGCCGATCTCGGCGCAGGTGCGGGGGCCGCGGCCTTTTCGGTCCTCGACCGCTGCCGCCAGGCCCGCGCCGTCCTCTACGAGAAATCGCCGCTGATGGCCGAATGTGCCCGCGCCGGGCTGGCCTTGCCGGAAAACGCCCATCTCGCGGCCCGCGCCGAGGTCGTCGAGGCCGACGTGGCGCTCGACGGCAAGGCGCGCGAGGCGGCCGGCTTCCCGCGCGATCGTTTCGACTGGGTGATCGCCAATCCGCCCTTCAACGATCCGAAGGACCGCGCGACGCCGAAACAGGAAAAGGCCGGCGCGCATGTCATGGACGACGAATTGTTTTCCCGCTGGATCAAGACGGCTTGCGCGATTCAGCGGCCCGGCTCCGGCCTGTCGGTGATCGCAAGGCCGCAATCGATCGTCGAGATCCTGCAGGCAATGAAAGGCCGCTACGGCGCGGTCACGGTTCTGGCCGTCCATCCGCGCCCGTCGAAACCGGCGATCCGCATCGTCGTCACCGGCATCAAGGGCAGCCGCAAGCAAATGGAATTGGCCCCGCCGCTGGTGCTGCACGACGACGACGGCGGCACGAAGTTCTCGGCGCGCGCCGATGCGATCACGAACGGACGGACCACCTTGGGCGCGTAGAAAATCGCCTTATTTGCGGTGGTCGGCGAAGAACAGCCTGTTCGGGCAGAACTCCGGCCCGGCCTCGGCTGTCGAATGGCCTTCGAGCCAGCGTTCGCATTCGTCGCTGTCCCGGCACATCAGGCACGAACGGGCTGCGCGCTCGAAGCGGGCGCCCGCTGCTTCCGTTCCCATGGCCACGGTGTCGACTTCCAGCCGTTCCATCATCGCGCCCATCAGATGCGCCTGACGATCCATTCTCCCGGTAATGCGTGTAAAAATCCCCATGATGCGATCCTTTCGAAATTCTCACCCAGCAAGAATCGCACCTGTCGGGATTTGGTCTTTGATTTAGAACAAAGGAAAATGCGGTAGTGCACATCACGCCTGATCGGAATTTCCGTCCGGTTTTCGACGATCCGAAGTCGCGGCCCCTCCCGCGCACCGTCATTTCCCGCCAATCTGTATCCCTTCGGCAATCACCTTTCCGGCGGTCGATCATGTGGACGGCTGGCGATAAGTGCGTTTCCCGGTATTCAATTCGAAAACACGACCGGTGACTGCGGCTCGCGATTGACCGAGAGGGTGAAGATGTCAGGCCGGGCATAGTGGCCGCTCACGTCGAATTTCCGCCGCGAGGCGCGCGCGGCGCCCGGATCGATCTCCGCTATCAGGAGGCCCTTTTCGCGGTGCATCGGGCCAGCGGCGAGGCCGCCGAATGGCTTGTAGACCACTGCGTCTCCCGAATTGATCCATTCGTCCTTGTTGGGGAACAGCTCGTCATGGAATGGGACGTCGGTTGGCACGTCGGAGGCTTCAAAAGACGTCGCGCACCCGATGACCCAGCAACCGCCCTCGCGCGCGATATGCTGCATGGTGGCAAGCCAGGTCTCACCGCTGTCCCAGGTCGGCGCCACCAGGATATCGATGCCTTGGGCATAGAGCGCGAAGCGCGCGAGCGGCATGTAGTTTTCCCAGCAGATAAGCGCCCCGATACGCCCCGCCGCGGTCTCGACCACGTTGAGCCCCGAAGCGTCGCCGAAGCCCCAGACCATTCTTTCCGGGTTGGTCGGCATCAGCTTGCGGTGATTGTTGGCGACGCTGCCATCGGCATCGATGATTGCGCAACTGTTGAACAGCGTGCTGCCACTCAAGCCGCTGTCGAGTTCGTGATAGCCGAGCACGAGCACGACGCCATGTTCGCGCGCGGCTTCTTGCAGGGGGGCCAGCCCGCCATTGATGCGGTCGATCGCATTGTCCTGAAGGCGGGCATAGAGCTCGTCGGTCTTTCCCATCCCGGCGCCGGGCGCAAGACGCCAGACGAATGTGGGATAACCCGGAAACCAGGCTTCGGGGAAAACGACCAGCCCCGCGCCGTCGCCTGCGGCACGCGCGATCAGGGCGATCGCGCGCTCCATGGTCTTTTCAAGGTCGAGATAGACGGGTGGTTCCTGAACGACACAGACTTTCATGATGGTTTTCCTTTCGTTGAAGGCGCACCCGCGGGCAGCGGGTGCGAGATGGCTTCATTTCGTGCCGGCGGCGACGACCAGTTCGCAAGGCCCGCGGAACCCGTCCGCGGTTTCGAAGGCACCAAGTGTATCGGCGATTTCGTCCCAGGTCGCCTCACGGGCGTCGGCATCCAGTCCGCTCAGCATCTGGTGAAGCGCGCCGAAGGATTCGCGCTCGAAGCGAACGCAGTCCGCGGCGCTGGGTAAAATGACGGGCGCGTCGATTGTCCGCTCCTCGACATCGCGGAAACCGGCCGCCTTAAGCACGCCCGCCAGTACGCCGGGGCTGCCCAGGCTGAACGGCCCCGGCTGGCCAGGCGCCGGCGGCGGCAGCTTCGCGCGTTCGCGGATGATCGAAACCGGTTTTGAGAAAAAGCCGTTTCTCTCCGGCGTGGAATAGACGATCGTGGCGAAGCGTCCGCCCGGCTTCAGCGCCCGCAGGATGTTAGCCAGCGCCCGCTGCTGGTCGGGAAAATAGATCATCCCGACCCGCGAGATCGCCGCGTCGAAGCTGTCTTCCTCGACAGAGAGCTCTTCGCCGTCGGCAACCAGCGTGCCGAAATTGTCCAGCCCTTCGATCCGGGCGTTCTCTTCGGCGAAATCGAGGATGTTGGGTGAAATGTCTGTCGCCAGGACGTAGCCGGAGGGCCCGACGCGCCGTGCCGCGACCAGCGACTGCTGCCCTGCGCCCGCGGCGACGTCGAGGACCCGGCTGCCCGGACCGATCGTGGCCATGTCGAGCATCGCCTCGGTTGCCGTGCCCAACCATTCGTCAAGCAGCGTGCCCCAGGCGTTCCAGGCTTCGGCCGCATCCTGCCATTGCTGGCGTGTCGTCGATTTGTAGAGTTGTGCGTCAAATGCCATCTGTCACTCCCCGAGTTTGTAGCGTTTCGTATTCGATGTCCGATCCCGGAAGCGGGATGCCCGCACCTTGGCGGGAATGGCGGACGGCGGTCCCGAAGGTTTCCCGACGGTTTTCCGGTATTTTTGCTATGATGTTGGAAAATAGGGAAAATGGCGCGGTTGCGTGGAGGTCGGCTAGGGCTGGACAACACTGTGGACAGTCGAGACGAAGATACCGGCATGGCGGATTTCGCAGTCGGCGATTGTGTGGTGCGTCCGGCGACCAACGAGATCGTGCGCGACGGCGAGACGCTGCACCTCGAACCGAAGTCGATGGAGGTTCTGGCTTATTTGGTCGCTCATGCCGGCGAGGTGGTCAGCCGTGAGGAGTTGCACGGGCGGATTTGGCCCGATGTGTATGTTGGCGACGATTCGCTGACCGGGGCGATCATCAAGATCCGGCGGTCGCTGGCGGACGATGCGCGCAATCCCGGCTATGTCGAGACGATCCCGAAACGTGGCTATCGGCTCATTGCGCCGGTTCGCCAAATCGGCCCGTCTGTCACCGACGAAAGCCGGCCCGCGCCGGCGGGCGTCATGCCACGGGGCTTTCATCGCGCCGGATTTGCAAGTCTTGTCGTGGTGGCCTTTGTGATCGCCGCCGCTTTCCTGCTTGCCCGAAGTCCCTCAAACATCGAAGCGGCCAGGCACGCGCAATCGCAAGACCGGGTCGTGATTGCTGTGGCGCCGTTCGTGAATGTCAGCCGCGATGCGGATTACGACTATCTTGCGCACGGTATTGCGGATTCCATACTGACCGATCTCGCCCGTGCCACGGACCTGGCCGTTCGTCACTATGATCCGGAGCGAACCGGCGGCGCATCGCCGGCTCCCGACTATCTCCTCGAAGGCAGCGTCCTGCGGAGTGGCGACACCATCCGGGTCGATTCGCGCCTGGTCGAAATCGAAAGCGGACGCGTGCTCTATTCGTTGCGCTTCGACCGGCCCTTCAACGATCTGCTGACCATCGAGGACGAGATCCGCGACAACGTTCTGGAAAAACTGAAGCACGGCATCAACGCCGCCGAGCACTCGCGCGAGGCGCGCGGCTATACCGATAACGTTGCAGCCTATGACCTCTTCCTGAGGGCCCAGCGCGCGCTGCTCGTAAGAACGCGCCAAACAAATCTCGCCGCGCGCACCCTGTACCGCCATGCAATCGCCGCGGATCCGAATTTTGCCAGGGCCTATGGCGGGCTGGCCCTGACCTATGCCGCGGAATATCGCAATGGCTGGGCCGGCGATCCGCAAGGTGCATTGGCGAACGCGCTCAGATTTGCCGGGACCGCGATCGGTATTGCGCCTGACTTGCCTGAACAGCACTGGGTCGTCGGCTACGTCAAGACCCAGCAACGCCAGTATGACGAAGCGCGTGCCGCCCTCAAAACAGCGATAAGCCTGGATCCCGCATTCGCCGACGCCTACGCGCTGTCGGGCGGTATCGAAACCTATCGCGGCAATCCGGTGGAAACCGTTCCGCTCCTGCGCGAGGCTCTTCGGCTCAATCCGGAGGCCGGTTATCTCTATTTCCTGCTTCTGGCACGGGCGTATTATTTCCTCGACGATTTCGAGCAGGCCCGGATCAATCTGGACGAAGCGATCTCGCGCAATCCGGAAAATGTCGAAGCGCATCTCTATCTGGCGGCGACATTGCTCAAGCTTGATCAAGCCGATGACGCAGCCTGGGAAACAGAGGAAGTCAACAATATCGAACCCGGGTTCACCTTGGAAAGCTGGAGCGCGAGTTACCCCATGGCCCGCGGACGGCAACTCGACCTTTTGCTCGCCGACCTTCGCAGAGCCGGATTTTCGTGAGGTGTCGACACCTGAGCCTGGAATGCGCCCTGCCGGATCGCCGCATGGCTCTCCGCGCAGCTACCCTTCAGCCATCTCCCGCTCGATCTCCCGCCACCCGATATCCCTCCGGCAGAACCCTTCCGGCCAGTCGATCATGTCCACCGCCTGATAGGCGGTCTCCAGCGCTTCGGTAACGCTCCCGCCCGTCGCCGTGACGTTGAGCACGCGGCCGCCATTGGCGACGAGGTCGTCGCCTTTCTTCGCCGTGCCGGCATGGTAGATCGTCACGCCGTCGGGCAGGTCGATGGCCTTCGGCAACTTGATGATCGAACCTTTCTGCGGCGAGGCCGGGTAGCCCGGCGCGCACAGCACCACGGTCGCCGCCGCTTGCGTGCGCCAGCGCGCGCTCATCGAGGCGAGCACGCCGTCGGCTGCCGCCTTCATCAGCAGCAATATGTCGTCCTTCAGCCGCGGCATGATCACCTGGCATTCCGGGTCGCCGAAGCGGCAGTTGTATTCGATCAGCTTCGGCCCGTTTTCCGTCAGCATCAGCCCGGCATAGAGCACGCCGGTGAACGGCATGCCCTGCTCCGCCATGCCGCGCATGGTCGGTTCGATGATCGTCTCCATCGTCTCGGCGATCAGCGCGTCCGTCATGATCGAGGCCGGCGAATAGGCGCCCATGCCGCCGGTGTTCGGCCCGGTATCGCCTTCGCCGACACGCTTGTGGTCCTGCGCCGTCGTCAGGGGCAGGGCGGTCGTGCCGTCGCAGAGGCAGAAGAACGAGGCTTCCTCGCCTTCGAGGAATTCCTCGACCACGACTTCCGCGCCCGCGTCGCCGAACGCGCCCTCGAAACAGTCGTCGATCGCCGCGAAGGCTTCTTCCAGCGTCATCGCGACCGTGACGCCCTTGCCGGCGGCGAGCCCGTCCGCCTTGATGACGATCGGCGCGCCCTGGCTCCGGATGTAATTTTTCGCCTTTGGCGCGTTGTTGAATTTCCCGTAACCCGCCGTCGGAATGTCCATCCGGTCGCACAGCGCCTTGGTGAAGCCCTTCGAACCTTCCAGTTGTGCCGCCTTCGCGCTCGGCCCGAACACCGCGATGCCGGCGTCTTTCAGCGAATCCGCCAGCCCGTCGACCAGCGGCGCTTCCGGGCCGACGACGACGAGATCGATCCCGTTGACGCGGCAGAAATCCACCACCGCCTTGTGGTCGGTGACGTCGATCACGACGCATTCCGCGACCTCGGCGATCCCGGGATTGCCCGGCGCGCAGAAGAGCGTCTTGAGAACCGGGGAATCCGCGAGCTTGACCGCCAGCGCGTGTTCGCGCCCGCCCGATCCGATCAGCAAAACATTCATGGAGATAGCCGCCGCTGTTTTGATGCGGGCGTAAAACCATCGCCTGCCGGGGTCAAGACGCGGCCCGGTCACGCCACAGGCTTATTGCGCCGCAATATGCGCGTTCACCTTGTTGACCGGTTCAAATTGCCGCCGTCGCCCGTATCGTGTGTAATAGATGAGGGGCTGCAATCGCGGAGGCGCGAGTGTGATGCGTACGGCTCTGTCACGATACTGTCTGCTGTCCCTTGTCATCGCGGGGCTGTCCGGCCCGGCTGTGGCCTGCGAACCGGACAAGGTTCTCACCAACAACAACACGCCGATCTATATCTCCGACGTTTCGGTGTCGCTCGGCGAAAGCGATTGCCCGGACGCCGGGCTGGATATCCGCCAGCCGGTCGTATCGCAGGGCCAGCGGGTCCAGTTCTGGTTCCGCATCCAGGGCAGCCGGGACTATCTTTCGAGCCCGGTGTCGCGCCAGCCCTTCGACGTCCGCTTCTTCCGCAAGGATGTCGGCCGGCTGATCTTCTTCGACGCGATCGGCGTTTCCGCCGTCGACCCGAAGGTGGCCGCGAGCGAGGCGAGCCGCAACCGCGGCCGCTTCGACTGGCGCATCTGGGTGCGCAAGCGCATCTTCGACGTGCCGGGAAGCTATGTCGTGTCGGTGTCGCAGGGAACGACTGAAATCTGCGTCGTCAACGGCGGCCAGCGCCAATGCGCGATCGAGTTCCGCGTCGAATGAGCGCGCGGGCGAGGGCGTTTTGATGGCGGCGATGAACCCTGCCACTCCGGCCCGGCCGCAGAGCGATGTGCAACTCGCCTGCGCCGATATCCAGGAGCTCGTCTCCTACCTCGCGGCGGAGGGAAACCTGCCCGAGGACATCGCCACCACCGAGTTCTTCGACATTTTCGAAAAGGCGCGCACCGACCGTCTGTCGCCGGAGGAGGAGTTCCGGTTCTGGTCCGGTTTCTCGAAACTCGCAGATCACGCCAGGCCGACCCAGGTCGAGGCGCTGCAGTTCCGCAACTACATCCTCGGCAAGAAGCCGACCGGCCGCGCCACCGAGGAACGCTATCGCCGCAACCTGTCGATCATCCGCAACATCCGCATCCTGTCGCTGATCAGCTTCGTCCTGACGCTGCTGCTCTTCACCTATCTCTCGCTGACCGAGGGCTATATGGGCCGCAATGACAGGCTGGCGACGGAATACCGGCTGATCGCGTCCGGAATCCATGCCGGGACGCGCCTCGAGGGCCTGCAGGGCAATGGCTATCGCAATGTGATCCAGGAAGGCAATGTCGGCGGCTCGGAAGGCGGAGGCGAAGGCGGCGGCGAAGGGGGAAGTGAAGGCGGCGGCGAGGGGGCGGCGCCTTCCTCCGGTCCGGCGCTCGGCTCGGCGCCGTTCCAGACCCCGTCCGACGCCTATTACCGCACCCAGGTTCTCGGCGCGCTCAGCGAGATATCCAGTCTGATCGGCCACAACACCGCCGCGCTGAAGCTGCTGCAGCTCGATCTCGGCGCGCCGTCGGAGGACGAGGACACGCTGGCGCAGCGCTTCTCGGTCAAGGACCTGCGCGTCGAGGCGAGGCAGCAGTCGATCAATCACCTGCTGTCCTCCTACATCCTGCCGGTCTTCACCTCGCTGCTCGGCGTCACCGTCTACATCCTGCGGCGCACCAGCACGAGCATCAACGCCGGCGAGTACAGGCTGTATGAATCCGGCACCTATTCCTACCGGATCACGCTCGGCATCGTCGGCGGCATCGTGATCAGCTGGTTCTCGATCACCGACACGTCGGGCGTGATCTCTTCGATCACGCCGGCGGCATTGGCCTTCCTCGTCGGATATTCGATCGAGGTACTCTACAACGTGCTCGATTCCATCGTGAAGGCGCTCGGCGCCAACGACAGCCAGTCCGTCTGACTGCGGCCGCATGCGGCCTTGACCTTTTCGCGCGCTCTTGTCACCAGTGCCTGCCATGTCCAACGATATCCAGTCACGCGATAGCCAGGGCCGGGTCGCCGATGCCCCCTCGGGGCATTGGGTCTATCGTGCCCTGCCGCGCCACCAGTGGCCCTATGCGCAGCTGGCGCGCTGGGACCGCCCGATCGGATGGCAATTGCTGATGTGGCCGTGCTGGTGGTCGGCGGCGCTGGCCGGTCTTGCCGGCGCGCATGATCCGCTCGTCGACTTCGCGCCGTTCCCCGACCCGTGGCATCTGGTCCTGTTCCTGATCGGCGCCGTGGCGATGCGTGGCGCCGGCTGCACCTATAACGATCTCGTCGACCAGGACATCGACGACCAGGTCGCGCGCACCCGCTCGCGGCCGTTGCCGTCGGGCCAGGTGACGCGCGGACAGGCGAAGCTGTTCCTGGCACTCCAGGCGCTGATCGGCTTCCTCGTGCTGATCCAGTTCAACCTGTTTGCCGTCGGCCTGGGCATCGCGTCGCTCGCCGTCGTCGCGATCTATCCCTTCATGAAGCGGATCACCGACTGGCCGCAACTGACTCTCGGCCTTGCCTTTTCCTGGGGCGCGTGGATGGGCTGGGCCGCGATCTACGGCGAGGTCGGCCTTGCGCCGGCGCTGCTCTATGCCGGCTCGATCCTGTGGGTGATCGGCTACGACACGATCTACGCCCACCAGGACAAGGAGGACGACGCGCTGGTCGGCGTCCGGTCGACGGCGCGCCTCTTCGGCGAGCGCACCAAGCCGTGGCTCTCGGCGCTCTACTCGACCTGCCTTGTGCTGTTCGCTGCCGCCTTTGCGGTCGCCGGCGTACCGCCGCTCGCCTATGCCGGGCTCGCCGCCGCGGCCGCGCACATGCTGTGGCAGATCCGCATCCTCGATATCGACGATGCGGACCAGTGCCTGAAGCTGTTCAAGGCGAATACGGTGGTCGGCGTGCTGATCTTCGCCGGGCTTCTGGCGGGCGGGCTGGTCGCCTAGTCCGGTCCTGCTGCGATGATCTCGACGCCGTCGAGCACCATGCGGCAGCCGAGCGTGCCCATGCGCCGGCGCGCCAGGAAGCGCGGACGCCGTTCGGCGAACATCGCGTGGTGGCGGCGCGGATGGCTCTTGTCCTTGATGACGTTGCGCGCGCTCTCGTCGAGCGTGCGGGTCACCCCGTCCTCGTCGACGATCAGCATCGGCAGGCCGAGAAGATCCGACCATTTCTGCCAGTCGCTGGCGATGCCTTCGAGATCGTGGCCGACGAACAGCGGAACGCTCAGTTCCGGGTCGTGATGCATCAGCTCGAGCGTCACCAGAACGCTGTCCGGTCCGGTGTAAAGCGCCCGCGCGGCGACGCCGTCGAACACGTTGACCGGCAGCGCGATATTGAGCGGCAGGCCGGAGACTTCCAGCTGCCGCTTCAGGACGCACCCGTTTTGATCGACGGTGATCTGCACGTCGCCCGCTTCGTTGCGGGTTGCGTAGATCAGCTTTTGCGGAAGCCGCGTCGGATCGAGCCGGAATTCACTTCCGGCCCAAACTGGTTGTGCACCAGATGCCATGTTTGACGCCTCGTCTGTTCATCCCTGAGAGCCGGGCGTTTTCGCCTCTTCGTCTCTCGTCCCTGTATGCCGGCCGTTTGTGTGTTTTGGTGCCGGCATGGATGTCACCATAGAAGGTGTGCCCTGACTTCGGCCTAAGAAACAGCGTTAAAAAAAGCTGATCTTTGAGATGGTTAGCAAATTGCAATCAAGCAGTTTCAAATGCGTTTCAAAGTCCCGAAACGGGTCAGTGAAGCCGCAGCACCTTGCCCGGATTCATGATCCCTGCGGGATCGAAGGCATGCTTGACGCGACGCATGAGATCGAGGGCGACGGGCGACTTCACCGCTGCCAGCTCGTCGCGTTTCATCTGCCCGATGCCGTGTTCGGCCGAGATCGAGCCGCCATGGCTACGCACGATCGCGTGCACCGCCGGGGTGATCACCCCGGTCAGCGCGAGGAAGACCGCCTTGTCCGCCCCGACGGGCTGGGAAATGTTGTAATGGATATTGCCGTCGCCGAGATGGCCGAAGGCGCAGATGCGCGAGCCGGGCTCTATCGCCAGAACGGCCCTGTCGGCCTCGGCGAGAAAGACCGGCACCGCGTCGACGGGAACCGAGATGTCGTGCTTGAGCGAACCGCCCTCGGGGATCTGGCTTTCCGACATGCCTTCGCGCAGCCGCCAGAAATCGGCGCGCTGCTGGAAGCTTTCCGCCAGCGCCGCATCGAGAACGAGCCCGTGCTCCAGCCCGTGTGCCAGCACGGCCTCCAGCGTCGCGCGCGCATCCTCGTCGGAACGGCCCGACGATATTTCCATCAGCACGTACCATGGATGGTGCTGTGCCAGCGGGTCGCGCACGCCGGGCACATGCCGGGTCGTGAAGTCGATGCCGATGCGCGCCATCAGTTCGAACGCCGTCAGACCGTTGCCGGCGGCGGACCGTGCTTCCGAAAACAGAGCCAGCGCTTCCGCGGGCGAGGGCAGGGCGACGAAGGCGGTGGCAAGCCCGGCCGGTTTCGGCAACAGCTTCAGCACCGCCGCCGTGATGACGCCGAGCGTGCCTTCCGCGCCGATGAACAGGTTGCGCAGATTGTAGCCGGTATTGTCCTTCTTCAGCTTGTTGAGATCGTCGAGCACCTCGCCGGTCGGCAGCACGACTTCCAGCCCGAGGCAGAGATCGCGCGCGACGCCATGGGCGAGCGCGCCGGTTCCGCCGGCATTGGTCGAGAGATTGCCGCCGATCTGGCACGAGCCCTGCGAGCCGAGCGACAGCGGGAAAAGCCGGCCATGCGTATCGGCGGCCTCCTGGATGGCCTGCAGCACGACGCCGGCTTCCGCCGTGATCGTGTTGCCGTGCAGATCGATTTCGCGGATGCGGTTCAGCCGCGACGTCGACAGGATGAACTCTCTTCCGCTCATGTCCGGGATCTGCCCGCCGACGAGCCCGGTATTGCCGCCCTGCGGCACGATCGGCGTCTTGGTTTCGCTGGCGAGTTTCAGGATCGCCGCGACCTCCGCCGTCGATCCGGGCTTCAGCACCGCGGCTGTCCGGCCGGTCCAGCGTCCGCGCCACTCCTTCAGATAGGGCGCGGTGTCGCTCTCTCCGGTGACGACATTCGCCTCGCCGATGATCGACGAGAATTGCGCGAGAAGATCGGCCTTCTTCATTCTTGCCCCCGTGGTGCCGCCGCGCGGCGCAGCCGGTCGTTGATCGCCTCGCCGAGCCCGTGCCCGGGAATCGGCTCGACGGCGATGCAGGCCGCGCCCGACGCGTCGAGCCGGCCCATGTAATCGAACAGATTGGCCGCCGCCTCGACGAGATCGCCCGTCTCCGAGAGGATGAGCATGGCCCTGGCTTTGTCCGCGCCGGCAATGCGCTCCGGCCCGAAGCCGAGCAGCGCCTCGCCCGGTTCGACGCGTGCTGCGTTCAGCCGCATGCGCGCCTGCGGCGCGTAATGCGAGGCGAGCATGCCCGGCGCCTGGATCGCCGAACCGGCCTGCGCGCGTTGCAGCGGTTTCCCCGCGACGGCCTCGATGTCCTCGGCGGCGATGCCGCCCGGCCGCAGCAGATGGATATCGCCGTCCTCGACCTTCACGATCGTCGATTCCACGCCGACCGTGGTCGGTCCGCCGTCGATCACCAGCGAGATCGCGTCGCCGAGACTCGTCGCCACGGCCTGCGCCGTGGTCGGGCTGATCCTGCCGGACCGGTTGGCGCTCGGGGCGGCGAGCGGCCGGCCGGTGGCGGCGATCAGCTCCGCGCCGAAGCCCTGCGGCGCGCGCACCGCGACGGTGTCGAGACCGGCCGTCACCAGCGGATGGATGGCGTGGCCTTCGCGAAGCGGCAGCACCAGCGTCAGCGCCCCCGGCCAGAAATGCTCCGCCAGTTTGCGCGACAGCGGGTCGAACCGCGCGAAGCTCTCGGCCATGTCGATGCCGGTGACATGGCAGATCAACGGATTGAAGGAAGGGCGTTGTTTTGACTCGAAAATCCGCGCGACCGCCTCGCCATTGGTGGCGTCGGCGGCAAGCCCGTAAACCGTCTCGGTCGGGATCGCGACCGCTTCGCCGGCAAGCAGCGCCGAACGCGCGTCCGCAAGCGCGTCCGGCCCGGCGGGCAGGATGCGGCATGTTCGTGCGGTCGAGACGGCTTCCATGCCGTGACTGCTACACGGGGAAAAACGCCCGCGCAACGGCCTCGCAAAACCGGTAAAATTTGAACGAAATCCAAAACGTGGCTTCAAGACGCTTTTGCTAGTGTCCGCTTCGGGTGATGAAGATACGGGGAATGACCCATGAACAAATTCGCAAAAACCACGCTGGCCGCGCTTGCCTTTGGCATCATTGGCGCCGCACCGGCCGCTGCCGACTATTCGATCGTCTCTGACAAGGCGTTTCCGTCGGTCGTCTATATCGAGTTCGATCCTTCGACCCTGCCGCAGGTTTACACTGCGCCGGGTGGTGCTGGCGCGGGCCTCGGGGTTATCCGCGGCGGCCAGGCCGACGGCGTTTCGGGCGGCTCCGCCGGGCAGCCCGCCGACCAGACCAGCAGCACGGGCAACAAGCAGCAGGCCGCGCCGATGTCGCTCGACGAGCGGGCCCAGAACAAGGTCGAGGATCTGATGAATTCCGGTCCGGGCAAGATCGAGAACATGATCATCGACCGCCAGATCGAGGATCAGGTCCTCAAGGACGTGGACATCAACGGCTAAAGGCCGCAGGGCTGGAAAAGGAAACGCCCGCGCGATGCGCGGGCGTTTTTGTTTGTCCCGCCTCAAGCTCATCGCCTCCGGTTTTTCGCTGGCTGGCCGCTGTGGGCGCACAACGGCGTTGCCACGCCCCGTTTCCGGTCCGGCTTTGTCAAAGAACCGGAAGTCGGGCGGTCGCAGGATCGCTCTGTCTGAATTTCTTTATACGGTCCTTCGACCGCCCGCCGCCAATCATCATGCCGCCTAAACGTGGGGGTTCACCGCCCAGTGACGCACCTCTGCGCCACCCGCTGAGCACCGTCCCTCTCCCGGGCTGTCGGTTCTAGACCCGGCTTCCGATGAGAAGGCAGGGTCAGGATTAGGGGAAGCTTGGGGTGGGTGGATAAGCCGGAGGTCGGGAAATTCACGTGACCGGGGAACGGGCCTGGTGTTTCAAAAGGTTCTTTACCGGTCGCTTCGCGACGACCCCCACCCTTTATCCCTCCCCTCAAGGCGGAGGAAAGAGGTCAGCATCGCGCTTCCACCTTCACCATCGAAGAAAGCACAGGCGTTATGCCTGCGACATCCCTCCCCCTTGAGGGGAGGGATGAAGGGTGGGGGTACGCGATGTTTCCATCGGCGCAGTCCCTTGAGCGGCTCGACCGGCGCTTCGAATTAGCTCCGGGCGTTCGTCGGCGCGGACCGTTCCTCACCCCGCGATTTTCGAGAAATCCGCCAGCTTGCGCGTCGTCGCGCGCAGCGACGACAGCAGGCGGAGGCGGTTGGTGCGCACCGCCGCGTCGTCGGCATTGACCATCACGCCGTCGAAGAAGGCGTCGACCGCCGGCCGCAACTCGGCCAATGCCGAAAACGCCGCCTGGTATTCTTCCTTTGCGATATGCGCGTCGACATGGCCGGTGACCGCTTCGAGCACATTGGCGAGTTCGCGCTCGGCGAGGTCCGACATCAGCGAGCGGTCCGGCGCGCCGTCGAAGGCGCCTTCGCCGTCCTTTTTCTCCTCCGCCGCGAGAATGTTGAGCGCCCGCTTGGTGCCGGCAAGCAGGTTCGCCCCGGCCTCCATTTCCAGGAGCGCGCCGAGCGCCTCGACGCGCTGGACCACGACCAGCAGGTCGTCGTCGTCGGGCGCCAGAACGGCATCGATCAGATCGTGCCGCGCGCCGGAATCGCGCAGATAGACCTTCAGGCGGTCGTGGAAGAAGGAGAGGAGGTCGTTGGCGAGGCTGAAGCGCTTGGCGCAGCTATGCCTTGCTGATTTCAGTAGACCTTCGAATGAACGATCTTCTCGAGTCACGATCGTACTCGGCTACGCTTCGCAATCCATGACTTGGGCAGATCTGCAACTAGCATCGCCGTAACTCGGACAGCGGTATGCCACGACCGACTAGCCGAATCCCGTTCTCCAGCAGAATCCGGATCACGCCCAGCGCCGCCCGGCGGAGCGCATAGGGGTCCTTCGAGCCGGTCGGCTTCTCGTCGATCGCCCAGAAGCCGGTCAGCGTGTCGAGCTTGTCGGCCAGCGCCACGGCGATCGCCACCGGGTCGCTCGGCACGGCGTCGGTCGGGCCGAGCGGCTTGTAGTGATCCTCGATGGCCTTGGCGACGGCGACGTCCTCGCCCTGCAGTTCGGCATAGATGCGGCCCATCGCGCCTTGCACCTCGGGGAACTCGCCGACCACCTCGGTCGTCAGGTCCGCCTTGGCGAGCATGGCGGCGCGTTTCGCGTCATGCGCTTCCGCGCCGACCTTCGGCGCCAGTTCCTCGGCCAGCCTGGCGATCCGCGCCACGCGCTCGCCCTGCGTGCCGAGCTTGGCGTGGAAGGTGACGCCCAGCCGGTCGAGCTTCGCCATGCGCTGGTCGAGCGGCTTCTTCGAGATCGAGGCCGAATTTTTCGGCGGAAGCCTTCAGTTCGCCGAGGTCGGGCAGGTCGGCCTGGTCGGTCTTCCAGAAATGCAGCGCGTCGGACAGCCGCGCGCGCACCACCTTGCCGTTGCCGTGCACGATTTCCTTGCCGCCGTCGCTGGCGGCGATGTTGGCGACCAGGATGAAGCGGTTGGTCAGCTGGTGCGTGTTCGGGTCGCGGGTAACGAAGCATTTCTGGTTGGTCTTGATCGTCAGGCGCACGACCTCGTCCGGGATTTCCAGATAGGCTTCCTCGAATTCGCCCATCAGCACGACCGGCCATTCGACGAGGCCCGAGACCTCTTCCAGCAGGCCCTCGTCCTCGACCAGTTCGATACCGTGCGCAAAGGCGAGGTTGCGCGCGTCATGGGCGATGATGTCCTTGCGGCGTTCGGCGTCGAGCACGACGAAGGCCTTTTCCAGCTTCGCGGCATAGTCCTCGAAACGGCGCACCGTGATCGGCTCCGGCGCGTGGAAGCGGTGGCCGCGCGTGACGTTGCCGGCGACGATGCCGTCGACCTCGAAACCGATCACCGCCGGCTCCTCGGTTTCCGGGCCGAAGGTGCACAGGATCGACTGCAGCGGCCGCACCCAGCGCAGCGAGCCGGGTTCTGTGCGAGGCCTTGCCCCAGCGCATCGATTTCGGCCACGGGAAGGAGCGGATGATGCCGGGAAGCGCCTCGGCGATGATCTCTTCGGCCGCGCGGCCTTCGCGCTTGATCACGGCGACGTAGAAATCGCCCTTCTTCGGATCGCTGCGCACTTCCGCGTCGTCGACGGAGGCAAGCCCGGCGCCGCGCAGGAAGCCCTCAATCGCCTTTTCCGGCGCGTCGGTGCGCGGGCCCTTGCGCTCTTCCGACGTGTCGGCAGAGCGCGCGGTCACGCCGCGCACGTCGAGCGTCAGCCGGCGCGGCGTCCAGTATTCGCGCGCGCCCTCATAGGTCAGGCCGTTGTCGACCAGCGCGTCCGTGACGGCCTTTTTCAGGTCGCCGGCCGCCTTGCGCTGCATGCGGGCGGGGATTTCTTCGCAAAAGAGTTCGAGCAGCAGGTCTGGCATGGATGGGTCCGGTGGGGTGCGGAGGGAATGTTTGTGTCGCGGGGCGAATAGCAAGCCCGCGCGGCGATGTCACGCGATCAGGTGGGAAAGCGGCCTACCAGCCGCCGCCGCCGCCGCCACCCCCGCCGCCGCCCGACGAGCCGCCGCCGGAAAATCCGGACGAGGAGGATTTCGGCGTCGGCAGCGAGGCGGTGAAGCTGTTCGCCATGGAACCGGCGAGATTGCCCATCGTGTCGCCGATGCGGCCGGTGTCGAACGCAGAGCCGCCGCGGTACCAGCCGGGGCCGTGATAGGCGGTTGCCGCCGCGACGCCCGCCGCGGCTGCCGTGGCGAGCCAGGCCTGGAACGATTTCGACCACGGTTTCTCGACACCGAGTGCCATCGCATAGGGCAACAGCGTCTCGTAGTGCTGCGGCGACATCTCCGGCGCGCCGGCCATGTTCATTCGATCTTCCTCGGCGACGGTGAGGTAGCGCTTCAGCCCCTCGATCTCGTCGGTGCGCTTGCGCCCCAGCGGCGTCGGCGCGCCCATCAGGAAGAAGAACAGCACATTGATCATGACGATCGTCGCCAGGGCACCGATGATGAGTGGCTTGTCGATCAGTTCGAAAAATCCCGATGCGCTCAGCAGGCCCGAATTGATGATGCCGGTAGCGATCAGGAAAAGCACGAAAGCCAGCTGGATCTTGCCGAACAGGCCGGTGCTTGCCCGCTTGGCGGTGGCGATCAGCACGGTCGTGATGACGGTGCCGGCGACCGCGGTAGGGATCGCGAAACCGATGGTGGCATCGCTCAGACGCCCGAAGACGAAGGTCGCAACGATTGCCGCCACCGACAGCGCGACGCCGGGAACGATCCATCCGATATTGGAGTGGTAGAACACCGAACGGTGTTCCCTCTCCATGGCCGATCGGAATTTCGTCGCCAGCGACTGCACCTTCGTGCCGTTGGCTTTCGAGACCGTGAGGTTGCCGCCATTGCCGGCAAGCGAATTGCAGGAGCGCTGCCTCGCCGACCGGGAACTTCACGCGGGCGATCGGCTTGGCGGTGCGCCGGATCGTGATCGTGTCGCCGATGTCCTCGAGCACGAGATAGCCCTTGACGGCGAGGTTGATGGCGGCGGCCGAGATCGCGGGAAAACCGCCCTTCTTCAGGCCCCTGTTCCAGATGTAATGGGTCAGCGCCGGCGATATGCCCGCCGGCAGATCCCAGCGCGGCACGACGATGCCGCCGGCCGGATCGCGCCCGACCCTGAGCCAGGCCCACAGATAGTAGAGTATGACGAGGACGAGCCCGCCGACGGACAGGATCGACCCGATATTGTCGCGCAGATACCAGGCCAGGACCCGGGCCTCGGCCGGTTCGGCGATGACGCCCTTGGCGAATGCGACGGCGACCGTCAGGCCCTCGCGCGGCCTGAGCGCCCGCGTTGTCTCGAAGGTGACGACAGTGCCGCCATCCGACAGCGTCGCCTCGGCGTTCTGCGCCGTCGAGCCGTAGGCGCCGGTATAGGCGGCGGTCTTCTGTGCTGTTGCGCCGTCCGGCAGATGGATGACGGCAACGGCCTTGCGGATCGGAAACGCCCATTCCGTCCCGGTGGCGTTCCAGTAGACCTCGTCGTGGTCGTCGAAGAAGCGGATCTGCCGGTCGGTGCGGTAGGTCAGTTCGTAGGTGTAGACGCCCGGCTGCAGGAAGACGTCCTTCTTGCCGAGATAGACCCGCACCATGCGGCTGTTTTTCTCGATGCGGCTGGTCTCCGGCTGGCCGTCGCGCCTGGCCGAAATCAGCTCGAAGGAATTGCGGCCGACATGGCCGTTGGCGTCCTCGAAGGTGACCGGAAAGTCCCGGTAGATGCCGCGCCTGATTTGCGAACCTTCCGCGTTGACGCGGATCGTCTCGGTGACGATGAAGTCGCCGTTCCGCTGGACCGCGACATCGCTTCGAAACAGCAGGATTTCCTCGGCCGCCAGCGACACCGTGGCCGAGGCGAGCAGGATCAGGAGCGCGAGGACGCTTCTAAACATGGGGATGCCTCTGGCGGTCAGGTGAACTTGACGTCGGGCCGCTCGCGATCGGCGGCATTTTCCAGTTCGAAATAGTCGGCCTTGGTGAACCCGAACTGGTTGGCGATCAGGTTGGAGGGGAAGCTCTCCACCTTGACGTTCAGTTCGCGCGCCGAGCCGTTGTAATAGCGCCGCGCCATCTGGATTTCGCTTTCCAGCGTCTCCAGCGATTGTTGCAGGTCGCGGAAATTCTCGTTGGCCTTCAGGTCCGGATAGGCCTCTGCGACGGCAAACAGCCGGCCAAGCGCCTGGCTCAGCATGCCCTCGGCGGCGGCGCGCCCGGCGATGTCTCCCGCCGGAACGTTCTGGGCGCGGGTGCGCATTTCCGTAACCTTTTCAAGCGTCTCGGATTCGTGCTTGGCGTAGCCCTTCACCGTTTCGACGAGGTTCGGGATCAGGTCGGCGCGCCGTTTCAGCTGCACGTCGATGCCGCTCCACGCCTCCTGCACCATCTGGCGCACGCGCACGAGCCCGTTATAGGTCATCATCACGTACAACCCGGCGACGACGACGACCGCCAGGATAATCAGAGTGCTGTCGAACATGCGGGTAACCTCCGGATTCGCGTTGGCCGGGACGTTAGCCCATGTGGCTTCCGGTTTGAAGCGGGTCCGCCGCCGTCCCGGCTCGGTCAGCCAGCCAGGTCGGAAGGCGTCATCCAGCCCGTCACCGAGCCGCCCGGCGCCTGCACGATGGCGACGCGCCCGATGGTGGGAATAGCGAACGGTTCGCGGATGATCGTTGCGCCGTTTTTCTTTGCCATCTCGACGCGGTCGTCCACATCGTCCACCGAGAAATAGGTCATCCAGTGTTCCGGCACGGAGGCGAACATCGGATCGGTCATCGTGAAGATGCCGCCAACGGTCTCGCCGTTCGACATGCAGATGTAATAGGGAACGTCGCCGGCCATCGGCATGGAATTGAATGTCCATCCGAGCGACTGGCCGTAGAACGCCATCGCCTTGTCGGCGTCATGCGTGTTGAGTTCGGTCCAGTGGATCATGCCATGCGGTGTCATCGGTCCCTCCCGCGTTTCAGGACCCTGATGATTTAGCAGATCGGAGCGGTGAGCACGAATGACAATGCGGTGACGTGGTTGACCGCATGACTCATACATGGTCATCGAAAATTCACACGCGGACGCGCATGCGCCGTCTATAAGCCGGGCCGTTGTTTCACGGATGGAGGTCCCATGGCCCGGCCCGAACTGTTCAAACTCGAAAACCACGCCGCTTCCGCCAATCCGCAGCCGAACCCCTATGTCGGTGTCCGCTTCAGCCGGGACCGCGTGTTCCTGCCGGAGGCGGGGAACACGGTGGTGCGCCATGTCGTGCCGGGCTCCGAGACCGAGGGCGCGCTGGTCGAATTGCGCGAAAGGCTCCGCGATCTGCCATGGGGACACCGCTTCGCCTTCACCGACGTGACCAGCCTGCACATGACGGTCTTCGAGGGCGCGATCGAAACCCGCCGTCTGCCGGAATACTGGCCGAGGGATATTCCCGTCGACGCGCCGCTCGACGAGACGACCGGCTATCTTGCCGAACGGCTGCGGGGATTCGAAGGTCCGGGACCGTTCGACATGCGGATCGACGAGGTGACGCCGTTCGGGTTGCGGCTGACCGGCGCGACCGATGCCGACGAGAAGACGGCGCGGGCCTGGCGCGACAGCCTGACCGAGCCGTTCACCTACCGTTCGCCGAGCCATGACGCCTACACCTTCCACGTCACGCTGGGCTACATCATCGACTGGATTCCCGACGACCTGGTCCCCGGCTACAAGCAGGCGCTGGCCGAACTGACGCAAGAGTTCCAGGCCCGCATCCCCGTGGTCGAACTGGGGCCGCCGGCCTTCTGCACATTCGAGGACATGAACGGCTTCCCGCCGGTGATGACCCTGCCGGGCACGGGGCTGCGGCCGGTGGTTCATCCCGCCGGGGAGACCTTGACGAAAGCGGGCTGAGGCTCACGACGTGTCCGGAGCCACCATCGCGTAACGCGCCAGCGCGTGAACGTCATTCAGAATCTCGTCCACTTCGTGGACCGGGCGCTTGCGGCGGCCGGGCGGGCGGCCGATGCGCAGAGGCGAGCGGCGGGCGGGGCTGGCGCCGGCCCGGTCGCGCCGCGCCTGCCAGCGGACAAGCCGCCTGGCCTGTCCGTCGATATCGTCCAGCGCGCGGCGCAGCGAAATCAGCCGCCGGCAGAGCGGGCCGGCGTCGATCTCGTCGCCCGGCAGGCGGTACCAGCCTTCGGGAACCGGCGTCGGATCATTGCCGAGGCAAGTGATGCGCGGGAAGGCTTTCGGTCGGCGTTTGGGCGGCCGAAGGGAAAACGTCTTCACCGGATCGGTCAGCACAAAGGGCGGAATTCGCGCGTCCCCGCCGTCCTTCGCGGATCCGGCGGCCAATGCGCGCCGGTGGTGCGCCTTGTCCGGATCGAGGCCGTACATGAAGGCGCCGGCGGGCGGCGGGATGACCGCGAACCGGCGCGCCGCGATGACCACCAGCCGCCGGACGGCGGATTCGGCGGCGCGCAGAATGCGGCGGATCGAGTTGAACCGGTGGCGCGGCATCCTCGCGGGCAATGACGGCGCTTCGCCTGTCTCGGGATCGGGCCCGGGGCCGGTTGTCAAACCGGCCATGGCGGACAGCTCCGCGACGATGCGCAGAAGCGCCTCGCGGTTGCGGTCTATCACCCTGGCCCAGTTCATGCGGGTCCTTTCGCTCCGTTCATTTCGATGGCGGGAGGAAGGATGCGGCAGGTCTGCGCGGGGTGGATAACAAAGCGCCGCCGGGAGGGCTTTGTCGAGCGGAATCAGCGGTTTGGGCCGTTATTGGCGGTGAACCTGTCCATCGCCTTGGCGGGCTTCAGGCGGTAGCCCCGCCGGCTTCGGTCAGCAGGAAAGCCTCGCCGCACTGGCGCGACAGGTTGCGCACCCGCAGGATGTAGCTCTGCCGCTCGGTCACCGAGATGACGCCGCGCGCATCCAGCAGGTTGAAGACGTGGCTTGCCTTGATGCACTGGTCGTAGGCCGGCAGCACGCATTTGTGCAGGCGCTGGTTGGCGTCGTCGCCCGGCGCGCCCGCTTTCAGCAGCGCCTCGCATTCGGCCTCGGCATCCTCGAAATGCTTCAAGAGCATCGCCGTGTTGGCATATTCGAAATTGTGCCGCGAATATTCCTGCTCGGCCTGCAGGAAGACGTCGCCATAGGTGATCCTGTCGTCGCCGTCCTGGCCGTTGAAGTTCAGGTCGTAGACATTGTCGACGCCCTGAACATACATGGCGAGGCGTTCGAGCCCGTAGGTCAGTTCGCCGGAGACCGGCGCGCATTCGATGCCGCAGACCTGCTGGAAATAGGTGAACTGCGAAACCTCCATGCCGTCGCACCAGCACTCCCAGCCGAGACCCCAGGCGCCGAGCGTCGGGCTTTCCCAGTCGTCCTCGACGAAGCGGATGTCGTGCAGCAGCGGGTCGAGGCCGATCGCCTTCAGCGAGCCGAGATAGAGCTCCTGCAGGTTCGGCGGCGAGGGCTTCAGGATCACCTGGTACTGGTAATAGTGCTGCAGCCGGTTCGGGTTCTCGCCGTAGCGGCCGTCGGTCGGTCGGCGCGACGGCTGCACATAGGCGGCCTTCCACGGCTTCGGCCCGAGCGAACGCAGCGTGGTGGCCGGATGGAACGTGCCGGCGCCGACTTCCATGTCGTAGGGCTGCAGGATCACGCAGCCCTGCGCCGCCCAGTAATTGTGCAGCGTCAGGATCAGGCCCTGGAAGGAACGGGTCGGATGAAGCTTGTCGATCGTCGTGTGCGCGGTCATCGGTTTCAGCCTGTATGAGATGCGCGCTTCCGTTGCATGGCAATACCCGCAGGGTCAAGTGCGCGCCCGCGGCTTCGGCGCCGGCACGGCGAAACGCCTTGGTGAAGAACGGGTAAACGGGCGTGTGCGCGAATGCACAGAGGGTCGCGCCGTCACCCGGCATAGTCGGGACAGAATTTCGGCGGCGCGGTTTTACGAGACCCGATCGGTTCGCCGGAAGTCCAGACAACTGACACCGAATCCGAATGGAGAAATGAAATGAACATCGCTCTCGCAACCCGCAAGACCCTGATCGCAACGCTTTTGGTTCCGATGCTCGCCGTGACCGCCGTTTCGGTCCAATCCTTTGCCGGCATGTCCGACGCCCATGCGCAGCAGACTAGCGCCCCGGGCGGCCCCAATGGCGGCGGCAGCCGTGGCAGCAGCTCCAAGTCCGATCCGGACAATGACAGCGGCCTTCTCGACGCCGCCGCGAGCAACTGCCCGCCCGGCACGACCACGCATGCCTGCCCGCCGCCGCCGCGCCACCTGCCGCCGCGCGTCAGCTCGATCGAGGAATGCTCGTGCCATGTCACCTACCACATGGTCGGCGGCCAGCGTGTTGCGGTGAAGGATTGCTACGTGACGCTGCCCAACGACAAGATCGCCTATTGCGAAAAAGTGACCCGCTGATCGCGACCGGCAACGCAGGAAACGGGACGGCCTTCGCGCCGTCCCGTTTTCGTTTTGCCTATTCGTCGGGACGTATCACCCGGTATTCGCCGGTTTCCTCGTCTTTCACCAGCGTGCCGGCTGCGCCGGTTTCCTGTTCCTTTTCCGCGCGCCGCACGCGCGCCGACACCCGCTCGGCTTCCCTAACGAAAGCGCGGTATCCGATCACGCCGACAGCGGCGACAATCCCGAAGAACAGCAATTGCGGCATCGATGCTCCTCCGCTTTGCCGGTGTTCAAAGACCGAAACGCGCCCACAGCGCGCGATCTTCCACCGCCCGCATCAGGCCTTCGGCGGCCGTCGCCGACAACGCCTGCGCGTCGAACCGGCCCATCGCGCCGACCACGCCGGTCGGCGACCGGCGTCCGAAGATATTGCGCTGCGGCTGGATCAGCCGCAACTCGGTCTTCTTGCCGAAGCGCTCCTTCAGGAAGGATCGCATGTCGCCGATATGGTCGACAAGTCCGAGTTCCTTTGCCTGTTCACCGGCCCAGAACGCGCCCGTGAACAGGTCCGGGTCGTCGCCGAGCCTGTCGCCGCGCCGCGACTTGACCAGGTCGATGAACACCCGGTGGATTTCGAGCTGCATCGTCTTCAGCCGCTCCACGTCTTCCTTCTTTTCCGGCTGGAAGGGATCGAGCACCGACTTGTTCTCGCCCGCCGTGTAGACCCGCCGTTCGACGCCGAGCTTGTTGATCGCCTCGACGAAACCGAAGCCGGCCGAGATCACGCCGATCGACCCGACGATCGAGGACGGGTCGGCGATGATCTCGTCACCGGCCACCGCGATCATGTAGCCGCCGGACGCGGCGACATCCTCGGTGAACATCAGGACGGGCTTTTTCTTTTCTTCGGCAAGGTCGCGGATCCGGCGGTGGATCAGCCGCGACTGCGCCGCCGATCCGCCGGGCGAGTTGACCGCGAAGGCCACGGCCGGAGCCTGCTTGTCGGCAAAGGCGCGCTCGATCATCGACGCCGTCGTCGCCAGCGAAAGCGTCTGCGACATCGGCGAACCGCCGGCGGCGATCGTGCCCTGCAGGCGCACGACCGGAATGACCGGGCCGCCGCCGCGGAAGCGTTTCGGGACAAGGCGTTTCAACTGGAGGTTCACGGTCGGACCTTTTGTTCGGGCAATGATCCGGACAATGTAGGTGCGCATTTCCCCCGCGCAACCGAAGGCGGCGGCAAAACGTGTCCGTTTGCCGGATCCTGTCGCGCGACAGGCCCTAGTAGAGGTCGTTTACGGGCCTGCTTCGCGCGGACTGCCGGAAGGCCGCCGTGGTGACGGGATCGATGGCGGCCGCGGAAGCGGGGTCAAGGCGAAGCGACGCATATTGCCTGTAGGCCTCGACCTTCCGGCGCCGCCAGGACAGCGCTTCCTGCGTTCCCCATTCGAAAGCCCACCGCGTGACCGGCACGTCCGGCCTGTCTTCGATTATCGGCCTGTCCGGACGGGCGACCGGGATCGGGTAGACGAATGGCGTCTTGTCTTCCAGCAGGTGCCCGAGCGGCCAGGCCAGGCGGAGCTGGTCCGGCGTCATGTCGACGACATTGACGTCGATGTCGGTATCCGTGCCCGCCACCCTGTAGGCGCAGCGTTTCTCGGTGCAGTTGCCGATATGGGAGAATTGCCAGATCTGGTAGCTGTCCCAGTTGCCCTTCGGAAAGACGCCCCGGATCGCGGGCTTGAAGCGCGCATACCACAGCGGCAGCCGGGAAAGGATCCGGTAGCGGCTCCTGTTTTCGGCGATCTTGCGTGCCACGACGTCGTTCGCATAGAGAACCGGATAACGCCCGAGTTCCGCCCGGATATAGACCGCGAAACGCTCCGCGTCCTCCAGCGACATCCATTTCTCGCTGTCGAGGCCCTCGATGTCGATGGCGACCAGTTCGTCGGGCTGCGGATCGGCGAAGTCGATGAAATGGCGTGCCTGTTCCAGCGGATCGCCGGCCCGGCCGAGATGGTAGGCGCCCCATTTGAGGCCGAGGTTTTTCGCCAGCGCGCGGCGCGTCTGGTAGAGTTCCCTGGAGATCACGTAGCGCTGCCATGTCGTCCGGCAGAACGCCTTTTCCGTCTCGTTGCCCTCGCAACGATAGGGCGGCGGCAGGCCATCCGACCCCTTGTGGATGAACGCCGTGACGCGCTTGTCGCTGGCGACCTTCTGCAGGTCGATGACATTGTGTTCGTAGCCGTCGAGCACGATCGCGCGTTTGGGGTCCGCCCAGGGGCGGAAGAATTCGGTCGCAGCCGCTTCGCTCATCGGCAGCATCTGGACAGCGAAAACGCAAACAGCCGCGAGGCATGTGCGAACATTCATCATCTCGCCCCTCAATCGACGCAATTTCCCAGCGTGCGTCACCTCGGTTAACAAATTACTCCATTTTTGTGAGTCGCGCAGGTCCCAATTATTGACGTTTACGTAAAAAGAATTTAGCGCTGCCTGCATGGCTTTTCACGGCGGCTTCGCGAGGCGAGGCCGCGGAAACATCCGGGAGGATTCGATGTACAAGGCGCCAGTCTCCGAGATATCGCATGCGCTGAAATCCGTGGCCGGGCTTTCGGCCTCCCTCGACAAGGGCCTTTTCCCGGATCTTTCCGACGATCTCGTCGACGCGATCCTGGAGGAGGCGGGCCGTTTCGCCACCGACCGGATCGCGCCGCTGCACATTCCGGGCGACCGCCAGGGCGCGCGTTGCGAGGACGGCGTGGTCACCATGCCGGACGGCTACAAGGGCTTGTACCGGGACTGGATCGCCGGCGGCTGGAACAGTCTTGCCGCCGATCCCGAGTTCGGCGGCCAGGGCCTGCCGACCATGCTTGCCATGGCGGTGGCCGAGATGTGGAATTCCGGCTCGATGGGTTTCGGCCTCGCCTCGACGCTGACCATGGGCGCGGTCGAGGCGATCGAGGCGCATGCCGCCGACGGCCTCAAGGCGAAATATCTGGAAAAGCTCGTCTCCGGCGAATGGACCGGGACGATGAACCTGACCGAACCGCAGGCCGGCTCCGATGTCGGCGCGCTGCGCGCCCGCGCCGAACCCGCCGGCGACGGCACCTACCGCATTTTCGGCCAGAAGATCTTCATCACCTATGGCGAACACGACATGACGGACAACATCGTCCATCTCGTCCTCGCCCGCCTGCCGGATGCGCCCGCCGGAACGAAGGGCATCTCGCTCTTCCTGGTGCCGAAATTCCTCGTCAATGACGACGGTTCGCTGGGCGCGCGCAACGACGTGTTCTGCAGTTCCATCGAGCACAAGCTCGGCATCCATGCCTCGCCGACCTGCACCATGATCTATGGCGACGGCAAGTTCGGCGACGAGCCGGGCGCGATCGGCTGGCTCGTCGGCGAGGAAAACCGCGGCCTCAACTGCATGTTCACGATGATGAACAACGCCCGGCTCTGCGTCGGGGTCGAGGGCGTCGCGGTCGCCGAAGCCGCGCGCCAGAAGGCGCTTGCCTATGCGAACGAGCGCCTTCAGGGCAGGGCGCCGGGCTGGACGGGCGAGGGCATGAGCCCGATCGTCATGCATCCCGACGTTCGGCGCGACCTCCTGACGATGACGACGCTGACGCAGGCCGCGCGCGCCATCTGCCTGGCCTGCGCGCACGCCATCGACATGGCGCGCGTCCATGACGGCGACGAGGCGCGTTTCTGGCACGAGCGCGCCAGCCTGCTGACGCCGGTCGCCAAGGCGTTTTCGACCGATATCGGCGTCCAGGTCGCCTCCATCGGCGTGCAGGTGCATGGCGGCATGGGCTTCATCGAGGAGACCGGCGCGGCGGTCTACATGCGCGATGCCCGCATCGCCCAGATCTACGAGGGCACCAACGGCATTCAGGCGATCGACCTCGTCATGCGCAAGCTGCCGCAGTCGGACGGCGCCTGCGTCGAAGCCTATTTCGGCGAACTCGACAGGACCGTCGAGGACCTCGCCGCTTCCAACAACCCGGCCCTGGGCGCCGCCGCCGAACGCCTCCGCGCCGCGATGGCCGATCTGCGCGCCGCCACCGATTCGCTCGGCGGCATGCTGAAGAGCGGCGATCTGACGTCCGCGCTTGCCGGCGCGACGCCCTATCTGCGCCTGTTCGGTCTCGCCGCGGGCGGCGTCTATATCGCGCGGTCGGCGCTGGCCGACGCGGAAAACGACGAGCGCGCGACGCTGTGCCGCTACTTTGCCGAAAATCTCGTCGGCGAGACGGCGAGCCTGCGCCGCACCGTCGAAGATGGCGCCGCGAGCCTCGATGCCGCCGGCGATTTCCTGGTTGCCTGAGGAGGGGCGTTGCATGTCCGATCACGTCATCGTCGAACGCCGCGGTGCGGTCCAGATCATCCGGCTGAACCGGCCGGACAAGAAGAACGCGATCACCCGCGCCATGTACGACGCCATGGCGGCGGCGCTGCGCGACGCCGATGGCGATGACGCCGTGCGCGTGCATGTCTTCCTCGGCGCGCCGGGCGCGTTTTCGTCCGGCAACGACCTGCAGGATTTCCTCGCGGTGGCGACCGGCGGCGATCACGGCTCCGACGTGTTCGATTTCCTCGTCGCGCTGGCCACCGCGACAAAGCCGGTCGTCTCCGGCGTCGACGGGCTGGCGATCGGCATCGGCACGACCATCCACCTGCATTGCGACATGACGTTCGCGACGCCGGGCTCGCTGTTCAGGACGCCGTTCACCGATCTGGCGCTGGTGCCGGAGGCCGCCTCCAGCCTGATCGCGCCGCAGGTGATGGGCCATCAGCGCGCCTTCGCCCTGCTCGGCATGGGCGAGGGCTTTTCGGCCGAACAGGCGCGCGACGCCGGCCTGATCTGGAAGATCGTCGGGGCCGATGATCTGGAAGCGGAGGTCATGGCCGCCGCCGAAGCCCTGGCCGCCAAGCCGCCCAAGGCGCTGCAACTGGCAAAGAAGCTGGTCAAGGGCCCGCGCGAGCCGGTGCTCGAGCGGATCAGGGAGGAGGGCGAACTCTTCCTGCAGCAGCTGAAATCGGACGAGGCGCGCGAAGCCTTCATGGCCTTCATGGCGCGGAAGAAATAGCCCGTCCTACATGTCCGACCAGTGCCGCTTTTTGCCGCCCGACCGCTCCAGCAGCGCGACGGCTTCCAGATGCGGCGTCCAGATGAACTGGTCGACCGGCGTCACCGATTTCAGCGTGAAACCGGCCTGAATCAGGATCGCAAGGTCGCGCCCTAACGTCCCAGGATCGCACGAGATTACCGCGATGCGGCGACAGGGCGGAGGCGGAAAATCTCGGCTCGTATTCACGGTTTGCGCGGACAACATCCGCCCGGTAAATTGATTTTTTCCGTTTTGGAACGAACCGGCATCGCCAGCAGTCATGCGTATCAGCCTTCTTGGAGCATTGGGTTACCTGGCCGGTGGACGCTGGACAGCCTGGGGCGGACGCAAGCGAATCGAAGCGAAACAGCTCCGCAACCTGCGGCGTCTCGTGGAAAAGGCGCGGCGCGACTCCCCCCTGTTTCACCGGCTTTACGCGGATGTGCCACCGTCGAGCGAAGTCGAACTGCGCGACTTGCCGGTGACCCGCAAGCCCGATCTCATGCGGGAGTTCGACGACTGGCTGACGATCCGTACTCTTCCCCTCCAAAAGGCCCGCGAGCATCTCCGCGACATCGGCAAGGTTGGCGTGCCTCTCGGCGATGTCGGCGTTTTCCAGACCTCCGGGACATCGGGCGAACCGGCGATCATCGTGCTGCCCTCGTCGTTTGTGGAGTATTACTTCGGGATCATGATGGCGCGCTTCGAGCGCTACCACTGGAAGCTCATCCGGGAGGTGCGCGAGCTCGGCGTCAGGGTGACGATCACCGGCGGGAACGGTCACTTCGCCGGAAACGGGCTCACCAAACTGGTGCGCCGGGTGAAACCGGCGCTGGCGCGGGGGTTGGGCTTGAACTTCGTCGAGGCCGAGCAGCCGATCGATCGGCTCGTTGAAAAACTCAATGCGATCCCGAACGTCGCCTGGATCGTGACCTATCCCAGCATGCTGACCATCCTCGCCAGGGAAAAGGAGGCCGGGCGGCTGAAGATCGCGCCCGCGCTCTTCAGTGTCGGGGGCGAGACATTCACGAACGACCTTCGCGAACGGGTTCTACAGGCCTTCCCCTCGCTGAAATACGGCATTGCCGATTTCTACGGGTGCACCGAGTGCCTGGCGCTTTCGTTCGAATGCAGCCACGGGCGGAAGCATTTGAACGAAGACTGGGTCATCCTCGAAGCGGTCGACGAGGCGATGCAGCCCGTTCCCGACGGCACGTTGTCGGCGACGGTGCTGCTGACGGTTCTCGCCAACGAGGTTCAGCCGTTCATCCGATACGATCTCGGCGACTGCGTTCGATTCGACACGGACACCTGCCCCTGTGGATCGCCGTTTCGCAGTTTTCAGGTGGAAGGCCGCCAGGCGACGCTCGTTCATGTGGGCGAGGTGACGCTGTCGCCGCTTGTCTTCGATCTGGAGCACGAGCGCGCCCGGCGCGTCCAGCTGGTCCAGACCGGCGACAGGGAATTCGAGGTGCGCATGGACTTGGCCGACGAGGCGGCGGCAGGGGCTGTCTTTCAGGAAGTCATCGAGTCGGTGCAACGCGTGTTTCGCGATAACGGCCTGGAGCACATCACGGTGCGGGAAAGCAAAGCGCTCCCCGAATTCACCGCGAGCGGCAAGTTCCACGAAGTATTGCCCTTGCGAGGCGCAGACGCCTGAAGCATGACACGACCCGGTATTCGCCAGCTTGGTTCCGGATCAGCAGGTGAGCGCCTCCCAACCCCGCTCACCAAGGGATATCACATATCCGACCAGTGCCGCTTTTTGCCGCCCGCGCGTTCCAGCAGCGCGACGGCTTCGAGATGCGGCGTCCAGATGAACTGGTCGACCGGCGTCACCGATTTCAGCTTGAAACCGGCCTGAATCAGGATCGCAAGATCGCGCGCCAACGTCTCGGGATTGCAGGAGACCGCGGCGACGCGGCGCACCGTCGAGGCCGCGATCTCGCGGGCCTGGACTTCCGCCCCGGCGCGCGGCGGATCGAACACCACGCCGTCGAAGACTCTCAGTTCATGCGCGGTCATCGGCCGGCGGACGAGATCGCGCCGCTCCGTCGTCACCGGCCTGAGCCGCTTGTCCGGATTTTCCCGGAAGGCGCGGTCGAGCGCGCCGAGCGCCGCGCCGTCGGATTCCACCGCATGGACGGCGGATGCCTTGGCGAGCCGGAGCGCGAATGTGCCGCAGCCGGAAAACAGGTCGGCCACGCGCTTGGCCTTCGCCATGTGGCCCGTGACGAGCGCGGCCATGACCTCTTCCATTGCCGGCACGGCCTGGAGGAACGCGCCCGGCGGCGGAGACACCGTGACGTCGCCGAATGTCACCAGCGGCCGTTTCGGCGCGAGGATGGTCTCGCCATTGACGCTCAGCCGGACGAAGCCTTGCTCCCGCGTCGCCTCGGATGCGGCGCGCTTCAGTTCGTCGTCCGGCTTGATCTCCCCGTCGACGGCGAGGTCGAGCCCCGAACGGGTCTGGTTGACGGTGACATGGACGGTCTTCGCCGCCGGCAGGAAGGCTGCAAGAAGCGCCTTGATGGCCGGACGCGCGGCGTCGATCTCCGGCGTGATGACATGGCATTCCGTGATGTCGACGACATGGTTGCTCGCCGCCTGCTGGAAGCCGAGCAGCACGCCCTTGTCTGTCCTGATCGCCGAGAACACGGCGCGGCGGCGCGAGCGCGGCTCGCAGAAATGCGCCGGCTGCACGCAGCCGGCATCGATACCGTGCGCGGCGAGCGCCTTTTCGATCAGGTTGGCCTTCCACGCGCGGTAAGCCGCCCGGTCCATGTGCTGCAGCGCGCAGCCGCCGCAGGTCTCGAAGTGAACGCAGACCGGCTCGATCCGGTCCGCCGAGGGCTCCTTGACCGACAAAAGCGCGGCCCGCTTTCCATCCACGATCGCCGTCACGGTCTCGCCGGCAAGCGTGTAGGGCACGAAGACCGGGCCGGCATCCGTCCGGGCGAGGCCGTCGCCGCGCGCGCCGAGTTCGTCGATGGTGAGGGTGACCGTCCGGCTCATGATTTTCGTCCCGCCAGGAGATATTCCGAATTTCCGTCGCCGCCCGCGATCGGCGAGGGGCACGATGCCGAGGACCCGCCATCCCGCCTGATGCGCAAGCCAGTCCGCGAGGTCCTGCGCGCAGGCCTCGGCATCGTCGCGGGCGACGAGCCCGCCCTTGCCGATCTTCGCGCGCCCGACCTCGAATTGCGGCTTGACCAGCAGGACGGCCTCCGCGCCCGGCGCGGCGAGTTCCAGCGCCGGCGGCAGGGCGAGTTTCAGCGATATGAAGCTGACGTCGCTGACGACGAAATCCGGCCGTGCGCCGCCGAGATCGTCCGGCGTCAGGTCGCGGGCGTTCAGGCCCTCGATATTGGTGACGCGCGGGTCGTCCGCCAGCGACCGCGCCATCTGGCCGTGGCCGACATCGATGGCGAAGACATGGGCCGCGCCTTCCTCGAGAAGCACCTGCGTGAAGCCGCCCGTCGACGCGCCGACATCGAGCGCTGTCCTGCCTTCCGGCGAGAGGCCGAAATGCGACAGCGCGGCCTTCAGCTTCAGCGCGGCGCGCGAGACGTAGGGCTGTGCCGGATCGTCGAGTTCGACCGCGGCGTCGCGCGAAACCATCTGTCCGGGCTTTTCGATCCGGTCGCCGGCGATGCGCACCGCGCCGCGCAGGATCGCGTCGCGCGCCCGCGACCGCGAGGCAAAGGCGCCGGTTTCGACCAGCAGCTGGTCGAGCCGGATGCGTTCGGAGGTGGCGTTGCCGTTCATCCCGCAGTCATTGCCGGGCGGGACGTGCTTTGGCAATGGCAATCGCTGCGCTTTCGCTTCAGCCGGCGTAGACGATGCGGACGTCCGTGCGCGGCAAAGGCGGCAATTCGCGCTCGACCGCGCCCGTTTGCCTTGCGTCGAACGGCGCAGTATTCGCGCCATCGGGAATTCGCCCGTCTCCGCGAGAGCCGGAACGTCCGACGATCGCGAACCCGTCGCGCAGGGCGCCGAGTTGGCTGGCGGCCCGGTCGGCGAGGAATTTGGCGAGTTTGGAATCGAATTGCGGTTGCGCATGCGCCGGAGGCACAGTCGCCGTCACGGCGACCGCCCCGAAAAGCGCATACGCGACCGCTGTTTTCAGCGTGTTCGCGATATGCATGCCCACCATCCCTGTTGTGGACGCGAGCGTAGCGGAAACCGGTTATTTCGCCGCCAAGAAACGCGGTCAATTCATGGCTAACAAACAGGGTGGACGGGCGGTTAAGGCGCCGGTCCGCGTCAGCCGGGAAGCGGCACGAATTCTTCCTCGTCGCCCGGAACGATGTCGAAACGCCGGCTCCGCCACTCCTCCTTGGCCTGCTCGATGCGCTCGCGCGACGAGGAGACGAAATTCCACCAGATATAGCGCCGCGAACCCATCGACGCGCCGCCGAACAGCATGAAGGATGCGCCGCCGGGCGAGCGCACGACGATCTGGTCGCCGGGCCGGAAGACCAGCAGCTGGTCGGGCGCGAAACGTGTCGCCGGCAATTTCGATCTGGCCCTCCGCGACATAGATCGCGCGCTCCTCGGCGTCGGCCGGGATCTCGATCTCGCCGCCGGCCGGCAGCGTCACGTCGACATAGAGCGTTTCGGAATATTGCGAGACCGGCGAGGACGCGCCGTGGAAGGAGCCGATCAGCACGCGGGCATGCGCCTTGCCGTCGTCGAGAACGCCCATCGAGGCGGCGGCGGTGTTTTCGAAGGTCGGCGCGATTTCTTCCTTGCCGTCGGGCAGCGCCAGCCATGTCTGCAGGCCCGACATGCGCCGCGACGTGGAGCGCGTTTCCTCCGGCGAGCGCTCCGAATGGACGATGCCGCGCCCGGCCGTCATCAGGTTTATGTCGCCGGGCGCGATCACCATCTCGGTGCCGAGGCTGTCGCGGTGGCGGATCGTGCCGTCAAAGAGATAGGTGACGGTCGAAAGCCCGATATGCGGATGCGGCCTGACGTCGATCGCCTCGCCGGGCCTGAAGGTCGCCGGCCCCATCCGGTCGAAGAAGATGAACGGGCCGACCAGCTTGCGCTTCGAGCGAGGGCAGGGCGCGCTTGCACCTCGAAGCCGCCGATGTCGCTGACCTTCGGGATGATCAGCGTCTCGATGGCGTCGCAGGCGAATGCGTCGCCGGGTTCGGGATCATTGCCGGGAAAGAAGCTCATCGGCGTGCTCCATCTGTCTCGATGCCAAGGCAAATGGGAAGCGGCGGCGGTATTTCAATCAAGGGCGACACACCGTTCGCCGTTCGACGCCTACCCGTCCGAGCGGCTCGGTGCCGGCCGGCTTGCCCTCGCGGGTCAGCTTGATCTTCTCGATCTTGGCTTCGGCCGTCTTCAGCAGCGCGTCGCAGCGGTTGCGCAGCGCCTCGCCGCGCTCGTAGATCGCGATCGATTTGTCGAGCGGCACGTCGCCGCGCTCCAGCTTGTCGACGATCTCTTCGAGTTGCTTCAGCGCCGTCTCGAAGTTCATTTCCTTCACGTCGGCGTGGGTCGGGGCGTCGGCCATGGCTGTCATCCTCGCATCAGTCTCATCACATGGGCGGCGGTCGAAGACGCCAGCCCTTTCAGGTCGTATCCGCCCTCCAGCAGGCTGACGAGGCGGTTGTCGCAATGGCGCCCGGCCGCATCCATCAGCTTGCCGGTCGCCCAGTCGAAATCGTCCTCGACCAGGTTGATCTCGGCCAGCGGATCGCGGTGATGCGCGTCGAAGCCGGCCGAGATGATGATCAGGTCGGGGTGGAAATCGTCGAGCGCGGTCAGGATGCGCTCGCGGAAGGCGGCGCGGAACTGGTCGCCGCCGTCATGCGGGCTGAGCGGCGCGTTGCGGATCGTGCCGTGATTCGCCGGTCTCGCCCTTGGCGCCGGTGCCGGGATAGAGCGGCATCTGGTGCGTCGAGCAATAAAGCACCGAGGCGTCGTCCCAGAAGATGTCCTGCGTGCCGTTGCCGTGATGGACGTCCCAGTCGACGATGGCGACGCGCTCGGCGCCGTGGGCGCGCTGCGCGTGGCGCGCGGCGATCGCCGCGTTGTTGAACAGGCAGAAGCCCATCGCGGTGTTCTTTTCGGCGTGATGGCCGGGCGGACGCGCGGCGACGAAGACGTTGGAGGCGGCTGCCGGCAAAGACGTCGTCCACGGCGGCATTGGCCGCGCCGACGGCGTGCAGGGCGGCCTCGTAGCTCTTCGGGCTGACGCAGGTGTCGGCGTCGATGCGCGCGATCCCCGTTTCCGGGATCTGCGCCATCACGCGCGTCACATATTCCTCCGGATGGGCGTAGCGGATCGTCGCCGGATCGCCTTCCGGCGCCTCGACGCGGTCGAGCGCGTCGAAGGCTTCCGTGCTCGAGAACCGCGGCGACGGCCTTCAGCCGGTCAGGCCGCTCGGGATGGCCGGGCGGCGTGATGTGCTCGCAGGAAAATGTCGTGGCTGTAGAGGCGGGTTGTCATGGCGGTTGTGTAACATTATTGCCGCGCCATGACAGCCGGTTCGCGCAGTTTGTCCTGCAATTTCCTGTCAGTGCGTCGCCGGCCGGCCGCCGAGAGCCGATCCGGCCTTTTCGGCAAGATCGCGGAACTTGCCGGATGCGCCGGCGAGCTTGCGGTCCCACTCCGGATCGGGAACCTGGCCCTCGATGCGGGCGAAATAGACCTGCATCAGCGCGGCGATGGCGAACGGCTCCATGACCGCGGCCTTGAACGACCATGCCAGCATGAAGGCGAGCACGAAGCCGTAGCCGCTGACGCTGCCCGGCATCAGGTAGACGAACAGGCTGGCCGGGGCGAGGGCGATCAGGAAGACGATACACGAGAACACCCACATGATGACCGAGAGCCAGACCGCGTTCTTGATCATGTGGGTGCCGTTCTGCGCGTAGAGAACGAGCGCATGGCGCGACGTCGCCCACGGATTGTCGCTGGCGATGCGGATATTGTAGCCGAGGATGATCTCGTCGACATAGGTCAGCGACATGCGGATGATGCCGTTGATGAAGCCGACGATACCGCTCAGTCCGGGGATCGGCAGGAACGCGGCGACGCCGCCGAGCAGGCCGGTAATCGCGCGGATGATGCCCTTGATGAGCTGGTCGAGAGCGAACAGGACGTTGGCCTCGCCGAAGCGGGCGCGCACGGTTTCCTGGGCATGCGTGATCTGGCCCTGCGGCACCGGCTCGCCGTCGATCAGCTTCACCATGACGGCGATGTGGCCGGCCTTGACCATGTAGAGGATGTATTCGCGGATCCAGTAGACGATCGCCGAGACGATGCCGAAGCCGGCGACCGCGCCCCAGATGGCAAACGAGGTCGGGTCCTCGCCGATCTGGCCGACGCCGTAGCCGACGCCCGCGCCCGCGCCGGCCGCGATGACATAGGCGAATGTGATGCCGAAATAGACCGCCATCCGCAGCAAAACGAACGGCATGGTGCGTCCGACGATCGAAAGCGTCCTGGCGACGGAAAAATCCCACATGACGGTGCCCCTTTTGAAAGCTGGATGCGGAGAGCCTAGCCATCCGGCAGCCAAATCCGCTGTGACCGATGTCACATGCCGGTTTCAGCGGCTCTCATCATGGCAGGATCACCAGAAGTTTGCCATCGGCCGTCGCGGTGACGATGCGCCCGTCTGTGACGATGATCGCCTTGTCGACCGGGCCGGGCAGGCCGATGTCGGGGCGCCCCGACAGCGGGAAACGCAACCGGGTGCGGTCCTGCGAGGGCAGGACGAGTTCCTCGCCGTCGCCGAGATCGATGGTTGCCGACAATCCGAGTTCGCGCGAGCCGATGACGTGGTCGCTGACATCCGTCGCGATATCGTCTTTTTCGCTCACCGCGCCGTCGGCATAGGTCAGCGAGAACAGCCGGCCGCCGATATGCGGCGTGCGCACGCCGTAGATCGTGGCCTTGCCGGTATCGTCCGCGATGATCGCGGCGATGTTCAGCCAGCGGTTCGGGCTGCCGTTTTCGCTGCTCGCGCCGCGTTCGACGAGTTCGCCGCCATCAAGGCCGTAGATCGCGACCGCCGCGCCGCCGGTCAGCGACGAGCGGATGGTCACGACCTCGTTGGCTGCCGTCGCCGTCGAGATCGCGGATGCGCGGCGTGATGTCCTCGAACACCTGGTTTTCCGGCAGGACGAATTCCCGTTTGCGGCCGTTGTCCGTGACGACGACCAGCGATCCGCCCTCGATGGCGTCGCCGAGAACGCCATGCGCATAGCGGCCGGTCGGCCGGCCGTACCAGGCCTTGCGGATGTCGCCGGTTTGCGCGGTCGCGACGAAACCGTCGGGGAGCGCGCCGGCCGGTGCCTTTTGCGCTTCGCCGGTTTCCGATGTCGTCTGCAGGCACAGCCCTTCCGGCGTATCGCAGCCGATGAGCTTGAACGTCTCCGCGCCCAACGCGACGAAACTGCCGTCGGCGCTCTGGCGGATCGCGGTCACCGGTTGCGGCAGGTTGAGTTCGAACACGTCGACCGCGCCCGCGGGCGTGGCGGCGCCCGCGACAGTCAGTCCGGCAACCAGGATGGCGGCGAGACTAGATGATTTCCGTCGACGAGATACGGATACCGAAACCTTCGAGCCCCACATAATGTCTCTCCCTGGAGGCATACAGCTTGATCGAGCCGATGCCGAGATCCTTGAGTATCTGCGCGCCGAGGCCGATTTCGCGCCACTCGCTCTCGCGGTCCTGCGCCTCGGCATGCTCTTCGGGAAGCCTTCGACCCGCCGCCTTGCCGACGCCGACCGAACCTTCGCGCAGATAGACGACCACGCCGCGTCCCTCCTCGCCCATCCGCTTCAGGATGGACGAGATTACCTTTTCCTTGCCGAACACATCGTCGACGACCGATTCCAGGTGAAGCCGGACCGGAATGTCCACGCCGTCGCGAATATCACCGAAAACCACGGCAAGGTGATGCATCGGGTCCCACGGCAGCGTGTAGGAATAGGCCTTGGCCGGCCCTGCGACGGTCTCCACATCGAACGTGTCGACCATCTCGATCAGCGTTTCCTTGCGCTGCCGGTAATTGATCAGGTCGGCGACCGAAACCTGTTTCAGCCCGTTTTTGTCGGCGAAGGCGGAGACGTCCGGCCCGCGCATGACGGTGCCGTCATCATTGACGAGTTCGGATATGACGCCGACCGGCGGCAGGCCGGCAAGCCTGCACAGATCGACGGCGGCCTCGGTATGGCCGGAGCGCATCAGCACGCCGCCCTCGCGCGCCACCAGCGGGAAGATATGGCCGGGGCGCACGAAATCCGGCGCGCCGGCATTCGGGTTGGCGAGGTTGCGCACGGTCAGCGTGCGGTCGTCGGCGGAAATGCCGGTGGTCGTGCCGTGCTTGTAGTCGACGGTGACCGTGAAGGCGGTGGCGTGCGGCGCGTCGTTTTCGGCCACCATCGGCGCCAGGTTCAGCCTTTTCGCATCCTCGCGCGTCATCGGCGCGCAAACGATGCCCGATGTATGACGCACGATGAACGCCATCTTTTCCGGCGTCGCGTGAACGGCGGCGACGATCAGGTCGCCCTCGTTCTCGCGCCCGTCATCATCCATGACGACGACGATCTCGCCGCGCTCGAAGGCGCGCAGCGCCTCGATTACCCTTGCCTGGTCGTAACTCATGTCAATCCTCAGATGCGGCCGGTCTGGCCGCGATGACGCAAATAATGGTCGGCGATGGCACACGCAACCATCGCTTCGCCGATCGGAACGGCCCGGATTCCGACACAGGGGTCGTGCCGGCCCTTGGTGACGACCTCGGTTTCCTCGCCGTCGGCGGTGATCGACCGCGTCGGCGTCAGGATCGACGAGGTCGGCTTGACGGCGAACCGGGCGACGACCGGCTGTCCGGTGGAGATGCCGCCGAGAACGCCGCCGGCATTGTTGGAGAGGAACGACGGATTGCCGTATTCGTCGAGGCGGATCTCGTCGGCGTTTTCCTCGCCGCGGATGCGCGCGGCTTCGAAGCCGTTGCCGATCTCGACGCCCTTGACCGCGTTGATCGACATCAGCCCCGAGGCGATGTCCTGGTCGAGTTTGGCGTAGATCGGCGCGCCGAGGCCCGCCGGAACGCCCTCCGCGATGACTTCGATCGACCGCGCCGACCGACGAACCGGCCTTGCGGATTTCGTCGAGATAGAGCGCGAAAGTCTCGGCGGCCTCGGGATCGGGCGTGAAGAACGGATTGCGGTCGATTTCCTCCCAATCCCAGTTCGCGCGGTCGATCTGCTTGGTGCCCATGGCGACGAGCGCGCCGCGGACGCTGAGATCCGGGACGATCTTGCGGGCAATGGCGCCGGCGGCGACCCGCGCCGCGGTTTCGCGCGCCGAGGAACGCCCGCCGCCGCGATAGTCGCGGATGCCGTATTTCATGTCATAGGTGAAATCCGCATGGCCCGGCCGGTAGCGCCGCGCGATGTCGGAATAGTCCTTCGAGCGCTGGTCGGTGTTCTCGATCATCATGCAGATCGGCGTTCCCGTCGTCACCAGCGTCTCGCCGTCGCCCTCGGGCATCACGCCGGAGAGCACCCGCACCGCATCGTCCTCGCGCCGCTGCGTCGTGAATTTCGACTGCCCCGGCTTGCGCTTGTCCAGATAGGCCTGAACCTCGGCCTCGGTGAAGCTGATGCCCGGAGGGCAGCCGTCGATCACGCAGCCAAGCGCGATGCCGTGGCTCTCGCCCCAGGTGGTGACTCGGAAAAGATGGCCGAAGGTGTTGTGCGACATGAGAAAAGCCCGTTCTGCGCCCGCTTTTAAGCCGGTTCGCAGCGAAATGGAAAGGGTTCTGTCAGTTTGATGACAATCAGGCCGGTTTGCCCACCAGCCATTGTGTCGCGCTCCCGTCGAACTGGTAGATCTTGTCCTGGGGAACCGGCGTGTCGGCGATGCTGCGTGCGTCTTCCTGTTCGAGCAGGAAACGCGTCGCCCGCACGATTCCGCCGTGGCAGACGATCACCGCCGGCTGCTCGAGATCGCCGAGAAAAGCCGCGACGCGCTCGACCGCCTGGGCGTAGCTCTCGCCGCCGGGCGGCGCGTGTTCCCACTTGTTGGCATTGCGCCGCGCCATTTCGTCGGGCTCTTCGGCCTCCAGTTCGGCGAGGCGCTTGCGCTCCCAGTCGCCGAAGGTGATCTCGATCAGGCGCTCGTCGATGGCGTAGTCCTCGCGGCGCAAGCCCCATCTCCCGGCGCATGATTTCCATCGTCTCGCGGGCCCGCCCGAGCGGGCTTGAGACGAAGCGCCAGCTGTTCCAGTCATGGCCGAGCGTCGCCAGCAGGCGTCCGTTGCCGGCTGCCTGTTCGCGTCCGAGCGCGTTGAGCGGAATGTCGACCTGGCCCTGGTAGCGGCCTTCGCGGTTCCAGTCGGTTTCGCCGTGCCGGATCATGCAGGAACGGCGGCCTCGTACTGGCATTCATCGCGAAGTTCGTCCCCTTGGCCGCGTTGGAGCGGTGGTCAGTCCTTGGTGATATCCGGCGCGTCCACGGCCTTCATGCCGACGACGTGGTAGCCGGAATCGACGTGGTGGATCTCGCCGGTGACCGACCGCGACAGATCGCTGAGGAGATACAGCGCGGCATCGCCGACTTCCTCGATCGTCACCGTCTTGCGCAGCGGCGAGTTGTATTCGTTCCACTTCAGGATGTAGCGGAAATCGCCGATGCCGGAGGCGGCGAGTGTCTTGATCGGACCGGCCGACAGCGCATTGACTCGGATGTTGTTCGGCCCGAGGTCGACGGCGAGATAGCGCACGCTGGCCTCCAGCGCGGCCTTGGCGACGCCCATGACATTGTAGTGCGGCATCACCTTTTCCGCGCCGTAATAGGTCAGCGTCAGGATCGATCCGCCGTTCGACATCAGCGGCTCGGCGCGCTTGGCGACCGCCGTCAGCGAATAGACGGAGATGTCCATCGTGCGGCCGAAATTCTCGCGGCTCGTGTCGACATAGCGGCCGGTCAGTTCGTCCTTGTCGGAAAAGGCGACGGCATGAACGACGAAGTCGAGCCGGCCCCAGGTCTTCTCCAGATGCGCGAAAACCGCCTCGACCGTTTCCGGCTCGGTGACGTCGCAATGGCCGCAAACGATGGCGTTCAGTTCCGCGGCGAGCGGCTCGACGCGCTTCTTCAGCGCATCGCCCTGATAGGTGAATGCCAGCTCCGCGCCCTGATCGGCGCAGGATTTCGCGATGCCCCATGCGATGGATTTGTTGTTGGCAAGGCCGATAATGAGGCCCCGCTTGCCTTTCATGAGGCCCGAACCGGTGGTCATGGCGTGTTTCCCAGGTCAACAGTCGTCGTGTGCCGCGTGCATATCGCACAGCGGCATGACGCCATCAAGCGCGTTTGCGCGCCATGCCCTTAAATCGGTTCATGCCGTCATCGCCACGATTTGCGCGCCGATGTCAGACCGTTGACTTCTTGAACAGCGCTTCGAGCGCCTCGCGCTTTTCGTCGGGAAGCTGGATCTGCAGCACCGCGAGAAGGTCGCCATGGCCGGATTTGGCGCGCGGCAGTCCCTTGCCTTTCAGCCGCAGCGTCTGTCCCGACGAGGTCCATGCCGGAATCGTCAGCGCCACCTTCTTGCCTTCCGGCGTCGATAGCGAAACCTTGCCGCCGAAGACCGCCGTCTCAAGCGGTACCTCGACGTCGGCATAGATGTTCGCGCCGTCGATGCGCATGCCTTCGCCGGCCTTGATGCGGACTTTTGCGAGAACGTCGCCGCGGTGCCCGGTCGGGCCGGCCGGCGCCCTGGCCCTTCAGCCGGATCACCTGGCCCTCGACGACGCCTTCGGGAATCTTGACCGCGATCGTCCGTCCGTCGGGAAGTGTCAGCGGTGCCTTGCGGTCGCCGAGAATGTTCTCCACGCTGACGGTCAGGTTCGCCTCGATGTCCTTGCCGCGCGGCGGTGTGGCGCCTGCGCGCTTGCCGCCACCGCCGCCGCTGGCATTCGCGAACGGTCCGGCGCCGAAGGGGCCGGACGCCCGTCGCGCTCCGCCGCCGAAGGCCGAGCCGAACAGTTCGGACAGGATGTCTTCCGCCGCACCTTCGCCGCCGCGGAACTGGAATCCGCCGGTGCCGCCGCGCGCGTCGAAGCCGTCATAGGCGGTATGGGGATTGCCGCCCGCGAAGCCCTGGAAGGTCTCGCGGCCCTCGGCGTCGATCTCGCCGCGGTCGAACTGCTTGCGCTTGGTCTCGTCGCCGACGATTTCATAGGCGCGCGAGGCTTCCGAAAAGCGCTCCTGCGCTTTCGGGTCGTCCTTGTTGGCGTCCGGGTGGTACTTCTTGGCGAGCTTGCGGAACGCTGACTTGATTTCGGAAGCGCTGGCCGTCTTTGCGACGCCGAGCACTGCATACGGGTCTCTCATGGCACTCTTGCGCAGTTTAAGCTGGTTTCACCGGGTATATGGCGATGAAACATGGTCAATTCCAGATATGACGGAAAAATTAGCGCGCCGAGTCAGGCGTCCGCGCCCAGGCCGAGCGGCTTGAGAATGCGCGTCCACCAGCCGGTGCGCCGGTCGAGGCACAGATCGCCCTTGTAAAGCGTCACTCCGTCATAGGCGTTGCGCGTGGCCGAAAAGCTGCGGCAGGTCTGGCCGGCGACCTTGCGCTGCTCGATTTCGGTGATCACGCCGGATGACCCGGTCGACTGGTTGGCCCAGGAAAGCGGACCGCTTTTCCGGGCGCCGAGATCTGCCGAGGTCACGGCATGCCGGATCGTGTCTTCGTCGAGGAGCCGGTCGCGTTCCGCGCCCTCGGCGTTATCGACGGGATTGAAGGGATCGTTGGTGATGACCGGAGTGGTGTCGTCGACAATGGCGATGGCGCCGACCGACGCGTCGTCGAGGCCCTTGCCGGTCATGCTGCATGCCTGCACCGCCAGCACGACCGCGCCCAGCGCGGCGGCGCGGAAAGCGGGAACGGACAAGCTCTTGAATGCTTGCGCAAATGCCCCGAATGTGTGCAACACAAAACGCATATAGTCCGACCAATGCCCACCGCGGCAAAGCCGCTGTCCCGGAAGAGATTATGACGTCCGCAGAGTTAACAAACACTGACTTCACCACCCGCGACGATCCGTTCGCCCTGTTCGGCGAATGGCTTGCCGAAGCCGGGGAATCCGAGATCAACGATCCCAATGCGACGGCGCTCGCGACGGTCGACGCCGACGGATTGCCCAATGTGCGCATGGTGCTGTTGAAGGATTTCGACGAGAACGGCTTCGTCTTCTACACGAACTTCGAAAGCCAGAAGGGCGAGGAAATCCTCGCCAGCCGCAAGGCGGCGATGTGTTTCCACTGGAAATCGCTGCGCCGCCAGGTCCGGGTGAGGGGTCCGGTCTCGATCGTCGGCGATGCCGAGGCGGACACCTATTTCGCGTCGCGCGCCCGCACCAGCCGCATCGGCGCATGGGCGTCGAAACAGTCGCGGCCGCTCGAAAGCCGTTTCGCGCTGGAAAAGGAAGTCGCCAGATACGCGGCCAAATATCCCGTCGGCGAAGTGCCGCGTCCGCCCTTCTGGTCGGGCTTTCGCATTGCGCCGGTCTATATCGAGTTCTGGAAGGACGGCGCGTTTCGCCTGCATGACCGGGCGATCTTCCGCAGGCAGGGCGAGGGCGCGCCCTGGACGAAAACCCGGTTCTATCCCTAGACGGGCATTTCCGCAGCCGGAATAAAAAAGCGCCGGGAAAACCCGGCGCTTTTTGTTTCATGGTTCCGTGTCTTAGCGGCCGAACGGGACGCGCAGGCCGACGAAAATCGAATGCGCGGCGATGTCCGCGCTGTAGGCGTTCTGCGGGATACCGCCGCCCGAACCCGGAAGCGGCTGGTCCGAACCCTGCGCCGTGCCCGCATCGGTGAAGCGGTAGGTCACGTCGAGGAACATCGGCCGCTTGGTGGTCTTGGACATGTCGACCGACACACCCGCGCCGACGGTCCAGGCGAAATCCCATTTGTTCTTGCCGCCGAAATAACGATCGGATGGCAGGTGCCGACGATGCCACGTCCCGAAATCATGCAGGGCGGCGCCGATACCGGCCGTCAGGAACGGTGTCACGGCATTCGTGCCGACCATGATCGGCGTGTCCTTTTCCAGGTAGCCGTTCAGCATGAACAGGTGGCTGTTCACCGTGCCTGCGTTGTGCGACGTGCCGCAGGTAGCGTTGCCGCGCGGAATCTTGCAGGAGTCGAGATCGAAATTCCCGAGATAGGTGTAGGAAAGGTCGGTGCGCAGATACGGCTTCACATAGGTGCCGACCGCGATACCACCGGAGAATGAGCCCGAATTGTCGAGGTCCATGGACTGATAGGAGCCGCCCGGCGTCGTCCAGGTTGCCTTGTCGCTGGACGACCATGATCCGCCGAGTTCGCCGCGGACATAATATCCGTCGCCGGCCGACGCTGTTGCCAGCGATGCGCCAAGCGCGCCGACGGCCAGGATTGCAATAAGTGAATGACGGAGAATTTTCATACCCAGCTCTCTTTTTCCTGCCACCCTTTGTATCGCGGGTGGACGTTGTTTTTGCCGGATTCCTCTATCTGAAAACCCGCCACGGTTCGCAACAGCTTACCTTTCGGAATCGGGAATATTACATTCCGTTTTGGGAATTTATCGCGCGGCGTTGCGATTCCGCAACATCGAGGGATGTCGGGATTTCACTCCCATAGCGCAATGTTGGCGGTCGTCCCGGCGTGCAGGGATCGTTCAGGGCCGGCCGATCAGCTCGTCCACGAAAGCGGGAACGATTTGTGTCGCCGCGCCATGTCGGTAATCGTCGAACAGGGCCGTTCCGTCGGAGGGCTGCAGGTTGAGTTCGATCGTCTCGGCGCCGGCATTCGCCGCGATGTCGACGAAGCCGGCAGCGGGGTAAACCGCGCCGCTGGTGCCGATCGCGACGAACAGCTCGCAGCAGTCGAGCGCGCGCAGGATTTCGTCCATCCGGTAGGGCATCTCGCCGAACCAGACGATATCCGGCCGCATCAGCCCGGTCTTTCCGCAGGCGGGGCAGGCGGTTTCGGTCGAGAGATCGTCCTCCCAGTCCCGGCGCGTGTCGCAGGCGCGGCACCGCGCGCTGCGCAGCCGGCCATGCATGTGGACGGGGTCTTTCGAACCGGCGCGCTCGTGCAGGTCGTCGACATTCTGGGTGACGAGCAGGAAATCGCGCCCGAATGCGGCTTCGAGGCGGGCAAGCGCATGGTGCGCCTCGTTGGGTTCGACGTCGCGCAACTGGGCGCGCCGCGCATTGTAGAAGGCGTGCACGAGCGCCGGGTCGGCCGCGAAGGCCTCGGGCGTTGCCAGCTTTTGCGGGTCGTGTTTCGCCCAGACCCCGTCCGGATCGCGAAAGGTGGCCAGTCCGCTTTCCGCCGAAATCCCGGCGCCGGTAAGAACGACGATTTTCATGGCGTGATCCGGTTGCCGAACAGGCCCAAGGGTGCCCCGATTGCATTTGCCCGGTCAATCGGCGAATGCTTCGGCGGTTTTTTCCAAGGGATTGGATCAAGGGATCGGATATGGATATCGGCCGCTATCTGGAACGCATCGGACTTGAGGGCTGTGACGCGACGGCCGCCGGGCTGCGGGCGCTTCAGTCGGCGCAGATGCGCGCGATTACCTTCGAGAACATCGATCCGCTGCTCGGCATCGTGCCGGACGTCTCGCTGCCCGGCATCGAAGACAAGCTCATCGCCCGGGGGCGGGGCGGCTATTGTTTCGAGCTCAACACGCTGTTCGGGGCGGCGCTGTCGGCCTTCGGGTTTCAGGCGGCGCGGGTGATGGCGCGCGTGCGCAATGGCGCGCCGCAAGGCGGTCAGCGCAGTCACCTTGCCTGGATCGTGACGCTTGATGGCGAGGAATGGCTCGCCGATACCGGCTTCGGCGGAGCCGGCGCCTCGGTCCCGCTGAGGGTCGGCGCGCGCGACGCTCAGGCCGCGCCGACCGGCCGCTACCGGTTCACCGAGGACGCGGCCGCCGGCGAGCTGGTACTGGAGCGCGAGACGCCGGAGGGCTGGTTTTCGCTTTACGGTTTCGACCGCGCACCGGTGCGTGATGCCGATATCGAGGCCGCCAATTTCGTCTGTGCGCGTTGGGAAAAGGCGCCGTTTCCCTCCAACCTGATGCTCAGCCGGCATCGCGAGGACGGCCGGATCAGCCTGCTCAATACGGCGCTGCGGGTGGAAAATCGCGCCGGCGTGTCAAAGAGCGCCATCGGATCTCTTGCGCAGCTGCACGAGACGCTCGCCGGTGAATTCGCCCTGCCATGCGACCGGGACATGGCGGCCGCTGTCTGGATGCGGCTCGAGGCGCTCGGCCATGTGGAAGAGGCCGCCGTGTAGCGCAGCCCTCCGGATCGGGCAATGGCGGCGCCAAGTCATCAATCCGCATTTGCCATGTAGCGTAGAGACAATTTCGCTAAAATTTTATGTTTAATCATAATCTATTGCTCACATTGACCGAGGGTCATGCATAGTAATATTAACAGTTTATTGACGATAAGGGTTTTTGAGGTTGGTGATGGGTACGGTAGAGCGTTTGAAGAACGGTGTTTTCGGATCGGCTGAAGTGATGAATGCTGAATTGGGCGCGTCGAATGGCCAAAACTTGGCAGGGATACATACGGACATGACCGGGCTTGACGAACTGGAACAGCAGATCGTGCTCCAGCTGGAAGAGGAGTTCGGCTCCAAGGACCTGTCGTTGGAACTGGACGTGCCGGCGCTCCCGGAGATTACGGATCTGCCGGAGAACGAAACGTCGAGCCGGCTTCTGGAGATCCGCCGCAAGCGCGATCTGAGTTCCGGAATCGAAGACGAGATTCGCGAAGGCGCGGGACTTCTCGGAAACCTGGCCAAACAGATTGGCACGCTGTCCGACTATCTCGAAAAGACGGAAACGGATCTGAAGCGGCTCGAGCGGATCGAGGCCAGTTCGACCAAGCTGCGCATCGCGAGCGAAGGGCTTGTCCGCAACAACCACGAGATGAAGGCGACGATCGAGGAGCAGCGCAAAAAGATCACGCTGCTGGAGTCGAAAATCGCTTCGCTGCGCGACGCCAATGAAATCGCGCGCACCAATCTTGCCCGGCTGATGGAAGAAAAGCGGATCGCGACCGTCGATCTCTCCGCCTTGCAGTCCGATATCGCACGGGTGGAGAACGACAAGCGCATCGCCAGCGAGCGCGCCGAGCAGTGCGAAGAGGAAAACCGCGCTCTCAAGGGTGACCTGTCCCGCGCGAAGGACCGCGAAAAGATGGCCGCGCTCGAAATGCGCAAGCAGGAAGACGACATCTCGCGCAAATCGGCCGAGATCGACGAACTGCGTGAACTCAAGACACAGGCGTCGATCGAGATCGAGGAGCTGAAGTCCAGGAATGCGGCGCTCGAAACGGTCACCGTCGAGCAGAAGTCGCGGATCGAGGAACTGACCTTCGAACTGAAATCCGGGCGCAAGGAAATGGAAGAGGTGATCCGCCTCAAGCAGCAGCGGATCCTCGAGCTTGAAGCGCGCGGTGTCGAACACGGCAAGGACCGCCAGGAGATCGCCGAAACCCCGCCGATCGCCCCGGAAGAGGGGCACGGCAGCACGCGGTCGGCGAAGACCGCCCCGAAGGCAACCGCCAAGGCGGACGCCAAACCGGCTTCGAAAACGGAAACCAAAACCGCTGCCAAGTCGGAAGCAAGCAAGTCGGAAGCGAAACAGCCGGTAAAAGCCGGCTGATCGCCACCGCCGCATTTGCGCCGCGGTCAAAGTTGGCCGGCTTGATGCCAGTCAATTCCCATGCGCGTCCGCGGATGCTATCTCAACCTGGAAAGACAAATTTCCAGGACGGTGACAAAATGGCATTCGAGGGACTGATCACGCGGCTGAACCTGATGTTCAGCGAAATGGAGAATCAGCCGCAAGACGCGCATGAGCTTCTCGAACAGATCCATCAGGAGTTGAACCAGATGAAGGCGACCGGTCAGCCGTTGCCGCAGGATTTGCTCGACTTCGAGGAGCGCATGAACGCCGAATTCGAAAAACGTGGCAAAACGCCGCCGTCTGCGCCGCAAAAGTAGCCGGCATCCGGGAGTGCCTGGCGCGATGACGGATGCGGAAACCGGACCATGAACGATGTTCCCGAAAGCATGGCCTTCCGGCGCCTGCAGGCACGATTGCGTGACCTTTACGAAAACGTATTTCCCGATCCGTCGCTGCCGCGCACCGTGCTGATCGTCCCGAGCCTGACGCTGGACAGCGATGTCCTCGCCCGGGTTGTGGGAGTTCCGCATTACGAGGAGCGCATGCTTTGCCTCCTGCTGTTGCTGCGGATGCCCAGGACGCGCGTGGTCTATGTCACCAGCGCGCCGATCGGCGAGGCGACGATCGATTATTACCTTCATCTGCTCGAAGGCGTTCCGCACCGCCACGCCCGCAATCGCCTGACTCTGCTCAATTGCCACGATTCCTCCGACAGGCCCTTGAGCAACAAGATCCTCGATCGTCCGCGGCTCCTGAAACGCATCGATGACGCGCTGGGCGACAAGACGCTCGCTCACATGGTCTGTTACACCGTGACGGCGGTCGAGCGGCGGCTCGCCCTCGAACTGGGAATTCCGATCTATGGCTGCGATCCGGATCTGCTGCCGATCGGTTCGAAGAGCGGCGGCCGCAAGCTGTTCCGCGAGGCGGGGGTCGCCATTCCCGACGGTTTCGAGGACCTGACCGGCGAGGACGACATCGCCGTCGCGCTGTCGGACCTGAAAGCGCGAAACCCGCAAATGCGCCGCGCCGTCGTCAAGCTCAACGAGGGATTTTCGGGCGAGGGCAACGCGATCTTTTCGTTCGACGGTGCCCCGGAAGGCGCGGCCCTGGCGCCATGGGTGCGCGGCAGGCTGCCCGGCCTCGCCTTCGATTCGCATGCCATGGACTGGGACAGCTATCGCGCCAAATTCGCCGAAATGGGCGGCATCGTCGAGGCCTTCGTGGAAGGCGCCGACAAATGCTCGCCCTCGGCGCAGTTCCGCGTCGACCCGACCGGCCGGGTCGAGCAGGTTTCGACGCATGACCAGGTGCTTGGAGGCAAGACCGGCCAGGAGTTTCTCGGCGCCCGCTTTCCTGCGCGCGAGGACTATCGCCTGGAAATACAGGCCGAAGGTCAGAAGGCGGCCAATGCGCTTGCCGAACGCGGCGTGCTTGGCCGTTTCGGGATCGATTTCATATCGGTGCGCGAGGGCGACGGCTGGAAGCACCTCGCCATCGAGATCAATCTGCGCAAGGGCGGCACGACGCACCCCTTCATCATGCTGCAATATCTGACGAATGGTGCCTACGATCCGGCGACCGGCCTGTTCAACACGCCGGAAGGGTCGCCGCGCTACTACTACGCCACCGATAATCTGGAATCGGAATGCTATCGCGGCCTGCTGCCGGAAGACCTGATCGACATCGCGGTGCGCAACGGTATCCATTTTCACGGCGCGACGCAGACCGGTGTCGTCTTCCACCTGATCGGCGCCTTGTCCGAATTCGGCAAGCTCGGCGCGGTTTGCGTCGGCAAGAGTCCGGAGGACGCAGAACAGCTCTATCGCGCGATGGTTGCGATCCTTGACAGGGAATGCGCCGCACCGGGCTGAGCGCCGATTGCCACGCGCACATTGCGTGGTTTAGCATCCGCGTTGGGGCGATCGTTGCAGACGAGGGAGGAATCCATGGGATTTACCGAAGCGATCCGGACCTGTTTTCGCAAATATGTCGGGTTTTCCGGCCGCGCCGCGCGGCCGGAATATTGGTGGTTCGTGCTGTTTGTCTTCGTTGGAAGCATCGTCGCCGGCATCATCGACCGGATTCTTTTCGGTGGCGGTCCGATGGCGGGCACGCCGATAACCAGCATCTTCCAGCTAGCCATCTTTCTGCCGCTGGTCGCCGCGGGCTGGCGGCGCATTCAGGACACGGGCAAGCCCGGCTGGTTGATCCTGCTGCCGGTCGCGGTGTCGCTCATTTCCATGGTCGGTGTTCTGGGCGGAGTGTTCGGTTTCGGCATGATGCAAGGCGGGGGCATGGCGCCTGAGCGCGATGAACGGCCCTGCGGCGATGATGGGTGGAGCCGGGTTCATCGTCGCGATCGTCGTCGAACTGGTTGTCGCGGTGCTGATGATCTGGTGGCTGACGCGTCCCGGCGATCCGGGCGCCAACAAATACGGTCCGCCACCCGCCTGACCTGTTGCTATGACGAAAGGCGCGCAAGCACCCGGCGGGCCACCAGCCCGAGACTGATGTTGCGCACGCTGGAGTGGAACCCGCCGGAATAGACGTGCCGCACCATCGCCGTTCGTGCCTTCAGGCTGTTTTCGACCTCGATGGCGAAGTCGGTGCCGGACCGCCGAACGATCCGGCCATTGAACCGGTCTGGACCGAGTTCGATCGTCACGGTGTCGCCGACGGCCGCGTTCACGGCGCCGAGGAGGCGCATGCCGCCGACCGAGACATCCGCCGTCGCGAAAACGCCTGTCTGTCCGCCGACGATCACCTTGACCGTCTCGCCGCCATGCAGGCGGTCGCTGCGGCGCATGCGCGGCTTCTCGATGCAGACCGCGATCGCCGCGATCAGGATCAGCATGTTGTACCAGCTCCAGTAGAGCGCGACGGCGCTGGAATCCTGCAGCGCGCCGTTGCGGCCGAACGAGACGGCGATGCCGAGCACGGTCAGGAGCAGCAATGCGGAGAACATCGTCAGCATGCGCCACTGCACGACCGTCTTGCTGCGGTCGCCGCCCTTGGCGGTGACCTTGAACTTCTGCCCCTTGGGGCGGAACAGCCCGACAGCGACGCCGGTGAGGATCTCGCGCGCCGCCAGGAGCTGCGACACGTCCGTCATGACCGGAAGAACGCGCTGTCCCGACAGCCATGCCATCACGGTGATCTGCGAGAAGTAGTAGGGCAGGAAATGCGCGATGCCGTCCGCCGTCCCGACATTGACGGCATGGATGCCGAACAGAAGGTAAAGGATGGGGATCACCAGTCCGGCGACCCGGAACGTATAGGCGCCTGCCCAGTAGAGCATGCTTTCCACGAGGCTGATGCGGTCGATGAAGCGCAGGCCGTTGCCCAGCCTGAAGGGCCCGTCGGCGCCGCGAATGATCTGGAAAAAGCCGAGGCACCAGCGGCTGCGCTGTGTGATGTATTCCTGCAGCCCCTCCGGCGCGAGGCCGAGCGACAGCTGCTCGTTGAGATAGACGGTGCGGTAGCCGAACCGCTGCAGCCGCAACGTCAGCAGATAGTCCTCGGTGACGGATTCGGTCGGAAAGCCGCCAGCCTTGGCAAGAGCCTTCATCCGGATGACCGACGACGTGCCGCAGCAAAACGCCGTGCCCCAGGCGTCCTTTGCCGGCATCAGCACATCGAAGAAATAGCGCTGTTCGTCCGGCCATGCGTCGGAAGCGCGCAAATTGGCCTGAATCGGATCCGGATTGATGAAATGCTGCGGCGTCTGCACGATCCCGACGCCTTCGTCGCGAAATAGCGTCAGCGCCCGCGACAGGAACACCGGCGTCGGCACGAAATCGGCGTCCAGCACCGAGATGAAATCCGGTGGAACATCGAGCGCGCGTACATGCCGGATCGCGTGGTTGATATTGCCGGCCTTGGCGTGGTTGTTGTCCGGACGGGTGAGATAGTTGCAGCCCAGTTCCGCGGCAAATTCCCTGAGCCATTCGCGCCGCCCGTCATCGAGCACCCAGACCCGGTAATGCGGGTGGTTCCATCGTCATCGCGCCGAGCATCGTGCGCTCGAGGATTTCCTTGTCCTCGTTGTAGGTGCAGATGAAAACGTCGACCAGCGGCGGGCGCTTGAGACCCTTGAGCCAGGGCTTGTTGGCTTCGACATCCGGCGTGCGGTTCTTCGTCCGAGACAGCGTGACGTAGGAAATGACCGAACCGGTCACGGCCATGAGTTCCACGATGAAGAACAGCCAGCCGGCGAAGAAATCGACGAGATTGTCGGAAGTCGGGATCGTGACGGTGGCGCGCCAGAACATGTAGTGGACCGTGAAGACCAGCACCGCGGCGATCGGCAGGGCGCGCCAGCGGCCGTTGCGGTCGAGCCACGGGATCACCACGAACATCGCCGCCGCGAGCAGCAGGCCCGGCGTGGCGCCCTCGAGCAGCGTGGACATCATCGGGTTCATGGCTGGCTACCGTCCGTTTCGTGCGCTTTTGCGCCGCTATTGCCCGGTTGCGCCGAAAACGACCCGGCCTGTCCGGCCGACCGAGCAGGCGGTGGCGTTCGGCGCATCGTCAAGCGACACGGCCACGCGGTAGGATTCCTTGGTCAGCGCGGAGGGCACGATCGCGAAATTGGAAGAGGCCGATGCGACGCCGCTCAGCTGGACGACGTGTCCGGGCATCGCCTCGCCGCCCTCGCGGAAAATGAACCGGGCCGGCATGCCGACGGAAAGGCTGTTGTAGACGGCTTCGGAGACGGCGGCGGTGACCAGCGGCTGCGCGCAGTTGAGAACGCTGAACAGTGCCTGTCCGGCGGCGACCTGTTCGCCCGGCGCGGTCAGGACTTCCCAGACGCGGCCGCCGACAGGCGCCGAAAGATCGGCGGACTGGACAAGCGCGTAGGCGTCGCGTTCGCGCTTCAACGCGGCTTCGGCGCGCGTCACGCGCGCTTCCTGGCGGGCGAGATCGGCGCGGATCGAACCGATCGTCTGCGCGATCTCGTCGAGGCGCTGCGCCGAGCGCGGCTCGTCATTGTAGCTGTCGCCGACATAGACGCCGGAGCCCAGCGCGTCCCGCTCGACCATCAGCGCCGCGCGCTGGGCGCGCGCCTCGTCGGCCGAGGCCTGCGCGACCGAAGCCTCGCGGGTGGCGTCTTCCAGCGTGGTCTGCGCGACGAAACCCTTTTGCGTCAGCGTTGCCTGGCGCCGGCGGCTCTGCTCGACATTGCCGAGCACGGCTTCCGCCGCGGCGATGCGGGCGTCGGCCTCCGCGACGCGCGCGTCGATCTGGCGAATGCGGTTGTCGCGGAATGCGGCCAGCTGCGCGGCGAGGTCGGTGCGGAGGCCCTGCAGGTTCTTCAGCTTCGCGGCCAGTGCGTCGCGTTCCTCGCGGGCGTCGCCGAGTTCGGCGATCGCGTCGTCGAGCCGGTAGCGGTCGGCGCGCGGATTTGTGATGTCGGCCAGGTGGCCGCCGGCCGAGACCGGCTGACCGACCGTCAGCCCGGCCGTATCGATGCCGACCACGCCGTTGATCGGCGAACGCACGGTGACGAGGCGGGCGTTGACGACGGCTTCGACGCTCGAGACCTGGAACAGGCGCTGCGCCGGCATCCAGCCGGCAATGGCGATGATGGCAAGACCGATGAAAGCCTTGATCAGGCGTGAAAGGTAGCGCGGACGCGCCGGCGACGCTGCGGCCGGCTTCGGCGTTTCGGTCTGCTCGTCGCGTGTCTCGGCTTCGGCCGCACCGGGCGCGATGCGCTCGCGCAGCAGCGCCTGCAGCGCGGCCGCGTCGGCCTGGCTCGCGTCGAAGGGGACCGTGTTCGCGGTCCCGGTGCCTTCGGGAGCGGTATCGGCCGCGAAAATGTTGGTGCCCGCGTAAAGCGGTTTCACCGGCGCGGCCGGGCGGGCGCGCCGTTTCGTCGTCGAACTGTCCGTCTTCTTGCGTGCGGAACTTGCCTGTGAAGCCATTTGCGCTCAAACCGCCCTGCGGTCCCTGTCTTGTGAAATCCTGTGCCCGCAATCCGGCCGTGCCGGCCTCACGTTACGGTTAGGTGTGCATGAATATCGGGAATTGAAGTTCAATTTCCTAAACTTCGAAGCAAATCCGAAGATATGGCTAAGACTTCGTGAACGTTGGGGAAAGTGCTGGCGGTCCCAGGACTGCAACGATCCCCTGTTCCCGGCATCGAGGGGCGTCCGGGACAGGAACATCGCTTCTGCGGCGGGCGTCACGGCCCGGCCCTTGAGCCGCCCTGCGCCGGCATGGTTCTCGCGCTCGGTCGGGATTTCCGCCCTTTGCTACATTCCCCGGCGCTAGGCCGCCACCGGGAAACCCGTCAGTGGACTTCGCTCGGTCCGACGCCGAAATGTTTCCGGAACGCTCTCGTGAACTGCGACGGTGCCGAAAAGCCGAACCGGTAAGCGAGTTCCGCGATGCTCTCGTTCTTCAGTTCTCCGGCTTCGATCGAACGGCGTGCCCGCGAGAGCCGTTCCTCCAGGATCAGTTTCTTCACGGTCAGATCATTGAGAGCGAGAATGCGGTTGAGTTGTCTGGAACTCATGCCGATTTCGGCTGCGACCCGCTCCGTATTCAGGTTCGGGTCGCCGAGATGCGCATGCACGTAGTTCTTGGCGCGTTGCATTATGCCCAACTGATAGGAGGACAGGTTCCTGCCGCCGAGATAGAGATCGCGCGTCATTCCAGCGCCGTCCACACCTCGTCGACGAGATTCGGATCCGGCGCGAGGTATTTGCGGGCACGCACGTCGGAATAGGTCTTGCGAACGAAATTCGCGATCGAGACGCCGCTACCGGTACTGCCGCTGATCCGCAGCGTGTCGTGAAGGTTCCATCCGGGGAACCTGGCCCGGAACTCCTGTCCGGGAAGGTCGAAGATCACGTGATGCATGGCTTCGGGAAAACCGTGCATATACGGGGCGTTGGTGTCGTAAAGCGCAAGGTCGCCGCGGTTGAAAAGCTTGCACTGGTTGTTGCGGTTCACGAAGGCCGATCCGTTCATCAGGATCATCAGGAAAACCGAATCCTTGTCGCGCTTTCGGACGAATTCCGCGGACCTGCTGACGACGTGCTGTTTGCCGACGATGTCGAAGAGGGAAAAGCTGCCGAAGTCGTAATGGTCGAACTTGGCCTGAAATCCGTCCTCTTCCATCGTCGAACACATGTGCCCGACAATATCGGACGACGTTCTCTCCTCCCAGAAATCCAGCCGATCCGTCCTTGCGACGCTGCGCGTGTCGAAGGAGTTCCTCAATGCATGGCCCATCTGACGATCGTCCTCCCACTCTCGTTACAGATACCGAGCATATTGTATACATAGCTGGTCGTCTGTTCAATTCCCTTGCTGGAACCGCAGACCAGGCGTGCTGGCGATTCAGACGGTCAGGTAGCCACCGTCGACGGGAAGGGATACGCCCGTGATGTAGCGGGCGAGCGGCGATGCCAGGAACGCGATCGTGTCGGCGACCTCGGCTGGGTCGCCCCAGCGGGCAAGGGGAATCCGCGCCTTGATCGGGTCCGACACCGCCCTGTCGGCGAAGAGTCCGGCCGCCAGCGGCGTGTCGATCCAGCCCGGGGCGACCGCGTTGACCCTGATCGCCTCGCCGGCATATTCGATCGCCAGCGACTTCGTCAGCTGGACCATGCCGCCTTTGCTGGCGCTGTATGCCGGCCGGTCGGCGGCCCCGAATGTTGAATACATGGATGCGATGTTGACGATCGAGCCGCCGCTTTCGGCGAGCAGCGGGCGGGCAAGTTGGCTCGCGCGGAAGGCAGCCGCGAGATTGATGTCCATCACCGCATCGAAGGCGTCGACGCTCCACTCGTCGCGGTCGCGGCTGATCCCGGCGCAATTGACCAGCACATCGAGGCGGTCCTGCGCCGTGAAAAAGCCTTCGACGGCGTTCCGGTCGCGGACGTCGAGCTCGACGCACTCGATCCTGTCATGGCGCGGTGCGTCCGGCCCGTCCGCGTTGAGGCCGGCCGCAAAGACCTTGGCGCCCAGCGTCGCGAACACCTGCGCGGTTGCGGCACCGATTCCGGATGTGCCGCCGGTGATGACAACCACCTGTCCGGAAAACAGGCCGTCGGCAAAGCTCATGAAATCCGTCTCCTCGTGACACGGACCGGGTGTCTAAACCGCATGAGTGATCCGAACACGGGTGCCCGAAGGCCCCCGCACCGGTCATTCAGCGTCCATGGTCAGCGGAAGAGGTTCTCGATATAGGCGGCGCCCAGACCGACGCTCTCATAGTGCCGCTTGCACATGTCGATATACATGTGAACGTCGAAATAGCCGTCCGCTTCGCCGTTCTTCGTCCAGCCAGATCAGCGGCCCCGTCGACCTGGAAAAGCACCTTCATCGGATCTTCGTGCTCATAGGCGACCAATGTGTGACCTTCACCGGGGGTCTCGTAGACGAAGTCGCCGGCTGTCGCGATCCAGTCGTGCTCCAGATAACCCCATTTGCCGGAGATCGTGTACGCGAAGACCTGGTGCGGATGATAATGGCGGTTCACCAGACCGGCAGCTCTTCGCCATCAGCACGTCGCACCACTTGTTCTGGGACGGCGAAATCCACAATCGGTCGCGAGGAAACCGTATCGCTGAACGGCACGTAGTAACGGTCGTCGTCGTCGGCGATGTTCGCCATGTATACTTCCGGCAGCGCATTCAGGCTGGAAAGACCTTGTCGATAGGTTTGATTCCGCGCCAGAATTCAGAGCCGACTTCTTCTGCCATAATTCCTCCTCCCTGCCACCGGTTTCGGTGTCATCTGTCATCTAAGAGGTCAATTCTAGGCGTACCTCGCCGGCTTGTCCTTAACGGCACCGGACATTTCGCCTGTCGTTTTCAGACATATGCGGTTTACCGCGCTTTCGAGCGGCGTCCCGGTGTTTCCCGCATTAGTCGAAACCTATGTCAAAGCCGGAAGACAGCCGAAGCCGAGGGAGGACACATGTCTGGTCAATTGCTGAAGGAAAAGAATTGCGTGATCACCGGCGGCGCGGGAAGTGTCGGCGCGGCGACCGCGCGCCGGTTTCTCGAGGAGGGAGCGCGGGTCGTGCTCGTCGATCTCGAAGCGCCGGATCTTGAAGCGACTCGGGTTGGGCGAGTTCCGTGACAGGGTCCTCTGCGTCGCCGCCGATGTTTCCGATGCCGCAGCGACTGCCGCCTATGTCGAGGCGGCGACCGGACGTTTCGGCAAGATCGACGTGCTGATGAGCAATGCCGGCAATTTCGGCACCGTCGCGCCGATCGAAAGCTTCCCGGTCGAGGTGTTCGACAGCGTCCTGGCCGTTCACGTCCGCGGTGCGTTCCTGGCCTGCCAGCATGCCGTCCCGAAAATGCGCGACGGCGGCAGCATCATCATCACGTCAAGCGTCGCGGGTGTGACCGGGGACGCGGGCGTGCATGGCTATATCACCGCCAAGCACGCCCAGGTCGGGCTGATGCGCTGCCTTGCCAAGGAGTTGGCGCCGCGCCGCATCCGCGTCAACACGCTGCATCCGGGCCCGGTCGACAACAGTTTCCAGCAGAGGGTCGAAGACGGATTCACGGCGGCCACGGGCCACGACGGAACCGAATATTTCAACAGCATCATCCCGCTCGGTCGCCATGCGGCGCCGGCGGAAATCGCAAGTTCTGCCCTGTTTCTCGCAAGCGATCTGAGTAGTTTCTCGACCGGAACGCTGCATATGGTTGACGGCGGGATGAGCATTTAGGCCTACGGGGTGGAGGCAAGGCATCGTCTGGTTTTGCGTGTGCGCAACGGCGCGGGAAATGTCCGAATATGACACGCGATATGTCCGGGGACGCAACGACGATGCCGGGGGCTGCTGTTACGATCGGGCCCAGGAGCAGGACTGCAGCCGTCAGCTGCAATGCCGCTAACGGCCGGACTTTACGTCGATAGCGGGAGATCGTGAATACGGCCCCGTCCACGGGGCGGTCCGCCAGGGAGGAGTACGGATGCCGTCGTTGCAGGAAATGTTCGACGTCAGCGGCAAGTCGGTGATCGTCACCGGCGGTGCCAGCGGCATCGGCCGCGCCTATGCCGAGATCATGGCCGAACACGGCGCTCGCGTCTGTATTTTCGATATCGATCAATCCGGACTGGACGAGACCGTGGCGGCGATCCGGGAGGCGGGCGGCGATGCATGGAGCCAGCGGATAGATGTTTCCGATCGACCGGCGATGGCCGAGGCCTTCGACAAGGTCGCCAGCGAGCATGGACGCATCGACATCGTTTTCGCCAATGCCGGCATCGATGCCGGACCGGGATTCCTGACGCCGGAAGGCGAGCGCAATCCCGACGGCGCGATCGACAATCTCGATGACGAGCATTGGGACAAGGTCATCTCGGTCAACCTGACCAGCGTCTTACACGACGATCAAGAACGCCGCGCGCCATATGAAGAAGACCGGAGGTGGCCGCATCATCGTCACCTCGTCGGTGGCCGCGCAAATCAACGAGGCGATTGTCGGGTTGCCCTACATGCCGGCCAAGGCCGGGGTCGATCATCTGGTGCGCAACACCGCGATGGAACTCGGCATGTTCGGCATCCACGTCAACTGCATTTCGCCGGGCCCCTTCATGACCAACATCGCCGGCGGACGGTTGAAGAATCCGGCCGATCGCGCGGCCTTCGAGGCGCAGTCGCTGCTCGGCAGGATCGGCGATCCGGAGGACATCAAGGGGCTCGCCCTTTATCTGGCCTCGCCGGCTTCGTCCTATGTGACGGGTGCGCAGTACGTGATCGATGGAGGCTCGATGCTGCGAATAGCAGTGACGTGCATGACACTCGCCGATTGCTTTCAAGGCGTTCGCGGGGGTGTGACTGAAACCTTGGTTATCGGGAGGAGACCAGAATGACTACCAAGACCAGCAAGCATTTGGCGGCATCTCGCCGTTCAGTTCTCAAGGGAATCGGCGCCGGCGCGGCCGCGCTCGCCATGCCGAATATCGCGCGTGCACAGGCCGGCACGATCAAGATCGGGTTCATATCGCCCGGAACGGGTCCGATGGCCCTGTTCGGGGAGACGGACGGCTTTGCTCTGGACCGGATCAGGAAACTGCTGGCCAACGGGCTGGAGGTCAATGGCGAAACCTACAACGTTGAAATCCTCGTAAAGGACAGTCAGTCGGATTCGAACCGCGCGGCGGAGGTTGCCGGCGACCTGATCCTCAACGATGGGGTTCATCTCCTTATGCCGGCTTCGACCACGCCGACGATCACGGCCGCGGCCGACCAGGCCGAACTGTTCGAGACACCCTGTATTTCCGCCGGAGCGCCGTGGCAGGCGATCATCTTTCCCCGCGGCGGGCAGGACAAGCCCTTCAACTGGACCTATCACTTCTTCTGGGGGCTGGACGAGGCGCTCAACACCTTCGTCGGTCTCTGGAATACCATCGAGACCAACAAGAAGGTCGGGATGCTGTTCCCGCAGAACATCGACGGCGAAACCTGGGGCAACGAGGATTATGGCCTGCCGTCACCGACGCGGGCCGCGGGCTTCGAGGTGATCAAGCCCGGCTACTTCCAGCCGCGCACCAACGACTTCACGGCGCAGATATCCACGTTCAAGCAGGGCGGCTGCGATATCGTCGGCGGCATTGCCTTTGTCGACGACTTCAAGACCTTCGTGAACCAGTGCAACCAGCAGGGCTATCATCCGAAAGCCATGACCATGGCCGCGGCGCTGCTCTTCCCCTCGGCCGTCGAAGCCATGGGCGATCTGGGCAACGGAATGTCGTCGGAGGTCTGGTGGACCCCGGCCTTCCCGTTCAAGTCTTCGCTCACCGGTCAGGTCAGCCGCGACATTGCCGACGAGTGGGAGGCGGAGACCAACCGCCAGTGGACCCAGCCTCTGGGCTATAGCCACGCGCTCTGGGAAGTCGCCATCAGTGCATTGAAGCGTTCCGGTAATCCGCTCGACAAGGCGGCGGTCCGCGACGCCCTGAAGACGACGGATATCCAGACGCTGGTTGGCCCCGTGAACTTCAACACGGGTCCGCATCCCAACGTTTCAACCACGCCGATCTTCGGCGGTCAGTGGGTGCCGGGTGAAAAGTGGATGTATGATCTGAAGATCGTCGACAACTCGGTGAACAAGCTGTTCGAACCCGAGCAGAAGATGAAGATCCTGCCTTGGGCAAGCTGAACCGCTTGAGGCGTTGAGGGTCATGGAAGCATCGGCATACGAGACCGCGGACAGCCGGCCGGCATTGTTGCAGGCCGTCGGGCTCGGCAAGTCATTCGGCGCCAACCGTGTTCTCCACGACGTGAGCTTCGATGTCCGTCCCGGTGAGGTCCTGGGTATCCTGGGACCGAACGGGGCGGGCAAGACCACGCTTTTCAACCTGATTTCGGGCGATCTTCGCCCGAATTCCGGCACCATCCGGTTCGATGGTGCGCCGCTCGGCAAGGAGCCGCCCTTCCGCCGGGCGCAGCTCGGGATCGGGCGGACCTACCAGATTCCGCTGCCCTATGACGGGATGACGACCTTTGAGAACCTGCTCGTATCGGCGAGCTTTGCCGGCCGAAAGAGCGAGCGCGCGGCCTATGACTACTGCGCCGCGGTGCTGGAGCAGTGCGAGCTTGGCGGCAAGGCGAACCAGATGGCGGGCACGCTGACGCTGCTTGACCGCAAGCGGCTGGAACTGGCGCGGGCGCTCGCGTCCCGGCCCAAGCTCCTTCTGCTGGACGAGATCGCGGGCGGGCTGACGGATGAGGAGGGCAAGGACCTCGTCAACCTGGTCCGCAGGATCCGCGACCAGGGCGTCACCATCGTGTGGATCGAGCATGTCCTGCATGCGCTGATGGCGGTGGCCGACCGGGTGATGGTGCTCGATTTCGGCGAAAAGATCATCGAGGGGCCGCCGCGACAGGTGATCGAGGACCCGGAAGTCAAACGTGTCTACATGGGGATCGAGGCATGAGCGCCGCGCTGCTTTCCACTCACGGGCTCAAGGCCTTCTATGGCGACTTCCAGGCGCTTTTCGGGATCGATTTCGAGGTCGCGCCGGGCGAGGTCGTGGCGCTCATCGGCGCGAACGGCGCCGGCAAGTCCACCTTTCTGAAATCGGTCATGGGTGTGATCCGTGTCGCGCCGGAGATGGTGCGGCTCGACGGGCAGCCCACGGGTGGCGCCGCGTCGCACCACATGGTGGCCAAGGGTGTCGGCATCGTGCCCGAGGGGCGCCGGCTCTTCACCGGCATGTCGGTGGAGGACAATCTGCGCGTCGCCATCGACCATTCCGCCGGCGGCAACGATACATGGAGCCTCGGGCGGGTCTACGAGCTGTTTCCGATCCTGAAGGAGAAGCGCCGTGATCTGGTGCAGAGCCTCTCGGGCGGACAACAGCAGATGGTCTCCATCGGGCGGGCCCTCTTGAACCAGCCGAGAGTGCTTCTGTGCGACGAGATTTCGCTCGGTCTCGCGCCGAAGGTCATCAACGAGATCTATGCCGCGATCCCGTCGATCTCGGCGGCGGGCACCGCCATCGTTCTGGTCGAGCAGGACGTCGGGCTCGCCAAGAAAGCTTCCGACCGATTGTACTGCATGCTGGAGGGCAAAGTGACGTTGACGGGCAAGTCGGCCGACATTTCACGAGAAGACATTTCCGCAGCCTATTTCGGAGCCGGCCATGCAGTGGCTTGACGGGTTTATCCAGGGGATCCTGCTGGGCGGCCTTTACGCGCAATACGCCCTCGGCATGGCGCTGATGTTCGGGGTGATGCGGATCGTCAACATCTCGCACGGCGACCTGATGATCCTGCTCGCGCTGATCGGCGTGTCTCTCTCCGTGTCGTTCGGCCTCGGGCCCTTCGCCCTGCTTCTCGTGCTCGTCCCGATAGCGGCCGCCATCGGTTACGTGCTGCAGCGCGGAATACTGAACCGCGTGGTCAGCCAGGATCCGCTGCCCTCGATCATCGCGACATTCGGGCTCTCGATTGCCCTGCAAAATGCCATGCAACAGATATGGTCGGCCGACACGCGGTCGATCGCCGGCGGCGGTATCGAGCAGGCTTCCTGGCAGATCGGTTCGATCTTCATCGGCGTGCTGCCGGTGATCGTGCTGGTCGTGGCAACGGCGCTGACCGGCGGCATCGACGCGCTGCTGCGGTTCACGAAATTCGGCCGGGCGCTGCGGGCGTCCGCGGCGGATGTCGAGGCGGCGGCGCTGACCGGGGTCAATCCGCAGGCCGTCTATGCCCTGGCGACGGCCCTGGCCGTCGGCATCCTCGGGTTCGCGGCGGTTTTCCAGGGCCTGCGATCCACCGTGGCGCCGTCCGACGGGCCGGCTCAGCTCATCTACGCATTCGAGGCCGTGATCATCGGCGGCATGGGGTCGATCTGGGGCGCGTTCCTCGGCTCGATGGTTCTGGGCATAAGCCAGGCGATCGGTTTCCGCATCAATCCCGGTTTCGGCATCCTGGCCGGCCATCTCGTGTTCCTGGCTGTGCTGGCCATTCGCCCCCAGGGCATTTTCGGGAGGTCGTGAGATGACGATGTCGATCAACGTTCCCGGCGGACTGCCCCGGGCCAGGGTTCGCAGCCAGACCGTCTCCGGCATCGTGGCCATGATCATCGGGATCGGACTGCTTGCCGCGCTTGTCGCGATGCCGTGGTGGGCAGGGCAGGGCACGATACGCTCGGTGGTCGAACTGTGCTGTTACATCGCCATCGCCCAGATGTGGAACTTGCTGGCGGGATATGGCGGGCTCGTTTCGGTCGGACAGCAGGCCTTCAGCGGCGTCGCGGCCTATATGATGTTCGCGCTGGCGCAGAACATGGGTGTCAATCCGTTTATCGCCGTGCCGCTCTGCCTCATCGCGCCGGCGATTCTCGCCGTACCGACCTACGCGCTGCTGCATCGCCTCGACGGGCCGTATTTCGCCATCGGAACCTGGGTCGTGGCCGAGGTCGTCCGGCTTCTGACGACCAATTTCAGCTATGTGAATGCCGGTGCGGGCATGAGCTTGCGGGTGATGACACAGTACAGCGCGCATGAACGCGCCATTGGCGTGACCATCCTGTGCGCTCTCATGCTGCTCGTCACCGTGGGCGGGACCTACTGGCTGCTCCGGTCGCGTTACGGACTTGCGCTCACGGCGATGCGGGACAATCCGGTTTCCGCGGCAAGTCAGGGCGTGAACGTGTCGCGGTTGCGGTTCCTGCTGTTCGTTGCCGGCGCGGTCGGCACCGGGCTCGCCGGGGCGATCTACTTCATGGCGCAACTTCGGATCACGCCCGACGCCGCCTACGGTCCGCAATGGGCGACAGTTGCCATTTTCATCGTGATGATCGGCGGCATAGGCAGCATCGAAGGCGTCCTGATCGGCTCGTTCATCTATTTCTTCGCCGACCGCTGGTTCGGCGAATACGGGGCCACCTATCTCGTCGTGCTGGGCGTACTGACCTTGCTGGTCGCGCTTTTTGCCCGCGGCGGCGTCTGGGGCCTTGTCAACAAGGTGGTGGATGCGCCGTGGTTCCCGACCAGACGTGTCCTTGTTTCGGGAGGAGGACAATGAAAGCTGCATTGTTCGATACCGTCGGGCGCCCGCTGCGCGTCGATACGATCGGCGATCCGTCGCCGGCGCCGGACGAGGTTCTGCTGAAAGTCGCAGCCTGCGGCATTTGCGGAAGCGATCTGCACATGACCGAGGATCCGGAAACCTTCGGGATCGGACAGGGGGTCGTTCTCGGTCACGAATTCGCCGGGGAAGTCGTCGCATCTCGGTTCGGATGTGACCGGCTTCGCAACAGGGCGACCGGGTCGCCGTCGCGCCGATGTGGGGCTGCGGGCACTGCGACAGCTGCCGCGCCGGCGAACCCGCATGGTGCCCGGAGATGCGTCTGATCGGCGGCGGTTATGCAGAAATCGCCACGGTCGCTGCCCGCCAGTGCCGGAAACTGCCGGACGACCTGCCGCTCGCCGAAGGCGCTTTGGCCGAGCCCACGTCCATCGGCCTTCACGCGTCATGCGGTCCGGCCTGAAGCCCGGCGACAAGGCGCTGATCCTCGGCGCGGGCCCGATCGGTCTGCTGGTCGCGTTCTGGGCGCGCCGGATGGGAGCAAGCCACGTGGTGGTGGCCGATATCAACGATTGCCAGAAAGCGCGCGCAGGAGCCGTGGGCGCGACCGGCTTCGCCATCTCCGGCCCGGATCTCGCCTCCGCCTTTGCGGACCAGGCCGGCGGGCCGCCCGATATCGTCTTCGAATGCGTGGGCAAGAAGGGGCTGATCGATTTTGCCTGCGGGCTCGCCCGGGTGCACGGGACGGTCGTCGGCGTCGGTCTCTGCGTCGGCGGCGACGAATGGGACCCGTTCGCGGTGCTGTCGAAGGAACTCACGATCGTCATGTCGGCCTTCTTCAACATGCACGAATTCGAGACCGCCATCGATGTTCTGGCGTCCGCCGGACAGTTCCGCCCGCAGGCGCTGATTACCGAGAGGATCGACCTCGGACGCGTGCCCGAAACGTTCGAGGCGCTCCGCAATCGCACGACGCAATGCAAGGTTCTGATTGAGACTGCCGCCTGACCAGGCGGCTTCAGTGGCAATGTATACAAAACGCCCGGATCGTGACCGGTCCGGGCGCGCTGTTTCTGTTGTCTTGCGGCGTCAGATGAACATGTCCTGATTGATCGGCAAGCCCTTCTCCTCGCAGTATTTCGTATAGTGGTCGATGAACCAGAACACGTCCGCGGTGAAGTCGTAATTGGCGTCGTCATCGTAGAATTCGATCGGCCCATTGATCCAGAACAGGGCCTTCATCCCGTTCGGATCGTCGGAGTAGAGCGTGTGGGCGGCACCCGGCAATTCATAGACGAAATCGCCGGGGCGGGCGACCCAGTCATATTCGTAATAGGCCCAAGATCCTTCCAGTGTAACGGCTGAGACGACTCCGCGATGCTTGTGCGTGCCGATGCGGCCACCGCCTTTGACCCACAGAATGTTGGCGACCGAGTTGGTGCGCACATCGAAACAGAAATGTTTGATCGCCGCTGCGTCGCCGAACGGAACCCAGGGATTGGTCGCGTCGTCGCCGGGAATGTGGGCGCCGTCACGGGCGAATTTGCGGATCGTCTCCTCGTAGGGTTCCTCTGGCAGTTTGGTTATGAGTTTGGTCATTTTCAAGCTCCTCCTTAGATCGCCGCGTATTTCCACGGATGTATACATTTATTGCAGATCGGGGCGGTTCTTTCAATGGTATTGAGTGGTCCGAGGCCGATGATTTCTCGCGTGGAAGAGGGGCGGCAAAGACGATTTTTTCGCTGTCGCGGGAGTCGGATCCGTCATTTGGGAGATTGCACACGTTATCGCATCGCGGCTCCCTGATCGCCGTCGGGGACATTCGACAGTTACGCGCAACGGACTACGCATCGTCGATGGCAGAGTGTCCGCTTTTGACCGTCAGTGGGGTGGGCCCGGGTCTCAACGCATTCAATCGGCATCGCAGTCCGGCTTTCGTTTCCAATCAAGGTGTGAGGCTTTCCGCCTCTTGTCATGATAATCCATATGTGAATATATTATTTACATAGGAATTCTGGGAGGAAACATGGGGTCGTCTTTCACGCCCACCGTTGGGGTTGCCAGCACGCATCCGCAGGACATGCCGCGGGAGCATGCCGATCTGCCGGTGTGGAATTCCGAGAACTGGTTCTACGAGGATTGGCAACCCGGTCAGCGGATCAGGTCGCTGCGGCGGACGATCGCGGAGGGAGAGAGCCACCTTTTCAACACGCTCGTGGTCGACATCCACCCTTACGTACAGGACCAGATGTTTGCCGAAAAGGAAGGAATTTTCGGCCGCCGTTTAGTTGCGGGCGCCTTCGTGTTTTCGGCGGGGCTCGGGCTGGTGGCGACGAACTGCGTCAACGCCTTTTCCTACGGCTACGACAAATTGCGCTTCATCAGGCCGGTCTTTATCGGTGACACGATCTACACGATCCGGACCAACCTCGACAAAAAGCCGAAATACGAGGAGATGGGGCTCATCCGCGCCAGCTACGAGGTGTTCAAGGGCGAGGGGGAACTTGTTCTCTACTGCGAACACCTCCAGACCGTGAAATACCGCAATCCGGCCGACTTCGAAGGCCTCACCGAATCCGGAACATCATGACTTCCACATCGGACTTGCCGCTTGCCGGGCTGGTCGTGCTCGACATGAGTCAGTTTCTCTCCGGCCCATACGCCACCCTTCGCCTGCAGGATCTGGGCGCGCGCGTCATCAAGATCGAGCGTCCCGGCGCCGGCGACCTTTCGCGCAGCCTGTATCTGAGCGACACCGAGATCGGCGGGGATTCGACGATCTTCCACGCGATCAACCGCGGCAAGGAAAGCCTGGCGATCGACCTGAAGAGCGAGGCGGACCTTGCGAAACTGAGGCGCCTGATCGCGAAGGCGGACGTGCTGGTACAGAACTTCCGGCCGGGCGTGATCGAACGGCTGGGCCTCGACTATGAGGCCGTGCGCGCGATCAATCCGGGAATCGTCTACGGCTCGATCAGCGGCTACGGTGAGGAGGGTCCCTGGGTGAAACGTCCCGGCCAGGATCTTCTTGCCCAGGCACGTTCGGGCGTCATGTGGCTGAGTGGCGACGACGGCGACGGCCCGGTGCCCATGGGGCTCGCGGTCGGCGACATGTTCGCTGGCGCGGCTCTGGCTCAGGGGCTTCTCGCAGGGCTTGTGAAGCGCGGCGTCACGGGCAAGGGGAGCCACGTCCAGACGAGCCTGCTCGAGGCGCTGGTCGATTTCCAGTTCGAGGTCCTGACGACCTATCTCAACGACGGACGCCGGATGCCGAAACGGTCGGGATTCCGCAGCGCCCATGCCTATCTGTCCGCGCCATACGGCGTCTACGAGGCGAAGGATGGTTTCATCGCCATCGCGATGACGCCGATTCCGCGGCTGCGGGAGCTGATGCAGCTCGATTCATTGGCACCCTATGCCGACGACCCGAAAAGCTGGTTCACCAAACGCGACGAGATCAAGAAGCTGATCGCCGGCGCGATCGCCGAACGGACGGTCGAGGAGTGGATGGCCGTGTTCGAACCCGCCGACATCTGGTGCTCGCCAGTGCTCGACTGGGACGACCTGATGGACAGCGAAGGCTTTGGCATTCTGGACATGCTGCAGCGGGTGACACGCGAGGACGATGTTTCCATCCTGACGACGAGTTCGCCCGTCCGCTTCGATGGCGAACGCCCGAAGGGCACACGCGCTGCGCCGCGCGTTGGCGAACACACCGCCGCGATTTCTGAAGAGTTCGGGCTTTGAGCATGCCGCGGCTGAAGGGAATGACGTGGAGCCATCCGCGTGGCTACGATCCAATGGTGGCCTGCTCGCGGATCTGGGAGGAGAAGACCGGCGTCGTGATCGACTGGGACAAGCGTTCGCTGCAGGATTTCGAATCCTTCCCCGTCGAGGACCTCGCGCGCGCCTATGATCTGATCGTCATCGATCATCCGCATGTCGGCGAGATCACCGCGCAGTTCTGCCTGGCGTCGCTGGATAGCCCGGGCCGGGAACAGGAGCGTATCGCGCTCGCGGCAGGCAGCGTCGGCGGCTCCTATGGCAGCTATAACTGGGACGGGCATCAATGGGCGTTTCCGATCGACGCGGCGGCGCAGGTTCAGGCGTGGCGGCCGGACCTTCTCGATCATGCGCCGGAACGGTTTGACGAAGTGCTGGCGCTCGCCGCTGACGGCAAAGTGCTGATCCCGATGCGGCCGCCGCATTCGCTGATGACGTTCTTCACCCTGGCCGCGAATCTCGGCACGCCGTGCGCGACGACCGGGCCCGGACGCCTGATCGACGGCGAGGCCGGTGTTGCGGTTTACGAGTTGATCGCCGCGTTGATGCGCCATGTGCCGGAAGACTGCTACGCGATGGACCCGATCGCGGCGTTCGAACGCATGAGCAGTGAAAACAGCGATATTGCCTGCGTGCCGCTGATCTACGGCTATGTCAGTTACGGTCTCGAGGGCTTTCGCGCAAAACGCCTGTCTTTCGCCGACATTCCCGCCGCGGGAGAGCATGGCCCCGTCGGTTCGGCGCTTGGCGGCACCGGCATAGCGGTCTCGGCATTCTCCGCTCATGCGGACGCTGCGGTCGACTTCGCCTACTGGATCGCCAGCGGCGAGGTGCAGCGCGGTCCCTTCGCCGCGGCCGGCGGCCAGCCGGGCCATGCCGACGGATGGGACGACGAGACGGTGAACGCCGCGACCAACGATTTCTACCGCAATACCCGCAAGACGCTGGAAAATTCCTGGATACGGCCCCGCCACCGCGGATACATGGCGTTCCAGGCGCAGGCATCGGATCGCCTGAACGCCGGTCTCGTGGCCGGCGAGGGGGCGGAAACCGTCATCGCGGAGATCAATGCGATGTTTGCGAAAAGCTTTCGCTGAAGCGGATCAGAGGCGCCAGATCCGCTTCGCGTTGGCGGACAGCAGTTTGCGGCGTTCGCTCTCGCTGGCGCCGTCCAGCAACGCGTGGGTGGCGGACACCCAGGCCATCAGCCCTCCGCCCAGCGTGCAGACCGGCCAGTCGCTGCCCCATATCACGCGATCCCATCCGAAGGACGTGATCGTGTATTCGACCCAGGGACGCAGGGTTTCCGCGATCCAGGTTTCCGGATCGGCATAGGCGACGACGCCGGAGATCTTGGCGATGACGTTGGGGCGCTCGGCGAGCGCGGCGATGTGGTCGCCCCACGGCTGGCGCGCATCGCCCTTGATGTCGGGCACACCGCAGTGGTCCAGGATGAAGGTGACGTCCGGCGCGAGATCGGCGAGCGCGATCGCCTTGGGCAACTGGTCGGGCAGGACGCAGAGATCGAAGGTAAGGCCGGTGCCGGACAAGCGTGCCATGTTCTCGCGAAACAGCGGCTGTTCGGATAGCTCGTCGGGCATGACGTGGAGTACGCGGCGGAACCCTTTGACCAGCGGATTGGCGCGCTGCCGTTCGAGATAGGCCGGAAAGTCCTTTTCCTCGGGGCGGCATGACGCGATGGCGCCGGCGATCAGGCTGTCGGGCCGGCCGGCAAGCGTCTCGACATAACCGGTTTCGTCCTCGATTAGCGCCGGCGCGACGTCGACTTCCATATGCAGCGTCTGCGCTATTCCCGCGCGCCGCGCTTCCAGTTCGTAGGCCTCGTAGGACCACGTACGGTTGAGCGCCTCGGCACCGGACAGCCACGGATAGTCCAGTGCCGAAAGGTCGATGACATGCAGATGGGTGTCGACGATCATGTTGCCTCCTCCTCGCAGGCTGGACTTTCCCGCATAATCCCACAGGGAAATACTTTATTCAAATAAGAATTTATGCGCGCATTTTTGCCTCCGCGCCGGCCAATTCGGACAGTTGTTGCGATGTCTTGGCCAGCATCTGCAGCGTTTCGGTGATATCCGGCGCCTGCGGCACGTTGACGAGTGTGATGTAGGGAACTGTCAGGGCCGCGATCGCCCGTCCGTCAGGCCCGAGTACGGGTGCCGAAAGGTTGTAAACCCCGGCCGTTTGCGCGCTCGGCATCATTTCGTAGCCGCGTTCGCGGATCTGGTCGAGGCGGTCGAAGAATTCGCGCGCCATCGTCGGGTGTTCGGTGCTGCCCGAATACTCGTTGATCATCATCAGACGCTCTTCCTGCGAGCGGAAGGCGAGCAGGACGTGGCCCGAGCCGGTGTCGTACAGGCTGATATGCGAGCCGACGCGGATCGAAATGCCCCAATAACCGGGCGCTTCCTGCTGGGCCACGACCACCACCGATCCGCGATCGAACACGGCGAGCTGGTTCGCCTGGCGGGTCTCCTCCGCCAGCTCGCGCATGAACGGCGTGGCATAGGAGACGAGGCGGCGGACCGGCGCGTGCAACTGCGCAAGGCCGAACAGCTTCAGCGTCAGCGAAAACCGGTCGCCGTCGATACGGGTGACGTAGCCGCGTCGCACGAGACGGTCGAGCATCCGGTAGAATTCGTTCGGGCTGCGACCGAGCAGTTTTGCGATTTCCGCCTGGGTGAGACCGCCGTCGATTTCGGCGAGGAGCTCGAGGATGTCGAGTCCCTTGTCGAGGGCGGGCGCCCTGTAGCGGTCTTCTTCCGGTTCCATGCTTTTCTCCGTGAATTGCGTCATTCATATACGCATGACGCAACCAAATAACAATCAAACAATCCCTTGACCGCCAATGAAGAAGGTGTTTGTATATGAATGAACCACTCATCTGTGAGGGTTTGGGGCGTTTCGCCCATCATGCTCAAACGTCTCGGGAGGAGGCTCATGAACAAGCTATTGGCCGGCGTGTCTGCCGGCGTCCTTGCATTGGTCGCTGGCGGCACGGCGCTTGCCCAGGATCTGCCCGGCAAGTTCGAAGGCGTCACCATCGACGCCAAGCTGATCGGTGGTCAGCAATATGAAAACCTCTATTCGCGCATCGCGGAGTGGGAAGCGGCGACCGGCGCCACGGTCAACGTCATTTCCAAGAAGAACCACTTCGATCTCGACAAGGAAATCAAGTCGGACATCGCGGTCGGCGCGGTCAACTGGTGTGTCGGGTCGAACCACTCGTCCTTCGCGCCGCAGTATCCGGGCATCTACACGGACCTGTCCAAGCTGCTGCCGAAAGAAGAGATCGACGCTTTCGTGCAAGCAAACATTCAGGCTTCGACGCTCGACGGCAAGCTGGTGATGCTGCCGCGCGCGCAGTTCGACGTATCGGCGCTCTATTACCAGAAGAGCCTTTACGAGGACGACGCCAAGAAGGCGGCGTTCAAGGAAAAATACGGCTATGACCTGGCTCCGCCGGATACGTGGCAGCAGGTGTCCGACCAGGCGAAATTCTTCGCCAATCCGCCGGACTTCTACGGCACCCAGTTCGCGGGCAAGGAAGAGGCGATCAACGGCCGCTTCTACGAGATGCTGCGCGCGGATGGCGGCGAATATCTCGACGCCGACGGCCGCCCCGCCTTCAATTCCGCGGCGGGTGTCGAGGCTCTCGACTGGTTCGTCGATCTCTACAAGGCCAAGGCGGTTCCCGCCGGCACGACCAACTATCTGTGGGACGATCTTGGCCAGGGCTTTGCCTCCGGCACGGTCGCCATCAATCTGGACTGGCCGGGTTGGGCGGGGTTCTTCAATGACCCGAAATCCTCCAAGGTTGCCGGAAATGTGGGCGTCGCTCCGCCTCCGAAGGGATCGTCCGGCGCGCGCACCGGCTGGTCGGGCCATCACGGTTTCTCGGTGACGGAGAGCTGCGCGAACAAGGAAGCGGCCGCTTCGCTCGTCTGGTTCCTGACCAACGAGGACAGCCAGAAGCTGGAAGCTGCCGCCGGTCCGCTCCCGACCCGAACCGCGGTATGGGACTGGGTGATCGAGCAGGCGAAGGACGATCCTTACCGCAAGGAAGTCCTGCAGGCCTTCCAGGAAGCCGCAAAAGGGGCCTATCCGGTTCCGCAGTCGCCGTCCTGGATCGAGATCTCGAACGCGGTGTACCCGGAACTGCAGGCCGCCATCCTCGGCGACAAGACCTCGCAGCAGGCACTTGACGATGCCGCGGCCAAGGCCACGGCCATCCTCGAGGATGCCGGAGAGCTTTGACGCTCCTCCCGGAAAGGGGCGCGGCCCGGCCGCGCCCTTTTCTCTTGACCCGGCGATCGTGCGGTCGACACTTGCCGGTAACCTGAACATCACGCGAAACGAGACGAGGAAACGATGAGAGGGTGGAAGCCCGCGCCGCACGTGCTCCTGCTGTTGCCCGCCGTCATCGTGCTGGCTGCCGTGGTGATCCTGCCGCTGCTATTGTCGCTTTATTCCAGCTTCACGCCGTTCCGGCTGACGCGGCCGGATTCGATCTACACCTTCATCGGTTTCCGCAACTACCAGCGCCTCTTTGCTGACAGGGAGTTCTGGATCGCCTTCGGCCGCACCGTCCTGCTGCTGACGGTTGCGTTGAACCTTGAAATGGTGCTCGGCCTCCTGCTGGCCCTGCTGGTGGAAAAGGCAACGCGCGGCCAGAGGCTGCTGCGCACCATCATGATGTTCCCGATGATGTTCTCGCCGATCCTCGTCGGTTTCCAGTTCAAGTTCATGTTCAACGACAATGTCGGCATCGTGAACAACGCGCTGCAATCGCTCGGCCTGACCGACAGGGCGATCCCCTGGCTCATTGACGGCCAGCTTGCCTTTACGTCGATCCTGATCGCCGAGATCTGGTCGTCGACATCCGTCTTCGCGATCTTCATTCTTGCCGGCCTGATGGCGATGCCGCGCGAGCCGCTCGAGGCGGCCAAGGTCGACGGCTGCACGCCGTTGCAGAGTTTTCGCTACGTGACATGGCCGTTCGTGATGCCGTTCGCGTTCATCGCGATGACGATCCGGTCGCTCGACATCGCGCGCGCCTACGACATCGTCAAGATCATGACCGACGGCGGCCCGGCCAAGCGTACCGAGATCCTGTGGACCTTGATCTCGCGGACCGCCTATTCGGATGCGCGCATGGGGCTCGCCAATGCCATGGCCTATGTCGCGATCCTGCTGTCGATCCTGTTCACAGTGATGTTTTTCCGCCAGCTCGCCAAGGCGCGCCAGCAGATCGGTGCGGAGTGGTAACGATGGACGAGAATGCCATTCATCGCCTGAAGCGCGGCCTGCTCAAGGCAGGCCACATGTTCGGCCTGTTCCTCGCCATGGCGATCATTTGTCTTCCCGGGCTCTGGATCGTGCTGTCGTCGCTGCGGCCGACGGTCGAGATCATGGCGAAACCGCCGGTCTGGATTCCGCGCAACATCTCCCTGGACGCCTATGTCGCCATGTTCTCCGGCGTCGGCCAGGGCGGCATTCCCGTGCTCGACTATTTCCGCAATTCGCTGATCATTTCGGTCACCTCGACGGTGATCGCGCTGGCCGTCGGCATGGCCGGCGGATATGCCTTCGCGCGCTACCGGTTCCGGGGCAAATCGGCGATCTTCCTGGGCTTCATGCTGACGCGCACCGTGCCCGGGATCGCGTTGTCGCTGCCGCTGTTCTTCGTCTATGCGCGGCTCGGCATCATCGATACCCATCTCGGGCTGATCCTTGCCTATGTCGCGCTCAACGTGCCGTTCACGGTCTGGCTGATCGACGGCTTCTTCCGGCAGGTCCCGCGCGACCTGGCGGAGGCGGCCCAGATCGACGGCTGCACGCGCTGGCAGGCGTTCTGGCAGGTCGAGTTCCCGCTGGCGCGGCCGGGCATCGCGTCGGCCGGCATATTCGCCTTCCTGATCTCCTGGAACGAGTTCGCGCTGGCCTCGCAGCTGACGCGGTCGACGAATTCGAAGACGCTTCCGGTCGGCCTGCTCGACTACACGGCGGAATTCACCATCGACTGGCGCGGCATGTGCGCGCTGGCGGTCGTGATGATCATCCCGGCGCTCACCCTCACATTCATCGTCCAGAAACACCTCGTCTCCGGGCTCACGTCCGGCGCGGTCAAGGGATAGTCATGGCTACCGTTTCGCTCAAAAACCTGGTCAAGAAATACGGCAACCTGGAAGTCGTGCATTCGATCGATCTCGACGTGAAGGACCGCGAATTCGTCGCGCTTGTCGGCCCGTCGGGCTGCGGAAAGTCGACGTCGCTGCGGATGATCGCCGGCCTCGAGGACATTACCGGCGGCGAGATCCATATCGGCGACCGCGTGGTCAACGAACTGCCGCCGCGCCAGCGCAACATCTCCATGGTGTTCCAGTCCTACGCGCTCTATCCGCACATGACAGTGGCCGAAAACATGGGCTTCTCGCTGAAGATCGCCGGACGGTCGCAGGCCGAGATCGACGCGGCCGTCGTGGATGCCGCGCGCACGCTCGGGCTGGGCGAACTGCTGGAGCGCCGGCCGTCGCAACTGTCGGGCGGGCAGCGCCAGCGCGTAGCGATGGGCCGCGCGATCGTACGCAAGCCGGACGTGTTCCTGTTCGACGAACCGCTCTCCAATCTCGACGCGAAGCTGCGCATGCAGATGCGCACCGAGATCAAGAAACTGCATGCCCAGGTCCAGTCGACGGTGATCTACGTGACGCATGACCAGGTCGAGGCGATGACGCTGTCCGACCGGATCGTCATCATGCGCGACGGGCATATCGAGCAGGTCGGCACGCCGGACGAGGTGTTCCGGCGCCCGGCGACCCGCTTCGTCGCCGGCTTCATCGGTTCGCCGACGATGAATTTGCGCGAGGCCACCGTGGACGACGGAAAGCTGGCTTTCGGCAATGGCGACACGCTGCCTCTGCCGGCGGAGTTTCGCGACAGCGTCACGGCCGGCCAGAAGGTGGTGTTCGGCCTGCGTCCCGACGACCTTTATCCGGCGGGCCATGGCATTCACTCCGGCGCAGCCGCTGACGTCCACACGGCCTCCGTACCGGTCACGATCACCGAACCGCTGGGCAACGAAACACTGGTCTTCGTCGAATTCGCCGGCGACGACTGGATCGCGCGCATGCTCAATCCGAAGGCGCTGAAATCGGGCGAGAAGATCGATCTCAGCTTCGATCTCAGCCAGGCGCACCTGTTCGATGCCGCGACGGAAAAGACGTTGAGGAGGTGATCCCGTGGCACGTATCGAAAAAATCGAACTGCGCATGGTCGACCTGGTTCCCAAGGTCAAGCGCACCGATGCGATCCAGAGCTTCGTCAGCCAGGAAACCCCGATCGTCACGATCACCGATTCCGACGGGGCGACGGGTACAGGCTACAGCTACACCATCGGCACCGGTGGCTCCTCGGTCATGCGGCTTCTCGCCGACCATCTGGCGCCGCGCCTGATCGGGCGTGACGCGGACATGATCGAGGCGATCTGGCACGAGCTGGAATTCGCCACCCACGCGACGACGATCGGGGCGATCACCTCGATCGCGCTTGCCGCCATCGACACCGCGCTTTGGGACCTGCGCGCCCGCAAGCAGGAATTGCCGCTCTGGAAACTCGCCGGCGGCGCCAAAGACCGCTGTCCGCTCTACACGACCGAGGGCGGCTGGCTGCATATCGAGACGCAGGCGCTTGTCGATGACGCGCTCGAAGCGAAGGCGAAGGGCTTTACCGGCTCGAAGGTCAAGATCGGCCGGCCGCACGGCTCGGAGGATTTCGAGCGGCTGTCCGCCGTTCGTGCCGCCGTCGGCGACGGCTACGAGATCATGACCGACTGCAACCAGGGCTTTACCGTCGACGAGGCGATACGCCGCGCCGAACGGCTGCGCGACCTCGATCTCGCCTGGTTCGAGGAGCCGCTTCCCGCCGACGACATCGACGGTCACGTCCGGCTGTCCAAATCCACCGCCACGCCGGTCGCCGTCGGCGAGTTGCTCTACTCGATCCGCCATTTCCGCGAATACATGCAGAAGGGGGCGTGTTCGATCGTGCAGGTCGATGTCGGGCGCATCGGCGGCATCACGCCTTGGCTGAAGGTCGCGCATGCGGCCGAGGCTTTCGACATTCCGGTCTGCCCGCATTTCCTGATGGAACTGCATGTCAGCCTGACCTGCGCCGTGCCGAACGGAAGATATGTCGAATACATTCCGCAACTCGACGAAATGACGGCGAGCCGCATGACGATCGAGGACGGCCATGCGCTCGCGCCGTCCGAACCGGGCATCGGCATCGACTGGGACTGGGACGCGGTGCGCGCCAAAAGCATTCCCGAATTCACGACGACGATCACGGCAGGGGAGGACTGAGCCATGCAGCGAATGGGAATGGTGATCGGCCTGAAGCCGGAGAAGATCGCCGAATACAAGCGCTTGCACGCCGCGGTCTGGCCCGAGATCCTCGACATGATCTCGAAGTGCAACATCAGGAACTACTCGATCTTCCTGAAGGAGCCGGAAAACCTGCTGTTCGGCTACTGGGAGTATCACGGCACGGATTTCGAGGCGGACGCGGCGAAGATGGCGGCCGATCCGAAGACGCAGGAATGGTGGGACGTCTGCATGCCGTGCCAGCAGCCGTTCGAGACCCGCAAGGATGGCGAGTGGTGGGCGATGATGGAGGAGGTCTTCCATCATGACTGACCGGTTCGACCCCGCCGCGCTGAACCAGGAATGGCCGCTGCCGTCCAGTCCGCGCCCGATCGTCACTTTCGGCGCCGGTTCGATCGTCGGCGACGCCCATTTCCCGGCCTATCGAAAGGCCGGTCTTCCCGTCGCCGGGCTTTACGATCCCGACCGGGAGAAGGCGCGGAAACTGGCAAGCGAATGGGGCGTCAAAGCCTTCGCCTCGGTCGAGGAGGCGGTGGCGGTGCCGGACGCCGTTTTCGATCTCGCCACGCCGCCGAAGGCGCATGCCGACATTTTGCGCATGCTGCCCGACGGCGCCGCGGCGCTGATCCAGAAGCCGATGGGCAGCGACCTTCAGAGAGCAACAGAGATCCTGGCGATCTGCCGGAGCAGGAACCTCAAGGCGGCGGTCAATTTCCAGTTGCGCTTCGCGCCGATGATGCTGGCGCTGAAGGATGCGATCGCCAAGGGATGGCTCGGGGACGTCGTCGATTTCGACGCCTGGCTGGCGCTGGCGACGCCATGGCAGCTGTGGCCGTTCCTCAAAGGGCTGCCGCGCATCGAGATCGCGATGCACTCGATCCACTATCTCGATCTGGTCCGCCAGATTCTCGGTGACCCGCTGGGCGTGCACGCGAAGTCGATCGGCCATCCGTCACATGACGTGGCGCAGACGCGCACCAGCGCCATTCTCGATTACGGCGATCAGGTTCGCTGCGCCTTGTCGATCAATCACGACCACGATTTCGGCCGCAAATACCAGGCGTGCGAATTCCGTGTCTGCGGCACGGAGGGGGCCGCCTATCTGCAGCTCGGGGTCAATCTGGATTATCCGCGCGGCGAACCCGACATTCTCGAAATCCATCCGAAGGGCGGGGACGACTGGATCGCGGTTCCCCTGAAGGGTGCGTGGTTCCCGGATGCCTTCGTCGGCCGAATGGCCAATCTTCAGCGCTTCGTAGCCGGCGAGGACACCGAACTCGTCAGCTCCGTCGAGGACGCCTGGAACACCATGGCGCTCGTCGAGGCCGCCTATCAGTCATCGGCGTCGCCGGCGACGCAGCTGCAGCCGAGACCGTGACAATGGAAAAGACGACCTATTTTGAAGATTATGAAATCGGTTCCGAGCGCGTGACCTACGGGCGCACGATCACCGAAACCGATTTCGTCGTCCATGCCGGGCACACGGGCGATTTCTTTCCGCATCACATGGATGCGGAGTTCATGAAGACCCAGCCTTTCGGCCAGCGCATCGCGCACGGGACGATGGTGTTTTCCATCGGCGTCGGGCTGACGGCGAGCGTCATCAATCCTGTGGCGTTTTCCTACGGTTATGACCGGTTGCGCTTCATCAAGCCGGTGTTCATCGGCGATACCATTCACACGCGCGCCACGATCGCCTCCAAGGAAGACGATCCGAAGCGGGCGGACATGGGCAGGGTTTTCGAACGCACCGAGGTCATCAACCAGCATGGCGACGTCGTCCTGGTCGCGGACCACATCTACATCGTTGAACGCAGGAACAAGCCGGCCTGAGCCGCGCCGAACGGAGACAGAATGACAGACTGGGCCAAGGGAAAGACCGTCCTCGTGACCGCGGCGGCACAGGGAATCGGCCGCGCGACCGCGCTGGCCTTCGCGGCCGCCGGCTGCAATGTCGTGGCGACCGACATCAACGAGACCGCGCTCGGCGATCTCGCCGGCGCGTCCGGCATCACCACGCGCCGTCTCGACGTCCTCGACGCGGCGGATATCGCGAAGGCCGTGGATGCGGTCGGTCCCGTCGACGTGCTCTTCAATGGCGCGGGTTTCGTGCATGCCGGGTCGATCCTGGAAATGAAAGACGAGGACTTCGATTTCGCGGTCGATCTCAACGTCCGTTCGATGATCCGCACCATTCGCGCCGTATTGCCGGCCATGCTGGAGCGCGGCGGCGGCGCGATCATCAACATGGCTTCGGTTGCAAGCTCGATGAAGGGCGTACCGAACCGCTTCGCCTATGGCACGACCAAGGCCGCCGTGATCGGCCTGACCAAGGCCGTCGCCGCCGATTACGTGGGACAGGGGATCCGCTGCAACGCGATCTGCCCCGGCACCGTCGAAAGCCCGTCGCTGCAGGACCGCATGCGCACCCAGGGCGACTACGAGACCGCGCGCGCGGCCTTCATCGCCCGCCAGCCGATGGGCCGCATCGGCACGCCGGAGGAGATCGCCGACCTCGCGCTACACCTTGCCAACGCCACCTACACGACCGGTCAGGCCTACGCCATCGATGGCGGCTGGACGATCTGAAGATGTTTCAAGGACGGAAACCGTGACCGAAATCACCGGCCTCAAGAGCTACGATCTCCGCTTCCCGACATCGCAGAGCCTCGATGGTTCGGATGCGATGAATCCCGATCCGGACTATTCGGCCGCCTATGTGGTTCTGTCCACGGACACGCCGAACCTCGAAGGTCACGGCCTGACCTTCACCATCGGGCGCGGCAACGAGATCTGTTGCGCCGCGATCGAAGCGCTGCGCCATCTGGTCGTCGGCCTGGACCTCGACTGGATTCGCGAAAATCCCGGCCGGTTCTGGCGTCACATGACGTCGGACAGCCAGTTGCGCTGGATCGGCCCGGAGAAGGGCGCGATGCATCTCGCGACCGGAGCCGTCGTCAATGCCGTGTGGGACCTCCTGGCGAAACAGGCGGGCAAGCCGGTCTGGCGCCTGGTCGCCGAGATGAGCCCGGAGGAAATCGTCGACATCGTCGATTTCCGCTACCTCACCGATGCGATCACGCGTGACGAGGCGCTCGACATCCTTCGGCGCGCGGAGGCCGGCAAGACGGAGCGTATCGCCAAACTCGAGGCGACCGGTTACCCCTGCTACACGACATCCGCGGGCTGGCTCGGCTATTCCGACGAGAAGCTGCGCCGGCTGTGCCGCGAGGCCGTCGATGCGGGATATACCCATGTGAAGCTCAAGGTCGGGCGCGATCTCGACGACGACATCCGCCGCCTGACGATCGCGCGCGAGGAACTGGGGCCGGACCGGTTCCTGATGATCGACGCCAACCAGGTGTGGGAGGTCGGCGAAGCCGTCGACTGGGTGAAGAAGCTCTCCTTCGCAAAGCCCTACTTCATCGAGGAGCCGACCAGTCCCGACGACATCGCCGGCCACCGGCGCATTCGCGAGGCGGTCGCGCCGGTCAAGGTGGCGACGGGCGAAATGTGCCAGAACCGGATCGTCTTCAAGCAGATGATCGCCGGCGGGGCGATCGATATCGTGCAGATCGACGCCTGCCGCATGGGCGGCCTGAACGAGGTTCTCGGTGTCCTGCTGATGGCGGCGAAGTTCGGACTGCCGGTCTGGCCGCACGCCGGCGGCGTCGGCTTGTGCGAATACGTCCAGCATCTTTCGATGATCGACTACGTCGCCGTGTCCGCGACGATGGAGGGAAGGGTGATCGAATATGTCGATCACCTGCACGAACATTTTCTCGATCCCTGCGTCATCCGCAACGCGGCCTATATGCCGCCTTCGGCACCCGGTTTCTCGATCGAGATGAAACCGGCTTCCATCGAGGATTACATCTTTCACGGTGACCGGACGGTCGCTGCCTGAATTCACTCTCTGCAAGGACAACACATCATGAAACTTCTCCGCGTCGGCGAACCCGGAATGGAAAAACCCGCAATTCTCGATGCCGAGGGCAAGGCGCGCGACCTGTCTTCGGTCGTCGCCGACATCGCCGGCGACGCCTTGCTGCCGCAGACCCTGGAAAAGATCGCCGCGCTCGATCCTTCCGCATTGCCGGTCCTCGGCGAAGGCCGGATCGGGCCGTGCGTCGGGCAGGTCGGCAAGTTCATCTGCATCGGACTGAATTATTCCGATCACGCCGCCGAGACGGGCGCGGAAGTGCCGAAGGAGCCCGTCATCTTCATGAAGGCGACCAGCGCGATATGCGGGCCGAACGACGACGTGTTGATCCCGCGCGGTTCCGTGAAGACCGATTGGGAAGTCGAACTCGGCGTCGTGATCGGCAGGGGCGGCGCCTATATTGACGAGGCCGAAGCACTCGACCACGTCGCCGGCTATTGCGTCGTCAATGACGTTTCCGAACGCGAATTCCAGATCGAGCGCGGCGGCACCTGGGACAAGGGCAAGGGCTGCGACACATTCGGCCCGATCGGTCCGTGGCTGGTCACGCGCGACGAGGTGGCCGATCCGCAGAAGTTGAAGATGTGGCTGGAAGTCGATGGCCATCGCTACCAGAACGGGTCGACGGAAACGATGGTCTTCGGCGTTGCCCATCTCGTGAGCTATGTCAGCCGGTTCATGAGCCTGCAGCCCGGCGACATCATCTCGACGGGAACGCCGCCGGGCGTCGGCATGGGACAGAAGCCGCAGGTCTATCTGAAGGGCGGCGAAGTCATCGCGCTCGGTATCGAGGGCCTGGGCACGCAGCGGCAGAGCGTCGGCAAGGCATAAGGCGGGCGCGGACCGGGTCGGCGCAAAGCCAATAGTCCGGAACGTATTCGCAAAGCCCGGTAATGGTACTCCCAAGGGGAATCGAACCCCTGTTTCCGCCGTGAGAGCCGTCGGGATTTGGCATTTTTAGGCTTTCTCTTGGTTCCTTAATCCTATATAAATCAACAAGTTAGGATTTCTCCGTCTCTGCGCCTCCACCCGCGTACACAGGCGTATATTAGACGAATATTAGACGCTTTTCGGGACGTCGCCTCATGGCCAGGATACTCGCCGAAGCACCCATGACCACCAAAGCCGCCCGCTCCCGTCTCGGTTCGGGTCTGTACTGGCGCGGCCTCGATGCCGAGCTTCATCTCGGCTACCGCAAAGGCAAACGCAGCGGCCGATGGGTTGTCCGGTGGTTCTCTCCGGACCGTTCCTACCGCCAGGAGACGATCGCGACTGCCGATGACCGCGCCGAGGCGGACGGCACATATGTTCTGACCTTTCAGCAGGCGAGCAAGCGCGCCTTGAAAGCAGCAGAAGCTTGGCGGTTCGAGGCTGCCGCCAGGGCGGCAGGCGTCATTCCGACGGTAAGGGCCGCCGCTTTGGCTTATGTTGAGGCGAGGGAGGCCATCGAGAAGGAGACCGGCCGGTTCTATGCACGCGGCCGCTTCAAAAAACATATCCTCGGTGACGAGATCGCCGACTTGGAACTGCATCGTCTGACGGAGCTCGATCTCCGGCAATGGCGCAGCAGGTTGGCACCGCAATTGGCCCATGCCTCGATCCGGCGCATCAACAGCGACCTCAAGGCGGCCCTGAACGCCGCCGCGCGGGACTACCGTGAGAGGCTTCCCCCGCACATGGCCCTTGTCATCAAGAACGGCCTTGCGATGCCCGACGCCGTTGCGCCCGTCGCACGTGCCAAGGCCCTGCTGACCGATGCCGATATCCGGCGCGTTCTGGCAGCCGCCGACGAGTACGACCGCCGCAAGACCTGGGATGGCGACTTCTACCGCATGATCTTCGTCCTGGCGGCGACTGGTGCGCGCTTCTCCCAAATCGTTCGCATGACGGTTGCCGATGTGCAGGTGGTGCGGCAAAGGCTGATGGTGCCGGTGAGCAGAAAGGGAAGGGGGCCCAAGCGCGCCGACCGGGTCGCGGTGCCGGTCGGCGAAGACACGCTGTCGGCGCTTCGTCCCGCCATTGCAGGGCGCCGTGGAGACGAGATCCTTTTACTGCGGCCGCGATGGAAGCAGGTGGCGCCGACCAGATGGGAAATCGTCGACCGCGGGCCGTGGAAGAACCCGTCGGAGCTGAAGCGTCCATGGGCCGAAATACGGACCGCTGTCGGGCTGAGCGCGGAGGTGCCGCCATATGCGCTGCGCCATTCGAGCATCGTGCGCGGTCTGAGCGCCGGCCTCCCGATCCGCCTGGTTGCGGCCCTGCATGACACGTCGAGCACGATGATCGAGTCGCATTATGCGGCCTATATCACGTCGGCGCTGGACGAATTGGCGGCGAGAGCGGTCGTGCCGCTTGCGCCCTCGGCGGAGGTCGTTCCGCTGAAGCAGGTGCGATAGCGCAACAGGTCAAGTGTCGAAAGCGGCCCTGCGTGTCTTCGCAAACCGCCCGACAGCGTCACGTGTGAAGCGACGTCGTAGCGTATCCATGGCAATCCGGTTTGCGGGCTCCCTTCGTTTGAGCCGAAGCGCAATTCCGCCTAGGTCTATTGTTTCGGAGCAGCCGGAGGCGAGCGATGGAGAAGCTAGCGTTCAGCGTGATGGAAGCCGCAGATCGGATGAACATGTCGCGCGCCCACTTGTACAATGAATGGTCGCGTGGCCGGATATCGTTCCGCAAGTCGGGTAACAGGACGGTCATCCTCGCCGAGGAGATTGAGCGGTACTTAAAGGCGCTACCAGAGGCATTGCCTGGTCAATCCGCCGGGGAGGCCGATACGGAAAACCAGGAAACCGCGGTTCGCCGCGATTAGCATTTGTTGGGATTCCCTCCGAAGGCAGAGGTCACAGGTTCGAATCCTGTCGGGGCCTGGGTCTTCATCGCCCATATCCGCATGCTCACCCGACGGCTCGCAAGGGCTTGAAAATACGCCGTTCATTCTGATTTAGACACTGAGAGAAAATTCGATTATCCGAATTTTCTCGCGTGCTTGTTTCGGGTCAGCTTGGTATTTGTTCGGATTATTGCCGGAATAGTTGTCAAATCGCTGACCCCAGCTTTCCAATTCGGCCTTCGCCTGCTCCAGATCTTCAAGTGTATAATTTCCCATTCTACCTGCCATTCTTATCTAGTGCCGTTTATACCACGTCCCTTTACCGGTGCCGTGTTGTTCCAGGTGATTGGCATCGACCAGTGATGCAAGATGTTTCTTGGCGGTGTTGCGGTTCGCCCCCGTCAGCGAAACAACGTCGCTAATTGTCAGCCTGCCGTGTTCCCTAGCCAGTTCCATTATTTTGAGCGAGAGCTCGGGCAGCTTTTCCATGACGATGCGCTCGCGCTCGATTTTCTTTTCGAGGCGGCGCTTTTGCTGTTGCAGGGCACGCAGGAAATAGACCGTCCACGGATGCCAGTCGGGCTTCTCGCTGCGGATCGTCGTCTGGGTCTGGCGCAGAGCGATGTAATAGCCCTCCTTGCTGTTTTCGATCACGCTTTCGAGCGAACTATAGGGCACATAGGCATAACCGCTGCGCAGCAGGAGCAGCGTGGTGAGAATGCGCGAGAGCCTCCCGTTGCCGTCCTGGAAGGGATGAATCTCCAGAAAGACTACTGAGAAGATTGCGGCCACAAGCAGTGGATGCAGCGTCTTTTCATCGAGTACGTCTCGCGTCCATTCGACGAGTTCAGCCATGCGCCGAGGCGTATCGAAGGGCGTTGCCGTTTCGAAGATAACGCCAATCTCTTTGCCATCGGCATCAAACGCGCTGACATTGTTGGACAGCGTCTTATAGGCGCCCCGGTGGCGCTCGTCCTTGGCGCTGAATGCCAGCAGGTCGCGGTGGAGTTGCATGATGTGGTTTTCGGTCAGGTCAATCGCGTCATGATGCGCAAAGACAGTTTCCATCACCTGCGCATAGCCTGCGACTTCCTGTTCGTCGCGGGAATCGAATGTTCCGATTTCAAGATTGGACAGAAGCCGTTCGACTTCGGTGTCGCTCAGCTTGCTGCCTTCGATCCGCGTGGAAGAGCCGATGCTTTCGATCGTCGCGACGCGGCGCAGGGCCGAAAGACGTTCCGGTGCGAGCGTACCCAACGCGCGCCAAGCGCCCTTAAACTCATCGATTTCCGCGATGAGCGAGAGGATTTCCTGGGTGATAAGGAGCGAATTTATCTTCAAGGTCATACCCAATAGTGTATCCAAAAATACCCATAAACGCGAGAAAATAGCGAAATACCCGAAAAATTATCCAAATATGCCCATAAACCATGGCTTTTGGCGCATCCCTTTCGGGCCGGGCTGTCGTGATAGTTGCGCTGCGTCTCGCGTGAGAAACGCCGCAGGTTCATATCGTCGATCAGCGGTGGCGCAGCGGGCTTAAAGGAGCATCAAGAGCGGGATGGGGCATGGTCAGGCTCCTTGTTGAAGAAGCCCGTCATGCTCTGCCCCCGCCGCACGACGCTCAATGCGAGCGCGACGCCGGGCCTGTACCCTCTACATCAAACGCAGGCGCCCTCCCGCGCATCGGGTCCGTTCGTCGGCCCCATTCAGTCATCCAGGTAGCCCCGTTGGCGGTTGCTCCAAGCCAAGATGGTTGCCTATCCAGCCTCCCGCTCCAGCCGATCCAGATGCTCCCGGCACACCTGCTCGACCAGCTTGTGCAATTCGGCCGTGCGCTCGCCGAGCCAGATCAGCGCTTCCTCGCTGATCTCGTAGTGACGTGAGTAGCGCGCCTTGACGTAGGCTTCGTTGAGCGTGTTGAACCAGGCGCGGTAGCGCTGCTGGTCGCGCGGGAAGGCTTCCGCGAGGCCGCCGGTCCTGTTCCTCGGCGAGCGAGCGCAGGAAGCCGATGTTGTGCGAGGGCGGGCTGTAGTCTGGTCAAGTGTAAGGAGCACGCATGAATAAGCTGTTCGAGGGCTTGATGCAGCTCGAACGCCGCACTTTGTCCAGTCCCTTGTCTCCGAGGTAGAATTTTGACGTCTCTAGAAACTCTGTTGGCGATCGGAAATCGGCTCTCGAAATGCTCCCTCGCCACCCGCAGCCGGTCCTGCGGCGACAGCGGCTTCGGCTCGGCCAGCGGCTCGTCATCGAGCTCGTAGAGCACGATGCCTTCCTTGCGGATGTCGGAGAAGAAATACTGCCCCTCGCGCAGGTAGCCGTTCACCTCCCGGCGCGAATGCACGATGAAGCTGACCGGCGTCTCGATCGCGTGATCGCGGATGATGCGGTCCTTGGCCTTGTACCAGTAGGCGGCGAAGTCGCAGAGCTTCCTGTTGTTGACGACGATCAGCAGATCGAAGTCGGAGCGGTAGCCCTTGGCCGTGTAGGGCTCGTCGACCCAGCCGCCGCGGGCGTAGGATCCGAACAGGATGATCTTGAGGATCCGGCCCTTCTTCTTGAACTCGGCCGCGCCGCCCTTCAGCGCGTCCTCGAACTCCTCGTGCAGGATGTCGAGCACGCGGGCGAGTTCGCGCTGCTTCTTCTCCGGCATGTGATCGAGGGAGGACTTCATCATCGGGCGTCGGGAGAGCTCATTGAAAACGGCGACAGGAAATATCGAAAACACACGCGTCGCGCGAACCGCGACACAGGCGCCAATCTACACGGCGAAACGAGAAGGGCAATTGCGGGATCAGGGGAGTCGGATGCGGCGGCCTGGATCGGCGGGTGAGGGCCATTGGCGGCGAACGATGCTCTCTTCTGGATCGTGTTGCTTCGCCTTTGCCCGCGCATGACGGTCCTGGTCCACACCGGATGATGCTTCATGGCGTCAGAGAGCGGGATAGAGATGCATTTAGGAGGGCGCCGGTAAATACGCGTCCGGCGCCTGATGGCAAGATTGAGAGCGGGGCGGCTGTTCCCCAAGATGATGGTGTGAATACGGGATCGCCGGGGCGTCCCAGGCAACATCGGAGAGGAACAGCCATGAACCATTATGCCGGATTGGACGTCGCGATGGAAACATCCGCCCTTTGTGTGATCGACGAGAAGGGCCGGATCGTGCTCGAAACGTCCCTTGAGACCGACCCCGATATCATCGCCACAGCGCTCGAACCCTACCGCGAAACACTGAAGCGTCTCGGCCACGAGACCGGATCGCTGGCGCCCTGGCTGCACAAGGAACTGTTGGCGCGCGGCCTGCCGGTGGTGTGCATGGAAGCGGCGCATGCACGCTCGGCCTTGTCGGCGATGCGCAACAGTGGACGGAAAGCAACAGGTTAGGACCCATGTTTGCCCGTCGAACGACAAGAACGATGCGCGCGGCCTGGCGCAGATCCTGCGCACCGGCTGGTTCCGGGCCGTCCACATCAAGAGCGACGAGAGCTACAGGATGCGGCTGCTGCTGATCGGCCGGCGCAACATGAAGCGCAAATTCCTCGATATCGAGAACGCCATCCGTCATTCCCTCAAAGCCTTCGGGATCAGGCTGGGGCAGGTCAGCCGCGGCCGCTTTGAAGCGAAAGTCCGCGACATGCTCGCCGATGATCCGGTTCTGATCGGGATGGTCGAGGGCATGCTGCGGGTGCGGGCCGTGCTGTGGGTCGAATATTGCGAACTGCACCGCCTGCTGGTGAAGATCGTCGCCCGTGACGCGATTTGCCGACGCTTCCTGAGCGTGCCCGGCGTCGGGCTGGTCACCGCCTTGTCGTTCCGCGCCTCGGTCGACGATCCGCACCGCTTTGCCAAGTCGCGCACAGTCGGCGCGCACTTCGGCTTGACACCGCGTCGATGGCAGTCGGGCACGTCGATCGATCGCGGCGGGCGGATCTCGCGGATGGGCGATGGCGACGTTCGCACCGCCTTGTACGAGGCGGCGAACGCGCTGCTGACCAAGACGAGGCGGCCGGTTCCCCTGAAGAAATGGGGCGAGAAGATCGCCAGGAAGCGCGGCCACAAGGCGGCCTGCGTTGCGGTGGCGCGCAAGCTGGCGGTGATCATGCACGCCATGTGGCGCGACGGCACGGACTTCGGTGCGCCGAAAATCCGCTGCAAACCGCATCCGGATCCATCGCCGGCCGGGCGCTTGCCGCGCGCGACCGGCGCCGGATCGCGGGCTGAGGAGAGGGCTGACAAAGACATCGGTTCCGCCAGTGGCGGCCGGCTATCGGACGGGAGAACGATCGAAGCGGGAAGCGCGATATCTTGCCTGTGAGGCCTTCCAAGGAAGAGTGATCACGCGTGAGTGCATGTGACTGTAGCCCCGCCTCTCCGATCGGAAAGTGAACCGGCGAAACTGCGCCAGAGTTCGAAAGAGTGCATGGACCGTCCGATCGCCAGACCACGGGCAGGCAACCGGCTTGCAAGCTGAAACTATATCGCCGAGAATAACTGCGGAGGCGAGGCGATTAACTGTCCAATATGAGGAAGAAATAGCCATGGAAAAACAACGGTATAGTATTGCATTTAAGAGGGCAAGATAAAAGGGGATGGTGCAAGCCATCCCGAAAGCCCTGTCTGCACATCGGGTTTCACCTGCACCATGCCGAAACGGCCATGTGCAGGTGAAAGGGTAAGCCTTTGAGCATTCAACCGGAAACATGGTGCAAGCCGTCGAGAACGCCGAAATCGGTCCATCATGGCCACGAAACGCTGGGAAAATTGCCCGGAAATCCCAGGACGAATCCAAGGCGAATTCGAACCGTTTCTGCCCACCCAACCTCAAAGATCGCTGCGCTTTTGAACGCTTTTCGACATGATTGGGCCGTAAACTCAGCGGGTATTCGGGCGAGAACTCCACTTTGACGGCTGATGTCGGTTGGCAAGAATCACACTATCCATAAGAATGCTCCTCTTCTCACCATTCATCACAACAATAGTTGCGTTTCGGTGGGAAAGCAGTTCATACCATCAACTCAGCGCTGCCTGTTTTCGGCGCGGGGGTGGAGCGATGCTGGTCATCGGAAGTGGGCAAGCTCGGTTGAGCTTGACTTCAACAGCCTGCTAGGACTGCTATCCTTCGCCATTCGATTTCGGCGATTTGCACCTGACTTTTCGGAAGGCGGAGGGCGTTTGCTCGAACTTGCGTTTGAACCAACGACTGAAGTGTGCGGCGTCCGCGAAGCCGCATTCAAAGGCAACCTGCGTCACCGTGCGGTTGCCATTCATTAAGAGCCAACGACCATAGGTCAGCCGAATATTCCTCCATACCTCCTGCGGGCCAGTCCCCGCACGCTGTAAAAAGGCCGCGTGAAGACCGCTTTCGGTGATGCCCAGTCGGTCGGCGAGGTCGCCGATTGCGAAAGGGGTTGAGAGATGGCTCATCATCATCCCGACTGCCTGCTCGACCTTGTGGTGCCCGCAACTCGCAAGATGCGCGTACTCATGATCAGGCGCCAATTCTGCTGTTCGCCCGCGGCCGGCCATCAGCGACGTCATTGCTTTCATAGCCCGCGACCGCCCGCATTGGGCACGGATGAGCGAGCAAGCGAGATCCAGCGCGCTGCTGCCGCCAGGGCATGTGAGGATTCCGTTGTCGGAAACGATAATCTGGTCGGTAACGGGGATAACCTCTGGATATAGTCCGCGCAATTGGCGTTCATGTTCGACATGAACCGAACACCGGTGCCCGGCCATGACACCTGCTTTGGCCAGTACAAACCCACCTGTGCAGATGCCGACGAGACCGACACCGGCGCGCCGGGCGCGGCGAATATATTCCAGGACTTCATCGCCGACATCCAGACAATGGGGCAATTGCCCTCCCGCCACGACCAAAAAATCAAAATCACTTGGATCGGGAAATCCGGCCTCGATCTGCACGGCCAATCCGCAGCTTGACTTAACCGCCTCGGATTTCCTTCGTCCCACGATCTTCCAGCTACAGTATATCTGGCGGCTGAAATCTGCCTCGTCAGCCGCATGACGCAACGCGTCAAGAAAGCTGGCCACCGGCAGCAGCGAAAAACGCGGGGCAAGCAAGAACGCCACCCGAAGCTCGGGTTCGCGCACCGGCAAATCGACTGGCCGCGGAAAAAGGACCTCTGTTTGAGCGAGCGTCAACACGCCGCGAGAATATCTCGCTTCCCCGCTACGTTCAAAAGAATTTGTGTTTCGTTCAATCTCGGTAGTGGGCGACCCGAGTAACGTCGTTCCAAGCTTCGTTCCAGTCAAGCTTCAGGCTGTCGTAAGTGCAAGTCGGACGTCAAGCCAAGTCTTTGAACTTTACCAACCTGGAGGAATAACCATGACTAGAAACACACTGTTTGCTCTAGCGACAACAGCTCTTGTCGCGATTTCAGTCTCAGTTCCGGCGCTTGCCGAAACTCGTCTGAAGATATCCGGGCAACACGCGACGGACCACCCGGCGACGATCGCATTGAACGAGATTGCCGACACGATCGGTGCCGCCAATGTCGGCCTTTCTGCCAAGGTGTTTCCGGCAAACCAACTTGGCGACTACACGCTGGTCTATGAAGACGTGATCCGAGGCAACGTCGATATTGCGCATCTTTCAGTGCCCAGCCAGCTTGACCCCAACCTGGAATTGAATTTTTTCCCGTTCCTGGTGTCGAACTATGACGAAATGCGCCGCATCTATTCACCCGGATCGTGCTTCTACAAGGCTTATGGCGATATCCAGGCTAAGCTGGGCGTTCGTCTGATGGGGATCGTCCCCGAGGGCTTTATCGGTGTCGCGCTGACCAAACCGGCCGAACATCTGTTCGAGGCCGGCGTGGATAAGGGTGTGCTGATCCGCGTGCCCCCGATCGACACGTTCAATGCCGGCGCGCATGCGATGGGCTTTCGTGGCACCACCATTGCCTATGCCGACCTCTATCCGGCGCTTCAGACGGGCGTGGCCGATGGGTGGATCGGCGGCACCGCGGCGCTTAACTACTTTGGGTTCCGCGATATCATCAAGGAGTTCATCCCCTACCGCGCCTATGTCGAAGCGACCGCCTATGTGATGAGCGAAAAGACCTGGGAGAAACTCACGCCAGAGCAGCAGAAGGTTGTCGAGGATGCGCTGGCCAAGGCTGCGGCGGATGCGGTGAACCGCGCCGAAGCGGAAGACAACGAATATCTGGCGAAACTGGCAGAGGCCGGTATCAAAGTGGACGATTTTTCCGGTGAAACGGCCGAAAAGTTCGTCGCCGACGTACGTGCGGCGGCCTGGCCGGCACTGGAAGAGCGCTTTGGCGCCGAGCTGGTGGGCTGTCTGAAGTCCGACGTGGAATAACCCGGCAGGAACCTTGCCCGTGCCCGGATAGACCGGGCGCGGGTCTTGAGTGGTGCCCACTTCAAAGCGCCCCGCGGCGATCCGAGGAGTGCCCAATCCCCGGAGGATATCATGTTACGCAAAATCGTCTGGGCCAAGCGGGCCATTCTCATCATCTGCAACCTCGCCATCATGAGCATCGTCGTTGCCTCGTTTCTGTCCCGCTACCTCTTCGCTGTGGATTTCTATGGCGCCGAGGAATTTCTGCTGATCTTTGCCTTCTGGCTGTATTTCATCGGTGCGGCCTACGGGTCTTACGAACGCTCGCATATCGAGGCCGATTTCATATCGGCGTGGTTGGGAGATACCCCGGTCACCCGCGCATTGAGTTACGTTCGCGATATCATCGAAATCGTCGTGCTGATCGTTCTTACCTACTGGAGCTTCCTGCTGATTTAGTTTGCGATCGAGAAGTGGCCGATTTCGCCGGGTTGGAAAATACCGCTTCTGGTTCCGCAGTCCGCGATCGTCGTCGGATTCATTTTGATGACGGTGCATTCGCTCCTTCATTTCTGGAACAGGCTGCACGGTCGTCCGCTGGACACGGGCACGGAGATCTGAGCGATGGAAATCGTCCTCATCGCACTTCTGATATTGCTTGCGACCCTTGTCATCGGTGTCGCGGTTCCCTTTTCCTTTGGCGCGGCCACGGTTTTTCTGGTCTATGCCGGCGGCTATAGCCCGGACACGCTGATCCCGGTTGGCTACAGCAAGATGAACACCGTCGTGCTTCTGGCCATTCCGCTGTTCATCCTGTCCGGCGGACTTATGGAAAAGGGGCGCATCGCCGATCCGCTTGTCGGGATCGCCGAGACTGTCTTTGGCCGGTTGCGCGGCGGGCTGGGGGTGGCTGCCGTGATCGCTTGCGCTGTATTCGGCGCCATTTCGGGCAGCGCGGCGGCCACGCTGTCTTGCATCGGCACGGTGCTGTTTCCCAAACTGGCCGAACGCGGTTATCCCGTTGGCCATAGCGCCGCCCTGATGGCCTGCGCCGCGCCGCTGGGCCTTTTGATCCCGCCAAGCGCGTTGATGATCCTCTATGCCTGGGTGGCGCAGCTTTCGGTCCTGAAGTGTTTTCTGGCCACCGTCGTGCCCGGGCTTGTCGTGGTGGTGCTGCTGTCGGTGACCAACCTCGTCATGTTGCGCAACAACCGAAACCTGAGAATGAACGATCCCGCATCGCCGGCCCAAGTCGTGGCGACGGCCGCACGGCAGACCGGCAAGGCCACGCCAGCCTTGCTGATGCCGATCATTATCCTTGGCGGCATCTATGGCGGCCTGATGACGCCGACCGAAGCGGCAGGTGTCGCGGCCTTTTACGCGATACCGGTTGGCTTTCTGATCTACCGCGGCCTCAACATGCGCAATTTCGGCGAGGTGCTGGTCGATACTGCGGTGACCACCGGGGTGGTGATGATCATGCTGTTCGTGGTGATGATCCTGAGCCGGCTGTTCATCTTCGAGGAACTGCCCGAGGTCATCCTCGACAACCTGCGCAAGGTCTCGGACAATCCTCTCGTTATCATGTTGATGCTGAACCTCTTTATGATCATTGTCGGGATGTTGATGGACGATGTCAGCGGTGTGCTGCTGTCGACACCGATCCTGCTGCCGGTCGCGGTTCAGATCGGGGTTGATCCGATCCATTTCGCTGCGATCCTCGGGGTCAATCTCGGCATGGGCAACATCACACCGCCGACCGCACCGCTTCTCTATCTGGCAGCGCGTATCGGCAAGGCCAAGATCAACCAGACGATGGGACCGACATTGATCCTGATCGGTTGCGCTTGGCTGCCGACGCTGCTGATCACGACCTATGTGCCGGCCGTCGCCCTGTGGTTGCCAGACCTGCTGCTGGGAAAATGACCAGATGCAAATCGCCCGCATAACGACCCGGCCGCTTTTCCTGCCCTATCTGGTTCCCTTCCACTGGGCGTATGGGGTGATCGAAGGCGCCGAGGTGGTCCTGGTCGAGATCGAGACCGATACCGGTGTGATCGGATATGGCGAAACCATAGGCGGCCCCTCGGGGCGCGCGATCAAGGCACTGGTCGATACCGCCGCCGCGCGGATGATCGGGCGCGACCCTTTCGATCATCGCACGCTCTGGGCCGAGGCCTACACCGCGCTGTTCCGCGCCCAGGCCGTCTGCAGCGCGCCGCGCTTTGGCGGGCAGGTGCTGGCGGGGCTGGAAATGGCGCTGTGGGATGTGATGGGTAAGGCGACCGACCGTCCCGTGCACCAGCTTCTGGGCGGAGCGCGGCATCAGCGCATCGGCTATCACGGTTTCGCCATGGGCGACACGGCCGCGGCAGTGGCGGCCGATGCCGCTGAGCTGCAGGCCCGCGGCTTCGACATCATCTACATCAAGGCTGGATTTGGCGGGGGCCAGGATCTGGCCCGCGTTGCGGCGGTGCGCGAGGCGATCGGCCCGCAAGCGCGGCTTCGGCTTGATCCGAACGAAGCCTGGTCGCCGCTGGAGGCGCGGCGGATGATTGCCGCGCTCGAACCCTTCGGGATCGAGTTCATCGAGCAGCCCTGCAACGCCGAGAGCATCTCGGCCCTGCGTCAGATTCGCGCCGGCTCATCCATTGCCATCGCCGCCGACCAGTTGGTTTTCACGCCGCATGAGGCATTTGAGATTTGCGCGCGCCGGGCCGCCGACCTGATCGTCATCGGCCCGCATGAAACCGGCGGCCTTGCCCGGATGGCCGATGTCGCCCGGATTGCCGAGGCCGCCGGTCTCACCATCTGCCTGCATGGCCTTTACGAGACCGGTATCACCACCTGCGCCGCTCACCAGCTAGCGGCGGCCTGCGCGAATATCGACGATGGCAACCAGCATATGCTGCGGTTTCTGGAATTCGATATCGTCTGCGCCCCCGATCTCACGCCGCAGGCCGGGTGGCTCGATGTCATCAAGCGTCCCGGTCTCGGTTTCGATCTCGACCCGGACAAGGTGGGCGAAGCCGAAGCCCGGTTTGACGCCCGCAGTCCCATTTGAGTCCGGCAAAATGAACCTGAAAGTCACCAAGAACTACAATCTTGCCAACCTGCTGTGGCAAGGCCTGACCGGCCATCGGGGATGGGCAGAGGCTTGGCGGTCCCCCAGGCCGAAGCCGCGCTATGACGCGGTGATCATCGGCGGCGGCGGGCATGGTCTGGCGACCGCCTATTATCTCGCGCAAGAGCACGGCATGACCAATATCGCGGTGCTGGAAAAGGGCTGGATCGGCGGCGGCAACACCGGGCGCAACACCACCAATGTCCGCTCGGATTACATGTTTTCCGAAAGTGCTGCGATGTATGATTTTGCCCTGCGGCTTTATGAGACGCTGGGGTGGGATCTGAATTACAACATCATGCTGTCGCAGCGCGGCTGGCTGACGCTGATCCACAATCAGCACCAGATGGAGACTGCCCGCCACAAGGCGAACTGGCTGAATTGCAACGGCGTCGATGGCGAGATCATCGGGGTCGAGCAGGTCCGCGAGATGCTGCCGATGATGAATATCGGTGACAATCCGCGCTATCCGGTCCGCGGCGCCTTTCTGCAAAAGCGCGGCGGCACGATCCGCCACGATGCGGTGGCATGGGGCTATGCGCGGGCCGCCGACAGGCTGGGCGTCGACATCTTCCAGAATTGCGCGGTCGAAGGGTTCGACTTTGACGGCGACCGTATCGTCGCCCTGCGCACCGGACAGGGGCGGATCGAGACCGGGCGTGTGGGCCTGGCCGTTGCCGGCCATTCCGGGGTGGTTGCGGAAATGGCGGGCTTCCGGCTGCCGATCACAAGCCATTGCCTGCAGGCGATGGTTTCGGAACCGGTGCGCCCGCTGCTGAACCATGTGGTGATCTCGCCGGGCACCGGGGTCTATATCAACCAGACCCAGAAGGGCGAGCTGGTGATGGGCGGCGTGCTGGATCTCTATAATTCATACGGCCAGCGCGGAACCTTCCCGACGATCGAAAAAGTCGTCACGGCGACCGTCGAAATGTTCCCCGCTTTCGCACAGATGCGTTTGATGCGGCACTGGGCGGGCATCGTCGATATCTCGCCCGACAGTTCGCCCATCCTTGGCGCAACACCGGTGTCGAACCTGTATATCAATTGCGGCTGGGGCACCGGCGGCTTCAAGGCGATCCCGGCGGGCGGGCATCTGTTGGCGTATTCCATCGCAACCGGCCGACCGCATGAACTGGCGCGCCCCTTCGCACTTACACGTTTCCGCGACAACCGGCTGGTGGATGAAGGTGCCGCCGCCGGCATCGCGCATTGAGGTTGCAGACATGATCGTCATCCGCTGCCCCTATTGCCACGAGGATCGTGCCGAAGAGGAACTGCGCTACGGCGGCGAGGCCGAGATCCTGCGCCCGAGCCCGCCCGAGGAGGCTTCGGACTTTGCCTGGACCGAATATCTCTATTTCCGCAACAACCCCAAGGGACTGCATCAGGAACAATGGTGCTGTGCCGCCGGCTGCGGCCAGTGGTTCAAGGTCGCCCGCGACACTGTGAGCCATGATGTGCTTGAGGTCGTTCCCTTTGACCGCAAGCTGACGCCAAGAGCGAGCTGATGGCTGGTTTCCGTATTCCCGAAGGCGGGCATGTCGATCGCACCCGCCCGATCTCTTTCCGCTTCAACGGGCGAACGCTTTCTGGGTTCTCTGGAGATACACTGGCCTCGGCCCTGCTTGCGAATGGTGTCGGCACATTGGCGCGGAGTTTGAAATACCATCGCCCGCGTGGCATCTATGCGGCCGGGGTGGAAGACCCCAACGCGATGCTCGCGGTCCGCGACGGCCATGGCTACGACCCCGCGATTCGCGCCGGGCAGGTCCTGCTGACCGAGGGGCTTGATGCGCGAAGCGTGACCGGCTGGCCTTCGGTGAAATTCGACCTGCCGGCTCCGGTGATCCAGACCCTCAGCCGGTTCATGCCGGCGGGTTTCTACTACAAGACGCTGAAGTGGCCGAACTGGAGCTGGTATGAAAGGGCGGTTCGCAGCGCCACAGGCTTTGGACATCCCGATGGCTCAGCCGAGACGCGTATGCGGGCCCATCGCCACGATGTCTGTGACGTGCTCATCATTGGCGCGGGACCGGCAGGGATTGTTACCGCCACGGCGCTTGCGAAGGCAGGACGCAACGTAATCCTTGCCGATCAGGGCCCACGGCCCGGCGGCACGTTGCGCTGGGAGGCGGCGCAGATCGACGGGCGCCCCGGCGCACTCTGGGCCGATGAAGCTGTCGAGCGCTTCACCGGGGCGGGTGGGCGCTATCTGCCGTCGACCTTCGTGACCGGCGCTTACGAGGGGAATTCTTCACCCTGTTGCAATCGGGCATGACGGCCGCCGGGGTTGCGGGCGAATGTCTGTGGAAGCTGCGCACGGATGGCTGCGTGTTGGCGACGGGTGCAGTTGACCGGCCGTTGGTGTTTCAAAACAACGATCGTCCCGGCGTCATGCTCTCGGCCGGTGTGCGGCGGTTTCTCACCGAATACGGTGCGGCGGCAGGCAAACAACTGGCAATCGCGGTCAGTGACGACAGCGGCTACCTGACAGCGTTGGCTGCAGCAGACGCGGGACTTGCGCCACCGCTGCTGCTTGATGCGCGCGAAAAGCCGGGCGAAGCCCTGGTTGAGGCGGCGCGTGCAAAGGGTGTCACGGTGATGACAGGTGTTCAGCTCGCTGACACCGAAGGGCGCAGCGCTTTGCGTACAATCCGGACGATTGGGGCTGACGGGAAGATCCGGCGCCATGCTTGTGACGCGCTTGCGGTGGTTGGGGGAGTCACGCCACTTGTGCATCTGGCCGCGCATCGCGGTGCCAAACCGCGCTATGACCAAGAGGTTGCCGGATTTCTTTGCCCTGAATTGCCCAAGGGTTGGCACGGCGCCGGTGCGGTCACAGGGGTTCGTGGACTTGCCGAAGCGCTGGCGCAAGGCGCGCGCGCAGCAGAAGCAATCACCGGTATTGCGGGGGATATTCCCAAGGTTGAGGTGCAGCTCTCCGTGAGCGGCGGTGAGCCAATCTGGCAGGCACGTAGCGGCAAGCCCTCGAAGATGTTCGTGGACCTGCAAAATGACGTGAAAGCGTCGGATGTGGTGCTTGCCGCGCGGGAGAACTACCGCTCGGTCGAGCATCTTAAGCGCTATACCACGCTGGGCATGGGCACGGATCAGGGCCGCACCTCGAATGTCAACGGCCTCGCGATCCTTGCGGCTGAGACGGGTCAAAGCCTCGACCAGGTCGGCACCACCACCTTCCGCCCGCCCTATACCGCCACACGCATGGGCGCCATCGCGCATCACCGACAGCGTGATGGCTATGCCCCACGCCGGCTGATGCCTGCCCACGAGTTGCACGCCAGCCTTGGTGCCCAATTCGAGGATTTCGGATGGGAGCGTCCGGACTGGTATGCCAGCAACGGCACCGATCGCGAAACCGCCGTCGCGGTCGAGATCGGGGCGGTGCGCGACGCGGTGGGTATCTTCGATGCCTCGCCGCTCGGGAAGATCGAGGTCGCGGGACCAGATGCACGCGATTTTCTCAACCGCTTTTATGTGTCGAATATCGCCGGGCTGAAACCGGGTCGTATCCGCTATTCTGTGATGCTGCATGATGACGGGGTGATTTTCGACGACGGCGTTCTGACCTGCATCGATGACAATTTCTTCCTTGCTGGTCCCACCTCGGGCAACGCAGAGGTGGTGGCGTCGTGGTTGGAACAGTGGCGTCAGACGGAATGGCCTGACATGCGGGTCGCCATCACGCCGGTGACCTCCCAATGGGCTGCCGTTGCCCTGTCCGGACCACGGTCGCGGGATCTGCTGGCTCGACTGGAACCGGACATGGACATATCGGCCGAAGCCCTTGCCCATATGCAGTTCTGCCAGGGGCGGCTGGCGGGTGTGCCGGCCCGGATCGCGCGGGTCAGCTTCACCGGAGAGCTGCAGTATGAGATCTCGGTCCCGGCCCGCTATGGTGCTGATCTGATGCGCCGCGCGCTGAATGAGGGTGCTGCACTTGGCGCAAAGCCGATAGGGATGGAAGCATGGCTGCGCCTGAGGCTGGAGAAGGGCTATATTCATCTGGGCTCCGATACCAATGGACGCACCACGCCGGACGACATCGGCATGGGCGGGGTCGCCGCGAAGAAGCCCGTCGATTTCATTGGCAAACGCGCCCTGTCGCTACATTTCAACCGTGCCGAGGATCGCGAGCAACTGGTTGGCCTGAAACCGGTGAAGGGCCGCATCGAGATCGGCGCTCGCATCCTTGCCCCTGGTGAGACACGGCCGCCGTGCCGCACCATCGGCTACGTCACTTCTGCCGCTGAGACGCCCGGCGCGGGTAATATCGCCCTCGCACTGATTGAGGGCGGTGCCGGACGGATGGGTGAGATTGTTCGCCTTTATGCCGAAGGGCAGATCGCCTATGCGGAAATCTGCACGCCAGTCTTCTACGACGCCGCAAACGAAAGGCTCCGTGCATGACGCTGACAGCACGTTCCGCACTTGGCCGCGACTTTGGCGTTCGCCATTCTTTGCACGCTCCAGCCGATGTCTCTCTTGCCGAACACGCCGATATCGGCTGCGTTTGGCTGACCTGCGTAACCGATGCCGCGGCGGTCCTCGCACCGTTGGAGGCCGCACTTGGCTATGATCTGCCGCGCGAAAGCGGGGCGATGATCCGCACCGGCGAATGCGCGGCTATCTGGATGAACCCCCGCGCATGGCTGCTGCGCTGCCCGCCCGCTGCCGAGACTGAGGCCGTCGCACTAGTCGCGGCCGCCTTCCCCGACCGCTTGGCCCACGCCAGCGCATTTACTGACTTCCTGTGTTGGTTTTCGCTCAAAGGGAACAGCGCGGTGGACTTCCTGAAACAGGGCGGTTTCCTCAGCCTCGCCAAGACTGGGCTGCGGGCAGGCCACGCCAAGCGCACAATAATTGCGGGCATTCCGGCCATCCTTTGCCATGAGGATCCGTCTCATTGGTTGGTCGGCGTCGAACGTAGCCGTGCGGCCTACTTCCACGGCTGGCTGACCAGCCTCATTAGCGTCTAAGGACAATCAGATGGGCCACAATTTCATCAAACATCTGACAAGCGAACTGGACGGTCTGAAAGATGCGGGCCTTTACAAGACCGAACGGATCATCACGAGCCCGCAATCCGGGACAGTCGTACTGGACACCGGGCGCTCGACATCAACCTCTGCGCCAACAACTATCTGGGCCTTTCCAACCACCCCGATCTGGTCGCCGCGGCGCATGGGGCGCTGGACCGCTACGGATACGGCATGTCATCAGTGCGCTTCATTTGCGGCACTCAGGAAGAACACAAGGTGCTGGAATCCCGCCTGTCGAGTTTTCTGGGTATGGAGGATACGATCCTCTATTCCAGCTGTTTTGATGCCAATACCGGCCTGTTTGAGACCCTGTTGGGGCCCGAAGACGCAATCATCTCGGACGCGCTGAATCATGCCTCGATTATCGATGGCGTGCGGCTATGCAAGGCGAAGCGGTTTCGCTATGCCAATTCCGATATGGCCGATCTGGAGGCGCAGCTTGAGGCGGCAAGCGGCTGCCGCTTCAAGCTGATCGTCACCGACGGGGTGTTTTCCATGGATGGCTATATCGCCAATCTGTCCGCGATCTGCGATCTGGCCGAGGCCCATGACGCGATGGTGATGGTCGATGACAGCCACGCCGTGGGCTTTATGGGCGCCACGGGGCGGGGCACACACGAACATTGCGGCGTGATGGGTCGGGTGGATGTCATCACCGGCACACTGGGCAAGGCACTCGGGGGCGCGTCGGGGGGCTATACATCGGGTCGACGCGAAGTGATTGACTGGCTGCGGCAGCGTTCGCGGCCTTATCTGTTCTCAAATACGCTGGCCCCGGTGATCGCGGCCACTTCGATGAAGGTGCTCGACATGCTCGAGGCCTCGACCGAGCAGCGCGGCCTGTTGATGCGCAATGCCATGCATTTCCGCGACAAGATGGGCGCGGCGGGCTTTGATCTGCTGCCGGGCGAGCATCCGATCATCCCCGTCATGCTGCGCGATCCAAAACTGGCGCAGGACATGGCACGGGGTCTGGACGCGCGCGGCGTCTATGTTGCGCCCTTCAGTTTTCCGGTCGTGCCCAAAGGGCAGGACCGCATCCGAACGCAGATGTCGGCGGCGCATACGATTGATGAGCTTGACCAAGCCATCGCAGCCTTTGTGGAAACCGGCCGCGAACTGAGGGTGATCTGATGAGCAACGAAATGAAGGCCCTGGTCAAGGCAGAGCCGCGCGAAGGATTGTGGATGCAGCGCGTCCCGGTGCCCGAACCCGGGCCGCAGGATGTTCTGATCAAGGTCCGCAAATCGGCGATCTGCGGAACCGACGTGCATATCTGGAAGTGGGATGAATGGTCGGCCAAGACCGTGCCGGTGCCGATGGTGGTCGGCCATGAGTTCTGTGGCGAGATCGTTGAGACCGGCGCGGCGGCCACCAAGTATCGTATCGGCCAGCGCGTCTCGGGTGAGGGCCACGTTGTTTGCGGCATCTGTCGCAACTGCCGTGCCGGGCGCGGACATCTGTGCCGGAACACGCTGGGCGTCGGCGTCAACCGTCCCGGCAGCTTTGCGGAGTATCTGTGCATCCCCGAGGCAAATGTCGTGCCGATCCCCGATGACATCCCCGACGAAATCGCGGCGATCTTCGATCCCTTTGGCAATGCGGTGCACACCGCGCTCAGCTTTGATCTGGTGGGCGAGGATGTTCTGGTGACCGGTGCCGGCCCTATCGGGATCATGGGGGCGTTGGTGGCGCAGCAGGTCGGTGCGCGCAAGGTGGTGATCACCGATATCAGCCCCTATCGCGTCGCGCTGGCCCGTCGGCTCGGGGTGCAGACAGTCGTTAACGCCAGCGAAGAAAAGCTCGCCGACGTCATGGCGCGGCTCGGCATGACCGAGGGTTTCGACGTGGGTCTAGAGATGTCTGGGTCCGCGCCGGCCATGCGCGACATGATCGAGACGATGAACAACGGCGGCAAGATCGCGCTTCTGGGCATCGCGCCCACCGAATTTGCCGTGGACTGGAACAAGATCATCTTCAAGATGTTGAACATCAAGGGCATTTATGGCCGCGAAATGTTCGAGACCTGGTACAAGATGATCGCGCTCGTCCAGAGCGGCTTGGACCTTTCGGACCTCATCACGCACCGGATCGGCATCGACGACTACGAGGCCGGCTTTGCCGCCATGCTTTCGGGTGAGGCCGGCAAGGTCGTGATGGACTGGGGATAATAGAACAGCCGCCGTTGGGGTCCGCCCTTTGTCGAACTCCCACTGCCGTATGGCGGAACCGAGAAAGTCGCCGCCTACATCCATTCCGCAAATCGCGGCAAGAACTCGCTCATCTGCGATTTCTCGAACGCCAAGTATCTCGACCAACTCAAGTCGCTGATCGCGGAAGCTGACGTGCTGGTGGAAAATTTCAAGGTTGGCGGCCTTGAGAAGTTCGGTCTCGACTGTGAACTGGGGAGGGGTCCCGACGCCGATCAGCGCCGCAAGTTATTGAAATCGCATCCACCGATAGGGTCAGTCCGTCGCGCCGATCCACATACGGCGATCATTACGTCTCCAAAACGAAGTTTCCGACCAATTGGCGTTCCCAGGACGCTCCTCTTTTGCCGGCAATCCGCTTCCCGTACGCCTACTGGCAGGCATGGGAAGCGGCCACTGAAAAATCGGAGGTATGTCTTGGACACGAGGGTCCCTATTCGGCGGCAATTGCCATTGGTGGTTCCAGTTCTTCTTCGATCATTTCGCCGTGGGTGTCTTCTTTCGGTAGCTTGATCCTAAACCACACTGCGTACAGCGCCGGGAGGAAGAGCAGGATCATGACCGTGCCCGCCGCTGTTCCGCCGATCAGCGTATAGGCCATCGATCCCCAGAACACGGAATGGGTCAACGGTATGAAGGCCAGAACGGCTGCTAGCGCGGTCAGGACGACCGGGCGGGTTCGCTGCACAGTGGCCTCAATCACAGCGTGATAGTCATTGAGGCCGACAGCCTGGTTTTCCTTGATTTGCTCTGTCAGGATAAGCGTGTTGCGCATGAGGATACCTGCCAATCCTATCAACCCGAGAATGGCGTTAAAGCCGAAGGGCTGATTAAACAGAAGCAGCGCTGGGACCACCCCGGCGAGCCCAAGTGGGGCGGTCAACATAACCATAGTCATCGTTGCCAGGTTGCGAACCTGGATGATGATTACGATCAACATGGCCGCAATCATGACCGGGAAGATTTTGACAAGTGCGACATTCGCCTTGAGAGACTCCTCTATGTTTCCACCCATCTCGATGTGATATCCGACAGGAAGAGATGCTATCAGAGGCTGCAGTGCCTTCATGACTTGCTGCGAGACTTCCGGGGGTTGCTTCGCGTCGCTAATATCGGACCTTACCGTAACGACGGGTGTTCGATCGCGACGTTTCAGGATTGGTTCCTCAAACTGAATCTCGGAATGGCCGATTTGACTAAGTGGTATCTGACGCCCATTCCGGCTCATCAGTGAAAAATCGTCAAGCCGTGAGGGATCGAGACGGTTCTCTCCCGCGCTTCGTGCGACAACGGGCACATTGCGGATGTTGTTACGCAGCTGGGTTACGGGGATGCCGCTGAGCAATAATTGAATCTGCTGCGCTGCCTCCGTGGGTGATAGACCGATCAGATTGAGGCGGTCCTGATCAGGGACAAACCGCAACACCGGTGCGCGGTCGCCCCAATCCCGGTTAGCCTGTCGGACATCAGGCACAGTTTTCATAATTGCGAGCGCCTTCTGAGAAATCTTGTAGAGTTCTTTCGGATCTGGTCCCATGATCCGAAACTCGACCGGGAACGGCGTGTAGGGCCCGAACACCAGCTGTGTAACCCGAACGTAGGCTTCGGGCGCAAGGCCATCGGCGACGGCGGTCTCCAGGCGATGCTTCAAATCTTCACGAGCATGCGCATCAGGGGTCAGAACGACAATCTTTGCGAATGCCGGATCCGGCAGTTCCGGTGCCATGGCGAAGAAGAAGCGAGGGGCCCCCTGCCCGATATAGCTGGTGACTTTCTTTGCGTCAGGCTCTTCTTGCAGCCACTTTTCGAGCTGTTTGACTGAGGCTGTCGTCGTCTCAATGCTTGAGCCTTCGGGCAAGCGGACTTCGACCAGTACCTCGGGCCGATCCGACGTCGGGAAGAACTGCTGTTTCACGGATCCCATGCCAACGACGGAAAGAGCCATAACAACGCCGACGACAGCGCATGTCATGAATTTATGACGCACGGCGAATTCGATCGATCTGCGCAAACGGCGATAGTGCGGCGTGTCGTAGATGGCATGATGCCCGCCTTCAACCGGCTTGATTTCGGGCAGCATTTTGACGCCAAGGTACGGTGTGAAAACGACCGCGACGATCCATGAAACGATCAGCGCAAAGCCTACGACCCAAAAAATGTTGCCAGCGTCTTCACCTGCCGTCGATCGTGCAAATCCAACGGGCATCAGTCCAATGATAGTGACCAGGTGCCAGCAGCATCGGCGCCGCAGTATGGCTCCAAGCATAAGCGGCCGCCTTTACGCGGTCCATACCCTCTTCCATCTTCACCACCATCACTTCAATGGCAATGATGGCGTCGCCAAGAAGGCCCAGCCAGGATCAGCGCGCCAGCTGTACGATCGAAAAACCGGCCGGTTTCCAGCATAATGAGGAAGACGACGGCAGCGTAAGCGGGACGGCGAGTGCGACAACAATGCCGGAGCGCCAGCCCAGACTGATCAGGCTCACGAACAGCACAACTCCAAGTGCCATCGCGAACTTAAGCATGAGTTGCCGACCGCCTCCTGATGTTGACGGCCTGATCGCTAACTTTGGCAAGCGTCATGCCCAACGGCAGTGTCCGCGCGATCGCGGCGGAACGTTCTTCAAGCGCTTTGCCGAGCTCAAGACCATTCCAGTTCTTTTGCATCACTGCGCTCAGCATAATTGCCGGCTTGCCCTGATAACGGATCAGATAGGTCGCAGGGTCCTGATAGCCGTGCCGCACATCCGCTACATCAGGTTTCAGCGTCCGCCCGGCCGCAACAATCGGCGTATCGGCAATCGCCTGCACACTGTTATAGGCTCCATCAAAACGGATAAAGACCTGCGGGCCAAGCGTGTCGATTGAGCCTGCGGGTGTGACCGTGTTCTGTCTTTGCAAGGCTGCCGCGATATCCTGTACCGATATCCCAAGTGTTGCGAGCTTGGCATGGGAAAATTCGACGAAAATCTGTTCCGGGCGCTCCCCAAGAATGTTGATTTTCTTGACGCCCGGAACGTGCAGAAGATCTTGACGGATGACCTCCGCCTTCCGCACGAGGTCGCGCATCGGCATTCCCTGCGCCTGTAGCGCATAAAGCCCAAAGCTCACATCGGAATATTCATCATTGACAAACGGACCAATGACATCCGGGGGGACTCTCCTAGCTTCGTCACCAAGCTTTTTGCGCGCCTGATAGAACTCCTCTTCGACGGCAGTCGAGGGTGTGTCATCTTTCAATGTCACCGTGAGGAAGGCGTAGCCAGGCCGCGTTGTTGTTTCGACGCGGTCATACCAGGTGAGTTCCTGGATGCGCTTCTCAAGTGGCTCAGCGACGAGATCCTGCATTTCACGCGCAGTGGCGCCCGGCCAAACAGCGGTGACCGTCAGAGTCTTCGATTGTGAAGGAGGGATCCTCGGCGCGTCCCAGATTGAGGAAAGCGTAGACCCCAGCTGCGGCCAAGAGAACGATAAAGAATAATGTGACGGAGCGTTCGCGAACCGCAATGGCGGAGAGATTGAAGCTCATTATTTTATTACCTTTTGCAGCACGGACGTCCTGACAGACTCACCATCTTCAAGGAGATGCGCGCCCAGAGCTATAACCTTTTCGCCAATTCCAATTCCGGTGACAAATGCTGTCTCTTCGCCGATATGCTTGACCTCGACTGGAGTGAAATTCACTGTGGAAGCGGCAGCGTTGAAAACCCACACACCAGTCCGGCTACCGTCGTCCAGGATTGCAGCTAACGGAACAGCGGCCTCCGACTGCCGGTCAGCGTCGGAGATTTTGACATTACCGTCGAACCGAGTGGGGCAGAGGCGGCGGCTCCGGCGAGAACGTAACGCGCTTCGTAAGTACGGGTCTGCGGATCGGCAGCATCAGAAATCTGTCGCAAGCGGGCTTTTCCGCTCAGACCGTCGCTTCCGTAAACGCTGGCGCTCGCTTCGGAGCCAATGGCGGGTCGCAAAGACTCCGGCAGCCAAACAACCGCTTCGCGCGGCCCGGTTTGCGCGAGTTGAACAACTGTTTGGCCTGCAGCCACGCCCTGTCCAGGCTCTCCAAGGGTATCGACGACAGTTCCGTCCGAGTCGCGGAAGAACGGCATAGTTTGCCGCGTTTTCTGCGACCCTGGCGTCAGCTTCAGCCGCAGCAAGCTGTGCAGCAGCCGTGTCGAGGGCCGTTTTCGCCTGCTCATAACGCTGAGGCGTGGCGGCCAATCTGTTTTTCACCAGCTCCGCATAGCGTTTCTCATCTGCTTCCGCCTGGATCAGGACGGCACGCGCTGCGATGACCGTATTGCGCTTCGCTGTAAGCGCGAGCTGGAGATCGGTTTCATCGATGCGCATCAGGGCCTGGCCCTTCTTCACCTGCTGACCCGCATCCACCAGCCGCTGGACAATCTTGCCTGGGATCCGAAAACCGAGGTTACTCTGTATCCGCGAAGCGACCGTGCCGGTAAAGGACCGTTCCGCCGCTTCTGGCTTCTTCGCCTCTGCCACACTTACCAGTGGTGGGGCAGTCCTCGGATCCTCGGCTTCGGCTTCCCGTTCGGGCATTTCGAAAACAAGGACAAAGGCAGCGGCTGCGGCGGCCGCCGCCAGCCCGACCAGAGTCAGGACATATCTGCGTTTCATTTTGGATTCTCTTCTTGACGTATGATCAACACAAATTAGATTGCGTTCTAACTCTAATTTTGTTATAGATGTCAAGTGAAATCTAATTGGAGGCCATCATGAGAGTGAGCCGCGCACAGGCCGAGAAAAATCGGGAAACGGTGATCAACGTCGCCAGCCGGCTGTTTCGAGAGCACGGTTTTGACGGCATCGGGCTCAAGGACCTGATGAAAGGCGCCGGCCTCACCCAAGGCGGGTTCTACAAGCAGTTCGCGTCCAAGGACGATCTTGCTGCACAGGCATCGAGGCGCGCGATGGAGAGCGCTACCCGCCGATGGTCGGCGGCGGCCGCCACAATTCCCGATCCTCTTGGGGCAGCAATTGCGTTCTACCTCTCGACGGGACATCGCGAAGAGAAAGGCGATGGGTGTCCGTTGGTGGCGCTCGGTTCTGACGCGGCGCGTCAGAGTGAGGAGGTAAGAGCCCCGTTCCAGGACGGGATCCGGGCTCATCTCCAGGTTTTGGATGAACTCATGGAAGAGACCGAAAGTTCAACACCCAGCAACAAGGCGATGGCGATGCTGTCCCTCATGGTGGGTGCTGTCACGCTCTCTCGCATTTTGAGTGACGAGAACTTGTCGCAAGGCTTCCTCAGCGTTGCCGCTGACGAGGTCAGGCGAATTGCGAGCTCTCAGGCGGAAGGATGAGAGGTCCGCCTCGCAAACAACTGGTCGTTACCGCACTGCCGGCCCCAAACCACATGCGCATTCGTCCATGGATCTCGCCGCTCTCGGGGGCGTCCCTCCTGAGGTGTCCGGGCAAACCCGAATAACGCCGATAACAAGCGCCGGCCTCATGACCGAACCAGCAGGGTTCGGTCATGAGGCCGATCAATCAAGAACTTAGGTGGAAAAGACATGCGTCGTATCGTTATCACTGGCATGGGAGCCGTTAGCCCCCTCGGAGCCAATGTGCCGGCTTCATGGTCTCGACTCCTATCAGGTCAGTCGGGCATCAGACGACTTCCAGATGATGTCGTGAAAGACTTGCCATCGAAGATCGGCGGGACCGTCCCCACGCTGGAAGAAGACCCAGAAGCGGGCTTCGATCCGAATACCGTCCTTGCTCCCAAGGACCAGCGCAAGGTCGACCGCTTCATTCTTTTCGCATTGGCGGCGGCGGAAGAAGCGCTTGCTCAGGCGAAGTGGAGGCCCCTCTTGGACGATGAACGGCTCAGGACCGCCACGATCATCGCATCGGGCATCGGCGGGTTCCCCGCTATAACCGAAGCGGTACGAACAGTTGATCAGCGTGGTGTCCGCCGTCTTTCGCCATTCACAGTGCCGTCTTTCTTGGTGAACCTGGCGGCTGGGCAGGTCTCAATCCGGCACCGTTTCAAAGGTCCCATGGGTGCTCCGGTCACTGCCTGTGCAGCAGGCGTTCAGGCAGTCGGCGATGCGGCTCGACTGATCCGCGCGAATGAAGCAGACATCGCGGTGTGCGGTGGAACGGAAGCCTGCATGAACATAGTCAGCCTCGGAGGTTTTGCCGCGGCTCGTTCCCTATCGACCGGTTTCAATGAAACACCAAGTCGGGCTTCTCGCCCTTTCGATATGTCGCGTGACGGCTTCGTCATGGGCGAAGGGGCGGGCATCCTGGTCATTGAGGCGTTGAGTTACGCGCTTGCACGCGGCGCAAAGCCACTTGCCGAACTGGTCGGGTACGGCACCACAGCGGACGCTCATCACGTCACGTCCGGTCCAGAGGACGGAAATGGCGCGCGCAGAGCGATGGAGATCGCTATCGCGCAAGCCGAAATTACGCCGCGAGAGATCCGCCACCTTAACGCGCACTCGACCTCTACGCTCGTCGGCGACCTCGGCGAAATCAATGCAATCAAGAGTGTCTTCGGTTCGGAATCTGCCATAACTGTCAGCGGAACGAAATCAGCGACGGGTCATCTGCTTGGAGCCGCAGGTGGGCTTGAAGCCATCTTCACGATTTTGGCGCTCATGAACCAGGTCGCGCCGCCGACATTGAACTTGAATACTCCAGATCCGGCGGGCGACGGGATAGACTTCGTCGCGAACGAAGCGCGGCCACTGGAGATGGACTATGCAATTTCCAATGGTTTTGGCTTCGGGGGAGTCAATGCCAGCGCGCTGTTCCGACGCTGGACGGAAAATCTGCCGGGGGCTTCGGCATCCGATGACTGATGCATTACTTCGCCACTCCACGACGCACCCCGACCATCCGCAGGCCAAGGTGCACAGCTCCCGGAACATAGTCGAGTTGAAGCCGAAGATCACCGTGATCGGCGTGGGTGGTGGCGGTGGAAACGCGGTCAACAACATGATTGCACAGAGACTTGAGGGCGCGGAATTCATCGTTGCGAACACCGATGCCCAGGTCCTTGCTATGTCGAAGGCATCGCGACTTATCCAGCTTGGTGTCGACGTGACCGAAGGTCTTGGCGCTGGCTCACTTCCTGAAATCGGGGAAGCGGCGGCTGAGGAAACGATTGACGAGATCATGGGCCAGTTGGCCGACACGCATTTGTGTTTCGTGACTGCTGGCATGGGGGGCGGAACGGGAACAGGGGCCGCACCCGTTATTGCCCGCGCTGCGCGCCAAGCCGGTATTCTCACCGTAGCGGTCGTTACCAAGCCATTCGCATTCGAGGGCACGCGTCGAACGCGGGCAGCGGAACAAGGCATCGAACGTCTTAGCGAATGCGCTGACACAGTCATCGTGATCCCAAATCAAAACCTTTTCCGCATTGCCGATCCAAAGACAACTTTTGCCGACGCCTTCGCTAAGAGTGTTGATTTCCGCTGAGAACTGACCCGGGATTTTCGCCGAGAACTGACCCGCCTTTTATGTATGTTTCGGGTTGGTGGTTGTGGTCAAGTTCCGGTTTTTCTCCTTTGCGGTTTTCACGTTGTGCGCTGAACTGTTCCTGAAGCGGAAGCTGTCGTTTCCGGTTTCGAGGATGTGGCAGTGATGGGTCAGGCGGTCGAGCAGTGCCGTGGTCATCTTGGCATCGCCGAAGACGCTCGCCCATTCCGAGAAGCTGAGATTGGTGGTGATGATGACGCTGGTCCGCTCGTAGAGCCTGCTCAGCAGATGGAACAGCAAAGCGCCGCCCGATGCGCTGAACGGCAGATAACCGAGTTCATCGAGGATGACGAGATCGGAGTGGACGAGCCTGTTGGCGATCTGGCCCGATCGGCCCTGTGCCTTCTCCTGCTCCAGTGCATTGACGAGTTCCACGGTCGAGAAGAACCGGACACGCTTGCGATGGTGCTCGATGGCCTGGACGCCCAGGGCGGTGGCGACATGGGTCTTTCCCGTGCCGGGCCCGCCGACCAGGACGACATTGTTGGCGTCGTCGATGAACTCGCAACGATGAAGCTGGCGAACAAGGGCCTCGTTGATCTCGCTGCTTGAGAAGTCGAAGCCGCCCAGATCGCGATAGGCGGGAAAGCGCGCCGCCTTGAACTGATAGGCCACGGACCTGACCTCCCGTTCCGCCGTCTCGGCCTTGAGCAACTGGGAGAGGATCGGGAACCGCGGCTTCGAATGCCGGCGATCCCTGTTCGGTCAAGTCGTGGACGGCTTGTGCCATGCCGTGCATCTTGAGGCTTTTGAGCATGATGACGATGGCTGCGCTGGCTGGATCATGACGCATGACGCACCTCCGCGGTCTTCCTCAAGGCATCGTAGCGTTCGACGTTGGCCTTCGGCTCGTTGGTGAGGGCCAAGGCCTGAGGAGCGTCAATGGTGGGCGGCGTGACGGATTTGCCGTCGACCAACCTGTGGAGCAGGTTCAGCACGTGCGTTTTTGTCGGAACGCCTGTCTCCAGCGCCATCTCGACAGCCGAGAGCACGGCTTGTTCGTCATGTTGCAGGACGAGGGCGAGGATCTCGACCATCTCCCGATCCCCGCCCGGCTTCCTGAGGAGGTTCTGTTGCAGCATCCTGAAGGCCTCGGGAAGTTCGGCGAATGGCGCGCCGTTGCGCAGAGCGCCGGGTTTGCGCTGGACGACCGCCAGATAATGACGCCAGTCGTAGACCGTATGCCCCGGCCGATCATGCGAACGATCGATGATGCGGCGATGCTCGCAGACGACCTGACCTTCGGCGACGACGACAATCCGTTCCGGATAGACGCGCAGGCTCACCGGACGATTGGCAAAGGATGCCGGCACGCTGTAGCGGTTGCGCTCCAGATGAACCAGGCAGGTTGGGGAAACCCTCTTGGTGTATTCGACAAAGCCGTCGAATGGCCGTGGCACCGGCATGAGGGTCTCGACCTCTTCGGCCCGGACATCCGCGACGGTTCCGCGCATCAGGCCATGCGCCGTTTGCGCCCAAAGCTCCTTGCAGCGCTGTTCCAGCCAATCGTTGAGAGCCTGAAGCGATGGAAAGCGCGGGATCGGCTGAAACAGCCGGTGACGGGCATCCCGCACGTTCTTCTCGACCTGTCCCTTCTCCCAGCCGGAGGCCGGATTGCAGAACTCGGGCTCGAAGAGGAAGTGGCTGGTCATCGACAGGAAACGGGCGTTGACATCGCGCTCCTTGCCGCGCCCGACCCTGTCGATGGCCGTGCGCATGTTGTCATAGATGCCGCGCCGGGGAACGCCGCCAAGAACGCGGAACGCATGGTTGTGGGCGTCGAACAGCATCTCGTGCGTTTGCAGAAGATAGGCGCGCACGACAAATGCGCGGCTGTAGCTCAACTTCGTATGGGCCACCTGCAGCTTGGTGCGCTCGCCACCGATGATCGCCCAGTCCTCCGACCAGTCGAACTGGAACGCTTCGCCAGGTTCGAAAGCCAGCGGCACGAATGTTCCGCGCCCGGATGTTTGCTGCTCCCTTTGCCGATCCGCCTTCCAGGCGCGAGCAAACGCTGCCACGCGACCATACGAGCCGTCATAGCCGAGGTCTGCCAGATCTGCGTGCAACTGCTTGACGGTGCGCTTCTGTTTGCGCGGCTTGCGCGATTCCACCTTCAGCCATGCCGACAGTCTGTCGGCAAAGGGATCAAGCCTGCTGGGCCGCTCCGGAACCTTGAACTTCGGCTCCACCGTGTCGGAACGCAGATACTTGCGGATCGTGTTCCGGGACAGGCCGGTCCGGCGCGAAATCTCCCGGATCGATAACTTCTCTCGAAAATGCCAGCGTCGGATAACGCTCAGTAACGCCATGTCGATCACTCCATGAACCCCTGCTGAAAAAAGCAGGAGAAGCTTCAAACATGGGTCAGTTCTCGGTGGAAATATCCCTCAATCTGGAGTGCGCCCCTGAGGGTGGACACTGATCAGGCTGCTGTTTTGCCAGTCTGCCGGATGTGTTGATCCTCAAATTGCTGCGGGCTCAGATAGCCGAGCGCCGAATGGAGCCTGCGTTTGTTGTAGACCTCCTCGATGAAGTGAGGAAGATGTTCGGCGACATCCTCGAAGGTTTCGAAGGCCATCGGATAGACTGCCTCGACCTTCAGCGTTTTCATGAAGCTCTCGGCCTTGGCGTTATCGTATGGATTGCCTCTGCGCCCCATGGAGCCGACCAGGCCGCTCGTACTCAGTGCATCGCGGTAGATCTCGGCAGCGTATTGCGAACCGCGATCGGAATGGTGAATGCAGCCTGACGGCGGCTTGCGTCGCTCGATGGCGGTCCTCAAGGCGGCGAGCGTCAGGCGTGAATCGATCGATCGGCCAATGGCGTAGCCAACAATCAAGCGCGACCACGCGTCGAGGATGATCGCGACATAGATGAAGCGGGTCGGCAGCGCGACATAGGTTATGTCGCCGACCCAGAGCTGGTTGGGTTCCGTTGGTACGATTTCCCGCGCCAGATTGGGGAAGATCGGGCCGTCGTGATCGCTGTCGGTCGTGGCAACAAAGCGGCGCCTGATCTTCGGCTGCAGATCGTGTTCGCGCATCAGGCGTCGGATCTTCTTGTGATTGACGACAATGCCCTGTTGGCGCAGGGCCGCGCCGACGCGGCGATATCCGTAGGATTCGAACTCGTCGCAGATGGCAAACAGGGCCTCGACAATCGCGGTATCGTCGGTCCGCATCTGCGGTCGGTCATAGTAGGTGGAGAGCGCGATCCCCATCAGTCGGCATCCTTCGGCGACGGAGATGCCGCGGGGCCGGTGATGACGGATGTAGTCCCGCTTCTCGGCCGGGGTGCGCTTTTCAGAGCCCCCTTTAGGAACTCCAGTTCCAGAGCTTGCTTGCCGACGAGGCGCTCAAGTGCGGCAATCCGGGCTTCGTATTCCTGGATCAGATCGGCAGCTTGCGCGTCATCGTCAAACGCGCCTTCCTCATACTTGCGGACCCAAACCCGGATCAGGTTGCGGGTGACATCGTGACGCTTCGCCAATCCGTGAAGCGTCTCGCCGGCGAGATACTCCTGCGCGACCTGGCGCTTAAACTCGATGCTGTGGGTGCGATATCTTGCCATGGGTCTTCTCTCCGAAAACCCGACAGGCTGGTCAATCCTTTAGGCCGATCTGTCCACCCTCAGGGGCGCACTCCACATGGCCGGCGAAACGCGTGGCGAATTGCCCGGAAATCGCAGGCTGAATTGAAGGCGAATCCGATCCGTTTTTAGAGGCTTTTGGCCAAACCAGGCTCGAAGATCTCTGCGCTTTTTGAACGCATTTCGACATGATCGGGCCGCAAAATCCCCGGGTATTCGGGCGAGAAACTACGGCTCAATCACCGTCCTTTGCGGCAAACTTCTCCCTTCCAGTCTGCCCCGGACGGCCTTGCCGTCAAGGCGCTGCGCCCGCTTCGCGGCGCACCGAAGGCGCGGCCTTGACCGCAAGACCGCATGCCGGGGCTAAGGCTTGGGAGGAAGGATGGGGAACAAAAAGTCGGAAAGTGCGTCGGCAAATGGGCTACTGGAACGTCGTCTGTATGGCCAAGATCGGGCGGGAAGACGCCGTTCGCTGCTTCGGGGACACCGACCGAAATGGGGCCGTGTATGGACGGTCGGCTTACCGATTGAACGACCACGATCGTGGATCTTCAAATAGGCGTATGCAGTCGATCGCTGTTAAATTAGTCGATTATGACGGCGGTTCCGTTCGCTTGCATGCGAGCGAGGCCCTCCTTCATCTGTAGCAGTCTTTCGGGCGAATGCCCCTGCCAATTTGTGACTTCACCAATGATACGCAAGGGGTCGCGAGAGCGATAAGACAATGTCGGATTGCCGGAAAACTCCAGATGGGCAGCTCAGCTATCGCGTCCACCCATTTATATGATGAACCGGCAAGGCGATGGCATTCAGGGACACGGCAGATACGCTCAGCGTCGCCAAAAACACCAACGAAGCCGAAACCGCAACAATGAGGCGGAGGCGCGTCTTCAGTATTTGGCGCGGCTCGACGGACAGGCCAAGAGCTGACATCGCGATAATATTGAGGAGCCTGGTTATCGCCGCGGTGCTTTCCAGTGCCGCTTCCGGCACTTCGCCGGTGTTGCGCAGGAGTGCGCAAACGACGAACATGACGATGAACCATGGAAAAACGCGGGATGCGCGGATAGGCGCGCGCGGATCGCCATCGCTCCCGGGATCGAGGCGGGCAGAAGCAAAAGACAATATCATCACGACCGGGCCCAGCATGAGCACGCGGAGCAATTTCACCGCGGTGCCGATCTGGACGGCGACCAGGCCGACCGGCGCCGTTGCGGCCATGACCTGCGGCACCGCGTAGATCGTGAGGCCGGCGAAAATGCCGTATTGCCGGTCGTCATATCCGAAAACGGGCGCCAGAAGCGGCAGCGCCAACAACATGACGAAGCCCAGAAAGGCGCTGAAGGTGATGGCGCAGACGACATCCTCGGGCGTTGCGCGGATTGCCGGCGCGACAGCCGATATGGCGGAATTGCCGCAAATCGAGTTGCCGCAAGCAATAAGAACCGCCATGCGCGTTCCGATGCCCAACAAACGGCAGATCGCGTAGCTGGCGAGGATCGAGCACATCACTATGCCGACGACGATTGCGAACAGCCTACCCCCGGCTGTAGCGAGTAGGTCAAAACTGATCGAGAATCCGAGCAGGGCAACTGCGATTTCCAGAAGAATGCCGGCGGCAAACTTGATACCGGGCACATATTTGGCTGCGAGCGGTATGGCCGCTCGCAGACAGATGCCCAGGATTATGGCAGTCGTCAACTGGTCGAGACCGGGTCCGGCAAAGACGACGTTTTGCGCGGCATGCACCGCCGCTGCTGCGGCGGCAATTGCAAAGGTGAGCGCAAGACCTGGAAACAGTGCCGCGACGTAGCGCACTTTCATCCGACGAAGGCACGTTCGATGACGAATTCGCCGGGTTTATTATTGGCACCTTCGCCTAGGCCCGCCTCCTCTAAAAGCGTCTTGGTATCGCGAAGCATCTCGGCGGAGCCACAGATCATACCGCGATCGGTCGACGGGTCGAGTGGTTCGACACCAAGCATGTCGAACAGAGCACCCGAGCGCGCCAGATCGGTTATGCGGCCCCGGACGGGATATGCCTCGCGGGTGACCGAATTGAAGAGTTTCAGCTTTCCGGTATCAAACAGTTCGTTGAGCATCTCGTCGCGGCGAATGCCGTCAACGAGATCGATGCCGTATTGCAGTTCGCCGACTTCGCGGCAGGTGTGTGTGAGAATCACTTCCTCGAATTTTTCATAAGTTTCCGGATCGCGGATAAGGCTCGCGAAGGGCGCGATTCCGGTTCCCGTTGAGAACATGTAAAGCCGTTTGCCGGGGACGAGCGCATCGTTGACGAGCGTACCTGTCGGCTTTGAGCGCATCAGCACGGCGTCGCCCGGTTTGATTTTCTGCAGATGCGAGGTCAGCGGTCCGTCCGGAACCTTGATGGAAAAGAACTCCAACTCCTCGTCCCAGGATGGGCTGGCAATCGAATAGGCTCGAAACAGCGGCTTGTCGCCGATCATGAGGCCGATCATCACGAATTCGCCCGAGCGGAAGCGGAAGCTCGCCGGCCGCGATATTCGAAATGAGAACAGCCGATCGGTATGGTGAGTGACCGATTTGACGGATTTAACGAAGACTCCGGCCGGCACCGCGCCTACAAGATCTTCTGCGCGTGTGAGTACGTTCATGGTTAAGGTCCTGTTCGGCAAAGGCATAATCGGGGAGGGAAATCAGGCTGCTTCGGCGGATTTTTCGCTTAGAAATTGCAGCTTGCCAGGCACGCCGTTCCAGGTTTCGGCATCGGCGAGCGGATCTTTTCTTTCGGTGATGACCGGCCACTGCGCGGCATATCTGGCGTTGATTTCCAGCCATTCGCTGGCGCCATTTGCGGTATCGGCCAGGATCGCGTCGGCCGGACATTCAGGCTCGCAGACGCCGCAATCAATGCACTCGGAAGGATCAATCACCAGCATGTTTTCGCCCTCGTAGAAGCAGTCCACGGGACAGACTTCGACGCAGTCGGTATATTTGCATCGGATGCAGTTGTCGGTGACGACGAATGTCATCGGATTCTCCTTGGCCTCTGGTGATCGGGTGGAAAATGCCGGACGCCGGCGCGCAGGTCAGTCAACTAGTTGCTATTTCGTCCAAAGCCGCCGTGCTCTGTTCTCAGCAGACGAAACTGAGGGCAGAGAGATGAGGCTTCCGCACCTGCATGGAGATGATCGGCCTGGCGCGGCGATGGGACACGAGCCGCCGATGCAGATCAGGATTTCCCGTGACCGCGATGTGTTGACCCTCGGCTGGAAGGACGGAAACACGACGCGTCTTTCGGCCCGCAACCTCAGGGCGAATTGTCAATCGGCCGGCGCGAAGAGCTTGAGGATTCTGGACCTTGAGGCGCCTCCCCGAAACGACATTGCAATTGACGAGGTTCGCGCCGTCGGCGTCTACGCAATCAATATCGTATTTTCCGACGGGCACGCGCGCGGCATCTACCCCTGGGCATATCTTAAAAGCCTGTCCGAATTCGAAAACGAACCGGCGCCCGACACGGTCCCGAATTCCGCAATGCAATAACTTGACCGACGCGTCCCCGGCGACGGTCTAGCCTGCCAATAAATCGAGGTCACAGGAGAATGAAGATGGATGAGATTCGGTCGGGCCGGTCCGAGGTCGAGTGCGACCTGCTGGTCATTGGCGGCGGCACCGCCGGTCCGATGGCCGCGTACCGGGCCAAGAAGAAGAACCCGGAGGCAAGGGTCATCTTGCTCGAGAAGGCCAATGTCAAACGGTCAGGAGCGATCTCGATGGGCATGGACGGGCTGAACAATGCGGTGATCCCCGGCCACTCGACGCCGGAGCAGTACACAAAGGAAATCACCATCGCCAATGACGGCATCTGCGACCAGGAGGCCGTCTATAAATATGCGCAGAACTGCTACTCGATCATCCAGGAGCTGGACCGCTTCGGTATCCGTTTTCAGAAGGACGAGAATGGCGAATTCGATGTAAAGAAGGTGCACCACATCGGCACCTACGTATTGCCGATGCCGAACGGCGAAACGGTCAAAAAAGCGCTCTACCGGCAATTGCGCCGCGAGCGGGTGCTGATTTCCAACAGGTTCATGGCGACCCGTTTGCTGACGGGAAAGAACGGCCGCGCAGCCGGCGCGATCGCAGTCAACACGCGGACCGGCGAGTTCCTGGTGATCAGGGCCAAGGCCGTGATCATGTGCACCGGTGCGGCCGGACGGTTGGGCCTGCCGACGTCCGGTTATCTTTTCGGTACATACGAAAACCCCTCCAATTCCGGCGAAGGCTACGCGATGGCCTATCATGCCGGCGCAAAGCTTGCCAATCTCGAGTGCTTTCAGATCAACCCGCTGATCAAGGACTATAACGGCCCCGCCTGCGCCTACGTGGCCGGTCCGTTCGGCGGTTATACCGCCAACGCTGATAACGAGCGCTTCATAGAGTGTGACTACTGGTCGGGCCAGATGATGCAGGAGTTCTACAACGAACTGCTGTCGGGCAAGGGCCCGGTCTTCCTGAAGCTCAACCATCTTCACGAGGAGACCGCCGACCAGATCGAAAACATTCTCCATACGGTCGAGCGTCCGAGCCGTGGCCGGTTTCACGAGGGGCGCGGTACCAAATATTCGCAACAGATGATCGAGATGCACATCTCCGAAATCGGCTTCTGCTCCGGCCATTCGGCATCTGGCGTCTATGTGGATGAATTCGCCCGCACCACGATCCCCGGCCTCTATTCCGCCGGCGACATGGCGAGCGTTCCGCATAATTACATGCTCGGTGCCTTCACCAATGGTGCGACGGCGGGCGAGGATGCGATAGACTTCGCCGCGGAGGTCGATTTCGACGATTTCGATGAGAGTGACGTGGTCGCCGAGCAGGAGCGCGTCATGGCCCCGGCGAAACGCGAGGACGGTATCCCGCCGAACCAGATTGAGTACAAGATCCGCCGCCTCGTGAACGACTATCTGCAGCCGCCGAAGGTGACCAAGAAGTACGAGATCTGCCAGGCTCGTCTCGCCGAGGTCCGCGAAGACATGGAAACGTCGATGGTCGCGCGCGACGCCCACGAGCTCATGCGTGCCACCGAGGTAACCAGCATTCTCGACTGCGCCGACATGGCCGCTTTTGCATCGCTTTACCGCAAGGAAAGCCGCTGGGGCCTCTACCATTGGCGTGTCGATCACCCCGAACGCGACGATAAAGAATGGAACTGTCACGTGCTGTTATCCAAACGGGATGGCGTGATGACCTGCGATAAGCATCCAGTAAAACCCTACATCATCCCGATCGCCGAGGATGAGAAGGACGCCTACTACAAGCAACGGGTTCAGGCACAGGCCTGACGCAACCGACCGAAAACTGGAGAACTACATGCCCTTGGCCAACACACCCACCAGCGTTCCGGTAGTTGTCGACGATGGCAAGTGCATCGCCGACAAAGGCTGCACCGTGTGCGTTGATGTCTGTCCCCTTGACGTGCTGCGCATTAGCGAACTGACCGGCAAGGCGTATATGAAATACGACGAATGCTGGTACTGCATGCCATGCGAGGCCGATTGCCCGACCGGCGCAGTGACCGTCAATATTCCCTATCTTCTGAAATAGGCAGGCAACGATGTTTGAACCGTTCGAAGATTTCGGCAATCTCGATGATCTGGCTATGAAACTGAAAGACCGTGATGCCGGCGTGCGCCGTGTTGCGGTGATGGATCTTGCCGACAGTGCGTCCCCGGATGCGATCGCCTATATAGCCGAAGCGCTTGACGACAGCGCCGCGGAGGTCCGTCTGCAGGCAGCGATCGCCCTTGGCGAATTCGATGGCGAGCAAACCGCAGCGGCGTTGGTGCGGGCTCTGCTCGACGGGGATCCGAGAGTTGTCCAAGCCTCGGCGGACAGCCTCGCGGAATTAAAGGACCCGGCAGCGGGGGCGCCGATTCTGCCGTTTACATCACACGAAAATGCCATTGTCAGAGCAAGCGCCTTGCGCGGATTAAAGGAACTGCGGCGCCCTGATGCCCTTGCAAATGGCATCCGGGGTCTGAGTGATCCGGTTCCGGCGGTGCGTGTGCAGGCGATCGGCGTTGTCGGCTATCTGAAAGCGGATGAAGCATTGCCGGCATTGATATCCTGCTGCAGGGACGGAAGCGCCGACGTTCGCCGCACGGCGGTCGGTGCTCTTGCGTACTCTCATTCTCCGCGCGTCGCGGATGCCCTGATCGCTGCTCTCGATGACGAAGATTGGGCGGTCCGCGAAACCGCTGCAGAGGTTCTCGGGAAGTCCGGTTTCACCCAGGCATCCGATCGGTTGATTGGTCTGATGGACGACGAGTCCTGGCAGGTGCGCGTTAAGGCTGTTCGCAGCCTTGGAAAACTGAAGGCGTCAAAGGCGGTTGCCGGCATCGCAGCCGCGCTGGATCACGAGATCAGCAATCTGCGCAAGGAGGCCGCCGCCGCGCTTGGCGAGATCGCCGACATTGCGGCCCTGCCGTATCTGGAGAAACTGGTTGACGATCCGGATCCAGACGTTCGCAAAAACGTCCGCTGGGCACTGGGAAGGATAGCGGGTTAGATATCCTTTCGTTGGTCCGGTGCATCTGCGCTAGTATGAACGAAAGGATCTCCAGTTCTGGCGGCATATGCCGAAGGGGAGATTCTGGTTGAAGATGACATTGATGATCGAAGGCGGGCAACCGGCATCCAAGATGTCTGGTCCGGCCAATCGCAAATCCACTCCCGCGGCGGTGCAGGCGGTGTCCAGAAAGCCGAAATACAAGGAAATCCGGGATGAGCTGATGCGCAGCATCCTGGCGGGGCAATACCAGCCGGGCGATTATCTGCCGAGCGAAAGCGAACTCTCAAAACGTTTCAGTGTCAGCCGTGTCACAGTCAGGATGGCGCTTGATCTCCTCCGCGACGCCGAGCAGATCGGAGCCCATCAAGGCAAGGGCTATTTCGTTCGAGATCTCAAGGCAGTGCAGGACCTCGGGCGGTTGCAGGGATTCGGCGAGATCATGGCGCCGCTTGGTGTCGTCACACGTTCGGAAGTTCTGAATGCGCAGAAGATAGCCGCACCGCCAGAGGTTGCCGTTGCGCTGCAACTCGAACGCGGCAACACGGTAATCAAGATCGAGCGCCTCCGCATCGCCGCGAATGTGACCATGTCGATGGATGTGAGTTTCTTTCCTCCGGAAATTGGGGAAGCGTTGCTTGAGCTGGATCTGGCGCATTTCGATGTTTTCAAGCTGATCGAAACCAAACTCGGTGTCGAAATCGGCTTTGCAGATATCGTCATGGATTCGGTCCTGCCCGAGGAGAGCGTGCGAAATCATCTGAAAACTGCGGACGACGAGCGGCTGATTCGCATTGAGCGTTTGACCTATGACACCAGGGGTAAACCGATCGATTTCGAGTATCTGTTCGGCCGGCCCGAGACCCATCAGTTCCGTTTGCGAGTGCCGCGGTGGTGACGGCAATCGGGCGGCGCGGAATTCTTCTTGCCGGGCTCCTGTGCGCCGCTGCGTCATCCGATTTCGCCACTGTGCCGGCGCGTGCTGGCAGCGACTTCGTCGAGATGAATATACCCTCGGAGACGCTCGATCTCGGGATCGCCGACATGGATGGTCAAGTCCATGCACTCAAAGACTACCGTGGCAAGGTACTGGTGGTTTCGTTCTGGGCGACTTGGTGTCCACCATGCCGAAAGGAAATGCCGTCGCTAGCACGGCTTAGCCGCGCATTGCCGCCCGACAGGTTTTCCGTCGTCGCGGTGAACATGGGCGATCGCCGAGATCGGGTCGAGACTTTTCTCGGCGAGATCGATCATGCCGGATTGCCGGTTCTCTTGGATGAGAAAAATGCGTTGGCTACGCAATGGTATCTGCGTGGCTTGCCAGTTACCTATATTCTGGACCCGTCAGGCGATCTCAGACTTGGCGTTTTTGGCGCCCGCGATTGGGACAACCCTGAAATCACCGACCAGATTGTCGCGTTGGGCAGGTAATCACACATCTGCCTTCTGCGTACCGGAACCGGTCGCAAGGTAATGACATTCCTCTCCTATTTCGTGATTTCCAGAGCATTTACGCTTGCGGAAACTGTCGCGCGGCCGTTGTCGCGTTCCGGCAAAATAATTCACCGCCCTGATTTTCCGCGAGATTACCCGGTACTGTTGCGAACTTGTACTAAATCACCGGTTTTGACTCTGGTCATTCAAGAGGCATGTGCGCTGTGCTTAGCCTTTGGGCAGATTACACATCCGCATAAATTTTAATCGGAGTGTGGCGTCGAAATCCACATAATCAATAAAAACAATAACTTATGTGCGGAGAACCGGGGCCGTTGTGGAACTGGCACAGCAATTGCAGCTTAGAAAGTTGCCATAACACAAGCAACCAGCACGATTGGGTCTCCGAAATGAAAATATTTTCTCTCGCACTTGGTGTCGGCGTTGCGATGTCAGTTGCCGCGCCGGCGATGGCGAAAACCATCGATATCGCCATCGGCCACCAAAGCATGTGCACCGACACCTACACAGCCGGCATCGTCGTCAAGGAAATGCATTTCCTGGAAAAGTTTCTTCCCCATGACGGCAAATATGCTGATGCGGAATACAATATTTCCTGGAGCGACTATTCATCGGGCGGACCGATCACGAACCAGATGTTGGCCAACAAGCTCAATATCGGCGTGATGGGCGATTATCCGCTGATCGTCAACGGCGCCAAGTTTCAGGAAACGAACTCGTTGCGGACGCTTTATGTCGCCGGCACCGGCTACAACTTGAAGGGCAGCGGCAATGCCATTGTCGTTCCCGTCAATTCAGACATTTACAGCATCGACCAATTGAAGGGTAAGTCGATATCGACGCCGGTAGGATCTGCCGCCTGGGGCATGCTGCTCAAGGCAATGCAGGATAACGGCATCACGCAGGACGTTTCCCTGAAAAACCAGAGCCCGGCAGTCGGCGCCGCCAACATCGCCGCGGACAAAATCGATGCGCATTCCGATTTCTGCCCATGGTCGGAAATCATGGAATTCCGTGGCACCGGTCGAAAAATATATGACGGCAGCGAGGCGGGCGTGCCCTATCTGCATGGCGTCGTCGTGCGCGAGGACTTCGCCAAAGAATATCCGGAAGTCGTCGTCGCCTTCGTCAAGGCGATCGTCGAGGCCGGCAACTGGATCAAGAGCGATCCGGCCACCGCGGTTGAAATGATGGAAAAATGGACCGGTGTGGAGAAGGAGGTTCTCTACATCTACTTCTCCGAAGGTGGCCACCTGACGCTCGATCCGACGATCAAGGATGCCTGGATTGACGCGCTGAAATTCGATCATACGGTTCTGGTCAAGGAAAAGGCCATCCCACCGCTCGATTTCGACGCCTGGATCACTGAGGACTACGTTAAGACAGCCTTCGCCGATTTAGGTCTCGACTATGCGGCGGCGAAGGAAAAGATAGTTGATCCGGTCGCGGCCAATGTCGGGCTGCCAGCGGAAATCTGGCATGCGCGCGACGGTATCAGCACCTACGCGACCATGCCGGAATTTCTGAAGGCGGTTGCGGAGTTCCAGGCAACCGGCGCCAAGCTCAATTCCACCTATGTCTATGACAAGGCAACCGGCCTAAAGCTGTTCGGCAAAACGGCGTTCTACGTCGCCGCGCCCGACAGTGAATTCACGACCTTCCTCAGAAAGCCGGATGCCGATGTCTACGCGGCGAGAGTGGGCGGCGAGGTGATCGACTTCACCAAGGCGGTAGCCGCGTTCACGCCTTCCGAATGATGCGAAAACGATGCGCCGGTTCATAGCCGGCGCATCTTTCTTTTCGAAACCGAGGGCGCCGGGCAGGCGTGGTCGACGGAGCGATAGATGAGTGTTCAGCTAACCGCAATGAAAGAAAAAGACGTCGCGCCGGAATCCCTCCCGGACCCGGAAAGGGACAGCCACATCGAAGTGCCGCCCGGCGCGCCAATGATATACCGGCTCGGAGGAACCGTCTCCGCCCTTGTTCGAAAACACGGTCCCAGTGCGGTTATCAGCCTGGTTTCACTGTCCGCCGGACTTTTGCTCTGGTATCTGGCGACACTCTGCAAGATCGATTTCTACATCAATTTCGAGAACGTCCCGTCGCCGGTAAAGGTCGGCACGGCACTGCTGACGCAGTTGGCCGATCCGGAATTCTACATTCACGTCGTCGTTTCGATGAAGCGTATCCTGACGGGCTATGTGATCGCGATCGTCGTAGGCGTCGTCGCGGGCATGTCGATGGGCCGGTCCCGTCTCGTCCGCGCGGCGATCTATCCCTATATCGAGATCCTGCGCCCGATTCCCGCGGTCGCCTGGATCCCGCTCGCCATCTTGATGTGGCCTTCGGAGGAATCCTCCATTGTCTACATCACATTCCTCGGCGCGTTGTTCCCCATAGTCCTTAACACGATGCATGGCGTCGAGCAGACGCCAGAGGTGCTGGTCCGCGCGGCGAAATCCCTTGGCGCGTCGCAGATGACGATCTTCAGGCACGTGATCCTGCCCGCGGCCTTGCCCAGCATCGCCGCTGGCCTGGCGATCGGCATGGGCGTCAGCTGGTTCTCGCTGCTGGCAGGCGAAATCATCTCCGGCCAATACGGTATCGGCTACTTCACATGGAATGCCTATTCGCTGATCAACTATCCCGACATCGTCGTCGGCATGCTGGTTATCGGCGGATTGGGAACGCTTTCGACCTACGCGGTGATGCTGGCCACGCGCCCGTTCCTCGCCTGGCAGAGGAGGGCGCGGTAATGGCCGGCTCTGCGGCAGAGCGCGTCTCGATCATCCGAGGTTCCATCGGCCGCCGCTGGAAGATGTGGCTGGCGATAACAGCCGGACTTACGCTTGCCTACTATCTGGCGCTGATGGCGGCATTGGTCATCAAGTTCGGCAATCTGCCGAACTACGCGGTGGCTTACAACTGGCCGGCGAATGTCTGGAAGATCGTCGTTTCGACGCCGTCGGTTTCGGACATGATCCCGATCATCGCGGACGAGTGGCTGTTCGAGTTCGGCTACATGAACTACGATTATGGCCACGGCATTTCCGAGTGGGCGCTCGATATCGTTCCGTCCAAGGTTCTGGTTGTTCTCGCGCTCGGGGCGTTGACGGCCACCTTCGGCGCTGTCCTCGCCGAACGCCGGCATTGCAGCACCCGGACGCGCATCGGCGCATCTTCGGCCACGGGAATAGGAGCCCTGTCCGTCGCACTGACATCGGCCACCATGTCATGGGTAGTGTGTTGCGCGACGCCGAGCTGGGTTGTCGGGCTTTCAATGATGGGGCTTGGCGTATCCTGGTCATTGTGGCTCCAGCCGATCGGCCCCTGGGTTTCCCTGGCCGGCTTCGTCCTTCTCGCTCTAGGCGTCTTCGTCGCGGCGTCGCCGGCGAAACGGCCGCGATCTGACCGCGATTTCGCAAATTCAGACAGACAATTTCTCCAACGGGGTGCTCGCACATGAACACGCAGGTTGTTTCGCTCCGGAAACACTCGAAAACCAGGCACGCTGCGATTCACAAGGGTGACCGCGGTCACATCGAAATCGATCGGGTGAGCATCAGTTTTGGTGTCGGAAAGGACCGGCACCATGCCGTCAACGAAACGACGCTACAGATCGAGCCGGGCGAATTTGCCTGTCTGCTCGGTCCGTCAGGATGCGGAAAATCGACTCTGCTCAATTCCATCGCAGGCTACGTCAAGCCGACGACCGGCGCCGTGTTTGTCGATGGTGAGGTTATTCACGAGCCGGGGCCGGACCGCGGCATGGTGTTCCAGCAATATTCGCTGTTTCCGTGGAAGACCATCCGCGACAACATAGCGTTCGGCCCGATGATCGCCGGCAAGTCCAGGTTGGAATGCAGTTCCATCGCCAACACGTTTCTCGAGATGGTGGGGTTGACGAAATTCGCCACCAAATATCCGGCCGAACTGTCCGGTGGCATGCAGCAGCGCGTCGGGATTGCGCGGGCGCTCGCCAACTATCCGAGCGTGTTGTTGATGGACGAACCGTTCGGCGCGCTCGACGCCCAGACCCGGCTCATGATGCAGGAGAGCCTGTTGAGATTATGGAACGAGTTCGGGATCACGGTCGTGTTCGTTACCCATGATGTCGACGAGGCAGTTTTCCTTGCCGACCGGGTGCTGATCATGAGTGCGAGCCCCGGCTCCGTGATCGCCGATCTGCGCGTTCCCCTGCCGCGCCCGCGTTTGCCGGAAATGGCGACGAGCCCGGAATTCATCCAGGTCAAAAAGCAGTGCCACGACTATATCCGCGCCGAGAGTCTGCGAGCGTTCGAGATGCAGAACCGATGAAGAAAATTGCAGGAATTGCTGTCGCATATGTAAAAACCGCGCCCAAGTCGCCGTGGACCGCGATGACAACGCCGGGGACTGTGGCCATGTCGCTAACGATTGCGGCAACGTCGCTGTTGTTGCTGACGCTGTTGGCGTTTCCATCCGCCCGCGCCGACGATGTCGACGGCGTGATCTATCGCAAGCCGTCGCCGGTCGCGCAGTTTTCACTTACCGATCAGGACGGGGTGGAGTTCACCCGGGAAAATCTTTCGGGCAGGTGGTCCCTGGTCCTTCTCGGCTACACCCACTGCCCGGATATCTGCCCGTTCACGCTCGCCAATCTTGCCGCTGTGAGATCGGAACTCGGCGGAATGACCGATCGGGCGAAGCTGCCGCAGTTCGTTTTTCTCTCAGTCGATCCGGATCGCGACGCGCCGATTCTCGGCGACTACATGGCCTATTTCGACACCGCTTTCGTCGGAATAACAGGTGAGCCCGCCGAGATCGACAAACTGGTTCACAGCATCGACGGCTTCTACAAGCTGCAGAAGAAAAGCGATGACGACGACGCCTATGAAGTTACCCACAACTCCTCTGTCGCCGTCATTTCGCCCGATGCTTCCATGGCCGCGACGATCAATCCGCCTTTCGCCCCGAAAGCCACAGCCGATTACTTGCTTCGACTGATGAACAACCCGCAAATGAACTGAAGGGACACAAGACAATGTTTGGACAATTGCCACGAATCGGTGCCGCCGCTTCCGTTTTCCTGCTCTTCGCAGGCGTGACGGCAGGTTCGCACGAGTTGAAAATGCACAAGTCGGATACCGCGTCCCCGGCCGGGGTCTCGGTCGAAATGGCGTGGTCGCCAGAGTCCGCGCCGGGCGTTACCAGCAGCGCCGTCTACCTCATCATGACGAACGGACTTGACCATCCGATGGCGATTGTCAGTGCGCAAAGCCCGGATTTTGCCATGGCGCATATTCACCGCACGTCGATTGTCGACGGCCTCGCGAGCATGGAACCGGTGGACCATCTCGTTATTCCGGCCGGCGGGCAGGCGGCATTCTCGCCAATGGGACTGCACATCATGCTGATGGGCGCCACCGAACATCATCACGCGGGCGAAGCAATTCCGGTAAGCCTGATTTTCGAGGACGGAACCCGTTGCGACTTTGTCGCGGAGGTGACAAGGCCGGGTGAAGCGCCTCGCACGGGGCAGGGTAAAATGCCCGGAATGCCCGACAGCTGAGGGCCTCGCGGTGAAGTTCGCGACCCGGACGCCAGGGAAGAAGCGGTATCTGGCGATCCGGTTCTTGTCAGCATTCGCCGTGCCAATTTGCATGGCGCACGGAGCCGTAGCGGGCATGATTGACAAGGACGGAATGCAGCCCTGGGAGATCTGCGGCCTGTGCCATGGACTTGACGGCGTCAGCGCGATGGCGAAGTTCCCCAAACTCGCAGGGCAGCACGCTGCCTATATCGAGAAACAGTTTCGCGATTTTCACGCTGGAACACGCGGGAATGACGGCGGCCAAATGCAGGTGATCACCACCGAGGTCGATCCTGAAACGCTCGGCGAGATAGCAAATTATTTTGCCCGCCTTCCTGCGCCCGAACCGCTTGCGGCGGATGGCGCCATCAACCTCGATCATGGGCGGAGCATGTTTTTGGAGGGGCGCGAAGGTGTCCGGCCTTGCGCCGCATGCCATGATGCCACGTCGGTCGGGGGCGACGATTACGTGGCCCCCTGGCTCGAGGCGCAGCACCGGGACTACCTGGTCAAGCAATTGAACGACTTTCTGTCCGGCGCGCGGCGAAACGACCCCGCCGGTGTCATGCGCGAAGTCGTCGCACAACTGTATCCCGGTGAAATAGAGGCGCTCGCCGCCTATCTGTCAGCCGAAACACGCCCCTCAAAGGAGCCATGAACATGTTTGCGGAATCGAGACACGGTGTGCCGCTCGAAGCCGAGGCCGGTGACGACCGCTCATCGGCGCTCTTCCTCAGTGGCGGGCCCGACGACCTCGACGAGGGCGCGAGCTTCCTCAGCAGGTTGACGGCAGACAACGTTGCCGAACTTCGCGTCGCCGGAACCTCGCGATCCTACGGCCGGGGCGAAGGCGTGTTTTTTCAGGGCGATACCCATGACGGCATCTGGCTGATCGAAAGCGGTACTGTTCGAACGTTCTATGTCGGGCCATCGGGGCGGGAGATCACGCTTGCCTTCTGGACGCCGGGTCATTTCGTCGGCGGACCGGAAGTATTCGGCGGCGGATCGCATATATGGTCCGCGGATGTGCATGAGGACGCCGAACTGCTGTTTCTTACGGGAACGCGAATCCGCCGGCTGGTCGAGGACATGCCGCAATTCGCGGTATGCATGATCAACGGCCTAGTGGCAAAAGGTAAATGCTATTCCGCCCTGGTTCAGATGCTGGGTACCCGCTCTGTAACGGAACGCCTGGCGCAACTGCTGATCATTTTCGCGGATACGCAGGGGAGGCGCCAGGGGAACCGGCTTTACATCGACCGGAAGATTACCCATGACCAACTCGCCAATATTGTCGGCTCGACACGGCAATGGGTCACGATGACGCTCGACAAATTCCAAAAAAAAGGTGTCATTACCGTACGCCGGCAGCAAATCGTCGTAGAGAACTATGACATGCTGCGCGGCATGACCGAGGCCTGAATTTTAGTAGCCACCTTGTTGGGCATTATCAGGATGATGTTGTCAGACGGATGCCAACCAGTCTCCGAATGCACGGTGGCGCTGCCTTTTATGCCACGCGGAGACCACGCCACTCAGCCAGAACGGCGGCGCGGTTCAGTTTGAAATTGCGTCGCGTGCAAATGTGGCGCCCCAGGTCGAACAGGTTGTGGACGGAAGAATGAACGGCGGCGTTTTTTCCGGATTTCGCACGCGTCGAAAGCCCTGCATCGCTCTTTCCCGCCGTCGAAACGGCTGATGTGAATTCTCGGCCCTGTTGTTCAACCAGCGGCCGGTTTCCTGCTTTTCCGCGTTGCCTGTTTCTTTCATTGCCGCGCCGCAGGAGCCCAACCGGTCGGTGACGATCAGGTGGGACTGACCGCAGCGTTTCATCAATTCACGGATTCGTAACTCACGCCGATGCCGCGCGCATGCGGAATGCATTCGGCATTGCGAAGTGACAGCGGAAAGCGGACGCACATCATAACCACCAGGCGGATGATCTCTGGCGGCGTCCTGAAATATCGACAGGTCTTGGCGACGTGACCGGTCTCTTCTGCGTGACGCAGAATACGAAGCTTGCGCGCGATCTCGCGTTGATCCTTGCTCATGAACACCTCCATCCTCCCGGAATGGGGAGTTTATTGGAGATGTCCCGCGAGTACCGACATATCTACAGTCGGCCATAGCACACCATCCACCGATGTCGCAGGTTATCCACAGCCGCGATATTTGACGGATATTACGCGTTTTCGCTCACAATAGGTCTAAGCTATTGAAATGGTTGGTACTCCCAAGGGGAATCGAACCCCTGTTTCCGCCGTGAGAGGGCGGCGTCCTGACCGCTAGACGATGGGAGCGTGCGCGGAAGAGGGGCATATAGACGCGAGACGGCGGAACGTCAATGCGGGCGATGGCGGCCTGTGCGTTTCGGCGTCGGCGGCTCTTGATTGTGGCAATTTCAGGGAATAGTAACGGCCATGCGGTTTTATAGGATGCGCCGCCACGGTGAGTCGTTGAAATTGGTGCGGGGTCTCCTCGCGATTGGACAAAACAGGTTCGGGGTTGAAGACATGAAGAGCATTTCCTTTGCCGTCGCGGGAACGCTGGCTGTTATGGCGACCTACCCGGTTCCAGCTCTTGCCGGTGACCTGAATCCGTCCTTCTATGGCGGCGTTTTCGCCGGCGCCGATTTCTTCAAAGGTTCGGTCTCCACTGGCTTTAGTACGAGTGATTCCGATGGAACGCGTGGCGATGTCGGCTTGCTGGCCGGCATTCGTCTTCAGCAGGGCGACTGGTTCTATGGCGGCGAGTTTGACGCTTCGCTTTCCTACGGTTCAAATCCTGACATTGATGGCGGCGGCTGTGATGGCACGTTCGGGTTTGACTGGTGCGATGATCAGGGTTCGATGCATGCCCGCGCGATCGTCGGCAGGAGTTTCGGTAAGGTCGATCTCTTTGCTGCCGGTGGCTTGGCTGCGGCGTTTTTGAAGTATGACGGGCTCAATGGAACAGAGTCGCCGACGCTGTGGGGCTACAGCCTGGGCATTGGCGCGGAGTATCATGTCAACGACAGGGTCTCGGTGCGTGTCGAAGGTCTGCATGACCAGTTTACCGACCATACTTTCAGCGACGGTTACAACGGGGCGTGGCGGCAAAACACCGTACGCGCCGGAGCGATTTTCCGCTTCAATTGATCTCCGCGATCGGAAGGTCCTGTCCGGTTGGCAACAGTCATGGAGAATGAAGCCCTTGAGGATGCGTTTCGTATCCACGTGGGCAAGTGCGCGACCGTAACGCCTGACGGGCAGGTTGTCACATTCGAGGCGCTCCACAGAACGGTGAAATCCTTCGCCGCGAAGCTGCGCGCCTCGGGCATCGGACCGGGTGCGGTCGTCGCTCCCTTCACGGAAAACCCGGTCGTTTTCCATGCGCTTGTCATCGCGCTGCTGCGTGTCGGCGCCACGGTTGTGAGCGTATCCAATCCGGATATTGCCTTCGGGCATGGTCTCAGGATCGACTTTGCGATCACCTTGCCGGATCGCCTGTCGCTGTGTGCGTCGAACATCCTCTTCGACCAGTCATGGTTCGGATATTCCGGTGACACCTCCGTCGGGCCGGACGGCAGGCTGATCATGTCGTCCTCGGGCACGACCGGAGAGCCGAAATACTATCTCGCGGACCAGTCGATCATCCGCGCATGGATCGATGTGCGCGCCGAGTGTTACGATCCTTACGGTAGCGATACGCTGGCTACGCTGCCCGTCTTTTCTTCTTTCGGCCTGTACATGGCGCTGCAGGCCACGCTGACCGGTGGTGCTCTTTTTCGGCCGGCCGCTTCCGCAGCCGAAACATTGCGCGCGCTCTCGCCGCAGCAGCCGCTCGACATCATGACCACGCCGGCATTTCTTTCCGATTTTATGGACGCGGTGGAAGCGGGCTTGCCGTTGCCGGACAAGCTGCGTGCCGTCTTGCTTGGCGGCAGCCCGGTCAGCCGGCAATTCGCTGCGCGGGCCGAAGCGGTGATGGGTTGCCCGGTCTACAATTTCTTCGGATCCACCGAGACCGGCGGCAATGCGATGACCCGACCGTCGCAGTCCTCCATCGAACGCGGGTTGGTGGGCACGTCTTTCCCGCGCTCGGAATTCCGTTTCGTCGACGACAAGGGAAACGAGGTGCCCGACGGCACCGAGGGCTTCCTCGCGGTGCGCGCGCCGGAAAAGACCCGGATAAAAGAAACGCTGGTCGGCAGCCATCCTTATGACGGCGAAGGCTGGTTCCGTTCTGGCGACATGGGTTTCGTTGATGCGCAGACCGGCGACATTATCCTGACCGGCCGGATCACTGAATTGATCAACTCCTCTGGCTCCAAGGTCGCACCCAGCCGCTACGAAACATTGACTCTTGCGATGATTCAGGCCGACGAGGTCGTCGCCTTCGGCATTCCCAATGCGCTCGGCAGCGAGGACGTTGGCATCGCGGTTGTCTCGCCGGAAACGATCGATACGGCGGATCTCGAAAAACGACTGAAGCAACGCGTCGGCGACCATGCCGGTTTCATCGTCCGCCAACTCACCGAAATGCCGGCCAACCCGACCGGCAAGCCCGACAAGGCAGTTCTTCGCGAAATATTCGCGAACGGCTGAGGGCGCGTCTCACACGCCCTCGATTGCCCCCGCCAGCATTTCGCGCACCTGGACGGCGACGTCTTTCAGTGTCTGGTTGGGGATCGCCTGCATCGAGGCGACCGGGTCTATGGCGGACACCATCACCTCGTCGTCGCCGGTCTTTCGCACGATCACGTTGCACGGCAGCATCGCGCCGACGCGCGGCTCCAGCTTGATCGCTTCGTTGGCCATCTTCGGATTGCAGGCGCCGAGGATCAGGTAGTCGCCCATCTCGACATCGATCTTCTTTTTCATCGTCGCCTTGACGTCGATCTCGGTCAGAACGCCGAAACCCTTGTCGGCAAGCGCCGCGCGCGTGCGCTCGACGATGGCGTCGAAGGGTTCTCCGCGGAAGCTGCGGTCGATCGTGTAGCTCATGATGTGCTCTCCGGTTTTATATGTCCTGGGCGGAATGTGATGTCGCAGAGTGGCGAGCGCAAGGCGGGTGTGCCGCGTTGACGCGGGGAATCCGCTCCTCCCGCAAGCGGAAGGGAGAGATCGGCGCTTTCTGCGCCGGTCGCCTTGATTATCTTGTCCTGAGATGCGGCTGGCCGAGGCAGCGTTGGTTCCCCGGCCGGCAATCGCCTATTTCACTTCGATCGTGGTCCACATCCCGGCCATGTAGTGCCCCGGAATATTGCAGTAGAGGATATAGAGCCCCGGCTTGAGGTTGAGCGTCAGCGAGCCGGATGCGCCGGGTTCGAGTTCGGAGACTTCTCCGAGATCGCCATAGGCGTCCTCGTCGACGCGGTTTTCGTCGGCGTTGTAGGGCAGCACGACATTCATGTCCGCGATCGGGGCCACGATCATCTCGTGTTCCGACTCCTTCGAGACATTTGTCACGTCGAACGTGACCTTGCCGGCCGGAACGGATGCCTGGTCGATAGTGATTCCCATCGTCGCCATGGACATGTCGGCATTCATGCCGAGGCCCATTTGCGCCGACATGTCCATGTCGCCGCCCTTGTCCCACAGATCGACCTTGACGGTCGCATCGGCCAGGGCGGGGGTGGCGAGTGTGAATGCCAGCGCGATGCCGGCAACAGCTTTGATCAGTTTCATTATCTCCTCCTCGTCGCCCGGCATGATGCGGCGCGACAGGAGAAGCCTAGCCTCTTACTCAGCGTAAGCCTTGATATCGGTCAACACGGCGCGACGGCCGGATTTTTACCGCTCCGTGCCGCCGACCGTCATCTGGTCCATCCGAAGATGCGGCTGGCCGACGCCGACGGGCACGCCCTGTCCGGCCTTGCCGCACATGCCGATGCCCGGATCGAGCTTCATGTCGTTGCCGATCATCGAGACGCGGTGCATGGCCTCCGGGCCGTTGCCGATCAGCATCGCGCCCTTGACCGGGTAGGTCACCTTGCCGTCCTCGATCATGTAGGCCTCGGTGCAGCCGAACACGAACTTGCCCGAGGTGATGTCGACCTGGCCGCCGCCGAAGGAGACGGCGTAGATGCCCTTCTTCACCGACGCGATGATCTCGTCGGGCGTCTTGTCGCCGCCGAGCATGTAGGTGTTGGTCATCCGCGGCATCGGTGCATGCGCGTAGGATTCGCGTCGCCCGTTGCCGGTCGGCTTGACGCCCATCAGGCGCGCATTCAGCCGGTCCTGCATGTAGCCCGTGAGCTTGCCGTCCTCGATCAGCACGTTGTAGCCGGACGGCGTGCCCTCGTCGTCGATGGACAGCGAGCCGCGGCGGTTCTCGATCGTGCCGTCGTCGACGACCGTAACGCCCCTGGCGGCGACCTGCTCGCCCATCAGGCCGGCAAAGGCCGAGGTGCCCTTGCGGTTGAAATCCCCTTCCAGCCCGTGGCCGACGGCCTCGTGCAGCATGACGCCGGGCCAGCCGGAGCCGAGCACGATATCGAACGTTCCGGCGGGCGCCGGCTTGGCTTCCAGATTGACCAGCGCCTGGCGCAGCGCCTCGTCGGCGCCGTGCTGCCATGTGTCGGTGGCGATGAATTCCCCGAATGCCTGCCGTCCGCCCATGCCGTTCGAGCCGGTCTCCTGGCGGTCGCCGTCGCCGACCATGACCGAGATGTTGATCCGCGTCAGCGGACGGATGTCCTTGGCGAAATGGCCGTCGGCACGCAGGATCTCCACCACCTGCCATGAGGCTGCGAGCGAGGCGGTGACCTGGCGCACGCGCGGGTCCTTGCCGCGCAGATAGGCGTCGATCTCGGTCAGCAGCTTCACCTTCGCCTCGAAGGACGGCTCGCCGATCGGGTTGGCGTCGCCGTAGAGCCTGCGGTTTGTGCCCTGCGGGGCGGCGTCGTACTTGCCGGAATAGCCGGTCGTCACCGCGCCGACGGCGTCCGACGCGCGCTTCAGCGCTCCAAGCGAGAGTTCGCCCGATTCGGCGTATCCCGTCGCTTCGCCGGCGACCGCGCGCAACCCGAAGCCGCGACCCGTGTTGAACGAACCGGTCTTGAGGCGGCCGTTGTCGAACATCAGCATCTCGGATTCCGAGTGTTCCATGAACAGTTCGCCGTCATCGGCCTTGGCGAGCGTCTCGGCGACGAGGCCCTGCAACGTCTCCTTCGACACGTCGAAGGAATTGATCAGGTCGGGAACGGCATTGGGATCGGCGGGCATAAAAGGCTTCCACTTCTGTTTGCGGGTCTTGTCTGTTGCAGGTCTCGGGATTTCATTTAGGTTCGCCCGCGCCAACCGGCAATAAGGCGCCGGGCTCCACTGGCACGCCAACCGGGCCGCGAGGCTCAAGAATAACCCGCACTAGAGTATTTCATGGGCGATTGTGACCAAATTCGCGAAGACTATATCCAGCTCCTTCTTAAGACCCTGACCTATTCCCTGTGGGACGAGCCGCTGCGCCCGCTTTCGATGCGCACGGTGCGCCACAAGCCGACGGCCGAGACGCTCAAGAGAATCGACGCGGAACTCAGGCCGTTCTCCGCGGAGGTCGCGTTCGCGGACAAACCGAGCGAGGAGGATCGCAGGACGGGACGGTTCTGGCCGGTTCAGGCGCATACGATGACCGGGGAACTGCGTCTGCAGAACGTGCGCGAGGCGGTGGAAACGGTCCTCGCGGAGGACGTACCGGGCGACCTCATCGAAACCGGCGTGTGGCGCGGGGGCACATGCATTTTCATGCGCGGTCTCCTGAAGGCGCATGGATGCACCGACAGGATCGTGCATGTCGCGGATTCCTTCGCCGGCCTTCCGCTGCCCGATCCGTCCTATCCGGCCGACACGGGAAACATACTCCACGAGTTTGCCGAGCTCGCGATCCCGCGCAGCGCCGTCGAAGACAATTTCAGGCGCTATGGACTGCTCGACGACCAGGTCCGATTCGTCGAGGGCTTCTTTTCTGAGACGCTGCACAAGCTGGAAGCGGAGCGGTTCGCGATCGTCCGGCTCGATGGCGACATGTACAGTTCGACCATACAGGCCCTGGAAGCCCTCTATCCCAAACTGTCGCCCGGCGGCTTCTGCATCATCGACGACTACGCCCTGAAAACGTGCGCGAAAGCCGTCGACGACTTTCGCGCCGAACACGCGATAACCGAGGCGATGCAAAGGATCGACTGGACGGGGATGTACTGGCGGAAGTCGCGATGACGCTTACGGCAGCGCCTTGTAGCCTTCGGCGAATCCGTTCAGGTCGACGGAGATGCCGATGCCTTCTTCCGGCGTCTGGAAGACGTAGAAGGTCGCCGTCTTGCCTTCCGACAGGCTCTTGATCAGCGAATCCTCGAGAATCACCTCGGCGTAGCAGCCGTCGGTGAAGCATCGCACGAAATAGGCGCGGCCGATGTCGTTGCCGTCGATGTTGAGGCCGAGCCCGTTCGGCAGCAGCACGCCGAGCGGCGCCAGCACGCGCAGGATCTGCGCCTTCTTGTCGGCGGTCTTGAGGACGACGACCGACAGGCCGAACTCCTCCCGGTCGGCGGCGACCACGTTCTGCATCAGGACGCATTGCTCGGACGAGGCGCCTGGCGGCGTGTCGCAGACGATCGACCAGGCGCCGTGCGTGGCGCGCACCGCGCCCTGCTGGGCGCTGGCGGGCTGGGTCAACACCAGTCCGGCAAGGATGGCGGCGAAGAGGGGGACTGCTCCGATGGCGAGACGTGCTCTTTGGATCATAAGGCAGATACCGGTTTCACGGTTCGAATCAGGATTGCACCTTTCTTACGCAGGGACGCAAAAAAAAGATACGCGGGTTGCGTACCGCTTCACACATCCTTTCACGTCGAAATCATGGCCGGCGCGCTTTTTTGTCGCGCCGGTGCTTGGCAAAAGGCGAATTCGGCAATAAGGCCCGCCTACCGGCCCGCGCGCAAAAATGACGCATGGATTCGACTTGCGTTTCAGTTGCTTCAAAATGCGGTCTATGATTGATACAGGTCAATGACGGGCGCATGCCCGGCGCAGTCGCGCACACGGCTGCCTCATGATTGGGAGTAAGAACGTGCTGAAAAAGATGGCCTGGCTCTCAGGCGTTGTTTCCACCGCATCCGTAATCCTGCCCGGCATCGCGTCGGCCGCCCAGCCCATGCCCTGGCAGGTCGATCTGCAGCCCGCCGGCACCGGTATCATGCGCGAAATCCGCTGGTTCGAGGAATACACGCTCTGGTTCCTCATCCCGATCGTGCTGTTGGTTCTGGGCCTGCTTCTGTACGTCATCGTGCGCTTACAACAAGCGCGCCAATCCGACGCCGTCGCGCGTCAGCCACAACACGATGATCGAGATCGTCTGGACCATCGGCCCGGTGCTGATCCTGCTGATGTTCGCGGTACCGTCCTTCCAGCTCCTGACCGCGCAGTACACGCCTCCGGGCGAGCCCGGGCTCACCATCAAGGCGACCGGCAACCAGTGGTACTGGGGCTACGAATATCAGGGCGACCAGGCCGAGGACGTCTCCTTCGACGCCTATCTGCTGCGCGACGAGGACCGCGCCTCCTACGGCAAGGAAGACAAGGCCGTCTATCCGCGCCTGCTCGCCGTCGACAACGAGATCGTCGTGCCGGTCGACACGACCGTGCGCCTGCTGGTCACCGCCGGCGACGTGCTGCATTCCTGGGCGATGCCCGCCTTCGGCGTGAAGATGGACGCCGTTCCGGGCCGCCTCAACGAGACGTGGTTCCGCGTCGACAAGGAAGGCATCTACTACGGCCAGTGCTCGGAACTGTGCGGCAAGGACCACGCCTTCATGCCGATCGCCGTGCGCGCGGTTTCGAAGGAACAGTACGACAAGTGGCATGCGGCTGCGCTCGAGGATGTCGGCGCCGCCAACAAGCAGCTGATGGCTGCGATCGAATCGCAGCAGAAGCTGGCCTCCGCCGAATAAGCGGACCGGAAAACTCTTGAGGAGCATGTAAAACATGGCTGGAACCATTGCCCACGACGGCCACGCCGATCACAAGCCGCAAGGCTTTGTGCGGCGCTGGATGTTTTCGACCAACCACAAGGACATCGGGACGCTCTACCTGATCTTCGCGATCACGGCGGGCATCATCGGCGGCTTCCTGTCGGTGATGATGCGCTGGGAGCTTGCCGAGCCGGGCATCCAGATCTTCCACGGCCTCGCCTCGATGATCTACGGCGTCGAGGGCGACGCGGCGATCGACGCCGGCAAGTCCATGTACAATGCCTTCACCACGGCGCACGGCCTGATCATGATCTTCTTCATGGTGATGCCGGCACTGATCGGCGGCTTCGCCAACTGGATGGTCCCGATCATGATCGGCGCGCCGGACATGGCGTTCCCGCGCATGAACAACATCTCGTTCTGGCTGCTCCCGCCGGCATTCATCCTGCTGCTCATCTCGATGTTCATGCCGTCCGCTCCTGGCGCGCATGGCGTCGGTGGCGGCTGGACGATCTACCCGCCGCTCTCGACCGTCGGCCAGCCCGGACCCGCGATGGACTTCGCGATCCTGTCGCTGCACATCGCCGGCGCGTCCTCGATCCTCGGCGCGATCAACTTCATCACCACGATCTTCAACATGCGCGCTCCGGGCATGACGCTGCACAAGATGCCGCTGTTTGCCTGGTCGGTGCTGATCACCGCGTTCCTGCTGCTGCTGTCGCTTCCGGTTCTGGCCGGCGGCATCACCATGCTGCTGACGGACCGCAACTTCGGCACGACCTTCTTCGCGCCCGACGGCGGCGGCGACCCGCTGCTGTTCCAGCACCTGTTCTGGTTCTTCGGTCACCCGGAAGTCTACATCCTGATCCTGCCGGGCTTCGGCATCATCAGCCACATCGTGTCGACCTTCTCGCGCAAGCCTGTCTTCGGCTATCTCGGCATGGCCTACGCCATGGTCGCGATCGGCGTCGTCGGCTTCATCGTGTGGGCGCACCACATGTACACGGTCGGCCTGTCGCTCGACACGCAGCGTTACTTCGTCTTCGCCACGATGGTGATCGCGGTGCCGACCGGCGTGAAGATCTTCTCGTGGATCGCCACCATGTGGGGCGGCTCGCTGGACATGCGTACGCCGATGCTCTGGGCGATCGGCTTCATCTTCCTGTTCACCGTCGGTGGCGTGACGGGCGTCCAGCTCGCCAATGCCGGCCTCGACCGCTCGCTGCATGACACCTACTACGTGGTTGCCCACTTCCACTACGTGCTGTCGCTGGGCGCTGTCTTCGCCATCTTCGCGGCCTGGTACTACTGGTTCCCGAAGATGACCGGCTACATGTACAACTCGACGGTCGCGCGCATCCACTTCTGGGTGACGTTCATCGGCGTGAACCTGATCTTCTTCCCGCAGCACTTCCTCGGTCTGGCCGGCATGCCGCGCCGCTACATTGACTATCCGGATGCGTTCGCGGGCTGGAACCACGTTTCGTCGATCGGCTCCTACATCTCGGCCGTCGGCGTCCTGATCTTCCTCTATGGCGTGTTCGAAGCCTTCGCCAAGAAGCGCGAAGCCGGCGCCAATCCGTGGGGCGAAGGCGCGACGACGCTGGAATGGCAGCTGTCTTCGCCGCCGCCGTACCACCAGTGGGAACAGCTGCCGCGCATCAAGTAGGGGCCGGCACCTGACATCGGAAAATGCTGCCCGGGCGATCGTTCCCGGGCAGCGAGCATCAAAGGTCCATTAGGGGCCGAACAACGGCCCGGCATGGGCTTGGCAAAAACAGCATGGCGTTAGTCGAAAACATCGAAAGCAACGAAACGCTGGTCTCCGAGGCGCTGCCCGGGGATTATTTCGCGCTTCTCAAGCCGCGCGTGATGTCGCTTGTCGTGTTCACGGCCTTTGTCGGCATGGTGCTGGCGCCGGCGCATATCCATCCGATGACAGCGCTGATCGCCATCCTCGCCATCGCCGTCGGCGGCGGCGCCTCCGGTGCGCTCAACATGTGGTATGACGCCGACATCGACGCCGTGATGACGCGCACGGCAAAGCGCCCGATCCCGACCGGCAAGGTCACCCGTGGCGAGGCGTTGGCCTTCGGCCTGACGCTGTCGGTCTTCTCCGTCCTGACGCTCGGCACGCTGACCAACTGGGTCGCGGGCGGGCTGCTTGCCTTCACGATCTTCTTCTACGCCGTCGTCTATACGATGTGGCTGAAGCGCTCGACGCCGCAGAACATCGTCATCGGCGGTGCTGCCGGAGCCTTCCCGCCGATGATCGGCTGGGCCGCCGTGACCGGCTCGGTCAGCATCGAAAGCGTGATCCTGTTCCTGATCATCTTCCTGTGGACGCCGCCGCATTTCTGGGCGTTGGCGCTGTTCAAGCTGCGCGACTACGACATGGCGAACGTGCCGATGCTGCCGAATGTCGCCGGCGAGCGCCACACCAAGCTGCAGATCCTCCTTTATTCCGTCGTTCTGGTGGCGGTTGCCGCGGCGCCCTGGCCGCTCGGGTTTGCCGGTCCCGCCTATGGCGTGACGGCGATCGTGCTCGGCGCCAACTTCCTTCGCCATGCCGTTGCGGTCTGGCGCATGGAGGACGGCGACGCGACGATGGTCCCGGCCAAGAAGATGTTCGGCTTTTCGCTCGTCTACCTTGCAGCGCTGTTCTCGGTGATGCTCGCCGAGGCGCTCGTATCCATGGCGCTCGCGGGGTGATGGCAATGGCCGACAACAAGCCGGAACTGGTCGAAATGACCAACGCGCAGAAAAAGGCGCAGCGTCGCCGGTCCGTCGCGATCGGGCTGGTTCTCGCCGCCTTCGTCATCATCGTCTATGTCGGCTCGTGGGCGAAAATGGGTGGCGCGCTGTTCAGCCGGCCGATGTAGGGATGAAGCGCGGATGACGACGGAAACGAAGAAAACGGTGAACCAGGGGCGCAGGAACGGGCTCATTGCCTCGATCTGCCTCGGCGTCTTCGTCGGCATGATCGGGATGGCCTACGCATCGGTTCCGCTTTACAAGATTTTCTGCCAGGTCACCGGCTATGGCGGCACGACGCAGCGCGTCAACGCGCCGACGGGCGTGGTCCTCGACAAGACGATCACCGTGCGCTTCGACGCCAACACCAGCCCGGGTATCAACTGGAAGTTCCGGCCCGAGCAGCGCAGTGTGACCATGAAGATCGGCGAATCGACCCAGATCGCCTACTGGGCCAAGAACCTCGCCAGCCACAGCGAGACGGGGACGGCGGCGTTCAACGTCACCCCGCAGCAGGCCGGCGCCTATTTCAACAAGATCCAGTGTTTCTGCTTTACCGAGCAGACGCTGAAGCCGGGCGAGGAAAAGGACATGCCGGTCGTCTTCTTCATCGATCCGGACATCGTGAATGTGCCCGAACTGAAGGACATAAACACGATCACCCTGTCCTACACACTCTTTCCAGTTGACGATCCCAAGCCCGTTGCGCAATCAGTCACGGACGGCGACGTTAAGAAAACGATACAATAAACCGGGGATAGCCATATGGCCGACGCACACACCAAACATCATGATTATCATATCATCGATCCGAGCCCGTGGCCGCTCTTCGGCTCGATCGGCGCGCTGCTCATGGCGATCGGCGGCATCGGCTGGATGCAGGCGCTGAAGGGCAACGAATTCGCCCTGCTCGGCATTCCGCTGTCCAATCCGTGGCTGTTCTTCATCGGCCTGCTGATCGTGCTCTACACCATGTTCGGCTGGTGGGGTGACACCATCAAGGAAGCCCATCAGGGCCATCACACCAAGGTCGTCTCGCTGCACCTGCGCTACGGCATGATCATGTTCATCGCCTCCGAGGTGATGTTCTTCGTCGCCTGGTTCTGGGCCGTCTTCGACGCCAGCCTGTTCTACGACCAGGCGAACGAGGTCGCCCGTCTCGCCTATACCGGCGGAACCTGGCCGCCCAAGGGCCTCGAGGTCCTCGATCCGCTGCACCTGCCGCTCTACAACACCGTGATCCTGCTGCTCTCCGGCACCACCGTCACCTGGGCGCACCACGCGCTGCTGCATGGCGACCGCTCCGGCCTGAAATGGGGTCTCGCGCTCACCGTCGCGCTCGGCGTCCTGTTCACCAGCGTGCAGGCCTACGAATATGCCCATGCGCCGTTCGAATTCTCCGGTTCGCTCTACGGCGCGACCTTCTTCATGGCGACCGGTTTCCATGGCTTCCATGTCCTGATCGGCACGATCTTCCTGCTCGTCTGCCTGCTGCGCGCCATGGCCGGCGACTTCACGCCGAAACAGCATTTCGGCTTCGAGGCGGCCGCCTGGTACTGGCACTTCGTCGACGTCGTGTGGCTGTTCCTGTTCTTCTCGATCTATGTCTGGGGTTCCTGGGGCGCGCCGATCGCGCAGGGCTGATCCGATCAGGTCGAAACAGACGGGAGGGGCGGTCGTCACGATCGCCCCTTCGCTTTTCGGGAGACTGTTTTGAACGCGCAAACCGCCGCAAAGGAAAAGACGAAGGGGTTCCCCTGGGCCCTCGTCGTGGCGACGCTTGTCGCGCTCGCCATCCTCGTCTCGCTCGGCAACTGGCAGGTGCGCAGGCTCGCCTGGAAGGAGAACCTCCTCGCGACGATCGACCAGCGCATCCATGCCGGTCCCGTTCCGCTGGCGGACGCGCTGGCGCGCAAACAGGCGGGCGAGGACATCGAATATCTCCCGGTGACCGTCAGCGGCATTTTCATCCCCGGCGTGGAGGAACACGTCCTGTCGACCTGGAACGGCGCGTCGGGATGGAACATCTATGCGCCGCTGCGCACCGGCGACGGAGACGTCGTCTTCGTCAATCGCGGTTTCGTGCCGTATGACCGCAAGGATCCGGCCAGCCGTCCGGACAGCCAGCCGCAGGGGCCGCAGCAGATCTCCGGACTGGCGCGCCTGCCGCTGGCCGCCAAACCGTCTTTCCTGGTTCCCGACAACGTGCCCGAAAAGAACCAGTATTACTGGAAGGATCTCGCCGCGATGACGGCTGCGGCGGGACTGGGCGGCGAGACCGTCCTGCCGGTCTTCATCGATGCCGGTCCGTATCCCGATCCGGCAAAACTGCCGATTGGCGGCGTGACGATCATCGACCTGCCGAACAACCATCTGCAATACGCCGTGACATGGTACGGGCTGGCGGCGGTGCTTTTCGTGATCTCCGGCCTGCTGGTCTGGCGCCGGACGCGCAACTGAACGCCCGTCGCCCCGAACGAATATCGCCGGTGACAAGCGGTGCCGGGAACGCCTCCGGCTTGACTTCTCCGGCCGCGACTTCCAAATCGGCAACGAACCGGGACATTCGAATGAACATTTCCCAGAAGCCTCCGCTGACCATCCGTCTGTGCGAACCGCGCGGGTTCTGCGCCGGTGTCGACCGGGCGATCCAGATCGTCGTGCTGGCGCTGAAGAAATACGGCGCGCCGGTCTATGTCCGCCACGAGATCGTGCACAACCGCTTCGTGGTCGACGGTCTGCGCGAGCGCGGCGCGGTCTTCGTCAAGGAACTCTCCGATATCCCGGCGGAACACAAGGACAGGCCGGTCGTCTTCTCCGCCCATGGCGTGCCGAAATCGGTGCCGGCGGATGCCGAGAACCGGCACATGTTCTATCTCGACGCGACGTGCCCGCTCGTCTCCAAGGTGCACAAGCAGGCGATGCGCCATCAGCGCCTCGGCCGCCACGTCCTGCTGATCGGCCATGCCGGCCACCCGGAGGTCGTCGGCACGATGGGGCAGCTTCCCGAGGGGTCCGTAACGCTGGTCGAGACGGTCGACCAGGTCGCCGACCTCGCGGTTCCCGACGAGGCTCAGCTCGGCTATGTGACGCAGACGACGCTGTCCGTCGACGACACCGCCGACATCGTCGCGGCACTCGAGAGCCGCTTCCCGAAACTGACCGCGCCGTCCTCGGAATCGATCTGTTACGCCACCACCAACCGCCAGGAGGCGGTCAAGATGGCGGCGCCCGGAACCGACATGTTCCTGATCGTCGGCGCGCCGAACTCGTCCAATTCGCGCCGTCTTGTCGAGGTCGCCAAGCGCCACGGCGCGGCCGATGCCGTGCTCGTCCAGCGCGCCGGGGAGATCGACTGGGAGCGCATGGCGGACATCGCCACGATCGGCGTTTCCGCCGGCGCCTCGGCGCCCGAAATCGTCGTCCGGGAGATCGTCGACGCCTTCCGCGACCGGTTCGACGTCACCGTCGACATCGCGATGACCGTCGAGGAGACCGAGAACTTCCCCGTCATGCGCGACCTGCGCGACACCGGGCTCGCCGCCTCCGACATGGCTTTTCTGCACGGGGCGGACAACTGATCCATGGCCGTCTACACCGATATCACCGAAGCCGAACTCGGCGCGTTCCTGGAACAATATGACGTCGGCGCGCTGCAATCCTATCGAGGCATCGCAGAGGGTGTCGAAAACTCCAATTTCATGGTCCACACCACGACCGGCCAGTACATCCTGACGCTTTACGAAAAGCGCGTGAACCGGGACGACCTGCCGTTCTTTCTCGGCCTGATGCAGCACCTTGCCGAACGCGGCGTCTCGTGCCCGCTGCCGGTGCATCGCCGCGACGGCGCGATGCTCGGCGAACTCGCCGGCCGGCCGGCCGCGATGGCGACCTTCCTGGAAGGCATCTGGCTGCGCCGTCCGCAGCCGCAGCACTGCGCCGAGGTCGGCCGCGGCATGGCGGAGATGCACCTGGCGGGCGAGGGCTTCGCGTTGACGCGCCGCAACGGCCTGACGGTCGAAAACTGGCGTCCGCTCTGGGAGAAATCGCGTGACCATGCCGACGCCATCGACTCGGCGCTGCGCCCCGAGACGGAAGCGCTGCTCGATCGGCTGGAAACCGAATGGCCGCGCGACCTGCCCGAAGGCGTCATCCATGCCGACCTGTTCCCGGACAACGTCTTCTTCCTCGGCGACAGGCTGTCCGGTTTCATCGACTTCTATTTCGCCTGCAACGATGCGCTCGCCTATGACATCGCGGTCTGCCTCAACGCCTGGTGCTTCGAGCGCGACCACGCCTTCAACATTACCAAGGGCCGCGCGCTCCTGAATGCCTACAACGCGGTGCGCCGGCTGTCGGACGCCGAGATGGCGGCCCTGCCGATCCTCTCGGCGGGCGCCGCAATGCGCTTCATGCTGACGCGCCTCTACGACTGGGTGATGACCCCGGAAGGGTCGCTCGTCGTCAAGAAGGATCCGCTCGAATATCTCGCCAAGATGCGCTTCCACCGCGCCATCCGCGCGGCCAGCGAATACGGGCTCGACTGATGACGGACATGGCGCAGACCAAGACGATCGAGATCTTCACCGATGGCGCTTGCTCTGGCAATCCGGGGCCGGGCGGCTGGGGCGCAATCCTGCGCTGGAACGGTGCCGAGAAAGAGCTGAACGGCGGCGAGGCGGAGACCACCAACAACCGCATGGAACTGCTTGCTGCGATCCGCGCGCTTGAGGCGCTGAAGGGCGGCCCGCACAGCGTCGAACTCTACACGGATTCATCCTACGTCAAGGACGGCATTTCCGGCTGGATCCACGGCTGGAAGCGCAACGGCTGGAAAACGGCGGCCAAAAAGCCGGTCAAGAACGCCGAACTCTGGCAGGAACTCGACGAACTGTCGCGCCGCCACGAGATCAAGTGGCACTGGATCAAGGGCCATGCCGGCCATCCCGAAAACGAGCGCGCCGACGAACTGGCGCGCGAGGGCATGAAGCCGTTCAAGAAATAGCCGGCGTTCCCGCGCTGACGGGCATCACCGGCCCGCTCGTGCGAGCCCGTGCTCGACCAGCCGGTCGATGATTTCGGGATAGCTGACGCCGCTTGCCGCCATCGCCTTGGAATACATCGAGATGTCGGTGAAGCCCGGGAATCGTGTTGATCTCGTTGACGAGGAGCCGCATGTCGGCGGTGACGAAGAAATCGACGCGCGCCATGCCGTCGCAACCGGTCGCCCTGAACGCTTTTCCGGCGATCTCGCGCAGGCGGCTCTCGATCTCCTGCGGCAGCTCCGCCGGCACCTTCAGCGCCGCGCCGCTTTCGTCGACATATTTCGCGTCGTAGCTGTAGAAGCCGTGGCTCTCCGCCGGCACGATTTCACCCGGGCGCGAGACGAACAGCCCGCCGGCCGTATCCTCCAGCACGCCGCATTCGATTTCGCGGCCGGCGATGAACTCCTCCGCGAGCAGCTTGCGGTCATGCCTGAAGCCCTCCGCGAGCGCGGCCTCGAATTCGCCTTCCGTCGCCACCTTGCTGACGCCGACCGACGATCCCTGCCGCGCCGGCTTGATGAAGACCGGCAGTCCGAGCGCGCTTTCGAGATCGGCGAAGGAGGGCGGGGCGGACCGGTGAATGGTGATCGAGCGCGCCGTGTCCAGACCCGCCGCGTCGAGCAGCCGCTTGGCGATGTCCTTGTCGAGCGCGACCGCCGAGCCGAGAATGCCGCATCCGGCGAGCGGGACGCCGGCGACTTCGGCAAGTCCCTGCACCGAGCCATCCTCGCCGTGCATGCCGTGCAGGACCGGAAACAGGATGTCGATCTTCGGCAGGTCACGAACGGCGGCATCGGCCGCAACCGCGATCATCCGCCCGTCTCCGCCGGGAACGAGACAGACCTCGCTTCCGTTCTCCGGCTTCGACAATTCGCCGTCTGCGAACGAACTCAAAAGCCACTTTCCGTCGCGGGTGATGAAGACGGGCACCGCGTCATATCTGGCCGGATCCAGAGCGCGCATCACGTTCGTCGCCGACAGCACCGACACGTCGTGTTCCGCGGATCGCCCGCCGAAAAGCACGGCAATTCGAAGCTTCGGCGGGTTTGAGGCATTGGTCATGAAAAGTCCCGGAAGGAATTTCGGGCTGGCCGACAGTTTGCGCTTCCCCGGCTGTTGACGGGGTTGCGCCGTGAAACTCCACAGACAAAACGACTGTTTTGCGGCGAAACAAGGCGCGGCCGCGAAAACGAGCGCGCCGACTGTGCCGAGACAAATGTCACCGTCAACGGCCCGGAAGGCTTCACCATCGCCGATGTCGTGATCGGGGCGGACTGGGGTTCACTCGCCGAGCTGTTCCAGCAGCGCGGCGGCGCCGGACGTCGTCACGCCGCGGCTTTCCTCGACATTGAGCGCGGTAACCGTTCCGTCGTCGACGATCATCGAATAGCGCACAGAGCGCAGCCCGAGCACGCCAAGTTCGGCGTCGAGGCCGAGCGCCTTTGTAAAGGCCGCGTCCCAGTCGGCCACGAAGCGGATCTTGCCCGCCGCGCCGGACGCTTCCGCCCAGGCCTTCATCACGTGATGGTCGTTGACCGAGACGCAGATGATGTCGTCGATGCCCTTGGCAAGGATGATGTCGTGGTTCTCGATGAAGCCAGGCAGATGATTGCGCGAACAGGTCGGCGTGAAAGCGCCGGGAACGCCGAACACGACGACCTTCTTGCCGCCGAACAGGTTGTCGGTGGTCATGTCGACCGGCCCGTCATCTGTAATCACCTTCAGTGTCGCCGCGGGCAACTTGTCACCGGTCTTGATGGGCATCGCATACTCCATGGAAACTTATACCAAAGGAAATAACTTATCCGCGGCAAATGGGAAGAGGCCCCCGGCTAAAAGGGAGCGGGCATCCGCAAAGTTGTCTCGGCGGTATCGTCGCCGCGCCGCGCAGCAACGATCATCTCCACGTCGCCGCCCTTGTCGGGGTCGAAAAGCGGGTCGGCGCGAAACACCGTCGTGGTGCCGTCGTCGGATACCGCCACCGGCTTGCGGAACTGATGCTCGGCGCCGGCGGAGAGGAACAGCTGCGCCTCGCCAGCGCCGCCCCGGTGGGCGAGGCTGACCTCCAGCTTGCCCTCCTCGGTCCATGACGGAACGCCGATCGACAGCGCCTCGGAATTGCCGCCGGGCAGGGCGGCGAAGGCTGCGTCGACTTGCATCGTCTGCAGGCTGCTGCCCGTCGAGACGGTCAACGGCACCTCGAAATGCGCAGCGACCGGAATGCAGATCTCCTTGCAGATGCCGAGGAACACGTCCGCCGAGATATCGCGCGAGGAACTGTCCTTGGCGAGCGTGAATGTCAGCGGCAACGTTACCGGATGTTTGTAGCCCGCCCACGATCCGTAATCGTCGTCGACCCAGTTCGGGACCGGGAAATGGATTGCCACCTGCGCCGCCTCGCCGGCGACCGCAACCTGCGGCGGAATGCCTGCCGATCCCGGTTCGCGCCAATAGGTCTTCCAGCCCGGTTCGAGCTCGATCTGCAGCGCCCCGCGCAGCGTCGTCATGCCCGCTTGCCACGGCTCGGTGACGATCCTCAGCCGCCCGCCATCCGTCTCTTCCCAGTGCGATGCCGCGGCCATGACCGGTTGCGGTGAGAGTGCGCACGAAATGGCAATAATGACCGGGAATTTTGAATACGGGGAAAAAGCCATGACCATTTGGTGATACCAACCCGTTCGTTTGGCAAATGAATTTTGCCGGTGATGCGTCTCAACTCTTTGTGAGAGAACGGGAATCGCCGCCGAATCGCGCGCCGACAAAAGTTGCTGACCAAATCGGAAAGCGATGTTACGCTTTCTGTCATGGAAATTCTGACGAAACGGAAATATTCGACCGGGTGCGGGCAGTTCGAGGGCAAGTTCCTCGTTGCCATGCCGTCGTTGTCGACGTCCTTTTTCGCTCAGACGATCATTTACGTGTGCGCCCACAACGAAGAGGGCGCGATGGGTTTCGTCGTCAACAAGCCGCGCGGCATGACATTCTGGGACCTCGTCGAACAGACCGACGTCTTCGACGACAGCGCGATGCCCCATATGCCGAACAGCGTGGCACATGCGCCGATCGGCCATGGCGGGCCGGTGGATGAGCATCGTGGCTTCGTGCTGCATTCCGCCGATTATTGCGGCGAGGCGACGATCCCGATTTCCGAATCCGTTTTCCTCACCTCCACGACCCAGGTCCTGCGCATGATCGCCAGCGGGCAGGGGCCACAACAATGCGCGATCTCGCTCGGCTATTCAGGTTGGGGGCCGGGGCAGCTCGAAACCGAGATGATGGAAAACAGCTGGCTGACGCTCGAGGCCGATCCGCGCCTCGTCTTCGACCAGGACCACGACACGAAATACGAGCGCCTGCTGCGCGCCGCCGGCATCCAGCCCGCCCATTTCGTGGCCGATTGCGGCCACGCCTGATCCCTTGAATTGATTATTCGGCCGCCGCGTCGTCGTTGGTGACGACCGGGTTTTGCGTCATGACGAGTTCCGTCGCGGCTTCGGCTGTCACCGGCGCGCCGGCGACGAAGCCCTGGATATACTTGCAACCCATCTCTTCGAGCTTGCGCACGTCGTCCATGTTTTCGACGCCCTCGGCGACGGTCGCGAGCCCGAGATTGTTCGCCATCGAAATGACCGACTGCAGAAGGATGTCACGCTGCGTCCAGTCGTTGCGCACCAGCGACTGGTCCAGCTTGATCGTGTCGAAGGGGAACTGCTGCAGATAGGCGAGCGACGAATAGCCGGTGCCGAAATCGTCCATCGCGAGACCGATGCCGAGCGCCTTGACCCGTTCCAGCACGCGCGCATTGTGCTCGGGATTCTGCATCAGCACCGTCTCGGTGATCTCCAGGCGCAGCTTGTGGCGGCGCGACGAGAAACGCGCCTGCATGCCCGACAGCGTGTTGGCGAAATCGCGCATCATCACCTGTTGGCTCGACACGTTGACCGAGAGGAACAGCCCGGCATCGGGCAGTGCCAGGTCCCAGTCCATCAGCTGGCGCATCGCCAGTTCGAGCGCGTGGTTGCCGAGTTCGACGATCAGGTCGGAGCGTTCCGCCACCGCGATGAATTCCGACGGCTGGATCTCGCCGCGGCGCGGGTGGTTCCAGCGCATCAGCGCCTCGAAACCGGCGACGTCGAGCGAACCGGCATGGACGATCGGCTGGTAGGCGAGCGAGATCTCGCCGCGCTCGATGGCGCGCCGGAGATCGGATTCGAGCTGCAGCTTGTCGGAGCCGGAGGTGCGGAAGGCCGGACGGAACGGTTCGACGCGGTCGCCGCCGAAACGCTTGGCCTGGAACAGCGCCAGCTCGGCGTCGCCGAACAGGTCCTCGTCCTGCGAGCGCGCCTGCGTCCAGGTGGCAAGGCCGATCGAGGTCGTCAGGATGATCTGGCGTTCGGCAAACGAGATCGGCGCCTTGATCGTCTTTTTCACGGCGTCCGCGAAACCCGCGATCCGGCCGGGATCGGTCTCCGACAGGAGAATGATGCCGAACTGGTTGCCGGAGATCCGCGCCAGCGTGTCGTGCGGCCTGAGCAGGCGGCGCAGCCGCCGGGCGATGGTGATCAGCAGCGTATCGCCGGCCGCCATGCCGATCGACTCGTTGACCTGCCGGAACCGGTCGATATCGACGATCAGCGTGGTCGGGCGCATCGCCTCGTCGACATTGGCGATCGCGATCGCGTTGCGCAGCCGGTCCATGAACAGTTCGCGGTTCGGCAATCCGGTCAGGTTGTCGTGCACGGCATCGTGCAGCAGCCGCTCCTCGGCACGCTTCTGGTCGCTGACATCGATGATCGTGCCGATGCAGCGGATCACTTCACCATTCGCCCCGACGACTGGCCGCGCGCGCACCGAGTACCAGCTGTAATGATTGTCGGGACCGCGCAGGCGCATCGCCATGTCGATCTTGCCGCGCTTCTTTTCCAGCACGGAATCGAGCGTCATGCGAAAGCGGTCGCGGTCGTCGGAATGGATATAGGGCAGCCAGTTCTTCGGCTGTCCCTGCAACGTGCCGGCGCCGAAGCCGATCACCGCGGCGAGATCCGGCGTCGTCGAAAGCTTGTCGCGGCCAACGTCCCAGTCCCACACGATGCCGCCGGACCCCTTCACCGCGAGCGCCTGGCGCTCGACATTGGACAACAGGTTCTGCTGGAAGGCGCCGCCCGAAAAGGCGTTCTGCATGACGGTGAAGCCGATCAGCAGGACAATCAGGACGAGACCGCCGGCAAGCGCCGGCTGGATGATGTCATTGTCGATCTGGCCGGATATCGTCATGTATCCGGCCGCGATCCATGCGATCAGCAGCGCCCATGCGGGCACCAGCATGATCGCGCGGTCGAAGCCGCGCCAGGCGAAGACGACGATCAGCGCCAGTCCGAACACCGCGGTCACGGCAAGCGAGAACCGTGCGATGCCGGAGGCGAGCGCCGGATCGTAAAGGACGAGCGCGGACAGGCCGGCGATCCCCAGCACCCAGGCGATCGCGCCGTAGCTGAGGTGCTCGTGCCAGCGGTTGAGATTGAGATAGGTGAACAGGAACAGCGCCAGCGTCGCCGCCAGCGACACCTCGCTCATCGCCCGCCACGTTCGGATGTCGGCGACGGGCACGTCGAAGAACCGGTCGATGAAGCCGAAATCGACGCAGATATAGGCGAGCACGGCCCAGGCGAGCGCCGCCGCGGCCGGGAACATCGACGTGCCGCGCACGACGAACAGGATCGTCAGGAACAGGGCCAGCAGGCCGGAGATGCCGAGCACGATGCCGCGGTAGAGCGTGTAGGAGTTGACGATGTCCTTGTACTGGTCGGCTTCCCACAGATAGACCTGCGGCAGGTTCGGCGAGGCGAGTTCGGCCACGAAGGTGACGACCGCGCCGGGATTGAGCGTGATCGAGAAAATGTCGGCGTCACGGCTTTCCACCCGGTCGAGCGCGAAGCCCTCGCTCGGCGTGATCGCGACGATTCTCTTGGAGCCGAGGTCCGGCCAGAAGAAATGCGAGCCGACGAGCCGGAAATGCGGCGCGACGATCAGTCGGTCGATCTGGGTTTCGGTCGTATTGGCGAGCGCGAAGACGGCCCAGTGGCCGTCGGTTCCCGGCTGCGTCGCCTGAACCTCGATCGTGCGCACGATGCCGTCGATGCCCGGCGCGGTCGAAATCCGGAAGGTTTCGCCCTTGTTGCGGTAGATTGTGACGGCGCGCGAGAGATCAAGCGCTTCGGAATTGCGGCCGATCGAGATCGGTTCGACGGCGGATGCCGGCACGGCGAGCGTTGTCAGGATCGCGGTCAGCGCAACGAGAAACGTCGCACAGATGCGCAGCAGGCGAAAGCCGCTGCGGCATTCCGTTTTCCCGATCAATTCCTTCAAACCGTCTCACCTTGTTCCACCGGCGCGCCGACGCGCTCGTGGCGCGGATTGATGCGCGCGTAAAGCACATGGTCGCGCCATATACCATTGATCTTCAAATAAGACCGCAAATATCCCTCGCGTGCGAATCCGGCCTTCTCCAGAATGCGGATCGAGCGTGTATTGTCCGGGATACAGGCCGCTTCAAGGCGGTGCAATCCGAATTGGGCGAAAGCATGGTCGCACAGGATCGCAAGCGCCTCGCTCATGATCCCGTTGCCCTTGTAGCGCTCCCCGATCCAGTAGCCGATCTGGCCGCATTGCGAGACGCCGCGGCGAACATTGCCGAGCGTGATACCGCCGAGAATCGCACCGTTCCGGCGGTCGCAGATAAAGAACGGGAAGCCGGAACCCGATGCGATTTCCTGGTTGTAGCGGCGAATGCGCGTCCGGAACGCGGCCTTCTCGAGATCGTCGTCCGGCCAGGCCGGCTCCCATGGGCGCAGGAAAGAGGCGCTCTCGGCGCGCAGCGCGGCCCACTCGCCATGGTCCGACATGTCCGGATAACGCAGATAAACGTTCCTGCCGGTGATGATCTGCTGGCGCGTGCCTCGAAATGGAAAGGCGATCATGTCCGGCACCGGGTTGGTCAGCAACGGAGAGCGGTTAGCCGACGGCGAGTTGCATGCCGGCGCGAGATGAATCGTAAACGTCGGACACTGCGCCAGACGTGAGCCCCGTACGCATCGTGTCGATATCCATCAACTGGTCGACCGGGCCAATGGCCGAAACAGTCGGAGCCGATGACGTGAACAGCCGTCCGGCGAGACCGCGCAGGCGCTCCACGGTCAGCTTGTCGAGCCGGTCGAGCAGTTCCTCGTTGGGGATCGGACGGCCGAACAGCAGGATTTGGCGCGCGATCTGGCCGGCGCGGCTGGGCGCGCTTTCGCCCGACATCAACAGGCTGGCACGAAACTGCGCCCGGGCGCGTTCCAGTTCGGGCGTGTCGATGTCCTCGGCGGCACGGCGCAGTTCGGCCAGGACAAGGCGCACCAGTTCGTCGAGATCGCCTGGTTCCGTCGCCGCGTGGATGCCGAAAATCCCGGTATCCGAAAAGCCCCAGTGGAAGGCGTAGATCGAGTAGCAGATGCCGCGTTTCTCGCGTACTTCCTGGAACAGGCGCGACGACATGCCTCCGCCGAGAAGCATGGCGAGAACCTGTGAGGCGTAGAAATCGCGTACATGATAGGCGCGGCCCTCGAAGCCGAGCAGGAACTGCGTGTCCTGCAGCGGGCGGTGCTCGCGGTAATCGCCGCCGATATAGTTGGCAAGCGAGACGGCCTTGCCGCGCGGTTTCGCCTGGACGGCGCCGAAATGGCGTTCCACCAGCTTGACGAAGGCGTCGTGATCGATCGCGCCCGTTGCCGCGATCACCATGCGCTCGCCGCAATATTCACGGTCGATATAGGCGCGGATCTGGTCGGGCGTGAACGAGGTGATGGTGTCTCGGGTGCCGAGGATGGCGCGTCCGATCGGCTGGTGCCGGAAGGCCGCTTCGGTGAAACGGTCGAAGACGGCGTCATCGGGCGTGTCGTTGGCGGCGCCCAGTTCCTGCAGGATGACGTGCTTCTCGCGCTCCAGCTCGTCCTCGTCGAATTTCGAATTCTGCAGGATGTCGGAGAGCAGATCCATGGCGAGCGGGACGTCGTCCTTCAGCACGCGGACGAAATAGGATGTGGTCTCGACGCTTGTGCCGGCGTTGATCTCGCCGCCGACATTTTCGATTTCCTCGGCGATGGTGCGGGCATCGCGCCGCGCCGTGCCCTTGAAGGCCATGTGTTCGAGCATATGCGCGATGCCGTGCTCGTTTTCCAGTTCGTTGCGGGATCCGGCCTTGATCCAGACCCCGAGCGCTACACTCTCGACATGTTCGAAACGCTGAGTGGCAACGGTAATTCCGTTGGAGAGACGGGTCGTCTCTACTATCATATGCAAGCTCCCTGGACTGGCCGGGATACGGCCGTACGCTTCCTCACAATCGGCCGCGCAAAGTCAATTTGCCGCTCGCGCGTGCCGGGTAATGTGATCTTCCACTATTTTTAGGTCAGATGGAAGCTCCGTGAAGCTTTCGTGACGGTCCATCAGGTCGGAAAGCCAGTCGGGCAGCGCCGGATCGGCACCGCAGGCCTCCTTGACGGCCGCCGGGAATTTCGCCGGGTGGGCCGTGCCGAGCACCACCATGGGCGCGGCGCCCTTTGCGGCGTGCCGTGCGACATGCACGCCGATCGCGGTATGCGGATCGAGCAGGTAGCCGGATTTCTCGTTCACGTGGCGGATCGTTTGCGCGGTTTCGGAGACATGCGCCGTTCCGGCCGCGAAGCCGCCGCGGATAGCGGCAAGCGTCTTTTCCGGCAGTTCAAAGCGGTGCGCCTGCTTCAAATTCGCCATCGCGGCGCGCACCTGCGCGTCGTCGCGTCCGCTCGCGTCGAACAGCAGCCGCTCGAAATTGGACGAGATCTGGATATCCATCGACGGCGAGGTCGTCTTGACCACGTTGCGCATCTCGTAGACGCCGGTCGAAAGCGTGCGCGCCAGGATGTCGTTGTCGTTGGTCGCGATGACCAGCGTTTCCATCGGCAATCCCATCTGTTTGGCGACGTAGCCGGCGAAGATGTCGCCGAAATTGCCCGTCGGCACGGTGTAGGAGATCGGCCGGTCCGGCCCGCCGAGCGACAGCGCCGAGGTGAAGTAATAGACCACCTGCGCCATGATCCGCGCCCAGTTGATCGAGTTCACGCCGGACAGCTTCACCGACTGGCGGAAGGCAACATGGTTGAACATGTCCTTCAGCAGCGACTGGCAGTCGTCGAAATTGCCTTCGATGGCGAGCGCGTGCACGTTCGATGCGGAACTGCTCGTCATCTGGCGCTGCTGCACCGGCGAGACGCGGCCTTTCGGAAACAGGATGAAGATGTCGGTGCGGTCGCGTCCGGCGAAAGCCTCGATCGCCGCGCCGCCGGTATCGCCCGAGGTCGCGCCGACGATGGTCGCGCGCTCGTCGCGCGTCCCCAGCACATGGTCCATCAGCCGCCCGATCAGCTGCATCGCGACGTCCTTGAAGGCCAGCGTCGGGCCGTGAAAGAGTTCGAGCACGAACTCGTTGGCGCCGGTTTGCACCAGCGGGCAGACGGCTTCGTGGCGGAAGGTCGCATAGGCCTCGCGCACGATTTTTTCGAAGATATCCCTCTCGATCTCGCCCTCGACGAAGGGCCACATCACCGTGACCGCGATCTCCTCGTAGGACTTGCCCCGCATCGCGCGGATTTCCGCGGTGGAAAAATGCGGCCATGTCTCGGGCACATAAAGCCCGCCGTCGCTTGCGAGACCCGCAAGCATGGTGTCGCAGAAACCGAGGACGGGCGCCTGACCGCGGGTCGAGATATAGTTCACTTGGGTTCGCTCACTTTTTGTCTGCGCGCTTGTAGCGCTTTTTTCCCGCGCTGCTTAGCCGAAATCCGACCGCTTCTAAAGACCGAAGGACGTTCGCGGCCATTGACTAGCCAAACAAGAGTATGGAAGTTGCGCCCGCCACCGCATGATTGCCATTTTCGTGTTGGTAAGGCAGGGGACTTTGGATGGTTTTTCGGGATAACGGGTTCATCATGCGTTTTGCAAGAATTGCGGGAATAGCGCGTATCGGCGTTCTGTTCAGTCTCGTTGCGCTGGCGTCGTGCCAGACGGCGAAAGTGGCCGACACGCTTGGCGGGGCAAAACCCGGCGACGAGACCCTGACCGTCGACGATCTGCGCGCCTACTGCCCGCGTGTGACCCTGCTCGAGGGCACGGCGATCCTGCGCACCTACACGAAGGGCAAGAAGGACGATCCGGACGAGATCATCTACCAGGCGACGATCACCGACGTAACGCGTACCTGCAAATACGAGGCCGGAAATCTCTACATGCAGGTTGCCGCGGCGGGTCGCGTCGTCTTCGGTCCGAAGGGCGCCGCCGGCAGTCTCGAACTGCCCGTCCGCGTCGTCGTCAAACAGGGCGAGAACGTGCCGTATTCGCAACTCGGCAAGATCCAGGTCGCCGTTCCGGCGGGCGGCGAGGCGACGCAGTTCATCTACAAGGACGAACAGGTGGTGGTGCCGGCGCCGAAGACGCCGTCGCTGCAGGTTCTCGTCGGCTTCGACGAAGGCCCCTACAATACGCCGTGAGCGCCTTCGCGCCGCATCGCTGATCGAAAGAGGAGACGGCCTGAATTCCGGCCGTTTCCAGGTTCGACGGTCCGGAAACGATACGTTTCACAAAGCGTTAACCACGTTTCCTAACGCTGCATTCACCCTGATGGGTAACCATGCACCCCAGTTGTTTTGCGTAAACCGGGTGTATCATGTCTGTCGTTCGCCTTGCCTCCACGGGTCCCGCCGCGGCTCCGAAGAATGCGTCTCCGTCCCGCTCGATCGCCGATGTCCTCGACACGATCATCAAGGGCGACTGTGTCGCGGCGCTGGAAAGCCTTCCGGAAAAATCGGTGGACGTCATCTTCGCCGATCCGCCCTACAACCTGCAGCTCGACGGCGACCTGCACCGGCCCGACCAGTCGAAGGTCGACGCGGTCGACGATCACTGGGACCAGTTCGATTCCTTTGCGGCCTATGACGCCTTCACCCGCGCCTGGCTGCTCGCCGCGCGCCGCGTGCTGAAGCCGTCCGGCACGATCTGGGTGATCGGCTCCTATCACAACATCTTCCGCGTCGGCGCCAGCCTGCAGGATCTCGGCTTCTGGATCCTCAACGACGTGATCTGGCGCAAGACCAACCCGATGCCGAATTTCCGCGGCCGCCGCTTCCAGAACGCCCACGAGACGATGATCTGGGCGTCGCGCGACCAGAACGCCAAGGGCTACACCTTCAACTACGAGGCGCTGAAGGCGGCCAATGACGACCTGCAGATGCGCTCCGACTGGCTGTTCCCGATCTGCACCGGCGGCGAGCGCCTGAAGGACGACAACGGCGACAAGGTCCATCCGACCCAGAAGCCCGAAGCGCTGCTTGCCCGCGTGCTGATGTCGTCGACGAAGCCCGGCGACGTGGTGCTCGACCCGTTCTTCGGCTCCGGCACGACCGGTGCGGTCGCCAAGCGCCTCGGCCGCCGCTTCATCGGCATCGATCGCGAGCAGGCCTATATCGACGCCGCAATGGCGCGCATCGATGCCGTCGAACAGGCCGATCTCGCCACCCTGAAGATCGTCGCCTCCAAGCGCGCCGAACCGCGCGTCGCCTTCGTGACGCTGCTCGAAAGCGGGCTATTGAAGCCCGGCGCGACGCTGACCGATACCAGGCGCCGCTGGATGGCGACGGTGCAGGCCGACGGATCGCTTAGCCATGGCGGCGAGCAGGCCTCGATCCACCGAATGGGCGCCAAGGTGCAGGGTCTCGACGCCTGCAACGGCTGGACGTTCTGGCACTACGAGGAAGCCGGCGCGCTGCAGCCGATCGACGCGCTGCGCCAGGAAATCCGCAAGACCATGGCCGCCGCCGGCGCCTGACCGGCGGTCAGTCTCCGCTTAAAACGAAGCGTTCGAACTCTTCCAGTTTCGAAAGCATCGCCGCGCGCATCTCCGGCGCGGCGAGGATGTCGCGTATCTCATCCTGCGTCTTCTTGATCAGATGTGCCTCGAAATCCGGCCCGGGAAAGAGCCGGCAGGAAATCGTCCTCAGCACTTCGCGCAGATGCTCGCGCAGATAGGCGCTGCGCGTCGAGGCGTGCACCAGCATCACCGGTTTGCCCGGAATCTCGAAGCGCGACACCAGCCAGTCGAGCGCGTTCTTGAAGGCGCCGGGTATGCCATGCGCATATTCCGGGCAGGCGATCAGGATGCCGTCGCAGGCGGCGACCTTGTCCGCCAGCCGCAGCACGCTGTCGGGCGTATCGGCCTCCAGGTCCGGCGAAAACAGCGGCAGATCGCCCATGCCGTCGAAGACGTCGACCGTGATGCCGTCCGGCGCGATGTCGGCGAACGCGTGCAAGAGGGCGGTGTTGGTGGATATGGCGCGCAGGCTGCCTGAAAGGGCGAGAAGGTGCATGGCTGTCAGACGGCGATCTTGTAATCGGCGAGGTCCTCGCGCAGTTGTTCCGCATCCTCGAAATGGATCGCCTGCCAGCCGAAATCGCGCGCCGAGACGACGTTCTTTCTCGCTGTCGTCGATGAACAGCGTCGCCGCCGGATCGAGGCCGAATTGTTCGGTATGGTGCGCGTAGATCGCCGGGTCGGGCTTGATGATCCTGATGTCGCCCGACACCGTGATCCCGCGCGATTCCTTCAGGAACGGATACATCTCCTGCGCCTCGCGAAACGTGTCGGAGGCGAAATTGGTCAGCATCGTCACGTCGCGGCCGGCGTCGATCAGTTCGCGCAGGATCGCGACGCTGTCCTCGTAGGCATAGGGCACCATTTCGGTCCAGTGGCGGCGGAAGGCGCGGATATTGTCGGCCTCGTCGGGAAAGCGCGCGATCAGTTCGTCCTCGGCCTCGATCCAGCTGCGGCCGCGATCCTGCTCGGCATTCCACGCGTTCGAGCAGACTTCATCCAGGAACCAGGCACGGCGGCGGTCGTCCGGGATGATGCGCCGGAACGGCACTTCCGGGTCGTAATGCACCAGCACCTTGCCGATGTCGAAGACGATGTGACGGATGGTGGTCATGCTGTCGGTCCCGGTCAGTCTTGCGATTCGCTCTCGATGGCGAGAGCCAACACTTTTTTCATGACAGTGGGTAGGGCTTCGCCGCCGAGCGATGCCGGATCGCTCCACCACTGGTTTTCGCCCGCCCGCAACTCGCCCTCGGCGCTGTAGACGGAGAGGCGCAATTCGAAATGGGTGAAGACATGGCCGACGGTGCCGCAATGCATCCAGTCGGCATTCGCCAGAGGCGCTTCCGACGTGTCGGTCGCGCCGTCCTGGCGCGCGGTCCACGCAGTCGTCGGCACCTGCGTCATGCCGGCGAGCAGGCCGGTGTCGCCACGTTTTTCGAGCAGGAAAGCGCCGTCGCGATTGCTCAGCACGAAGGCCGCGCCACGGCGCAAGGGCTTCGTCTTCTTCGCCGGCCTGACCGGAAAGCGTTCCGGATCGCCGGCGGAAAGCGCGCGGCAATCCTCGCGCAGCGGGCAATGCATGCAGGCCGGGCGCTTCGGCGTGCACAGCGTCGCGCCGAGATCCATCATGCCTTGCGCGAAATCGCCGGGCCGCGCGGGATCGGTCAGTGCCTGCGTGATCGCGCGGATTTCCTTCTTCGCCTCCGGCAGCGGCGTATCGATCGCGTAGAGCCGCGTGACGACGCGCTCGACATTGCCGTCGACGACCGGAGCGGGCTCGCCGAACGCGATCGCGGCGATCGCCGCCGAAGTGTAGTCGCCGATGCCCGGCAGATCGCGCAGACCCGCTGACGACGTCGGAAACGTTCCGCCATGGTCGGCCACCACCGCGTCGGCGCATTTCTTCAGGTTGCGGGCGCGCGAATAATAGCCGAGCCCGGCCCAGGCTTTCAGGATGTCGTCCTCATGCGCGGCGGCGAGCGACGCGACGTCCGGCCACTTGGCGGTGAATTTGGCGAAATAGTCCTTCACCGCGGCGACCGTGGTCTGCTGCAGCATGATCTCCGACAGCCAGACGCGGTAGGGTTCCGGACGGATGCCCCTGGCGAGGTCGGCCGGACCGGTCCGCCACGGCAGCTCGCGCGCATGCCGGTCGTACCAGGCGAGCAGCTTGCTCGCGACGGTGGATGCGGTGGTGTCCGGGGAGGGGTTGGCCATGTTTGTCTTGTGCGCGAAAGGGCGCCCCGAGATCAAGCATTCGCTTTTAAGCGTCCGCACGATTATCATGGCGCCATCCGCAAGTGCCGAAAGCGAGGCGGCGTGACGACCGGGAAACCACGATACGGACCATGGAAGACCTACGCGCCCGAGCCTGTCGGCGGTCTCGTGTCGGCCGTGCTCGACCCGGTGCTTGCCAAACGCGCCGGCATGACCAGCGCGCTTCTTGCCGCCTGGCCGCAGATCGTGCCGGCGATGCTCGCCGAAACGACCCGGCCGCAAAAGATCAACTGGCCGCGCCGCGCACACGAGGACGATCCGTTCAAGCCGGCGACCCTGATCGTCGCCGCCGAGGGCATGTCCGCGCTGCATGTCCAGCACCAGTCCGGCGAGATCATCCAGCGCGTCAACGCCTTCTTCGGCTTCCAGGCGGTCGAGCGGCTGCAGCTGGTGCAGAAGCCGGTCGCCCCCGAACGAAAGCTGCTGCGCCGCAAGGCGCCGGTCTCTCCCGCCGACGAGAAGCGCATCGAGGCCCTTGCCGAGGGTATCGAGGACGAGGGCCTGCGCGAAGCGCTGATCCGGCTCGGAAGAAGCGTGAAGCAGGACAAGCAATAAGAGGAACCGGTTCAGCTAAGCCCGGTCACCGGGATCAAAGCGCCATGGATATCGGCAGCATCGGCGGAGCGAGAAAGGCGATGACGCCGGCGAGGCTCTCCGGCGTCACCCATTTTCCCGGATCGGCCTTCGGCATCGCCGCGCGGTTCTCCGGCGTGTCGATGATCGACGGCAGCACGCAGTTGACGTTGATGCCGTGTCCCTTCAGTTCCGCCGACGCGCTTTCGGTCACCCGCATTACCGCGGATTTCGAGGCCGCATAGGGGCCCATGGCCTTGCCGCCGGTTTTCGCGCCATTGGCGCCGACGGTGACGATCCTGCCGGCGCCGCGCTCGATCATGCCGGGCGTGACGGCGGCGAGTACCGAGAGCAGCGTGCCCAGATTGAGGTCCATCATCTTCTGCCAGGTGTCGGCGGGCACTTCGTGCACGGGCGTGCCCATGTCGAAGCCGCCGGCGATCGCGCACAGGATCGTCGGCGGCCCGAGTGTCTCGCTCGCCCGCGCGACGGCCTTTTTCGTCGCTTCACGGTCGGTCAGGTCGACGCCGAAGGCCGCATGCTTCCCGTCCAGACCGGCGGCGACGGTCTCCACCTTCTCCTGCCTGTGTCCGAACAGCGCGACCGATGCACCTTCCGCCGCGAACCGGCTCGCGACGGCACTGCCCAGATTTCCGGCGGCGCCGGTCACGATCACGGTATCTCCCTTGAAGCGCATGGGTCTTCTCCTTTCGACTCGAACCAGGTTGCGGGAGACAATAGTCGAGTGCGATCCGCGGTCCATCCCGCCTTGCCAGCGCCATCGCGATGTGATTGTTCGCGGCAATGACCGCAAAAGTGAAGAAAACCGAAATTCGCGACCGTTTCTGGGAGACGGTGCCGCTCGAGGAGATGAACGCCGCCGAGTGGGAGGCGCTCTGCGACGGTTGCGGCAAGTGTTGCATGTCGAAGCTGATCGACGACGATACCGACGATATCTACTACACCACCGTCGCCTGCCGCCTGTTCGACGCCGGGTCATGCCGCTGCACCGACTACGGGAACCGCCTGAACCAGGTGCCGGACTGCGTGCAGCTGACGCCTGAGAACGTGCGCACGATTCCCTGGCTACCGAAGACCTGCGCCTACCGCCTGATCGCCGAAAACCGTCCGCTGCACAACTGGCATCCGCTGATCACGGGCGATCCGGAATCGGTCCACCGGTCGCACATTTCGATGCGCCATCGCGTCACCGCCTTCGAGCAGGACATGGCGCATGAGGGCGAATATCTCGACCACATGGTCGAGGAAGGAATGTAGACGGGAACCGGGCGCCAGCCCAACCGTTTCCCGTAGGTACAGGAAAGAGGACCGACATGACCGAGACCGAAACCAGGGCGCTGATCGAACGCTATCTCGCCGCCTTCAACGCGGGCGATTCCGATGCGATGCTCGATTGCCTGCACGAGGATGTCGCCCACGACATCAATCAGGGCGGCCGCGAGATCGGCAAGGAGAAATTCCGCTGGTTCAACGCCGAGATGACCCGCCATTATGACGAGCATCTGGCCGACATCGTCGTCATGGTCGCGGAAGGCGGCGTGCGCGCCGCCGCCGAGTTCACCGTGCACGGCAAGTATCTCGCGACCGCGGATGGTCTGCCGGCGGCCAACGGCCAGCCCTACAATCTGCCCGCCGGCATTTTCTTCGAGATCGACGACGGGCTGATCAGCCGCGTGACGACCTACTACAATCTGCAGGACTGGATCGCGCAGGTCTCGAAAGGAGACTGATGGCTGTCGAGGTCCGTCCGCTGCCGCGCGACGAGGTCGCCGCGCGCATCGAAGATCTGGCGGGGCTGCGCATCGCCGTCTTTCGCGCCTGGCCCTATCTCTATGACGGCGACATGGACTACGAGCGCCGCTATCTGGACACCTATCTGGAAGCGCCCGGCGCTTTCGTCTGCGGCGCCTTCGACGGTGACAGGCTGGTCGGCGCGGCGACGGCCTCGCCGCTGGCCGAGCACAAGGCCGAGTTCGCAGAACCCTTCGCCAGGCTCGGATTGCGCGTCGACGATTTCTTCTATTTCGGCGAATCCGTCCTGCTGCCGAACTGGCGCGGGCAGGGCGTCGGCGTCCGCTTCTTCGGGGAGCGCGAGGCGGAGGCCCGCCGCCAGGGCTTTTCGAAATGCATCTTTTCCGCCGTTATCCGCCCGGCCGACCATCCGATGCGGCCGGACGACTACGTGCCGCTCGATGCCTTCTGGCAAAAGCGCGGCTACGAACGCGTCGAGGGCCTGACGACGGCCTATTCATGGAAGGACATCGGCGCGTCGGACGAGACCGCGAAGCCGATGCAGTACTGGATGCGCGATCTGGGCTGAGCCTCACGCACATGTGTCTGGATTCAGGCCGGAGTGTCTTGCGGATTGCCCTCCGGCGCGATAGCAGGCTCACGCACTGGGGGAGAGGAACGATGATCACAACCAGACGCGCATCGCTGCGGGTCCTGCTCGCCGGCATGACCATCTTCGCGATCGGCAGGACCGCGCTTGCCGGCAAGATGAACCTCGCCGTCGATGGCCTCGCGATCGAGGGCTACGATCCGGTTGCCTATTTCACGCGGGACGAGGCGGTGGAGGGGTCGCCGAAGATCACGGCTGTTCATGACGGCGCGACCTACCGCTTTTCGAGCGCCGAAAACCGCGACGCCTTTCTTGCCGATCCGGCGAAATACGTCCCGCAATATGGCGGCTTCTGCGCCTTCGCAGTGTCCCGCGGCGCCACCGCCGCGGTCGATCCGCAGGCCTTCTCGGTCGTCGACGGCAAGCTCTATCTGAACTTCACGAAGCGGGTCCGCGGCATCTGGCAGACCGATATTCCCGGCAACATCGCGAAGGCCGACGCCAACTGGCCGGAATTGTCTGGCGAGTGAGGGCAGGTGAGGGGCAAGCTGCCCCTCTGTGCTACTGGTCGATGGCGAAGGTGACGTTGACCGTCACCGAATAGGCGTTCTCGCCGGCCGCGACCGGCACCGGCGCGGCGTCGGAGGCTTCCATCATCGCGACCTTGGCGCGCGCCAGTTGAACCGGCTGCGGCCGGAAGGAATTCTCCGAAATCTCCAGTACCTTGCCGAGGCCGACGCCGGCGGTCTCCGTCAGCGTCTTCGCCTTGGCGATGGCCTCCTGCATCGCCTTGACGCGCGCTTCCTCGATCACGCCGGACGGATCGTCATTGGTGAACGCGATGCCGCCGCCCTGGTTGACGCCAAGCGTCACCGACTTGTCGAGGATCGCGCCGACCTTGTCGAGATCGCGCACCCGGACCGTCAGCGAATTGCGCACGGTGTAGCCAACGATTTTCGGCGGCTGGCGTTCGCCGTTGGAGGAATCCTTCGGGTAGAGATATTTCGGCTCGATGGCGAAACCGGAGGTCTGCAGGTCGCGCTCCTCGATGCCTTCCGCCTTCATCGCGGTGAGCACCTCGCTCATCGCCGCCGTGTTGTCGTCGAGCGCCGCGCGCGCGGTGTCCGCCTCGCGCGTCACCGTCAGCGTGACGATCGCCATGTCCGGCGCGACGGTTGCCGTGCCTTCGCCCGAGACCATGATGCGTGGCGTCGGGTCGCTGTCCTGTGCCAGCGCGGCCTGCGGCGCTGCCGCGACGGTTGCGAGCACGAGGGTGGAGAAAAATGCTTTGCGTGTGAATATCATCGAAATGTGGTCCCGTAAAAAGCCCTTCGCGTGCCGCGTTGCCACGCCAATGCGCCGCAATCAAGGCGAGCATTTCATGCCCGGCGCGAACCGGCTTGTGAAGCGCGAACGATTCGGCTAATTGATCCCGGCGTGGGGCCTGTAGCTCAGTTGGTTAGAGCCGGCGGCTCATAACCGCTTGGTCGTAGGTTCGAGTCCTACCGGGCCCACCATTCCACTTTCATACCAGCAGGATCGTCGACCCTACGGTGCGGCGCGCCTCGAGGTCGGCATGCGCGGCGGCAGCTTCCTTCAGCGGGCGGGTCGCCGCGATGTCGAGGCGGATGGTGCCGTCGAGGATGCGGGCGAACAGGTCGGCCGATCGTTCCAGCAACTCGCCGCGCTCGGCGATATAGTCGAACAGCACCGGCCGGTTGGCCGACAGCGATCCGCCGGCGGCGAGGTCGGCGAGCGAGAAATCGCGGATCAGGCCGGAGGACTGGCCGAAATTGACGAACATGCCGCGCCGTTTCAGGCATTTCAGCGATCCGCGCCAGGTGTCGGCGCCGACGCTGTCATAGACCGCCGCGCAGCCCTTGCCGTCGGTCAGGCGCTCGACCTCGGCGACGAAATCCTGCGCCTTGTAGTCGATCACGTGCCCGTAGCCGTGCTTCGATGCCAGCGCCACTTTCTTCGGGCCGCCGGCCGTGCCGATGGCATGCGCGCCGAGCGCCTTCAGCCACTGGCCGAGGATCAGCCCGACGCCGCCCGCTGCCGCATGGACGAGCACCGTGTCGCCCGGCTGCACGGCATAGGAGGAGGTGACGAGATACTGCGCCGTCAGGCCCTTCAGCATCGCGCCGGCGATGGCGACGGAATCGATCCCGTCGGGCAGCGGCACCAGCCGCTCGGCCGGCACCACGCGCCGCTCGCGATAGGCGCCGTGCGGCATCACATAGGCGACGCGGTCGCCGGGCTTGAATTCCGTCACGCCGGCGCCGACCGCCTCGATGGTGCCCGATGCCTCCGCGCCGGGGATCATCGTCCCCTCCGGCCACGGATAGAGACCGGTGCGGAAATAGACGTCGATGAAGTTGACGCCTATCGCCTTGTGCGCCACCAGCACCTCGCCGGGCCCCGGTTCCGGGGTGGGCAGATCCGCCCACTCCATCGCCTCGGGGCCGCCGGGTGCGCGTGCGACCAACCCGCCGGCCATCGTCTCAGCCTTCCACGAGGAACGCCGGATCGACCGGCAATTGCATCGCTGTCACGAGGTGGTTCGTCTGCGCAGCCAGCCCGATGATCGCCAGCAGTTCGGCGTGCTGGGCGTCGGACATCCCCTTCGCCTTCGCCGCCGCGGTGTGCGAATGCACGCAGTAGGTGCAGCCATTGGCGGTCGAAACCGCGATATAGATCATCTCCTGCACCATCGGGGGCAGGGCGGTGTCGCCCGTCATCACCGCCTTCAGGCTTTCCCAGGTGCGTTTCAGCGTCACCGGATCGTTCGCCAGCCCGCGCCAGAAATTGTTGATGAAATCGGTTTTCCGGGTCGCGCGGATGTCGTCGAACACCGCCTTGACGGCGGGGATCGCGTCGGCCTCGGCATCGCTCAAGAGTTTTACGGTCGCCATGTCGTCCTCCCGTTTGTCAGGCTTTCGCCCAGTCCCAGTAAAGCTGCCGCGCCTTGCGCGCGATCGGCCCGAATTGCAGTTCGCTGCCGTCGAACCCGATCACCGGGACGACCTTGGAGATGTTGCCGGTCGAAAAGATCTCCTCGGCCTCGCGGAAATCGTCGACCGACAGCGTCACCTCGTGCACGCTCACCCCGGCCTCGCGCAGCAGGCCGATCACCCGCTGCCGCGTGATGCCGTTCAGGAAGGTGCCGTTGGGGACCGGCGTGAACACCTCGCCGCCGCGCGCCATGAAGACGTTCGAGGTGGCGAGTTCGGCGACATTGCCGTTGGCGTCGCAGCAAAGCGCGTTGTGATAGCCCTTCGCCTGGGCCTCGCGCACCATGCGGGCATTGTTGGCGTAGAGGCATGCGGCCTTCGCGTTGACCGGCATCACCTCCATCGTCGGGCGGCGGAACCGGGTCGTGGTGATGGTGAAGCCGGCCGGCGGCACCATCGGCATCTCTTCCAGGCAGAGCGCGAAATCGGTGCTTTCGGGTTTCGGCGGCAGCACGCCCGCGTCGCTTTCCTCGGCCCAGTACATCGGCCTGATATAGACGTCTGTGCCCGGTTCGAACTTCTTCAGTCCCTCGAAGGTCAGCGCCTCGATCTCCCCGCCGGAAAGCGTCGGCTTGAGCCCGAGCGCCCGCGCGCTGTCATTGACGCGGGCCGAGTGGCGGTCGAGGTCCGGGGCGACGCCCTCGAACAGACGCGCGCCGTCGAAGACGAGGCTGCCGAGCCAGGTGCCGTGCGACGCCGCTCCGAGCACGCGCAGGTCTCCCTGGTGCCAGTCGCCACGCCAAAAGGTCCAGATTGTTTTCGCCACGGTTTCCTCCTTTCCGTCCTAGTGGACGGCGGCATACATGATCTTTTCTTCGGTCGCCTCGACGGGCGACAATTCTTCCACGATCCGCCCCTGCCGGCAGACGAGAATCCGGTCGGACAGGTTCATGATCTCCGGCAGGTAGGACGAGATCATCACCACCGCGAGACCCTCGTCGGCGAGATCCTTGATGATCTGGTGGATCTCGGCGATCGCCGCGACGTCGACGCCGCGCGTCGGTTCGTCGAAAATCACCATGCGCGGCTTCTGGATCAGGCCCTTGCCGATCACCACCTTCTGCTGGTTGCCGCCCGACAGTTCGACGACGCGCGCGTCGGCGTTGATCGTCTTGATGTTGAGCCGCCCGGTCCACTCCTCGGCAAGCTCGCGGATCGTGCGTTGCCGGATCACGAAACCCTCTTCGCGGCCCGCCGAAAGAAGGCCGCCGAACATGTTCTCGCCGATCGACATGGTCTCGAAAATGCCTTCGGATTTGCGGTCTTCCGTCACATAGGCGATGCCGTCGCGCACCGCTTCGGCGGGCGTGTAGTAGCGCACCGGCTTGTCGTCGAGGGCGATGGCTCCGCCGCCCCGGAAATCGCGCTTGTAGATGCCGGCGACGATCTTGAACGTCTCGGTCCGGCCCGAGCCGATCAGGCCGAAGACCCCGGTGATCTGCCCCTCGAACACCGAGAAAGACGTGTTGCGCACCATGGCGCCCATCGAGATGTCCTGTACCGACAGCACCTTGCGGCCGGCCTTGCGCAGATGGGTGACGTCGCGCTTCTTGTAGAGTTCGCCCGACAGCGTGCGGCCGACCATCGCGGCGATGATCTTGTCGCGGTCGAATTCCTCCGTCGGACCGGTCGCGACCAGCTCGCCGTCGCGCAGGATGGTGATGCGGTCGGAGATCAGCAGCGCTTCCTCGAGGGCATGGCTGATGAAGACGATCGACACGCCGCGCGCCTTCAGCCGCCGCAGCAGGGCGAAGAAGTGGCGCTTTTCCTCCGGCGTCAGCGACGCGGTCGGTTCGTCGAAGATGATGACGCGGGCCTCGTGGTGGACCGCGCGGGCGATCTCGATCATCTGCCGCTTGGCCGCGCCGAGCGTTTCCACCATCGCCGTCGGGTCGACCGGGAAGTTGAGCGATTGCAGGAACTGCTGCGCCGAGATGTAGATTCCGCGCAGGCGGTTGAGGAAGTTTTCCGAGCCGAGATAGAGGTTCTGCGCCACCGTCATCGACGGCACCAGGCTCGTTTCCTGGAACACCATGGCGATGCCCGCCTGCAACGCCTCGTGCGGCGTCGTGAACCGGACTTCCTTGCCGCGATAGGTCATCTTTCCGGAGGTCGGTTCAACCACGCCGGCCATCACCTTGGTCAGCGTCGATTTTCCGGCGCCGTTTTCGCCGAGCAGCGCGTGGATCTCGCCTTCGCGCAGGTCGAAATCCACGTCCTTGACCGCCGGCACGCTGCGGTAGGCCTTGGTGATCTTCTCCATGCGGACGATCGGGTCCATCACACCACCTCCGGAGCCAGAATGCAGTCGCCGCCCTTCGAGGCGACCAGAAGCCGGCCATCGGCCTCGATGACGCTCGTCGTGCCGTGGCGGTTGCCGTTGGCGCGGCTGTGCAGGCTGGCGACCGGCGCAAGGTCGCGGTCGAGCCGCACGACGAGGCCGTGGGAGCGGCTCGGCGCCCAGGCCTTGTGCACGCCCATGGTGCGGATGCCGCCGCATTGCAGCGGTTCGAGGAAACTGCGGCCCGACGACAGCGACGGCGCGATCCAGAATTCGCGCGGCACGCTCGCCATCATGTCGTAGCGGTAATGCTTTTCCTGCAGCACCAGCTCGATCAGCCGGTTGCGCGGCGCGAAGATCGCCAGCCACGCGCCGCCGTCCGCCGCCGGCGACAGCCGGGCAGGGTAGCCGGGCAGGTGCTTCAGGACGGGTTTCGCGCCGCCTGGGCCAACCCGGACGAGCCGGTGCCGCCAGCTTTCGCTGACGATCGCCTCGTCGCCGAGCGGCAGGATCCCGTTGGGCCATTCGATGCCGCCGGCGACCTTGGTGAAATCGCCGCCCGGCTTGCGCCGCCAGACCGAGCCGGAGGCGTTCTTCTCCATCAGGTCGGCGACCCATGCCGAAGCCGGCTGCTTCTCCGAGCCGTTGGCGAGCCACAGCGAACCGTCGGCGCCGTAGGCGAGCGCGGTGATGCAGGCGACGCCCTTCGGCAGCGTCACCGGCTGCCCGCCTTCGAGCAGGGTGCCGTCGTCGAGCGCGATCGTGAGTGTCCCGTCCGGCGCGGCGGCAAGCGCCGTGATCGCCGAGGCGAAGGTCTCGACCGGTTCCGGTGCGCCGCCCTCGGTCAGGGCATAAAGCCCCGCACCGCTCGATGCGAACAGGCGCCCGCCCGCCGCGCACAGATTGTCCGCCGCCGGCAATTCGGCGAAGACGGCGGAATCGTCCAGCCCGGTATTGGCGCGAAACGCGCCGTCGAGCGGCGGGATCGTGATCGCCTTGCCGCGGAAGATGTCGAGGATCGGATCGAAGATCATGTCCGTTTCCCCCAATAGGCCTCGTTGGCGTCCCAGTCGGGATTGGCGCCCTCGATCCTGAACCGCCCGACGCGATTGTTGAGGATGCCGCCGATGAAGAGATGGCCCTTGTGCTCGCGCATCGAGGTGACCATCGGATGCGCCAGGCCCGACAGGTCGCCCATCGTCTGGACGATGTTGCAGTTCTCGTCGAACTTCACCACGCCGCCGGTATTGATGTTCGGGAACAGCCACTCGTCCTGCGGCAGCCGCCGTGTCATCCGCTTGCGCATCGCCGGATGGCGCAGCGAAAGATCGAAGGACGGCGTGCGCATGCCGAGCCAGGCCATCCAGTAGGTCCCGTCGGAGGCGCGGTTGATGTTGTCGGTATAGCCCGGCATGTCCTGGATCACGCATTCCGCGGTGCCGGCCTTCGGCCCCTCGATCCAGTAGCGGTGGATGCGGCAGCGCCAGCTTTCGGCGAAGAACAGCGACTTGTTGTCATGCGCCATGCAGACGCCGTTGGTGTAGCGGTAGCCGTCCAGAAGCGTCGTGGTCGAGCCGTCCTTCGGGTCGTAGACCAGGAGCCGTCCGGTGCCGCGGTTCTCGATCGAATCGAGCGCCCAGTCATGCGCGTCGTAGCGCTTGGTGGAGTTGGTGAAGTAGATCTTGCCGTCCGGCGCGATGTCGAGGTCGTTCGGATCGCGCAGCCGCGCGTCGTCCTGGATCGAGGTCCAGGAGCGGCTTGTCTCGGCCGACAGTTTCGTCACCTCGCGGTCCGGCGAGATCGAGTAGAGCCCCATCGCGCCGACGCAGCTGATCAGGTTGCCGTCGCGGTCGAAGGCGAGGCCGAGCGGGAACCCGCCGATATGGGCGAAGACTTCCGAACGGGTGTAGTCGGGCGCGAAGAACCGCACGATCTCGCCATGCCGCGTGCCGCAATAGAGATTGTCGTCGCGGTCGAGGATGACGTCCTCCGGGCCTTCCAGTTCGCCGAGCCCGATATGTCCCGCCTCCGACAGGCGGTTGTTGAGTTCATACGGCGTGCCCGAACCGGGAACCGCCGATTGCGGTTCGCCCATGCGCAGATAGACCGGCGCGACATAGACCTCGTTCAGCACCTTGTGGCGGTTCTTCAGCCAGCGGATGTCGATGGTCACCGCGACGGCGAGCAGGATGCCGAGCACCATCTGGTTGGTTCCGGTGCCGTAGCCGAGCCGGATCAGCCCGTTCGTCATCACCAGCACGATCACCGCGCCCATCAGCCCCTTGACCACGGAGCCGCGTCCGCCGCCGAGACTGTTGCCGCCGACGACCGCCGCCGTCAGCGCGAGGATTTCGAGCCCGTGGCCGGTGCCGGGGCCCGCGCCGGACAGCCGCGTCGCGATCAGGAAGCCCGCCGCCGCCGAGCACAGGCCCGAGAACACGTAGGTCAGGAACACCGTCAGGCGCACCCGGATGCCGGCATTGTGCGCCGAGCGCCGCGATCCGCCGACGGCCAGCACGTGCCAGCCGGGGCGCGAGCGCGTCAGCGCGACATGGGTCACGATCGCCAGCGCGATTGCCGACAGCACCGGGAATGGAGACGCCCAGAAGCGTGCCGTCGCCGATGTAATCCCATGCGTCCGAGGAGGCCATCGAAAGCTGGATCTTCGACCCGAAGGAGACGACGAGGATGTCGTAGAGCGCGCGGCCGATGATGAAGGTCACCAGCGTGGTGATGAACGCCCTCAGGCGCAGGAAACCGATCAGGTAGCCGTTGATCGCGCCGAACACGAAGCCGGTCGCCAGCGAGGCGGCGAAGGCCAGCCAGACCGGCTGTTCGAAGATGAAGAAGGTCGACACCGCCGCAAACGCCGACAGCGCGAAGATCGAGCCGACCGCGAGGTCGATGCCGCCGCCGAGCATCACGACCGTCAGGCCGATGACGACGAGGCTGAACTCGCCCAGCTGGCGCGTCGATTCCTGCAGCGAATAGAGCTTGAAGAAGCCCGGAATGATGCTGCCGAAGGTCGCCACCGTGATCACGAGGGCAAGAAACGGGATCGCGTTGTCGGTCCAGCGCTTGCTCAGGATCTCGCCGATCACGTGGTCGGGAATGAGATTGTAGCGCCAGGCCTGCAGCCGCTCGCGGAGTGTCATCGGGTATCCATAAGGTCGGGAGGAGGGGCGGCCGGAACGCTCCGGCCGCCGGTTTCAGGCAGATGCCCGATGTCAGTTGCCGGCCATCTCCTGCAACGCCTTCAGGTCCCAGCAGCTGTCCGGCCGCATGTTGTCCTTCGTCGTCGCGTGCAGCAGCGTGTAGATATAGGCCGACGAGGTGCCCGCCGGCTGGCCGCTCTGCAGGAGGTACTTGATCATGGTGACCATGTTGTAGCTCTCCTGCGCCAGCTCGGTCATCACGACGGCGCCATAGGTGCCGTTCTCGATCATGTCGCAGTCGGCTGTTTTCTCGCCGCCGCCGGTCGTGACGAGGAAAACCTGGTCCTGTTTTCCCGCGTCACGGATGGCGGCGGCGGCACCCGTGGCGTCACCGTCCCAGAAGTCGATGATGCCGCAGATGTCCGGGTTCTGTTGCAGCATGGTGGTGGTCACATTGCGCGAGGTGGTCGCGTCCCAGTTGGAATCCGGCTTGGCGACGACCTCGAAATCCGGATGGTCCTTCAGGACGTCCATGATGCCGGCATACTGGAACAGGCTGGTGGCGTTGACCTGGTCGCCCTGCACGAGGCCGATCTTCTTCGACGAATCCGCGCCGCAGCCGTCGACGACGGCCCTGGCCTCGAGCCGGCCGAGTTCGGTCCAGTCGGAGCCCAGATAGGCGTCGGCCTTGAAGTTCGCCGGGTTGTCGATCAGCAGGACGTAGATGCCCGCCTTCTGCGCCCGCTTCATCAGCTTGGAATAGGAGTTGAGGTCGGGCGACATGACCACGAGCACGTCCGGTTTCGGATCCGACGCGATCGCCTCGGTGATCGCCTGCGCGCCGGCCTCGACGCTCCAGTTCGGATCGCGCGTCTCGAAGACGCCGCCGAAGGCCTCGACTTCATGCTTGAGGATCGCGGCCCAGCCCTGGGCGAGGTCGAAGCCCATCGCCATCGGCACGAGCAGCACGCGTTTGCCCGCGAGCGCTTCCGCGTACGCGGCCGGGGCCGGGTCTTCCTGCGCGGATGCCGGCAGGGCGGCGAAGGCGGCGGCCGCAAGGGCCGCGGCGGCAAGTAGGGTCTTGATCAGTTTCATGGTGGTGTCCTTTCCCCTGTTGATCTGGATTTCTGTTTCTTGGCGCGAAGCTCAGATATCCCCCTGCTGGGCGGTCTGTTCGTCGCGCGGATTGAGCAGACCGTCGACGATGATCGCAGCCAGCAGGATCGTCGATTTGATGAGGTTCTGGTAGAGCAGCGGGATGTCGATGATCGTCATCGCGTTCAGCATGATCCCGATCAGCGCCGCGCCGACCAGCACGTTGCGCACGCCGCCCTTGCCGCCCGACAGGCCGATGCCGCCGATCACCGCGACCAGCACGATGTCGTAGAGCAGCGTGGAGTTGACCACGCGCGTGTTGATCGAATGCAGGCTCGCCGCGGTCAATAGCCCGGCGATGAAGGCGGTCAGCGCCGACAGGGTGTAACGCAGCACCAGCATCGGCCGCACCGGAATGCCGATATTGCGCGCGGCGACCGGGTTGTCGCCGGCGTAGTAGACATAGCGGCCCCACTTGGTGAAGCGCAGGAAAAGGAACACGACCGCGGCCAGCGCGAGGAAGAGATAGACTTCGACCGGCACGCCGATGAACCGCACCCCGCCGAGCAGTTCGACCCAGTGGCCTTCCGGTACCGGCACGGCGTCGGACGGAATCAGCTGCGAACGCACATAGCCGAAGACGAAGGACCCGCTCGCCAGCGTCACGAAGATCGCCGGAACGTCGGCATAGGCGACAAGGAAACCGTTGATCAGCCCGATCGCCAGGACGCCGCCGAGCACCAGCGCGAAGGCCTGGGTGTCGGGCATGCCGTCGCCGAGCAGCCGCAGGTACCAGGCGACCGACATCGCCATCACCGCGACCATCGACAGGTCGATGCCGCGGCCGATGATGACGACCGACATTCCGAGCGCGAGGATGCCGAGAACGGCGATGGAGCGGACGATTGCGATCAGGTTGCCGGCGGTCAGGAAGCCCGGGAGCGCGATCACGGCGGCACCGAAAATCAGCACAGTGACGACGAGGACAATGCGTTCCTGGTTCAAATTCCGCAGGAAAGTCCAAGCGTTACCGCCCATGCACACCTCGTCTTTCGATTGGCCGCGTGTCCGGAAAGGACCCGCTCGAGAGAGCTTAGCCAGCGGGCAAACGCGGCGTCCAATGAAAGATTCGGCCTAAAATCCATGCCGAACCGGAATGTGTTCAGACAATATGCAAATGCCCGCGGGCGCTGCCCGGAGAAGCGGCTCGGCCCTGGCTTCCTCCGCCATGATGTGGGTGCGCAGCGCGTCCACGAAGCGGCGGCCATAGGCGGGCAGGGGCGTCCGGCTGTCCCACATGGCGCAGATATCGAAGAGCACGAGTTCCCCGCGCAGCGTGATCGGCCGGCTGACCATGGATCGGCCCTTCAACTGGGCCGACGAGGGCACGACCGCGACGCCGTTGCCGCCTTCGGCGAGCGCGAACAGCGTGTGCGGCGAGGTCCCTTCCAGCACGATCCGGGGCACCGCGCCGGACAGCCGGCAGGCCGCGTCGAAAACCTCGCGCGAGGCATGGCGCCGGTTCAGCGTCAGGATCGGGCTTTCCAGCAGGTCGGATATCTCGATCGGCCCGCCCGTATCGGGCAGCAGGTCCGGCGTCGCCACGGCGATGAAGGCGAGTTCGCCGAGCCGCACCGTCTCGAAGGGCTCGACCGGCGCCGACGGCATCGAGCTGATCGTCAGGTGTACCGATCCGTTCTGCAGCTTCTCGGCCAGTTCCGGCCCGCCGCCGTCTTCCAGCCGCACGTCGATCCCCGCATTGGCCGCGCGCCAGTCGCGCAGGAAGGTCGGCAGATAGCGTTCGATCAGCTGCGAGCAGGCGCCGATCTTCAGAAGCCCGCTCTGTTCGCGCGCCAGATCGCCGGCAAAGGTACGCAGGTCGCGATCGGCCGCCAGCACCCCGTTGATGCGCGTCAGCAGCGCTTCGCCCGCCGCGGTCAGCCTTATGTTGCGCCCGGATTTCTCGAACAGCCTGAGCCCCAGCGAATCCTCGAGGCTGCGGATCTGCCGCGACAGCGCCGACTGGGTGATGTTCAGCCGCTGCGCCGCCGACGTGATGTTGGAGAGTTCGGCGGCCGTCACGAAGCCGGCATAGGTGCGGATGTCCATCGGCATGTCCTCGGTTGACCCGCAAACGCTATTGGCGATGCGGCCGCACTGTCAATGCCGCCCGGGGATCAGCCGGCCAGTTCCGCGACCAGCGCGTCCGTCGTCACCTGCCGGCAATAGCCCTTGATCGCCGACAGCGAATTGTCGTGCCGGGCCTGCGTGTAGGTGAGGCAGGCATCGGTCACCTCGGTCACCAGATAGCCGAGATCGCAGGCGTCGCGGATCGCGCCCTCGACACACTGGTCGGTGACCAGCCCGGAGATGACCAGTTGCTTCACGCCGAGATTGCGCAGGATGTAGTCGATATGGGTGGAGACGAAGACCGACGAGGAGGATTTCGGCAGCACGATCTCGTCTTCGCCCGGCGCCAGTTCGTCGATCACCTTGCCGTCCCACGATCCCTTCGGCACGTTGAAGCCGGTGATCTTGTAGTCGAGGCTGCGGTCGCGCCCGTCCAGCGTCAGGCTCTCGATGGTGGTGTACATCACCTCGACGCCGGCCTTGCGGCACGCCGCCTGCAGCCGCTGCATGTTCGGGACGACACGGCTCTCGAGCTGCTCGAAGTACCAGCCGTATTTCTCCTCGAACTCGTCCTGCGCCAGGTCCTTGAACTCGGCGCCCTTCCTGTGCGCGCTGAAATTCTGCACGTCGACGAACAGCAGCGCCGACTGGCCGGGCACCAGCGGCACCTCCCGGGTCAATGTCATCTCATCTCTCCTGAAGCCAGCGGTCGAGCACATGGGCCAGCAATTGCGCCCAGTGATCCTGCCCCTCGGCGGTCTCGATATGGTCGTTGCGGATTTCGATCAGGCTGTGCGGCAGGCCGCGGGCCTCGCCATGCTGCGGGACGAACCAGTCGGACAGGCCGGTGACCTGGTAGGGCTGGTTCATGCCGATCGTCAGCTCCGGACGCACCGCTTGCACGTGGCCGGCGAGGCGCGTCGAGGTCTCTTCGTCCTTGCGGAAGAGGAAGCCGATGTCCCATGGCCGTGCGACGCCGCGCATGACCGGCGTGAAGGAATGGATCGAAATCGCCGCCGTGCGCGGCACCCGCTCGATATGCTCGGCAACTGCTTGCTGGAACGGGTGGAAGATCTCGTTGACGCGTGCGGCGCGCGCCGTTTCGTCGAGGCCGAGATTGGCGTGGATCGTCGTCCCGTCGCTGACTTCCGGCATGGCAATCATGCGCGTCCGGCGGGCGGTTGCAGTCGATGACCAGCCGGCTGTAGCGCTGGATCACCAGCGTGCAGCCGAGGTTTTCCGCCATGCGCCGCGCAACGCCCTCCGCGCCGATATCCCAGCCGATATGCCGGTCGATCTCGCCGTCCGGCAGGCCGAGGTCGCCGAGAGCCGACGGGATGGCCTGTCCGGCATGTTCGCAGACCAGCAGCGTCGGATGCTCGCTGTCCGGATTGACGATCTCCACCGGTTCCGGATCGTCCGGGGTCAGCAGGCCGTTCAGGACTGTTTGCGAAAACGTTGTCATCTTCCCTCGATGATTCTCAGGGCTTGGAAATCCGCAAGCTAACCGCGAACCCGGCAAAGCGCCAGCACCCGGCCCAGCTGCGGCTTGTCATGTCCCCGGACAAGTGGTTGTCTTCCCTCCGAAAACCGCGCCGGACCCGGTCCGGCACCGATGCAAGCGCGACACAGGCTGGAGAAACGGCGCATGATCAACAACCCGCTGATATTTGCCGCGATGTCGGATATCGCCGGAAAGACCCGCGGCAAGGCGTTTCCCGTCACCGAGCTGGACAAGCGGCTGCGCCGGGGCGTCGGCTGGACGCCGACGAATGTGATGATCACCTGTTTCGACGCCATCGCCGAAAGTCCCTACGGCGCGCTCGGCGACCTGCTGCTGATCCCCGATCCGGACGCCATCGCCGAGGTGGATTTCCGCGACGACGGCCCGGTCGAGCGCTTCATGCTCGGCGACATCACCGATCTCGACGGCAAGCCGTGGGAGTGCTGCACGCGGTCGATCCTCAAGGGCGCGCTGGACCGGCTGAAGAAAGCCGGCGGGGTCGACCTTGTCGCCGCCTTCGAGCACGAATTCCAGTTCAAGGACGCCGCGCGCCCGCTCGGCGAGGCCTATGCGCTGACCGGTTTCACCGCGCGCCGCCGCTTCGCCGAGGCGCTGATGGCGGCCTGGAGGAGGGCGGGCTGAAGCCGGACACCTTCATGAAGGAATACGGCGCCAGCCAGTACGAGATCACCAACGGTCCCGGCCGTGGCGTTCGGGCCGCCGACGACGCCGTGATCCTGCGCGAACTCGTCAGGATGACCGCCATGCGGCTAGGCGAGGAGGTGACCTTCACGCCGATCCGCGATCCCGCCGGCGTCGGCAATGGCGTGCATATCCACATGAGCTTCCTCGACGGCGAGGGCAATCCCGCGACCCACGATCCGGACGGTCCCTCGGGAATGTCCGGCGTTACCGGCGCCTTCGTCGCGGGCGTGCTGAAATATCTCGACTCGATCATCGCGATGACCGCGCCCTCCGACATCTCCTATCTGCGCCTGACGCCGCACCGCTGGAGCGCCGCCTTCAACAATCTCGGCTTTCGCGACCGCGAGGCTTCCGTGCGCATCTGCCCGGTTACCGCCGCCGATCCGCAGAGCATCGCGCGCCAGTACAATTTCGAGTTTCGCGCAGCCGACGCCGCGGCGTCGCCCTATCTTGCATTGGCGGCGCTCGTTCATGCCGGCGCGCAAGGGATCGAGGAGGACCTGGCCGCGCCCGCCGCGACCGAGGAGGACCTGTCGCTTCTCTCCGCCGGCGATCTGGAAAAGCGCGGCCTTGTGCGCCTGCCGCAATCGCTCGACGAGGCGCTGCGGCGCTTTGAGGCCAACGAGACGGTGAAGGGCTGGTTCCCCGGCGATTTCGCCGCCGTCTATGCCGCCCACAAGCGCGGCGAACTGGCGTTCCTCGAGGGGATGAGCCAGGAGGAACGCTGCGCCGCCTATGAATTGGCCTATTGAGGGTGGGGTTAGGTGAGAAAATCCCGCAGCACGGCGAGTTCGTGCTCCGTCGCCAGCGTCGGCGCGTGACCGCAGCCGGGAAACTCGATGAATTGCGGCTTCGGTCCGCGCTCGCGCATCTCGGCGGCGACGTCCGCGCGGCAGCACGTCGGAATTGACCCCGCGCAGCAGCAGCGTCTTCGCTTCCAGCGCGTCCCATTGCGGCCAGCAGTCGAGATCGGATTTGTGCAGGGTGAACTGGGTAACGATGTTCGGATCGTAATGCACAGTGACCCGACCGTCGTCGGATCGCCGCATCGAGGTGTCCGCCATGCGCCGCCAGAACGCGTCGGTATTCTCGCCGAACGGCGCGTAATTGGTGCGCAGCCAGTGCTCCAGTTCGCCGACCGTGTCGAAACTCGGCGGCGTGCCGACATAATCGGCGATCCGCCCTGTCGCCGCTTCCGGAATCCACGGCCCGATATCGTTGACGACGAGGTGGCTGATCCGGCCTTTCAGCGGTCCGGAGGCCAGCGTCACGCCGATCAGCCCGCCCATCGACGTGCCGATCCAGCGCATCGCGCCGATGCCGAAATGATCGAGGATCGCCTCGGCGTGCTGTCCATAGGCGGCGTAGGAATAGTCGGTTCCTATGTCTGCCGCCCAGGACGAGAGTCCGCGCCCGAGCGTGTCCGGGACAGACCACGAAATAGCTGTCCGACAGGGCGGCTGCCGCCTCGTCGAAGTCGCGGCCGGTGCGCGCCAGCCCGTGCCACATGACGAGCGCCGGCTTCGCCGGGTCGCCCCAGGCGCTGACATGCAATTCGTGCCGTCCGCAGGAGACGTAGACCGAGTTGCGCTCGACCATCAGTGATCGCCTTTCTTCATCAGGGTTCCCGCGATGCCGGCCGGGAAGAAATAGACCAGCAGGATGAACAGCAGCCCGAGCCACAGCAGCCAGCGGTCCGGGTCGAGCAGATCCGGCAGCAGCGGGATGTTCGCGGTTGCTCCGGCCGCCGCCTCCATCAGGTCTTTCAGGTAGAATTGCGCCAGGCTCATCAGCACGACGCCGATCACCGCGCCGACCATCGTCCCCATGCCGCCGATGACGACCATCAGCAGGATGTCGATCATGATCGCGAACGAGAACGTCGTGTCCGGCCCGGTATATTTCAGCCACACGGCCCAGACCGTGCCGGCCAGCGCCGCGATCACCGCCGCGATGACGAAGACCGAGGTCCGGTAGGCGACGACGCGGTAGCCGATGGCCTCGGCGCGCATCTCGTTCTCGCGGATCGCCTCCAGCACGGTGCCGAGCGGCGAGCGCACGATCCGCATCAGCGTAAGGAACAGCACCAGGCAGGACAGGAACACGAAATAGTAGGCCGCGATCTTGCCGTTCATCGACACGCCGGCGAGCTTGACGACCTTGCCGGCGTCGTCGGTCATCAGCTTCATCGCCGGTTTGAACAGCGCCGGCGCGGAATAGACGATGCCGTCCTCGCCGCCGGTGAAATCGGAGAATTGCGACGCCAGCACCATCATCACCGAGGCCGCGGCAAGCGTCACCATGGCGAAGAAGATCGCCTTGACCCTGAGCGACAGCACCCCGATCAGCACCGCGAGGATGACCGCCAGCACGACACCGGCAACGCCGCCGGCGACAACCGCGTCCCAGCCGGGTCCCATGCTTTTCAGCGCGATCGCCGCGCCGTAGGCGCCGAGCCCGAAGAACATCGTGTGCGCGAACGAGACGATGCCGGTATAGCCGATCAGCAGGTCGTAGCTCGCCGCCAGCACGATGAAGACGCAGATCCGCGCCGCGACCTGGCTCGAGCGCACGTCCTGGAACAGGAACGGCGCAAACGCCAGCGCCAGCCCGATGAGAAGCGCGACCGCGTAGACGATCATGCGGCCCTTGCGGGCCGGGATCGGCGGACGGGGCGGATGCGAGTGCGGTATCGGTCATCTTGGGTCCCGTCCTATTTGCCGACCGCCGGCCGCAGCCCCCAGGGCCGCCACAGCAGGATCGCCATCATCAGGATCATGTTCGAGGCGAGCGACAGCTTCGGGAAGATGAAGGCGACATAATTGCCGAGCAGCCCGACCAGCAGCGCGCCGAGCAGCGATCCCTCGATCGAGCCGAGCCCGCCGATGATGACGACGATGAAGACGAGGATCATCATCTCGCCGCCGAGCGCGCCGGAGATCAGGCCCTGGTAGCCGGCCCACATCGCCCCGCCCATCGCCGCCAGCGCCGAGCCGACCATGAAGACGGCGATGAACAGCCGGTCGATCTTGAAGCCGAGCGCCTCGACCATCTCGCGGTTCTCGACGCCGGCGCGGATCAGCAGGCCGATCCGGGTCCGGTTGAGCACCAGCGTCAGCGCGATGAACACCGCCAGCCCGAGGAAGAAGGCGAAGACGCGATAGACCTCGATCGCCACGTCGCCGATGACGAAGGAGCCCTCCAGCAGCGCCGGCCGCGGCACCGGGATCGGGCTGCCGCCCCACACGGCGAGGATGATCTGTTCGGAGACGATCAGCGCGCCGATGGTGATCAGGATCTGGCGCAGATGGTCGGAATAGACCGGCTTGATGATCACCCGCTCGAAGAACCAGCCGGCCGCCAGCCCGAACAGCGTCGCCGCGCCGAGCGCCGCGAACAGCGCCAGGAAATTCAGCGTCAGCGAATCCGCGCCGACCCAGGCCGCCAGCCAGGCGAGCACCGAAGCGGCGATGAAGGCGCCGAACGAGATGAAGGCCGAATGGCCGAAATTCAGGACGTCCATCAGCCCGAAGACGAGGCTCAGGCCCGACGCCATCAGGAAGATCATCATGCCCATGGCGAGCCCCGCGACGGTCAGCGTCACCCAGGAGGAAAACGAGCCGACCAGCGGCAGCGCGACGATCATCAGCAGCACGGGCAGGGCGTTGACGCCGCCGATCCGGTCGAACATCGCGGCAATGTTTGCGGGCTTGCTCATGCGGTCTCCTATTGATGCGCGTCGAGCGACAGGGAGAGCAGGCGGGTCTGCAATTCCTTGTCCCCGGCCAGTTCCTCCATGCGGCCGGAATGGGCAATCCGCCCGTCGTCGATGACGCAGACATTGCGGCCCAGCGAAGAGGCGAACAGGAAATTCTGCTCGACCAGCAGGATCGTCGTGTCGCGCGAAATCTCCTCGAACGCGGCGATCATCGCCCGGATGATCGACGGCGCCAGCCCCTTGGTCGGCTCGTCGATCAGGATCAGTTCGCGTTTCTCGATGATGGCGCGCGAGATCGCCAGCATCTGCTTCTGGCCGCCCGACAGCGACCATGCCGGCTTGTCCCAGAATTTTTCCATCGCCGGAAACAGCTCGAAGATCCGTCCCAGCCGGCCATCGTCGAAACCGTCGGTCGCGGTCGCGAGCCGCATGTTTTCCTGCACCGTCAGGCCGCCGAAAATGCCCATGTTCTCGGGCACGTAGGCGATGCCCAGCCGGGCGATGTCGGAGGTGTGCATCGCCGTGATGTCGTGATGCCTGAAGACCACCGCGCCGGCGCGCGCCCGCCACAGCCCCATGATCGTGCGCAGCGTCGTCGTCTTGCCGGCGCCGTTGCGGCCGAGAAGCACATGCACCCCGCCTTCCGGCACGTTGAAGGAAATCCCGTGCAGCACCTGGTAGTCGCCGATGTCGGTGTGCACGTCGTCGAGGCGCAGGACGTAGTCGCTCATGCCGCCGCTCCTTCGTCCGCCGGTATGCCGAGATAGATCTCGCGCACGATCGGCATGGCGATCACCTCGTCGGGCGGCCCGTCGGCGACCAGTTCGCCGTTGTGCAGGACGATGATGCGGTTGGCGAGCGCGCGCACCACGTCCATCTTGTGCTCGACGAGCAGCACCGTTTTCGACGTGTCCTTGCGGATCTCGTCGATCAGTTCGAGGATCACCGGCGCCTCGTCGACGCTCATCCCGGCGGTCGGCTCGTCGAACATGAAGACGTCCGGTTCCATCGCCAGCAGCAGCGCCACCTCCAGCTTGCGCTGGTCGCCATGCGGCAGGGCGGCGGCCGGCAGATGCGCGACGTCGTCGAGCCGCGTCGCTTTCAGGTGCTGATAGGCTCTGTCGGCGATCTCGGTGAAGGCCGAGGCCGGCCGGAACAGGCGCGGGCCGATGCCGTGACGCGCCTGGACGGCAAGCCGCACGTTTTCGAGCACCGTGAGTTTCGGAAACAGGTTGGTCAGCTGGAAGGCGCGGCCGATCCCCGCCCTGGCGCGCGCCGAAGGCGACAGCCGCGTGATGTCCGTCCCGCCCTTCAGGATCGTCCCTTCGCTCGGCGTCAGCTGGCCGGACATCAGGCTGAAATAGGTCGTCTTGCCGGCGCCGTTCGGGCCGACGATGACGGTCAGCTCGCCCGGGTGGAAGGCGCAGCTCACGCCGTTGACCGCGACGTGGCCGCCGAAGCGGATCGTCAGGTTGCGCGTTTCTATCGAGGGAGCGTTCATGCGGGTGGAACCGAATGGGGCAGGCGCGGCGGAGGGGCCGCGCCTGCGTTTGGCCTGGAGGGGCGTTTACTGGTTGTTGCGGCCGATCGGGATGTCCATTTCGTCCGGCTTGATCTCGCGCACGAGGTCCGGGATCGCCCAGTCGACATTGTCGTCGACGCGGATCTTGAAGTGGTACATCGACTGCAGCGCCTGATGGTCTTCGGGCCGGAAGGTCATCGTGCCCTTCGGCGTCTCCCAGCTCATCCCTTCCATGGTCGAGATCAGCGTTTCCGTGTCCCAGTCATCGGCGGTTTCCAGCGCCTTGACGACGGCGAGCGCCGCCGCCATGCCGCCGGCGGTGAAGAAGTCCGGCGGCGAGCCGAAGCGCTTCTGGTGCTCGGCGACGAGCCAGTCGTTGATCGGGTTCTTCGGCAATTCGTAGTAGTAGTAGATCGCGCCTTCCATGCCCGGCACCTTCTTGTAGGACGCCATGGCCGGCAGGATGTTGCCGCCCGTCGACAATTCGATGCCGTAGCGGCCCGGATCGGCGGCGGACAGCGGCGTCATGGCGTCGATGCCGGCGACATAGAACATGATGACCTTGCGGCCCTCCTTGTCCTTCAGCGCGTTGAACAGGCGCTCGATCGTGGCGGTGAAGTCGGTCGTCTTCTGCGGGACGTATTCCTCGTCCTCGATCGTCGCGCCTGTGCCTTCGAGCGCCTTCTTGAACGCGGCGATGCCGTCACGGCCGAAGGCGTAGTCCTGCGCCAGCGTCGCGACATGCAGATTGGCGTCGGGCTTCAGCGCCAGCGCCTGGGCCTGCATGTCCATCGACGAGTTGCGCGAGGTCTTGAAGACGTAGCGGTTGGAATCCGGCCCGGTCAGCGAGTCGGCGACGGCCGGCTCGACCAGCAGGATCTTCTCGTATTCGGCCGCCACCGGCAGCATCGCCGTGGTGACGCCCGACGAGGTGCCGCCGACCGCGATCAGGGCGTCGTCGTCGCCATAGGCTTCGGCGAGCACGGCGCGCGCGATGTCGGGCTTGAACTGGGTGTCCTTCTCGATCACCTCGATCTTGTGGCCCTTGATCTCCATCGTGCCCTTGGTGGCGTATTCGAGGCCGAGCGCGAAGCCGGTCGAAGTCTGTTTCGAATAGACTTCGTAGGGCGAGCCCGAGGTCCCGTGAACGAGCGCGATCTTGACCGTGTCGTCCTGCGCGGAAGCGGGAATGATCGCGGCCGCCGCGACAAGTCCCGCGACCGTCAGTGTCGCTAGAATCCGTTTCATAGTGTTTCCTCCATCATTGATGCGAACCTGAAAAAACCGTTGCGCGCAGCCGGGAGCGGCACGGACGAACGGGCTGTCGGACGTCAACGTGCTCTGCGAGTGATCGCGGCTCATGTTCGAAATCCTCCCCTTTGGCCTGCCCGGCCAGCCGGCCCGTCGTCCGGAGACGCAAAGCCGTGCCCGGACGCACATTCCTCTTTGCACATGCGGGCCGGATGGTAGTATCTGCCGGGATGAACAGGGCTGGCAATATCGTAGAAACACGCATGAACGGCACGAACAAATACGACGAACTGAACCTTCTTGCCTGGGAACATGCGCCGATTGGCATCGTGATGACGGAAAACCGGTCATCCGGACCTGCAATCCGGCGTTTGCGCGCATGTTCGGCTTCACGGTCGATCGCCTGCTCGACCAGTCTTTCGCGATCCTCTATCCGTCCTACGAGGAATTCGTGAAAATCCGCGACATCGGCGTCAAGCCGCTGCGCGAGACCAACCGCTATTCCGACGAGCGCATCATGGCGCGCGCCGACGGCTCGATGTTCTGGTGCCGCGTGCGCGGCGTCACCCTGACCGAGGAAGGCGATCCGCTGATGAAGGCGGTCTGGAGCTTTGCCGATCTGTCCTACGAGCGGCCGGTGCAGGAACTGACGACGCGCGAGCGCCAGCTCGTCATGTATCTGGGCGAGGGCCGGACATCGAAGGAGATCGCCCGGATCATCGAGATATCGCCGCGCACCGTCGAGGCTTACCGCGCCAGGCTGCTGAAAAAATACAAGGCGGCGAATGTCGCGGAACTGCTCGGCAAGCTCGGCGGCATGCCGGGTCTTTCATAAGCACACAGTCTCGCTTCGCCCGCCCGATAACATCTTCGAGATGAGCCATATTTAACGTGTCAGTTTTCGCGGCTCCGCTATATTGCCGTGAAATCTCCCGGGTTGAGACGTGTGGCCGGACCCGGCGGCCAGGAGACGCGCCGGGGAATGACGCAGACATGAGTGCATGGAAACAGGTGCTGATATCGGTGGTGATCGTTGCCGCCGCATTCCTCGGCTGGGCGAAGCTCTATCCCGGCGCCGACACCGTGCTCGCCCGCTACGGCATCGACTGGTTTTCCGCGCCCGTGCCCGAAGGGGGTGCGAAACAGGCGGCAGGGCAGCCGCGCCGGGGCGGTTTTTCGCGCGAGGCGCTGGTTGTGACGGCGCCCGCCGGCATCGGCACGGTCAATGACCGGCTGACGGCGATCGGTACCGGCCACGCGGTGCGCACCGTCTCCATCCGCCCGCTGGTTGCCGGCCAGATTGCCGAAATCCCGGTCGTGTCGGGCGCGCGGGTCGCTGCCGGCGACGTCATCATCAAGCTCGACTCCGCCGAGGAGGAGCTTGCCGTCGAGCGCGCGCGCCTCGCCGTCGACGACGCCGAACGCAAGTCCGAGCGTTTGGGGAGCCTGCTCGCTCAGCGCGCCGTCAGTTCCGTCGAGGCCGACCAGGCCCGCAGTGACCTGAGTGCCGCGCATGTTGCCCTGCGTGAGGCCGAACTTGAACTCGCGCGCCGCACCGTCACCGCGCCGATCGCCGGTTCGCTCGGCATTCTCGCGGTCAACGCCGGCGATTACGTGACGACCCAGACGGACATCGCCACCATCGACGACCGTTCGCAGATCATCGTCGAATTCTACGTGCCGGAACGTTTCGCGGCCCGCATGACGGTCGGGACGATGATCTCGGCGACCGCGATTGCCCGGCCGGGCGAGCAGTTCGAGGGTACGATTACCGCCGTCGACAACCGGGTCGATGAAACCAGTCGGACGCTGCGTGTGCAGGCGCGCGTCGCCAATGACCGCGATCTGCTGCGCGCCGGCATGTCCTTCGAGGTGACGATGCGTTTCAAGGGCGAGACCTGGCCCACCGTCGATCCGCTGGCGATCCAGTGGGATTCGAAAGGCCCCTATGTGTGGCGCATCATCGACGGCAAGGCCGAGCGCCTCGATGTCGCGATAATCCAGCGCAACGCCGACAGGGTTTTGGTCAAGGCCGATATCGCCGAGGGCGACACGGTCGTCACCGAGGGCGTGCAGAGCGTGCGCAATGGTGGCGCCGTGCGTATCGCCGGCGAACCGCCCGCACCGGCGGACGGCGCGAAACCCGCCGCGGCAGATGGCGATCAGCCTGCGGGATCTGGCGGGACCGCACGCAGCGGAGCCGGTTCATGAGCGAAAAGGCGGCGGGAACGGGCTCCGGGCAGGAAACGGACACCAGCGATAGTGCGAACATGTCGCCGGACGCGGTCGCCGGCGGCAGCACGGCGCTTTTCGTCCGCCGGCCGGTCCTGGCGCTGGTCATCAACCTTCTGATCATCGTCGCCGGCCTCGCCGGCATCTATGGTGCCGAAATCCGCGAATTGCCCGACGTCGACCGCCCGGTGATCACCATCACCACGCAGTTCAGCGGCGCATCCCCCGAGACCATCGACCGCGAACTGACCTCGGTGATCGAAGGCGCCGTCGCGCGCGTGTCCGGCGTCGCCAACATCTCGTCGACGTCGTCCTTCGGCCGCAGCCGCGTCACCATCGAATTCTCCGACAGCACCGACCTTTCGACGCGCCGCCGCCGATATCCGCGACTCGCTTGGCCGCGTGTCCAACGACATGCCCGACGGCGCCGACGAGCCGCGCATCGTCAAGGCGGACGCCGATTCCGATCCGGTCATGCGGCTCGCCGTCACCTCCGACACCCTGTCCGTCCAGGACATGACGATCCTCGTCGAGGACGAGGTGGTCGATCGGCTTGCCGCGGTGCCGGGCGTCGCCGACGTGTCGGTCTATGGCGACCGCGACAAGGTCTTCCGCATCGACGTCGACCAGTCGCGGCTGGCGGCCCTCGGCCTGACCGTCGCCAATCTGCGCAACGCGCTGGCAAGCGTCGCCTACGACGTCCCGGCCGGCTCGCTGACCGCCAACACGCAGGACATCGTCGTGCGCGCGACGGCGGACGTCACCACGCCGGAGGATTTCGAGAACCTGTTCATCAACAGCCGGGTTCAGTTCAAGGATGTCGCCACGGTCACGCTCGGCGCCGATCCTGGCGACACGGCGCTGCGCGCCAACGGCAAGACCGGCATCGGCATGGGCATCATCCGCCAGGCGAAGTCGAACACGCTGGAAATCTCCGACGGCGTGCGCGCGACCGTCGCGCAGGTGCAGAAGATCCTGCCCGAAGGCGTCGAAATCCGCGTCACCAGCGACGACGCGACCTTCATTCGCGGCGCCATCCACGAGGTGCGCAGGACGCTCATTCTGTCGGTCGCCATCGTCGTCGCGATCATCTTCCTCTTCCTGCTCGACTGGCGCGCCACGCTGATCCCGGCCGTCACGCTGCCGATCGCGCTGCTCGGCACGTTCGCGGCGATCTATCTGGCCGGGTTCTCGGTCAACATCCTGACGCTTCTCGCGCTGGTGCTGGCCACCGGCATGGTCGTCGACGACGCCATCGTCGTGCTTGAAAACATAGTGCGCAAACGCAACGAGGGGCTCGGCCCGCGCGCCGCGGCCGTCGTCGGAACGCGCGAGGTCTTCTTCGCCGTCATCGCAACGACGGCGACGCTTGCCGCGGTGTTCATCCCGATTTCCTTCCTGCCCGGCGAGGCCGGCGGGCTGTTCCGCGAATTCGGCTTTGTGCTCGCCTTCGCGGTCCTGCTGTCCAGCGTCGTCGCGCTGACGCTGAGCCCGATGCTGGCGTCGCGGCTGATCAGGCGCAGGAAGGACGACGACAGCCATACGGTGGCCGGCGGGCTGCGCCGGTTCGGCAGCCTGATGGTGCGGTTCTACCACGTCCTGCTGCACAAGGCGCTCGATGCGCCGCTCGTCGTCATCGTGATCGCGCTGATCGTCACCGGCGCGGCCTTTGCGCTGGTGCGCACCATTCCGCAGGAACTGACGCCACCCGAGGACCGCGCCGTCGCGTTGTTGCGCATTTCCGCGCCGCAGGGCGTCAGCCTCGAATACACACGCGAGAAGATGCGCCAGCTGGAACGCCTTGTCCTGCCGATGCGCGACAATGGCGAGGTGCAGAACATTTTCGCCATCGCCGGCCTCCGCTCCAGTGCCAATTCCGGCTTCATGGTGCTGACGCTGGCGCCGTGGGAGCAGCGCAGCCGCAGCCAGGCAGAGATCGTCGCCGATATCAACCGGCGGGTCGCCCAGGTGCCGGGCGTGCGCGCCTTCGCCATCCAGCCCAACAGCCTCGGCATCCGCGGCGCCGGCAACGGCCTGCAATTCGCCCTTGTCGGCAACAGCTACGCCGAGCTCGGCGATGCCGCGCAGAAGCTCGTCGACCAAACTGGAGGACGATCCGCGCTTCGACCAGGTGCGGCTGTCCTACGAGACGACGCAGCCGCAGCTTTCCGTGCGCATCAACCGCGAGCGCGCCTCCGATCTCGGCATCGACATCCAGGGGCTTGCCGAGGCCATGCAGGCGCTGCTCGACGGGCGCGAGGTCGCGCAGGTCTTCATTCGCGATCGTGCCTATCCGGTCAAGCTGATCTCGACGACGACGCCGATCAACGATCCCACCGATCTCGAAAGCATCTACCTGAAGACCGGCGACGGCCGCATCGTGCCGATGTCGGTGATCGCGGACCTGTCCGAAAAGGCCGTCGCGCCGAGCCTCAGCCGCGAACAGCAGTTGCGCTCGGTGTCGATCACCACCGGCCTTGCCGGCGGGCTGGCGCTCGGCGACGCCTATGCCGAGGTCGTCAGGATGGCCGAACCGCTGCTGCCGCCCGGCGCGCGCGTGATCCCGCTCGCCGAGGCCGCCACGCTCGACCAGTCGTCGCATGACATGCTGTTCACCTTCGGCATCGCCATTGTGGTTGTGCTGCTGGTGCTCGCAGCCCAGTTCGAGAGCTTCGTCTCGGCGCTGATCATCATGGCGACGGTACCGCTTGGTCTTGCCTGCGCTGTCTTCGCGATGATCATTACCGGCACCAGCCTGAACGTCTACAGCCAGATCGGCCTCGTCCTGCTGGTCGGCGTGATGGCGAAGAATGGTATCCTGATCGTCGAATTCGCCAACCAGTTGCGCAATCGCGGCCGCTCCGTGCGCGAGGCGGTCGAGGAGGCGTCCAATATCCGCCTTCGCCCGGTGATGATGACGATGATCTCCACGGTGTTGGGCGCGGTCCCGCTGATCCTGTCTTTCGGGGCCGGCGCCGAGGCGCGCGCCGCGCTCGGCTGGGTCATCGTCGGCGGGCTGGGGCTCGCGACGCTGGCGACGCTGTTCCTGACGCCGGTGGCCTATCTTCTTCTGGCGCGCCTGTCGGCGCCGAGCGCCGAGGGCGAGGCGCGGCTGAAGGGCGAATTGCGCGAAATGCTGCAGGGCGAGCGGGCCGGAACCGCACGCTGACCTGTTTCTCGATATGCGGGATTGCCGCGAATTTCACTTAAGCCGTGGAGTTCGAAATAACTTTTGCTTACGATACATGCGCTGATACGTAACCGTATACCCGGCTCGCATGGCGCCGGAATTAACGTCGCATCAATACCTAGGCGTCAGATTTCATTGAGTTTTCGATGATCGAACGCGAAATGCCGCTTCCGGATATGCCGCCGCCGCGGGAAGCGGGCACAAGTTCCCTAACGGCACTTATCGGGGCGGATTCCATCTGAAACTGTCGTTATTCGCAGGCGCAATGGCCGAAGAAATGATCTCCATCGACGACATTCCTGACGGCGTGCTCTTCATCGGCGGCGACGGGGTGATCCGCGCCGCCAATATCGCGGTCGCCAGTCTCTTTGGTTACGATCCGGCGGACCTGATCGGTGAAAAGGTCGAAATCCTCGTTCCGCGCCGATACGACGGCCCATGCAAAGATCCGCGAACGCTACCAGGCCGACCCGGTGGACCGCCCGATGGGCAAGATCCAGCAGATCCACGGCCTCAGAAAGGACGGCAGCGAGTTTCCGGTCGATCTCTCGCTGCGTCCGATGAAGAGCGATGGCGCCGTGATCTGCATCGTGCGCGACACTTCCGATCACGTCCGCCTGTCCAATGAAATCCGTGAAACCGCCTACCGCGACATGGTGACCGGGCACGCTGAACCGCCGCGCCTTTTACGAACATTGGCATGGATCCTCGCGGTCAGGGAGCAGGACGCGCCCGGTACCTGCGTCGCCATTTTCGACCTCGATCATTTCAAGGACATCAACGACTCGCTCGGTCACCAATGCGGCGACGAACTGCTCGCCGAATTCTGCAATCGTTTGCGCGAAATCATGCATGACGACATGCGCCTCTATCGTATCGGCGGCGACGAGTTCGCGATGATCATCCCGGACTGCATCGATCATTCGCGAGCGAGCGAGTTCGTCGACGAGGCGATCCGGCTCGTCCGCCGGCCCTACGAGATCGAGGGCCACCGCATCGGCATCGGGTGCAGCGCCGGCATCGTCCATGCGCCGACGGATGGCGCGAGCGCGGAGGAACTCGTCAGCAACGCCGATCTCGCGCTCTACGACGCGAAGGCCGTGCGCGGCACCTCTTCGGTGTTCACGCCGCGCTCTGCGCGCCAAGGTCGAGCAACGCTTTTCGCTTCTGTCGGAGTTGCGGGCCGCCGGGGAGGAAAACCGGTTCGAGTTGCATTTCCAGCCCCAGGTCGATATTCGCAGCGGCGCGATCTGTGGCGCCGAGGCGCTGTTGCGCTGGATGCATCCGACACGCGGCATTCTGCATCCCGGCCAGTTCATCGGCGTGCTGACCGACAGTGAACTGTCCGTCTCGGTCGGGCGCTGGGCGTTGTTCGAGGCATGCCGGCAGGCGGCTTCGTGGCAGGCGCGGTCGGACCGGCCGATCCGCATCGCTGTCAATCTGTTCCCGTGGCAGGTCAAGACCCGCATGTTTTTCGACGACGTACGCGAGGCGATCGACAATGCCGGCCTCGATCCGCAACTGCTGGAACTCGAGCTGACCGAGAACACGATCATCGAATCCTCGGACGAATTCATCCGGGTTCTGAGCGCCGTGCGCGACGAGGGCGTCAATGTCGCGCTCGACGATTTCGGGACCGGTTATGCCTCCCTCAACAGCCTTACCCGTTTCCCGATCAACACGATCAAGATCGATCGCAGTTTCGTGCGCGATGTCGGCAGCGGCAAGGGCAACTGGCCGGTTCTGCGAATGATGCCGATACTGGCGCGCGATCTCGGCCTGACGACCGTGGCGGAAGGCGTGGAGACAGCCGAAGACGCCGTGATGATCCAGCATTTCGGCTATGATTACGGCCAGGGCTACTACTGGGGCAGGGCCGCCTGCAGCGAGGAGTTTGTTGCGATGCTTGCGAACGGCACGGCCGACAAGTCCGACGTCGGGGTCGCCGAGTTCCGGCCGATGCGCATCTCGGCGCTGGAGGATATCGTCAAGCGGCGGTTCCCGATGTTCGGCTAGGCTTTCGGAATCGATAAAAGCAAAAGGGCCTTCCGCGTCGCGGAAGGCCCTTTTCTTTGTCTGGGCTGAGTCTGGAAGAGGCCGCTTACGCGGCTTCGAACATTGCCTTCGAGCCGCCCGCAGCCTGTGAAATACCGCCCGTCAGACGGAACCGCCCGACCAGTTCGGCAAGGCTTGTGGCCTGTGTGGTCAACTGATGAACGACCGCATTGGTTTCCTCGGCCATGGCGGCGTTGCGCTGCGTGACCTCGTCCATCTGCGAGACGGCCTGGCTGATCTGGTGCAGCCCGGTAGCCTCCTGCTGCGATGCTGTGGCGATGCCCTGGATGCTGACATTGATCTCGGCGACATATTCGGAGATCTTCTCCAGCGCCGTTCCGGCGGCCTTCACCAGATCGACGCCGGAGCTGACTTCGGCAGTGGACTTGTTGATCAGCGCCTTGATCTCTTTTGCCGCGCCGGCCGAACGCTGCGCCAGTTCACGCACTTCCTGGGCGACGACCGCAAAGCCGCTGCCCGCTTCTCCCGCCCGGGCCGCTTCCACGCCGGCGTTGAGCGCCAGCAGGTTGGTCTGGAAGGCGATCTCGTCGATCACGCCGATGATCTGCTCGATCTCGCGCGAAACGCTCTCGATCCGCCCCATCGCCGATACGGCGTCCTGAACGACCGCGCCGGAGCGGTTGGTCGTATCGCGCGCCTCGTCTGACTTGCCCGCCACGACCTTGGCCTTCTTCGACGTCTCGATCACCGTGGAGGCCATCTCCTCCAGCGCCGCCGACGTTTCCTCCAGCGAGGCCGCCTGCTGCTCCGTGCGCCGCGACAGGTCGTCGGCCGAGGCATCGAGTTCGCCGGCATTTGCGCGGATCATCGTGACATTGCCGCTGACCTCGCTCAGCGTGCCGGCGAGCATTTCCAGCGACGCGTTGAAGTCGACGCGCAACCGGTCGAGATCGCCCGGGAACGGGTCGGCGATGCGCGTGCTCAGGTCGCCGGTGGCCATCGTCTTCAGGCTGGCGGCAAGCGTGTCGACGACCGTCTTGACCTTCTCGGCCTCCGCCGCCTTGGCACGTTCGCGTTCGATGCGTTCGGATTCGGCGCCCGCGCGGGCTTCTTCGGCGGCGCGGCCGCTGCGGTCGGCGGCGTCGCGCGACTGCTGCGATTCGTCGAGGGCGCGGTTCGCTTCGGCGAAGGCGGCTGCCATGCGCTGTGTCATCTGGAACAGGACGCCGGCCTCCACCACCAGGATGATCGCGTGCAGAGCGACACGGCTCAGGTCCGACTGGCCCGGAAAGACAGCCGCCGGAAGGACCACGAAGAGAACAAGGTGATGCACGGCGGTCACGCCGGTGAACGCGGCGATCGGACGCCAGTCGATCCAGGCGGCGGTGACGGCGAGCGCGGCGAAGAAATACATGTGTATGTCAATCTGCAGCGGCGAGTCGGTGAAGCCGTAGACAAGCAGCGCAACGAGAGCGGCCTGCGCGGCGCCGGTGGCGGTGCGTGTTGCCGGCCCGGTCCTGTCGACTATCCACGACGCGGTCGCCGCGGCGGCGAGCAGCAGGGCGCCGCCGACCAGGACCACGACGCTCGCATCCGTACCCCAGACCGCCCGCGCCGCGATCAGCGCGACATTCAGCCATAGCAATGAAATGACGAGCACCGAGGCCCGTTGGCGAAGAACCGAAAGTCCGTTCATGTTGATGTTCCTCCGAAACATGCGGCAGACAGCTTGCCGTCGAAGACGAACAAGGCTCCTGCGGAAAAAAGGCGTTTGACGAAATCGGGTGACTGCCCCTCGGCGACGGCGAGCCACTGGCCGCGTCCGCCGTTGACGAGCGTTCCTCCGGCTTCGGCGATGATCGAGATCACACGCTCGGGGGCGCTCCAGGGCGGGGCCACAACGACGACGCGGCTTCCCGTCGGCACGGCCGCGATCGCCACCACGACGATGAGTGCGGCGGCGAGGTTCAGCGCGAGAATGCGCTGCTGGAGCCGGGATTTGTGCTGAGTGGGAAGCGAAGTCTTGTGCGACATGGAATCCGGTTTGCCGAGACCGACGCGCGAGGCCGGAGTAAAGTGGACTTCATGTCGAATGCGCAGGCGTCATCGCCTGGTTACTTGTAACTTATTCAGGCTTAAACGCTGGTTAAGCGAAGTTGCGCATCTCCGGTCCGCGGATCGTAGAAATTGAATGTGCAATCGCGTCGTATAAATCTCTGAAACGTATCCGGTTTCCGCTGCGCGGTCGGGGAGGAAAGGGCGATACGCCTCTGCAGGGCGGCCCTTCGGTGAATCATCGATTTAGTTTAAGAAGCGAAGTAGTTGTTTCGACTCGCATTGCGCAGGATCAACGTGAAAGCTGCGCCGGCGGGTATGGTCGGCGCAAACGCACGGATTGAGATGGACGCACTGCGAAAAAAGAGATCGTCTTTCGCACCAGCGACGTGACGAAGATCTACGACACCGGCGGGGTCAAGGTCCACGCGCTGGCGGGTATCGATCTGGAGCTTTATTCCGGCGAGCTCGCGGTGCTGCTCGGCCCGTCGGGCAGCGGCAAGTCGACCCTGCTCAACATTCTCGGCGGGCTCGATCGGCCGACCGCCGGCGATGTCTGGTTCCGCGACCACGAACTGTCGAGGATGAGCGACCGCGAGCTGACGCGGTTCCGGCGCGACCATGTCGGCTTCGTGTTCCAGTTCTACAATCTCGTGCCGAGCCTCAGCGCGCGCGAGAACGTCGCGCTCGTCACCGATATCGCGCGCGATCCGATGCGCCCGGAAGAGGCGCTCGACCTGGTCGGGCTAGGTCATCGCATGGATCATTTCCCGGCCGAGATGTCGGGCGGCGAACAGCAGCGGGTGGCGATCGCGCGCGCCATCGCCAAGCGGCCGGAAATCCTGCTTTGCGACGAGCCGACCGGCGCTCTCGACATCAAGACCGGCACCACGGTGCTGGAGGCTCTCAACACGATCAACGAGCAGTTCGGCACGACGACGGCGGTGATCACGCACAATGCGGCCATCCGCAAGATGGCCCACCGCGTCATCCGCTTCCTCGATGGCAGGATCAGTGACGTCACGGTCAATGAAACGCGCATCGCGCCGCACGAAATCGAGTGGTGAGCGATGCGCGCGCTTAACAAGAAGCTGTTGCGGGATTTCATGCGTCTTTGGGCGCAGGGCCTTTCGATCGCGCTCGTGCTCGGCTGCGGTGTCGCCGTACTGCTCATTTCCTTCGGCATGTATGGCGCGCTGCAAAACACCCGCCAGGCCTATTACGAGCGCAACCGGTTTGCCGACGTGTTCGCGTCCGCCACCCGCGCACCGCGCAATCTGGAACCGGAAATCGCCGATATCGAGGGCGTCTGGGCGGTCGAATTGCGCACCGTCCACGATGCGATCCTCGACCTGCCGAACCGGACCAAGGCGGCGATCGGCCGGATCATCTCGCTGCCTCCGAACAACAATCCCAGCCTGAACGTGCCGCTGCTGCGCTCGGGCCGGTTTCCCGATCCCAACTCGTCCGACGAGATCACCGTCAACGAGCCCTTCGCCCTCGCCAACCACTATCGGTTGGGCGACACGATCCAGGCAAACCTGAACGGGCGCAAGCGGACGCTGACCATCGTCGGTACGGCGCTTTCGCCGGAATATATCTACACGATCGGTCCGGGCTCGCTGATGCCGGACAACCAGAATTTCGGCATACTGTGGATGTCGCAGCATGCCGCGGCCGCCGCGTTCGACATGGTCGGCGCGTTCAACGACGTCAGCCTGAAGCTGACCCGCGACGCGAACACCTCGGAGGTCATCGACCGTCTCGACGAAATCCTGGCGCCCTATGGCGGCACCGGCGCCTATGACCGGTCGGACCAGCTGTCGCACGCCTATATCGATTCCGAACTGGTCGGGCTGGAAGCGATGGCCCGCATCCTGCCGCCGGTCTTTTTCGGTATCGCCGCCTTCCTCGTGAACATGGTGATCGGGCGCATCGTCGCGCTCGACCGCAGCCAGATCGGATTGCTGAAGGCGCTCGGATATTCCAATTTCGATGTCAGCCTGCACTATGTCATGCTCGCCGTGATGATCGCGATCGTCGGCGTTCATAGTCGGCTGGGGGCTCGGCACATGGCTCTCGCGCGGCATGGCGCAGCTTTATGCCGAGTTCTTCACTTTCCCTTACCTGATTTTCTCCGTGTCCCGCTTCACCTATGTCCTCTCCGCCGTGCTCGGCATCGCCGCCGCGGCGCTGGGCGCGATCATGAACGCGTTGAAGGCGGCCCGGATGGAGCCGGCGGTCGCGATGGTGCCGCCGCCGCCGCCGAATTTCCGCCGCGGCGTCTTCGACCGGCTGTTCACGCTTCCTGCGGCTGTCGCAGCCGACCGTCATGATTTTGCGCGGCATCACGCGCTGGCCGGCGCGTTCGATCATGACGACACTCGGGTTGGCGCTCGCTGTCTCGGTGCTGGTCGCCTCCAGTTTCATGGAGGATTCCTTCGACAAGATCCTCGATGTCGCGTTCTTCCAGTCAAACCGCCAGGACGCGATGCTGATCTTTTCCTCGGACCTGCCGCTCAGCGCCCTGGAGGACGTGAAAGAGCTTCCGGGCGTCTTGCGCGCCGAGGGACAGCAGGCCCTGCCGGTGAAGCTGACCCACGGGCATCTTGAAAAGCGCGTATCCGTCGAGGCGCAATGGCCCAATGCGGATCTCAGCCGCGTCATCGACGCAGACGGCAAGGTGATCCGGGCGCCCGAAGAGGGAATCCTTCTGACCGCGCGGCTGGCCGGGGAACTCGGCGTCGAACCGGGCGACACGCTCGACGTGCAGTTCCTGACCGGACGGCGCGAACATCACCGGCTCACGGTCGCCGGCAAGGTGACGCAGTATTTCGGCCTCAACGGCTACATGAATGCGGAATATGCGGCGAAACTGTTCCGCCAGTCGCCGCGAATCTCCGTCGCCAACGTTCTGATCGACGATGCCAAGCTGGACGATCTCTACAAGAAGCTGAAAGAGACGCCCAAGCTTTCCGGCCTGGTTCTTCTCAACGACATGCGCCAGACCTTCAAGGACACGATCGAGGAAAACGTCCTGATCATGGCGACGGTCTATATCGCCATCGCCGCGATGATCACCCTCGGCGTCACCTACAACAGCGCCCGCATCCAGTTGTCGGAACGCGCCCGCGAATTGGCGAGCCTGCGCATCCTCGGCTTCACCAATGCCGAGGTTTCCTACATCCTGATGGGCGAGACACTGCTGCTCGTTCTCGCCGCCCAACCGCTCGGCTGGGCTCTCGGGGCCCTGATCGCCTGGCTGATGAGTTTCGCCTTCACGAGCGATCTCTACGCGATCCCGATCATCCTGACGCGCCGGACCTTCGGTTATGCCAGCGTCATCGCCGTTGTCGTCGCCGTCGTCTCGGTGCTCGTTGTACGCCGCCGGCTCGACACAATGAACCTTGTCTCCGTCATGAAAACGCGGGAGTAATCCATGCCGTTCAAACTTCGCACGGTCATCATCAGCCTGGTCGCGGTCGTGGCCCTGATCGGCCTGCTTTACTACGCGTTCCGCGCTGAGCCGGTTCCCGTCGATCTGCATGTCGCGGCGCGCGGCGCGATGAGCATCACGGTCGATGCCGACGGCAAGACCCAGATCCGTGACATCTACGAGGTCTCGGCGCCGATTTCCGGCACCGCGCAGCGTTCGCCCGTCGCCGTCGGCGACAAGGTCGTGAAGGGCGAAACCGTCGTCGGGGTGGTCAGGCCGTCGGAAACCGGCTTCCTCGATACGCGCACCCGCGTCCAGGCCGAGGCCGCCGTGCGCGAGGCGGAGGCGGCGCAGCAGGTTGCCGAAAGCAAGGTCCACCAGGCCGAGGAGGAACTGAACTATGCCATCTCGCAATATTCGCGCATCCAGACGCTGGTCGATCGCGGCGTCGCCTCGCTGACGCAATTGGAGGACGCCGCGCAGGCAAAAACGGTTCGCGAGTTTGCGCTCGAGTCCGCCAAGGCCAGCCGCGAGGCGGCCAAGAGCGCGCTCGCCCGCGCCCAGGCGGCGCTGATCGAGCCGGGTCCGCCGCAGAACGGAGGCACGGACGAAACTTGTTGCGTGTCGATCTTCGCGCCGGCCGACGGCGTCGTCCTCGATATCGTCAATGTCAGCGAACGCCCGGTCCAGCAGGGCTCAAAGCTTTTGTCGATCGGCCAGCCCGACAATCTGGAAATCGTCGCCGACATCCTGTCGGCGGACGCGGTGCATGTGAAACCGGGCGCGCCGGTGCTGGTCGAGCGCTGGGGCGGCGGCGAAACGCTGCATGCCAAGGTGCGCGAAGTCGATCCGGCCGCCCACACCAAGGTCTCCGCCCTCGGCATCGAGGAGCAGCGCGTCGACGTCAAGTTCGATTTCGAGGATGGCGACGTGATCGGCAAGGGGCTCGGCGATGGCTATGCCGTCTTCGTGCGTATCGTCACCTGGGAGGGCGAGAACATCCTGCAGGTGCCGATTTCGGCGCTGTTTCGCAGCGACGGCGCCTGGGCGCTGTTCACGGTCGAGGACGGCGTTGCCAGACAGACGAAGGTGGAGGTCGGCCGCCGCAGCGGCCTGATGGCAGAAATCAACTCCGGCATCGAGGAAGGCACCAGGGTCATAACCCACCCGAGCGACCGGGTGCAGGACGGCGTCGAGGTGGTCGACCGCGCGACGCTTTAGGAATCGCCGAAGCCGCCATCCGCGCGGAACACCGGTTGCTTCTCCTGCCCGGGAATATCGCCAAGCGTGGCGAGCCACGCCTGCGCCGAACGACACCAGTACTGGTCGGTCGGCACGAGCTGGTCGCGCTGTCGGATGGCGCCGACGCGCAGACCGACCGCCTTCGTTCCGGTGCCAACCGGGGCCGAATAGATCGGCGTGCCGCATTCCGGACAGAAGGTCTGTTCGCGGGCATTGCCGCTTGCGCCGGTCTTCACATAGACCTTCGGTTCACCCGAAACGAGGCGGAACGTGCCCGGGATCGTCTGCACGACCGTGCGAAAGGCCGAACCGGACAGGGTCTGGCAGTCCGTGCAGTGGCACAGGATGACCTTGCCGGGGTCGACTTCCGCCTCGTAGCGGATATTGCCGCAATGGCATCCGCCGTCGATCTTCATGGTTCACCTCCCGGACTCGCGCTGACCGGAACGACCATAACGCCTTTTCGGAGTGCGCGTCAGGCCGTTAGCGCCTTCATCGCCGCGCGCAGGTCGAAAGCCTCGTCGGCGATCTGTTCCGGCGAGATCGCCGCCCCGGCTTCCAGCAGCTTGCGGCTCATCGCGTAGGTCGCCGCATCGTTCATGCAGTCGACCGCGATGAAGCGGCCCTGGCGGAAATAGAAATGCGAGACGCTGCCCTCGCGCTTGCCCGGCCGCACGACGACGGCGTCGTAGCCGCGGTTGAGTCCGGCGATCTGCAGTTTCATGTCGTACTGGTCCGACCAGAACCACGGATGCGGATCGTAGACGGTGTCGGTGCCGGCGATGTTGGCGGCGACGGCGGCGGCCTGGTCATGCGCGTTCTGCACGGATTCGAGCCGCGTCGGCATGTTCTGGAACGGCAGCACGGCGCAGTCGCCGGCCGCATGGATCGCCGGATCGGAGGTCCGGCCGTGATCGTCGACGACGACGCCGACCGCGACGTGAAGGCCTGCGGCTTCCGCGATCTCGACATTCGGCGCGACGCCGATGCCGACGATTGCGATATCGAGCGGCAGTTCCTGGCCGTTGGCGAGCCGTACGGCAGTCGCGACGCCGCCCGATTCGACGAGACGCTCGATCTGGGTGTCTTCCAGCACCGTGACGCCGTGGGATTCGTGCAGGGCGCGGAAGGCGTCCGCCGTTTCCTTGCAGGCGACGCGCTTGAGGATGCGCTCGGCGGCCTCGATCACGGTGACCTCGAGACCTTTCTTGGCGGCTTCGGCGGCCGCTTCCAGCCCGATATAGCCGCCGCCGATGACGATCAGCTTCTGGCCGGGCTTCATCACCGCCATCAGCCCGTCGGCGTCGTCGAGCGTGCGCATGACGCGGACATTCGGCAGGTCGCCTCCGATCTCCGGCGGGAGGCGTCGAGCGCTGGCCCCGGTCGCCAGCACCAGCGCGTCGTAGGCAAGCCCGTCGCCGCTTTCCAGGTGGACGAATTTCTTCTTGCGGTCGATCGAGGTCGCGGCGACGCCGAGCTTCAGCGCGATGCGGTTTTCCTCGTACCATGTGGCCGGTCGCAGCCGCAGCCGGTCGAGGCTCATCTCGCCGGACATGTAGGCCTTTGAAAGTGGCGGGCGCTGATAGGGAAGCTGGTTCTCCGCGCAGACCAGCGTGATCTCCATGTCGGCGTCGTGCTGGCGCAATGCCGCGGCCGCCGCGACGCCCGCGTGGCTTCCCCCGATGATGACCGTATGTGTCATGCGTCTCCCCGAACAAAAGATGGCGGTTTTATCCGGGTTCCTTCTTAGCAACATGTGTGGCTGCGTTGCGACCTCTATCACGACGAATTTCTGCGGGTATCGCTTGGCCCGGTTCGGCCTCGTGTTTCACGCGATTGATTCGCCGCATGAAGAGACTGAATCAAGTCATCAGGCCGGTCGGCCAAGTGATTTAAAACACTACCGATTTCGACAGCCGGCCACGCGCTGCTGGTGATTGAGATGGCCCCGGATCGTCTCGCGGCGTCGCATGTGGAGCGACATGCGGGACCGTGATGCCCGATTGTCCCGGCGGGGGCTGGATTTTTGCCGCCTGTTTGCCCGATAGTGGTCTCCGGGAGGAGGCCCGCGTCGCCAGGGGACAAGTCACGTGGACCACTACGACATGATCGTCATCGGCAGCGGCCCGGCGGGCCGCCGCGCCGCCATCCAGGCCGCCAAACTCGGAAAGGACGTAATGGTCGTCGAACGCGGTGGACGCGTCGGCGGCGTCTCCGTCCATACCGGCACAATCCCGTCCAAGACGCTGCGCGAGACCGCGCTCAACCTGTCGGGCTGGCGCGAACGCGGTTTCTACGGCCGCTCCTACCGCGTCAAGCAGGACATCACCGCCGAGGATCTGCGCCGCCGGCTGCATCTCACGCTCGGCCACGAGGTCGAGGTGCTGGAGCACCAGTTCGCCCGCAACCAGGTCTCGACCCTGCGCGGCACGGCCCGCTTCACCGGCCCGAAGACCATCGAGGTCGAGGGCGAGGAGGGCGAGACCTTCGCGATGTCCGCCGACAGTTTCCTGATCGCCGTCGGCACCGTTCCGTTTCGCCCGGACTACATTCCCTTCGACGGCGCCGTTTCCGTCTTCGATTCGGACGAGATCCTCGAACTCCCGGACCTGCCGCGCTCGATCGCCGTGATCGGCGCGGGCGTCATCGGCGTGGAATACGCGACCATCTTTTCGGCGCTGGACGTGCATGTGACGCTGGTCGAGCCGCGCAACTCCATGCTCGATTTCATCGACAGGGAACTTCTCGAGGATTTCACCTACCAGCTGCGCGACCGCGGCATGGCGCTGCGCTTCGGCCAGAAGGTGGAAAAGGTGACGAAGGGCGACAACGGCTGCGTGATAGAGCTGGAGGGCGGCCGCAAGGTGCGCTCCGAAATGCTGCTGTTCGCGGCCGGCCGCATGGGCGCGACCAAGACGCTCAATCTCGATGCCTGCGGGCTGGAATGCGATCATCGCGGCCGCCTCAAGGTCAATCCGGAAACCCTCCAGACCAGCGTGCCGCACATCTATGCCGCCGGCGACGTGATCGGCTTTCCGAGCCTCGCCTCGACCTCGATGGAGCAGGGCCGCATCGCCGCCTGCCATGCGCTCGGCGTGCCGGCGCACGAGCCGCCCGAATATTTTCCCTATGGCATCTATGCCGTGCCCGAGATCTCGACCGTCGGCATGACCGAGGAGGAGGTCATCGAGCGCGGCATTCCCTATGAAAGCGGCATCGCCCGGTTCCGCGAAACCTCGCGCGGCCACATCATGGGCCTCGACCGCGGCATGCTGAAGATGCTGTTTTCACTGAAGACCCGCCGCCTGCTCGGCTGTCACATCGTCGGCGAGGGCGCCACCGAACTGATCCATATCGGCCAGGCCGTGCTCAATCTGAAGGGGACGCTCGACTATTTCGTCGAGAACACCTTCAACTACCCCACCCTCGCCGAAGCCTACAAGATCGCCGCGCTGGACGCCTGGAACCGCATGGGCGCGAGCGTGCCGGTGGCGCAGGCGAAGGAGGCGTAGAGGCGGGCCTACAGAATCCCGCCTTCGCCGACGAAGCTCTTTTCCAACACGAAATGGCCGGGCTTGGAATTCGCCCCTTCTTCCATGCCGGCGGCTTCGCACAATTCCTTGATTTCGAGGTTCAGCCCCATCGAGCCGCAGATCATCACCCGGTCTTCCTCGGTGTTCCATGCCGGAACGCCGAGATCGGAAAACAGTTCGCCCGAGCGGATCTTGTCGGTGATGCGGCCCATCTTCGGCGATTCCTCGCGCGTCGTCGTCGGGTAGTAATGCAGCTTGCCCTCGACCATCTCGCCGATCAGCGGATCGTTGATCAGGTTGTCGACGAGCTCGCGGCCGTAATCCAGTTCGGCGACCTGCCGGCAGGTATGCGTCAGGATCACCTGGTCGAATTTCTCGTAGACTTCCGGGTCGCGGATCAGCGAGGCGAACGGCGCGATGCCGGTGCCCGTCGCGATCATGTAGAGCCGCTTGCCCGGCAGCAGCGCGTCGACGACCAGCGTACCCGTCGCCTTGGTCTTCAGGATCACCTGGTCGCCCGGCTTGATGTGGACGAGCTTCGAGGTCAGCGGCCCGTCGGGCACCGCGATCGAATAGAATTCCAGTTCCTCGTCCCATGACGGCGAGGCGATCGAATAGGCGCGCAGGATCGGCTTGGCCGGCTTGTCGCCGACGGGATCGCCCATCAGGCCGATCATCACGAACTCGCCCGAGCGGAAGCGCAGGCTCTGCGGCCGCGTCAGCCGGAACGAGAACAGCTTCTCCGTCCAGTGTTTGACTTGCGTGACGGTCTGGCCGTCGGGCAGGGGTGTCGCGATGTTCACGGGCGCCGCCGTCTCCTGGATTGGCGTCAGGTCGTTCATGTCGGAAAGTCCTGTTAAACCGTTCAGGCGGTCGCCTGCAAACGCTTTTGATAAAAGTGGTTCTGCCAGCCGGCGCGGGCGAGCCACTGTTCCTCGGGCTGGCGGGCTGCGAGGTCGCCGCTGATTTCCACCTCGTCGAAGCCGACGCGGCGCGCATGCGCATACTGGTCGGCGATGATGTGGCCGGCAGCGCGCAACTTGCCGTGATAGCCCGCCTGGCGCAGACGCCTGGCCAGCGAGAAGCCCCGTCCGTCCTGGAAGGACGGGAAGGCGATCGCGATCAGGCGGATCCACGGAAAGAATGGCGCGATTTCGTCTGCGTCGGCGTCGTTGGCAATCGACAGCGCGAATTCGCCCGGAAGATCGCACCGATCCGCCGCCTGCAACGCCTCGATCGGCAGCGTCCGCAATCGGTCGGCCAGCACGTCTTCGCCGAAACCGGCGTCGGTCACGATGATACCCATGGTCATTCCCCTGCGCCGGCGCTTGCCGAACGCACCAGTTTTCCGTTCTCGAAATGGATGCCGCACTCGGTCTTCTCGGAACCGCGCCAGCGCCCGGCGCGCGCATCCTCGCCCGCCTTCACCGGACTGGTGCAGGATGCGCAGCCGATGGAGAGATAGCCGTGCTCGACCAGCGGGTGTTGAGGCAGATCAAATGCGGCAAAATGCGCGTCGATGTCTTCTTTCGACCAGTCTGCGAGCGGGTTGACCTTGAGCTTGCCGTCGCGGGCCCGCTCGAACGTTTCGACATCCGACCGCGTCGCCGCCTGAAACCGCTTGCGGCCCGTGATCCAGCCGTCGAAATCCTTCAGCGCCTCGCGCAGAACATCGGTCTTGCGGAAGCCGCAGCAGGCGTCGGTGTCGCTCAGATGCAGCCGGCCATAGGGGTCCGTCGAGCGGATCACCCTGCCGTCGGGCGACACGGTGCGCACGTCGCTCAGGCCGAACCGCCGGATCAGCGCGTCCTTGTAGGCAAGCGTCTCCGCAAACAGCATCCGCGTGTCGATGAAGATCACCGGCGTCGACGGATCGGCCTCGGCGACGAGATGCAGAAGCGCGGCCGATTCCGAGCCGAAGGAAGAAACGACGGCGATCTCGCCATGCGTCTTCTCGACCAGCACCTCGCGCAGCACGTCGCGCGCGCGGGCGACACGCAGCCGCGCGGCCTCCTCGGACGTCGGGGCGTGCCTCAGTTCTATGCGGTCATGCGGCACGGACTTCATCCTTCTGTTCGCCGTAGATGGCCTGCTTGAACGGGTCCGCGCCGAGGCGGCGATAGGCCGCGAGGAACGTCTCGGAGGCGTCCTCGCGCAAGTCCAGATAGGTCGCGATGATCGTCTCGATCGCCGGCACAAGGTCTTCGGCGTCGAAGCCGGGGCCGGTGCGTTCGCCGATCGTCGCGGTCTCGGTGCCGTCGCCGCCAAGCGTGATCTGGTAGTTCTCGCGCCCGGCTTTATCCAGGCCGAGAATGCCGATATGGCCGACATGGTGATGGCCGCAGGCATTGATGCAGCCGGAGATCTTGATCTTCAGCGGGCCGATCTCGCGTTCCAGCTTGAGTTCGTCGAAACGTTTCGAAATCGCCTGGGCGACGGGGATCGAGCGCGCCGTCGCGAGCGCGCAATAATCCATGCCGGGGCAGGCGATGATGTCCGAGACGAGACCGATATTGGCGGTCGCGAGACCTGCTTCGCGCAACGCCGCGTAGACGTCCGGTATGTCGGCCTTGCGCACATGCGGCAGGATGACGTTCTGCTCGTGCGAGATGCGCAATTCGTCATGGCCGTAGCGCTCGGCGAGATCGGCGAGGACGCGCATCTGCGCCGCCGTCGCGTCGCCCGGCGTGCCGCCGACCGGCTTCAGCGATACCGAGACGATCGAATAGGCCGGGTTCTTGTGTTCCGCGACATTGGTCTCGACGAAGGAGCGCAACGCCGGATTGGCGGCCTGCGCCTGCTCGAAGGCGAGCGACTGGGTATTGTCGAACAGGGGCGGCGCGAAAGCCTCCTCGATCGCCGCGACGAGCTCCGCCGGCACGCCCGGGAAGTCGCGCTTTTGCCGGATGAACGCCTTCTCGATCTCAGCCTTCAAGTCCTCGAGCCCCGTCTCGTGGACGAGAATCTTGATGCGCGCCTTGTATTTGTTGTCGCGCCGGCCGGAGAGATTGTAGACCTGCAGGATCGCTTCCAGATAGGGCAGCAAATCGTCTTTCGGCAGGAACTCCCGCACGACCTTGCCGACCATCGGCGTGCGGCCGAGACCGCCGCCCACGATCACCTCGTAGCCGGGCTCGTCGGCTTCGTTGCGCACCATGCGCAGGCCGATGTCATGCGCCTTGGTCACGGCGCGGTCGTTCGGCGCGCCGGTGATCGCGATCTTGAACTTGCGCGGCAGGTACTGGAATTCCGGATGGTCGGTCGACCACTGCCGCAGCAGTTCGGCCGTCGGGCGCGGGTCCTCGATCTCGTCGGCGGCGGCGCCGGCGAAATGATCGGCCGTCACGTTGCGGATGCAGTTGCCCGACGTCTGGATCGCATGCATGCCGACATCGGCGAGCGTGTCGAGAATGTCCGGGATGTCCTTCAGCCGCGGCCAGTTGAACTGGATGTTCTGGCGCGTGGTGAAGTGGCCGTAACCCTTGTCGAAGCGCTCGGCGACCAGCGCCAGCTGGCGCATCTGGCGCGAGTTGAGCGTGCCGTAGGGAATGGCGACGCGCAGCATGTAGGCATGCAGCTGCAGGTAGACGCCGTTCTTCAGGCGCAGCGGCTTGAACTCGTCCTCGGTCAGCGACCCGTCGATGCGGCGCGCCACCTGCTCGCGGAATTCCGCGACGCGGTTGCGCACGAAGGCTTCGTCGAATTCGTCGTAGCGGTACATGGATCAGGCTCCTGCCTGTTTGCCGTGAAAATAGTTGGACGGGCCGCGGGTGCGAAAAACCTCGCGGAAATGCACCGGCTGCGGCCGGTGGTCGTCGCCCATGACGGTCTCCGCGAGATAGGGGCCGACGACCTTGTCCTGCTGCGCGTTGGCGGCGGCGAGGATCTTTTCGGCGGCGTCCTGCGAATAGGCGACGATGGCATCGCCGTGATCGCGCGACCAATCGTTGGACGCGGTGAAATAGACCGCGTCGCCCTCGAAGAGGTCGTTGGCGGTGACGATCTGGGGTTTGTAATCGCGAGCCATTTCAAAGCACTCCGGCTTTTTCGTGAATCTGGTTGGCAGCGGCTTGAATCGCCGTGACAGCTTTGCGCGCTTCCATGCCGTACAACAGGACGGCGGGGCCGGTGACACCGGCGGCGGCCAGCGCCTCGGGCAGCGCCAGGACCGTGGTGGCGATCGTCTTCTGGTCTGGGCGCGAGGCGTTCTCGACCACCGTTACCGGCGTTTCCGGAGCGGCGCCGTGCATCATCAGCCGACCGCGCAGGAAGGTTGCGGCCTTCACGCCCATATAGATCGCCGCGCCCGAACCGGGACGGGCGAGGTCGCGCCAGTCATGCTCGGCGAAGCCCTCGACATCGCGCCCCGTCAGGAAGCGGACGGAGGAATTGCGCCCGCGCCGCGTCAGCGACAGTCCGGAGGAGGCGGCCGCTGCGGAAGCCGCCGTGATACCGGGCACGACATCCCAGGCGATGCCGGCCGCGTCCAGCGCGTCGAGTTCCTCGTCGAGGCGGCCGTAGATGCCGGGATCGCCGGATTTCAGCCGCGCGACCTGCGCGCCTTTCGAGCCGTGCTTGACCAGCAGTGCGTTGATGTCCTCCTGCTTCCAGGACGGGCCGTAACCGGTCTTGCCGACCTCGATGATCGTCGCCTCGCGGCGCGCCAGCTCGACGATCGCCTGCGGCACCAGGCGGTCGTGCAGGACGACGTCGGCCTCGTGGATCAGACGCCGCGCCTTGATTGTCAGGAGCTCCGGATCGCCGGGGCCGGTGCCGATCAGCGCGACATGGCCGTCGCGCGGCCGGGTCTCGATCGTGTCGGTCAGGATTTCTTCCAGTTTCGCGCGCGCCGCCGCCTCGCCGCCTGCCTTGAGCGCGGCGTCGCCCTCGCCGGAATAAGTAGCGCGTCCAGAAATCGCGGCGCTTGCGGCCCATCGGGATCATGGCGGCCCGGTCCCGGAAGGCCTGGCCAATTCGCGCCAGCAGGCCGAGCGAGGCCGGCAGGCGCTCTTCGAGGTCGGCCTTGATCTTGCGCGCCAGCACCGGCGCGGCGCCTTCCGTGCCGATGGCGACGGTGACGGGATCGCGGTCGACGATCGCCGGGGTGATGAACTGCGAATCGTCGAGATTGTCGACGACGTTGACGAGCGCGCCGGCTTCCCGTCCGATCCCGGCGGCGCGGGCGTCTTCGGCGGCGTCGTCATTGGCGCAATAGAAGAGTGCCGCAGCGGCCGCATCGCCCCGGCCGACGGGGCGTTCGACAAGCGCGATGCGGCCTTCGGCGGCCCATTGGCGGATCTGGGAGACTGGACCCTCGCCATAGACCGCGATCGCGGCTTCGGTTTTCAGCAGCAGGCGCAGTTTCGAAACGGCGCATTCTCCCGCACCGGAAACGACGACACGCCGCCCGGACAAATCGAGAAAAATCGGAAAATGACGCATTTCGAGCCTCGTTCTTTGAGGCCGGACAATAGGCGGCGACAAATCGGCGCACGAGAACGCGCATTCCAAATGTCGCGAATGCCGGGGAAATCTGTTCCCTTTCGTGGAAGATTAACGTTGTTTGATCAGGGTCAATGCACGGTCGAATCGCGCCGTTAGAAAAAACACTCACTTTTGACGCATTCCAAAATCCGGAGGCACCCGCTATATGAACGTCAAAATCTTGCATGGCGGACGCAGCGAACCGCCAAACGGAGGCCAGGGGTTTGGATTACGAACAGTTTTTCGCCGATCGTCTTTCGTCGTTGCGCGATGACGGCAATTACCGGGTTTTTGCGGATCTCGAACGCCATGCGGGCCAGTTCCCGAAGGCGACGCGCTACCGCGAAGACGGGTCGACGCAGGACGTCACGGTGTGGTGCTCGAACGACTATCTGGGCATGGGCCAGAACGAAAAGGTCGTTTCCGCCATGCATGCGGCGATCGACAAATGCGGCACCGGGGCGGGCGGCACGCGCAATATTTCGGGCACCAACCACTACCATGTCATGCTGGAGCGCGAGCTGGCCGACCTGCACGGCAAGGAAGCGGCGCTGATCTTCACCTCGCGGCTATGTCTCCAACTGGGCCGCGCTCGGCACGCTGGCATCGAAGATCCCCGGCGTCATCGTCTATTCCGATGCGCTCAACCACGCCTCGATGATCGAGGGCATCCGGCACGCGCGCTGCGAGAAGCGGGTGTTCAAGCACAATGACTGGCGCGACCTCGACCGGCTGATGAGCCAGGACGATCCGGCGGCGCCGAAACTGGTCGCCTTCGAGAGCGTCTATTCGATGGACGGCGACATCGCGCCGATCCGGGAAATCTGCGACGTCGCCGACAGGCACAATGCGATGACCTATCTCGACGAGGTGCATGCGGTCGGCATGTACGGCCCGCGCGGCGGCGGCGTCGCCGAGCGCGAGGGGCTGATGGACCGGCTCACCGTGATCGAGGGCACGCTCGGCAAGGCGTTCGGCGTGATGGGCGGCTACATCACCGGCTCGTCCAACCTGATCGACTTCGTGCGCTCGTTTGCGTCCGGCTTCATCTTCACCACCGCGCTGCCGCCGGCATTGGCGGCCGGCGCGACGGCCTCGATCCGGCATCTGAAGGAGAGCCAGGCCGAGCGCGCGATGCATCAGGCCAATGTCGCCAGGGTGCGCGCGGCGCTTGACGCGCGCGGCATCCCGCACATGCCGAACCCGAGCCACATCGTTCCGGTGCTGGTGGGCGATGCGAAGAAGTGCAAGTGGCTCTCCGACATCCTGCTCGACCAGAACGGGATCTATGTCCAGCCGATCAACTACCCGACGGTTCCGGTGAAGACGGAGCGGCTGCGCATCACGCCGACGCCGCTGCACACCCAGGCCGACATCGACCATCTCGCCTCCGCGCTCAGCGACCTATGGTCCCAGTGCGCCCTCGCAAGAGCCGTGGCATAAGCTGTCGGAATGCCTTACCCTTGGGAACCTTACCCTTGGGAAAAGGGACACTGGCATCCAGGAATGAGTGGGAGAAATATATTGAAATTTGCAACTGCAATCCTTGCCGGCGCAATGGTGTTCGCCGGCACCGCCGCCTACGCGCAGGATGTTGCCGGCGATGCCGCTGCCGGCGAGAAGGTCTTCAACAAGTGCAAGGCCTGCCATTCGGTGGAAGGCCAGAACAAGGTCGGCCCGCATCTCAACGGCGTTATCGGCCGTACGGCGGGCACCGTCGAGGACTACAAATATTCCAAGGCCATGCACGAGGCGGGAGAGAACGGTCTCGTCTGGGACGCGCCGACGCTGGAGACCTATCTCGTCAAGCCCAAGGATCTGGTGAAGGGCACCAAGATGGCGTTCGCCGGCCTGAAGAAGAAGGAAGACATCGACAACGTCATCGCCTATCTGGAGCAGTTCTCCGGCGAGTGATGTCATCTGAGGCCGGCGGCGTAACCCGCCGGGATATTTGCGAAAACCCCGCTCAAGGAGGCGGGGTTTTTCGTATCCGGATTGCACTGCCGGGCCGGTGAACGGCGATGATCGCCGTGGCCGTTCAGCGGCAGAATGATGGACCGGTTTTGCCGCATCGAAGCGCAGTTCGCGGTTCTCATTTGGGAACGGGACGGCTAGACCGTTTCCGGTGTCGTAACGCCTCGACGGAAAAGCGGAGAGTGATGGCATGAGCGGTCTTCTGGCCCTTCTCGACGATGTCGCGGCGATTGCCAAAATCGCGGCGACCTCGCTGGACGACGTGATGGGGCAGGCGGTAAAGGCCGGCGCCAAGGCGTCCGGCGCGGTCATCGACGACGCCGCCGTGACGCCGAAATACATCCACGGTTTCAAGCCGGCGCGCGAACTGCCGATCGTCTGGCAGATCACCAAGGGGTCGCTCCGCAACAAGCTGCTCGTCCTGCTTCCGGTCGCGATGCTGCTCTCGTCATTCGCTCCCTGGGCGATCATGCCGCTGTTGATGCTCGGCGGCGCCTATCTGTGTTTCGAGGGCGCCGAGAAGATCGCGCATCTTTTTCAGCCCGGTCACGGTCCTGACGCGAAAGCTGCCGCCGCGACGCCGGACAATCCGGTGCATCTCGAAAAGGAAAAGGTCGCCGGCGCCATCAAGACCGATTTCATTCTGTCCGCCGAGATCATGACCATCATCCTGGCGGCAATCCCGGAAAGCACGATCTGGATGGAGGCGCTGACGTTCGCTGCGGCCGGCATAGGCATCACGATCCTGGTCTATGGCGGCGTCGCGCTGATCGTGAAGGCCGACGATCTCGGTCTGCTGATGGCCGAGCGCGGACGCTTCTCGCTGACGCGTGCCATCGGCCGCGCCATCGTCAGGGGCATGCCCGGTTTTCTCGAGGCGCTCACTGCGGTCGGCACGGCCGCGATGTTGTGGGTCGGCGGCTCGATCGTCATTCACGGGCTCGAGACGCTGGGGTTCGCATGGCTCGGCCATCACATCCACGACCTGGCGGTGCTTGCCGGCGAAGCGGCGCCCTATGCCCATGGGGCTGTCGAATGGATCGCCAAGGCGGCGATGGACGGCGTGCTCGGGCTTGGTCTCGGATTCGTTCTGATTCCCTTCGCCAAGTCCATCTTCAGGCCGCTGTGGGGGGCGGTGACGCGGCGGAAAACCGGCCTCTGCGAGCCGCTAGGGCGGCAGCCGGTCATCCTGCCGTCGCCTTTGCCCGCAGCCAGTCGAGCAATGCCGCGATGGCCTCCTCTCGGCCAATCTCGTTCAGCGTCTCGTGCCGCATTTCCGGGCGCAGTTCGAGCGTCACGTCATCGAATCCCACCTTGCGCATGCGCTCCGCCTGCGCCTTGACCGTCTTGCCGAACTCCGTCGCCGGATCGCGGCCGCCGCCGAGCAGGTGATATGGCAGTCGCCGGGCTTCCGCCGATGTGTTGCGGACGTCGGTCACCTCGAACACCATGTCGAGAATGTCGCTCCACATGCCGACGGAAGCCTGCCAGCCGCACAGCGGATCGGCGATATAGGCATCGACGATCGTCAAATCGCGCGACAGCCAGTCGAACTCCGTGCGCCGGTCCTTTACCGACTTTGCCCAGGCCCCGAAGGTCAGCTTCGGCAGCAATGCGGACGGAACGTCGGACCCGAGGCGGAAGCGTTCCCAGCCGAGCACCGCCTTGGCCGCCCGCCCGGCAAGCCCCGCCGTCAGGCTGGCGTTCCACGCGACACAGCCGGCGAGGCGGTCGGCATGGCGGAATGCGTAGGCAAGCGCGACCGTGCCGCCCATGGAGTGGCCGAACAGGATCAGACCGGAAGGCCGGGATGCGCCGCTGCAATGTGGTCGTGGATCGGAGCCGATGTCGGCAAGGACAAGTCGCGGGCCGTCGCCGCCGGTGTCGAAACTCCCCGCCGGCGCGCCGGGCGCCTGGGTGAAACCGTGGCCGCGATGGTCGTGTGCATAGACATGGTAGCCGGCCGCCGACAGCGCCTGCGCGAAAGCCTCGTAACGCGCGCTGTGCTCGGCCAGCCCGTGCAGGATGTGGACGATGCCGATCGCTTGTCCCTTGGCCGGCTCATGCCGCAGCGTAAGCGCCGCGCCGGTCGCCGAATTCATGTGTCTGGCGTTCCGCGAATCCCATAGGCGTCTGCTCCTCCCGGGGCAGGACATAGCGGCGAGAAGCGTTGATCTGTCAAGCTGAACGGCACCGGTCGGTGCGAACGGCTGCCCCGGTCACGGTCTGCATTTAACGGCTTTGAAATCCTTGTCCGCTATGCCTCGTGCGCATCCGAAGAGACGAGATCGGTCCCGCCTGAAAGCGCCCATGGACAAACCCGGCACACAACAGTCGACCGCCTGGCAGGGGCCGCTGCTGGCATTCCTGCTTGCCGGGCTCGTGCTCATCGGCCTCGATCTCGCCGATGGTACCGCCTACATGATCGACGTGGATGATCGCATGCGCGCGTTGCAGATCCGCGATCTCCTTGCCGACGGCAACTGGTTTGATCGCGCGCTGCCCTTCATCGACATGCCGGGCGCCTATGTGTCGCCGTGGTCGCGGCTGGTCGATGCGCCCTATTACCTGCTGACACTGGCCCTCGGTCCCGTGTTCGGAACCGACCCGGCCTTCCACGTCGCGACGCTTGTCTGGCCGGTGGCCCTGTCCGTCGTCTTCATGCTGCTGGCTTTCCGGGTCATGCGTCTCCTCGGCGCGGGCGCGCTCACCGTGACGCGGTTGGCGGTCGTCGCCGTCCTGATGATTTTCGCGCTGTGGGATTTCGTCCCCGGGCGCATCGACCATCACAATGTCCAGATGGTGCTGATGATGGCGATGCTGGCGGGTCTCGCCGATCCGCGCGTCCGGCGTGGCGGTCTGGTCGCGGGTATTGCCGCGACGCTGTCCATCGCGGTCGGCCTGGAATGCCTGCCCTTCGTCGCCGTCGCCTTCGCGGCGCTGGCGCTTGCTGGCGCGGCGGAAATACGCGACGCGCGGCTGCGCCTGCAGGCGACCGGCTGGGGCTTCGGCCTGTCGGGCGTGCCCGCCGCCCTGGCGCTGATCGGCCCGCAGGGCCTGCGCGACGGCGCCTGCGACGCGCTTTCCGGTTTCTGGGTTGCCGCGATCGTCCTTTATGGCGCGATCGCCGCGCTGGCGCCGCTTGTCTGGCGGTCCGGCCTCTTTCGCGGTCGGTATGGCGTCGTCTTGCGCCTTGTCTCGCTCGCCCTGCCGGCTGTTGCCGCCGCCGCGGTGCTTCTTCTCGCATATCCCGATTGCCTCGGCGGCCCCTATCACATGATCGACCCCGTCAGCCGCGCCTTCTGGCTCGATCGCGTGCAGCAGGAGGGTAGCATCGCCATATTGTTGCGGACCGGCGCGGCTGCGCCCGCCGCGCTGCTCGGCATCTTTGTGCTGCTGGCGCTGCTCGCCGTGCCGGCGGTCTGGCGCAGGCTCCATGAAGGCCGCTACGAGGTGGCGGTCGTCTGGGCGGTCGCCGCCTCGGCCGCTGCGATCGGCGTGCTGCAGGTCCGCTTCCTGCCGTTTCCGGCGGCTTTCGTTTCGCTGTTCTTTCCGTTGCTGCTCGGCGGCGGGTCGGGCGAGGGCGCAAGACGGCTGGTGCTGCCGGCGCTGATCGCGCCGCCGCTTCTGACCGCACTCTGGATGGCTGTCTTTCCGCCTCCGCCGACGACGCTGGACGCCTTCGACCTGATGACCGGCGACCGCTGCGACGGCGAGGATGCCGGCATTCTCGCCGATGTTCGCCCGGGCCGCATCATGGCGCCGATGGGGCTTGCCTTTGCCATCGCAGAAGATCCGCGCGGCAATTCGGTCGCGGCATTGTCCTTCCATCGCGCGTCGCCCGGCATCCGCCGCGTCGCGCTCGCGTTCACGGGCACGGATGCGGCGACCCGGCGCGAGGGGCTTGAGCCGTTCGACTATGTCGCCATTTGCCGCCGGCAGACCGATATCGACCTGTCTCCCGCGCCGCTGTTCAAGGCGTTGATCGAGGGCGAAGCCGTGCCGGGTCTCGATCCGGTCGCGCCGCGAAAACCCGTCGCGTTTCCGTCTTTTTCGCATCGACAAGGACGCACCGGACGCCTTTGCGCTTCCCGGCGACTGAAACCGGCGGTTTTCCGCCGCGACAACCGATCTGCGCATTGCTCCCGCCCGCCGTTTCGCCTACACACGCGCGAAAATCCCACTCAGATTATCCGGTGTTACGAAATGGCTCGCCAATTCATTTATCACATGTCCGGCCTCAACAAGGCCTACGGCGCCAAGAAGGTGCTCGAGAACATCCATCTGTCGTTCTACCCGGACGCCAAGATCGGCATTCTCGGCCCGAACGGCGCCGGCAAGTCGACCGTGCTGCGCATCATGGCCGGCCTCGACACGGAGTTCACCGGCGAGGCGTGGCTGGCCGAGGGCGCGACCTGCGGATACCTGCCGCAGGAGCCGCAGCTCGACGAAAGCCTGAACGTGCTCGGCAACGTGATGGAGGGCGTCGCCGACAAGAAGGCGATCCTCGACCGCTACAACGAACTGATGATGAACTATTCCGACGAGACCGCGGAAGAGGGATCGAAGCTGCAGGACATCATCGACGCCCAGAACCTCTGGGACCTCGACTGCCAGGTCGAGATGGCGATGGAAGCGCTGCGCTGCCCGCCGGGCGAGGCGACCATCGACAACCTGTCCGGCGGCGAGAAGCGCCGCGTCGCGCTCTGCCAGTTGCTGCTGCGCCAGCCCGACCTTTTGCTGCTCGACGAGCCGACCAACCACCTCGACGCCGAGACCATCGCCTGGCTGGAAAAGCACCTGCGCGAATATCCGGGCTCCGTCCTGATGATCACCCACGACCGCTACTTCCTCGACAATGTCACCGGCTGGATCCTCGAACTCGACCGCGGCCGCGGCATCCCCTATGAGGGCAACTACACCGCCTATCTGGAAGCCAAGGCCAAGCGCATGAAGCAGGAAGGCCGCGAGGAGGCTGCCCGCCAGCGCGCGCTGTCGTCCGAGCAGGCGTGGATTGCCTCCAGCCCCAAGGCGCGCCAGGCCAAGTCGAAAGCCCGTATCCGCGCCTATGACGAGCTGGTCAAGGCCGCCAACGACCGCCGCCCCGGCGACGCGCAGATCGTCATTCCCGCCGGCGAGCGCCTCGGCAACGTCGTGATCGACGCCGAGGCCCTGTCGAAGGGCTATGGCGACCGCCTCCTGATCGACAATCTGGAATTCAAGCTGCCGCCGGGCGGCATCGTCGGCGTCATCGGCCCGAACGGCGCCGGCAAGACGACGCTGTTCCGCATGATCACCGGCCAGGAAAAGCCCGACTCGGGCTCGATCACCATCGGCGAGACGGTCAACCTCTCCTATGTCGACCAGAGCCGCGACACGCTCGACGGCAACAAGACCGTCTGGGAGGAGATTTCCGGCGGCAACGACATCATCAAGCTCGGCAAGCACGAGGTGAACAGCCGCGCCTATTGCGGTTCCTTCAACTTCAAGGGCGGCGACCAGCAGCAGAAGGTCGGCACGCTGTCGGGCGGCCAGCGCAACCGCGTCCATCTCGCCAAGCTCCTCAAGGAGGGCGGCAACGTGCTCCTCCTCGACGAGCCGACCAACGACCTCGACACCGAGACGCTCGGCGCGCTGGAAGATGCGCTGGAGAATTTCGCCGGCTGCGCCGTGGTGATCAGCCACGACCGCATGTTCCTCGACCGCCTCGCGACCCACATCCTCGCCTTCGAGGGCGACAGCCATGTCGAATGGTTCGAGGGCAACTTCGAGGAATACGAGCAGGACAAGATCCGCCGTCTGGGCCCGGACAGCGTCAATCCGAAGCGCGTGACGTATAAGCGGCTGACGCGCTGACGCCTATTCGATCCGGCAGCAGAACGGAAAGAACTGGCGTCCCTCCAGCCCCGGCGCGCCGGTCGGCGTGAAGGTGAAGTCGAAGCTCCGGTCGCTCTCGTCCTGGCAGCCCGCCGGCGTATAGGCGATCGTGCCGGTCACCGGATGGCTGGTTTCCAGCTTCCACGGGTTCTGCGTGACGAAGGTGACGCTGCCCGGAATTCGTCTGGATCGTGTCGCCGGAAAACGCGTCGATGAAGTTCGACGACATCTCGCCATCGCAGGTCAGTTCCAGCGCCCAGTTCGGCTCGAAACCGGAGCAGATCATTGTCTGGCCGGGCGCCAGCAGGCCGGCGCAGGAGAGGTCCGCGGCCGAGGCGGACAGGGCAGGCAGAAGGGCAAGCGAAAACGCGAGGGAACGGACGAACATCGGACAACTCCTTGGTTCCGGTTCAGCTTCCCCAGCGGAACAAGACTAGCATCGCGCGCCCGTGACCGGAATTGCCGGATTCTGCCGCTTGCCGGCATGGTAAATCCGGCTAGTCTCGTCGCCACGTTGCGGGAGGAGACCGGCGATGGACGGGACGGAATTCGACTATGTGATCGCCGGCGGCGGATCGGCCGGATCGGCGCTGGCGGCGCGGCTCAGCGAGGATCCGGATGTCACCGTTTGCCTGGTCGAGGCCGGCGGCGAGGGCAGGGACATCCTGGTCCGCGCGCCGTTGGGCATCGTCGCCATGCTGCCGGGCTACGGCCGGATCAACAACTGGGCCTATGAGACGGTGCCGCAGCCGGGCCTGAACGGCCGCAAGGGCTACCAGCCGCGCGGCCGCGCCCTCGGCGGCTCCAGCGCCATCAACGCGATGCTCTATATCCGCGGCCATCCCGGCGACTATGACGACTGGGCTGCGCAAGGTTGCACCGGCTGGGCCTGGAAGGATGTGCTGCCGTATTTCAGGCGGTCGGAGGGTAACGAGCGCGGTGGCGACGCCCTGCACGGTGATGCCGGCCCGCTGCACGTCTCCGAGCAGAACACGCCACGCGCCGTCTCGAAGGCTTTTGTCGAGGCCTGCGCGCAGACCCAGATACGCGAAAATCCCGATTTCAACGGACCGGAGCAGGAGGGCGCCGGCCTCTACCAGGTGACGCAGTTTCACGGAGAAGGCCGCGAGGGCGAACGCTGTTCGGCTGCTGCTGCCTATCTCCATCCGGTGATGAGCCGCCGGAACCTGACCGTGCTGACGAAGACGCTGGCGACGAAGATCCTGTTCGAGGGCAGGAAGGCCGTCGGCCTTTCCTGCCTGCGGGGAGGACGGGAACTGACCATAAAGGCGCGCCGCGAGGTGATCCTTTGCGGCGGCGCCTTCAACTCGCCGCAACTGCTGCTCCTGTCGGGCATCGGCCCTGCGGCCGAACTGAAGGACAAAGGCGTCGGGATCGTCCATGATCTCCCCGGCGTCGGCAAGAACCTTCAGGACCACATCGATTTCATCCTGTCCTACAAGACGCGCGACACCGACGTGCTCGGCATCGGGGCGGTCGGGCTCGGCGAAGCTGGTGCGCGAGCTGTTTCGCTGGCGCCGCGACGGCACCGGCCTGGTCGCCTCGCCGGGCGCCGAGGGCGGCGCCTTCATCAAGTCCGACCCGGCGCTTCAGCGGCCGGACCTGCAACTGCATTTCGTCGCCGCGCTGGTCGACGACCATTCGCGCAAGCTGCATCTCGGCTACGGCTATTCCTGCCATGTCTGCGTGCTGAGACCCCATTCGCGCGGCGAGGTGACGCTTGCCAGCGCCGATCCGGCCGCCGCGCCGGTGATCGATCCGCGTTTTCTCTCCGACGAGCGCGATGCGGACCTGCTGCTCAAGGGCGCGAAGATCACCCGGCGTATCATGGATGCGCCGGCGCTGAAATCGTTCAGGCAGCGCGAGGTCTATCTTGGAGGGGTGACGGAGGACACCGACCTGATGCACCACATACGGCAGCGCGCCGACACGGTCTATCACCCGGTTGGCACTTGCAGGATGGGCACGGACGACAGGGCGGTGGTCGATCCGCAATTGCGGGTACGCGGCATCGGGGGCCTGCGCGTCGTCGACGCCTCGGTCATGCCGAGCCTGATCGGCGGCAACACCAATGCGCCGACAATCATGATCGCCGAAAAGGCGGCCGACATGATCGCGGCGGCGAGGAATTCATAGCGATTTGGATAAAAAAAGACCGGGCGCGCTGGGAGGAGGATAGCGGCCCGGTCTCACTCATGGGAAGGCCGGGAGGAGGATGGCCTTCTCATTCGAAAATCTCGAACTTGCCGTGGGAGGAGGATACGGCGCGTTCTTGATGATTGGAATATGCTGACCGTCCGGTTAAATTTCAATTGATTATTGTGCATTGCACATATGCAAAAATTGCATAGCTGAATTCCGATCGGTCGTACCGCCGGAACTCAATACGCCCAGCTGCGCGCCTTGGAGATCAGAAAGTCCCGGAAAGCCTGGAGTTTTGCGCTGTTTCTGAGCGCCTCCGGATAGACGAAATAGGTATCGAAAGACGGCAAGTCGACCTTGCCGAGAAGCTGGACCAGTCCCGCATCCGGCTCCACCGCGTAGTCGGGAAGCATCGCGATGCCGATCCCGCGCTGCACCGCGCGCTTGATCGACATGATCGAATTGATCTCCAGAACCGGTGTCCGCGGCTCGCTGTCCGGGCGTCCGAGCGTCAGGAAGGAGCGCATTTCCATCAGATAGGCGGGCGCCGGCTCGCCGAATCCGATGATGCGGTGATTGTCGAGATCCTCCGGCTTTTCCGGCCGGCCGTATTTGTTGAGATAGGCGGGCGAGGCGTAGACGTGGAAATGCACGGTGAACAGCTTGCGCTGGATCAGGTCGGGCTGCTGCGGCGCGCGAAGCCGGATCGCGCAGTCCGCCTGGCGCATGTTGAGGTCGAGTTCCTCGTTCGACAGCATCAGGTGCAGCTGCACGTCTGGATAGAGTTCCAGAAAATCCTGCACGCGATAGGTCAGCCAGCCGGAGCCGAGGCCGACGGTCGTCGTCACGCGCAATTGCCCGGACGGGCGCTCGGTCGATTCCGACAGTTGCGCGCGCACTGTCTCCAGCTTGACGAAGACGTCGTTGACGGTGCGGAAGAGAAGTTCGCCCTGTTCGGTCAGCACCAGCCCGCGCGCATGCCGGTTGAACAGCGCGACGCCGACCTCGTGTTCCAGCGCCGACACCTGCCGGCTGACCGCCGACTGCGACATGTGCAGCGTCTCGCCGGCATGGGTGAACGACCCGGCTTCGGCTGCGGCGTGGAATACACGCAGTTTGTCCCAATCAAGCGGCATCGGCCGGTTCTCCCCCTCGACAGCCGGTTATTCGGCGGCCTGTAGCTCCGATTCCTGCGCGGCGAGGTATTTTTCGACTTCCAGCGCCGCCATGCAACCCATGCCGGCTGCGGTGACCGCCTGGCGGTAGATGTCGTCGGTGACGTCGCCGGCGGCGAAGACGCCCGGAATGTTGGTCGCGGTCGAATCCGGCGCTGTCCACAGATAGCCGTTCGGCTTCAGCTTCAGCTTGCCCTCGAACAGCGACACCGCCGGTGCATGGCCGATGGCGACGAAAACGCCGTCGATCGGCATTTCGGTAATTTCGCCGCTCTTGATGTTCTTCAGCTTCACGCCGGTCACCGCCGCGGGAAGCGCCGGATTGTCCTTCGCGCCGGTGATCTCGTCGATCACCGTGTCCCACATGCAGTGGATGTTTTCCTTGGCGAACAGGCGCTCCTGCAGGATTTTCTCCGAGCGCAGCTCGTCGCGCCGGTGCACCAGCGTCACGGTCTTGGCGAGGTTGGCGAGATAGAGCGCCTCTTCGACGGCCGAGTTGCCGCCGCCGACAACGATCACGTCCTTGCCGCGATAGAAGAATCCGTCGCAGGTCGCGCAGGCCGAGACGCCGTAGCCCATATAGGTCTGTTCACTCTCGATCCCGAGCCACTTCGCCTTGGCGCCGGTGGCGATGACGAGCGCGTCGGCCGTATAGACCGTGCCGCTGTCGCCGACGGCCCTGAACGGGCGCACATCGATATCGACCTCCGTGATGACGTCATTGATGACCTCGGTGCCGACATTCTTCGCCTGCTCCAGCATCTGCTCCATCATCCACGGGCCCATGACCGGTTCGGCATAGCCGGGATAGTTTTCGACCTCGGTGGTGATCATCAGCTGGCCGCCCTGTTCCATCCCGGCGACGAGGACCGGTTTCAGCATGGCGCGCGCGGCGTAGATTGCGGCGGTGTAGCCGGCCGGGCCGGAACCGATGATCAGGACCGGACTGTGTTTGGTGGTGCTCATTTCGGACCTCTTTTGCATGCGAACGCCGATGCGCCGCACCCATGATGCGTTGGCCATTATCTAAGTGTTACGCTTGTACAGGCGCAAGGGCGCGGCGGCGATGCCCACTGCCGAGTGGGGACTTTCGCATCCTGTTGCGTCAATTTTGTTGCGGCTGCGAAGCCCACGCAATAATCCTTGGTCATGAAAGACGCCGTCGAACTCGATTCCATCGATCTTGCGATCCTGCGCGAACTGCAGGAGGACGGTCGAATGACCAATGTCGAACTGGCCAGCCGGGTCGGCATTTCCGCGCCGCCCTGCCTGCGCCGCGTCCGCCGCCTCGAGGAGGCGGGCATCATTGCCGGCTACCGCGCGGTTCTCGATGCCGGAAAGCTCGGTCAGGAGATCGTCGCCTTCTGTTTCATCGGCCTGCACCACCAGTCGGACGCCGACCTCAAGGCTTTCGCCGCGCTCACCGACAACTGGCCGCTGGTGCGCGAGGCCTGGATGCTTTCCGGCGAGAGCGATTTCCTGCTCCATTGCGTCGCGCCCGATTTCAAGACATTCCAGACCTTCGTGCTGGAGGAACTGACGTCGACGGACAATGTCGACACGGTTCGCTCGGCTCTGACGATTCGCAAGGTCAAGGACGAGGGGCTGGTCGCGTTGTAAACGCGGGACCGTGTACCTGCTGGCGATGAACGAAACCGAAGCCCACACAAATCCTGTCGTTGGCCGGGACATCCTCTGGACGTCCCCGTGGGCGGTCGCTGTCGTGGTCGCAATCCTTGTCGCGGCCAAGCTGGCCGTCGGATGGGGAACCGATCTCGTCGGCGACGAGGCCTATTACACGCTGTGGGCGTTCCATCCGCTGCAGGCCGGCTATTACGACCATCCGTCGGGCGTCGTCTGGTTCATAAAGGCGGGCCAGTTCGTATTCGGCGAATCCGCCTTCGCCTCCCGCGTGGTGACGATCCTGGCCACGATCGTCTGCGCGCTGGCGGTCTGGCGCACCGGCATCGCGCTCTTCGCGGACCGGACGATCGCCGCGCTCGCGACGCTGTGGTTCACCCTGTCGGCAGGCGGGGCGGTCGGCCTGCTCATCGTCACGCCGGACGCCCCGTCGATGATGTTCTGGATCCTCGCGGTCTGGGCGGCGGCGGAACTGCACCGCAGCGCAAACGCCAACTGGTGGCTCGCTTTCGGTCTGTTCGCCGGCCTCGGGCTCGATTCCAAATATACCGGCTTTTTTCTCGGCGCCGGGATCGTGCTCTGGCTTCTGGCCTATCGCGAGACCCGGGCCTGGCTGCGCTCCTGGCAGCTTTATGCCGGCGGCATCCTGGCGCTCGTCCTGTTCTGGCCGGTGGTGCAGTGGAATATCGGCCACGATTTCGCTTCGCTGCAGTTCCAGATGGGCCGGTCGACCGAAGCCACGCCGTCGCTTGCGCGCTTCGCGCGATATTTCCCGGAATACATCGCCACGCAGGCCGCGCTGCTGTGGCCAGGGCTGTTCCTGTTCACGGTCGCCGGATGCGTGCTGTTTATCCGCAACCGTGGCAGGCGAAGTGATGCGGCGGTCGGCCTTCTCGTGCTGACCGCCGCGCCGGCCATTGTCTATTTCGCCTTTCACAGCATGCATTCGCGCGTGCAGGGCAACTGGACGCTGCCGCTGATCGGCCAGTTGGCGCTGCTCGGCGCATGGGCTGCCGTCACATGGAAGCCCGCCGCTACATGGGCCCGGTCGGTCTGGTTGTGGACGCGCCGCTGGCATGCGCCGCTCGCGCTTCTGCTTGTCGGCGTCATCTTCGCCCAGGCGGTCTTTGCGCCGATTCCCGTTCCCGGAAAACTGCCGACCGACGACATGGCGGGGTGGGCGGACGTGACCGACGAGATGGCGGCGGAGGTGGAAAAGACCGGCGCCACCGGCGTCTACGCGATCGACTACATCATGGTCGCGTTGCTTGAAACGAGCGCCCGTTTTCAACGGCCATGACGTCGTTGTGCTTCCCGCGGGTGGCTACCACCATTTTACGTTCATGGACGTACCGGGCCCGAACGATGTCGACTGGCCGGTGCTGTTCGTCTACCCGCAACCCGGTCGGCAGCGACCGCGTGGCCACCTACGAACTGTTGGGTGTCGACGGCCGCTACCTGTCCAGCGTCGTGCGCAAGGGGCCGGGCGGAAAACCCGTCGAGCGCATCGATTTCTATCTGGCCGGCAAGGACGGCCCGTAGCGTCTCCGGCTTGCCCCGCCTCTCCGGGCTTGACGTTGCGTCGCCGCCTGCCTACGCAAACGCCAGTCCAACAGGAGCCTGATCGTGCCGTCATCCACCGATCCGTCAGCGAATCCGTTCGAGAAACTGCATCTGGGATGCGGCGTGAAGCATTTTCCCGGCTATTACCATGTCGATGCGCTGGCCTATGACCATGTGGACCATGTCGGCCCGGTCGAAAAGCTGGATTTTATTCCGGACGGTGCGGCGGGCCACATCTATGCCTGTCATGTGCTGGAGCACTTCGGCCGCAAGGAATACATGGATGTGCTGCGCGAATGGCGCCGCGTCCTGCGCGCCGGCGGCACGCTGCGGCTGGCGGTTCCCGACTATGGCGCCTGCGCGAAACTCTATTGCGAAGGCAAGGTCGATCTGCCGATGATTACCGGGCTGTTGATAGGCGGCCAGCGCGACGAGTACGACTTCCACAAGATCGTTTTCGACGAGAAAACGCTGACGCAAGCGCTTCTCGATGCCGGTTTTTCGTCCGTCGCCCGCTGGGACTGGCGCACCACCGATCACGCCGATGTCGACGACTACAGCCAGGCCTATCTGCCGCACATGGACAAGGAAAACGGCACGCTGGTTTCGCTCAACCTCGAGGCGACGGTCTAGCGGGTGATCCTATTCCGCATGTTCGCGCAGAAAATCCCTGTAAACCCGCGCGATCCCGTCCTCCAGCGTGATGGACGGCTTCCAGCCGAGTGATCGCAGCTTGTCGCTCGACATCAGCTTGCGCGGCGTGCCGTCGGGCTTCGAGGTGTCGAGCCGGATCTCGCCATCGTAACCGATGACGGCGCAGACCAGTTTCGCCAGATCCAGAATGGCGAGATCGCTTCCCGTCCCGACATTGACGTGGCCTTCGCCGGAATAGGTTTTCATCAGGAAGACGAGCGCGTCGGCGCAGTCGTCGACATGCATGAACTCGCGCAGCGGCGTACCGGTGCCCCAGATTTCGATCGAGGCGGCTCCGGCCACCTTGGCCTCGTGGACCTTGCGGATCAGCGCCGGCAGGACATGGCTCGTCTTCAGGTCGTAATTGTCGCCCGGTCCGTAAAGGTTGGTCGGCATGGCGGAAATGAAGTCGTCGCCATATTGCCGCCTGTACGCCTGGCACAGCTTGATGCCGGCGATCTTGGCGACCGCGTACCACTCGTTTGTCGGCTCCAGCGGTCCGGTCAGGAGGGCGTCTTCGGTGATCGGCTGGTCGGCGAATTTCGGATAGATGCAGGACGAACCGAGAAACAGAAGCTTCTCCACGCCCGCCTCGTGCGCGGCATGGATGATGTTCGCCTCGATCATCAGGTTCTCGTACAGGAACGAGGCCGGCTGGTCGCGATTGGCGAGGATACCGCCGACTTTCGCGGCGGCAAGAAACACCGCGTCGGGTTTTTCGCGGGCAAACCACTCGGCGACCGCCTGTTGCGACAGCAGATCGAGTTCGCGGCGTCCGGCGGCGAGCAGAGAGCAGTTTTCGCCTTCCAGACGGCGCATCAGCGCCGAGCCGACCATGCCGCGATGCCCGGCGACGAAGACCCGCTTTCCACCGAGCGAATAGGCAGGATCAGGCATGACGCTCGGCATCCTGCAGATCGGCCGCGACCATCTCGCGCACGAGGTCCCCGAACGGGACTTTCGGTTGCCAGCCGAGCTTTTCGCGCGCCTTGGAGGCGTCGCCGAGCAGCGTCTCGACCTCCGCAGGGCGGAAATAGCGCGGGTTCACCGCGACGATCGTGCGGCCGTTCTCGTCGACCGCCTTTTCCTCGACGCCTTCGCCCTGCCAGGTGAGGCGCATGTCCAGTTCGCGCGCGGCCGCGTTGACGAAATCGCGTACCGAGTATTGCTGGCCGGTGGCGATGACGAAATCCTCCGGCTGCTCCTGCTGCAGCATCAGCCACATCATCTCGACATAGTCGCGCGCATGCCCCCAGTCGCGTAGTGCGTCGAGATTGCCGAGATAGAGGCAATCCTCCAGCCCGACCTTGATGCGTGTCAGGCTGCGCGTGATCTTGCGCGTCACAAAGGTTTCGCCGCGCAGCGGCGACTCGTGGTTGAACAGGATACCGTTGCAGGCATAGAGGCCATAGGCTTCGCGGTAGTTGACCGTGATCCAGTAGGCATAGAGCTTTGCCACGCCGTAGGGGCTGCGTGGATGGAATGGCGTCGTCTCGGTCTGCGGCGTCTCCTGCACCAGCCCGTAGAGCTCCGAGGTCGAGGCCTGGTAGAAGCGGCTCTTCTTCTCGAGCTTGAGAATGCGGATCGCCTCCAGCAGGCGCAGCGCGCCCAGCGCGTCGGAGTTGGCGGTATATTCCGGCTCCTCGAACGACACCGCCACATGGCTCTGCGCCGCCAGATTGTAGATCTCGTCCGGTTGCACGTCCTGCAGGATGCGCAGCAGGCTCGATGAATCCGTCATGTCGCCATGGTGCAGGATGTAGCGGCCGCTATGGCCCGGCTCGCCTTCGATCAAGTGGTCGATCCGGTCGGTGTTGAACAGCGACGTGCGGCGCTTGACGCCGTGAACCTCGTAGCCTTTTTGAAGCAGCAACTCCGACAGATACGCCCCGTCCTGCCCGGTAACACCGGTGATGAGCGCTATTTTCTTGTCCGTGGCCAAGCGGCTCTCCGTTCACTTGATGAATGAGCATGTGCCATAGGCCAAGCATTCCGTCAGGGTCAACACGCGGCGCTGCTTATCCCTGCGGCGGCTTGATCAATCCTTCCCGGATGCGCCGCTCCCGGGTGCGGCGCTGCTTTCTCGCCGTCTTTTCCTCTTTCAGCCGCGCCAGCCGCAGGTCGAAACGCGGATCGATCGTGACCGCCGCGCGCCGCAGCAGGGCCTGGACGCGGCTGCCGCGGTAATCTCCTACCGGCACGAAGGAGCGTTCCGAATAGATCAACCGTTCACGCGCTCCCGGCTTCGCCGCCGGCGCCGTCTCGTAAAGCCGCCGCGCGACGCGGGCGAACATGCTCATCGTGTTGTAGTAGTCCAGAATGCGCCGCCGCGCCTCGGCGATGTCGGCCAGCGCCTTTTCGTGGCGGTTCGTGTCGATGGCCTGCGTCATCTGCTGCAGGGCCGCATCGAAATCGTCGAGATCGAGCGGCATGTGGCAGCCGGCGGGCAGTTCGTCGCCGACATTGCCGCAACCCGAATAGAACGGAAACGCCCAGCAGAGCAGGGGATCCGACAGTTTCTCGGTCCACGCGAAGTCGTCGTCGCCGTTTTCCAGTGCCAGGTGATACTTGTAGGGTTCCAGCACCTCGCGCTTGTCGCCGACATAGCGGTGGCCCGCCCCGAACAGCTCGATGTGCTCCGGTATGCGCTCCTTCAGGAACTCGATGAATTCCAGCCGCTTGCGGTGATAGGGCGTGTGGGCCTTCCGGCTGGTGACGATGGAGATCCGGTCGCCAGTCTTTTCCGGCGGCTCCAGACCGGCGAAATAATCGTGCCCGAGCAGATTGGGATGCTCCGGCTCCTCGTCGTAATTGATGCCCGCATACCATTTCGAACAGAAATTCTCCCGGATCGTCGGGACGTCGAGCGGTTCCCGGCTGGTCGTCAGCACGAGCCCGAACTGGTTGAGAAAGGCCGGATTGTAGCGGTGGATCGGGTCGGGCTCGCCGGCGACGAAGCCGGTACGCTCGCGCGGCAGGCGCGTCGGCACGCAATAGGATGCGCGTGTGTAGAGGATCAGCACATCGGCATCGTCCGGGACGTCGATACCGAAGGAAAAGCGCACGCCGTCGACCGTGTCCGACATCCCCGGCGCCTGCTTGAGATACATGCGCGGATCGCCGCCGGAAAAGACATGTGCCCTGAGGCCTGTTTTTTCGAGGTTTTGGTGCAACGGAGACAGCAATCTTTTCGCAGGGTTGGAATGCCGGCATGGCCGCACATTCCCGGTCCACGAACTGGTACCGCTTTGGCTGGTTTTTTCAAACTGTCAATTTGGCGCCCGGTGTGCAAGGAACGCGCAAAAAGGACGAAGGAAGACCAGGGCGCAATGAACGGCAAGCCGATACAGTTTGAGAAGGATCGGGCGAAGCGCATGCGCTCGAGGCTTCTCGCGCCGTTGTCCGCGAAACATCGCAATCGGGTCCGCTCCTTGGTTCTCAGCCCGCAGCGCCGTCTCGCCTATGGCGACACGATTCTGACGCCCGATCGCAAGTTTCTGTTCGTCAAGAACGCGAAGGCCGCCTGCACGACCATTGCAGGCGTTCTGTACGAATATTCCGCGGGCAGTGCCACCTCGGCCTTCATCCACCGTGAAAACAGGATCCTTCTCCAGGATCTGTCGTACTGGCGAGCCTATGACGACGCTATTGCCAGCGAAGAATGCATCGCATTCACCTTCGTGCGGGATCCCCGTCGGCGCTTCGTTTCCGCGTTCAAGGACTTCTTTTTCGACGAGGCAAATCACGCCCGCAAGAACCATATGGGCAATATGGCCGCCTGGGGATTCGACCGCGATCGCAGTGCGGAGTGGAACCTCGGCGTCTTCGCGGACTACGTCGCGGCCTCGATCGAGCGGGATCCTGTTTACACCGACCGGCACTGGCGCGAGCAATGGCGCAATATCGCGCTCGGGGAAATCGAATACGATTTCACAGGCAAGGTCGAAAACTACGATGCCGATATGGCGAAGGTTTTCGAGATGGCGGGGATCCCGGATGCGTGGAGCGGCTCGCTGCGGGAGCACCGGGCCAACGAGTTCAGCAAGTCCCGTGTCGATCTGCCGGATGACATCGCCCGGCGGGTGGAATTGCTCTACGCGAAGGACTTCGAAGCCTTCGGCTATACGTAAACGATTTCGAGGTCCATGATCGCCGGGTCGTTCGGCGCATGCAGCAGTTTGTATTTTGTCGTTGCCCCCGCGATGGAAATCGGAGGGATCGTCCCGTGTCGTGACGACATCGAGATCTCTATGTTGTTCGGAACGCCTTCATGGTTCAAACCGGCGGAATTGTCGGCGGCCGTGTTGTCCAGCCACATGAAGTTCTTCATCGCCGTCAGGAAAACCTGGATTTCCCGCATGTGTGCGGGAACATCGTGAAAAGCGATCACGATGCCCGACAGGTCTTCGTTGTGCTCGATGATCTGGTCGAGAATTTCATACTCGGATCCGGTGAGGACGCATTTGATGAAGAGCGAACCGGATTCGGCGCCAATCGCCGAGATGGCGTCGTCGAGCGGCAGCTGGCCCGTGCCGAGTCCGACCGGCTGCCGTAAATGAATGAAGCTCCGATTTTCGCCTTCGAACAGGTTGCGGTAATTCTTGTAGGAGGCGATCAGGCGCCTGCGGTTTTCGGTGCGCCGAAAGAGATTTCCGATCCGGGCGCGCAGATAGGTCTTCTTCAGGTCTTTGCCATCGAGCGTCGGGGCGTAGCAATGCAGCCTGGACAGGCGGGCCATGGCGGCGAAATCCAGTTCGAACTCGCAGTCGTTATAAAGACCGAGGGACAGCAGCGCCCGGCTGTTTGCCACGGCGTCGGTGGCCACGACGTGACCGCCGCGATACTCGCTTCCCAGCCGGATCATCTCGTTTACGCCGCTCGGCTCAAACAGTCCCGGTAAAAAGCAAGCTTGTTTCTTCTTGACCTTTGAGATCATGTCCAGCTTCCGAAAGCTCCTTCACCCATCTTCGTCGCATCGAAAGGTCATGGCAACGGGGCGGGATGCCCGGTTTATTGAAACGGGATTCGGGCAGTCTTGAAGCCGCGCAATCGATCGAACAGAAGACCGCGAATGACCAGGCGCCTCTTGGCGATTTCGCGCGCAGCCTTCTGGCCCAACCGTTTCAATCCCTTGGCGAATTTCCGTCGTCGTGTTCCCTGTAGTGTGGAGGGAAGCGTGACGGTACGCAGCTGTTTTGGCGCCATGGCGGCCTGCACGCAGGGAGCGGGCACCATTTGCAGCGTTTCGAGACCGCAGAATTCCGGGCAATCCGGATCGAACAGCACGTTGTCGACCGAAAAGCTGAAAGGCGCCGTCTGCCCGAGCAATGCAGACGCAGCCGTCCTCGAGAGGATGTAGGCGCCGCCGCCCAGATGGATGTGGCGCAGGCGACGAGATTGCGCCTGCCGTCGATCGCCGCGACCGGGTGCCGGTCGCAGATCGTGTAGCGGCGAATCGTTTCGAGGCTTGATGATCTGGCTGTCCGCCGGTATCCAGAAGCGTCGTCGACAGGATCGCGCTTGCGCGTTTCCGCCGAAGATATGTCGTCCTCGAGGATCGAGGGCCAACGGTTCGTACCCTCCGGCGATGCGTCCGCCATGACCCGCGGTGACTGAGGAAACAGGCGATTGTGCCGCGGTCGAGCCGCTGCGTGCCGGGAGGAACACGGTAATGCCTTCGCAATCTCGTCCTCCGACAGGCCCGCCCGTCGACGGCGGCGATCCGCTCGTGATCGAGCCCGAGCCCGTCGAGCGTGCGCGTCATGTAGTCGAGGCGGTCGGGCGACCGGTCGAGGTTGATGAAATAGGTTTTCATCGGCGGGCCGCACCGGCCCCGATATCGCCCGCCTGGTTCTGTGCGAAACCGGCAAGCGCCTGCGAATAGGCGTCGCTGCCCGCCGCCCGGACCTGCAGGATGGCCAGCGCGCTGTCGTCCGGATCGGTTCGCGACAACGGCACCAGAAACCGGTTGTAGACGAAACGGATGAATCGGCGGCGTCGGGCGTCGTCGGGCTCCCAGCGCTCCAGTTCCGCGACCGCGGCGTGCAGCGCCGCCCGGTCGGGCGCATGCAGGACGAGGCCGGCGATGTTGTAATGCGCATCGCCGAGCGTGATGACCTTTTTCGCCAGCGTCAGCGCTTCCAGGCCGACCGTGGAATTGACCGTGATGATGGCATCGGCGCCTTCGATCAACTCGCGGGTGTTCGCGGCATTGGCGAAACGGATGCGTGAGTGTCGTGGCGCAACATTCTGAATACTCAGGGGAAAACTCGGATGCTCCTTGATGACGAAATGCCGGTCCGGAAACGCTTCGGCCAGCGCGGAGATTTCGGCGTGAAGCTGCACCATGCTGCCGATCCATGGCGACAGCGCCAGAATCTGCATGTCGCTCGGCACCTGGAACGGCACGAAGATATATCTCTCCGGAAGTTCGTCCGTGGCGTCCGGCGCGTTGCCATCCCTCAGTTTCGATTTGCGGATCTCGAAGTCCTCCGGCCAGCCGTCTCCGAGCATGTCTTCGGAAAGCCCGTCATAAAAGGCGCCGTCGCGAGGCAGCGTGGAGAGCGCGTTGATCCCCTGCGGGTCGCATTGCATCGTGCCGGGATAGAAACCGTTTTCGATAAACAGCCGCGGCATCGACAGTGTTTCGGCGGCGAGCGCGAGCAGGGCGTTCGGCGCGAGATACCCGTTGAAGACGAGCGCGGTGCGCGACGTATCCGCGGCAAGCGTCCGGTGGATCCGGCGGAAAACCTGCCGGGCGCGGCGCCGGCGTCCGCGCCGGTAGGCGGCTGCCACGAGTCCGTTGCCGAACAGTTTCGGATAGCGGATCCGACGGCGTGTCACGTTGCGCTCGGCGATGGCGTCGAGTTCGCGAAGGAGATCGGGCGTGAGTTCGACGTCCGGCCCCGGCTGTTCCGGATCTGCCGCGCCGCGCCCGAGCCTGATCGCATCGCAATGCGCACCGAGCGCGTTCAGCAATGGCTGTGTGTTGCCGGTCGCAATGGCGACGAAGCGGGTATCCATCGGTTCAACCGGCATGGTCTGTGACCGGCGCGACGCTGTCATAGACCAGGCCCAACTGGCGGACTTCCCTGTCCAGTGAAAACGCGGTCTCCACGTGCCGCCGCGCATTGGCTCCCATCGTCGTCCGCAGATCGTCGTCGCTCATCATCCGTTCGGCCGCGTCCTGCATGGTGGAGGGTTCGAGATCGGCAAGAATATGGCCCGTCTCGCCCTCCGCGATCAATTCCGAAAAAGCACCGACATCCGTCGCGATGACCGGCACGCCGCAAGCCATCGCCTCGAGCGGCGTCAGGCCGAACCCCTCCCAGCGTTGCGGCGCGATGAAGAGATCGAGCGCGCGGTACCAGCGCTCGATGTCGCGATGCTCGCCGACGAAGAGGATGCGGTCGGCGAGCCCCGCGCTTTCGATCCGTTGGCGCAACTCCGTCTCGAAGGCCGTGTGCTCGGGCGTCGTCCGCCCGGCGATGATCGCGATCCAGTCCGGATGCGCGCGCAGCGGTTCAACCAGCGCGTCGGCGAACAGGTCGGTGCCCTTCTGGTGGCGGATGCGCCCGAAACAGCCGACGATCTTCCTGTCGGCGGGAAGTCCGACGGCGCGTTTGGCGTCCGCGCGGTCCTCGGGCGGGCTGAACCGGTCGAGATCGATGCCGTGATGGATGACGGTGGACGGGCGCTCCAGATAGGCCGCCGTCTTGTGCGAGGTGGAGATCACCGCGTCCATGCGCGCGATCAGCCATTTCGTGAAGGCCTTGTGTTTCCGCTGCGAGGCGGAGGTGAAGACGAGCCTGAGCGGCATGCGCAACACGTCGCGCAGGATCAGCCCGCCGATCATCTCGACGTTTCGCCGTGCGTGCCAGACGCGGAAGCGCCGCCCGGCCGGGCGTTTCCAAAGTCGCAGCAGATCGCCGTAGCCCATCCGCGCGACGGAGGCCGGCAAACCGGGCCCGAAGGCGGCGATGCTCAGCCCGGCGGCGCGTTGCGCCGGGATGAGCTGAACGATGGTCGAGGTGACGCCGGACAGGCGCCTCTTGAAATTCGGTGCGATGACGTCCGGCAAGCCAGATATGGCCGCATGTCCGCTTGAGCGTTGCGCCATTGTCGAGAGTGGCCTCTCCTTGACGATGTCCTCGCGTCAGATGAACTTGACGCTGACGATCTCGTATCCGTGTGCGCCACCGGGAGCCTGGACCTCGACGGAATCGCCTTCCTCCTTGCCGATCAGCGCGCGCGCGATCGGCGAGGAAATCGAGATCCGTCCGGCCTTCACGTCGGCTTCCTGGTCGCCGACGATCTGGTAGACCTTTTCCGCGTCGGTGTCTTCGTCGGCAAGCGTCACCGTCGCGCCGAATTTCACCTTCGTCCCGGACAGCTTCGAAATGTCGATGACCTCGGCGCGGCTGATCAGGTCTTCCAGCTCGCCGATGCGGCCCTCGTTATGCGACTGCGCTTCCTTGGCGGCATGATATTCCGCGTTTTCCGACAGGTCGCCATGCGCGCGTGCTTCCGAGATTGCCTCGATGATGCGCGGGCGTTCTTCCTGCTGGCGCCAGCGCAGCTCTTCCTTGAGCTGCGCAAATCCGTTTGCGGTCATAGGCGCTTTGTCCATTCGGCCTATCCTCTTCTCTTGGCCCCGAAAATCCTCGTTTGCCGCCCGGAGCGGCACAAAATAAAACGGCCCCCGGAGCGCACGCTCAGGAACCGCTTCGTGAGTTCGCCAAGGACTATAATGCGATTCAGGAGCCTTGGAAAGGGTATCCGCGACGAGGTGAATCTGCCCCGCAATCCTTGGCATGTAAGCTTTTGATTCCGAGGAGTTAATCCGGATCGTTGCGGCGCGGCAGATTGGGCGGCCGGTAGGTCAGGTCGATCTCGATGCGCTCGTGGACCGTCTCGTGCACCGTCGCGTCGTCTGCGATCAGGCGGTGGTCGAAACGGGGGATGTACCAGCCCTTTTTTCCTTTCATCCGGAACGAAGTCGACGGAATGCGGCGCGGGATGAATTCGACCAGCGGCCAGATCAGCGTCATCGAGTCGTTGATCGGCTGGCCGACCCCCGGCTTGATGTAATCGGGATAGTCCGGGTTCTCGCCGAGCACGATCTTCTTCACCGTCGGCTCGAAGACTTTGAGGCCGATTGCCTCCATCTCGCGGATCATCCAGATCAGCGGAATCTTCGCCTGCGCGCTGACCGCTTCGGGGTAGCCGCCGCCGACGTCGCCATGCACGCCGGAGAACCAGACCTCCTTGACGTCCTGCGGCCTGATGTCTTCCTTCTTGCGCGGCCGGAACGGGCTGCCCCAGTATTCGCCGCCGGCCGGCCACAGCTGCGGATTGAACATCGTGCGCCGTTCGTCGATCGCCACCGCGTGGCGGACATGTTCGACGCTCGGATTCGTCTTGGTGAAGGGGTGGGTTTTCAATTGCGGCCGCCACTTCCCCATCTCGATCACCGAACTGACCGTGTCGAACAGGCCGAGGGCCTTGATCGCCGGCCTGAGCGGTGTCAGCGCGCGTTCGTAGAGCCGCATGGTGCGGAAGGCCGCGTTGGGATCGTCGCCGTCCTTGCCTTCGTAATCGCTGATCCCCTTGTAGGTGCGGTAGGCGTAGTCGAGCAGGTTGAGCTGCGTCTTGTCCATGATGCCGAAGGCATGGATGAAGCCGGCCAGCACCCGCGCCGTATAGGCGCCGCGCGAAAAGCCGAAGATGTAGATGTCGTCCTGCTCGATTTTCGGCCGGGTTTTCGTCGCCGACCGTCCGGGATCGAAATGCTCGACCAGGAAGCGGTAGGCTTCCTTGACGTTCTGGTCGAGGCCCCAGCCGGTCGCCAGCCCCCAGACTTCCTTCGCCCGCCGTGTCCAGCGCAGCCAGTCGTTGGTGCCGCCGAAGGTGCCGACGCCGGGATCGTAGAAGACGATCTGCCGGTCGTTCTTTCTCAGGCAGCCATAGAGGCGGAGGATGTTGGTGCGTTGCTCCTCGATCTGGTTGGAGGTGCCGTCGCACAGGATGACGATATTCTTCGGCATGGCCGCTCTCCTGTCACCCCCGCGACGAGGATAGTTGACGCAGCGTCCGATGAAAACACGTCCGCGCCGTCGTGCTTAACGGCGCGAATAGGAAAGGGGCTCACTACCCGAAATAACTCTGCAGCGGCCGCACCTGCAATTCGCCCTTCGACATCGCCTGGATGGCTTCGCCGCAGGCGACGGAACCCGCCATGGTGGTGAAATAGGGCACCTTGTTCATCAGCGCGGCGCGGCGCAGCGGTTTTGAATCGGCGAATGCCTTCTTGCCTTCGGTCGTGTTGATGACGAGCTGAACCTGGCGGTTGCGGATCGCGTCCTCGATATGCGGCCGGCCTTCCAGCACCTTGTTGATCTTGGCCGCCGGCACGCCGTTTTCGGCGAGGAAGCGCTGCGTGCCGCCCGTCGCGATGACCTTGAAGCCGAGTTCGGCGAACAGCTTCGCCGTCGGCAGGATGCGCACCTTGTCGCTGTCCTTGACCGAGATGAAGACCGTGCCGGCCTTCGGCAGTTCCGCGCCGGCGCCGAGCTGCGCCTTTGCAAACGCCACCGCGTAGTCGTGGTCGAGGCCCATCACCTCGCCGGTCGAGCGCATTTCCGGCCCGAGCAGCGTATCGACGCCCGGGAATTTCGAGAACGGGAACACCGCCTCCTTGACCGCGATATGGTTCAGGGAATTGATGTCGCGCTTTTCGCCGTAATTGGCGATCGCCGGATCGAGCATCTCGCCCGCCATGATGCGCGCCGCGATCTTGGCAATGGGAAGCCCGATCGTCTTGGCGACGAAGGGCACCGTGCGCGAGGCGCGCGGATTGACCTCCAGAACGTAAACCTGGCCGTCCTTGATCGCGTATTGCACATTCATCAGCCCGCCGACATTCAGCGCCCTGGCGAGAGCCTCGGTCTGGCGTTCCATCTCGGAGACGATTTCCGGCCCGAGCGTGTGCACCGGCAGCGAGCAGGCGCTGTCGCCGGAATGGATGCCGGCTTCCTCGATATGCTCCATGATGCCCGAGACGAAGACGTCCGTGCCGTCGCACAGGCAGTCGACATCGACTTCCACCGCGTCGGTCAGATAGGTGTCGAACAGCAGCGGATTGGTGCCGAGCAGCGTGTTGATCTGGCCGGTCTTGTCGTTCGGGTAGCGCGCCTTGATGTCCTCGGGGATCAGTTCCGGCACCGTGCCGAGGAGATAGGAATCCAGCCCCTGGTCGTCGCGGATGATCTGCATCGCGCGGCCGCCGAGCACATAGGACGGACGCACCACCAGCGGATAGCCGAGCGAGGCGGCGACCATGCGCGACTGTTCCACCGAATAGGCGATGCCGTTCTTCGGCTGGGTCAGGTCGAGCTTGATCAACAGCTTCTGGAACCGGTCGCGGTCCTCGGCGAGGTCGATCATGTCGGGCGAGGTGCCGAGGATCGGGATGCCCGCCTTTTCCAGCGCGTCGGCGAGCTTCAGTGGCGTCTGGCCGCCGAACTGCACGATCACGCCGAGCAGTTCGCCCCGCGATTGCTCGAGCCGCAGGATTTCCAGCACGTCCTCCGCCGTCAGCGGCTCGAAATAGAGCCGGTCCGACGTGTCGTAGTCGGTCGACACCGTCTCCGGGTTGCAGTTGATCATGATCGCTTCGTAGCCGGCGTCCCTGAGGGCAAAGGCGGCGTGACAGCAGCAATAGTCGAACTCGATGCCCTGGCCGATGCGGTTCGGTCCGCCGCCGAGGATGACGACCTTCTTGCGCTCGGAAATGCCGGCCTCGTTGGCGGGCGTTCCGGCGAAAGGCGTCTCGTAGGTCGAGTACATGTAGGCGGTCGGCGAGGCGAATTCGGCGGCGCAGGTGTCGATACGCTTGTAGACGGGCCGCACTTCCAGCGCGTGGCGCAGCTGCGCGACGTCCTTTTCTGATCTGCCGGCGAGCGTCGCCAGCCGCTGGTCGGAAAAGCCCATCGCCTTCAGCATGCGCAGGTTGGCGGCGTCATGCGGCAGGCCGTTGGCGCGGATGCGCGCCTCCATGTCGACGATCGCCTTCAACTGGGCGAGGAACCACGGGTCGATCTGGCAGCCGGCGTGGATTTCCTCGATGGTGAAGCCGAGGCGGAAGGCCTGCGCCACCATGCGCAGCCGGTCCGGTGTCGGCGTGCCGATCGCGGCGCGGATGGCGTTCTTGTCGTCGCCTTCGCCGAGGCCCGGGATTTCGATCTCGTCGAGGCCGGTCAGCCCGGTTTCGAGCCCGCGCAGCGCCTTTTGCAGCGATTCCGCGAAGGTCCGGCCGATCGCCATTACCTCGCCGACGGACTTCATCGCCGTGGTCAGTACCGGAACGGCGCCGGGGAACTTCTCGAAGGCGAAACGCGGGATCTTGGTGACGATATAGTCGATTGACGGCTCGAAGGAGGCCGGGGTCGCGCCGCCGGTGATGTCGTTGTCGAGTTCGTCCAGCGTGTAGCCGACCGCGAGCTTCGCCGCGACCTTGGCGATCGGGAAGCCGGTCGCTTTCGAGGCCAGCGCCGAGGAGCGCGACACGCGCGGGTTCATCTCGATGACGACGAGGCGGCCATTGTCCGGATTGACGGCGAACTGCACGTTCGAGCCGCCGGTTTCCACCCCGATCTCGCGCAGCACCGCGATCGAGGCGTTGCGCATGATCTGGTATTCCTTGTCGGTCAGCGTCAGGGCGGGGGCGATGGTGATCGAATTGCCCGTATGCACGCCCATCGGATCGACGTTCTCGATCGAGCAGATGATGATGCAGTTGTCCGCATGGTCGCGGACCACCTCCATCTCGTATTCCTTCCAGCCGAGCACGCTCTCGTCGATCAGCACTTCGGTCGTCGGCGAGGCGTCGAGGCCGCTTTCGACGAAATCGAAGAATTCGGCGCGGTTGTAGGCGATGCCGCCACCGGTGCCGCCCAGCGTGAAGGAGGGGCGGATGATCGCCGGCAGGCCGACTTCCTCCAGCGCCTGGGCGGCAAGGCCCATGGCGTGGTTCATGTAGCGCTGCTTGCGGTCGGACGTGCCGTCGCGCCAGTCCTGCTCCAGCTTTTCCAGCGCGGCGTCGAGTTCCGCGCCCGTGCAGCTCCGCCTTGAGCGCGGCGCGTTTCGCCTCGTGCGCCTTGCGGTCGGCGTCCTTGATGTCGGAGGCGTTGACGAGAACCGAGCGCGGGCTTTCCAGCCCGATCCGGTCCATCGCCTCGCGGAACAGCTTGCGGTCTTCCGCCTTGTCGATGGCCTCCGGCTTGGCGCCGATCATCTCGACATCGTGCTTTTCCAGTACGCCCATCGCCTGCAGCGACAGCGCCGTGTTGAGCGCGGTCTGGCCGCCCATGGTCGGCAGCAGCACCATCTTCTCGTCCGGCCGCTCGCCGCGCTCCTTGGCGATGATCTTGGCGACGACCTCCGGGGTGATCGGCTCGATATAGGTGGCGTCGGCGAGGTCGGGATCGGTCATGATCGTCGCCGGGTTCGAGTTGACCAGGACGATCCGGTAGCCTTCCTCTTTCAGCGCCTTGCAGGCCTGTGTGCCGGAATAGTCGAACTCGCAGGCCTGCCCGATGACGATCGGCCCCGCGCCGATGATGAGGACGGTGTCGATATCGGTGCGTTTGGGCATGGTTCGGTCCGGCTGTGCGAAGCGACCGGATGCGCGAGGCTCATCCGGTGCGAAAATTCACTAATTTCAGGCTAGACGCGGCCTATAGGGTAAAGCGCCACGCCATGTAACCCCCCGGCGCCTGTTTTCCTTGAAAAAGTCCCCGCATGCGGCGTTGTGCGCCGGCCCTGCCGCCGCAGCGTTAACCCTCATGGTGAATCGTCAACAGGATTTCACGTTTGCAACTATAATTACCCTGAGGAAACCCGAGTACAGGGAGTAGCCGCCATGGAAGAAAAACTCGAATACTACCAAGTCGAGAACCTGGCCCGGGACCGCATCAAGGCAAACGCCGACGAAATCGAGAATTCCATCTACGAAATCGCCCGCGGCAATCCTTACGCGGCTGAACCGGACATTGCCCGGCGAACGGCCGGAATCAAGCGCAACACCGGCCTGCCGGAGGAGAACGCCCGCGCGATCGCCGTCCGGATCGAAGATGTCAAGACTGCGCGCGATGTCGAGGCGCTGGCCGGCGCGGAGGCGATCCAGGGCGGCACGCAGGAATTCCTCGACGTCGCCTTTCTCGATCTCGGCCGCAGGGCCGCCAACAGTGTCGCCCGCGTCGCGCGGCCGAACGGTTCCGCGCGCGGGTCCGGCGTCCTGATCGCGCCCGGCCTGTTGATGACCAACAACCACGTCATCTCGTCGGCCGACGAGGCGAGGGGCTATGTCATCGAACTCGACCTCGAGCGCGGCCCCGACGGCCGCATAAAGACGCCGACGCGATTCGCCTTCGATCCTGCGGGCTGTTTCGTTACCTCCGGCGTCAACGGTCTCGATTTCTCCATCATTGCCCTTGGCGACCGCATCGACGGCGCCGGCGATCTTCCCCACTACGGCTTCATGCCGCTGCTCGACGCCAGCGACAAGCACAGCCTCGGCGAGGTCGCGAACGTCATCCAGCACCCCGACGGCAGGTTGAAGGAAGTCGTTTTGCACGAGAACCGGATCGTCGCCCGCGACAACACGAAACAGGTGCTCCACTACGTCGCCGACACGCAGCAGGGCTCGTCCGGTTCGCCGGTCTTCAACAATGCCTGGGAGATCATCGCTTTGCATCACTGGGCCGGGCCGTTCCACGAGACGGTCGGCATCGACGGCCTGCCGCTGATGCCGCGCATCAATGAGGGCATTCGCATCAGCGCGATCGTCAAGGCGCTGCGCGACGGCGACGCCGCCTTCGAGCAGGGCGCCGATGTCCGGGTCGCCGAAGCGCTGACGCTGTGGGACCGCCTGTCCGACAGCGGGATCAGGACCGTCGTCGGTGCCTCGGCCGCCGGCGGAACGGGCGAGGGAGTCCCGGTGGTCGGCGGGACCGCGAAAGGCGCTGCTTCGGTGATGCAGCGGCGCAATCCCGACGGCTCGCTGACGCTGACCGTGCCGGTCGAGGTCAATGTCTCGCTCGGCGGCGTCGCCCTGCCGGCGGTCGCCCGGTCCGGGTTGGCCGCTACGGTGGAGGAGACAGGCGAGGATTCCGGCAGCGAGAAGATCGCCGCCTGGAAGAAGGAGGATTTCGCCGACCGCGGCGGTTACGAGCCGGGCTTCCTGCCGGGATTTATCGTGCCGATGCCGGACACGCCGAATGTTCCGGGACGGCTCGCCGTCAACCAGTTGCCGCCGGTCGGCAGCGAGGACCGGCACGAACTTCCCTATCACCACTTCTCGATCAAGCTGAATGCCGACCGCGGCCTGTGCTATTTCACCGCCTGCAACATCGACGGTGCGCGCACCCGCCATGTCGACCGCAAGACCAAGACGGTCACCGCGGAGCCGACGCTCAACCAGCTCGGCCTCGAGGCGTTGACCATCGAGGGCGTGAAGGCCGATGCCGGCTTCATGCCGGATCGGCGCGTCCTGCCGACCGAGCAGATGACCAACGAATACTACGCGTCGCAGAACGTGCCGGGTTTCCCCAACACCTCGTCGCGGGCGCGCATCGCCCGCATCTTTCAGCGCGGCCATATCGTGCTGCGCAGCGACCCGGCCTGGGGCAGCGATTGCGAGGCGCTAGCGGGCGAGCGCGACACGTTCTTCTTTCCCAACATCTGCCCGCAGGTCGGTTTCTTCAATCAGGGCAGTCGCCCGACATTTCCCGGTGAAAAGGGCAAGCTGCACTGGCGCGCGGTCGAGACCTACGTCCTCAGGAACGCCGTCACCGAGCGCCAGCGCGTCAGTGTTTTTGCCGGCCCCGTCTTCACCGACGAGGATTTCGACTACCGTTTCGGCGCGAAGATCCCGCTGCTGTTCTGGAAGATCGCCACCTGGGTCGCCGACGGCGAATTGCGCGCGATCGCGCTTCTGGCCGATCAGAAACAACTGATCGAGGTGATGCCCGAAGCGCTCGAGGAAGCCGCCGCCGAGAATTTCACCGACACCGGGGAACTGGACCGTGTCTCGCAGTTCCTGACCACCGTCGAAGACATCGAGGACCGCACCGGGCTCGATTTCGGCAAGGTGCTGCGCGAGGCGGATGTCCGTTCCGGGTCGGAGGCAAAGCCGCTCGCCGTAGCCGATTTCGAGCCGGAAGCGCTGCACGAGCCGCGCCGGCCACGCAAGGCGGTGCGCAAAAGCGGCGGCACGCGCAAGCGGACACGCAAGTAGCGCTCAAGCGCCGTCCCGTTCGGACAGCCACTTTCGCACCGCCGGCCGCTTGCCGCGGCTCACCGGCACGATCACGTCGTTCGATAGCCTGACCGACATCCGGTCGCCCGCCGTCTCGATGCCGGCGACGGCCGAACGCGCGACCCACCAGGAACGGTGGACCCGCATGCCGGGATAGTTCGCGAGTTCTTCTTCGGCGTCGGACAGCCGCATCAGGATCAGGTCTTTTCCCCTTGCGGTCGTCACCTCGAGATAGTGGTCCTGTGCCTGAAGGGCGATCAGCTCCTTGCCGAGATGGGCCGGCAGGCGCTTGAGAAACGGCACTTCGTCGGGACTCTGGCGGGTGGAGGGAGACGCGTCTTCGCCGCTCTTCGGGCTCGACACGTCGTAAATCGCCGAGACGGAGACCGCGATCACGACACAGATGCCGTAAAGCGACCCGATCCCGGCCGGTGTCCGCATAGGCGATCCGGAGAAAACGAAATCCATGAGCCAGACCTCCGCCGTGATCGGGATTGCGGCGAGGACGACCCCCAGCGCGATCGCCGGCAGGCGCGCGCCGATGCGTGGCCGGATCAACCGCGCCAGGAAGTTCGTCGCGAACAGCCCGGTGACGAAGGTCACGAAGGCGATCGACCCCCAATAGGCGAGCCGCTCCGGCGCGGTGAAGCGTGCGAGCGTGCCGGACGGACCGGTGACGACGAGAATGGCGATAGCCGCCGCCAGGCCGATCCAGAAAGCCGGCCGCCTCAGCAGATCCTGCACTTCGCGAAGCGCGAATTGCAGGGCGCTGCCGTCCACGAAGTCCCGCCGCCTGTCCACGTAATCGAGATTGTCCCGGTTCATCCGCATTTCCTAGCAAGCGGTCAGCGCAACGCAAGCGCCAAGCAATGACTACCGGCAAAGGCTAACGGAGATTTATCATGAACCTCGCCGAATTCACCCATGCATCCCTCGCGATCCAGCTGCACATGCTTGCGGCGATCCTTGCATTTCTCCTCGGCGGCTATGTCCTGATCCGCCGCAAGGGCGACCGGCTGCACCGCAATCTCGGCAAGGCCTGGGTCGCGCTGATGGCGGTCACCGCCCTGACCTCGTTCGCGATCCACACGATCCGCCTCGTCGGCCCCTTCAGTCCGATCCATATCCTCTCGATTGTGGTTCTCGTCTCGCTGGTCGCCGCCGTGCGCGCCGCGCGGCGCCGGGATATCCCGAAACATTTGAACGCCATGCGCATGCTCTACCTGTTCGCGCTGATCGGGGCTGGCGCGTTCACCTTCCTGCCGGGTCGGCTGATGAACCGGCTGGCCTTCCACGGCGATGCGCCCTGGACGGGATATGCGATGGTCGCGCTGGCTGCCGTTTACGCCGTTTTCGTTGCGTCGAAAGCCTATCCGGACCTGCTGCGCCGCGGCCGCCGGATCGGCAAGCCGAGATCGGTTTGAAGCTGAGGGGTGCCAGGCGGTTACGGGCGACGGCTCATCCCTCGATCGTCGCCTCTTCGGCCGGGCTTGCGCCCGCGTCGAGGGGCGGCAGGTCGTCGGCGGCGGCGAGGATGGAATCGAGCAGGCCGGGAAACCGTGCCTCCAGGTCGTCGCGTCGCAGCGTGATCAGCCGGTTCGTGCCGGAGACCTCGGTATGCGTGATTCCGGCTTCGCGCATCTTGGCGAGGTGGTAGCTGATCTTGGTTTTCGAGCCGAGCGGATTGAATGTTCCGCAGGCCTGGGCATGGCCGTCGTTGCGCGCCAGATAGGCGACGATGGCGAGCCGCGTCGGGTCGCCGAGGACGGCGAGCACGTTGGCCAGGCTGATCTGGTCTCGGGTCGGGTGCCAAATGTGCATGGGCGCAGATTAGCCGTTTTGAACCTTGCTTCAACTCTTTGAAATTGACATTTGCCGCATAAAGTTCAAAAGTTCAAGAAATTTTGAACTAAGGACATCTTCATGGACCGCCGTCTCATATGGCTGGCGATCGGGGCATTCGCCACCTCGACCGTCGCTTTCGTCTTTGCTGGCCTGCTTCCGCTGATCGCCGACGGGGTCGGCACCACCGTTCCGAAGGCCGGTTTGCTGATGACCGCCTTTTCGCTGTCCTATGCCATCGGTACGCCGATCCTTGCGACCGTGACCGGCAGCGTCGACAGGCGCCGTGTCATCGCCTTCGCGCTCGCCTTCTTCATCGCCGCGAACCTGTTCGCCGCGATCGCCGCGTCCTACGGGGCGCTGATGGCGGCGCAGATCGTCATGGGCGCCTTCACCGGCCTCTACGCCTCCACCGCCCAGTCGACGGCGATCGCGCTTTCGGATCCGGCACACCGGGCGCGCGCGGTTTCCGCCGTGCTCGCCGGAACCACCTTCGCCGTCGCCTTCGGTGCGCCGCTCGGCGCGCTGATCGGCGATCTCGTCGGCTGGCGCTTCACCTTCCTGTTCATCGGCGTGGTCGCGGTCATCTGCCTCGCCATCCTCTGGTTCCGCCTGCCCGGCGATATCGAGGGCGTGCGGCTGTCGCTCGGCGAACGGATTCTTGCCGTCGCCCGGCCGGGCGTGTTTCCGGCGCTTGCCGTCACCTTTCTCTACCTGGCCGCCGGCTTCACGCTGATCGCCTATCTCGCGCCGCTCGCCATCGACGGCGTCGGCCTGCCGAAGACCGCGGTGTCGCTGCTGCTGCTCGTCTTCGGCCTCGGCGCGGTTGCCGGTAACGCCGTGAGCGGCCGGCTGGCGGACCGTCTCGGCCCCACCCGGGTCGTGGCGATCGCGCTTTCCGGCGGCGTGGTCCTGGCGCTCGCCATCGGCCTTGTCGCGGAATTTGTACCGAGTTCGCTCGGCGGCCCCGCACTGATCGCCCTGATGTTTCCCTGGGGCGTCATCGGCTGGACCTTCCCGCCCGCCCAGGCGAGCCGGCTCGTCGCGCTTGCCCCGGAGCTTGCCCATCTGACCATGCCGCTCAACGTCTCGGCGATGTATTTCGGCATCGCCGCCGGCAGCGTGATCGGCGGGCGGGTGCTTGCCGTCGCACCCGTGCCGTGGCTCGGTTTCGTGGCCTCCGCGATCCTCGTCGTGACGATTTTCGTCCTGACCTGGCGCCGCAGGCCCGCGCGTCCGCTGTCGATGGCCTGACGCGGGCCTTCCGTCTTGAAGCCTTCGCGTTTCCGGGGCATTGATAACGCCTTAGCGTGAGGAGCATCGCCATGCGTCTGGAAGGCCGCCGTCAAAGCACCAATATCGAGGACCGACGCGGCCAGCGCACGCGCAATGTCGGCTATTCACCGCGCCCGCGCGTCCGCATTCCCTCCTCGGGACGGGTGGTGCGCACCGGCGGCGGCGGGATTTCCGGCATTGTCATGCTGATCATCCTGTTCTTCGTGTTGCGCTCCTGCGGCATCGATCCGCTGGCGATTCTCGCCGGCGGCGGCGACAATCCGTTCGGCGAGATCGTGCCGCAGACGCAGACCTCGCAGGCTCCGTCCGGTCCCGTGCGCAATGACGCGACGACGCAGTTCGTGGCGACCGTTCTCGCCGAGACCGAGGATGTCTGGGACGGCATCTTCCAGGCAAACGGCAAGTCCTATCCCAAGCCGATCCTCGTCCTTTTCGAGGGCCAGGTCTCGTCCGCCTGCGGCTTCGCCAGCGCCGCCTCCGGCCCGTTCTACTGCCCGAACGACCGCAAGCTCTATATCGACCTGACCTTCTACGACGAGCTGGCGCGCCGCTTCAAAGCCTCTGGCGATTTCGCCCAGGCCTATGTGCTCGCCCACGAGGTCGGCCACCACGTCCAGAATCTGATCGGCGTGTTGCCGCAGTTCAACCGCATGCGCCAGACGATGAGCCAGGCCGACGCCAATGCGCTGTCGGTGCGCGTCGAGTTGCAGGCCGACTGCTTCGCCGGCATCTGGGGCCACTTCACCGCCCAGAAGGGGCTGCTGGAAACGGGCGATCTGGAAGAGGCGCTGAACGCGGCGACCCAGATCGGTGACGACGCCATCCAGCGCCGCACCCAGGGCTATGTCGTCCCGGAAAGCTTCAACCACGGCACCTCGGCGCAGCGGCGCGAATGGTTCAACCGCGGCTTCCAGTCCGGACGGCTGGACGATTGCGACACCTTCAACAATCCTGTCTGACCGGCGGTGTGGCAAAGCTGAAAGAGACCGACCTCTATCCCCCGGTCAAGAAACTGCTCGAAGGTCAGGGCTACGAGGTGAAATCGGAAGTCGGGGCCGCCGACGTCATGGCGGTGCGCGGCGCCGAGCCGCCGGTCATCGTCGAACTGAAAACCGGCTTCACCCTGTCGCTGTTCCACCAGGCGATCGAGCGTCTGGCGATCACCGACGCGGTCTATGTCGCCGTGCCGCGCGGCAAGGGCCGGCCGTTCCTGTCCTCCCTGAAAGGCAACAGGAAGCTCTGCCGCCGCCTTGGCCTCGGTCTGATCACCGTCCGGCCGGAGGACGGCTTCTGCGAAATCCACCTCGATCCGGGCCCCTATGCGCCGCGAAAAAACAACGCGAAAACAACGAGATTGCTGCGCGAGTTCGCCCATCGCATTGGCGATCCCAACTTGGGCGGGTCAACCCGTACGACCATCGTCACCGCCTATCGGCAGGATGCGATGCGCGTCGCGGTCCATCTCCTTGAAACAGGAGCCGCCAAGGCGTCCGACGTCGCGAAAGCGACCGGCGTCGGCCGCGCCCGCACCATCATGGCCGACGATCATTACGGCTGGTTCGAGAAGGTGGAGCGCGGCATCTACCGGCTGAGCCCGAAGGGGGAGCAGGCGGTCGGGGAATTCCCGCCGCCATAAACGGCGCACCTATTTCTCGCTGTCGAGCATCGCCATCTGCGCCGCGTTGTAGCGGTCTCCGGCGGCCGCGCCCTTCGGGACGGCTTTTTCGATATCCGCGAGGTCTTCGGCGGAAAGCGCCGCCTCCGCGCCGCCCAAGAGGTCGTCCAGTTGTTCGCGCGTGCGGGAACCGAGCAGAGGCACGATGTCGTCGCCCTGCGCCGCCACCCATGCGACCGCCGCCTGCGCCGTGTGTCATGCCCTTCGCCTGCGCCACCCGGGAAAGCGCTTCGATGAGCGCCAGGTTCTTTTCCTCGTTGTCCGCGTCGTAGCGTGGCATGCGGGCGCGGATGTCGCCCTTGCGTTTCGGCGTTCCGGGCTTCCAGCCTCCGCCGAGGATGCCGCGCGACAGGATACCGTAGGCGGTGATGGCGATGCCGAGTTCGCGGCAGACGGGCAGGATCGCGTCCTCGATGCCGCGCGACACCAGCGAATACTCGATCTGCAGGTCGCTGACCGGGGCCTCCGCGGCCGCGCGCCGGATCGTCTCGGGACCAACTTCCGACAGGCCGGCATGGCGCACATAGCCGGCGTCGATCAGGTCCCTGATCGCGCCCATCGTCTCCTCGATCGGCACGTTCGGATCGAGCCGGGCGGGGCGGTAGATGTCGATGTGATCGACGCCGAGGCGGGTGAGCGAATAGGCGAGGAAATTCTTCATCGCCGCCGGCCGCGCGTCGTAGCCGTTCCAGGCCCCGTCCGGGCCGCGCAGCGCGCCGAACTTGACGCTGATCGTGACATCGTCGCGGTTGCGCTCCTTCAGGGCGCGGCCGATCAGCATCTCGTTCGATCCCATGCCGTAGAAATCGCCGGTATCGACCAGCGAGATGCCGGCGTCGATCGCCGCATGGATTGTCGCGATGCTCTCGGCGTCGTCGGCCGGCCCGTAGACCCCGGCCATCGACATGCAGCCGAGCCCGACCCGCGAGACGCGGGGACCGTCTTTTCCGAGTTGGATCGTTTTCATGGGAAATCCTCCGATGCCCTGACAATCTCCGTGGCCGGGGAAACCCGCAACCCTCCCGTGCATTAATTTTCGACAGGATATGTTAAAACCGCGGAAGATGCGGGAGGTAGGCATGGCCTTGATTGGGCGGACATTGGTCTTGGCGGTGGGGATTGCCGGCGGTGTGGTCACGTCGCAGGCGCCCGAATTCACCCAGCAATACCGCCAGCGGCTCGGCGGCGCGCTGGAGGAACTGCGCATGGTCGTCGCCGATTTCGATGCCGATGCGAAAGACCATGCGCTGACCCGCGGCCAGGCATTGGCCGCCTACAAGGCGTCCGCCGACGAATTCCTGCGCGACCGCGGCCTGTCGATCACCCAGGTTATCCGGCGCTACGAGAGCCTGCAGCGCCAGTCCGTGCGTTTCGAAAACTGGCCGGACATGGCCGGCCCGCTGGTGCTGGTCGGCGAGACCGACGCGCAGCTTTTCGGCGGCGCGTGGTCGGATTTCCGCCCCGGCGTTCCGGTGACGGTCGCTGGCGCGATCTGGGCAGCGCTCGGGTTTCTTCTGTTCGCGCTGCTGGGGCAGGGCGCCAGGCGAGCCGGAACCGGCCTTGCCGGCGCCGGGCGCAGACGCGGAATGGCGGCGACGCGGCGCGGTGCGGCCGCCTATCACGGCGACCATGCGGACATGCCGCCCGAAGTCCTGCCCGATCCCGACGGACCGGTTCTGCCGCGATAGAGCAATTCCAGGAAAAGTGGAAACCGGTTTTCCGTCCGGAATTGCGTGAAAACAGACAGTTGGAGACGTTCGTCGATTCCGCGAAACGATGATCGTATCTCTAGGTTTCCTCCGCCTTTTTGACCTCCACCGGCGTTCGCATGATGACCTCGCGATGCGGGAACGGGATCTTGATGCCGGCTTCCTTGAAGGCGTCCCACAGCGCGATCAGCACCTGGCCGCGAATGTTGGTCAGCCCGTTCTGCGGATCGGCGATCCAGAACCGCAGCTTGAAATCGAGCGACGACGAGCCGAAGGCCGTCATCCAGCAGACCGGTTTCTTGATTTCGATGACGCGGTTGACGGACTGCGCCGCCTCGATCGCGATCCGCGTGACCTCATGCGGATCGCTGTCGTAGGAGACGCCGAAATCGACGTCGAGGCGGATATAATTGTCCGAAAACGACCAGTTGACGACCTGGTGGGTGATCAGGTCCTCGTTCGGGATCAGATATTCGCGCCCGTCGCGCGTGATCACCGAGACGAAGCGGGCGCGCAATTCGCGGATCCAGCCGAATGTGTCGCCGAGCTCGATCGTGTCGCCCGGCTTGATCGACTTGTCGACGAGGATGATCACGCCGGAAATGAAGTTCGAGACGACCTTCTGCAGGCCGAAGCCGATGCCGACGCCGACCGCGCCGGAAAAGACGGTCAGCGCCGTCAGGTCGATGCCGATGGCGTTGAGCGCGATCAGCCCCGCCAGCACCGTCAGCCCGATGCGCATCACCTTGCCGACCAGCACCTTTATCGACGGCGACAGGTCTTCGTTGGCCGCGATGCGGTTGTCGATGAAGCTGCCCGCCAGATGCGCCGCCCACAACAGCACCGCGGTCACGGCGATGGCCTTGATGACGAACAGCGCCGACAGGCGGAAATCGCCGAGATCGACGGCCACACTGTCGAGCGCGGCCTCGACGGCCTGGCGGATGTCGAGCACGCCGGTCGCGACATAGACGAAGACGCAGAGCGCGACGAAGCGGGCGATCGCCCGGCTGCGGATGATCCGCGTCAGCACGGAGGCGGCAAGCCAGGTGAAGCCGAGCACCAGCGCCAGCGACAGCATGTAGCTGCGGCTCGGCCATGTCGTCGCGAGGATGATTTCGCGCGCGATCTCCACGAAAATCAGGAACAGCACCCACTCGGTCCGCCGCATGAAGGCGACGATCACCCGCAGCAGGCCGGGATTGCCCTTGATGCGCCGGGCGCGCGCCTCCAGTGCCGGCTCGATGCGCAGCGACAACAGATAGGCGACGGCGAAACAGCCCGCGATGATGGCGAACTGGTAGAATGTCCAGGGCTGGGCGATATAGCCCTGCACCCGGTGGGCGAAGGCTACGATCCAGTCGAGCCAGTCATTCGCGTCAACCGATCCCATGAACCGAGATTAGAGCATCCCGGCAAATAGGGAAGGCGGGCTCAGCGCTCCGCCAGCGCCGGTTCGCCGCGCTTTTCGCGGATCAGGTTGATGAAGCGGCGGAACAGATAGTGGCTGTCCTGCGGGCCGGGCGAGGCTTCCGGGTGGTGCTGCACCGAGAACACCGGCTTGCCGTCGACGGCGAGGCCGCAATTGGAGCCGTCGAACAGCGACACATGCGTTTCCGTCACGCCCTCCGGCAGCGACTTGGAGTCGACCGCGAAACCGTGGTTCATCGACACGATCTCGACCTTGCCGGTGGTGTGGTCCTTGACCGGGTGGTTCGCGCCGTGATGGCCCTGGTGCATCTTCACGGTCCTGGCGCCGAGCGCCAGCGCCAGCATCTGGTGGCCGAGGCAGATGCCGAACATCGGAATGCCGCTGTCCAGCAGCTTGCGGATCGTCGGCACGGCATAGTCGCCGGTCGCCTCGGGGTCGCCGGGACCGTTGGACAGGAAGATGCCGTCGGGATTGAGCGCCAGCACGTCTTCCGCGCTCGCCGTCGCCGGCAGCACGGTCACCTTCGCGCCGAGACCGGCGAGCAGCCGCAGGATGTTGCGCTTCACGCCGAAATCGAGCGCGACGATATGGATGTCGCTGTCGAGAACCTCGTGCTCGCCGTAACCCTCGTTCCACTTCCACGGCGTTTCGCACCATGTCGAGGACTGGCCGGACGTGACCTCCTTGGCGAGATCGAGCCCGACGAGGCCGCCCCAGGCCCTGGCGCGTGCGGTCAGCGCCGCGACGTCGAAATTGCCGGACGGATCATGCGCGATGACCGCGTTCGGAACGCCGTGCTCGCGGATATAGGCGGTCAGCGCGCGCGTATCGATGCCCGACAGCGCGACGATGCCGCGCGACTTCAGCCAGGTGTCGAGATGACCGGCGGCCCGGTAGTTCGACGGATCGGTGATGTCGGCCTTGAAGATCGCGCCGACGGCGCCGGCGCGGCGCGCCGGGGTCAGGTCTTCCATATCCTCGTCATTGGTGCCGATATTGCCGATATGCGGGAAGGTGAAGGTGACGATCTGGCCCGCATAGGACGGATCGGTCAGGATTTCCTCGTAGCCGGTGATCGCCGTGTTGAAGCAGACTTCCGCCTCCACGGCGCCGGTCGCGCCGAAGCCTTTGCCCTCCAGCACTGTTCCGTCGGCGAGGACGAGCAGGGCGGTCGGTTTTTCCACCGTCCAGGCGTCGCCGGTCTGGGTGGATTGCGTGGATGTTGATTCGGTCATGGATCGGTCTCGAAAGGGTGAACGCGCAATATCTTGTCGAGGCGGGGCTGTATCACCATATGTTGCGCCTGAAAACACCGTGTCCGCCGGTGGGAACCCGGATGGAAATCGCGATCGGGAGATTGCCGCGGTATGTGGCTTTTTTGTGATTCTGGGCCGTTCAACTTATGGCTGTGAATGAAAAAGGCGATTAATATCAAAGAGATAACGATGGTTGCCGCACTTGCGTTGCGGTTTGAACAGCGCTATGTTCCGGCGACCATCGAGGAGTGCAAATGATGCGCGATGCGATTCAAGCTGCGCTAAAAGATGCTCAAAAATCACAGGATAAATGTCGCGTTTCCACCCTGCGCCTGATTTGCGCGGCGGTGAAGGATCGCGACATTGCCAACCGTTCCAACGGCAAGGATCCTGTTTCCGACGAGGAAATCAGCGAAATCCTGACCAAGATGGTCAAGCAGCGCCGTGAATCCGCCGAGACCTACGAACAGGCCGGCCGGCTCGAGCTTGCCGATCAGGAGCGCCGGGAATTGGCGGTGATCCTCGAGTTCCTGCCCAAGCAGATGTGCGAGGAGGAAGTCGAACAGGCCTGCGAGAACGTCGTCCGGGAAACCGGGGCGGAGGGCTTGCGCGACGTCGGCAAATGCATGTCGACGCTGAAGGAGCGCTTCTCGGGCCAGATGGATTTCTCCAAGGCCAGCGGCGTGGTCAAGGGCATCCTGTCGCAGTGACCGGAGGGCCGCCGTTCGCGGCCCTTGTTTTCTATCGGAAAATCGACCAGGCCAGCGGCAGGAGGACTGCCGTCGCCAGCGCATTGAGCCCCATGGCGAGACCGGAAAACGCACCGGCCACCTCGTTGACCTGCAGCGCGCGCGCCGTGCCGATACCGTGCGCGCCGGTGCCCATGGCGAATCCGCGCGACGCCCAGTCCTTCACGCCGACGAGATTGAGCACCAGCGGGCCGAGCGCCGCGCCGAGGATGCCGGTCGCGATCACCAGCACCGCCGTCAGCGAGGGCAGGCCGCCAAGGCTTTCCGAGATCCCCATGGCGACTGGCGCGGTCACCGACTTCGGCCCGATGGAGATGATGGTCGTCTGCCCGGCACCGAGCATCCATGCGATCCCCATCGCGCTCGCTGCCGCGAAGGCGGAGCCGGTGATCAGGCTGACTGCGACGGCAACGGCTGATTCACGCACCCGGTGGAACTGGCGATAGAGCGGAACCGCCAGCGCGACCGTTGCCGGCCCGAGCAGGAAATGCACGAATTGCGCGCCCTCGAAGAACGTGTCGTAGGACGTGCCGGTCACGCTGAGGATCGTCACCAGCGCGACCACCGCGATCAGCACCGGATTGAGCAGCGGGTTCATCCCGCCGCGCCTGTAGATCCACATGCCGGCCTGGTATGCGGCCAGCGTCATCGTCAGGTGCAGCAGCGGGCTCGCCGACAGATAGACCCAGACGTTCTGCAAATCGGTCGGGATGTCACCCTGCATCGGACTGGCCCCGGCGTTTGCGGGCGGTCATCGCCTGCATCAGCAGTCCGGTGACCGCGATGGTCGCCACCGTCGAGACGATCAACGCGACCGAGACCGCGATGCCGTCGCCGGCGAGCAGCTTCAGATGCACCATGATGCCGGTGCCCGCCGGCACGAACAGCAATGACAGGTTCGACAACAGCGCGCCCGAGACCGTGCCGAGATCCTTCGGGATCGAGCCGCGAATGGCGAGACCGGCAAACAGCAGCACCATGCCCATGACGGGCCCCGGCACCGGTATGCCGGTCGCCGCCACGAAGGCCTCGCCGGCAAGCTGGCAGGCAAAGATCAGGGTCAGGTAATTCAGCATCATCGCACCTCCGTTGGATGCATGATGGAGCACCTGCCGAGGGTTTGTCGTGTTCGAAAGCCGTGAGGCGGCGGCGCGCTATGACCAGGCAGGGGGAACTAAACCGTTTATTTGCATTTTTTTGCGAGATTAACGGCGTAATAACCGAAAGAGGTCCGCAGTGAACCTGGCACAACAGCGAGACCAGCGCACAGCGACGCGTCATGGCACGCGCATGTTCGTGAAGATAAACCATCGCTTCGAGACGGCCGCCGGCATGGTTGTCGACATCTCCGACAATGGCGTCGGTGTCGAGATGCACAACACCTCCAGCTTCAATGCCGGCGATTTCGTCGAGTTGCACAGCGACAAGATCGGCTGCATCAATGGGGTCGTGCGCTGGGTGCGCCCGCGCATGATCGGCGTCGAGTTCGACCGGACAACGAACAACGCCGCCAAGGTCGCCGCCTTTTTCAAGTTCTTCCACAAATAGCTTCGCCCGGCACGCCGGCCTGTGAATAGCGAGGACGCGGCAACCGCGTCTTGGCCTTTGCGGCGCGCGCCCTGTATAGAGGGGGGAGATTCCCGCAAAGGCTGGCGATGCGCTTTCCGCAATCATTTCTCGACGAGATACGCGACCGCGTTCCGATATCGGACGTGATCGGCAAACGCGTGTCCTGGGACAAGCGCAAGACCAATGCGCCGCGCGGCGACTACTGGGCCTGCTGCCCCTTCCACGGCGAGAAGACGCCGAGTTTCCACTGCGAGGACAAGAAGGGCCGCTACCACTGTTTCGGCTGCGGCGTTTCGGGCGATCATTTCCGCTTCCTGACCGAACTCGAAGGGGTTTCGTTTCCCGAGGCCGTCCAGCAGATCGCCGATCTCGCCGGCGTGCCGATGCCGGAGCGCGATCCCGAGGCCGAGCGCCGCGAGCAGATCCGCGCCACGCTGCACGACGTCATGGAAATGGCGGTCGCCTTCTTCGAGGCGCAGCTGCAGACGTCCGCCGGCGCCAGGGCGCGCGCCTATCTGCGCGACCGCGGCCTGTCGGGTCAGACGCAGAAGAAGTTCCGCCTCGGCTACGCGCCGGACAGCCGCAATGCGCTGAAGGAGCATCTGGCGTCGAAGGGCGCCTCGCGCGAGCAGATCGAGGCCTGCGGCCTCGTCGTCTTCGGCGACGACATCCCGGTTTCCTTCGATCGTTTCCGCGACCGCATCATGTTTCCGATCGAGGACGCGCGGGGCAGGACCATCGCTTTCGGCGGCAGGGCGCTGTCGCCTGACGTGCCGGCGAAATATCTCAACTCGCCGGAGACCGAGCTCTTCCACAAGGGCCGCGTCCTCTACAATTTCCGCCGCGCCCGCGAAAATGTCCGCCAGGCCGGCACCATCATCGCCGTCGAGGGCTATATGGACGTCATAGCGCTCGACCAGGCCGGTATCGCCAACGCGGTCGCGCCGCTCGGCACCGCGCTGACCGAAAACCAGCTCGATCTCCTCTGGCGCGTGACGCCGGAACCGGTGCTCTGCTTTGACGGCGACAAGGCGGGCGTGCGCGCCGCCTGGCGTTCGCTCGATCTTGCCTTGCCGGGGCTGAAGCCCGGCCGCTCGGTGCGCTACGCGCTGTTGCCGGAGGGCAAGGACCCCGACGACCTCGTCAAGGCCGGCGGGCGCGAGGCCTTTGACGCGATACTGAAAAGCGCCAAGCCGCTCGCCGACATGCTGTGGTCGCGCGAAACCAGCGGCAAGGTGTTCGAAACGCCCGAACAGCGCGCCCAGCTCGAAAAGACGCTGCGCGAGGCGACCAGCCAGATCCAGGACGAAAGCGTGCGCCGCCATTACGGCCAGGCGATGCGCGACCGCACCAACGCCCAGTTCGGCGCGCCGCGCCAGGGCCGGGGCAAATCGCAGGGGCAGGGCGGCAACCGCTACGGCCGTGGCGGCGGCCGCGGCGGTGCGGCGGGCGGCCGGCTGGCGATCTCCGAAAGCCTGACCCGCTCGCGCCTGTTGAGCGCCACCGGCGACGACATGCCGCTGCGCGAGGCGGCGCTGGTCTCCGCCGTCTTGTGCCATCCGGACCTGCTCGCCGACCATTTCGACGACTTCACCGGCCTCGATCTCGACCATGGCGGGCTCGAACGGCTGCGCAGCGCCATCCTCGAAGCCTGCGCCACCGGGCGCCCGCGCGACCGCGCCGCGCTGCTCGAGCACAAGGCGGTCGCCGCCCAGGCCGCGACCATCGCCACGCTCGACGCGCTCATCCGGCGCACCCGTCTGTGGACGGCGACGGAGGAGGCGGCGCATGACGATGCGCTCGAGGGATTCCGCCAGGCGTTGCGCCTGCACCGCCGCGCCCGCACCCTGCGCCGCGAGCTGGGAGCCGCGCAAAATGCCTATGCCAATGACGGCAACGACCTGAATTTCGGCCGCCTGGCCGACCTCCGCAAGGAGATCGACGAGACCGAATCGATCGAGGCGCTTGTCGATGGATTCGGGGTTTCCTCGGGTCGTCCGTCGCGTTCTTTCTGATTTTCGGGCGGGTTACGCCCGGTTTTTTACCTGATTCGCCTCCCCGGGTGTTGACGCAGGCAAAGAATCACGGGAATCAAGGGCGACCGGGCCAGGCCCCGGAAATATTGTCAGTCAAGATAACCGTTTTTACGTGCTTCATGTTGGATTGGCGTGAAGTGCGCCTAAATAGGGGTAATTGGCAATTAACACGCTTCGCCTAAGGCTGGTCCCGGAAATCGCGGGATCGGGAAAAAGGCGTTCACCAAACAGGTGGCGCAACTAGGCGGGATCGCGGCCCTGGACCATCGTCGCCGGAGACAAGACTTTCATGGCAACAAAGACAAAAGAAAAGACCGAAGCGGAAAACGCCCCGGAACAGACCCCGGACGGCCCGCTGCTGGATTTGAGCGCGGACAGCGTCAAGAAGATGCTGCGCGTCGCGAAGAAGCGCGGCTACGTCACGATGGACGAGCTGAATGCCGTGCTTCCTTCCGAGGAAGTGACCTCGGAACAGATCGAGGACACCATGTCCACGCTGTCCGAGATGGGCATCAACGTCGTCGAGGATGACGAGGTCGACGGCGACAGCGACAACGACAACGACAACGATACGTCAAGCGACGACGGCGAAAGCTCGACCGAACTTGCCACGACGACCGGCGGCGCCGTCGCGGCGACCGCCAAGAAGAAAGAGCCGACCGACCGCACCGACGACCCCGTGCGCATGTATCTGCGCGAAATGGGCACCGTCGAGTTGCTGTCGCGCGAGGGCGAGATCGCCATCGCCAAGCGCATCGAGGCCGGCCGCGAGACGATGATCGCGGGGCTGTGCGAGAGCCCGCTGACCTTCCAGGCGATCATCATCTGGCGCGAGGAACTCAACGAAGGCAACATCCTTCTGCGCGACATCATCGATCTCGAGACGACCTATGCCGGTCCCGAGGCCAAGCAGGCGCCGAAGGTGCCGACGCCCGAGGAGATCGAGCAGGCCAAGAAGGAGCGCGAGGAAAAGGAACGCGCCCTGCGCGCCCCGCGCCGCCACGACGACGACGTCACCAATGTCGGCGGCGAGGGCCAGCCCGAGGAAGAGGATGACGAGGAGGACGAGGTCAACCTGTCGCTCGCCGCGATGGAGGCCGAACTGCGCCCCGCCGTCATGGAGACGCTGGACACCATCGCCTCGACCTATGCCAAGCTGCGCAAGCTGCAGGACCAGCATGTCGAAAGCTCGCTGTCGGATTCGGACGCCCTGTCGCCGAGCCAGCAGAAGCGCCTGAAGCAGCTCAAGGACGAGCTGATCACCGACGTGAAGTCGCTGTCGCTCAACAATCAGCGCATCGAGGCTCTGGTCGAGCAGCTCTATTCGATCAACAAGCGCCTGGTGCAGAACGAGGGCCGCTTGCTGCGTCTCGCCGAAAGCTATGGCGTTTCCCGCGAGGAGTTTCTGCTTCGCTACCACGGGTCGGAACTGGATCCGAACTGGGTCGACACCGTATCCGGACTGACGGCGCGCGGCTGGCGCGAATTCGCCAAGGAACTGGCGACCATCGACGAGCTGCGCTCCGAGATCCAGGAGCTGTCGACGGAAACCGGCATCTCGATCGCCGAGTTCCGCAAGATCGTCAACCAGGTCCAGAAGGGCGAGCGCGAGGCGCGCATCGCCAAGAAGGAAATGGTCGAGGCCAACCTGCGCCTGGTGATTTCGATCGCCAAGAAATACACCAACCGCGGCCTGCAATTCCTTGATTTGATTCAGGAAGGCAATATCGGCCTGATGAAGGCGGTCGACAAGTTCGAGTATCGCCGCGGCTACAAGTTCTCCACCTACGCGACGTGGTGGATCCGGCAGGCGATCACCCGTTCGATCGCCGACCAGGCCCGCACGATCCGCATTCCGGTGCACATGATCGAGACGATCAACAAGATCGTGCGCACCTCGCGCCAGATGCTGCACGAGATCGGCCGCGAGCCGACCCCGGAGGAACTGGCCGAGAAGCTGGCCATGCCGCTCGAAAAGGTCCGCAAGGTCCTCAAGATCGCCAAGGAGCCGATCTCGCTCGAAACGCCGGTCGGCGACGAGGAGGATTCGCATCTCGGCGATTTCATCGAGGACAAGAACGCCGTCCTGCCGATCGACGCCGCCATCCAGGCGAACCTCCGCGAGACGACCACCCGCGTGCTCGCCTCGCTGACCCCGCGCGAGGAGCGCGTGCTGCGCATGCGCTTCGGCATCGGCATGAACACCGACCACACGCTCGAGGAAGTCGGCCAGCAGTTCTCGGTCACCCGCGAACGCATCCGCCAGATCGAGGCGAAGGCGCTGCGCAAGCTCAAGCACCCGAGCCGCTCGCGCAAGCTTCGCAGCTTCCTCGACAGCTAGGTTTCACGAAGGGCGCCGCACGGCGCCCTTTTTGTTTGCCGGAAAGGCGATGCCATCGCCATGCTGACCGTCTGGTACAACACGCGCTGCCCGGTTTGCGATGCGGGCATCAGCCGCCAGAAGCGGCGGCTGATCGAGGCCGTCAAGGCGAAGCGCATCGAATTCCGCGACATCAATCTCGAACCGGACGCGCTCGGCGGCTACGGCGCGTCGCTGAACGACGTGCGGCGAAGGCTGCATGCGACCGACGCCGAGGGCAATTTGCTGGTCGGAGCGGATGTTCTGGTGGCGGTCTGGCGCGCCACGCCCGGCGAGGGCTGGATCGCCGGTCTTCGTCGGCAACCGGCTGGTGCTCCCGGTCACGCGCCTCGCCTATGACCGTTTCGCCGACCTCCTGTTTGCATGGAACCGCCGCCACGGGCGCTGGTAGGCGCCGGGATCGATGGCGGCCGCACGGCCGCCGGATTTTTTGCGTTCTGGCGGCAATGTGATTTTGTCCGCCTGAACGCCGGTGTAGTGATATCGCGATGCAGCAGATTTCCACGAGGCTGGCGGCGAAATTCGATTGGGGCTTTCTTGCTTCGGTCGGCGTCCATGCGCTCTTTGTGGCCTTGCTGATCTTCGGTTTTCCGCTACCGGAACCCGCGCCCCCGAAGGACCAGGCCGTCGCCGTCGAACTGGTGCCGCCGCCCGCCGAAAAGAAGTCCGAGGAAAACAAGACCGAGAAGCCGAAGCCGGAGGAAAAACCGGCGAACAGGCCCCGCCGAAGCCGACGCCGCGGCGGTAAAACAGGCCAATGCGCCGCCCGTGCCGGTGCTGCGTCCGGTCGTCGAATTCGGCGAGAAGGACGCTGGGCCGCGGCAAGCCGATGACGGCAACGCGTCGACTGCGCCTGAGACGCCGCCCGACAAGCCGGCGCCGCAGCCCGACCGGCCGGACCCCGCGGCGGCGGCGGTCGCGGCGCCGGAGCCGCCGGTCAAGCTGACCGAGGCAAAGAAGCTCTATTCGCAAGGCGCGACCGGCGATATCGTCGCGACGACGGCAATGGCCGGCCTGTCGCGCGGCGAGCGGGCGGGCGAGTTGTGCGCCAGCGAACTGCGCGAGCAGTTGCGCCATGCCGCGCAGCCTTATTGGCCGGACCTTCTCCCGGCCTACCGGCTGGACAAGGGCACGGTGATGGAGGTCCGCCGCGGCGCCTTCCGGGCCGGCGGGCAATGGTACGATCTTCGGCTTCGTTGCGAAATCGATGCGGATGCCACGCGGGTCGTGTCCTTCGCCTTCGATGTCGGCGCGCCCGTGCCGCGCAGCGAATGGAAGCGTCGCGGTTTTCCGGATTCGTGAGCGGCGGCCGGCGGGCATCGCCGCGACATATGCGCCCAACGGCATGTTTGGCGGTGGAAATTCCAGAGCGCCGCCGACGATATCCGCCTGAACGCCGCCGGCCAGTACCGGCGGCCATTTCATGTTGGAGGTCCGCGCCCTGATGGAACAGCTGTCACAGCTTCTCGACCAGATCCCCTGGAGCCTGCTCATCGTCGCCTGCCTGACGCTCGGCCTCGCGCCCTTCGTCCCCGAACCGCATATCTGGGAGAAGCTGAAGATGCTGGCGGCGGGCACGCTGGTGCGCCCGCTCGACATCTTCGATTTCCTCCTCCACGCCACGCCCTTCATCCTCGCGGCCCTGAAGCTGGCGATGATGGCGGTGTCGGCGAAATAGGTTGAAATGGAAGGCTCGCTGAATTCAGAGCAGGGAGATCTCGGTGCCGGTCCGCGGATAGAGGATGTAGCTTTCGTCGAATGAATAGCTGTTGCGGCCGGTGACGGATTCGAACAGCGAGGTGAACGGCGTGGAAAGCGAGTAGGTGACCTCGACCGCGACGAATTGCATGTCCTTTTCCTTGATCTCGGCGGGGATCGTTATCGGCGAGGCCCGACCTGCCACATAGGCCGTCGCTCCGCTCGCGCGGGACCAGGCCACGGTCTCCTTGCCGGATTTGTCGACATCGACGACGGTCAGCACGATCTTCAGGCCGGACGTCTCGAAGGGAAGGATGATCGATTTTGCGCCGGTCAGAATGGTCGAAACCTCGGAGCTCTGCCATTCCCCGGATTGCGAGATCACGTCGGCGATCTTGTAGGATATCTGGTTGACCTTCCTGTTCGCCGCGAAGGCTTGTCCGAAATCGACCACCGCCGCGAGCACGATGATCAGGATCGGCACGAGCAGCGCGAACTCGATTGCGGCAATGCCGCGATTGTCTCGCCACAGGGGCGGGAGACGGCGCGAAAGGCTGGTTTTGATGATCGGAAAGACGGTCAAAACGGTTCGTTCCTGAAGATGTCGGCGGCGGCGATGACGTAGCGTCCGTCGGACAGCCTGACGGAGGAAAACGAATAGATATCGACGGCGACCGACCACGGGATGAAGGCCTGCGCGAGGATGAAGTCGCCGGCCTTGCCTGTATCGAAAGTCTCGGACACCTCGAAGGCCCCGTCGCCTCCGATGGCTTTTTCCAGCGTCACAGCGGACATGTCCGAAATGACCGAGACCCGGACCAGGATGTTGCCCGCACAATTGTCGGCGATCGCCATTTGCTTGCAGATTGCCGCTTTGAAGTCCGCCAGCCTGGTCCCCCCGGATGACGACATCTGGCCGGTTCGCACCTTCCGGGTGGCGTAGTTGAGCGCGGCCTGGAGGTCGTCGTCCTGGAAATAGAGCAGCGAGGCCTCGACGATGCCGAAAAGCAGCGCCGCGAAAGGAAGGACAAGCAGTCCGAATTCGATGGCCGTCGACCCCTTGCGGTTGTCGCGGTATCTTTTCAGCAAAGTCATCGGCATGGCGCGGCTACTGTGTCAGACGGATGGAGGAGGAGTACCGCGAAAACAGGGTCGACAGCCCTTCCTTGATCTCGTCCGCGGCGGACGCGGACATGAACAGGTCGCTCGAGGAGGCGCAATCCTTCAGCGCATAGTCGATATAGTCGTGCCGGGAGATGGCGGAAGACACGCCTTTGCGCATGGTTCCGCCCCATTTCGGCCCGTACTTGCTGCTGGCCATCGTCGAACCGAGCGTGTCGTTGTAGCCCCAGTCGATCGGGATTGGCAGATACTCGGTGTAGAGGACGGCCATCGTCGGGCCGCGGTCCTTTACATATCCGCACCAGTCCGGATTGATCGGCGTCACGTAGCCCCAGTAGCCGCCGGAAGAGAAGCTCGTGCAGTAGTATTTACCGTTGTACCAGGTCCCTGCGGTGCAACGCCAGTCGACGCTGTCTATCACCCAGTCGCGCTTCGACTGCACGCCATCGGTCAGGAACAGGACGAGCTTCAGGGGCTTGTGGGCCGAGGAGCCGTCGCCGGCATATCCCACCATGCCTTTCAGCGCATTGAACGATTTGTCGAAATATGTCGCATCCTCCGACGTCGCGCTGTTCAGTCCGGCCTTGTCGTCGGCCAGTTCGGCGCGGGCGGCGCTGGTTGAATAGGTGGGAGGCAGGACCTGCTTGGCGGTCTTGCCGACCGTGTAGAGCGCCACCTTGATATGGTTGTGGCTGTGATCGGCCATATCGATCTGGTCGAGGACTTCCTCGACCGCGTCGATCGCGACATCCGTGCGCAGTTCGATGCCGTTCTGCGAACTGTAGTCATAGTTGGTTTCGTAATATTTTCCGTTCACCCAATGCGGGGTCTCTTTCTCGTGGCAGGCGAACTCGCAGTCGATCTTGTTGCGCATCACCTGCTGGTCGGCCGTATTGGCGGCGAGAAGCATGGATGGCGACTTGTCCAGAACGATATGCACTTCCATGTAGGAGGTTATCGGAGCCTGCACGGCGCTGGATACATGGACGTCGAGGGTGTCCATGCCGGCCAGTTTCAGCAGCGACGTGTCCATCAGGCTCGAGACGGACCCGGTGATCTTGTTGCCCACCCTGTCGACTTCGATGCTTTCGATCTTGTAATTCGCGGAATCGACGGCCGACTGCGCGAAGAGCCAGCGCCTTACGCGCTCCTTCAGGTCGGCGGTGCTCGCGGATTCGATTTTGGCCGCCGTTGCCACCAGCGCGGCATCCAGATCGGCCTGCATGCGGTTTTGCAGCGTATGGGCGCGAACAAAATCGATGCATCCGCCGACAGCGATCAGGACCGGCACCGCCGACAGCGCGAACATGATCGCGAACTGACCCCCTCTATCGGCCATGAACCGCGCAAATGCGTTTTTATGGTTGGAAGGCTTTTTGACCCTGTTTTTAAATACGTCGAATGACATGCCCCGATCCCCTTGTCTTCCGTTGGGTTAGGGCGAAATATTTAAATGTGAGTGAACTATTCGCTATCGAATAGCGTAGTCTGCCGGTCGCTACGGTCGAATCGATACCAGCCGTGGATTGTCGTTGAAATAAAGAAGGTTATCCGGATTTGCTGATAATCGGTCTGCGGACGCCGGGCCGGTTTCCGAGTTCGAATCGGATGAACTGTTGGCCCGGCGGTTCTCCCCAATTTTCGCCGCTGCCGGCCGCTTGTTCAGGCCGGTTGCACCCGTCTCGCGTCTGCACCCGGCGCCCACAGCCACAAGAGCACGCCGAAGATCGCCGCATTGACCATCGGGAAGGCGGCGACTTCGATGCCGATGACGCCGGTCGCGACATAGTAGAGGCCGGCGGCGAAATCGATCGCCTGCACCAGCACCATGTTGCGGATCCAGAACGGGTCGGGCCGTTCGGCGCGGGCGAGGACCGCCATGCCGATGCCATAGGCGATGAACCGGGCGGCCAGCATGCCGAGCATGTACTGGTTGTCGACCGGCGGGACGGTCAGCCCCATCCAGGCGAAGAACGCACCCGGCGCGAACAGGGTCAGCGCGCCGAGGACGAGTTGCGACAGGGCAACGATCGAGAAGCAGGATTTTCAGTCGGGTCATCGTGAGGTCTCCTTTTGCCGATGATTGCAAAAGGCTAGGCATCGCACTATAAAAAAGGAAGTAGTTACAAAAAGTATAGCTTGAAATTTCCGGAGAAGCGCATGGATATCAATGGTTTATGCGATGACGATTGCCCTGTTGCCAGGGCATCCGGGGTGCTGTCCGGCAAGTGGACGACGCTGATCGTGCGCGATCTCCTGTCCGGCAAGAAGCGCTACAGCGAGTTGCAGCGCTCGCTGGCCGGGATCAGCCCGCGCATGCTGGCGGCGCGGCTTTCCATGCTGGAGCAGGCCGGCCTGATCGCCAAGACGATCTATCCGACCGTACCGCCGAAGACCGAATATGAATTGACCGGCGCCGGCCGCCGCATCGAACCCGTCATCGCCGCCATGGCGGAATTCGGCGCCGGGCTCGCGGCGGGGGAGTAGGTCTCGCCTCCCTCAGGCCGCCGGCCGGCGCGCAAAGGCCAGGAGCAGCCCGAAGCCGATCATCATCGAGCCGCTGGTCCGGTTGAGCCAGCGCGCCGCCTTCGGGTGCCGCGCATAGGCGCCGAGATGCTTGCCGGCAAACGCATAGGCCGCGACCGCGCACATCTCGAAGCTGAGGAACAGCGCGCCGAGGATGGCGAAGCTTTCCAGATACCGGTCGGGCGCGACGAATTGCGGGAAGAAGGCGGTGAAGATGACGATCGCCTTCGGATTGCCGATGCCGACCAGGAATTCCTGCCTTGCGAGGCTCGCCAGCGGCCGGTGCGCCATCGCGCCCTCGTTGGCATCCGAAAGCTGCGCATGCGAGCGCACCAGCTTGATGCCGAGCCAGACGAGATAGGCCGCGCCCGCCCATTTCACCACCGAAAAGGCGAGCGCCGAGGCGGCGAGCAGCGCGCCGAGCCCGATGCCGGTAACCGCGATCAGGATCGCATAGGCGACGATGCGCCCGAGCGCCGCCGTGGCGGCGATGGCGACGCCCTCGCGCACGCCGTTGGTCAGCGCCAGAAGATTGCTCGGCCCGAACGTCATGTTGAGCGCGAAACAGGCCGGGATGAAGACGAGAAGCGTGTCGGTATCCATGGCCCGATACTAGATGTCTTTCAGCAGAAGCAGAACCCGCCCGTCGTAATAGGGCTGGCAGGGATGCGAGAGCACCGGCCGGGTCTCGGCGACCCGGTAGCCGAGCCGGTCGTAGAGCTTCACGGCATGCGCGTTCTGCTCGAAGACCTGCACGCTCAGCTGGGTGATCCCGGCCGCCGCCGCCTTGTCCTCGGCCGCCTTCATCAGCGCGGTGCCGAGACCGAGACCCGCGCCGTCCGGGCAGCGCGGCGAGCGCGTTGACATAGAACGTGCCGCCCGAGAGGTGCTCGAGTTCGACGAAGGGCCGGACAGGTTCCGGCAGGTCGGCGACCGCGTCGCGGTCGGCCTCCGACGGTTCGCCGACCGGGTAGCCGAGCATCATCGCCGCGACGTCTCCGCCATGGTCGGCGACCAGCGCGTTGCGGTACGAGAAGCCGCCGGTTTCGCGCCGGGCGCGTTCCTCGCCGACATCGAGCGGCGTCTGGCGGTCCGCGGCCATCCGCGTCCACAGCCAGTTGGGAATGCCTTCCCCGGCGATGTCGATCAGCTTGGCGAGCGTGCGGGCATCCTGCGGCGTCGCCGCGCGGATATTGGTGTGACTGTGCATGGTGATATCGTCCTCCTCCTGGCCGTTCCGTGTCATGATCCGGCCGCGCCGATCCTGCTGCAAGGCAAATATGCGCCATCCTCCCGGCCGGCCGCCAGAAGGCGCGTGGTCAAGTTCGTCCTGCGTCGAATTCCCGGAGAAAAACCAGTGACTTGCGGAAAGGGGGAGCCGAGAAACGTTGGCGGCGGGCCGGATTACTGTACCGGCGGTACGGTTGAGAGGTGGAACGACCCGGATCTTACCCCTTGCCCGTGATCGCGCCGACGAAATGCTCCATGCCTTCCATCCATTTGCCGGACTTCAACTCGCGTTCCGTCGCCGAGAAGGTGGCGATCGCTGGCAAGCCTGCGGCATCCGCCATCCTGCCGAGCGTCTTTTGCGCGCCGGAGCCGCCCAGCGTCACGAAACAGGCGACGGCTTTCAACTTGTCTCTTGTTGGCCGCCAGATACGCCCGCATCGGCGTCGACGGCTGCGATGCCCAGACCGGTGAGCCGAGGATGACGAGATCGTAACCGGCCGGGTCGTGTTGCGAGGGTTCGATTGTCGGCAGAATGCCGAAAAGGGATTCCCGCCCCGAGCGCCAGTATTCCATGAACCCGAGCCGGCTGCGCTTTTCGCGGATGGGTTCGAGATCGGCGCCGAGCCTTTCGGCAAGCGCCTTGGCGACCTGTTCGGTGTGACCGGTGCGGCTGTAATAGACGACGAGGAATTTCGGCATTTCGGACGGCCTCTTCCCATGTTGCTCGGCCTCACGATAGCCTCGGCCGGAGAACGGGAGTTGTCGTTGATCGGCGTCAACGCGAAGGCGCATGGAATGGCCGACCATCGCTCGGTTTCGAAGGGAGATGCCGTCGTGGAAAAAATCGACTTCAAGAAGACAATGAAGGCGCTGTGGCAGCCTCCCGCGGGCAAATTCACCCTTGTCGAGGTGCCGCGCATGCGGTTCCTGAAGATCGACGGCAAGGGCGATCCCAATACCGCACCCGAGTACGCGCGCGCGGTCGAGTGGCTCTATTCGGTCAGCTATCCCGTCAAGTTCGCCTCGAAGAAAGACCTCGGCAAGGATTATACCGTCGCGCCGCTGGAGGGCCTTTGGTGGGCCGAGGACATGGCGGCGTTTACGGCCGGCGACCGCGATGACTGGCTATGGACGATGATGATCATGCAGCCGGACTGGATCACGCAGGAGATGATCGACGCCGGCATCGCAAAGGCGCGCGGCAAGCTCGGCGATCCGCCGCCGAGCCTGCGCCTCGAGGATTACGACGAAGGCCTGTCGGTGCAGACCATGCATGTCGGCCCCTACAGCGCCGAAGCGCCGACGATCGCCCGGATGCACAACGAGTTCCTGCCGGAGAACGGGCTGGTGCCGAACGGCCATCACCACGAGATCTATCTGGGCGATCCGCGCAGGGTCGCGCCGGAAAAATTGAAGACGGTACTGCGCCAGCCGGTGAAAAAGGCCTGACCGGGAAAGCCCCGGGAGTGAGCGGGCAAGGGGCATTGACACGCAGCCTCCTGCGGCTAGCGTTTCGCGACCCAAATACGAGGTGCACCGATGTCCCCCGAATTCCTTCTGACCGCCCTGATCGTCGTCATCGCGCCGGGCACCGGCGTCATCTACACGCTTGCCGTCGCCCTGGCGCGCGGGCGTCTCGCCAGCGTCGCGGCGGCCTTTGGCTGCACGCTCGGCATCGTGCCGCACATGACGGCGGCGATCCTCGGCGTCGCCGCGATCCTGCATGCCAGCGCGATTGCGTTCCAGACGGTGAAATTCGCCGGCGTCGCCTATCTTCTCTGGCTTGCCTGGCAGACGATTCGCGACCGTGGCGCGCTCAAGGTCGAAGCGGGAGATGAGGCGGGAAGCCTGCCGCGCATCGCCGTCACCGGGACGCTGCTCAATATCCTCAACCCGAAACTGTCGATCTTCTTCCTCGCCTTCCTGCCGCAATTCATCGATCCGGCGGCGATGCATCCGCTCGCCGAAATGGTGGCGCTTTCCGCCGTGTTCATGGCCATGACCTTCGCCGTCTTCGTGGGCTACGGTTTCGCCGCCTCGGCCGTGCGTACCCGCGTGCTGGCAAGCGCGCGCATCATGGCCTGGATGCGCCGCAGCTTCGCCGCCGCCTTCGTCGCGCTGGGCGCGAAACTGGCGCTGACCGCGCGTTAGGCATGGCGCAGACGACCCTCACCATCGAGACGCGCGGCCAGGGGCTTTACGAATTCACCCGCGACAGGTGAACGCCTTTCTGCGCGAGGCGGACGCGGGCGAGGGGCTGCTGACCGTCTTCGTGCGCCATACCTCGTGCTCGCTGCTGATCCAGGAAAACGCCGATCCCGACGTCCAGCGCGACCTGACCGAATTCTTCCGCCGGCTCGTGCCGCCGTCGAACGATCCGTCGATGCGCTGGATCGTCCACACCGCCGAAGGCCCGGACGACATGCCGGCCCATGTCAAGGCGGCGCTGACGCAGGTCTCCCTCGGCATTCCGGTGGCTGACGGTCGCGCGGTGCTCGGCACCTGGCAGGGCGTCTATCTCTTCGAGCATCGCGACCGCCCGCACCGGCGCCAGGTGGTGCTGCATCTGGGCGCTTGAGGCAGACGGCGACGCTGTGTTCAACGAAAAGTGTAATTCATGCGCCGTTCAGCTAAAACGCGCCATGGTCCTGACAACTTCGCTGACGTATATCGGCGGCGAACCAACCGAATCTGGGGAAAGATCCTGATGGCTAGCATTCTGATGACACGTCGTTCCGCCCTGATGGCCGCTGCAGCAACGCTTGCGGTCGCCGCCGGGCCAAACCTTGCGCTGGCGCAGGGGGCACCCAAATCGGACGGCGAAGTGGACATGGAAAAGCTGCTGCAGCCGGGTACGCTCAAGGACGAGGTGGAAGGCTCCGCGGATGCCCCGATCACGGTCGTCGAATATGCCTCGATGACCTGCCCGCATTGCGCGCATTTCCACGAGACGACGCTTCCCGCGATCACCGAGAAATACATCAACACCGGCAAGGTGCGTTTTATCTTCCGGGAATTCCCCTTCGATCCGCGCGCCGCGGCGGCCTTCATGCTGGCGCGCTGCGCGCCCGGCGACAAGTATTTCGCCATGGTCGACGTGCTGTTCAAGCAGCAGGCGGCCTGGGCCCATGTCCAGAATGCCCGCGCGCCACTCGAAAACATCGCCAAACTGGCCGGTTTTACACAGGAGAGCTTCGAGGCCTGCTTGACCAACCAGAAGCTTCTGGATGACATCAATGCGGTACGGGAGCGCGCATCGGCGGACTTCGGCGTCAACGCCACCCCGACGTTCTTCATCAACGGAAAGAAATATTCCGGAGCCCTGACTGTTGAACAGATGTCGGCCATTTTCGACGCATTGCTCTGACGGAAACTGCGCGCGCGCTTTCCGCAAGGCGCGCGTTTTTGGTCCCGGCATGACGGGCGGAGGCGCTTATGCGCTTTGAGAAACTCCGCCTTCTCGGCTTCAAGTCCTTCGTCGAACCGACCGAATTCATCATCGAGCGCGGCCTGACCGGCGTGGTCGGGCCGAATGGCTGCGGCAAGTCGAACCTTGTCGAGGCGCTGCGCTGGGTGATGGGTGAATCATCCTACAAGAACATGCGCGCATCCGGCATGGATGACGTGATCTTTTCCGGTTCCGGCACGCGCCCCTCGCGCAACACCGCGGAAGTCTCGCTGTTCCTCGACAATGGTGACCACACCGCGCCCGCCGCCTTCAACCAGGACGATACGCTGCAGGTCACCCGCCGCATCGAGCGCGAGGCTGGCTCCGCCTACAAGATCAACGGCAAGGACGCCCGCGCCAAGGATGTGCAGCTTCTTTTCGCCGACCAGTCGACGGGCGCACGCTCGCCTTCCATGGTCGGGCAGGGCCGCATCGGCGAACTGATCCAGGCGAAACCGCAGGCGCGCCGCGCGCTGCTCGAAGAGGCGGCCGGCATTTCCGGCCTGCATTCGCGCCGCCATGACGCCGAACTGCGGCTGCGCGGCGCCGAGACCAATCTCGAACGCCTGGAAGACGTCGTCGGCGAACTGGAAAGCCAGATCGAGAGCCTGAAGCGCCAGGCCCGCCAGGCCAACCGCTTCAAGGCGCTGTCGCGCGACATCCGCGAAGCCGAGGCGACGCTGCTGCATCTCAAATGGACGCTCGCCAAGGAGCAGGAAGCGGAAGCCCAGTCGACGCTGGCACATGCGACCTCGGTCGTCGGCGAGCGCGCGCAATTGCAGATGGAAGCCGCCAGGGTGCAGGGGATCGCGCAGCACAAGCTGCCCGAACTGCGCGAGAACGAGGCCGCCGCCGCCGCCGCGCTGCAGCGGCTGACCATCGCGTTGAACCAGCTTGACGAGGATGTCCGCCGCCAGGAGGCCCGCCGCGCCGAATTGCAGGGCCGGCAGACGCAACTCTCCGCCGACATCGCCCGCGAAGAGGCGATGAAGGAGGAGAACGCCGGCGCGATCGACCGCCTCAACGAGGAAGAAGCCGAACTGACCGCCGACGAAGCCTCGACCGGCGACCGCGAAGCGGAACTGAAGCGTCTCTTCGAGCAGGCCGAGGAAGCCTTGGCCCGCAGCGAGGCCGAACTGTCGCGCCTGACCGGCGAACGCGCCGAGGCCGGCGCGCTGCGCACCCAGCTCGAGCGCCGCATCCGCGAGACGCGTGAGCGCGGCGACCGCCTCGCCGGTCAGTTGAACCGGCTCCTTGCCGATCTCGCCGAGATCGACAACCGCATCAAGACGCTCGCCGATCCGGCGGAAAAGCGCATTCTGCTCGAAGCCGCCGAGGAGGCGGTCGCATCGGCGGAGAAGTACGCGGGCGAGGCCGAACAGGCGCTCGCCTCGGCGCGCGACACCGAAGCTGCGCGCCAGCCCGCCCTGCAGGAGGCGAAAGCGCTCCTGAACCGGCTCGAAACCGAGGCGCAGACGCTTGCAAAGATGCTGAATGCCGGCGCCGGCGATCTTTTCCCCGGCGTCGTCGAGCAGATGCGGGTCGAAAAGGGCTACGAGCCGGCGCTGGGCGCGGCGCTCGGCGACGATCTTGACCTGCCGCTCGATGCCAATGCGCCGGCCTATTGGGCGGGTGTCGCACCGCTTGCCGACGACCCGGCATTGCCGGCCGGCGCGACCGCGCTGGCCGATTTCGTCAAGGCGCCGGACGCGCTGCGGCGCGGTCTCCGCCAGATCGGCGTCGTCGACAGCGTCGAGACCGGCGCCGCGCTTCAGGCGCAACTCAAGACCGGCCAGAGGCTGGTGACGAAGGACGGCGCGCTGTGGCGCTGGGACGGCTACACCGCGCGCGCCGATGCGCCGACACCGGCGGCCCAGCGTCTGGCGCAGAAGAACCGCCTGGCGGAACTCGACGCGGAGATCGTCGAGGCGACCAAGGCGCTGCGCGTCACCGAGGCCGCCGCCGCCGAGACGAAGCAGGCGACGCAAGCCGCAATCGAAGCCGAACGGCTTGCCCGCGAGGCGGTCAGGACCGCGCAGGCGGAAGCCCGCAATGCCCGCGAGGCGCTGGCCGCGGCCGAACGCGCAACCGGTGAATTGTCGAAACGCAAGGCCGTGCTGGACGAAAGCATTGTGCACGCCAGGGCCGATATCGACGAGGCGTCCGGCGTGCTCGCCGAGGCCGAGACGGCGCTTGCCGGCGAACCGGATCTCTCCGAACTCGACGCGGCGGTGGAAAAACAGGCCTCCGTCGTCACGACCGAACGCGCCGCGCTGACGGAAGCCCGCGCCAACCACCAGTCGCTGGCGCGCGAACGCGAGGCGCGCCAGCGCCGCCTCGTATCCCTGCGCTCCGAGCGCGCCAACTGGATCTCGCGCGGCGAAAACGCCGACAAGCAGATCTCGGTGCTGTCCGCGCGCCGCGAGGAGACGGCGAAGGAACTGGCCGCGCTGGAGGATGCGCCGGACGAAATGCCGGTGCGCCGCCGCGAACTGGTGCGCGAGATCGAGGCCGCGGAACAGGCGCGCAAGGAAACAGGCGACCGGCTTGCGCTCGCGGAGACCGCGGCGCGCGAGGCCGACAAGGCGGCGACCGATTCGATCACGGCGCTGTCGGGAGCCCGCGAGGAGCGTGCCCGCGCCGAGGAACGCCTGACCGCCTCGGCCGAGCGGCGCAAGGAAGTCGAAGCCCGCATCCGCGAGGCACTGAACTGCGCGCCGCACGAGGCGCTGAAACTGTCGGGCCTTGCGCCTGACGCGGCCATGCCGGATGTCGACGCCATCGAGCGCCGCCTGGAGCGGCTGAAGATCGAGCGCGAACGGCTCGGCGCCGTCAACCTTCGCGCCGAGGAGGAACAGAGCGAACTGGTCGAGCGTCTGGAAAACCTCGTCAGGGAACGCGATGACGTGATCGATGCGATCCGCGAGCTGCGCTCCGCCATTTCCAGCCTCAACCGCGAGGGTCGCGAACGGCTGCTGGAAGCCTTCGATGTCGTCAACGGCCACTTCAAGCGGTTGTTCACGCATCTCTTTGGCGGCGGCACAGCCGACCTGCAACTGATCGAGAGCGAGGATCCGCTGGAGGCGGGCCTCGAAATCGTCGCCCGCCCGCCCGGCAAGAAGCCGCAGACCATGACGCTGCTCTCCGGCGGCGAGCAGGCGCTGACCGCCATGGCGCTGATCTTCGCGGTGTTCCTGACCAACCCGGCGCCGATCTGCGTGCTGGACGAGGTCGACGCGCCGCTCGACGACCACAATGTCGAGCGTTTCTGCAACCTGATGGACCAGATGGCGAAGGATACAGACACGCGCTTCGTCATCATCACGCACAACCCGATCACCATGGCGCGCATGGACCGGCTGTTTGGCGTGACCATGGCCGAGCAGGGCGTCTCGCAGCTCGTCTCGGTCGATCTGCAGCAGGCCGAGGAACTGCGCGAGGCGAGCTAGGCGCTCACCGATTGTGTTGTGATTGCCGGATGCGTTTCATTTTGCTGCAGTGCAAAAAAGAGTCGCACCTTCCCTCCAAAATGCATTATGCGGTAGTCACGGTTGACGCGGCGGGGACGGATGCCGCCAATGACAGCCGGGGAGAGGATTGGCCAAGGCCTGATGACGAACTGGGTATACACATTCGGGGGAGGAAAGGCGGACGGGACGGCGCGTGACCGCGACAGGCTCGGCGGAAAGGGTGCGAACCTCGCCGAGATGGCGCGGCTTGGCCTGCCGGTGCCGCCGGGTTTCACGATCGCGACGGATGCCTGCCGGCATTTCTACGCCAATGGCCGCACCTTGCCCGACAATTTGCAACGCGAAGTGCAGGAAGCGCTCGGTGCGCTGGAGCGCCTGACCGGCAAGACGTTCGGCGACGGCGGCGACCCGCTTCTGGTCTCCGTGCGTTCCGGCTCGCGCGAATCCATGCCCGGCATGCTCGACACGGTGCTCAATCTCGGTCTCAACGACAAATCCGTCGAGGCGCTCGCCAGGGCAAGCGGCAATCCGACCTTCGCCTATGACAGCTACCGCCGTTTCATCCAGATGTATGCGAGCGTCGTCATGGGCCTCGATCATTCGCTGTTCGAGGAGATTATCGCCCGCGTCAAGGAGGAAAGCGGCGTGGCGCGCGACGGCGATCTGACGGTCGATCACTGGCGCGGCGTCATCGACGGCTACAAGATCGCGATCGCCGAGGAACTCGACGAACAGTTTCCGCAGGATCCCGGCGAACAGTTGTGGGGTGCGATCGAGGCTGTCCTGAAAAGCTGGATGAATCCGCGCGCCGTCACGTTCCGCACCTTGCATCATATTCCGGAAGGGTGGGGAACCGCCGTCACCGTGCAGTCGATGGTGTTCGGCAATATGGGCGAGGGATCGGCCACCGGCGTCGCCTTCACCCGCGATCCGGCGACCGGCGAGGACAATCTTTACGGCGAATTCCTGCCCAACGCGCAGGGCGAGGACGTGGTCGCCGGCCTTCGCACCCCGCATCCGCTGACCAAGGCGCAGGCCCACGGCACGGAACTGGTGCCGATGGAAGACGCCATGCCGGTGACCTTCCAGGAGCTGAAGGAATTCGCCAAGCGGCTGGAAAACCATTTCCGCGAATTGCAGGACATCGAGTTCACCGTCCAGGCGGGCAAGCTCTGGCTTCTGCAGACGCGCGACGGCAAGCGCTCGGCGCGCGCCGCCATCCGGATCGCCGTCGCGATGGCCGAGAAAGGCCTGATCTCCAAGGCTGAGGCGCTGCGCCGCATCGACCCCGCGTCGCTGGAGCAACTGCTGCACCCGGCGATCAGCCCGGATGTCGAGCGTATCGTGATCGGCCGCGGCCTTGCGGCCTCGCCGGGCGCGGCCACCGGCGAAATCGTGTTCACCTCCGAGGAAGCCGAGCAATTGCGCGCCTCGGGCCGGAAATCGATCCTGGTGCGGCCGGAAACGAGCCCCGAGGACATCCACGGCATGCATGCCGCCGAAGGCATACTGACCACTCATGGCGGCACCACCAGCCATGCGGCGGTGGTCGCGCGCGGCATGGGCAAGCCATGCATTTCCGGTGCCGGCACGATCCGCATCAACACCGAGAAACGGGTCATGCTGACCGGTGGCCGCACGCTGACGGCCGGCGAGGTGATCACCATCGACGGCACCAGGGGCGAAGTCCTGCTCGGCGCGCTGCCGATGGTGCAGCCGGAACTGTCGGGCGATTTCGCGACGCTGATGGACTGGGCGGACGACATGCGCCGCATGAAGGTGCGCGCCAATGCCGAAACGCCGGAGGACGCGCTGACGGCGCGCGGTTTCGGCGCCGAGGGGATCGGCCTGTGCCGTACCGAGCGCATGTTCAACGACGAGGAGCGCCTCCGCGCGATGCGCTCGTTCATCCTCGCCGACAACAATCAGGCGCGCGACGAGGCGCTGACCGCCATGCAGGCGATGCAGAAGGCGGATTTCCTCGAGCTATTCGAGATCATGCGCGGCCTGCCGGTGACGATCCGCCTGTTCGATCCGCCGCTGCACGAGTTCCTGCCGCGCCCGGGCCGCGAAACGGAGCAGACCGCGGAAGCGATGGGCATCGACCCCGAACGCATCCGCCAGCGCGCCGAGGACCTGCACGAGGTCAATCCGATGCTCGGCAATCGCGGCGTCCGCCTCGCGATCTGCTATCCGGAATTCATCGAGATGCAGGCGCGCGCCATCTTCCAGGCGGTGATGGAAGCCGGCGAGAAGACCGGCGAGAAGGTCGTGCCGGAGATCATGGTTCCGCTGGTCGCCTATGAGCGCGAACTGAAATTCATCAAGGATCGCATCGATATCGTCGCCGCGGCCGTGATGGAGGAATGGGGCGCCAAGCTCGATTATCTCGTCGGCACGATGATCGAACTGCCGCGCGCGGCGATCCGCGCCGACAAGATCGCCGAAAGTTCCGAGTTCTTCTCCTTCGGCACGAACGACCTGACGCAGTCGACCTTCGGCATCTCGCGCGACGATTCCGGGCTCTATCTCAACGAGTATCTGCGCAAGGGCGTCATCGATCGCGATCCGTTCATCACCATCGATGTCGACGGCGTTGGCGAATTCGTCCACATGGCCGCCGAACGGGGCCAGAAGACACGGCCCGACATCACGCTCGGCATCTGCGGCGAACACGGTGGCGATCCCGCGTCGATCGCGTTTTGCGAGACGGTCGGGCTGCACTACGTGTCCTGCTCGCCCTATCGCGTGCCGGTCGCGCGGCTCGCGGCGGCACAGGCGACGCTCGCCGAACGCGCCGAACAGTAGCGGTCAGGCGGCGGCGCCGAGCTGCGTGAAGACGTCCATGAAAGCGCCGGCAAAGCTGCGGATTTCGCCGCGCATCTCGTCTTCCGGCACGATTTCGACATCGTTACCGGCGTCGTTGAGCACGGCGAAGAGCAGTTTCCTGCTGTCGCGGGTGGCCAGGACGGCGATGCGCTGGCCGGGGATCTGATCGAAAATCGGAAGCTGGAACAGGAAGTCGAATCCGCTTGTCTCGCAAGCCTGCTGCAGGCAGTGTTCGAAGCCGAATTCCTGCAGGGTCTGCCGGTCCAGCGCGAGCTCCAGTTCGACCATTTCCAGGTCGGCGACGTCCTTCCCGGCCTGGACGGCGTGTGTCGCCGCGGGCTCAAGGACGGCGGCTTCATGCAATTGTGCGGACGACATAAGCGCGTCTCCCTTAGGTTTTTTCTCGTCCCGCCAGCATTTTCCAGTGATTACTTGCAGTTTGGCAGCATTAGGGCAGACATCGGGCAAGCCCGGGGCACTTTCGTGATCGGCTTTACACATTGCGTGTTTTCGCGCTAACGCCGCGCGTCATGGCATTCTTTCGAAGCAGACATTACCGGGAGCCGCTGATCCTGCGGCCGTTACCGGAGCGGCAGCGGTCCCGGACCGCCGGGTGGTCGCTGCGGCTGGCCATTTTCGCGCCGCTTCTGGCGATCGTGTCGCTCGTCGCCCATCGCACGGGATATGTCGACACGCCGACCTTCCTCGTTCTGGTCATGTGCGTCGCGGCGATTGCGCTTGTCGGTCTCGGCTTGATCCTGGTCGCCCTGAGCAGTCTCTGGGCGAAGGGCACGAAAGGCGGCCGGCAGGTGATCTGGGCGCTGTTTTTCTCCATTTTGACGCTTGCGCCCTTTGTCGCCGCCACCGCGGCCTGGATCGTCTTTCCCGACCAGAACGACGTCTCCACCGATCTCGTCGATCCGCCGCTTCTCGCCAAGGAAGTGCAGCTTACCCGGGCCGATCCCAAGGCGGTTGTCGCCGGTCATCTGCGCGACGGCTATGCGAGCCTGACCGGACGCCGCTACAAGGCGCCGCCGGACGCGATCGAGGAGACGATCCAGAAGGTCGCCGAGGCGCAGGGCTGGAAGCTGGTGTCGCGGCGCGGGCGGCTCGGCGCGGACGATGAACTGTTCTTCGAGTTTTCGTATTTCGTGCCGGTTCTCGGCATCCCCGGATCCGTGGTCCTGCGCCTCACCGACGAAGGCGAGACGAGCTTCGTCGACATGCGGGCGCGCACCGACTTCGTGTCGCACGATCTCGGCTGGAACGCGCATCTGATCGAGACCTATTTCAAGGCGCTCGATTTCGAACTGATCGGGATCGTCGAAGCCTGAAGCAATTCAAGGAAAAGTGGAAACCGGTTTTCCGTCCGGAATTGCGTGAAATCAAGGAGTTGGAGATGATCATCGATTCCGTGAAACGATGATCGTCTCTAGCCCGGCGAATAGATCCCGTCGATGGCGGGAGGCCCGTCGGTGACGACGAGCCCGCGCGCGACCAGATCCTCCAGATGGGCGAGCACGGACAGGCCGGCGGCGCCGAAGAGGCGCGGATCGGTGTCGCGATAGATCTCGCGCACCATGTCCGGGATCGTCCGGTCGCCCTTGCGAATCCGGTCGAGAATCGCCGCCTCGCGCATCTTGCGATGGGTTCTCAGCGCCCGCACGAATTTCTGCGGCCGGTCGACCGGCCCGCCATGGCCTGGCAGGTAGCGTGTCTCGTCGCGGGCCGAGAGGCGGTCGAGCGAAACCATGAAATCGGCCATCGCTCCGTCCGGCGGCGCGACGATCGAGGTCGCCCAGGCCATGACGTGATCGGCCGAAAACAGCAGGCCGGCTATCCTTCAGCGCAAAGGCCATGTGATTGGCCGTGTGGCCCGGTGTGGCGATGGCCTCGATGGCCCATTCCCCGATATCGATGATTTCTCCGTCGAGCAGCCGGATATCCGGCCGAAACGCGGTATCCGACGAGGCGTCGAGGGGGTTGGTTTCGCCGATATGCAACGGCCGCGCGGCGCGGTGCGGGCCTTCGGCGGCGACGATGGCGCCGGTCGCTTCCTTCAGCCGGGCGGTAAGCGGCGAATGGTCGGCATGGGTATGGCTGACGAAGATGTGGCTGACCGGCCGCCCGCCGATTGCCGCGAGCAGGGCCTGGAAATGCGCCTCGTCCTCGGGACCCGGATCGATGACGGCGAGCGTATCGCGCCCGACGATGTAGCTGTTGGTGCCGTGGAACGTGAACGGGCTGGGGTTGTTGACCGTGAGGCGCGCGACATTTTCGCCGGCCGGAACGGCCTCGCCATAGGCCGGATCGAACCGGCGGTCGAATTCAAGATCGGACATTTGGCGTTTCGCTGCCCCTGTTCACAAACGCTTCCTCTGGCGGACTTGCTGATTACCAGCTTCGCCGATATAGGCAAGGAAGGTTCCTTGCTTCCATATGGGAGCTGACGAGACAGGAAAAAGACATGGCCATTCCCAACATTTCCCAACCGCTCATCTACCGTGCGCTGCCGCGCGAAACCGCGACGCGTTATGCGATGTACGCGTTCCTCGTTCTTGCCGGATCGGCGCTGATCGCCCTCGCGGGCCAGGTCAAGGTACCGATGTGGCCGGTGCCGACCACCCTGCAGACGCTGGCGATCTTCACCATTGCGGCTGCTTACGGGCGCAATCTCGCCGTCGCGACGCTGATCGCCTATCTCGCAGAGGGCGCCGCCGGGCTTCCGGTTTTCACCAATGGCGGCGGGCTTGCCTATTTCCTGACCAGTGCGACGACGGGCTATCTCGTCGGCTTCGTGCTGGCTGCCGGAATTACCGGTTGGGCGGCCGACCAGGGTCTCGCCACTAAGCCGGTCAAGCTCTTCGCGGCGAATCTCGCCGGAACGCTGCTTATCCTCGTGCTCGGCGCGCTGTGGATTGCAGCGATGTTCGGTACCGACAAGGCGATCGCATGGGGCATCGGCCCGTTCATCGTCACCGACATCATCAAGGCGGCGCTTGCTGCCGCGCTGGTTCCGGCGCTCTGGGGCCTGTTCGGCCGCAAGTAAGCGCCGCCGCACCGGACAAGACAAAAGCCGCGGCATCGTCCGCGGCTTTTTTTTGCGCTTGCGAACGATGCGATTCCGGGGTCAAAATTAGACCATGTATTCAAAAAACGGTTATCCAAGAGATCTCGTCGGATACGGACGCACGCCGCCCGATCCGCAATGGCCGGGCGGCGCAAAGCTCGCTGTCCAGTTCGTCGTCAATTACGAGGAGGGCGGGGAGAGCTGCATCCTCGACAATGATCCGGCCTCCGAAAAGCTGCTGTCGGAAATCGTCGGCGCCGAAGCCTTGCCGGGCCAGCGCAACATGAACATGGAATCGCTCTACGAATATGGCTCACGCGCCGGTTTCTGGCGTCTGTGGCGTCTGTTCACCGAGCGGAACATGCCGGTGACCGTCTACGGCGTCACCGTCGCCATGATGCGCAATCCGGAAGCCGTGGCGGCCATGAAGGAGGCCGGCTGGGAAATCGCCAGCCACGGGCTGCGCTGGCTCGAATACAATGGTTTCGACGAGGCGACGGAACGGGCCCATATCCATGCGGCGGTGCGGCTCCACACCGAGATCACCGGCGAGCGCCCGCTCGGCATCTACCAGGGCAAGCCCTCGATCAATACGCTGAACATCGTGATGGAGGAGGGCGGTTTCGTCTATTCGGCCGATTCCTACGCCGACGAATTGCCCTACTATGTCGAGGGACCGAACGGTCCGCATCTGATCGTGCCCTATACGCTCGACGCCAACGACATGCGGTTCGCCACGCCGCAGGGTTTCAATTCGGGCGATCAGTTCTTCACCTACCTGAAGGACAGTTTCGACACGCTGCTTGCGGAAGGTCGCGATGGCGCGCCGAAAATGCTTTCGGTCGGCCTGCATTGCCGCCTCGTCGGCCGGCCGGGACGCGCGGCCGCGCTTGCCCGCTTCCTCGATTACGTCAAGGGACACGACGATGCCTGGGTGACGCGGCGCATCGACATCGCGCGGCACTGGTGGGAAACCCATCCTCCAAAGGCGCAATAGGCCGATGGACACCGTTTCGCTCACCGTATCGCCGGTCTCGCGGGAGGCCTTTGCCCCGTTCGGCGACCTGGTCGAGACCGATGGTGCCGAGTTGCGGCTGATCAACCAGGGGTCGACCGAGCGCTTTCACGATCTCGCCGATATCGACGTGACGGACGGCGGCGGACGGGCGATCGTCAGCCTGTTCCGGGGACAGCCCTTCGCGCCGCCGATCAGCATTTCGATGATGGAGCGCCATCCGCTTGGCAGCCAGTTGTTCTTTCCGATCGGCGCCAAGCCGTTTCTGGCTGTGGTCGCGCCGGACGAGAACGGAACACCGGGCGCGCCGCTGGCGTTTCTGTGTCCGCCGGGCATCGGCGTGAACTACGCAAAGAACACCTGGCATCACCCGCTTCTGTCGCTCGAAGCGGTAAGCGATTTCCTCGTCGTCGACCGTGACGGACCGGGCGGCAATCTTGAAGAACACCACTATGCCGGGACGCAATTCCGCATTGACGCCGTTACGACCTGACAGGCAAGGTTCGCCGACCATGACAGATCAACCCCAGACCTCCGACAGCATCCGTTTCATTCTCAACGGCAAACCCGTCGCGCTGGCGGTGCGTCCCGATACGACCGCGCTCGACGTGATCCGCAATCACGCGGGCCTGACCGGCACCAAGGAAGGATGCGCCGAAGGCGATTGCGGGGCCTGCACCGTGTTGCTGCGCCGTGGAGAGGGTCCGCGCCAGGCGGCCAATGCCTGCATCATGACCGCCGCCCAGCTCGACGGCACCGAACTGACGACGGTCGAAGGGCTGAAACGGGACGGCATGCTGACGCCGGTGCAGGACGCGATGGCCTCCAACGGCTCGTCGCAATGCGGCTTTTGCACGCCGGGCATCGTGATGGCGCTGACAGGCCTTCTGGAACAGACCGCCGATCCGGAAGAGGAAGCGATCCACGACACGCTTGCAGGCAATCTCTGCCGCTGCACCGGTTACCGGCCGATCGTCGAGGCCGCGAAGACGGCGGCCAGGGCAGGCGTCGCGGCTCCATGCCGCGGCGGTTCTGCCCGGAAAGCAGGCGGAAGTCTCCTGCGGCGGTTCGGTGCTGCATCAGCCGGAGACGCTGGACGAATTGACCGCGCTGCGCGCCGCCTATCCCGATGCCGTGCTTCTTGCCGGCGGCACCGATCTCGGCGTCGCCCGTGCCGACTATCATTCCGACTGGGACCGCATCATCTCGACCGCGCAGGTTCGCGAACTGCGCGCGATCGGGGAAACCGCCGACGACTGGACCTTCGGCGCCGCAGTGACGTGGGAGGAAATCCTGCAATCGGTGCGCGCCGACTATCCGAGCTTCGCCACGCTGATCCGCCGTTTCGGTTCGACCCAGATCCGCTCCATGGGCACGGTCGGCGGCAATATCGGCACGGCTAGCCCGATCGGCGACGGCCCGCCGGCGCTGATCGCGCTCGGCGCGACGATCACGCTGGCCTCGAAAGCCGGCGGGACCAGAAGCCTGAAGCTGGAAGATTTCTTCCTCGACTACCGCAAGACGGAGCTGAAGCCGGACGAGGTGATCGTCTCGGTCACCGTGCCGCGCCCGAAGGCGGGAGAAGAGTTCCGCGTCTACAAACTGTCGAAGCGCTACGATCAGGATATCTCGACCGTTTGCGGCGCCTTCTGGGTTGCGCTGGACGACGGCAAGGTGACCGGCTGCCGGATCGCCTATGGCGGCATGGCGGCGATACCGAAACGGGCAAAAGAGTCTGAAAACAGGCTCTTAGGCTCCGCGCTTGACCCTGAAGCGATACGTCAAGCGGGCAAGGCACTGGCCGCGGACTTTGCTCCGCTCAGCGATTGGCGCGGCAGCGCCGCCTACCGGTCGCGTACGGCCGCTTCGTTGCTGCAGCGGTTCGCCAGCGATCTCGCAGGCGACACGGTGGAGGTGATGGCGCTATGAATGTCGATGTCAAATCCGTTAAGCGCAGCGTCGTCGGACACGGTCTTGCCCATGACAGCGCGGCCAAGCAGGTCGCCGGGGAGGCCGCCTATATCGACGACATGCCGGAACTGCCGGGCACGCTTCATGCCGCACTCGTAACCGCGCCGGTGGCGCACGGAAAGCTGAAATCCATCGATCCGTCGCCGGCCCTGAAACTGCCCGGCGTCGTCGCCTTCGTCGGCGCGGCAGATATTCCCGGCCACAACGATGTCGGGCCGATCCTCTCCGGCGAGCCGCTGTTCGTCGAGGAGACCGTCGAATATGTCGGCCACCCGCTTGGCGCCGTCGCCGCCGGGACCTACGAGCAGGCGGTCAGGGCGGCGCGCGCGGTAAGGCTCGACATCGAGGAACTGGAGCCGGTGCTCGACGTCGAGGAAGCGCATGCGGCCGGGTCCTATGTGATGCCGCCGCAAAAGGTCATCGACGGCGATGTCGATGCCGCGCTGGCAAGGGCCGAGCGGATCATCGAGGGCCGGCTCGACATCGGCGGCCAGGACCATTTCTATCTCGAAACCCATATCGCCTACGCGATCCCCGGCGAGGACGGCGACATGACCGTCCATTCCTCCACCCAGCATCCGACCGAGGTGCAGCACCATGTCGCCCATGTCCTGGGCGGGCTCGCCAATTCCGTCGACGTTTTCACGCGCCGCATGGGTGGCGGCTTCGGCGGCAAGGAAAGCCAGGCGACGATCATCGCCGCCGCCGCCGCGTTGCTCGCCCGCAAGACCGGCCGGCCGGTGAAGATGCGCCTGAAGCGCTCGGTCGACATGAGCGCGACCGGCAAGCGCCACGACATGGTGGCGACGTGGAAGGCCGGCGTCGGGCCGGACGGGCGCATTCGCGGCCTCGACATCGAATATCTCGCCCGCGCCGGCAACACGCCGGACCTGACCGGACCGGTGATCACCCGCACGCTGACCCATTCGGACAATTCCTATTTCATCCCGGCGGCCCGCTTCGTCGGCCATGCCTGCAAGACCAACACGGTCTCCAATACCGCGTTTCGCGGCTTCGGCGGCCCGCAGGGCATTATCGCCATCGAGGCGATCATCGACCAGATCGCGCGCGAACTGCGGCTCGATCCGAACGCGGTCCGCGCGGTCAACTATTACGGTCCGGAGACGGGCGAGGTGACGCCCTACGGCCAGGCGGTCGAGCAGAGCCAGAACCGTCTCGTCGAGGTGACCGATACCCTGCTGGCGTCGTCCGAATGGCAGCGCCGCCGCGCCGAGATAGACGCCCACAACGCGAATGACCCGGTCCTGCGGCGCGGCCTCGCGATGATGCCGGTGAAGTTCGGCATCTCCTTCAACCTGACCTCGCTCAACCAGGCCGGCGCGCTGGTGCATGTCTACCAGGACGGCTCGGTGCACCTGAACCACGGCGGCACCGAGATGGGGCAGGGCCTGTTCATGAAGGTCGCCCAGGTCGTCGCCGAGGTGTTCCAGATCGATATCGACCAGGTGAAGATCACCGCGACGGCGACCGGCAAGGTGCCGAACACCAGCGCCACGGCGGCCTCCACCGGCTCCGACATCAACGGCATGGCCGCCTTCAACGCCGCAACGGCGATCAGCGGCCGCATGGCGAAGGTCGCCGCCGATCATTTCGACGTGCCCGCCGACGAGATCGTCTTCCGCGAGGGCCGCGTCCATGCGGATAACCGGTCGGTTTCCTTCGGCGAACTGGCGAAGATGACCTGGGCGGCGCGGGTCCAGCTGTCCGAGGCCGGCTATTACGCGACGCCGAAGATCCACTGGGACCCGAAGACGCTGAAGGGCCGGCCGTTCTTCTACTACACCTACGGTGCGGCGGTGGCCGAGGTCGCCATCGACACGCTGACCGGCGAGAGCCGGTGCCTGCGCGCCGACCTGCTGCAGGATTGCGGCGCCTCGCTCAACCCGGCGATCGATCTCGGCCAGATCGAGGGCGCCTTCGTGCAGGGCATGGGCTGGCTGACCTGCGAGGAACTGTGGTGGGACGACAAGGGACGGCTGCGCACCATCGGGCCGTCGACCTACAAGATCCCCGGCTCGCGCGATGTGCCGCGCGAGTTCAACGTCGCGCTGCTCGAGAACGCGCCGAACCAGGAGGAAACGGTGTTCCGGTCCAAGGCGGTCGGCGAGCCGCCGCTGATGCTGGCGGTCTCGGTCTGGCTCGCCATCCGCGACGCGATCGCCTCGTGCGGCGCGCCCGGCCTGTCGCCGCAGCTGAAGGCGCCGGCGACGCCGGAGAACATCCTCGACGCCGTCGACGACATCCGCGCCAGGAGCGACAAGCCTCGATGACGGTTTCGCTTGCGACGATAAACGCCTGTTCCGACTCCGAATTCGTCGCCTTGCTCGGCGCGATCTTCGAGCACTCGCCCTGGGTGGCGGAGGCGGTGGCCGACGACCGCCCCTTTGCCTCGGTTGACGCGCTGCATGCGGCGATGGTCGCGGCGATCGACGATGCCGGGCGCGAGGCGCAGCTGGCGCTGATCCGCGCCCATCCCGATCTGGCGGGCAAGGCGGCGCTGGCGGGTGAACTGACGCAGGAATCGACCTCGGAGCAAAAGGGCGCCGGCCTCGACCGCGCTGACGAAGGACGAATTTGCGCGGTTTCACGAATTGAATGACGCCTACAAGGAACGCTTCGGCTTCCCGTTCATTCTGGCAGTACGAGGCCACGACAAGCATTCGATACTGGCCGCTTTCGAACGGCGACTGGAACATTCGCCCGAGGATGAAATAGCCGAGGCGCTGGCCCAGATCGCCCGTATCGGCGCATTTCGTCTGAACGACCTGATTGAGGACTGACATGCCCGGAAAACTCTCGACACATGTACTCGACACCGCGTCCGGCAAACCGGCGCAAGGCATGCGCCTGACGCTCTACAAGGCGCCGCCGGGAAGCGGGAAGCTGGAGCTGGTCAAGCAGGCGGTCACCAATGCCGACGGCCGCACCGACGAACTGCTGCTCGGTCCGGACCAGATGGCCGAGGGCACCTATGAACTGCATTTCGAGGTCGCCGCATATTTCGCCGAACAGCCGGGCGGCGGGACGGACGAATTGCCGTTTCTCGACGTCGTGCCGATCCGCTTCTCGATCGCGGATGTCGACGCGGGATACCATGTCCCGCTTCTCGTCACGCCGTGGAGCTATTCGACCTATCGCGGAAGTTGAAGTATTCCGCCCGAGCGGAGTGGCGGACAGGGCGGCATGACGGGAAGGATCGCGATTACAGGTGCATCGGGTTCGCTCGGACGAATGATCGTTCCGCGCCTGGGTGAAGCAGGGATCGAACTCGTTCTCGCGGGCCGCGATCCGGAACGTCTGCGCGCGCTGTTTCCCGGTCATGTGGCGGTCGGCTATGACGACCTGGCGCCGAGGCTGCACAACTGCGATGCCGTCGTGCATCTGGCGGTTCTGAACAATGATCAGCGCGCCACTCCGGAAGCATTTCGCGTCGTCAATGTCGATTTCCTGCTCCATGTCGCCAACCTTGCGCAGGGCGCGAAGGTCCCGCTTTTCATCAATGCGACAACGATCCGGGCGCTCGATGCACGTGCTTCCGATCCTTATACGGAGACAAAACGGGAGGGCGAAGCGGCTCTCGGCATGATTGACGGACTGCGCTGCGTCGATCTCCGACTGCCGGCGGTTTATGGCGAGCGCTTCAGCGGCCGGTTGAGCGCGCTCAACGCCGTTCCCGTATTCCTGAGGAACCCGGCGCTCGCGCTTGCCACCGCTTTCAGGCCGGCCGTGCACGCCGACCGCGTGGCCGCCGCCATCATCGGAATGTTGGAGAAGGCAGACGACAGGGAGGTTATTGTCGCCGATGCGCCGGAAGACAATCCGGTGTACCGGGCGGGCAAGCGCCTTATGGACTTCTGTTTCGTCGCCGGTGTCGTCGTGCTCCTCTGGTGGCTGCTTGTCCTCGTCTGGATCGCCGTGAAGCTGACGTCGCCGGGGCCTGGCGTATTTGCCCAGCCACGGGTCGGCAAAGGCGAGCGGATATTCACCTGCTACAAATTCCGCACCATGAGGACGGGTGCGCCGCAGGCCGGAACGCACGAAGTGCCGGCCGCTCACATCACGCCGGTCGGACGTTTTCTGCGCCGCACGAAGATCGACGAACTGCCTCAGATATGGAACGTGGCGCGCGGCGAGATGAGCCTGATCGGCCCGCGCCCCTGCCTGCCGAGCCAGACGGACCTGATCGCCTGGCGAAGGAAACTCGGCGTATTTGCCTGCAGGCCGGGAATATCCGGCCTCGCCCAGGTTGAGGGTGTCGATATGAGCGAGCCGGAGCGTCTCGCGCGTCTCGATGCGCGTTATTGCGCTTCGCGCGGTTTGGTCACGGACATCAGATTGGCGGTAGCCACATTGCTAGGGTAGTTGGAGTACAAGCGGCGGACAATCGTGTCGAATGATTCGGTTATCGCAGGATTTCGCGGTTGTCTTTGCCGCGCATCGCCGGTAGCTCCGGTGAAATTGTTTGAACAAGGCGACCTGAACACGTTCACGCGCATGCAGCCAGAGTATCTCAACGGGTAAACCGATGTGATTGGCTTGTCTTCTGGCGGCTGTTTATGCCAACCACGACAGCAGCCGTCAGGTACAAAGAAAAGAAAAACAAGGCAGGGTCTGGCGATGAAAGGCATTATTTTGGCCGGCGGAAGCGGCACGCGGCTGTATCCGGCGACGATCGCGGTTTCCAAACAATTGCTTCCTGTCTACGACAAGCCGATGATCTACTATCCGCTGAGCGTGCTCATGCTCGCGGGAATACGCGAAATCCTCATTATTTCGACACCGAAGGACCTCCCTCTTTTCGAGTATCTGTTGGGCGATGGCTCGGCCTTCGGCGTGAATTTGTCCTACGCCGAACAGCCCGCGCCGAACGGCTTGGCGGAAGCGTTCAATATCGGTCGCGAATTTGTCGGCAATGATCCGGTCGCGCTGATCCTCGGCGACAATATCTACTACGGCGACGGGCTGACGCAATTGTGCCGGCAGGCAGTGGACAGGGAACGCGGCGCCACGGTTTTCGCATATTACGTCTCGGATCCCGAGCGTTACGGCGTCGTGATCTTCGACGCCGTGACCGGCACTGCACATGACCTGGAGGAGAAGCCGAAGGCGCCGAAATCGAACTGGGCCGTGACCGGCCTTTATTTCTATGACAACGATGTTTTGGACATCGCCGCGTCCGTAAGGCCTTCGGTGCGTGGAGAACTCGAAATCACGGACGTCAACCGAGCCTATCTGGATCGCGGCGACCTCGTTGTCGCAAAGCTCGGCCGCGGTTACGCTTGGCTCGATACCGGTACGCATGACAGTTTGCATGAAGCGTCGAGTTTCGTGCGCACCATCGAGCATCGGCAGGGCATCAAGATTGCCTGTCCGGAAGAGATTGGCCTGGACCGGGGCTGGTTGACGCAGGAAGCCGTCGAGAAACGGGCCGCCACGCTTGGCAAGACCGACTACGCCGCCTATCTGCGCCGTTGCGTCGAGGAGATCGCCAATGGTTGAACTGCGCGGTCTCGGACTGGACGGGATCCTGGAGATCGTCGACCGGCGACATGCGATCGATCCCGGCAGGATCGGGCGCGACCTGGGATGGAACGCCGGGGAAACGTTCGAAACCGGTCTGCGAACAACAGTGAGCCGGCACTTCGACAACGAGTGGTGGTGGCGTCCGATCCGCGAGACCGACAAGGGCGAACGCCGAGGCAGGATAGCCGGACATGCCGGATAGGGGCAGACCGATGCGCATCGTCATGACCGGGAAAGAAGGGCAAGTGGCCCGCGCGCTTGGCGAACGTTGTTCCGCCGGGCCCGACGTGGAACTTGTCCATGTTGCGCGCCCCGATTTCGATCTCGCCCGGCCGCACGAATTGGCCGATGCGATCCGGAAACTTGCGCCCGACATCGTCGTCAACGCCGCGGCCTATACGGGTGTCGACAAGGCCGAAAGCGAACCCGGTCTCGCCATGACGGTGAACGGGGAGGCGGCCGGCGAGGTGGCGCGCGGCGCCGCATTGGCGGGCGCGCCGATCATTCAGATTTCGACCGACTATGTCTTCGACGGCAGTCTCGACCGGCCCTATCGCGAGGACGATCCCGTCTCGCCGCTTGGTGCCTACGGCAGGAGCAAGCTGGCCGGCGAGAAAGCGGTCGCCGCCGCCAATCCGCGCCATGTCATCCTGCGCACTGCGTGGGTCTATTCGCCGTTCGGGCACAATTTCGTCAGGACGATGCTCCGGCTTGCCGGAGCGAGGGACGAGTTCGGTGTTGTCGACGATCAGATCGGCAATCCGACGTCGGCCTTCGCGATTGCCGATGCGATTCTGGTCGTCGCCCGCAGGTTGGCGTCCAAGAACGCCGACGACGCGTTTGGTATCTATCATTTCGCCGGAACCGGATCGGCGAGCTGGTTCGAATTCGCCGGCGCGATTTTCGATATTGCCGGGCCGCATCTTCCGAAAATACCGCAAGTGAATGCGATCGCGACGGCCGATTATCCGACCCCCGCCGCTCGTCCGGCAAATTCCCGGCTCGACACCGGCCTGTTCGAAAAAACATTCGCCCATAGTGCCCCTGCATGGCGGGATTCCCTCGCCGAAACCCTTTCGCGGCTCCTCTGATGGCGGAGACGGGGCAGGATAAAACTCCGGTGAACGCCGAACCGCGCTTTCTCGTGTTGTTGGCGACATACAACGGCACGCGCCACCTGAAGGAGCAAATGAACTCACTGGCCGGACAGTCGGTGAGCCATGTCGATGTGCTCGCCTCCGACGACGGATCGACGGACGGAACGCAGGACATGCTTGCCGGGCAGGCGTCCCGATGGGGCAAAGGCCGTTTCGAGGTGGTGCCTGGGCCATGCAAGGGTTTCGCGGAGAATTTCCGCTCCCTGATCCTGCGCGCGGACGCGAATGCCGACTACTATGCCTTTTGCGACCAGGACGACATCTGGGAACCGGACAAGCTGGAACATGCACGGTCTCGGCTTGTCGAAGCACCGGCCTTGACACCGGCACTCTACTGCGGTGCGACGCGTACGATCACTGGAGGACGGGCGTTCGATCGGCATGTCGCCGATGATGCGGAAACCGCCTTCTTTTCGCAACGCGCTCGTCCAGTCGATCGCTGGTGGAAACACGATGGTGATGAATCAGACGGCATTCCGCCTGCTGCGCCAGGCGTGCGAGGGGATAGGCTTCGTGAGCCACGACTGGTGGACCTATCTTGTGGTGTCAGGCGCGGGCGGGGTGGTGATCTACGACAGAGACCCGCAGATTTCCTACCGGCAGCATGCGGCCAACCTGGTTGGCGCGAACACCGGGGTGAATGCTCGGCTTCAGCGCCTGCGGCTGCTTGCTGACGGCCGCTGGTACGATTGGATCGAAACGAATCTGGCGGCTCTGAAGGCCAAACGGCATTTGCTGTCCTCCGAAAACCGGAACGTGCTTGACGGCTTCGTGGCGATGCGCTGCGGGGCGAACCCGGTGCGCCGTCTGCAAAGCTTGCGCGGGCTGGGCCTCTACCGGCAGAATAGGCTGGGCAACGCTTCGATGGCGGTTGCCGTCATGCTGAGGAAATTCTAGTGCGGCCGCTAGTATCATACACACCGGTGGGGGCGCCTCGGTCGTCGCCGGCCCGCAACAGTAACAGCGGTTTGGGATAATGTCGCTGGCATCGGCGTTCAACTACGGATTGTCGGATGTTTCCGATGCTTATGCTCGCCGCGTCCTGTGGTGGAATCTCGCCCGCGAGGACATCAGCGACTCCTTCAGCAGAACCTTGCTGGGGCCGATCTGGATTCTGCTCAGCTATACGATCTTCGTTTACGCGATATATGTCGTCCTGGGCAACAAGGACGCCACCTTCCTGGCTTACATTGCCGTCGGTCTCCTGGTCTGGAACTTTATTGCCGAAGTGCTCGGTGGTGCGGCGAGCCTGTTCTTCCGTGAAGGAGCGTTCGTGCGCGGCACGACTCTGCCATTGTCGATCTATGCTTTCCGGCTGACCGGGCGATCGGCGATCCGCCTCGGTTATGCGCTGTTTCCGGCGTTGCTGATCGTGTTTCTTGCAACCGGCGGAACCGGCCCGATCATCCTGTCGTCGCTGGCGGGTCTGCTTCTGCTCGTCATCGCTGCGCCCGCGGTGACCCTTGTGATCGCCATCCTGGGAGCCTTCGTGCCGGACATCGAATTCGTTATCCAGAACGCGATCCGGATTCTGTTCTTCCTGTCTCCGGTGTTCTGGCATCCGTCGGGCGATAACCTGCGTCAGGTCCTTCGCGGCATCAATCCGATCACCTACTATATCGACGTCGTGCGCACACCGATCGCCGATGGAGTGGTTTCCGGATCGAGTTGGATGGTCGCAACCGCCATGACGGCAGCCTTTTGGGTCGTCGCGCTTTATTTGCTTGGCCGCTATCGCGACCGGATTGTCTTTGCGATTTAGGGATACGCGCGTTGGTCGGCATTCACCTCGAACATGTTTCCCTGTCCTATCCGGTCCTGCGCACGCCGCGGTTCGCGCATTTCGCCAGCCGCGAAAGCCGGATTCGCCACGGCAAGCACGGATACGAGGTTGCGGCGCTGCAAGATGTCTCCTTCTCGCTGACCGCTGGCGACAGGCTTGCATTGGTTGGCGCAAACGGTTCGGGCAAGACGACCCTGCTGAAGGTCTTGCACGGCATTTTCCGGCCGACGGAGGGTACGGTGAATGTCGAAGGCCGCACCGACGCCCTGTTCAATGTCGGCCTCGGCTTTCGCCAGGAAGCGACCGGACGCCGAAATATCGAATTGCGCGGCCTCATCAATGGCTGGAACGAGGAGGAAATCGCCGAGCGCATGGACGAGATCATCGCCTATTCCGAACTCGGCGATTTCATCGACATGCCCTACAAAATGTACAGCCAGGGCATGGCGGCCCGGCTCGCCTTCGCGGCTGCGACCGCATTCGAGCCCGAAATCCTGCTGATGGACGAGTGGATCGGCGCGGGCGACCCGGCGTTTCAGGAAAAGGCGCGGGCGCGGCTTTCGAAACTGATCGAACATGCCGGCATCGTCGTCATCGCCTCTCACAACCATGCCATCTTGCGCAACATCTGCGACAAGGGTCTTGTGCTCGACAGGGGCCGGCTGGTCTATTTCGGCGAACTCGAAGCGGCGCTTGCCCCTATGGCGGGCGCTAACAGGACGGAGCAGCCCGCGCGATGACCGACCGGATCGATCCGCAGCTTGCCGGTGCCGGTGGATTTCCACTCCACGCGGGCGCGTTCCGCTATCCGGACCGGGCGGTCCTCTCGGCCTGGACGCAGCACGTCCCGTTCATGACCTGGATCGTCGAGGAGATGCGTCCCGGCATTTTCGTCGAACTGGGCACGCATAACGGGATGTCCTATTGCGCCGCCGCCGAGGCGGTGAAGACGGCGGACATGGTGACGAAGTGCTATGCCGTCGACACCTGGAAGGGCGACGAGCACGCCGGCGCCTATGACGAGGGCGTCTATGTCGAACTCGCCGCCTATCACGATCCGCGCTACGCGGCGTTCTCGCGTCTCGTGCGCTCGACCTTCGACGATGCGGCCGCGCATTTCTCCGACGGGTCCGTCGATCTCTTGCACATTGACGGCCTGCACACGGAAGATGCCGTCCGCCACGACTTCGAGACCTGGCTTCCCAAACTGTCGCAGGACGCCGTGGTCATGTTCCACGACACCAATGTGCGCGAGCGCGGTTTTGGCGTTTATCGGCTGTGGGAGGAGCTCGCGGCGCGCCATGCGGGCTTCGAGTTCCTGCACGGCCACGGGCTGGGCGTGCTGTGCGTCGGCGAACCGCAGACCCCGGGATTGCGCGCGCTGTTCGATGCGAGCGGAAACGGCGATCGCGCCGCGGCCGTGCGCAACGTGTTCTCGTTTCTCGGCCGGGCCGTGCAGATGCAGGTCGACAGCGTTCTCGCGGCGAAGGCCGCTGTCCCGCCGCCACCGCCCGATTCCGGCGATCAGGCGCGCGAGGCCGAACTGGCCGGCCGCATCGCCGAACGCGCCGACGACACGGACGCGCTGATCGCCATGAGTTTCCGGCGCTACCGCGATGGCAGGACCGACGAAGCGACCGAATTCGCGTTGCGCGCGCTCGAAACCGATCCGCAACAGGCCGGGCTCTGCGCCCATTGCGCCAACCTGCTGCGCATCCGCGAGGACTGGCAGGCCGCCGCCGATCTCTACCGCAGGGCGCTGGCCCTCGAGCCGGAAAACGGGGAATGGCAGCTCCTCCTGGAGGACACGGAAAGACGGCTGCGGCCGGACTGACTTATCCAACGCGTTTCCGGCGGCCGCATACTCGGCGGCAAAGGAGATGCCGCCATGGACCTGACCGAAAACCTCGATCTGCCCTTCATCATGCCCTCGCAGGCGCAGAAGCACGTGACGCATAACGAGGCGTTGCGCATGCTCGACGCGCTGGTGCAATGCGCCGTCGTCTCCGCCGATCTTTCCGAACCGCCGGCGGATCCGGCGGCGGGCGAACGCCACATCGTCGCCGGTGGCGCGACGGGCGCCTGGGCGGGGCGCGACGGGCGCATCGCCGCCTGGCAGGACGGCGCCTGGGCGTTCCTGACGCCGCAGTCCGGCTGGCGCTGCCACGTGGCCGACCGCAACGCCCTCTGGGTGCATGACGGCGCGGCCTGGGCGCCGCTTCCCGCTCCCGCCGAACAGGACGATCTCGCCCATGTCGGCATCAATGCGGCGGCGGACGCGACCAACCGGCTCGCGGTCTCCGCGCCGGCGTCGCTGTTCACGCATGAGGGAAGCGACCACCGCCTGAAGATCAACAAGGCCTCGCAGACCGACACCGCGAGTCTCCTGCTGCAGGACAACTGGCAGGGACGCGCCGAAATCGGTCTTGCCGGCAACGACGATCTGGCCGTCAAGGTCAGCGCCGACGGCGCCGCATGGCACGAGGCGATGACGGTCGACCGCGCCACCGGCCGCGTCGTCTTCCCGTCCGGCGGGGTGCGCGAGATGCTGTTTGCCGCGCGCACCTACCATGTCGATCCCGCCGGCTCCGATGCGGCCGACGGCCTGTCGCCGGAAACCGCCTTCGCCACGCTCCAGAAGGCGGTCGACGCGGCGCTGGCGCTCGACGCGAACGGCCGGGAGGTGACGATCCAGCTCGCGGACGGCACCTACACGGCCGGCGCGTCGATGTCGCGGCCGATGTTCGACGGCGGCACGCTGAAACTGGCGGGCAACGCCGCATCGCCGTCAAGCGTGCTCATATCCGCGGGAACGGGTACGGCCCTGATGGCCGACGCGGCCGGCGCGAAACTGCGTGTCGAGGGCGTGAAATTCGCCGGCCAGGTCGGCGTGTGGGCGCGCTACGGCGCGGTTGTCCTGATGCGCGGCGAGAACGCGTTCGGCGCCTGCACCGCCCGCCATGTCGGCGCCGACAATGCCGGCTATGTCGAGATCATCGGCGCGACGACGATCGAGGGCGGCGCGCAGCAGCATCTGTACGCCACGGCCAACGGCAATATCCTGATGGCGGGCTCGACGGTGACGCTGACCGGCACGCCGGTATTTTCGAGCGCCTTCGCCTATTCCCAGATGACGGGAATTGTGTCGGCTTATTCGAACAGCTATTCAGGGGCTGCGTCGGGCGTGCGGTACCGCGTGAGCATGAACGGCGTCATCTTCGTCAGCGGTGCAGGCGAGACCGTATTTCCTGGAAATGCCGCGGGTACGGCATTATCCGGCGGGCAGTATGGATGATCAAACCACCGAAATCGGGAGAAATTGATGGAAATCTTGGATGCCTATGTCACCGGCGGGCCGGACCGGCAGGCCGTTCTGGACATATTCGAGGGTGAGTGGTCATCCAAAATGCCCGACGATTCGGGTCTGGTTTCCACCCCCGGCCCGGCGGCGCTTTTCGAGGATGGCCGCATCGACTGGCTTTCCCGTCAGATCGGAGGATTCGCGGGAAAGAAGGTCCTTGAGTTAGGTCCCTTGGAAGCCGGCCACACATACATGATGCACAATGGAGGCGCGGATTCGATCGTCGCCGTCGAGGCGAACTCCCGCTCCTATCTGAAGAGCTTGTGCATCAAGGAGATTTTTGACCTGCATCGGGCCCGTTTCGTCTACGCGGACGCTGCCGCTTATATGGCACAGGAACAGGGAGAGTATGATCTCTGCGTGGCGTCCGGAATACTCTATCACATGACGAAACCGGTGGAGTTCCTCGAAGACATTGCTCGCATGTCCCAGACCGCTCTTCATTTGGACCCATTATTACGATCCGTCGTTGAAAGCCAATTCAGCCATGTCGCGGCAATTTGAGGAACCGCATGAAATCGAAGTGAACGGCGCCACTTATGTAGTCGCAAAGCGTAATTATGCGGAAGCGCTCAACTGGGCGGGATTTTGCGGCGGTGGCAACCCTTGGGCGCTTTGGCTAACCCGAGATTCGTTGATGGATGCAATTGACGCTGCGGGAATGCGGGTGGAAGCAATTGGATTTGATGCTCTGGACCACCCTAATGGGCCATCGATTGCACTGACTGTAGCGCGCGCATAGCTGAAATGTGAGATCTCATCCGACTACTTTTGATAAGTCGCCTGAGCCTCTGAAATTATTCTTGCGACATACTCGGAGCAGTTCTCGGGCTTGATTTCGCCGAAAAGCTCAACGTGAGGTTCGTAGCCAAAACTATTCATCGCAAACTCTAGTTTTTCATTCATCCAAGCGACGTCTTCCTCTGAAACAAAAGCCTTCCAGTCGTCGAATCCACCGCTTCGATTAGTCCTTTGCAGTGTTTCTCCAACGTCTCTGCTTCCGGAAAAAAGATGCGAGAGCGGATGGTCATCGAAGTTCGATGTAACGAAATCCTCATATCTTATAATACATTTAAGTCTATCAGGTACGTTTCTAACAAATCTCGCATATGTATCAGACATTTGCCCTGAGGATTCGGTAATTCTAACTCCAAACTTCGAACGCAAATCCTCTATCAAATTAAGTAATGTATAGCATGAATCCTGCTCTTTTCGGCGAAAGAGTGCGATCCATTCTTCTGCTTGGCCTGAAGGGCGATGTTTAGACTGGAAAAATGGAAATGCTACATAGTGAATGCGGCTAATCAATTCTGCCCGAGGGTCACGTGTTATAAATATGTTTTCTATAAAATTAGTACCCATTTCATTGTGAATAATTGAGTTTAATAGGCGCGGCCTATATGCCCAATGGTCAAAAAGTATCTTTACAACACCATCAGTTTTTTCATGAGAAAAATGCTCAAAAAAAGCGGCATGCTTTGGTTCAAGATAGTAGTTACTTATGCCAAGGCTATTCTGAATAGTCTTTGAGATTACCGTTGTGCCAGTCTTCCCGAGGCCAATGATTAAGTATCGATTTATTTTGTTGGCTTAGCCTTTTGTAATATCGCCATGAATTCAACGCGAGGCTTAGGAGTGTCGTACACTCTGACGGCCTTGAATGGGCTTAGCTCCAACTCAAAAAGCGTATTGACTAACTCTCTGAAGGATAAGGGCGTGAAGCGCCATGCGTGAACATCAACATACGCACCATTGGAGCTGCGATACTTCCGTATGGCATCTTTAATACGCCGAGGGATACCTTCCTCATAACCGGAGATCAGTATGGTCACCATCCCAATGACGCGGCGCATCGTTATGTGTCGCCAAGCCGATATGTTTGATCAGGTTTGACAGAGTGTGAACTGTATCACCCCGCTCATGCGCATCGATGATGTCTGCGACGGTAACTCGGGTATGAAATGATCGAAAGAGAAGCGTTTGTCGGGCGCAGCGATGAAGTAATATCCACCATCCTCCAGCAACCGGCCGACGTGTTCGAGATGCGCGATTAAGTCCGGTTGGTGTTCTATAGAGTGAGCCGAACATACTGCTTTGAAAGTGCGATTTACGACTGACAAGTCGCCGACCGGGGACACGAAATGGATAAGCGGCACATCGCCCGTCCGATTTGCGTGCTTCGCTTTTTCGGCGAGGTCCTTCTGGTTCAATATGTCAAAATAGAAAACGTTCGGACCCGTAACCATCGGTCTGTCGAAGGGCCCGATTTCCAAGATAGGTCGGATATCCTGGAACATAGGTATGAAGCCAGCGCGAAGCGCAGCCTCGGAGGCCTGCCGCCCTTCCTGACGGCCATGAAGTTCGAAATGCTGGAATAGGAAGCCGTCATTTCTTAGCGAGAGCGTTTTATAGCGCCTTCTGTAAAACGCGACATCAAACTCGGGGAGAAATCGATCAGGGTGAATTTGCATCAGTTATTGGTTGCTCTAGGTCGGTGTAGATACTCAGCGCCGCTCTCATGCCTATATCGAAAAATCTTCTCGATTAAACGTCAGATTAGGCGAATAGAAGGGATCCGTTCTCAATGCTTCGCCCCATTTTTCGAGCATGTAGCGGACCTCCTCTCTGAATCTCGCCTGTTTCTCCGGGCTGTCCTCTGCGCCGCGCGAAATGCTCTCAAGATGATAGAGTTCGGCATATGGCGTCCATAGATTGCGATAGCCGGCCTCCCGCACCTTCAGGCAGAAATCGACGTCATTGAAGGCGACCTTCAGTTCCGTCGCGTTCAGGCCGCCGACCTGCTCGTAGACCGCTTTGCGGACGAGAAGGCATGCCGCCGTGACGGCCGATAGGTTCTGCAGCAACTTCACGGCGCGTCGAAATATCCCTGTGCGTCGCGCTTGAGCAGTCTTAGTGGGCGTGACCGGCTACCCCGCCAATCCCCAGGATCACGCCCGGCATGCTGGATCGTGTCGTTCTCGTAATAGAGCTTGGCGCCGACGCAGCCGATATCGGGCTGCATCGCCCAGGAGACCATTTCCGTCAGCCAGTCCGGCGAAATCACCTCGATGTCGTTGTTGACCAGGCCGACGACGTCGCCCTTTGCCTTCGAGACCGCGAAATTGTTGATCGCCGAGAAATTGAACGGCTTGCCGTATTTCAGCACCCGCACATTCGGCCGCTTCGCGATCTCGCGGAAATAATCGAGGGTTTCCGGCTGCTCGGATTTGTTGTCGACGACGATGATCTCGTAATTCTTCCAGGTCGTCTTTTCCAGGATCGAGCCGACCGCGCGCGAAAGCAGGTCGACCCGGTCCCGCGTCGGGATGATCAGGCTGACGAGTGGCTCCGGATCCGGCGCGTCGAGATGGATGCGGTAGAACGGCGTGCCCGGCGCCGGCTCGGCTTTCGCTTTCAGCCCGGTGCGTTCGACATGTTCCTGCAGCGCGCGCAGCCCCGCCTCGTAGGCATAGGACTTCTCCGATCCCGCCGCCGCCGTCGAGCCGGCGACCGCGCGCCAGTGATAGAGAACCTTGGGAATATGGCGGATCGCCGCCTGGTCGATGCGCTCGAAGATGCGCAGGTTGAGGTCGTAGTCCTGGCTGCCCTCGAAGCCTTTCCGCCAGCCGCCGACCGCGCGGATGTTTTCGGCGCGGTGGACGGTCAGGTGGTTCAGGTAGTTCTGCGAACGGAACAGTTCGCGCGAGAAATCCGGCTTGAAATAGGCGTCGAAGCGCCGCCTGCCGCGCGCGTCGATCTTGTCCTCGTCCGAATAGATCAGCTGCGCCCGCGGATGGGCGGCGATCTCAAGCGCGACCTCGGCAAGCGCGTTCTCGCGCAAGATGTCGTCATGGTCGAACATGGCGATCCACTCGCCCGAGGCGATGGCGAAGGCGGAATTCGTCGCCTCCGAAATATGCCCGTTCTGTTCCCGGTAGACGACCTTGATGCGCGGATCGCGGCTTTCCCACGCCGCCAGGCGCCGGCGCACGCGCGGATCGGGCGAACAATCGTCGGCGATGCACAGTTCCCAGTTCGCATAGATCTGGCGCCGAACGGAGCGGATCGCCGCGTCGAGCAACCGCACCGGCGTGTTGTAGACCGGCATGATCACGCTGATCAGCGGCGGATTCTCGAGCGTCGCGACCCGCGCCGCCAATGCGTCGCCATCGCGTGCCGCGTCGAAATCGTGTTTCGCGATCCAGGCCTGGTAACCGGCCCCGTGGCGAGCGTCCGGCGCGCGCACATGGATGAAATGCGGATTGGCCAGGAAGCGCAGATATTGCGGCCAGCGGGCGGCGAGGCGCGCCGGATCGGCGCGCGCGATCTTCAGTGCATGATTGGCGAGATAGAGCCCGGTATCGAGCCGGCTCATGCGCCGGAACGGGAGGCTTTTGACCGCGAAGCGGGAGGCCGAGTCGGACGGATCGAAACGCACGAGAAGCGCCGGCGCGGCCAGGTGGAAAACCGCCCGGTAGGTTGCGGTCGTGCGCACGCGCTCCAGCGTCACGGCCTGCCCCTCGTGAAAACCGCTGCCGCTATCGAAATAGACTTTCGGATTGCGTACGGTCTGCCCTTCGATGCGGCATGACACCGTGTACCATCCCGGCCTGAGCGGGGTCGCCGGTTTCAGCAGGAGTTGCGGGTCGTCGGAGATCGCCCGGAACTCGTTACCGAGACGCTCGATATCGTTGAGATCGACCGCGGTGCCGGTGGCGAGAAGGTCGATGGTTGCCCGTTGCATGTGTTCTTGTCGTTATTGTCGGCAGGTCCCGACAGCTTATGCACGTCCCTGCGGGGGGCATCAACGCCTAATACCTGTTGTTGGCCGGCCCTCGGCGAAACCGGTTCGCATGTAATGCTCGCGCGCCGCCTCCGCCGGATCGGGCGCCGATCGCAGCACGGCGAGATCGGGATTGGCGTCGAGATAGGCGTCCGGGTCGAAATCGCGAAACCCCGGGAACCGGCCCTCGAAATAGCCGAATTCGATATAGTGTTGAATTCCCGATTCTATTTCGCCGTTTTCGACCGCGGCCAGGACGTCGGGATAAAGGTCCAGATAGAGAGGCTCGTCGAAGCCCCGCGTGTCGATCAGCGGCTGGAGAAGCCGTACGAGCCCGTGCCGGGAGAGTGTCAGTGTCGAATGGCCCTCGTCGAAACCGCGCAGACCGAGCACGGTCTTCACATTTGGAAACGAAGGGATAGGCAAAGTTTGTTTCGACGTCACGACGATTCCGGCCCCCTGGAAGATTCGTGCGAATCACTTCGGAAAATATCAGGGCAGCCGGCGGGATTTTGCAAGTTCCCGTAAGGTGAGGTTTCGATCCGGCGGGCGCCGGGGTCCGGAACCGCTCAGACGATGAAGAAGTCGGAATAGGAGAGGGGCGTCGAGTTGTTCAGCGTCGCGAAGGCATATTGGGTGCCTCCGATGCCGTCCGGATCGTAGTACAGGATGCCCGCCGCCGAATCGTAGAGGACGATGTCGTTGGCATCCTGCGCGCCGGCCTGCAGGTCCTTGAAATCCTCGGCATGCAATGCGCCGGTATAACCGAATGCGGAAAAGACCGCGTCGTCGAGCGCGATCGAATTGGTGCCCGAGACGAAGTCCTGGATATGGTCGGTGTTGCCCGCGCCGCCGACATTGGTGTCGAACAGGAACGTGTCGCTGCCATTGCCGCCGATCAGTATGTCGTTGCCGTCGCGGCCGTTGAGCGTGTCGTCGCCGTTCCAGCCCCACAGCGCGTTGTCGGCATTGTCGCCGAGGACCGTGTCGTTGTGGTTGGATCCGAGCAGGTTTTCGACCGATATGTAACTGTCGCCGGCCGCGATGCCGGTATTGGCGGCGGCGTTCAGCAGATCGATCGTGATGCCGATGGCGGAATCGGAATAGTCCGCGCGGTCGATGCCGTCGCCGCCGTTGAGCACATCCGCGCCGGTCCCGCCGACGAGAATGTCGTTGCCGTTGCCGCCGAGCAGAATATCGTTGCCGCCGCGTCCGATCACGATATCGTTGCCGTTCCAGCCCCACAGGGCGTTGTCGGCATTGTCGCCGCGAACGATGTCGTTGTGGTTGGAGCCGAGCAGGTTCTCGATCCCGATATACGTGTCGCCCGCTGCGATACCGGTATTGAGCGTGACGGCCAGCAGATCGATTGTCACTCCCGACGGCGGAATCGGAATAGTCGGCGCGGTCGATGCCGTCGCCGCCGTTGAGCACGTCCGCGCCGGTCCCGCCGACGAGGATGTCGTTGCCGTTGCCGCCGAGCAGCATGTCGTTGCCGCCGCGTCCCATCACGATATCGTTGCCGTTCCAGCCCCACAGGGCGTTGTCGGCATTGTCGCCGCGAACGATGTCGTTGTGGTTGGAGCCGAGCAGGTTCTCGATCCCGGAATATGTGTCGCCCGCAGCGATACCGGTGTTCAGCGAGGTGACGAGCAGGTCGATTGTAAGGCCCGTAGCGGAATCGGTGTAGTCCGCCCGGTCCGTGCCGGCGCCGCCGTCGAACGCATCGGCGCCCGCCCCGCCGACGAAAATGTCGTTGCCCGCACCCCCGGAGAGCGCGTCATCGCCGCCGCGTCCGATCAGAACGTCATTGCCGGCTCCGCCCTAGATCATGTTGGCGCCGTTGTCGCCACGCAGCGAGTCGTTGTAGGCGCTGCCCTCCAGCGCCTCGATCGATATGTAGCTGTCGCCGGCGGCGGTGCCGGTATTCAGGCTGGAGACGAGCAGGTCCGCGACGACGCCGGCTGTGGCGTCGTTATAGCTCGCCCAGTCGGTTCCCGCGCCGCCGTCGAGCACGTCCGCGCCCGCGTCGCCGCCGAGAACGTCGTCTCCGTTGCCGCCATGCAGCGTGTCGTTGCCGCCGCCGCCGCCAAGCACGTTGTTGGCGTCGTTTCCGGTGATCGTGTCGCTTCCCGAACCGCCGAAGGCGTTCTCGATCACGCTGCCGGGGGCGATCGACAGATTCCCGATCAACCCGCCGGTATCGGAAATCGATCCCGGGGTAAGGTCGATGCGGTTGTTGTGCGTGGACCCGCTGAGATCGAGCGTGTCGGTGCCGCCGTCATCGACGATCGTCAGCGCGTAATTCGTGCCCTGGTCGTCGAGAACCGCCGCGCCGAAATTGGTGTTGTTGGTGTTGTTGTTGTACCCGTAAACCGTATCTCCGGTGTGTGTCGTGCCGCCGGCGCCATAAAGGTCGGTAATCGCTACGATATCGGCAAGCATCGGCGTCAGCAGATAGGCGCGGGACGCATTGATGGCGGTATTTTGAGACTGGCTGAAATACGACATCACGGTCGCCTGCCACGAATTGTTGGCATAGAGATTGTCGGTGCCGTAGGTGGCGCTGCCGTTGTAGTCGCCTGCGTGGCCGAGGCCCAGCGCGTGACCGATTTCATGGATGAAGGTCTGAAGCGTATATGCCGTTCCCTGGCTGGTCAGCCAGTCGGTCGCGATGTTGACCTGCGAAGATGTGATCGTGGAGCCGCTCAGGCTCGACGTGGAATAGGCCTGCATGCTCCCGCTTTGCGCGAAGGTAATCTCTGCCGAACCCGTCGTCTCGACGAACTGCACGCCGATGATGTCGGACCAGGTTGCGAGCGCGGTCATCGCCATCGCGGCATAGGTCTGGTTGAGTGCCGTCAGATTGATGGAAATCGCATTGTCCGCGCCGACGTTGAACGACCGCTGCGAGCCGCCCCAATAGCCCATTGTGAGCTGGTCGGCTATCTGCTGGTTTGTCCAGAACTGGGTGTTGTCCGGCGGCGTGTAGGTGTTGACGTCGACGATGTACCCGCCAGACAAGCTGTCGCCGTAAGAGGCAGCGTCGATATAGTAGGTACCGCTCGTGGAAGCGGTGAAGACCAGCGACGAATAATAGCCTGCCCCGCCGTCATCATCCGCTCCCGCCAGGGTACCGCTGGTGCGGCTGGTCGATCCCGGGGAAAAGAGCCGAAGATAGGTGTCGGAGACCGGTGTGTTGCCGTAACCGGACAGATTGATCTGATAGGTTTGGCCGGCGACCAGGTTGACCGCGATCCAGTCGCTGTCACCTACGGTTTCCAGTTCGCCGACGTAGCTGCCGCCGACACTGACCGAAGTCCCCGTGCTGCTGGTATTGGGGATGTCGGCATAACTGGGTGTTCCGTCGCTACCAACCGATGTCGCCGCCTCCGCAGTGAACACGCAATCGCTCGAGTATGTCTTCAACGCGGCACAGGATTGGCACATCGACAATATCTCCCCTCAGCCTGTCGTTCGGCGACAAGACGGATGGAGACAGCGTAACGATACATGTCGAAAAAAATTGATTATGCCTGCGTGCCAATTCAACTGGACGTGGCAACGTTTTCTTAACGCAACCGCATATGAACCCTACTGGCGCAGCCGCTGCAGCGTATCGGCGAGCATGGCCAGCGCCGCGTCGTTGAGCGGGGAATCGGTAATTTCGATCCGCATGTCATCGAACCGCTTTTCCCTGCCTTCGCGCCATTCCTGCGCCGTTCCGAAGGCAAACTCGTAGGAGATCGCGTATGGAGAAACGATCCTGGCTTCAAGGACATGAAAACGGGTTGTTGCGTCATCAGCCGGTGTGTCGGCAATCGCTGAATCCAGAGCCGCGCGTGCCTGCGGCTTCGCGTCGAGAACCTCGGTCGCCCTGGCGCACAATGCATCGGCAAGCCCGGTGCCGACCTTGGCATTGGTGGTCACATTGCAGAATATCAAGTCCATCGCGTTTGCCTCGCATGCCGACCCCAAGGCCAGAACACATGTAGCAGCGAGCCCGTATCTGAGACGTTTGGGTTTTCGCATTTGCATGCCATCACGTTCTTCGGTTTCACTTCGGCGCATGATCAGGTGGCGCCGTTCAGGCCATTTCGTTCCACGGGCATGAACAATTCAAAGCTCGTATTCCTTTCCCGCCTGCGAAGCCGCTGACGCCGAACGTCCGTTGTTATGTTCCGCTGCCGGTTCACACTCCTGATGCGGCAATGAACTTGACAGGCTGCGGTACGAATATATACCGGCTCACCAGCGAACGAGCAGAAGTTCGGCGGCGGATATCCGACGCATATCGTGCCTCGTCATATTACCATCCCGTTAACGGCGACACGCGCTGCGAACGGATTTGGGGCGTAGCCAAGCGGTAAGGCAGCGGTTTTTGGTACCGCCATGCGCTGGTTCGAATCCAGCCGCCCCAGCCACTTTTCGGTGGCCGTGATTGGACATGGCTGCTGTACCGCCAGCGTATCTGTCTGTGCTCCGACCATTGGTTTGAACGCTGGCTCCTGCCGATTGGAAGCGAGGCGTTTCGCACCTCACACAGTGAAATGGAATGTGTCCAAATGTTCCTCTGATGCCAAGATATCGCGGTATTATTGCCACGAAATTTTATCTATCGACAACTGTGAAAAGCCTGTCACCATTTAACGAATCAGAATAAGCGAAGTGCATCTTTGATGGCTGCCTACGATTTCAGGAACATATCGCTATTTTTGGCGACCAGGCTGTCCCGCCGGGAAAAACAGGGCGCTCAGCTCCTCTTCGATTTCGCGGCTTTGACCGGGGCGGCCACTTTTGCGTTTTTCGTCACGAGCGGCAGAGGTCATGGTTTCGACATTTCCGAGGTCGCGTCTATTTTCGCGGCGCCGCTGATTGCTGTTCCGATATTCATTCGGCTTGGCCTTTATCGAGCTGTTCTGCGCTACCTTCCTGACCGTGCTTTTCTTACGATCTTTCAGGCTGTTGTTCTGGCGACGCTGTTATGGACCGCGCTGGCGTTTTTCACCGAGGGTTTCGGAACGTTCGGTATCCCGAGAAGCGTTCCGTTTCTCTATGCGGCGGTCGGGTTTGTACTGATCGCGTCCAGCCGGTTCCTGGCGAAATGGGTACTTTATCGCGCCGTCAACTCACAAAAGCGGCGTCGAACGTTGATTTACGGCGCGGGGCGCGCGGGAACGCAGCTTGCCGCGGTATTGGCCACTGGAAGCCAGGCGAAATTGCTTGGCTTTATCGATGACGATCGCGATTTGCAGGGCCGGGATGTTGCAGGTTTGCGCGTCTATCCCCCGCAACAGCTTGAAAATCTTGTCCGGAACCTCGGTATTGAAGAGGTAATCCTCAGCATTCCATCCGCTACCGGCGCGCGAAAGTTGAGCATTGGCTCGGTGCTCGCACAACTGCCGGTGAGGGTACGCGTCCTCCCGGCGGTATCCGACTTCGCCGCCGGCCATTTCAACGTGAATACGCTGCGGGAATTCGATGTCGGAGAATTGATTGGACGCTCGACAGTTCCTCCTGACCGGAATCTGATCGAAGAGGTTGTCCGCGGCAATCGCATCCTGATCACCGGAGCCGGAGGGTCGATCGGCACGAGTCTCACCAAGCTCGTGGACGCATACGGCCCGCGGGAACTGATCCTTGTCGATAGCAACGAGCATTCCCTTTACCAGGTTGCACGGTCGCTCCCGAACGCCAATCGCGTCTACCCGCTTCACGCGATTCTTGGCTCGGTGGCCGACCGCAGGTTCATGGAGCGCGTTTTCGAGCGCGAACCGGTTGATGCGGTCTTCCATGCCGCTGCGTACAAGCATGTCGATCTCGTGGAGCAGAATGTCCGCGAAGCGATCCGTAACAACATTATCGGGACGCAGGTTACGACAGAAGTCGCGTTTAAAAGCGGCGTGAAGCGTTTCGTCTTCATTTCGACCGACAAGGCGGTCAATCCGACGAGCGTCATGGGGGCGACGAAACGCATCGGTGAGTTGATCATCCGCAAGCATGCCGAATATGCCGCCGGAATGCAGACAGGCCAGTCTTTTCTCTCGGTTCGCTTCGGTAACGTGGTCGGATCGAGCGGTTCCGTCGTGCCCCTCTTCAAGGAACAGATCGAGAGTGGCGGGCCGGTGACTGTCACCGACCGGGACGTCACACGCTACTTCATGGCGCCCTCCGAGGCGGTTGAATTGATCGTGCAGGCGGCCGCCATGTCCAAGGGCGGTGAAACGTTCCTGCTCGACATGGGGGAGCCGATCTCGATCTGGGAACTGGCGCGCAACATGATCGGCCTTGCCGGCATGCGGGTCCGGGACGAAGAGAACCCCGATGGGGACGTCGAGATCAAAATCATCGGGCTCCGGCCGGGCGAGAAGATGCACGAGGAACTCCTCTACAATGCCGATTCGTCGAGCACGACTGCACATCCGAAAATCATGAAAGCCAAGCGGCCGATGGAGGTGCATAACAAGATCGACGGCATTTTGGCGCCGCTGATGAAGGGGATCGACGAACTGGAGGAAACCGGCTTGCGGGATCTCTTGCTGACGCTTACCGACGAATTCAACCGCGCGCATTATCCCGGTCAGGTTATCGAGCTTTCGCAGAAGGCGGGCTTTGGCGTTACCCGCATTGCGAAAGAACCGGAAAACAAGACAGCCTGACAGGAAGGCTTTCGTCGGTTTTCCAGGCTCGCCGCCGGGATCGCAACACCGAAGTGGTCGCGCGTTGCCTTGGCTTTGCGGCTCCTTTACGGTCCGGATTTCGGCCGCTTCGCTGATTGAATCAACCGGTCAATCAGAAGCGGGGCGAGGCAATAAATTAGTGGATTCCCGATGCGCGAAGCGCCATCCGAAAGCCGAATGTCGCCACTTGCGCTGCCCCTGACCTTCGACCCGCGAAAAATCCATGCCGCCTTGCATCGGCTGGATGCGATGGATCGCAACAATCTGATCTGGGCTTTTTTCGTCGGTGCATCGGCGCCGGCCTTCGGAAGCCTGCTGTCCGTCATTGTCTGGTCCACGTTCATCTGGGCGATCGTGTCCTTTCTGGCCGGGCGTCTGCCGGTCCGGGCGAACCGCAACGCGGTTGCAATTGTCGTTGCCACGTCTGCCTATGCGGCGGTTAAGCTCCTTTTCACCTTCGCCCATTCGGGGCTCGATACCTGGCAGTACTGGCAATCTCTTCCGATTTTTTTCTCGCCGTTGTTTTTCCTGTTTCGGCTGCGTCTTTCCGATCGCGCGAAAATGCTGGATTCTTTCGTATTGGGCAGCGGGTTTTCGACGTTGCTGGCCGTGCCGCAGGCCGCCTATGAGACATTGTGGCAGGGCGGGCGCGCGGAAACGTTTTGCGGCAATCCTGGCGTATTCGCCGTCATGGCTCTGGTGTTCGGTTCGATCGGCGTACTGAACGTCATGTCTCCACAAAACAACCGGCGATGGCTCGGTATTCTGTCCTATTTCGCCATGGTGTTTTGCGTGCTCGCCTCGGGTTTGAGGACAGCATGGATCGTTTTGCCGTTCGTGTCGGCGATAATTCTCTGGGCGGTTGGCCCGACAATGCCGAAGCGGCTATTCCGCCGGGGCCTGGCCCTGTCGCTCGCGGCGGTGCTGCTTGGCGTCTAGTTTCGCCGGCGCGCCATTGATGCAGCGCGTCGAGATACTCGCGGATGACATCGCGAATATCCGGCAGTCCGGCGATTACCAGTCGTCCACGGGCTTTCGCCTGCTGATGTATGAGGGCGCGTGGCGTGCGATCGAGCAGGCGCCATTGGCTGGGTACGGGCTTGCCGGGCGAATGAATGCGGTAAGGCAGAACCTGCCTCAAGAATGGCGCCATATCCCGTTTACCCATCCGCATAACGGGTTCCTGGCCGCCCTGTTGGATGCCGGCGTCGCGGGGCTGGTCGTCTTGACGGTCCTGTTGGCCGCGCCTGTCTGGATGGCAGCTGCCGCGCCGCGTGATGCCGCATGGCGATTGCGAATGGCAATCGGGGTTTCGTTGACCGCGATCTATGCGATTACCGGAATGACCGGGATCATGTTCGAGCATGATATCATGGACAGCGCCTTCGTGATTACGCTGGTCATACTGGCCGCATCGATCAACCCGAAAAAATACGCTCGTCTCGAAAAGCGTCAGATATAGCAACTATCTGCGCATTTATCCGGTCTGCCGGACATTCTTTACGCTTCGATAATTTCAAATCCCGATAATCGAACTCCCGCATCGCTCGTAATTGTGAAGCCGGCGGCTAAGCGGTTGCGGTCTGAGCGGCCCGATTAGCACGGCCGGATTGATCCAGTGCTTGCCGGGAGCAGACAAGCGACAGGGCCGCCGAATGCCATCACCGGCATATCGTGGCTCAATAAAAAGGATCGGGCGGTGATGATTGTGAAACACGGCGATTGGGATTTTCGGCAATGAAACCCGCACATGCTCCAGTAGTTCGCGCTGTCGCCGAGATCGGCATTTTCTCTTTCGTCGTCAACGCGCTGATGCTCGTCATGCCGCTCTACATGCTGCAGGTTTATGATCGCGTTCTGCCGTCCTCCAGTATGGAGACACTGGCCTTTCTTTCGGTCATAGCGGTCGCCGCGCTCGGATTGCTCGGCATTCTGGAGATTGTCCGCGCCATCTATGCAAATCGTCTCGCGGCGCGGCTGGACGTATCGCAAAGCCGGAAGGCAATGGTTGCGTCCATGGAATCCTCACGGGCGAGCCTGGGAGATATCCAGAACCTGCGTGATCTTGCCGGTGTGCGTTCCTTTATTGCGTCGCGGATGATGTTCTCCTTGTTCGATCTGCCATTCGCGCCGCTCTTCATCATGCTGCTCTGGCTGGTCAATCCGGTGCTGTTCTGGATCACCGCTGGCGGAGCGGTTGTGCTCGCAGGCGTCGCCGTAGCCAACCAGGCCGCGACGGCGGCTGCGGCGCGCCGGGCGTCGGAAAGCGGCATTGCGGCGCTGATGACAGCTCAGTCCTTCGTGCGCAACGCGGAGACACTTCGCGCAATGGGGATGGTCGGGAACGCGGTTTCGGCCTGGGCGCGCCAGCACGCTCCGGAGCTTGCCGCCCATGATGACGTCGCGCGTATCAATGCGTTGTTTGCCGGACTGTCGCGCTTCTTGCGCCTCGGATTGCAGATATCGGTGCTTGGCGTCGGCGCTCTTCTCGTCCTTCGCGGCGAGATGACCGCGGGCATGATTTTTGCCACCTCTCTGATTTCAGGCCGGGGCCTGCAGCCGATCGACCAGGTCATCGGAGGCTGGCGGCAATTCGTGGAAGCCCGCGCGGCGTGGCGGCGTTTTTCCGCCGCGACCGCCGCCACCGGGAAGGATCGGAACTTCACCGACCTGCCGGTGCCCGGCGGGCGTCTGGATGTCGAAAACGTGGTCTATTTCGCACCCAATTCCACCGCCGATGTTCCGCCGATCCTTCAACGGGTAAGTTTCCGGATCCCTGCCGGTGCCGTGGTCGGCGTGATCGGCCCAAGCGGGGCCGGAAAATCCACGCTTGCCCGTCTTGTCGTAGGAGCGATCCGCCCGCGAGGTGGCAAAATTCGCATCGACGGTGCGGATATCGGCAACTGGGATAGCGAAGTCATTGGCCGGCACATTGGTTACCTTCCGCAAGACGTCGAGCTCCTGCCCGGGACGGTCGCCGAAAACATTGCCCGGTTCGCGCCCGACTTCGAGGACGCGGAAATGGTCGAAGCGGCGGTCCGGGCGCAGGTCCACGACCTCATTCAAACGATGCCGCAAGGCTATGACACCGTGATCGGACCGCAAGGAATGCTCTTGTCTGGCGGGCAGCGCCAGCGTGTCGGCCTGGCCCGCGCCTTTTACGGCAGGCCGAAACTGCTGGTTCTCGACGAACCGAACGCCAATCTTGACAACGAGGGCGATCGGGCGCTCGAACAGGCGATCGACGAGGCGCGCGCTGCCAAAGCGACGGTAATCATCGTGACGCAGCGAACATCAATCGTGAGCAAGGTCGATTTGTTGCTCGTGATGCGCGCGGGCACGATCGAGGATTTCGGACCGCGTGATGAAGTGCTGGCGCGACAGAGACAGCGCGCCGTAGATGCGTCCGGAAGGCAAAAGCAGGCCGCCAACGTCAATGCCGGGAATCCGAAACCGCCGGCTGAAGGTTCCGCCTCGGCACGGTTCAAGTCGCCTTTCGGTGCTTTCGGGCCCGGATTGCGTCCGTTGTCGCGGCAAGCGCCCGGCCAGGACGACCGAAAGAGGCGGACATGACGGATCTTGCGGTATCGGCCGGCCCGCAATGGGCATCATCGGTAAAAACCGGAACGCGCAAAATTGCGCTCCTGGGATATGTCGCGGTCGCTTTGTTCTTCGGGGGCTTCGGCATCTGGGCCGCCACGGTTCCGCTCGCGGGAGCGGCAATCGTTTCCGGTATCGTGGCGGCTGCAGGCAACAACCAGGTCGTCCAGCATCTGGAGGGCGGGATCCTGCGTGAAGTACACGTTCGCGAGGGCGAACGCGTATCGGCAGGCGAGCCGCTGTTCACGATGGATTCGACCCGCGCCGAGTCGTCTTTGAACGCACTGATCAAGCAGTGGGTCGGCTTGCGCGCACGCAAGGAGCGGCTCGAGGCGCAACGCGATGGCATGAGCAGCATTTCATTCGACAGCGAGCTTGTCGCCACGGCGGCGAAGCACGGCCTCGATCATGTGCTTGGCGAACAACGAGACGAATTCGCCGCACGGCTGGCGCGCGACAAGTCGGAGGTCGTGATACTAAACCAGCGCCTGGCTGCGGGAACGGAAGGGATCACGGGCTTCGAAAGTCAAAAGAAGGCGCTGGAAGAGCAGCTTGCGGTCGTAAGCGGGGAGGCCAAGCGCAAGGAAAACCTGCTCGGCAAGGGGCTCGTCAACCGCTCGGAATACACTGCGCTGTTGCGCGCGCAGGCCGAACTTGTCGGGCAGATCGGCTCGATCGCCTCGCAGATCGAGCAGACGAAGTCCCAGATCGTTGAAGCGCGCGAACAGCTCGTCCGGCAGGAGACGGAGCGGGTGGAGAAAGCGCTGTCGGAACTGAGCGACGTCAGCGCGAAATTGGGCGATCTCGAAGAGAAGATGAATGCCGCGCAGGACATTTTGGACCGGACGGTGGTCAAGTCCCCCTCGGACGGTGTGGTGATCCGGATATTCCAGAACACGCCCGGCAGCGTCATCCAGGCGGGCGGCGAACTGGCGCAGCTGTTGCCGACGAACTCCGAACTTATCGTTGAAGGCCGGATCCGACCGACCGACATCGATATCGTGCGGCCCGGTCAGAAAGTCGAACTGCGCTTTACTGCATTGAATTCGAGAAGCACGCCGCAGGTTTCCGGGACCGTATCCTATATTTCGCCGGACCGGCTCGTGGATAAAGCCTCCGGCCAATCCTATTACGTGGCGCGCATGCGCATCACCGACGATCTGCCTCCGGAAATCAATCGTCAGCAGATCTATCCGGGCATGCCGGTCGAAGCGATGATCTCGACCGGCGACCGCACCTTCCTCGAATACCTCGCCAAGCCGCTGACGGACTCGTTCACCCGCGCGTTCCGCGAGGACTAGAGCTTTTCGCGATCCGGCAAACGAAGTCGCGGTTAGAGGCTCACGATCCCCGCTTCGGCCAGTTGCCGGATGATTTCATCGGCGGCTTCTTCCGCGGAGACCGCTGAAGTGTCGATGCGGATTTCGGGGTTCTCCGGCTCCTCATAGGGCGAGTCTATGCCGGTGAAATTCTTGATCAATCCGGCTCGCGCCTTCTTGTAGAGCCCCTTGCGGTCGCGGGCTTCAGCGACCTCCAGCGGAGTATCGACATGGACTTCGACGAATTCGCCCTCGGCCACCAGGTCGCGCGCAAGCCGCCGTTCGGCTCTGAACGGCGAAATGAACGAGACGAGCGTGATCAGGCCGGCATCCGTCATCAGCTTGGCGACTTCGGCGACACGGCGGATGTTTTCCACCCTGTCCGCGTCCGTGAAGCCGAGATCCTTGTTGAGACCGTGCCGGACATTGTCGCCGTCCAGGATCATCGTATGCGCGCCGGCCGCGATCAGTTTGCGGTCGACGATATTGGCGATGGTCGATTTCCCTGATCCGGACAGGCCGGTGAACCAGAGAACCGCCGGCTTGTGGCCCTTCATCGCCGATCGCGTCGTCCGCTCGACGTCGAGCGCCTGCCAATGCACGTTCGAGGAACGGCGCAGCGCGAAATGGATCATTCCCATGCCGACAGTTGCGTTGGTCATCCTGTCGATCAGGATGAATCCGCCAGTCTCGCGGTTGTCACCATAGGCGTCGAAGGCGATCGTCCGGTCGAGCGACAGATTGCAGACACCCACCTCGTTGAGATGCAATTCGTGCGCCGCCTCGTGGGCGAGCGTGTTGACATCGATGCGGTATTTCGGCCGCGTGATCGTGGCATTGACCGTCGAGGTGCCGATCTTCATCAGATAGGGGCGGCCCGGATACATCGGCTCGTCGGCCATCCAGAGCAGCGTCGTTTCGAACTGATTGGCGACTTCCGCCGGATCGCCCGCCGTGCAGATCGTGTCACCGCGCGAGATGTCGATCTCGTCTTCGAGCGTTAGTGTCACCGACTGGCCGGCGACTGCCTCGTCGAGGTCGCCATCCATGGTGACAATCCGCGCGACCGTGCTTTCCTTCGCGGACGGCAGGACCTTGATGCGATCGCCCGGCTTGATGGTGCCGGAAGAGATGAAACCGGCAAAGCCGCGGAAATCGAGGTTCGGCCGGTTCACCCATTGCACCGGCATCCGGAATGCTTTCGTCTGCATCACGTCGCGCACACCGACGGTTTCCAGATGCTCGAGCAGAGCCGGACCGCTATACCAGTCCATGTTGGCGCTGTGCTCGACGATGTTGTCGCCTTCGAGCGCCGACATCGGGATGGCGGTAATGTGTTCGATACCGCCGAGTTCCTTCGCAAACGCGCGGTAGGCGATCTCGATATCGGAGAAGACCTGCTGCGAATAGCCGACAAGATCCATCTTGTTGATGGCGAGCACCACATTTTCGATGCCGAGGCGCGATACGATGAAGGAATGGCGCCGTGTCTGCGTCAGGATGCCCTTGCGCGCATCGATCAGGATGATGGCGAGATCGGCAGTCGAGGCGCCGGTCGCCATGTTGCGCGTATATTGCTCGTGGCCGGGCGTGTCGGCGACGATGAATTTGCGCTTCTCGGTCGAAAAGAAGCGATAGGCGACATCGATCGTGATGCCCTGTTCTCGTTCCGATGCCAAACCATCGACGAGAAGCGCGAAGTCGATACGATTGCCCTGAGTGCCCATCTTCTTCGAGTCAGCTTCCAGCGCCGAAAGCTGATCCTCGAAAATCAGCTTGGACTCGTAGAGCAGCCGGCCGATCAGCGTCGACTTGCCGTCGTCGACGCTGCCACAGGTGATGAAGCGGAGCAGCGACTTCTCTTCCTGGGATTTCAGGTAGCCTTCGATGTCGGAGGCGATCAGATCGGACTTGTGCGCCATCAGAAATAGCCCTCCTGCTTCTTTTTCTCCATCGAGGCGGCCTGATCATGATCGATCATGCGGCCCTGGCGTTCTGAGGTTGTGGCCAGAAGCATTTCCTGGATGATTTCCGGCAGGGTCGCCGCATCGCTCTCGATGCCGCCGGTCAGCGGGTAGCAGCCGAGCGTGCGGAACCGCACCGTCTTTTCCTGCGCGACTTCGCCGGGCTTCAATTCCATGCGCTCGTCATCGACCATGATCAAGGCGCCGTCCCGCTCCACGACAGGACGTGGTGCCGCGAAATAGAGTGGCACGATGTCGATTTTTTCCAGATGGATGTATTGCCAGATATCGAGCTCGGTCCAGTTCGACAGCGGGAAGACGCGGATCGATTCGCCCTTGTTCTTGCGGGTATTGAAGATCCGCCACAATTCGGGACGCTGGCTCTTCGGATCCCAGCGGTGGTCGGCGCTGCGAAACGAGAATACGCGTTCCTTTGCGCGCGATTTTTCCTCGTCACGCCGTGCGCCGCCGAAGGCGACATCGAACTTGTACTTGTCCAGCGCCTGCTTGAGCGCTTGCGTTTTCATCACATCGGTGTGCACCGAGGAGCCGTGCGAGAACGGGCCGATACCCTGCCGCACCCCGTCTTCATTGACGTGAACGATTAGGTCGAGCCCGTATTTCTCGGCGACCTTGTCGCGGAACGTGATCATGTCGCGGAATTTCCACGTCGTGTCGACATGCATCAAAGGGAAGGGCGGCTTTGCCGGATAGAACGCCTTCAGCGCGAGATGCAGCATGACGGCTGAATCCTTGCCGATCGAATAGAGCATGACCGGATTGTCGGCCTCTGCCGCCACCTCGCGCATGATGTGGATGCTTTCGGCTTCGAGCCGTTGCAGATGGGTGAGGGATTTCATTGCGGGGGTATTCTCCGATTGGCCGCCCACCAAGCCGGCTTGCTGGCACACGGGCCTCAAACGGGCAGCGCGTTTGCGGGAACGATATATTTGACGGTGGACGACGCGGCGATGAAATTCGGGTTCCTGAACTGGGATTTGCCGTAGCTAAGTGGGGAACCGTCGCATGTCAAAACCTTGCCACCCGCCGCGGCCAGAACCGCGTGACCGGCGGCGGTATCCCATTCCATCGTCGGCCCGAAACGCGGATAAATGTCCGCTTCGCCCGCCGCGACAAGGCAAAATTTCAGCGACGATCCGGCATTCACGCATTCGCCAATTTTATTTTCCGAAATGAAGGATTCCGTTTCCGGCGTCATGTGCGAGCGGCTGGCGACCGCCGTCGGTTGCGGGCCGCAGGTCCGGACCGCTATTTCATGCGCCGAACCGTTCTCGTCGATCTCGCGGGCGCCGGTTGTCCGGTCACCGACGAACATCCGTCCTGTGGCCGGCGCGTATACGATCCCCGCAATCGGTTCGCCGTCTTCGATCAGCGCGATATTGATCGTGAATTCGCCGGTCTTGCGGATGAATTCCTTGGTTCCGTCGATCGGATCGACAAGGAAAAAGCGGCCGTTCGATGGAGCATTCTCGTGCGTGGCGGCACGTTCTTCCGTGACAACGGGGATGTCGGGATACTGCTTGCTGAGAACACCGAAAAGCATGTTGTCCACGGCGAGATCCGCTTCTGTCACCGGGCTCTTGTCGTCCTTCAATGCGACTTCGTGATCGCGCGCATAAATCTTCATCGCGGCCACGCCCGCCGCCCGCGTCGCTTCGACGAGATCGTCTATTCTGAATTCGCTCATTCCTGGAGTACCAATTTCGAGTTGTGATGTGCTTCGTGCTTATCAAGCAGTTCTGCATGTGAAACAAGGATGGCCGTCAGGCCTGAAGGGCATCTCTGTCATGCTGCCGCATCTTGCAACGGAACCTAACCGTGGGTTACGTCGTTTCATAATATCATTATGTTGCACTGCGAAAGCTTCGCTGAAAACCCATCGCATCAAAGGAGAGTTAATACCGACATGGCCAAACCTGTCCGTAAAGCCGTCATCCCCGTTGCCGGTCTGGGTACCCGTTTTCTTCCTGCGACCAAGACGCTGCCGAAGGAAATGCTGCCGGTCGTCGACCGGCCGGTCGTGCAATATTGCGTCGATGAAGCCTTCGAGGCAGGGATCGAGCATGTAGTTTTCGTCACCGGACGTGGCAAGGTCCTGATCGAGGATCACTTCGATTACCAGTACGAACTCGATGCGACGCTGCGCGAGCGCGGCAAGACCGCGGCCGCGGAGGCACTCGATGCGCAAACGCCCGGCGCTGGCCAGATCAGCTTTACCCGCCAGCAGAAGCCGCTGGGCCTTGGTCATGCCGTCTGGTGCGCCCGCGACATCGTCGGCGACGAGCCTTTTGCCGTTTTGCTGCCGGACATGGTCATGGACGGCGAACCTGGCTGCCTCAAGCAGATGATGGATGCCTATGACGATGTCGGCGGCAATATCATTTCGGTGCAGGAAACGACGCCTGACCTTGCGCACAAATACGGCATCGTGGCCACGGGCGCGCAAAAGGGCGCCGCCTTCGAGATCACCGGCATGGTGGAAAAGCCGGCGCCGGGCACGGCTCCCTCCAATCTCTACATCAATGGCCGCTACATCCTGCAGCCGCAGATCATGGGCATCCTGTCGACGCAGGCGACCGGGGCGGGCGGCGAGATCCAGCTGACCGACGCGATGCTGACCATGCTGGAGTCGGAACCGTTCTTCGGCGTCTCCTTCAAGGGACGGACCTTCGACTGCGGGTCGAAATTCGGCTTCCTCGAGGCGAACATCATGCTCGCGCTGAAGCATGAGCGACGTCCGGGAGGAGGTCGTCAGGGCTGTTGAAATCGCTCGACCTTTAGCGCGGCGCGTTGAATTGGTTTCTCAGCGCGTTGACAGCGGGCATCCACGATTACCCGCAACGATTTGATCGGACTCGGAAATCCGCCTTCGTAAGGCGCATTTGCGGTGCGACATTTCCGTCCTGGTAGTTGCTTTCGCCGCGTCAATGGTGAAGAAGGTTCCGATCCCGCGGGTCGCCTGCGGACAGCACGTGTTGCCAGAGATTCCATGCCGATATTACCGCCCAACGTCGCCCTGACCGGTCTCGCAGCCGAGCTGCGCGAACGGTCCTTGTCAGGCAAGCCGATCCGCATCGGCCTTGTCGGAACCGGCGAGATGGGAACCGACATTTTTACCCAGGTCGCGCAGATGCAGGGTATCCGCGTCGGCGCGGTGGTGGAGCGCACGCAAGGCCGCGCCGCGATCGGCGCCGAAATGGCCTATGGCGAACCCGGCCATACACGCGACGTCTCCAGCCACGACCAGATGTCGGCCGCCATGGAAGCCGGCAAGATCGCCGTCACACGGGATCTGGATCTCGCGCTTTCGCACGGCATGATCGACGTGGTGATCGACGCCACCGGCGTGCCCGAAGCCGGGGCCGGCATCGGCATGCGGGCGATCGGCCACGGCAAACATCTCATCATGATGAACGTCGAATGCGACGTCTGCATCGGCCCCTATCTGAAGCACGAGGCCGACAAGGCCGGTGTGATCTATACGCTGGGCGCCGGCGACGAACCCTCCTCCTGCATGGAGATCATCGAATTCGTCACAGCCATGGGGCATTCGGTCGTCTGCGCCGGCAAGGGCAAGAACAATCCGCTCAATTTCGATGCCGTGCCGGACGATTACCAGGAAGAAGCCGACCGGCGGAACATGAATGTCCGCATGCTGGTCGAGTTCGTCGACGGTTCGAAGACGATGGTCGAGATGGCGGCGATCGCCAACGCGACCGGCCTTGTCCCGGACGTGCCGGGCATGCATGGCCCGCGCGCGACGGTGGACCAACTGGCCTCGGTGCTGATCCCGAAGGATGATGGCGGCGTGCTGTCGAAGCCCGGATGCGTCGACTATTCCATTGGCAAGGGCGTCTCTCCGGGTATCTTCGTGGTCATCAAGGCCGAACATCCGCGTATCCACGAGCGCATGTCGGACCTGAAGATGGGCGAGGGACCTTATTTCACCTTTCACCGCCCCTATCACCTGACGTCGCTCGAAGTGCCGCTGACGGCGGCCCGCGTTGTCCTGCACGGCAAGCGTGACATGGTACCTCTGCCGAAGCGGGTGGCGGAGGTCTGTGCCGTTGCCAAACGCGATATCAAAGCAGGCGAAACGCTCGATGCCGTTGGCCAGTATTGCTACCGTTCATGGACGCTGACTGCCGAGGACGCCAGGCGCTCCAATGCCATCCCCTGCGGTCTTCTCGAGAACGGGGCCGCCCTGAAACCGATTGCGAAGGGCGAGCTGGTCACCTGGGACAATGCAAGGCCGAAAGAGGGCTCGCTGATCGCCGAATTGCGCGCCCGTCAGGACAAATTGCTCGCCTGACGGCGACTTGCGGATTGAAAAGCTTCATCGTACCGCCATCTTTGACTGCAAAACGCCTCGCCTGCTTGTCGTCGGGGCGCTGTTTCGGCTATGGCTGAACGGAGAAACGGATCAGGAATTTGAGCACAAGCCCCCCGCATACGCCTCTTCTGGACGGCATCACCGACATTTCGCGATTGCGCGCCCTGGAAGACAAGGTCCTTCCGGACCTTGCGGGAGAAGTGCGCGCGGAGATGATCGATGCCGTTTCGAGTACCGGTGGCCATCTCGGGGCCGGGCTCGGCGTCGTGGAACTGACGATCGCAATCCACCATGTTTTCAATACGCCGCACGATCGGCTGATCTGGGATGTCGGTCATCAGTGCTATCCGCACAAAATTCTGACCGGACGGCGTGACCGTATCCGCACGATCCGCCAGGAAGGCGGCCTGTCCGGCTTCACGAAACGCTCCGAAAGCGAATTCGATCCCTTCGGAACGGCCCATTCCTCGACGTCGATTTCGGCCGGTCTCGGCATGGTCGAGGCCGCGCGTCTGCAGGACGTGCCGCGCCAGGTAATCTCGGTCATCGGCGACGGCGCCATGTCGGCTGGCATGGCGTTTGAGGCGATGAACAATGCCGGTTCGCTCAATGCCCGCCAGATTGTGATCCTCAACGACAACGACATGTCGATTGCGCCGCCGACGGGTGCGATGAGCGCCTATCTGGCGCGGCTCGCCTCCGGCAGCACCTATATGGGCTTCCGCGACTTCGGCAAGAAGCTGACGGCCTATCTCGGTCGCCGGGTCGATCGCGCCATCACGCGCGCGGTCGAACATGCGCGCGGCTATGTCACGGGCGGCACGCTGTTCGAGGAACTGGGCTTCTATCATATCGGCCCGATCGACGGGCACGACCTGCCGACGCTGCTGGCGGTGCTGCGCAACGTGCGCGACAATATTTCCGGACCGGTCCTGATCCATTGCGTCACGCAAAAGGGCAAGGGCTATGCCCCCGCCGAACAGGCGGCCGACAAGTATCACGGCGTGGCCAAGTTCGACGTCATCACCGGCGCACAGGCCAAACCCAAGCCGAACGCGCCCGCCTACACCAGGGTTTTCGGGGAGGCGCTGGTCGAGGAAGGCCGTCACGACGACCGGGTGGTCGCGATCACGGCGGCGATGCCGTCGGGAACCGGCGTCGATCTCTTCCAGGAGGTTTTCCCGGACCGTACCTATGACGTCGGCATTGCCGAACAGCACGCTGTGACCTTCGCCGCCGGCATGGCCGCCGACGGCATGAAACCCTTTGCCGCGATCTATTCGACCTTCCTGCAGCGCGCTTACGACCAGGTCGTCCACGACGTCGCGATCCAGAAGCTGCCTGTGCGCTTTCCGATCGACCGCGCCGGTTTCGTCGGCGCCGACGGGGCGACGCATGCGGGTTCCTTCGACATCGCTTTTCTGTCCTGCCTGCCCGGCTTTGTCGTCATGGCGGCGGCCGATGAGGCGGAACTCAAGCATATGGTGCGCACAGCCGCCGCCTATGACGAGGGTCCGGTCGCCTTCCGCTATCCGCGCGGCGAGGGCGTCGGCGTCGAGATGCCGGAGCGCGGCGAAATCCTGGAGATAGGCAAGGGCCGGATCGTCCGCGAAGGAACGAAGATCGCGCTGCTGTCACTCGGTACGCGGCTGAAGGATGCACTGCTCGCCGCGGAAGAACTCGACAGCTACGGCCTGTCGACGACTGTCGCCGATGCCCGTTTCGCCAAGCCGCTCGACCGTGACCTTGTGAAGCGGCTCGCCCGCGAGCACGAAGTGCTGATCACCCTGGAAGAAGGCTCCGTCGGCGGCTTCGGCTCGCACGTGCTGCATTATCTGAGCGAGACCGGAATGCTGGACGGCGATCTCAAGGTCCGCTCCATGGTGATGCCCGATATCTTCATGGATCAGGCGAGCCCGGCCCGGATGTACGAGATCGCGTGCCTCGACAGGGCAGGGATCGTGCGCAATGCGCTTGCCGCGCTCGGCATGGACCGGGCGAAGCTCGTCAACCTGCGCGCCTGACCGTCGTCAGTAATCTTTCTCGAAGAAGATGCCGAATTTGGTATCGCCGTCGGAATTGACCGTGCCCTTGGCGGTCAGGCTGTCGGTCACATCGAGATTGATCGACGCCTCGCCGCCGCTCTGACCGGCCTGCACGTCCAGATAGACGTTGTCCTGGATATATTTGCCGGCCTTCACCGCGACATTGCCTTCCTTGTCCTGGACGACGTCGAGGTCGTCGACGCCGATCCCGCGACGGATTTGCTCGGACAGGCCGACACCGCTTCCGCCGCTGGCAAGCGACGCGGCGGCCGTGGCGAGATTGGCGATCTGGAGCGGTGAGAGATTCGCGATTCCCTTGCCGAACAGGACACGCGCCAGGATTTCGTCCTGCGGCAGTTCGGGCGAGGAGGAAAGGTCGAGCGACAGGTCGGATGCGCGCCCGCTCAGGCCGACATTGGCGACGATTTCGTCGCCGCTCACCTGTGCGACGAGTTTGATCATCGGATCGAGCGATCCGGTCAGCGTGATGCGGCCTTCGGTCAGTTGCAGCCGCTTGTTGAGGATCGACAGCCGTCCGCGGATCAGGTTGAAGGAGCCGACCGGCTGCAAGGCGTCGAGCGGACCGGTGACGCGCAGCCGTCCGCCGAGTTCGGCATCGATGCCGCGGCCGCGCACGAAAATCCGGTTTGGCGAGTTGATGGTGACGTCGAGTCGAATCGGGCGCCTGGGGCGCGCTGCCGCCGTCCTTCGGCAGGACGGCCTCGATGCGCTGCAGCGTGCGCAAGGTCGCGCCGTCGGGATCGACGTGACGCACCTCCAGCAGATCGGCCTCGTTGCCGATCGTTTCCGGTACGGTGATCTCGGTGCCGAGCAGATCGATCCGGCCGGAGAGAAGCGGCCCGGCGGTCAGTTGGCCCGTCACGGAAAGATTGCCCGAAAGGGTTGTTCGGATCGTCTCGGCGTCGGAATAGACGGCGTTGGAGAGCACGATATCGAGATTGGCGGGCAGACCGCCTGACAGGCCGATGGTTCCACTGACGCTGACCGAGCCGCCGCCGGCCAACTGGCCGGTGAAGCGGTTGATGGAGATCGTGTCGCCACGCAACCCGGCGACGCCGCCAACCTGGTTCAGCCTCAGATTGGAGAGCGGATCGCTGACCGTTGCGCCGGAAAGCGAGAACAGCCCATCGGCATTCGGCGCGGCCAGCGAACCGGTCACCGTCGCGTCGATGCGCAGCGTACCGCCGAGCCGGGTACCACGTTCGGCCAGGAACCGCTCCGCAAAGGCCAGAGGCACGCCGCCATTGACCCGCACGGACAGGCCGCCTCCCGACAGCGGGATCGTGCCCGAGCCCGTGAAATCGAGGTCCTGGGCATTGCGGGCCGTCACCTGCGCCAGTTGAATGTTTCCGTCCCGGTAGCTTCCCGAGGCCGTCAGGGCGATCGGGGAGACGGACGCCGAACGAAGTGCGGCTGCATCGAGCCCGTTCCCGCGGATCGTGAAAGAGGCTTGCGGGCTTCCGGTCGTGCCGGAAACCTTGACGGAACCGTCGAGCGTGCCGCCGAGGCCGAGATCGGGCCGGAAGCCATTGACGATCGATAGCGGCAGGGCGGAGACGCTTGCGCTGATGTCGATGGTCTCGGCAATTGTGCCGGACGCCGAGACGCGCCCGCCGGCGACATTCGCCTGAAGGGTCTCGATCCGCGTCGTGCCGCCCGAACGCGATATGGTCGCGGGCGCGGTAAGCTTCACGTCACCGTAGCGCGATTGCGCCGTAAGCGTCTCAAGCGTGGCGTCGAAACCGCCGGCTGTCGTTTGCAGATTGCCGTTGGCTGCGACGCGTGTGCCGTTGTCGAGCGCCGCCTTCGCGGTGAAGCGCGTCGTATTGCCGTCCGTTGCCGAGGTCGCCGAGAGCGTGGAGATTGCGATCCCGGCGGCGTCGATTGCGCGGCCGTCGACCTTGGCGTCGATGCGCGGCGTGCCGAACAGGTCGCGGACCTTTGCCTCGATATCGGCATTGCCGATTTTCGTCGTCTCGTAGCGTGCCTTCGAAACCGTGATGACGGCTGTCGCGTCCTGGCGGCCGTCTGGCGCCGAAAGCGTGACGGTGCCGTTGACGACGCCTGCCGCATCCGCAAGGGCCAGCGCGGCGAGGGGAGATATGTCGTTCGAAACGATACCGATCCGCCCGTCGGCGAGACTGTTTTCGACCGTGACATCGCCCGTCAGTTGGCTGAAACCGATGCGTGCGGCAAAATCCGATAGCGACAGTCGCTCGCCGTTGCGCGCGAATGCGCCGGCGATGTTGATGGTCTCGCCGCCGATCAGGCCGCTTCCCTTGATATCGCCGGTGATGTTGCTGGCGTCCATGCGGCCGTCGAATGCGAGCTCGGCATTCGGCACTGCACGACCGACGAGGCGTCCCTCACCGAAGCCGAGCCGAGCGCTGATGTCGAACGGGGCGGAGCGCTCCGACCCTTCCGGTTTGTCGATGGACGCATCGACCGTGAGACGGCCCGAACCGCGCTCGTCGATGCGTGCGATATCGAAAATCTCGGCATGGGCGCGCAGATTGGCGCTGTGGCTCGCGAACACGCCGTCGATGCGCGCGCTTGCCTGGTCGTTGGCGAGGTTCAGTTCGCGGAAACGGAGACCGTCAGGTGACCGCGCGGCGCTGCCCGTCAGCTTCGTTTCGCCGGACAGCAGCCGGTCCGCTGCGGGGCTGTCGAAACTTGCGTCGGTGAGCGTGCCGTCGAATGCGAGGTCAAACGAGCCGCCAGCCAGCCCGATGTCGCCATCGACGGCCAGCGCGGTGCTGCCGGCGAGGTCGCGATCGGCGATCAGCGAAAATGCCGCCAGATCAGCGGCTTCGATTCGCGCCTTGCCCTTGAATGTGAGGCCGTCCATCAGGCCCTGTGCGCCGATCCTGACTGTATCGCCCTGGACCGACGCGGTTGCGAGGCGCACCGGATTTCCGGAGGACCAGTCGCCGCCGGCGGCAAAGGCGACGCGGTCGCCGATTGCGCGGGCGATGCCGGGATCGTCCGGGCTGATTCCTTCGGCGTCGCCGTCGAGCTTGAACGTGATCGAGCGGCTGTCGGGATTGTTCACGCCGGTAACGTTGCCCGAGCCGTCGAGGCGGACCTGGCCGATCTTCGCCTTTGCTGTGTCGATACCGGAGATCGATCCGGCAAGCGTCCATCCGCCGGCACCGTATCGCAGTTTCAGTGTGCCGTTGTCGACGGTGACAGGATCGCCGGAAAGCGGCAGCAAAACCGGCGCACCGTCGGCGGAGCGCAGCGTCATGTCGGCCGTGAACTCGCTCGGAAACCCGTCCGCGACCGTGGATCCGGATGCTGTGATGTCGAGCGCGCCGCTGTCGAGCTTCAGTTGCCGCAAGTCGATGGCGCCGCCCTGATGCAGGACCACGTCGGCGGTAAGAGACGTTTCGGCGCCAAAGAACGCGCGATGGGCTTCCGGCAGGATCTTTGCGATTGGCCCCGAAAGCCGGATATCCGCGCGCCGGTCACCGGAGAAGACCGCGTCATTCAGGCTGAAACTGCCGGTTGCGATGCGTTCGCCGGCGACATCGAATGCGAGGTTCAAATCGAAATTGTCGAGCGGGCCTTCGCCGCTGGCTGTCAGCGCCACGGGCGGGCGGTCCGGAATATTGAGCAGATTGGCGACAACGCCGTCCGCCGCTTCCTGCAGCGACAGGTTGACACCGAGTTGCGAGGACGCATTGGAATAATTCGCCTCCAGCGCAAGCTGGCCGCCGGGGCCGTCGAGACGGGCGATATCGAGTTTCGTTGCGAGCGCGCCGTCGCCGAGAGAAAGGTTGCCGTTGAGCGAAAGCGTCGAGGCGAGGCCGAAGACCGGCTCGCCGAAATGCGCCTCGTCAATGGCGATCTCGCCGATCTGAACGCTGACGGGCAATTCCGGCAGGCTGAATTGCGTCGATTCAGGTGCGGGAAGGCTTTTGTCAGCCGCCGGCATGCGCGGCCAGTCGATCCGCTCCGCGCTAAGGCTCTGGATGCTGAGCTTGCCGGTCAACAAAGCGGTGCGGCTCCATTGCAGCCGCGGATTGACGATGGTGAGCCAGACGCCGTCCTTGTCGGCGATGGTGATGCTGTCGAAGCGGACATCGGATGAGAGCGTTCCCTTGATGCCGTTCAGCGAAATCTGGCGGTTCGGCGCGGAGAGTTGTTCCTCCACGAAGCGGATGAGAGAGGACTTCTCCTCGTCGTCCTGGGTTTGCGCATGCGCCAGCACACCGGGCCAGAGGCAAAGAACGAGCAACAGGAAACGGGAAAGGAAGCGATTTGCTGTCATCAGAATGCCTGTCCGATCCCCGCATAGATCGCAAAATCGGGATCCCCGGACTGAGCATTCAGCGGGAACGCCACGTCGAGCCGGAGCGGGCCGAAGCCCGTATTATACCGCAGACCGATGCCGGCGCCGACGCGCAGGTTGCCTGAGAAGTCGGGAGCCGCTCCTTCGTTGACCTGCCCGATATCGGCGAAGCCGACCAGGCCGAACGCGTCGGTGATGTCCTGGCGGATTTCTGCCGAGGCTTCGAACAACGACCGGCCGCCCGAGGTTCCACCGGGAACGTCGACCCCGATGCTGCGATACGTGTAGCCGCGCACCGAGGAACCGCCGCCTGCCAGGAAGAGTTCGTCCTGCGGGATTTCCGAGATCGGCGCACCGACGATCGAACCGACCTTCAGCCGCGCCGCCAGTACGGTGCGTTCCTGTGCGCCGAGACCGACGAAGACTCGGGTCTCGCCCTCGAACTTGCCGACGGCATTGTTGAATTCCCATTCGTAAAACGGCTTGGCCGCGAACCTCGCGTAAAGACCGTGTTTCGGATTGAGCTTGTTGTCGCGGGTGTCGTATTCGACCGACGCGTCCAGTCCGCCAAGGCCGAAGCGACGCGTGCCGAAGACGTCGTCATATTCCCCGTAGGTGACAAAGGTACCGGCTCGCACGGTCAGTTCGTCGCTGACGAATTGGTTGGCATAGACCGACGCCGATACGCGGTTCTTGGTATAGAGCTCGAGCACTTCCCGCTCGAAAAACCCGCCGATCACGATGTCCGTGTCGGGCGTGAAACGGCCCGGCAGAGTGAGCTCCGTGCCGAGAAAATAGTCGAGCTTGTCGAAATCCGCGCTCGAATCGATACCCGACACCCGGCCGTCGAAACGCAGACGCTCGGCGCGTCCGAACAGGTTTCGATGCAGCCAGTATCCCTCGACGCCGGCACCGTCGGTGGTTGACAAGGTCGCGCCGACCCCGACGCGGTGCAGCTTGCTTTCCTGCACGGTGAGGGAAAAGGGCAATCTGCCGTCCGGCCCGATCGCGTCCGCTTCCTTCAGCGAGACCGAGCGGAACACGCCGAGGCGCTGTAGCCGCTTCTCGGCGCGCTTCAGGTCGTCCGGATCGTATTCCGCGCCTTGCTTGAGGCCGGTCTGCCGCGCGACGAACCGGGCGCGCATGCGATCCGTTCCCTCCACCTCGACCGGGCCGTAGACCGCGCGCTGTCCCGGCTCGACCGTCAGGCGCGACATTCAATTCGCCCGTGTCGTGACTGGCGGTGACAGCCTGTGCGGCGATCCGCGCCTTGGCATAGCCCTGCTGGCGCCACGCGTCGACGGCGAGGCGGCCGGCTTTCTTCACCGTCGCGGCATAGGCGGGTGCGCCCGGTACGAAGCCTTCGTCGGACGGCAGTGCGACGCGGTCGCCACGGCGCGCCGCCGGCGGTGCGGTATTGAGGATTTCCGTGTTGCCGAAAAGGAACCGTGGTTCGGCGCGCACGGATATCGCCAGTTGCGCATTGTCCGGGAGTTCGGTGCCCGCCGGTACATTCGCAATTTCGCGTCCGTTCCAGGTGATCGAAATTTCCGCACCGTAGCGCGCGTCATTGTAGAGCGCGGCGAGGATGCGCTTGTAGTCGGCCTTGGCCCGCGTCAGCAGACCGGCCGACCCGGCGGCGGGTGATTTGCGGCCCTGCCAGAGGAGGGACGCGTTCTCGATCGCCTTTTTCAAGTCGCGGTCCGGTTGTCCGCTGGCGGTGACGTCAAGGGATACGTCGTAGCGTTTCGGATCGATCAGGCCGCCGCTGTCGTCGCGGGTTTTGCAGTCTCCGAAAAGGCAATAGCCGAAAAGCTCCAGGGCGGACGCCGGACCTGGCGCGACAAACGCGGGCGCGAGCGCGATCGCCAACCCGGCGCGCGCGACAAATACGCGGAACCGCGATCGCGATTGCCGCCCTGATGCTGCTGTTTTGGGACTGATCGTCGCCGAATCCGCCAAACCGATGCCTTCACTCCGTTACGCTGCACTCAAACTGTATAGTTGACGGAATTCGTCAATCGGCAAGCGCGGGCAGTGCCCCTGAAGGCGTCATAAATCCCGTAATTGAGCCGATACAGCAACAGTGTCGCGCAAAACAGTTAAAACTCGAATTCATATTGTTAACCGTTTCGCGGCCGTCGGCCCCCGGCAGGTTGTATCGGAAAAGCGGTGATTCAGGCAATCACGGCGACGGCGCGCACGCGTTCATGGAACTGTGAGAATGTTCCGAAAATCTCTTCGCGGCCGTCCTGGTTGATGCGATAGCGGCCACTTGACTTGACGAGCTTGTAGCTTCCGTCAGCACACTGCAGCCTCAGGACGAAACGATAGCCGGTCTTGCGCGCTGCCGCTTCCTCGAAGCAACTTGAGACCAATGCACGGTCGTCCGGGTGAAAGGCCTCGATCGCCTTGCGAACGTCGACCGGCCCGTCCTGTTCGGGCAAACCGTAGATTTCGAAGACATCGCGGCTCCAGTAGACCATGCCCGTCTCGAGATCGGTACGCCACACGCCGTAGAGATCGAATTGCGCAAGTACATCGAGCAGGCAGGCGTCACCCAGGCCGATGTCCTCCATGGCTTGCGGTGGACGCGGCTTGTCCAGGATCTCGATGCTCAGCTGCGATTGTGGATCATTCTTCATCGCGCTTAGTCCAGAAATCCTGAGCGGATCGCTTTTGCAACTGCGTGAGCGCGGTTTGCGGCCCCGAGTTTCTGGCAGGCGGCGCTTAGATAGTGGTTAACCGTATGTTCGGACAGGCCGAGAATGGTTGCGATTTCATGGCTGGTCTTGCCGCTCGCCGTCCAATGCAGGCATTCGCGTTCGCGCGCGCTCAGGGTCTGTTCGCCGGCCTGGTCCGCTTTGCCGATTTCGGCAACCCGCTCATAAAGCAGGTTGGAAATGAAGCTCAATCGAAACATCTCGATCGACGAGGGTTCTTCCCGCGTGCCGGCAAATGACACCGCACCGCGCCCGCCCGAAGGATCCTGTGTCGGAAAGTAGACGCCGCCACGGAACCCGAACTGGGCGAAAAGTTCGTTGACTTCGTTTCTGTGTTTGTCCGGGCGCTGTTCGTTGAGCTCGTACAGATCCCACACAAACGGCTGGACGCTCCTGCGCAATGCCTTGATGACCGGGCTGTCCTCGAGCAACCCCAACCGGTCGTAGCTGCTTATGAGCTCCGGTGGCCAGTTGCTGATGATGGATACCGACGCCAGCTGGCGTTCATCGCCTTGCGGAAGCCGAATGATGGAAAAGAATTCGAAGCCGTGGGTTTTCGCGATTTCCCGGATCAGCCGGAGAACGTCATAGCTGGTTTTACAGCCGGTTATTCGCGCAACGAGTTCCGAATCCTGCGTGGCGGAGAGAGGGAGCGGATTGTGCAACTTCGGGGTCCGTATCAAAAATGTTCGAGGCATCGAATCCATCGGATCACGATGCGCTGCCGACGTGAATTGCAAAAGGTTGTTCCGCGTCCGCGCAACCGATGGCGCAGAATGCAACTGCCAAAGGCCGGTCATGCCGGCCAAAGTGAAAGCAGATTGTCGAAGGGAATGCAGAACAACCGCGATTGAGGGCGCCGTTACTCGCTTATTATGTCGAATTCAAGGCCGGCAAAATCCCGCCGGCGCCATTTGCATACTGCCTTCCGGTTGAGCCCGATGCCCGGAACCGACAGTTCGAATTTGCCGGGCAGCCAGGCATTTTCCGGTATCTGCAGCCGCGCGCCATGCTCTGACAGATCCTTGATGATCGCCCGAAAGGTCACCGTGGATCCAATACGGATTTCGGCCAGGTGAGCACAGGCTGCACGCTCCGCGGATCGTCGTTCGATCGGAAGGGTTTCCCTTGTCATTCCCGCCCTGCATTGTCCATCTTGTTGTCATACAAGCATGAATCCGCTGGGCTGGATATCCGCGCGATCGAACCGGCGCTTTCTTGCAGGCCTCTGATTCTGATCTGTTAACCTTCGCATGCCTGCGCTGGGTACGGTGGATTTCGGAGGATAATTGTGAGGGGGCAAGAAATTGGGGTTCGTCGGCCCATCCATGATTAACGAACCGGACCTAATTTGCCTCTCGCTGACATGATATTGCAGCGCACCCCGACGGAGTTTGGGTGGTCGACCGACGCTCCACCCCCGCGTGAGATCACCCAAACTCCAATCTTCCCGAACAGATTGATACCGCTCGCCGACATCCGGGCGACGTATCGTGCGAATCACGCATGCGGGGCTTTTTGGAGGAATGGTCGGAGTGGCAGGATTTGAACCTGCGACCCCCTCGTCCCGAACGAGGTGCGCTACCAGGCTGCGCTACACTCCGCGACCAAACGGAAGCGGTCTATAGCGCCCGAACCATGATCCCGCAAGTGCGCGATGTCATTCTGTGGCGGTTTTTATTCCGAGCGTGGAAGCGCTTGCCCGGCGGCGCGGAAGATGGCACGAAATCCCTGCATCCGGTTCCGTAGGGGCCGGTCTTCAATCAGATGGCGGGATCGGGAAATAGTCAATGAAACCACGCGCAGAACTGCAACCGAACAGCTTCGAATTCGAGACGCAGGCGCTGGTCAAGCCGACCGGGTTTCGCGAATACGACGCGCGCTGGTGGTTCGGGCAACCGGCATCGGACAAGCAACCCGAACTGAACCTGCTCGGTGTTCAGGCGCTCGGAATGGGATTGGGCACGCTGATCCGGCGCCTTGGTGCCGGGCCGAAGATCGTTGTCGGCCATGATTTCCGCGGTTACTCGCTGTCGATAAAACTGGCGCTGGCGCAGGGATTGATGGCGGCCGGTGCCGAGGTGAAGGATATCGGCCTGGCGCTCTCGCCGATGGCCTATTTCGCCCAGTTCGCGCTCGATGTGCCGTCGGTCGCCATGGTCACCGCCTCGCACAACGAGAACGGCTGGACCGGCGTGAAGATGGGCTGCGAGCGCCCGCTGACCTTCGGACCGGACGAGATGGGCCAGCTGCGCGATATCGTCCTTGGCGGCGATTTCGATCTGACTGGCGGCGGTTCTTACGAAACGATCGAGAATTTCCGCAAGACATATGTCGACGATCTGGTCGACGGCGTCGCGGTGAAGCGCAAGCTGAAGGTCGTGGCCGCCTGCGGCAACGGGACGGCGGGCGCCTTTGCGCCGGAGGTGCTGGAGCGCATTGGCTGCGAGGTGATCCCGCTCGATACCGAGCTCGACTTCAACTTCCCGCGCTACAACCCCAATCCGGAGGACATGGAGATGCTCCATGCCATCCGCGACAAGGTTCTGGAGACCGGCGCCGATGTCGGCCTCGGTTTCGACGGCGATGGCGACCGCTGCGGCGTCGTCGACAATGAAGGCAACGAAATTTTCGCCGACAAGGTCGGCGTGATGCTGGCGCGCGACATTTCCTCGCTGCACGCGAATGCGAAATTCGTCGTCGACGTGAAGTCGACCGGGCTGTTCATGACGGATCCGGTGCTGCTGGAAAACGGGGCGGTGACGGACTACTGGAAGACCGGCCACTCCTACATCAAGCGGCGAGTGACGGAACTTGGTGCGATTGCCGGTTTCGAGAAATCCGGCCATTTCTTCTTCAACGCGCCAATCGGGCGTGGCTATGACGATGGCCTGGTCACGGCGATCGCCGTCTGTCAGATGCTCGACCGCAATCCGGGCAAGTCGATGGCCGATCTCTACCGCGACCTTCCGCTGACCTACGGCTCGCCGACCATGTCGCCGCATTGCGGCGATGAGGTGAAATACGACGTCGTTAAACGCGTGGTCGACCGGTTCACGGCGATGAAGGAGGCCGGCGAGACGGTAGCCGGACATCCGATCGCCGATCTGGTCACTGTGAACGGCATTCGCATCGTTGCCGACGATGGCACATGGGGGCTGGTTCGCGCATCGTCCAACAAGCCGGAACTGGTCGTCGTCGTGGAGAGCCCCGTATCCGAGGAGCGCAAGCTCGCCATGTTCCGCGCGGTCGACGCGATCCTGCGCGAGAACAGTGAAGTCGGCGCCTACAACCAGTCGATCTGACCCATGAGAGGGGAGCACGCGTGATCAATCCTGTCCTGGTCGAAACCGTTCGCGGCGGCACCATCGATTTGCGCCATCGCGGCGCGATCGCCGTGTCGGATGGTGACGGCAGGCTCGTCTGGTCGACCGGCGACGTTGACCGTCCGATCTATCCGCGTTCGTCGGTCAAATTGTTCCAGGCGCTGCCGCTGGTCGAAAGCGGCGCCGCCGACCGTTACGGCCTGAGCGACGAGCAACTTGCGATGGCCTGCGCCTCCCATTCCGGCGAGGAGGGCCACGTGGCCGCGGCGCGGGAGATGCTCGCCAGGGCCGGGCTTTCGGAAGCCGATCTCGGCTGCGGATGCCACTGGCCCAATCTCGGCGATGCGCAATTGCGCGAGTTCGTGCGACAGCGGACAGACGCCGAACCAGTTGCATAACAACTGTTCCGGCAAGCATGCCGGTTTTCTCTGCGCCGCATGCCATCAGGGCATCGCGCCTGCCGGCTATGTGAAGCCGGAACATGAAATCCAGCGCCAGGTGAAGGCAGCGATGGAGGACATGACGGGTTACAGGCTCTCCGACGGGAAACACGCGATCGACGGGTGCTCGATCCCGGCCTATGCCTTTCCGCTGCGCGCGATGGCGCAGGGCTTCGCCAAGGCGGCCACCGGCAAGAACCTCGCGCCGGAACGCGCGAAGGCGGCGAAAAGGCTGATGGACGCCTGCATCGCCAATCCCTGGTTCACGGCGGGAACCGGCAGGTTCTGCGTGCGCGCCATGGAAGCGGGCGAGGGGGCGATCTACGCCAAGACGGGAGCCGACGGCTTCTATGTGGCCGCGTTGCCCGGCGCCGGACTTGGCATCGCGCTGAAATGCGACGACGGCTCGGCGGCGGCCGCCGAAATCATGCTCGCCTCCGTGCTGCTGCGCCTGCTCGGTCATGACGATGCGATGCGCATCCGGTTGGAGCCGCTGACGCGGCGGGTCATTGAAGAACTGGAACGGGATCGAGGTCGGCGAAATCCGGCCGGTTTCAGCCTGACGTCGCGATATTGCCGGACACGGTCACGTTGGCCGGCGCATTTCCGGCTCGGCGAGAAGGTCGGGCGAACCGGCTTGCCCCATTCATGCGTCTGGATGCCCGTTTCGCGTGCCGAGATCAGGTTGCCCCGGATGAGCGCATGACCCGCACCGTCGGCGGCCGAGACGCCGATACCGAAGCGTGCGCCACGGATCGTGTTCGCCGAGACGACGACATCGCGCAGATAAGGCCCCCAGCCGGCGTTGATGCCGTAGAGAGGCGCGCCGTCGATGACATTACCGGTCACCGTGGCGTCCGCCTCGACGCCGATGCCGGTGCCAAAGCCCGGGAAGTCCGGTTCATAGGGGCCGGTCGTGCGCAGGTTGCGAATGATGTTGCCGGTGATCGTCGCGCCGTGGCCGCCATGGTCGAGATTGGTCGCCGATATGCCGTTTGCCGCGCCGTCGATCATGTTGTTGGCGATGATCGCGTCCTCGAACGCGAATTCCGCATAGATCGCCGTCTCGCCGCTGTCGCGGCAGACGTTGCCGATGACCTGCATGCCGCGCACGCTGTTACCGCGGATGGCGGAAAACGCGCTGTTCGAAATCACATTGTTGGCGGCAACCACGTCGTCGGTGCGGAAGAAGTTTATTGCGTTGCCCCACTGTCCGGTGCCGCCATTGGTCGCGCCGGTATCCGAAATCCGGTTGCCGGTGACGATGGCGCCGTCGTGGCCGGGAGCGCTCCGGTGAATGATGACGCCGCCGTTGCGGCAATCGCGTATATTGTTTCCGGAAATCGAAAGCCCGGCGCCGTCAATTGAGAAGACGGCGAACAGGCGCGCATCCGAGATCGAATTTCCCTGAAGACGGCCCGAACAGCCTTCGAGGTAGACGGCGTTCGCGCCGGCGCCGCGCAGCGTGCAGGTCGAAATGTCCAGGCCCGCGACATTGCGGAAATCGATCAGCCCCTCGTTCTCGTCGGCCGCGCGATCGAGTCCGTCGATCACCAATCCGCGCAGCGTGACGGACTCGCCGTCATTTGCCTGAAAAAGGGCGCCCGTTCCCGCCTGGACAAGTTGCGTGCGGCCGGGAACGCCCTCGACGCGAAGGCCGGAGGGGAGGCGTATGCCGGACAATACATACATCCCGCCCGGCAGGAAGATCGCTTCTCCATTGGCCGCCGCGGCATCGGCCATCGCCTGGAACAGCGCCGACTGATCCACCGCGGCATCAGGCACGACACCGTAGTCCGTTGCGCTCTTCGTCCCGCGCAATTGCGCGCCCGAAATCGGCAATGTCTGCGCCGATGAGGCGAAAGGGACAGCGGAAAACAATGCAACTGTGCCAAAACGGGACAGAAACCGGCGACGGTTCATGAATTTGCTCCTTGCGCAACCTCTTGCAGCAATCCGCGTGCCGGCCAACAAAAAAGCCCGGACGGTCGTACCGGCCGGGCTCTGATACGAAGAAGAGGGCAGATCAGACGAACTGGCCGAGACCCGGAATGGCGGCGATCACCTCGTCGACCGGGCCGTCGCCCGCTTTTTCCTTGGCGAACCCGACGGTCTGCTTGGCGACGCCGGAGATTTCGCCCATGCCGAGGCCAAGGCCCATCAGGGCCGAACCCAGTCCCATGACGCCGCCGCCGAACATGCCGCCGCCGGCTTCGGGCGCATTGTCGATCAGGCCCTGAACGCCGGGCATCGCTTCCATCATCTGCTTGATCTGGTCAGCCGGGCCTTCCTTCTGGAGGAAGCCAAGGATCATGCCGACAGCCTTCTGCGCGGTATCGGCATCGATACCGACGGCATCGGTAATGCGGGAGATGAGTTCGTCCATTTCGTCCTCCGAATTTTGACGTTTACGTAATATGCACAAAGGTTGGGGCCGTAAAGCCGTTTTCTGAGAAAAGCGGAGCTTTTTTCATGGCATTGCCGATAGCGTCACCGGCGACTATACGCGAAGGAACCGACGCAGGACGAAGAGGCGACCATGTGGGACGTGACCGACAAGCTATTCCTTGGCGCCAGCCGCAAGCCGGATGACAGTTTCCAGCAGCAGGAATTCATGGCGCTTCGCTACGCCAACCGTCACGGCCTGATCACCGGCGCAACCGGCACGGGCAAGACCGTGTCGCTTCAGATCCTCGCCGAGAGCTTCTCCAACGCCGGCGTTCCGGTGTTCTGCGCCGACGTGAAGGGTGATCTCTCCGGGATAGCGGCGAAAGGGGAGCCGAAGGATTTCCTCCTGAAGCGCGCCGAGACGATCAAGCTCGATCCCTATGAGTTCCAGGAATTTCCGGTCATCTTCTGGGACCTGTTCGGCGAGAAGGGTCATCCGATCCGCGCGACGGTCTCCGAAATGGGCCCGCTGCTGCTGTCGCGGCTGATGAACCTCACCGACGCGCAGGAAGGCGTTCTCAACATCGCCTTCGAGATCGCCGACGACGAAGGGCTGTTGCTGCTCGACCTGAAGGATCTGCGCTCGCTGCTCAATTATCTCGGCGAGAACGCGAAGGAAATCTCGATACGTTATGGCAATGTCGCCACCGCCTCGCTGGGCGCGATCCAGCGTTCGCTTCTGGTGCTGGAGCGCGAGGGCGCAGAGCATTTCTTCGGCGAGCCGGCGCTGCACATTTCAGACCTGATGCGCACCACCCGCGACGGCCTCGGCGCGATCAATGTGCTCGCCGCCGACAAGCTGATGATGAATCCGCGCCTCTACGCCACCTTCCTGTTGTGGCTGTTGTCGGAGTTGTTCGAGGAACTGCCGGAAGTCGGCGATCCGGAAAAGCCGAAGCTGGTCTTCTTCTTTGATGAAGCGCATTTGCTGTTCGACGAGGCGCCATCGATCCTGATCGAGCGCGTCGAGCAGGTTGTCCGGCTGATCCGCTCCAAGGGCGTCGGCGTCTTCTTCGTGACGCAGAACCCGCTGGACGTTCCGGAAACTGTACTGTCGCAGCTTGGCAACCGGGTGCAGCACGCGCTGCGCGCCTATACGCCGCGCGAGCAGAAGGCGGTGAAGGTCGCCGCCGAAACGTTCCGGCCTAATCCGGAGTTCGACTGCTTCGAGGCGATCACCCAACTCGGCGTCGGGGAGGCGCTTGGTCTCGACGCTGCAGAGCGAAGGGCATTCCCGGTATCGTGCAGCGCACGCTGATCCGTCCGCCGTCCTCGCGGCTGGGACCGATCGAGGACAATGAACGCGCCGAGGTGATGAAGCTGAGCCCCGTCGCCGGGCTATACGACGAGACGATCGACCGCGAATCCGCCTACGAGATGCTGAACAAGAAGGCCGAACAGGCCGCCGCCGAAAAACATCACCAGGAGGAGGAAGAGGAGCGTCGCGACGATGATGGTTCGCGCTGGACGCTTCCGGATTTCGGCGATGACGACGATGACGACCGGCGGAAAACATCGTCGTCATCGCGCAGCCGCAAGACGACGACGCGCCGCAGGTCGAACCGGCAAAGCGTCGGCGAAGCGGCGATGAAATCGCTCGCCCGCTCGGTGTCGTCCTCGCTCGGTCGCGCGCTGGTCCGTGGCATTCTCGGCAGCCTGAAGAAAAGCTTGCGCTGACGAAAACGCCGGCGTGTCGCCGACGTTTTCGAATGACTGATCGAGCGAAGTCCGGTTAGCGGACCAGAACCGGCGTTTTCATGGGGACGCGGTCGTAGAGATCGAGAATGTCCTGGTTCATCAGCCGTACGCAGCCGGACGATACCGACTTGCCGATCGAGTTCCATTCCGGCGATCCGTGCAGGCGGTAGAGCGTATCCTTGCCGTCCTGGTAGAGATAGAGCGCCCGCGCGCCGAGCGGATTGGTAATTCCCGGCTCCATCCCGCCATTGTAGACGTCGTTCTGCTTGTCGTAACTGACGCGGTATTTTTCCAGCTTCGGCTCGCGGTCGACCATTTCGTCCGGCGGAAACCATTTCGGCCATTCGCGCTTGGCGCCGATCTCGGCGCGGCCGGACCATTCGAAGCCCGCGCGGCCGAGGCCGACGCCGTATCGGATCGCGTAACCGTTGCCGAGGACCAGATAAAGGAAATGGGAGCCCGGTATCGACGACGAGCGTGCCCTTCGGCTCGCCGGTCGGATCACGCACGATCTGGCGCAGGAAGCGCTCCGGAACCTTGGTGTAAGGGACGGCGGGAATGTCGTAACCGCTGTCGCTGACGGCGGCATACATCGTCGCATAGGGCGGGAATTCCGGCAGCGGATTGCCGAAGGTGAGGCCGGCTCGGCCGGACGGACCGTCGGTCGTGGTGCAGGCGCTGACGGCAAATCCGGCCGTCAGAGCCGCTGATGTGGCAAGGAAAGCTGCGGCGCGAAAAGTCTTTCATCGTAAATCCATCGCAATGTCGGTGCGTTTGCCGTCGAGCGACTGCTCGAAACTAGGAATAGGGCCATTAGCCGTATTTGCGAGAAGATGTTGAGAGAAATTCGGCGCGAAAAGGACCGTATGACGCCGGTCATGCCGAAACTGGCGCGACCGTTGCAGCGCCGCAACACTTGGCTGAGCCGAGCGTCAGAGAGCCGTCAGGTCGGCGATGACGCGTCCGGGTCCGTAATTCTGGTATTCGTCGGGCAGGCCGGCACGATTGATCCAGACGGTTTCGAAGCCGAATTTGTGCGCGCCGGCGATATCCCAGCGGTTGGACGACTGGAACGAGATTTCGCCGGGCTGAAGATCGAAGGTGTCCGTCACCATCTGGTAGACCTGCGGCGCGGTCTTGAACATCTTGATCGCGTCGACCGACAGGACGGCGTCGAACAGGCCCGACAGTCCAGCCGACTGCACGGCGGCATCGAGCATGTCGGTCGAACCGTTTGACAGGATCGCCGTCGACGCGCCGCTCTCGCGCAGCCGCGCCAGCATGTCGGGCACTTCCGGGTAGCAGTCGAGCGTCCAATAGGCTTCCAGCAGCGGGTCCCGAAACGCGGGGTCGATGCCGGGAACGACAGCGAGCGCGTAATCGAGCGCTTCCTCGGTCAGCCGCCAGAAATCGGTATAGGATCCCATCAGCGTGCGGATCCAGGAATATTCGAGCTGCTTGGCGCGCCAGATTTCGGAGAGCTGTCTGCCGGCCGGACCGAGCGACTCGGCATGCTTGCGCACGGCCGCATGAACGTCGAACAGGGTGCCGTAGGCGTCGAATACGTAGGCTTTGAAGGACATCTTTCCGTTCCGATTGCGCAGACATTGGGCAAAGCGCGGTTGACCGTCAATAGGCGGCGGTGCGGTAGCAACATCTCGTGGCGATTGACTGCGCCGCATAAATCCGGTTTGCGTGGCCGCGAATGATGATCGAGGAGATGGAAATGGCGGTCGATACTTCTGCCCAGACGGCGACGTGGACCTATGTCGATGGCGACTGGTACGAGGGTAACGTGCCGATCATCGGACCGCGCACCCATGCCATGTGGCTGGGATCTTCGGTGTTTGACGGCGCTCGCTGGTTCGAGGGCGTCGCCCCCGATCTCGACCGCCATGCTGCCCGCGTTAACGCATCGGCGGTCGCGCTTGGCCTTAAACCGACCATGAGCGCGGATGAGATTGTCGGACTGACCTGGGACGGGTTGAAGAAATTCGACGGCAAGACCGCTGTCTATATCCGCCCGATGTACTGGGCCGAGCATGGCGGCTACATGTCGGTTCCGGCCGATCCTGAATCGACGCGATTCTGCCTGTGCCTGCACGAGGCGCCAATGCTGCCGCCGAAGGGCTTTTCGGTGACCGTTTCGCCTTTCCGCCGGCCGACTATCGAGACCATGCCGACCAATGCCAAGGCAGGCTGCCTCTATCCCAACAACGGCCGCGCCATTCTCGAGGCCAAGAGCCGCGGCTTCGATAATTGCCTGGTGCGCGACATGCTCGGCAATGTCGCAGAAACAGGCGCGTCGAATGTGTTTATCGTTAAGGATTCACAGGTCTTCACGCCGGCCCCGAACGGCACATTCCTCTCCGGGATCACGCGCTCGCGCACGATCGATCTGCTGCTGCAATACGGCTTCAAGACGGTCGAGAAGGCGTTGACGGTCGATGATTTCATGGACGCCGACGAAATTTTCTCGACCGGGAACCATTCCAAGGTCGTGCCCATTATCAGGATTGAGGACCGCGAACTCCAGCCCGGACCAATCGCGACCAAGGCGCGCGAACTCTACTGGGACTGGGCGCATTCCTGAACGGGCAGAAAAAACCTGCTTCGTTTGTTGCCGTAAGGCCGCTGGAATTCTATGTGTCTGCTTGGCAGCGCGGTCGATCCTCCGGGCGCGCCGGTTTCGATACGAATTATTTTGAAAAGGAGACCCCCAATGGCCTTTACGCTTCCCGAACTTCCCTATGATTACGAAGCACTTACGCCCTTCATGTCGCGGGAGACTTTGGAGTACCACCACGACAAGCACCACAAGGCCTATGTCGACAACGGCAACAAGCTGGCGGCCGAGGCCGGGATGGACGGGCTGGCGCTCGAGGAGATCGTCAAGCAGTCGCACGGCAAGAACCCGGGGCTCTTCAACAATGCCGGCCAGCACTACAACCACATCCATTTCTGGAATTGGATGAAGAAGGGCGGCGGCGGCCGGTCCCTGCCGGGCAAGATCGCCGCGGCGATCGACTCCGATCTCGGCGGCTACGACCAGTTCCGCGCCGACTTCATCAATGCCGGCGCGACCCAGTTCGGCTCCGGCTGGGCCTGGATCGCCGTCAAGGACGGCAAGCTGGAAATCATGAAGACCCCGAACGGCGAGAACCCGCTGATCCACGGCGTGTCGCCGATCCTCGGCGTCGATGTGTGGGAACATTCCTACTATATCGACTACCGCAACGCGCGGCCGAAATATCTCGAGGCCTTCGTCGACAACCTGATCAACTGGGACTACGTCCTCGAAATGTACGAGGCCGCGACCGCCTGACCGGCGTCCCGCAAGCCTGTTTCGGCGCGGCTCCGCAGCCACTGCGGGGCCGCGTTTCATTTCCGTTGACACTGTGTCACACCCGCAAATTGTGATTTCACGAAACAGTGACCACCTGCGCGGGAACAATTGTCGCAATCTCCGGTTCCAACCAGAGCGCACCAACCCCCAGGAGGATCCCTTTGAAAAAGACGCTTCTCGCACTGTCTCTTCTCGCCGTGACCGCCACCGCCGCGTTTGCGGCCGATGACCCGATCGCCGACCGCAAGGCGCTGATGCAGGCCAATGGCGCCGCCGCCGGCGCGGCCGCCGGCCTGATGAAGAACCAGATCGTCTACGCCCCGGCCATCGGCAGGACGGTCATCGCCTCGTTCAACGCGACGGCGCACACCTTCGGCGATTATTTCCCCGAAGGCAGCGACATGGGCGCCGACACCCGATGCCTCGCCGAAGATCTGGGAAGACCGCGCCGGCTTCGACGCCGAACTCGACAAGTTCCAGACCGTAGTGGCGGCGGCCATGCAGGCCTCCGGCAGGGACGGCCCGGCCGATCTCGACGCCTTCAAGGCGGCCGTCGGCCCGGTTTTCGGCACCTGCAAGAGCTGCCACGAAGGCTACCAGGTCCGCCAGTAATCCCATGATACGCAGGCTCGCCCGATTGCTGTTCTGGCCGCGATCGCGGGCGGGCTTGCATTCTATGTCCTGACGATCCCCGATACCCTGCCGGAGGCGGCGCTGGCCGCGATGCCCGAGGGCGACGCGGCGCGCGGCGAGACCATGTTCTGGGCCGGCGGCTGCGCCTCGTGCCATGCCGCCGACAAGGCCGAGGGCGACGACAGGCTGAAGCTCGGCGGCGGCCATGTGCTGAAAAGCGGTTTCGGCGATTTCGTCGCGCCGAACATCTCGCCCGACCCGCAAGACGGCATCGGCGCCTGGTCGCGCGGCGATTTCGCCAACGCGCTTGCTGCGCGGCGTGTCGCCGGCCGGCGCGCATCTCTACCCGGCCTTTCCCTA